>NZ_JBHSOZ010000003.1:0-1382421 GCF_042656525.1 Thalassorhabdus alkalitolerans
GGAAGTTAAGCTCTTCAGCGCCGATGATAATTGGGGGGCAACTCCCTGTGAAAGTAGGACGCTGCCAGGCAGTAAAAGCACCCATGTTGTGGGTGCTTTTTTGGGTTTTCAACAATGTAATGGCTATAGAGAAAACATTATACCCTTGTATCTGGCTGCTACCCCAGGGTGATCACAACAAGAACCAGGGGTAAGGGCTTCGGCAGGTGATATGAGACGCACTTGGCTGACCTGGTTTTATTAAAAAGTAAAAAAACGGAAACCAGCAAACAAAAGAGCCCCCTCTTAGAAGCTGGGGGCTCGTGTCTTTTCTCTACTCTAACGTTCTATTCATTTCATCGACTGAAAATGGCTTGTCTGGTTCGGGGGTCTCATCCATGCTGAATACCCCATCTCCTCCACACACGGTACAATGGTATTGCCATTCTTCATCATCCATAAGAAGGCCGGATCCATCGCAGGCTTTGCAAATACTGTCTCTGTTCATTAAGGTCAGCTCCTTTTCACTCATTTCTTTTTAAGAATCCAACGCTTTTTGTGTTTAGGTGGTAACTTCTTTCATTTTTACTTTTGCTCTTTCCTTCACCCAGTTAATAAGACCGCCTTGGAGTATAATTTCAATTTGGCGAGGAGATAGGGCATGTTTTACTTCTATTTTTTTATTTTGTCCTTCAATCACGCCATAGAGAGGCTTGTTATTTTTCAGGGAATCAATGATATTGGAAAAGCGAATGACATCACCTTGTTCAATATTGTTGTGGTCCTCTTCATGAACAAAGGTCAACGGTAAAATACCAAAATTTACAAGGTTTTGCCAGTGGATTCTGGCAAAGTCTTTCACTAAGGCAACACGCATGCCAAGATACCTTGGGGCGAGAGCAGCATGTTCCCGGCTTGACCCTTGCCCATAATTAAATCCCCCAATGATCATGTGTCCTCCTTGAGGTTTTACTCCCTTAGCCCGGTTATAATAGGTATCATCTACAATCTCAAATGTAAATTTGCTGATTTCAGGAAGATTGCTTCGATAAGGGAGAACTCGTGCACCTCCAGCCAATATTTCATCAGTAGAAATATTGTCTCCCATTTTTAACAAAACGGGGAGTACCAGCTCATCTGGCATCGGATCCATTTCAGGAATGGAGGCAATGTTAGGGCCTTTGTGAAGCTCAACTTCTCTTGCTTCTTCAATAGGAATAGGTTCTTGAAGTCCCGCGTCTTGAGAAGGGTGTCGAGGTTCTTTGATTTTGGGATATTTTTCTTCCAGTGTCCTCGGATCAGTAATCTCTCCTTTTAAGGCTGAGGCTGCAGCTGTTTCAGGACTGCATAAAAAGACACTGTCCTCACGTGTTCCTGAACGGCCAGGAAAATTCCTCGGTGTTGTTCTTAGGCTGTTGCGTCCTGTGGCTGGTGCTTGGCCCATGCCTATACAGCCATTACAGCCAGCTTGATGAAGGCGGGCTCCAGCTGATAATAAACTTGCAATGTGCCCCTCATTAACAAGGTCGGTTAATATTTGCCGGGAAGAAGGATTAATATCAAAGGAAACCCCTCTAGCGATTTGTTTGTCTTTCACAATTTCAGCAACCACTGCAAAGTCCCGGTAACCCGGATTTGCAGAGGAGCCAATATAGGATTGGTAAATCGGTTCTCCAGCGATATCGCTGACAGGCACCACTTTCCCCGGGCTTGAGGGCTTAGCGATCAATGGTTCAATCTCAGACAAATTTATCTTCTCGTGAATGTCATAGTTTGCTTTTGAATCTGCTGATAATTCAACCCAATCGCCCTGTCTGTTTTGTGTCTTTAAGTAACGCTTAATTTCTTGATCCGAAGGGAAAACGGTGGAGGTGGCACCAAGCTCAGCCCCCATGTTTGCAATAACATGGCGATCCATTGCTGTTAAATTCTTTAAGCCGGAACCGTGAAACTCAATGATTTTCCCGACTCCCCCTTTCACATCATGGCGGCGCAGCAGTTCAAGGATCACATCTTTGGCACTGACCCAGTCTCTAAGTTCTCCAGTTACTTCAATCCCCCAAATTAAAGGCATCTTTAAATAGAAAGGTTCCCCGGCAATGGCCATTGCCACATCAATTCCGCCAGCTCCCATAGCAAGCATGCCCATGGAGCCGTTTGCACAAGTATGGCTGTCTGAGCCCAAGAGTGTTTTTCCCGGTTTTGCAAGCCGCTGCATGTGAACAGGGTGACTGATCCCATTGCCAGGCCGGCTGAAATAAAGACCGAATCTGCGAGCGGCGCTTTCTAAAAATAAATGATCATCAGGGTTTTTACTGTCTTCTTGGATTACGTTATGGTCAACATATTGAGCGGAAGCTTCGGTTTGTGCCCGGTCCAGATTCATTGCTTCTAATTCAAGCATGACCATTGTACCGGTTGCATCCTGTGTGAGTGTCTGGTCGATTTTCAGGCCAATTTCCTCTCCTGCTTTCATCGTACCTGAAACAAGGTGAGCTTTGATTAATTTTTCTGCAGCCGTCATAGCCATAAAAATACCCTCCTGCCAAGTAATAAGATAGATCATATTACTTCATATATTTAGCAGAAGGTGTGGAATTATACTTTTGACGCAGAAGTGAATATATACAAAAACTATATCCTTTAAGGTTATCTTTTGGTTAAGTGGAGATTTTTGAAATGCATCCAGCTTTTCTGCATCAAAGCAGCAATATCTCCTTCATATTTGTTTTTCTCTTGGAGGGTACAAGAAGTATTTACTTTTTCCCTAAGCTTCATTATCGTGGAAATATCTGAATGACTTAAATGATCAAATGGTCTAAATTTCATATACTTCTCTTCCTTTCCCGCAATGCAGTGTGGTAAATATCCCATTCTTTTTCTTCTAGAGAGTAGAGTTCTACCATGCTTCTGGCGTTTTCTTTTTGTTTTTGTATGGTTTGCAAAGCGTGTATTTCCTCATTTGTAAATAGTCCTTTATCAGCTTTCATCCTTAATACTCCTTTCAAAACAGGAATGAATAATGCTTTTGCTGTCAGGATAGGCATTTGAGAAGGCGTATATACATAATGGAGCTATAATAGGAAATAACTGGGTGGTGATGATAGAGGAAAATCGTGAAAGCTAAAAAGAGGAGGTGAAAAAAGTGAAAAAAGCCAAGAAGAAGTTTAAGCTTCCAACCCAGGCAGATGCAAAGGGGGAAATTGGAGTAAGAACCGGATCAAGCAGTAATCAGCCTTTTACTCGCACAGAAGAGATAACCGGGGGTTCAGTCGATGCACACCGGGAGATCGAAGTGGCAAATGAGGATATTGCGAAAGATGAGATTATGCAGGTTTATAATAATTCATAGGACCTGAGGGGACACCGGCAATCGCGCCGGTGTTTTATTTGTATTATCAGTGAACAAAATAAAAACTGCTTCCGCAAAGAAGCAGTTTTACAATTATTTATTTGATGTGTTTTTTTCCGGTTTGTTATCCCAGCTTTCAATATTTTTAAGCCCTTCAATGCTGTTTCGGTAAAAGACAGGATCATCTCCCTGGTCTCGCTGGGTTTGGTAATCTTTCAGTGCTTTAAAAGCAATTCTTCCCAGGATAGCGATGGCAATAAGGTTAACAGTAGCCATCATTCCCATAAATAAATCAGCCATGGACCAGATTAATTCTAATTCACTCATCGCACCGACCATAACCATAATAAGAAACGCAATTCGGAAAAGAAGAAGATAAATCGGCTTTTCTGATATAAACTCCACGTTTGTTTCTCCGTAGTAGTAGTTACCAAGCAGTGAACTAAAAGCAAAGAAAAAGATTGCTATTGTGACAAACAGTGAAGCCCAATCCCCAATGTGTGCTGTCATGGCTGCTTGTGTCAGCTGTATGCCTTCCATTTCGCCCACAGTATAGATATCAGTAAGGAGAATAAGGAAAGCAGTAGCACTGCAAATAACGAGAGTATCAATTAATACACTGAGAGACTGAATGAGTCCTTGTTTGACTGGGTGAGAAACATAAACGGTAGCTGCAGCGTTTGGCGCACTTCCCATCCCGGCTTCATTAGAGAAAAGGCCGCGCTGTACTCCGTTCATAATAGCTGCTCCCAAACCACCTCCGACAACTTCCTGAAGACCGAAAGCATTGCTGAAGATCAAGGAAAATACAGCAGGAAGCTCAGTAATATTAATGATCATAATGATTAACGAAACAAGAATATAAGCGATGGCGAATACAGGAACAATCACTTCTGCGACAACTGCAATCCGCCTGATCCCGCCAAAAATTATGATACCAATTAAGAGGGCGACGATCATTCCAACCCATACAGGACTAATCCCATAGGCGCCGACAAAAGCATCTGTAATCGTATGTGTTTGAACGGCGTTAAAAATAAGCCCAAAGCAAAGAGTAATTAAAACGGCAAAAAATAGACCAAGCCATCTTGCTCCCAAGGCCTTTTCCATGTAATAAGCCGGCCCGCCGCGAAATCCGTCTTTGTCTTTTACTTTATAAATCTGAGCCAACGTACTTTCAATAAATCCTGTAGCAGCACCAATTAAGGCGATGAGCCACATCCAAAAGATAGCCCCTGGCCCACCTAATGAAATGGCAACAGCTACCCCGGCCAGGTTTCCTGTACCTACCCTTGCAGCCGTGCTTATGGCAAATGCCTGAAATGGCGTGGTTCCTTTGCGTTCTTTGAACGCTGTACGGTCTGTTCCTTTAAAGAGTTGGCGAAACATTTCACCTAGTAAACGAAACTGAACAAATTTTGTGGCAAAGGTAAAATAAAAACCTAGAATTAGAAGAAGGGCTATAAGTATGTAAGTCCAAAGGAGATCGTTTCCCAGCCCTACAAGCTCTCCAAGCCACGTATCATTCCTGAATAAATTTTCCATCTGATCAACCTTTCCTAATATAGTAGACAACCATTCTTCCAAAATCACCCGGAATTGACAAGGTTTATTAGGATAAGAGGAATACAGGCTGAGCGGAGCAAGAACTGTTTTTAGAAATCATGAATTAAATTCCCCTTATTTTGAGCAAATAAACCATATATCATAATTTAAAATCGTAGGTATTGACAAAAAAGAAGTTGCTTTTGACTAGGAACTTGGATAAACTAAAAAAGTGACTGAAACAGAAAACTGGTCAGTTAAGAGGAGTCTGTGCTTATGCTACAAAACAAAAGAGAGATGATTGTGAAAGCTGCTGCTTCCTCTTTTTCCATGTTTGGTTACAAGAAAACGACAATAGATCAAGTGGCTAAGTTGGCTAACATAGGAAAAGGAACAGTTTACACTTCATTTGAAAGTAAGGAAAGCTTGTTTGAAGCCGTGCTCGAACAAATACTGCAAGAAATTCAGCATGTATTTGATAATTCCATTGACCCTGAGAAGGAAGTAGAGGAGAACATTTCTGTTGCACTATATGAAATTCTTACCTTTAGAAAACAGCATCAGCTGCTGTTGAAGCTAAGCCAGGAAGTTTCAACGATTGGTTCAGCAAATGCGAAACAGGCTTTGGAAAAAGTGGAGGAATTCATTATTGAGTGTATTCAAAGGCTGCTTGAAACAGCGAAAAACAATGGAAAGATCAATGTAGATGATCCTCACATCACGGCGTTTGTAATTTACAAGCTGTATATGGCTGTGACTGTGGAATACTCTGAAATTTATGAGCCATTAGGAAAAGATGAAATTGTACGGTTTTTTAACAAACATTTAACAAGAGGCATTTTAAGTAAGAACAGATCACAAAGTCTATCATCAAAGCAATAGGGCATTAAGATTTCTTCCTGTTGCTTTTCCTTTCTTTGGACAAGAAAACGAAGTGAAATTTTTTTAGACTAAAAATGACCACTTGAATGAAATGGTCAAAAATGGAGTGGGGAATTATGAAAGGGTACACTGGAGAACTCAAAGGCATCATTACATCTAAGAAATTGTTCATTGCAATCATTGGCATTATTCTAATGCCTTTGTTATATGGAGGGCTTCTCATTTGGTCGTTTTGGGATCCATATGGTCAATTAGAAAATTTACCTGTAGCTGTTGTTAATGAGGACACAGGGGCGGAGGTTAACGGAGAAAAAATAGAAGCTGGGAATGATTTCGTTAAAGAATTATCCAAGGATCCTTCTCTTGCCTTTGACTTTGTATCAAAGGAAGAGGCTCAAAGAGGATTAAAAGACCATTCCTATTATTTTTACGTGGAAATACCGAAAACATTTTCTGAAGAAATTGGCTCGGTTACAGAAACATACCCAGCCCAGGCAAACATTTATTATGATATTAATGAAGATTATAACTATGTATCTTCTCAAATTGCCGAAACTGCTATTGAAGAAATTGAGCAGGAATTGTCTAGAGCCTTAACAGCAGCCTATGTTGAAATTGCAAACGATGCTTTTAGTGAGCTTACTCAAGCTGTTTCTGCCTTACAAAAAGGATCACTTGATGTTGCGGAAGGGAACCAAAAAGCCGAAGAAAATATAAGATTACTAAATGAGGGCCTGGTTTCTTTGACGAAAGGTTCAGAAGAGGTCGATAAGGGAGTTTATGAAGCAGCTTCGGGAAGTAATCAGCTTCTGGCTGGAGCAGAGGAGGTGCATTACTACCTCCATGAAACAGAGGAAGGAAAAGAAATAAAGGAAGTATTTGAATTAGCAGCAGAGAAAACAGAAAAAGGTATTGTTCTGCTTGAAGACTCAGATGCTGAAGAAATAGGTGACTCCTTTGAAAAGGTAAACAATCATCTGGGGGAGATCCATGGGCTCCTTGCACAGGCAGATGACTCTATTCATGATATCACTGTAAAGGCAAGCGAGGTTCAGCAAAGGACAGAGGAGATTTATGAGGAGATAGATAAGGTACTTTATACCGTGGAAGGTCATGCGTCCAGTCTTACTTCCTCAATTGATGAAATCTCGACAGCACTACTAGAATGGGAGGAGTATACTAAAAAGATTGAAGGAAAGATGGAGGACCCACTGAATGCACTGGAGGATATTCATTATCTGCTGAAAGAGTTACCATCTCTCCTGGATGAGGAGTACCCGGAATGGAGAGAAAGCGAGGAATTAAAAGCATGGTACAACAATATTACCATGCTTTTACCTGAACATGAGGGAGAGGAAATACAGCAGGCGTTCCAATCGCTACAGAATCAGGTGCATGAGATTGATGAAGGCATGGGGGCAAAACAGAAAGAAGTAAATCAAGTATTAGCTTCACTTGAAGAGGATGCTGCTGAGTACCGTAATACGATCAGTCATGTTAATAATGAAATCCAGCAAATGAGTGACGAACTGATTTTATATCTTGAAGATATCCAGGGAGTTATTCAATCAGCTCAATCTTCACTGCCCCACAGTTTAAATGAAGGACAGATGGAAGAAGAATTGGAGGTCATGAATGATTCAGTGCTGGAAGTACTATATGATGTCCACCATGGGTTGTCAGATATTGAATCCTTTTATGAAGGGGTTGTTGTAGCGGAAGAAGAAGCGTATGAAGGAATAAAGGCTTTAAACAATGGTTTACAGGCTCTTGAGACAGGTTCAACAGAGCTATCGAACGGACTTGGGGAGGCAGAAGAGAGTGGCTTTGAACTCGCAGAGGGTCTCCATGAGTTACGTGATGGATCTGAAGATTTAAATGCCAGCTTAACAAATTTAAGTGACATGTTGATGGATTATACACCTTCTGAAAACCAGGAAAAAATGGTGGCAAATCCTGTCCAGTCAAAAAGCCCCTCTCCAGCTGCTGATTATTCTTATGGAGAAGGTCTCACTCCTTACTTTTTGTCTATTGGCCTGTATGTGGGCGGTCTCACACTTTCTATTATTTACCCTTTTCGTACCCCGCTGGCTTCTCATGAAAATGGGTGGCAGTGGTTTCGCGGGAAGTTTGGAGTTGCTGTAACAGTCGGTATTTTACAATCTATGCTAGTGGCTGTATTCTTGCTTTTTATTATTGGCCTGTCTGTTGAAAATACTGCTGGGTTTATTTTATTTAGCCTTTTTACAAGTATTGTATTTGTTTCGATCGTCTTTTGTCTCGTGGGTATACTGGATAACCCAGGTCGTTTTATAGCTATCATTCTCCTGATTCTTCAGCTTGGCGGAAGCGCAGGGAGCTTCCCGGTTGAACTGCTTGCCTCTCCCTTGCAGAGTCTTCACGGTTGGCTTCCCATGACCTATTCAGTACTGGGGTTTCGAGCGTCTATCTTTATGGATTCTACTCCGCTGTTAGTAGAAAGTGTCTGGAGGCTTTCTATAGTGATGGGAGCTGTTCTTCTTGCTTCTACCTTATTTTATCTAAAAAAATACAAAAAACTTTGCTTGCCATTTTTGCCTCATGGAGATAAATCATTTGATAGAGCTGCCTGATTCAGGGCGGCTTTATTTTTTTACTAGCAAGGTATTTGGAGAGTGGTCTGCATAATCTGAACCTACTCTAAAAAAGAAGCAAAAGCTGTACTCATTTCACTCCTTATGTGGGGAGACATGATATAGGGGAAATGATGATATAAGTCATAGGAAGCAAGGAGTGCCATAGTCTTAAATCATACAAATGTCATGATTTGAGCTTGATCGACAGGAGGTAATGGTATAAGGAGGTTGGAAGGATGATGGCCTAATAGAAAAGGGAGCAGGCTTGTGTAAGGGGGGCTGGTTCTAGAGATTTGAAGCGTCAATGGGACCTTATTCTTAATTTGCGACCTAGTTTAAGTAAAACCAAGGAGCTGGATACTCCTTGATTTTATAAACTAGTAGCTTCAAACCAAAGGAGGTCATAAAATGGGTGCAGGACAAAAAACAGCCTTAGTGCTGATCATCATTATTGCAGTCAATTGGGGACTTGTTGGATTCTTTGGATTTGATCTTGTAGCTGCCATATTTGGCGGCCAGGAAGCTATTCTATCCCGCATAGTGTATGCGGTTGTCGGTTTGGCTGGATTGTACAGTATTTCTATACTATTTAGTGAAAATCTTTTGAAAAAAGCCCGCAAACAAAAATAATTAAGTAGTTTGTATGAGGAAAACGTTCCCGTGGTAAGGGACGTTCTTTTTTTCATAGTCAATACTCTGCCTATTTTATCTTCTATTTACATAAAAGTTAAAAAGAAGTATATAGCACTAATAATCAATCCCAAGGCAGCAAGACATCTCGCAATAATTTTTAAGTTGTACTGAGCAGGGTCATTAATTTTCCCAGTAATAAAAAGGGCAAGAACAGCTGAAATAACTGCAAACACCACTGGAATAATAAGAGAGAGTACACTTAAAATTACGGCCATAACAGCAAGGCCTTTTTGGCTCGAGGTTGTTTCCATCTTACTGTTCCTCCTTTCAAAGTATTTAGGCAGAAACTCACAAATTGAAGGGTGAGTGGGGAAGGTTTGAAATAAAAACACAACACCCAAGCATACATATAAAAGTGCAAAAGTATGATATTTAGTAAGAAGAAAATGATAGCAGTGTAAAAACCCTGGGATCACCTGGGAGCAATTACATTTCATTAAAAAAGCTAGTGTTACTCTATCATATTTGTCCTTTGATAGAAACAAGAATCCCCTCTATGAAAGCAAGGGACAGAGTGGGGAGGATTTTTTTAGAAGATAATAGGTGACAAGCATGAAAAAGTTTCTTCTGCCAGTCTTATAGATAAAGGAGGAGATTTAGTGAATCACGGTAAAAATAAGATGATGCAAGAGATCTATGAGAAGGTTGATGATCTATGGGAAGAGGAGGTCAGATTTCTTCAGCATATAGGCCGTTTTCCAAGCACTTTAGGGAATGAAGGAGCCTTGCAATCATTTTTCGCCAATTATTTTAAAAATGAACTGAAGCTTGAAGTGGATTCATTTGTCCCTGACGTTAAGGAGCTTTCTGTTCATCCTGCTTTTTCTGTGCCGGAGTGGTCTTATGAAGGGCGGCCGGTAGTGATAGGCAGCAAAAAAGGAAAAGGGAAGAAGACAGGGAAAAGTTTAATACTTCAAGGACATGTAGACGTAGTCAGTCCTGAGCCTTCTTCAGCCTGGGATTACGATCCGTGGGGAGCAACCATTGTCGGTGACAAAATGTATGGCCGGGGAATACAGGATATGAAATCAGGAATTGCTGCTATGATCTTTGCCTACAGAGCGGTAAAAGAAGCGGGTTATGAGCTTGGAGCAGACCTGAGTTTTCAAACGGTAATAGAAGAGGAGTGCACAGGAAATGGGGCACTGGCAGCCTTAATGAGAGGATACAAGGCAGACGGAGCTCTTATTCCGGAACCCTTTGCTCAAAAAGCTGTTATTTCACAAATTGGAGTAATTTGGCTTCGAGTAAAAGTAAAAGGTTCAGGTGCTCATACCGAACGAGCCTACCAGGCTGTGAATGCCATCGAAAAGGGATATATAATGATCAAAGCACTTGAAACATACAGAAACTATATAAATAATCGACGTAAACATAAAGATTATAAGGATCATCCTCATCCCTTGAATGTTAACGTCGGAACATTTCATTCAGGTGACTGGCCTTCAAGTGTGCCCTCTGAATGTGTATTAGAAGCCAGGGTAGGTTTTTACCCTGATGAAAACCCGGCTGATATTAAAAAAGAAGTTAAGAAATGGCTGCTGAAAGCCGCCGTAAAAGACAGCTGGCTGAAAAAAAATCCACCGGAGATAACCTTTTACGGCTTCCACGCTGATGGTGTCTCACTCGATCAATCATCGGAATTGTTTGAAGTGTTAAGAAAAAGCCATGAAGAGACTTCCCACACACCTTTTGAAACAACCTCTATTACTTGTACAACGGATATAAGGTTTTTTAATTTATATTTTGGAATTCCGGCTACATGTTACGGTCCTGCCGGGGGCAATATGCATGGTAGTAATGAGTGGGTGGATCTGAGAAGCATGAAAGAAGTGACAAAAGTGTATTCCCGCTTTCTCACTCATTGGTGCAATGCAGAAAAAGAAAATAACCAGGCGTGAAGAGGGCATTTATGTATCCAGCTTTCCACTTTTTCTTGCTTCTGTGAATGCTTATCTATTTATCATCTCACAACTTGTAATTATTTTCATATAAACCTTATAATGGAAGAAACGGAAGGAGGTAAAGATGTGATCAATCTCTTTAAGAATGGAGAGTTATTATATGAAGTACAAGTGGTGCGGAGAACAAAACCACGCAGAGTTCGTCCAAGAATGCAGAAAGCAATGAGTGTCACCTACCCCTTAGGCAAAGGAAAGCTGATCCCCGGACAAATCGAGTTTATGACTCTCGATCCTCTTCCAGAATATCCTCGTTACAGTATTGAAATGGGTGGAAACGATTATCAAATTGAAATCATACATCAGGACAAAAAGAGAAAAGTCTATACTGCGAATTATTATCCAGCCGCTAATCAGGTTCTTGAAGGCCCGTAAGCAACTTCCTCTGTTTTACAAACAAATTTTTCTCTTACTCTAAGATTAAAAACACACGATGAAATCAATTCTTTCATCTGATAAGGCCCTTATTCAACACAATAAGGAGGGATTATTATGGAAAAGACTATCCTTCGCTTTTTTGAAAAACACCGTCCAAAGTTTTACCCACTTGGAGATGAATGGTGGTATGTTGAGCGCAAAAAAAGTGCAATAGCGTCTTTTGTGTTTGCCTTTAAACGATACATGGATCCTTCTACTCTTCCAAAGATAACTGGTTTTTCTGTTGTTATTGATGCGGGGAGTGCAAGAGAGGATAGGTTTGCATCCGTTGATTACGAATACACGAATGAAGACGGTGAGACTATACAAGTTGAGTTATTTAGCGGGAACTTGCATAAATAATCCTTCTTTACCAAAATCAATGGAAAAAGCGGAACACAGGCAGCTGGGTTTATTTCACAGGAAGATTAGAAAAGGAAATAACATAAGCAAGGATTTGTTTTATAGACCTGAGGTGCTGTGACAGCGGCGTAGGTCTTTTTATTTTGGGTCATAGCAAATAACTGTACAAGAACATCACTCTTCTAACAGCAAAATGTAGTAAAATAAATCTCGGAGCCTTATTAGAATAAGAAAGGATCAGGTTATGCACCAGGTAAATAATAGAATGCCTTTTTCTAATAGAATCCCTGTCTACCGGTTTACTTTATTAAAGAAAATGATCATATTAATCTGCTCCTTGATTATCTTCATGCTGGTTATCCTAGGATTTTACACAAATGCAAAACACTCAGATACGGTGTCAGAGCAAATTGGCATTCGAGCGCTGAGTGTGGCTCAATCTGTGGCAGAAATACCAGAAGTACAGGAAGCGTTCTCATCATCTTCTCCTTCTGAAGTGATTCAACCGATTGCAGAGGCCATACGCACTCAGACAGATTCTGAATTCATTGTTGTTGGAAATAGAGATGGAGAACGATATTCTCATCCTAATGAAGATCGAATTGGACAGACAATGGTAGGCGATGATAATGACCGGGCTCTATACTCTGGTGAGTCTTATGTTTCTGAAGCAACAGGCTCTCTAGGCCCCTCGATCCGTGGGAAAGCCCCAATCATTACGGCTGAGGGTGAAATAATCGGTGTCGTTTCTGTTGGTTTTTTACTTGACGACGTTGAAATGACGATCGGAAACTATGTAACAGAAACGTGGTATTGGATTTTTCTCTTTATGCTAATTGGAATCATTGGCGCTACTTTAATTTCTCTTCACGTGAAAAGGTCAATCCTGGGTCTTGAACCAGAAGAAATTGGACGCCTTTTCCAGGAAAGAGAATCGGTATTCCAATCGATTCACGAAGCGATGATTGCTGTAGACCGACGGGGCATCGTTACGATGTGTAATAATCAGGCGGGAAAACTCCTTCAGGTGGAAAGTGATAAGGTCGTTGGAAAATATATAGAGGACGTAATCCCTCACACTCAACTGGCAGAGGTTTTGGAAACGGGAGAGAGACAATTTAATAAAGAGTTGTGGGTCAATGAAGAGCGGTTTATCGTTAACAGAGTTCCCATATACTATGAAAATAAATTAATGGGGGCTGTGTCAACCTTCCGAAATCGTACGGAAGTGGAAAAGCTGGCTGAAGAGCTTTCAAACGTTAAACAATATTCAGAAGCACTGCGGGTTCAAACCCATGAGTTTTCAAATAAATTAAATACAATATCAGGATTTCTTCAGCTGAATCAAACAAAAAAAGCTGTTGAATATATAAACAAAGAAAGTAAAGAGCAGCAAGAATGGATTCATTTCTTCATTCGCAATGTCAGTGATTCCTATGTCAGTGCTGTTTTATTAGGTAAATTAAATCGAGCCCATGAACTGGGTATTAAAACGGAAATTCATCCACACAGTGAATTAGTAACACAGCTTACAGAAAAACAAAGAGACGGATTAGTAACAGTGATAGGGAATTTGTTTGAAAATGCATTTGATGCTGTGTTAGAAGGAGAAAATGACCCTGTTATCCATGTGTTTTTTACTGATATGGGCCATGACATTCTTTTTGAAATTGAAGACAGCGGCCCGGGTATTGCAAAAAAGCATATAGAAAAGGTTTTTCAGAAAGGATTTACAACGAAGGAAGGTACTCACAGGGGAATAGGCCTCTCCTTAGTACAGCAGATTTTAGAAGAAGCAGGGGGAGAGTTATCTCTAGAGACGAGTGAGCTCGGTGGTGCCTGTTTTATTTTTACAGTCCCTAAAGAGTTGAAAGCAGAGGGTGGTCAATATGAGCAACTCATTAACTAAGAAGAACATATACAATGTCTTTATCGTTGAGGATGACTTTCGTGTAGCCAATATAAATAAACAGTTCGTGGAAAAGATCTCAGGATTTCAGGTGGCCGGCATTGCAAACACCGGTAAAGAAACACTAGAGTATCTGGAAGAAACAAGTGTGCTCCCTGATATAATATTATTGGATGTATATATACCTGATGTAGAGGGATTGGAATTGATGTGGAAGATCAGGAAACAATACGCCGGCATTGAAATAATAATGGTAACGGCAGCCAAAGAAGCAGATACCATTAAACAGACAATGCTAGGGGGAATCTTTGATTACATTATTAAGCCAGTTGATTTTAACCGGCTCAGCCAGGCCTTTGAACGGTACGTTGAAAAGCAGAAACTACTTGATAGGAAACAGGAAATCACACAAGAAGAGCTGGATGCGATAAGAGGAATAAAGGCTTCACCTGAAGAGAGAGAAGGTGGAGACGAAAAGCTTCCCAAAGGAATTGACCCCTTGACCTTGGAAAAAGTGGATGTAGTCCTTGAAGAGAGCAGAAACAATGGATGTACAGCTGTGCAAGTAGGTCAACATATTGGAACAAGCCGATCGACTGCCAGAAGATATTTAGAGTATCTGGTTGTAACAAATCGCGCAAAAACGGAGTTAATTTATGGGGAGGTAGGAAGACCAGAAAGAAGGTACATTAAAACCTAAACAAATAAGGAGAGTGAAAAACGCCCCGCAACTTTTGCAGGGCGTTTTTTTCCTTATATAGAAATGATACCAATCATGATAGCTGCGGCCATTAAGACCAGGCTGAAGCCCCACACCCAGAATATAGAATACCTGATATGTTTCCCCATTTCACAGCCGGCAAGCCCGAGAGCAAGCCACAGGGCAGGGGCAAAAGGACTTACAAATGTTCCAATGATATTTCCAATAATCATGGCATAAGCAGCAGAAAAAGTGTCTACTCCGTAACCTGTTACAATTTGTTCCACTACTGGAAGGAGTGCGAAATAGTAGGCATCAGTGTTTAGAATCAATTCAAAAGGAACACCAAACGCTCCAATGACAAGATGTAGATAAGGAACGATAAACGCGGGTAAAATAGCTACCATGTCGACAGCAATTGAATCCAGCATTCCGGTTCCGCCTAATATTCCCAGGAAAGAGCCTGCAGCGAGGATAATGCTGGCCATGAGAAGAGCATTTGGTGCATGTGCTCTTATGCGATCCATCTGGTCGCTTACTTTCGGGTAATTAAGCGGCAGAGCAATACTTAAAGCGATCATAAAGACAAAACCTGCTGGAATCTCTCCCCAGACCAGTGCTGCGATCATGCCTAATGTAAGTAAAAGGTTTAACCAGATTAGTTTCGGACGTGCCCACTCGTTTGTTTTTTCTTCCGCAGGCTCATTAATGTCGGCCGCTTCTTGGGCAGACGCTGCTTCTAAATGAGCTGACTCGGTTTCACTAAGTTTAGCAATGCGACGCTTTTCACGAATTCCTAAAATTACAGCCATTCCTATCAACAGCACAAGAGCAATTCCCTGCAACGGAATGAGGGGTCTCCATAATTCAGTAGGATCCATTCCGAGTACAGCACTCGTACGACCCAGGGGACCAGCCCAAGGGAGCATATTTAAAATACTGGCTGCTGTACCTACCAATAAGAGAAGGAGGTACGGGCTCATTTTCAGACGTTTGTACAAAGGGAGCAAGGCAGGAATGGTAATAAGAAATGTAGAGGCTCCTGAACCGTCCAAATGGGCGACAGCAGCTATGATAACGGTTCCGACAGCCACTGCAATAACATTTCCTTTAGAGATTGCAATCATCTTATTTATAAAAGGGTCAAACAATCCAGCGTCTTGCATTATTCCAAAAAAGAGAATAGCAAAAATAAACATGATAACGACGTTAATAACGCTGTCAATTCCTTCACTAAAGAATTCTCCAATTTCAACTATCCCAAACCCGGCAAACAGGGCTCCAATGATCGGAACCATTACCAAAGCAATAATTGGTGATACTTTCCCTTTAAGAAGTAAGGCTACGATCGTGATTATTGTAGCAAATCCTATGATACTTAACATGCAGATTTTTCTCCTTTCATAACTTACTAAAATTTCAAGAAAACGCTTTCACACATACAAGGAATATTCACTTTTTTCGAAGTTTCTGATATGTATAACAATTTATCATGCCTGTACAAAGAGAGAATAGATTATGTATCTAAGAAAAATAAGAGACAATAACGGTATTTTGTTCATATTGTTCACAGGGAGGGATAAGCTTCCAAATGATCATATACTACGCTCAGTCGGATGGAAGACTTATAATATTGAAATACATTTGATTAGTTGAAAATCATTTTCAATTAGGTTGACGTTTTTTATACTTTTGTTTACATTTAAACTGTTACAGAGTTCACACCGGAATTTCAGTCTATTCATCAAGTTAGTTGGGAACGAAAAGCCATTGATATGATAATCAAAGAATGTAGTCAAATGATTTGGATTGAAAGCTAGCTGTAAAAGAGGGAAAGCAGGAAAGGAAATGGTTAGTATGAACAGAATGAATGATTATATTGAGTCAGTATTTCTTACCGAGGATCCTTTGCTTGAGGAAGTGATTGCATCCATAAAAGATAACGGCATGCCAGACATTTCTGTCTCTGCCACTTCTGGTAAGTTTCTTACAATGCTCATTTCAATGTCTGGCGCTAAAAAGGTATTAGAAATAGGAGCGCTTGGAGGATACAGTGGTATTTGCCTTGCCAGGGGTTTTGGGACAAAAGGAACGTTGACATCCTTGGAACTAGAGGAAAAATATGCAAATCTGGCACAAAGTAACCTTACTAAAGCCGGCTTTGGAGACCAGGTTACATATTTGACAGGGGAAGCGTTGAAAAGCCTTGAACAGCTTGTAAAAGAAAATGAAAAATTTGATTTTTTCTTTATTGATGCTGACAAAGAAAACTACAAAAATTATTTAGATTACAGCCTAAGGCTCGCAGAACCTGGGGCATATATTGTGACAGATAATGTCCTTGCAGGAGGTAGTGTCGCAGATAATAGTGTGAATCCTAGACGGTACACCGAAGTAATGAAGCAATTTAATCAAACAGTAGCTGAACATCCTTCGTTAGAGTCCCTGCTTATCCCACTTGGGGATGGGCTCACTGTTTCAAGAGTAAAGGATTATTAAAATACCCTCCTTTTTAAGACGGAAAAAAGAATTACTTAATTTTAGCTTTTGAATCGAGAGAGTTACGATGGCTCTTGAACAGCATAAAGTATGCTATTCACTTAAGCCTGAGGCAAAGGACAAATAAAATTACACCCTTAACAAAAGATCAACCACCAGATTAATTTTGGTGGTTTTTTTATTGACTTTGTTACATTTTAGTTTTGATTTTCGTTAAAAGATAAGCACTTGTACCCTCCATGCTTCACTTTATTTTCATTAACAAGATTTTATAAGGCGTTTAGCGCTTTTAATTTCAAACAAGTAACTATAAAAAGTTAACATACACCTTTAACAGATTCTTTTTGTTAATCATGTTTAGTAAAACTTAATAGCTAAAGGCAATAGAATAAAAGTTTGGTGGATTTGTAAATGAAGTGTTAATTTTTTTAATGATTTCGTATAAAAGAAAATGTACATACCAGTGATAGTAAAAACAAAGGTAACATCAAGTTAACACAAGAGAGAGGATGAGAAACATGAAGAATACTTACCATATTAAAGTACGATGGGGCGACACCGATGCAGCAACTATTGTGTATTATCCTAACTTTTATAAGTGGATGGATGAAGCAACGCATGAATTTTTTGAAGCAGCTGGTTATTCAACTCCTGCTCTGCAAAAAAATTATAAAATTCAACTCCCCTTACTCGAAGCTGCCTGCACATTTAAAGCTCCATTAAAGCATAATGACAAGGTGCAGGTCATTACCTTTATCGAAGAGATAAATAGGAAGGTACTTAGACTTCGTCATGAATTTATAAAAGGTAATTCCGTTATTGCCAATGGATATGAAAAGCGAGCATGGACAACAGTGGAAAAGGATCAGATGAAAGCTGTTCCAGTGCCGGATTTCATTAAAGAAGCTCTGACTACGCAGTGAAAACCTTCATCGTTTTGCTTTTCTAAAGAAGAAAAATGATAGCATCCCACATAGCAGAAAAAACAGTAAGATGAACGTTTTTATTATGATTACACTGGTAGTAGAAAGCGATTACAATTAGTCGGTAAAGGGGAGAGAAAAATGAGTAACCATAGAGATGTGATTGTAGCTGGAGCTGGGCCTGTAGGTTTGACGGCAGCTCTCGCTTTAAAAAAACAGGGGATTTCATCAGTAGTACTAGAAGCCGATCCGTTCGGGCATCCAAGGCCTGGCAGTAGAGCAATTTATCTTCATAACCATAGTTTAGAACTATTGGAAAAAACATCCTCTGGACTTGGTTTCACACTAGCTCGTAACGGAATAGTATGGCCGGTAAAGAGAACTCTTTATAAGGGCAAGGAAGTATACAAGAAAAATTACGGAGTTACAGATACGAATAATTCGGACAAGCTACCACCTTTTACAGCTTTACACCAAGATCAAATTGAAAAACATATTTATAATGCATGTATCGAAGCCGGGGTAGAATTTAAATGGGGAGCACCTATTGAATCCTGTCAAACTTCCAAGGAAGGTGTCAAGCTTATTACTTCGGATGGAGAAGAATGGAATGCGAAATATTGTATTGGTGCAGATGGTGCTCGCTCTGTGATCCGCCAGTCTACAGGCCTGAAGTTTGAAGGTCCACGTACAGCAGATACATTTCTCGTAGTAGATATTGAAGAAGACCAGGATAATCCTTTGCCACTAGAACGTATTTTTCATTATCAGCACCCCGCTATGGGTGGTCGTAATGTGATGCATGTACCGTTTAAAGGTGGTTGGAGGGTAGATCTTCAATTACTTCCAGAAGATGATCCAGAAGAATTTACAGAAATTGAGGGAGTTAAAAAATGGCTTCCTAAAGTCATGGACCCAAAATACGCAGAGCGAATTACATGGGTTTCTTCTTACCGCTTTAATCAAGTAGTTGTTGATTCATTTACTGATGAACACCGCCGTGTCTTACTTGCAGGAGAAGCGGCACATTTATTTGCCCCATTTGGAGCAAGGGGTTTAAACTCAGGGGTTCCTGATGCCCTGATAGCGGTAAGAGGGATTGATCAGGCTTTAAAGGAAGAAAACCAGGAGCAAGCAAGACTAAAATCTATTGATGCATCAGCTATTGAGCGTCGAATTGCTGCAAAATGGAACAGGGACGGCTCTTCTACCGCTCTTCATCATTTACAAGGAGACTCACCAGAAATGAATTTAAAAAGAGAGGTAGCAGCTTCCTTAACTGCGGTAGCTCCGAAGCTTGGCAGGTGGTTGGATGAGGGACCTTACGGGCCAAAGTTCGGGCCGCCGGAATTGACAACAAAATATTAAGCGAAAGGATGATAATTGTTGCAGACGGTGAAAAAAGAAACCTATGGCTTTAGGCCAAAAAGTGAGCAAGCCGCTGAGCTGGTTGACCGAATTCATCGTATAAACTGGTTTTCAGCCGTCGGCTCCCCAAATGCCGATGTGGAAAGAGAGATAAACCAGTTTACGAAGTTATTAAAGGTGAAGCAACCAAACATAGAGTGGGTCAGTTTGAAGGATATACCCGAAACTATAAGTACATTCAATGTCACAGGAAGTGACGTTTGGGAGGTTTTATATCACCTGCCGGACCGTATAGCTGAAGAAAGTAAATGGACTGGCAGAATGGATATTATTGATGAACTTGTATACCATATGCCTGAACTTGTCTACGTAAAAGCGTTTGATAAAGCATTTACAGTTTTTTCAGATGAAAAAACTGTAGCTTTTGTCTCTACGCATGTTATGTATGTGAGTGTGTTGGCATGCCTGTGGGAAGCGTTATCTGATAGAAAAGGTTGGGCAGAAAACCCTTTTAATTCTATTATTACGATATTAGAAGCGGGATATTTCCCGATTGGTCCTAATGGAAGTAAGTTTTTAATTTGTTAGATAAGGATGACTGATTTCAAAAGTAAACCTTTTGAAATCAGTCATTTTTTATATATTACCATAATATCCTAATGCTTCTGAAATTTCATAGGCTGTTAATCTTAATTGTTTCACATAATAGGAGTACTGTTTTTGTTTCAGACGATTTGTTTGAGAAACCAGTGTTAATGAAGAAACAACATTATAAGAATAATCCCTGATAGGGACGGAGATACTGGTGTATCCTTCAAAGTATTCCCCTTCACTAATAGCAACGCCTTCTGCTGCTATCGTTGAAAGCCTGGAACGGATTTTTTCGGGGTCTGTGATGGTGTAACGGGTGAAACGATAGAGTGGTTCAGATAGAACACGTTCTTGATAAGAGCTCTCTTGAAATGCAAGCAATAACAGCCCCTCGCTTGTACAATGAACCGGACTTTTTCGTCCTTCTTGGGTGACAAGGTGTTCAGGGGCTTTCCGATGCACCCGGTAATAATACACCACATGCTGCTCTTCAAGAAGGCAAATATGGCAAGTTTCATCTATCTTCCGAACAAGCTGTTCTACATAAGGAAACGCCTCTCGGTAAATTTCTTTGTGAACAGAAATAACACCACCGAGTGTAAGCAAGGCTAAGCCTAAACGATATTTTCCTGTACGAGGGTTTTGAGATAGGAACCCTTCTTTTCTTAACGTTGTAATTAACCGATGAGCTGTGCTTTTTGGTACATTCGTTTGACTAGCAATGTCAGTAACACTAAGTTCCTTGTTTTTATTAATTTTAAATATATTTAGAATTCTCATGGCATTAGTGACTGAAGAAAGACGATATTTTTCGGAGGACATAACTCTCATCCTTTACGTAAACTTGCTGATTGTCTTTTCTTAATTATGGAAGACAAGGTCTGAACAGCTGTCATTGTATTTTCTATAAGCAGTTTTTTTCGTGGTTTCATCCGTTGTGCTGGCCCAACAATAGTTATGGAGGCAACTACAGTATTGTTTTTATTATATACAGGAGCACTAACGGTAAATACATTGTCTTCATACTCCTGATTCGACACTGCATATCCGTCTTTTTTTATTTGTGCCAACTTTGCTTTTATTTGATTGGAATCGGTAAGAGTAAATCGAGTAAAAGATTCTAACGGTGGCGACAAAAATTGTTGAATCTCTTGTTCGGATTGATAAGCTAAAATAGTTTGACCAGCACTAGTACAATGTACGGGGGCTCTTTTTCCTAAATGGAACTCAAGTGAGTGATCATAGGGGCTTTCAATTTTTTGAAGACAAAAAACGTCCGTACTGTCAATGATATTAATCTGTGAACTTTCTCCCGTCTTATTCGTTAATTGTTGAAGTATGGGAAAAGATTCTCGTATGATGTGCATTTGTTCTGTTACTGTGTTTGTCAGTTCTAAAATAGATAAACCAAGTGTGTATTTATTGGTTTCTTTATTTTTTACCACAAAGCCCTCTTCAGCGAGCGAAATGAGTAAACGGTGGGTAGTACTGACACCTAATTGTAATTTTTCAGACAGTTCACTTACACCATACTCAGGCTGGCGATCAGAAAAGCTTTTTAAAATGCGAACAGCATTTTCAAGGCTGGTGTAACGATTGGTCATGTTTCCACTCCCAACTTTTTTTGTTTTTTTTATCATACGTTCCGTATAAAAGAAAAGCAAGGTGGGTTTCGATGAAAAAAGTTCCTAGAATAGTAGTAGATAAAAGAAAAGATTAGACAGAGTTACTTGTCTATTACTCTATTACCGAGGTGATTGATGATGAAATTGATCCATTACAAACGAGGAAATGAGTCAAGACTTGCATGTATTCAAGAAAATAAAGTCATTGATTTACATGGAGCTTATGTCTCCTATTTGAAGGATAAAGGGGAACTACGGGCGGAATTGCTGGCAGAAGCAGAAGTACCCTCAAAAGCAGTTGGCTTTCTGCAGGGCGGTGAAAAAAGCATGTCTTTGGCACGTAAAGCAGTAGAGTATATAGAAAATAATGCATCCGAGGAAGAAAGAAAAGAATGGATCCTTTCAAAAGAAGAAGTAAAGATAGAAGCGCCGGTGCAAAATCCGAGCAAGATTATCTGTGTCGGACATAACTATCAAGAACATATTCGTGAAATGGGTCGGGAACTTCCGACGCATCCGGTGATTTTTGCTAAATTTGCAAACGCTATCATCGGGCCGCAGGATGATATCCCCTTAAAGTCTATTACCAATAAGCTGGACTATGAAGCCGAGTTTTCTTTCGTCATTGGGAAACGTGCAAAAGATGTAAAAGAGGAGGATGCTCTGGATTATGTCGCAGGTTACACGATTGTCAATGACATAAGTGCAAGGGATCTGCAAATGAGGACCTTACAATGGCTTCAAGGAAAAGGACTGGATGGCAGTGCTCCTATGGGACCGTGGCTGATCACAAAAGACGAAGTTCCAGACCCAGACTCTCTAGATATTTCTCTTAAAGTAAATGGGGAAGTAAGACAACAATCTAACACGAAAAACCTTGTATTTAATGTAAATCGCCTTGTAGCATTCCTATCAGAGATCATGACACTTGAGCCGGGGGACGTTATTTGCACCGGTACACCTGGGGGAGTGGGTGTAGCTCGTGACCCCCAAGTTTTTCTTCAGGACGGGGATACAGTCACAATCGACGTTGGTAATATTGGGACGTTAGAAAACACAGTAAGGCAAGTGTGAGGAGAGGTATACATGAAAAGTGGACAGGAATATGCAGATAAGATTGCAGGACAGCTCCAATTCTTTATTGATGAGTCTGCTTCCTTACAAGAAGAGCAAATCCGATGGAAACCCTCTGACCAAGAGTGGTCCATTATGGAGCTTCTCTGCCATGTAGAAGAATTCCCTCTATATTTTACGGGAGAGCTTGAAAATGTCCTGGTACATCATGCAGAAAAGTGGGGAAGAAATATGCAGCATCAAGGCCGTCTAGATGCAGTCGCTGCTGCAGATGATCGTCAGGTAGAAGATGTCATCAATGGTATCCATAACACGAAAAAAACAACAATTGATAGGTTACAAAACGTAAAAGAGCATGAGCTGAATATAGAGAGAGAACACAATATCCCTAAGTTTGGGACAAAGCCTATGTCTTTTCTTGTAGAGCATTTTTTAGTAGAACATCTGGAAACTCACAAAAATCAATTTCAACGGATTATAACGCAGTATCAAAATAGACAAGAACATTAAAGGGGGACTTGGAAGTGGCTGAAAAACAAGCTTTCTTTGAAAGTGAACTTGTAAAAGATTTCAATAATAAAATTGAAAAAGATCATCTTGGCCCGCTATGGAGTGCAATACCTGAACTGGTTTCCAAAGAACCAAAGCCATTGGCTGTTCCTTATCTTTGGAAATGGGCTACCTTGAAGGAATACCTCTTGGAGGCGAAAGAGATATTCACACCTGAACGTGGAGGGGAAAGACGGGCAATTTACCTTCAGAATCCTGGCTTAAAAGAACGGGAGCCATGGGGATGGGGTGCTGCTACGCAAAATTTATACGCAGCAGTTCAGCTGATTCTCCCAGGGGAAGAAGCGCCTTCCCATCGGCATACCCAGAGTGCTTTGCGTTTTATTATGGATGGTGAAGGTGCCTACTCGGTTATTAACGGGGAACGGATGTTTATGAATGAAGGGGATTTTGTAGTCACCCCCCAGGGAATGTGGCATGGCCACGGTCATGAGGGTACAGAACCGATGTTTTGGATGGATGTTCTTGATATTCCTTTTGTTTATGCGACCGGTGGGACTTTCTTTGAAGGACATCCTGATGGATTGGAGAAAGCCACTCACCCTGATAATTATTCCAGTAAGCAGTATCAAGGAGGACTCGTTCGTCCGAAAGCAGATCGTCAACCTAAAAAAGCACCGGTTGGAGCCTATACGTGGGCTCAGACAGAAAGTGCATTAAACGGGATGATGGAATATGAACCGGATGCCTACGATGGCTACACAGTGGAATTTATTAATCCCTCGACTGGAAAAACGGCAAACGCCAATATTGCTGCATGGATGCAAAGGCTGCCTAAAGGATTTCACTCCCAAGCTCACCGCCACACAAATTCGTCGATTTATTATGTTCATGAGGGTCGAGGCTATAGTGTGATTGATGGTGTTAAATTTGAGTGGGAGAAGGGAGATTTCTTTATCATTCCAAGCTGGTGTTGGCATGAACATGTGAATCTCGAAGATGGGCATTCCCATTTGTTTTCTGTTCATGATACACCTATAATGGAAAATTTTTCATGGCAACGGGAAGAAGAAGCGGACCATAAACAGGCTATTAAAAAAACATTCCAACCATATGGTTAAGGACAAAATGGATTTATATAAAGGGAGGAAATAGTTTTGGCTAATTATAAAGTGGGTGTGATAGGAGCCGGAAACATGGGGTCCGGGGTTGCTCAAAAAATGGCCCAAGAGGGACTGGATGTTACCTTAGTAGATATAAATGAAGAAAAAGTCCAACGAGGAATAGACATCATCAGGGAAACCTTGCAAGAAGGGGTAGATCGAGGGATATTTAGTGATGACCAATTAACAGAGATTATGAATCGAGTTCATGCTTCTCCTTCCTATGAAGCATTAAAGGATGCAGATTTAGTAGTAGAGGCAGTCTTTGAGGATTTAAATATTAAAGGAAGCGTTTTTGAGAAGTTGGATAAAGTTTGTGCAAGCAAAACTATATTTGCTACGAATACTTCAAGTTTGTTTGTTAAAGATATTGCAGGGTATACATCCCGGCCTGAAAAAGTAATAGGAATGCACTATTTCTATCATCCCGCTAAAAACAGGCTGGTTGAGGTGATTCCTCACGAACAAACCAGTGAAGATACAATAAAAACGACAATGTTAATTGGGAAGCTTCATAACAAAACGTGCATTCTTGTAAAAGATTCTCCAGGATTTGCTGTTAATCGCTATTTTGTACCATTCTTAAATGAATCTGTTCGTTTAGTAGAAGAGGGAGTAGCAAACATTCCGACAATTGATGAAGCAGCAAAAGAAGCATTTGAAATTGGGATGGGACCGTTTGAATTGATGAATGTTACTGGCCTGCCAATTGCTGAGCATTCTTGTTCCTATTTAGCAAAGGAAATTAGCGAATTTTATAAGCCTGCACCATTATTAAAAGAACAAGTCAATAAAAATGACATTTGGGACCTTAGTGGAAGTGTGATTGAAAAGGACTTTCCTTCTATCCAGAAACGCTTATATGCCACTGTTTTTGGTATTGCGGCAGCGCAAGCTGAAGAAGGAGTAGCAAGTATTGAAGATACAGATATCGGTGCTAAAGTGGGGTTGAAGTGGAAATTAGGTCCATTTGAATTAATGAACAAGGTTGGAGTACGTGAAGCTTATAAGCTAGTCAAAGAGTTAAATGGAAGCTATCCTGGTTTTCATAATCCAGCCTTATTAAAAGAACAGGCAGAAAAGGACCAACCTTTTACCTTCCAATTTATTAAGTCAGAGATAAAGAATGGAATAGCCTATCTAACGATTAACCGTCCGGAAGCAATGAATGCGTTAAACCCAGTAGTTGTTGAGCAATTAGAACAAGAGTTTGATAAAGTAGAAAAGCAGGCGGAAGTAAAGGGAATAGCTATACAAGGCTCAGGAAAAGCCTTTATCGCTGGAGCTGACATTCGATTCTTTATTGACTGTATTGAAAACAATCAAATAGAAAAGAACGTGGAGTTTACTAGAAAAGGTCATTCTCTGTTGCGAAGATTAGAAACCTCTGAAAAAGTAACCATTGCCGTATTAGATGGACTATCTCTTGGCGGTGGCAGTGAATTGGCATTGGCCTGTCAGAAAATCGTTGCTACTAGTCAGGGTTCGATGGCCTTTCCTGAAAGCGGTTTAGGGATTTACCCAGGACTTGGCGGAATGCTTCGAATGAATCATCATGTTGGTAAAGAACTAACAAAATATTATGTTATGACAGGAAAATCAATACGTGCTGAAGATGCGGAAAACTTAAAAATTATAGCGAAACTAACTAACACGGAGAATCTTGAAGAAACCATTGAGACAGTAGTGGAAAAAGGACAAGACGATAAATATATAAGAAGAGAAATTCCATCTTCCTATGATAAATATATTCAAGCTTTTTCTGATGAGAATGTCCAAAAAATGTTGAACGGTGAAAAGCCAGATGCAGTAGATGAAGCATTAGCAGATAAGCTGACAAAAATTCTTTCCAAAAAAGGTCCCATTGCCTTAAAGTTGATAAATCAGCTTATTAATGAGCAGTCGAAGTGTACAATTGATGAAGGGATCGAGCTAGAGCTTGATCATTTAACAACGATTTTTAAAACAAAAGATGCACTAAATGGATTGGTTTCTTCTCTTACGGGAAGTCGTCCTGTGTTTGTAGGGGAGTCTGATAATTATGAGCATGTTAAATAAAGCATATATCCCTTATGGGGGTTATTATGCGACACCATTTTGTAAATGGCAGGGTAGCTTTCAACATGAGAATTCCCTTGAACTTGGGGCTAGAAGCAGTAAAAAATGGTTTGAACAGCGCAATATTGACCCTAACAATGAGTTAGATTATATTTATTTAGGCATAACTGTTGGTCAAAAAAGCGTGTTTTATGGTGCTTCCTGGGCTTCTACATTGATGGGGGCACCCGATATACCAGGACAGACGCTAATGCATGCCTGTGCCACATCAACAACTGCTCTTTATAATGCTGCAGCTTCTGTAGAAGTTGGGAATATGTCGGTGGGCTACTGTTTATTAACAGATAGATGTTCAAACGGACCACATACGATTTGGCCTCATCCTAATGGGCCTGGTGGTCAAGTTATAGCAGAGAACTGGAATTTAGATAACATGGCAGCCGATCCTTCCACTGGTAAAGGTATGCTGATGACAGCTGAGAAAGTAGCCAGGGACAATGAGTTTGGAAAAGAAGAAGCTGATGAACTCACCTGGCGAAGATATGAACAATATAGAGAGGCGCTTAAAGATGATCGTGCTTTTCAAAAGCGGTATATGTTACCCATTGAGGTTGCGGTAACGAAACGTCAATCCAAAACGATAGAAACAGATGAAGGGGTGACAGAGACCTCATTAGAATCTCTGCGTCGCCTGAATCCTACTATGGAAAATGGTATTGTCTCTTTTGGCGGACAGACGCACCCTGCAGATGGGAATGCTGGTATTATGGTAACAACTAAAGAGCATGCAAAACGATTAAGTACAGATCCAAATGTTTCTATTCAAGTTGTTTCTTACGGGTATGCTAGAGCGGATAAAGGGACTATGCCCGCTGCTCCGGTTCCTGCTGTAAAAATGGCGTTGGAAAAAGCTGAAGTAGGAATAGAAGAAATCTCCACAATAAAAAATCATAATCCATTCATAGTTAATGATTTATATTTAGCGAAAGCCCTGGGTATAGATGCTTACGACTTCAATAATTACGGCAGCTCCTTAGTGTTTGGACACCCTCAAGCACCAACAGTCGGACGTCTTATAATAGAAGCAATTGAAGAAACGGTTGAAAAGGGCGGCGGATATGCATTAGTGACTGGGTGTGCCGCAGGAGACAATGGTGCTGCTATCATCTTAAAAATTGAGTAGTCACAAGGTGTTGTAAGATTGCTGTTGGGGATCCCTCAACAGCTTTTTCATTCTAAAAAAATTAAAATTATTCACAGTTGTTCTACATACAAGAAAGTAGGTATAAAGTAATTTTTGCATTTATTTATACTGGTAGTAAGCGGTTCCAAAAGGAAAAAGTAGTGTAAATCTTAATCTTGGATGAGACTTTAAAAGGCGGGTGTTATGAATGGTATGCGGACAAAAAGAACAAACCGTACACGATTTGTTAAATATTTCAGCAATGCAATACGGGGATAAGGAAATCGCTTTCGATCAAAAAAATCGACTTTCTTATAACGAGCTGGTAAAGGAAAGTGACAAGCTGGCAGAAGGGTTATTGGCATTAGGGGTACAAAAAGGAGACAGAGTAGGCGTTTGTCTGCCCAATTGGAATGAAACAGTCTGTATATTTTTCGCTGCTGCAAAAATTGGAGCCATACTCGTACCATTTAATCCACTGTACCGATCCCAAGAAATTGAATATATCTTAGAAAATGCAGAACCCAAAGTGCTGTTTGTAATGAAGAATTTTTTGAACAATGTAAATATGGATATTGTTTCTCAATTGGTACCAAAGGTTGTGTCTGTTCGCTTTGTAGAAGACAAGCTTATTTCTTATGAACATGTTGTATCCCATAACGGTATTATTGCAAGAAATGCAGTCATTGATCCATCAGAGGATATATTTTGTATTTTATATACTTCTGGGACAACCGGGGCACCAAAAGGGGTTATGATTTCCCATCTCAGCGTTGCGAAGTGTGCAGACGCAGTAGTAAAGGAAATGTCCTGCAATGATAGTGATGTGTTTGTGGTCCCGGCACCGTTATTTCATATTTTTGGCATTGCCTGTAATATGATTCCGGCAATAATTGCTGGAGCTCGCATGGTGCTTTTGGAAAAGTTTAACCCACAGCAGACCCTTGAAATAATTGAGCAGGAAAGGGTTACTGTACATCAAGGGGTTCCTACGATGTTTTTAAAAGAATTAGAAGTAGAAGGATTTGAAACCTATGATTTATCTTCATTGCGAACCGGAATGGTAGGTGCAGCACCGATTTCACCAGAACAAATGAAAAAAATACGGAAGAAAATGGATTTTAATTTGTGCCAATCATTTGGTTCGAGTGAAACGAGTGGCGGTGTGACGATCAATTCTATGGATGATAAAGAATCAGTGATACTAGAGACAGTTGGCAAACCTTTTAAGGGTGTAAAGCTAAAAATAGTAGATGAACATAGAGAAGAGCTTCCAGTTGGCCATACTGGAGAAATTGCCGTTCACAGCTTTGGGAACATGAAAGGCTATTATAAAATGCCTGAAAAAACGAACGAAGTGCTTGATAAAGAAGGTTGGTACTATACAGGGGATTTAGGTGTACTAGATGAAGAAGGTAATCTTCGTTATGTAGGAAGAGAAAAAGAAATGATTGTACGCGGGGGTTTTAACATTTACCCTCAAGAAATAGAATCGCTTCTTCTTAAACATGAAAAAATTGCGGCTGCATCTATCATAGGTATGCCTGATGAAGTGCTTGGTGAGGTAGTATACGCTGTAGTTCAGCTTCGTTCAGGAGAAAAAATGACTGAACAAGAAGTGAAGGATTATGTAGCTGATCATATGGCGCTATATAAAACTCCAGCAACGATTATTTTTACAGACAACATTCCGATGACAGCAAGCGGGAAAATTCAAAAGGGAAAACTTCGTGAGCAAATAAGTCAATAAGAAAATTGTAAGCGTTTAATTAAAACTTATTTAGTAGGAGGATTTCCATGGATAGAGAAACGAAAGGAAAAGTTCACCCTCATTGGAAGTTAGGGAAATATCAGGTGCGTCTTCCCTTTATTCACTATAGACTAGAAACACCAGAGCTAATTCAAGGAATTGTTATTTTTGCTATTGGGCTAAGTATGATTGAAATAATGACAGGTCCTTTAGGAATGTCTTATGGGGCGGCCATCACCATTGTTATGCTCGGTCAGTTTTTTATGTTAATACCTCCTATGTTTGGTGTACCATTTGTTCCAGGTTTTATTACACCATTAATTCCTGTTCTAATTGTTTTTTTAAGTGGTTTCGAGCCGGGAGCTGAAGCAATACAAGCACTCATTGCCCTGCAATTACTCGTAGCTTTAATCTTTCTTATATTTGGGGTAACGGGTTTAGGTAAAGTGTTTATCACAAAGCTTCCGGTCTCTTTAAAAGCAGGGATTTTAATAGGAGCTGGTATTGCTGCAATCATGACTGAAATTGAAGCAGGCGGAAGGCTGGCAGAGACGCCAGTTACGTTGATAATCGGAGCTTTCTTATGCTTGTATATTATGTTTTCTAGATCATTTCGTCGACTCCACGAAAAAAATCGTTTTATACGTTTTATAGCAAGTTATGGAATTATGCCTTCGATTGTCGTTGCAATCATTATTGGATGGCTTGTAGCTGAATACCCATCTCCACAAGTAGAATGGGGAATTACCATACCTTCGTTCAGTGAAACGTGGAATGTAACACCATTTGTTCTAGGCTTTCCTGCATGGGAAATATTTATGGCTGCTATTCCTACTGCTATTCTTGCTTACATTATAGCCTATGGTGATATCATAGTAGGAGATAAGCTCTTAGAAAGGTCAAGTTCTTATAGACAAGACGAAAAAATTGAATATGATTCAAACCAAATTCACTTCCTGACTTTTTTTAGAAATTTCATGCATGCATTATTTTTCCCACACCCTGGTTTAGCAGGTCCTATTTTTACAGCAGGAACCGCTTCTGTCGCTGAAAGATATACTTTTGGAAAAAAAGCGATGCAATCCATTTTTTCAGGTACAAATTCCCTCATTATTTCTTTGTCATTGGTTATTTTTATACTGCCTTTAGTTACTTTATTTCAACCATTTTTACCTATTGCTCTTTCAATTACATTAATCTTAACCGGATATTTATGTATTACTGTAGGTATTCAGCAATTAAAAAACGAAACGGAAATTGGTGTTGCAGGTGTCATGGGTATTGTGCTGGCAGTATATGGAGCAGCTTACGGCCTTGTTGTTGGGCTTCTTCTATACTTTCTCTTGCAAAAAGAAGTATTTATCAGTAAAAGCAATGAACAAGTATATAGAAACGAGGGAAAAGATGTTGTTTAATAATTCAGATCATTCTAAATAGAAAGTTATATTTTAAAATTCAATCTTTTTTATGATTAAAGGAAAAATTCATTTTAAAAATGAAAAGTACTCATAAGCTTCACCAACAAAGCCCACTTGAAGTGGGCTTTGTTGGTGAGGACCAAGTGGTGGTTTATTCTAAAACTATTTAGGGTTCTTTTACGTAGATCCTTTATTCTTTTGCTCTGCCTTTTTGATCGTTTCCCCGCTTACGGTCTGGTAGAGGCGGCTTTTCGGTTCATAAATGGTTTGAGAAGGCCAGAGTCCATGGTGTCCTGAAAAGATATAGCTGACCAGACATGCCGTGAAGAAGTATTCCAGCCCTTTTCCATCAAACATTTCTACTGCTAAAAGAAAGGCAGCAATTGGTGTATTTGCCCCGCCGCAAAAAACGGCAATCATCCCGAGCGCAGCAAGGAATGACATGGGGAGATCAAAGAATTGATAGAGAGTATTTCCTAAAGTAGCACCAATAAAAAACAAAGGAATGGCTTCTCCGCCCACAAAGCCTGTTCCTAACGTAACCGCAGTGAAAACCAGTTTAGCGAGGAAGGCAAAGGGAGGAACGTCGTGTGTAAATGACTGTTCAAGCATTTCCAACCCTCGTCCATTATACTCATAGGAACCAACAAGGTACGTTAAACCGACAATGATGATTCCCCCCACAAAGGCACGCAGCATATGGTTTTTCTTTGTATATTTTTCTGAAATCTGATGGATACCGTGTCTTAATTGACAGTAAAGCACACTTATAAAACTAAAAATAACAGCAAGAAAAATGACTTTGGCAAATGCCAGAACTGATAACTCCGGTACGGATTGGATGATGAAGCTCTCGTGCTCCACCCCCCATACTTTTTCAGTTATAAAATGCCCTATAAAACTTGCTGTCAGGCATGGGACAATAGCTTCGTATTTCAGTTTTCCTACAGCTGTCATTTCCATCCCGAACACTGCGCCAGTTACAGGGGTGCCAAAGGCTGCTCCAAAACCTGCACTTATGCCGCTCATGAGCAGGATTTTAGTATCGATTTCATTTATTTTAAAAAAACGAATGACAGCTTCTGCAACACTTCCGCCCATTTGTATCGCAGCACCTTCTCTGCCGGTTGAGCCTCCAAATAGTACTGTGATAAATGTTCCTAAGTAAACAATTGGCCCCATTCTGCGAAGGACTTTTCCTTTCCCCTGAACGCCTTCAATTACCAGGTTATTTCCTTTATATAAATCCACTCCCCCACTGGGCCCAAAAGTCATATACATATATCCAATCAACAAGCCTCCCAAAGGAAGAAAAAGAATAAGCCAGGAGGTTTGTTTGCGTAATTCTCCAAGAAAGTCGTTCGTATGGAGGAGCAGTGCCGTGGTTGAACCTATAATCAGGCCAATGATTCCTCCTATTAATACCCACCTTGTGACGGTAAGCAAAAAGTGCTTAGAGAGCATAGGAACACTCCTCTCTTCCTTAGCTTATACCCCCTGTAGAGCGTCTTCGTATTAATTATGTCATACAGATAAGGAAAGCCAGCATTCCTTTCTGGCAGACTCTCAACACCCATCTACTGTTTCATTGGTCCCTTCCTTTTATCTTTTACTGAGTATGGATTATTTATGTAACAGAGAGGAAGTATGTCAATGTACTAAGGGACCTGACTGGTCAGCAAATTAATTGATTACACGTGATCTTGTTGATATTCTTTACTTTAAAGACCTTCAGTACCTAATCAAATTTTAAAGAAGTTACAGACTGAAACAGGGTCTTTTCGGATTGGAGTCATCAGGCAATGGGGAAAATTTAGATGGAAATCATAGAAAGGATGATATAAATGAAAGTTCTTGTTGTAGGTGCAAACGGCCAAATTGGAAAACACCTAGTTTCTTTTATTCAGGAAAATGAAAGCCTGGAAGCCAGAGCCATGATCCGTAAAGAGGAGCAAGCTTCTTATTTTGAAAGCCTCGGGGCTGAAACTGCGGTAGTGGATTTGGAAGAGGATGTCGACGCAATAGCGAAAGCAGCAGAGGGAGTCGATGCCATTGTCTTCACTGCAGGGTCCGGGCCACATACAGGCAAAGACAAAACCATAATGATTGATTTGGATGGTGCTGTAAAAACAATCGAGGCAGCCAAAACTGCCGGGGTAAAACGTTTTATCATGATTAGTTCCTTTGATACCCGCCGCCAAGCGATACAAGAGGCGCCTGCTTCCTTTGCCCCATATGTCGCAGCGAAGCATTATGCTGATGAATGGTTACGAGCGGCAGATTTAGATTATACAATTATTCATCCCGGCTTGCTTACAAATAATAAGGGAACGGGTCAAATAAAGGCAGCTGCCGACATTAAGATAGGTGAAATTCCAAGAGAGGACGTGGCAAAAGTCATTGTTGCCACATTAGAAAATGAGGAAACAGTTGGAAAAGAATTCCAGATAGTTCACGGAGATAAACCTGTAGAAGAAGCAATACATTCAATCTAAGTATAAAAAGATAACTCTTGGTCGATTCATGGAAGACAATTTGCCAGCAAGGTGAATTGTCTTTTTTTAGGACAATCTTTACCGCTCCTGTACTAGTAAAACTTCAGATCATTTTAAAAGAGGGTAAATACAGAGGACGAGATAATATAAAAGTGAAATTCTTCCACTTTTCAGCTTTTAAATAACACCGGGCTATTATATAATAGTGTTAGAAAATTTTAATCTATCATATAATAGTAAATATTTTAATCTTTTACCAATAGTGATACACTATAAACAGGTTATAATTGATTCAGAAAAGATGTGTGACGAGTCGCGCCCTGACTTGTTAGATGTTGGCGCCTAAAAAAGGACGCATACATCCTTTTCTGTAAATTTATGCGTATGAGGGTGGTAAACATGAGCAACAATCAAACGGATACAGACGTTATATTAATTGGTGCCGGAATTATGAGTGCAACATTAGGTGCACTGCTGAAGGAATTAGTCCCCGACTGGAAAATAACTGTGTTTGAAAAGCTCGACAATGCAGGAGAGGAAAGCTCCAATGAATGGAATAATGCAGGAACCGGACATGCGGCCCTGTGCGAGCTTAACTACACAGCTGAAAAGCCAGATGGGTCTGTAGATATTAGTAAAGCGATAAAAATAAATGAACAGTTCCAGCTTTCCATGCAATTTTGGTCCTATCTAGTTAACAGAAAGCTTATAAAAAGTCCCCAGGATTTTATTATGCCATTGCCTCATATGAGTTTTGTACAAGGGGAACAAAATGTTAAGTTTCTAAAGAATCGTTTTAAAGCGCTTTCGGATAATCCTTTATTTGAAGGCATGGAATACTCCGATAATCCAGAAAAACTGAAGGAATGGATCCCGCTTGTGATGGAAGAGCGAGATTCAAATGAACCAATAGCAGCGACAAAGATTGACACGGGAACTGACGTTAACTTTGGTGCATTAACGAACATGTTATTCGATCACTTGGAAAGCACGGATGTGGAAGTGAAGTATAGACGAAGCGTAAATGATATTAAGCGCAGAAGCGATGGTTCGTGGGAGTTAAAAGTGAAGAATCTTTATGATGGTTCTGTTGAACGCCGCACTGCTAAGTTTGTCTTTATTGGAAGCGGGGGAGGTAGTATCCATCTACTCCAGAAATCAGGTATTCCTGAAGGAAGAAATATCGGTGGGTTCCCGGTCAGTGGTATATTTATGGTTTGTAATAACCCGGACGTTATAGAGCAGCATAATGCAAAAGTATACGGCAAAGCCAAGGTTGGCGCTCCGCCAATGTCAGTTCCTCATCTGGATACAAGATATATTGATAATAAAAAATCATTGTTGTTTGGACCGTTTGCCGGCTTTTCACCTAAGTTCCTAAAAGGTGGTTCAATGTTCGATCTGGTAAATTCAGTAAAGCCTAATAATGTCTTAACGATGCTTGCTGCAGGAGCAAAAGAGATGTCTTTAACTAAATACCTGATGCAGCAAGTGATGCTGTCAAAAGAACAGCGCTTGGAAGAGCTTCGTGATTTTATCCCTAATGCTAAGAGCGAGGATTGGGATTTGGTCATAGCTGGACAACGGGTACAGGTGATTAAAGATACAGAAGAAGGCGGAAAAGGAACACTTCAATTCGGTACGGAAGTAATTAGTTCTGAAGATGGTTCTATTGCAGCCTTATTGGGTGCGTCACCGGGTGCTTCTACAGCTGTTCACGTTATGCTTGAAGTTCTAAAAAAATGTTTCCCGGATCATCTTACAGAGTGGGAACCGAAACTAAAAGAAATGATCCCCTCTTATGGCTTGTCGTTAATGGAAAACCCTGAGCTTTTGAAAGAAATTCATACTTCTACGGCAAAGTCCCTTGGATTTGAAGAGGAAACTACCCAAGAAAAAAACGAGGATAAGGCCCGTATATTACAGGAAGCATAGATTTATGCTTCCTGTATTTTTTTTGCAAAGAGTTCTCTTTATATATCCTTAGCATCCCTAACGAAGATTATTTGTTTTACTGGTGAAGAAAGGTCAATGGTGTCACGAATCCATTTCTTTACTCATCTGTTTTATTTATCTCAATTACTTTATCACTAGTACTTTTTTTGGGGACAGTAATCCGCAGTACCTCATTTTCAAAGATTGCGTTGATTTCGTTTTCCGAGATCGGAAAAGAAAATGGAATAAGTCGCTGCATTCTTTGAAAAGACTGTTCTCGTTTCTGGTACATGGTAAGATCATTCTTTTCTTCAATGATGGAAGAGTGGTTCACAGACAATTTTAAAAAATTGTCTATAACTTCAAGTTGAATTTGGTCACTGCTGCATCCGGGGAGATAGAATTTCAAAAAGTAATGATCTTCGGTTTCCTCTATTTCTCCCTCAACAAATCTACTCTCGGGAAAAGATTGAAAGTGCTTAAAAGCTTCATCAATATAAGAATCCATGTATTGTATAAGATCCCTCATTACACCTTCAGTAAAAAGGCCTGGAAGTTTTTTATGATTCATATCCACTCAATTTCACCTCTTTTTCTAACAATATGATTTGAAAGCTTTCCATAATAGCCCTTCTTATTTATACGTCTTGAAACATGAGGTGTGTGGGCTCGTAATATAGGCATCGAAACAGTTATATCAGCTCTGAAAGCCACACGAACAATAAAGTAGAAAAAGGGCGACATCAAAACCTCAGTCTCGATGTCGCCCTTTTTCTACATAGGTCATATGCTTACTGAAAATCCCTGGGGTAAAAGGCAGGTCGTAGAACGTAGAACGAATTCAGGCTCAGTATGTTCTCTTAGGAACGCTGAGCCTGTTTGTCTTTGTTTACAAATTAATGGCGAGTTTACCTATAAAGAGTGGAGAATATGCATCTCTCTTCAAGAAAGGATAGGAGGGCCTTAGTGCAAATAATGTCTTCTTTCAGCTAGTCTTTTGCTAAATCTTTACGTACTTCCCGGATGACATGTGTAATTTCAGGGAGAATGATTCGATTCATTGCCAGTCGCACAGCTCCTGAAGACCCAGGCATGGAAAAGACCGCAGTATGTTGATATACACCTGCTACTGCCCGGCTTAATATCGAAGCGGTTCCGATATCTTCTGCAAAGCTTAAATAACGGAACAATTCTCCAAAACCAGGCATTTCCTTTTGCAATAGTGACCCAACAGCTTCATAGGTTGTATCACGGAGAGCTATTCCCGTACCGCCATTTAACATAATGGAATCGATGTTCTTGTCTTTGGCAGAACGTTTAATTAATTCCTGGATGCCTTGATAATCATCCTGTACAATCTCATAACGGACGATGTTGTGACCTTCACCCTCTAATAATTCTTTAATGAGTTTACCGCTTTTATCCGTTTCTTTTGTTCTGGTGTCTGAAACGGTAATAATCATGCAATTTACCGAGGAAGGGGCCTCGTTACGGTGTTCAGTGACAGACATTTCATATGTACCTCCTTTTCGTAATGATAACGATTTATATTCTACCATACTATAGATTCTGTTCCAATTTTTTAGTTAGGAGGCGTAAAGGTTTTCAGAATTTGAATTTTTTAGCACATATCGAGAATCACCGTTTTAATAACAAATAAATAAAGTACGGGGCTCCTATCAAAGCCACAATAATCCCAGCAGGTATCCCATCAGGCTCTACAAGGTTTCTTCCGATTGTATCAGCAAGTAATAAAAGCCATCCGCCTGTCAAAACTGCTACAGGAAGAAACAACTGGTGTCTGGGTCCTACTAATGCTTTTGCTATATGAGGAGCCATCAGGCCGACAAAAGCAATTCCACCTGTAACAGAAACTGCAGAAGCGGCAAGGGCTGTAGCGGTAAGTAATAAAAGGACTCGTTCCTTCCCTATGGATACGCCGACTCCTGCTGCTGCTTCCTCACTGAGACTTAGGAGGTTTAACCGGTTTGCTTTGTACAATGTAAAAGGAACCAGGATAACCAGCCAAGGCAAAAGAGCCCATATAAATACCCAGTCCGTTCCCCAGATGCTTCCTGCCAGCCACTTGGCAATAAAGTCTACTTTCTGGCGGTCTGCCGAAGAAATTAGAATAATCATTAACCCGGAAAGAGCCGTAGAAAAACCTACGCCTACAAGAATAAGGCGGATTGGCTGAAGTCCAGTGTGCCGCTGATAAGAGAAGAAATAAATAAAACAAACAGTAATAAGAGAACCAATAAAGGCCGCCACAGGAAGCAGTAAAACAAAGGTTCCGGCCTGGACAGGAAAAAATAAAAAGAAGACAGCGACAGCTGCACCCGCTCCTGCATTAATGCCTATAATCCCAGGGTCTGCTAAATCATTTCTTGTAATACTCTGAAGAATCGCTCCAGACAAGGCAAGCGCCATACCAGCCAGAAAGGTTATCCCTATACGCGGCAGTCTAATAGAAAAGAGAACAAATTCTTCTTTAAACGTTCCTTGTCCTAAAATAACAGGAATAATTCTATGAATAGACAAGGAAGAGTAGCCTAATACAGTGGACATGAAAATTGTCGTCACACTTAAAAAAAGGAGAATAATAAGTACTATAGTTTGCTTCCGATACAGGCTTGGATGAATCATGAGAATCTATTTCCCCCTTTCCTAACAATTAAGAGGAAAAAAGGCAGGCCAATGATAGCCACGATTGCGGCTGCCGGTGTTTCATAGGGGGCATGAATAACACGGCCGGCCGTATCAGCAAACAGCATAAATGCTCCTCCCATAATTGCTGACATGGGGATAATGAACCGGTAATCAGTGCCGACCATCCAGCGGACGACATGAGGAATCATCAGGCCCAGAAAAGCCAGATTGCCAACCAGTGCTACTGAAGATCCGGCTAGAATGATGATAATAATAAAAAGGAGAACCTTTACTTGCATGGTTCGCTGGCCGAGACCGACTGCTAATTCTTCATGTAGGCTTAGAACGGTGAGCTGTCTTGAAAGTAGAATAGAGAGCACGATGCCGAAAGTAATAAAAGGAACAATGAGCTGCAACTGTCCCCAGGTCGTGCCGATTAATCCCCCTGCTGTCCACATCGAGATATCCTGAGAAATGCGAAAATAAATTCCAACCCCTTCTGCTAAGGCAAACAAGAAAGCAGATATGGCTGCTCCTGCTAAAACAATCCGAAAGGGGGAATAACCGCCCTTTTTTACTGCGCCAATGCCAAATACCATGGCTGCTCCTGCAGCAGCACCGATAAAACAGGAAATCATGATTCCAAAGTAATTAATCCCAGGAAAAAAAGCCATCGTTATTGCAAGACCTGCGTTAGCCCCTGCCGTTAAGCCTAAAAGGCCGGGATCTGCTAAAGGGTTCCTTGTCAGTCCCTGCATTACTCCCCCTGCCACTGCCAATGCTGCCCCAGTAAATAAGGCCCCAATTTCCCTTGGGAGGCGAATCTCCTGAATGAGAAGCACTTGTTCATTTCTAATATCAGAAATAAGAGCCAGCCATACATCGTAAGCAGTGGTTTCAGCGGCACCCATAAGCAGAGAAGCCGTGAACATCCCAATGAGAAGGATGAGTGAAACTATTAATTTATATGTAAAACTTACTTTGGGTAGGAACTTTCTATTCATCGTGATTCCCATCTTTTCTAAAGTGAAATAGAAAGGGGCAGTCTTATATCAATTCAGCTTGATTTGGTAGATAACTTCAGCGGAAAGAAAAAGAAACCGCATGGCCCGCCCCTTTAAAAATTTTTATTTATCGTCAAGAAAAAATTCCTTAAATTCTTCAAGCTGAAGTTCAAGCATTAAAGGATCGTTAAAATAAAATTCTTTCGCATTTACCTCCAGCATTTGATCATTCTTCACTGCAGGTATTTCCTGGAAGGTTTTTGTTTCTTGAAAAGAATTATCAGCATCTGAATATTTACTAAAGACAAAGTAATCCCCTGAAAATTCAGGCAAGGCCTCAGCTGAAAGGGCATAGTATCCTTCTTCCAAGGCCAGCTCTTCCACTTTTTCAGGCATCTCCAGGTTCATTTCCTGATAAAGAATTTCTGTACCGCGGCCCCAGTTGGCACCAAAGACATAAAGCTGCTTATCAAAGCTTTCTATCACTGAAACAGTGGCGTCTTCACCGATCTCTTCCCTGATTTCATTCCCGGCAGTCTGTGCTCTTTCCTGAAAATCATCGACCCATTCCTTTGCTTCTTCTTCCTTGTTTAACAGCTTGCCAATTTCAATATGCTGAGTTAAATAATCAACGTTCCCGTAGGTGTAGGTAACAGTGGGAGCAATCTGATTTAATTTATCAACGTTATTAATATTTGAAAGTCCGATGATCAGGTCAGGGTCAAGCTCAATAATCTTCTCCAGACTCTCATCTGTTACTTCTTCAACGTTTTCTAGTTTTTCTTGAAATCTTGGATTATCCAGGGACCAGGAGTCGGCCCCGACTACATCTACATCCAGGGCCATAACATTTCCGGCAAAGGAAGAGAGGACCACAACACGCTCTGGGTCGGCAGGTACTTCAACTGGCCCGTTTTCAGATACATAAGTGATCGTTTCAGAAGATGAGGAAACATCCTCTTCAGCCGATGAACCAGACTGGCTGCCGCATGCGCTAATAAGAAATGCTCCTAGTGTAAGTTGAGTAATCAATAGTTGTTTGTTCATTTTCTTGTTCTCCTTTAATCAGGTTATAAGTAATACACAGAGGTTTATTTGTCCGTGGGTCCCTGCCGATCTCTGCATCAATTTGAAATACTTCTTGTAATATGGAAGGAGAGATAATTTCATCAGCGGAACCTGATTTAATGATTTCTCCGTCTTTTAAAGCAATGATATAGTCAGCAAACCGTGCTGCCTGGTTAATGTCATGAAGGACCATTACAATTGTCCGCCCCTGCTTTTTATTCAGACTTTCCAGTAGTTCTAATACTTCAAGCTGGTGGGCCATGTCCAAATAGGTAGTTGGTTCATCCAGGAAAATCATTTCTGTTTCCTGAGCTAATGCCATGGCAATCCAGACCCTCTGACGCTGACCACCTGACAGAGAATCTACTGGCCGATATACAAATTCACTAGTACCTGTGACCTCAAGGGCCCAGCTAATAGCTTCACGATCCTTTTTTGTTAAACGCCCAAAACCATATTGGTGAGGAAAACGCCCGTAAGAAACAAGTTCTCCCGCCGTTAACCCGCTTGCACTTTCCGGTGACTGGGGAAGAGCGGACATCTTTTTAGCTAACGTTTTCGTTTTTTCCTTTGTTATATCTTTGCCATCCAAGATGATGGAGCCTGAATGATGGGGAATGATACGTGTCATGGCTTTAAGTAAAGTAGACTTTCCACATCCATTAGAGCCGATAATGACCGTAATCTTACCATCAGGAATGGTGGTACTTACTCCTTTAACGATTATTTCTTCCCCGTAGCCAACATAAAGGCCGGATGCAAAAAGTCGTTCCATAAAATTACCTCCAGCTCTACATAACTTTTGTTGAAAATGATTATCAATATCACTACAACAACACTATAATTCTGCCCTCGATGATTGTCAACACTATTTTGTATTGTAAAAACAGTTAAAAACGAGTAAGCTTAATTGATAATGATAATCATTTATAATTGAGAAGGCAGGAGTGAGTAATGATGAACCAGTCTCCGCTCTATGATGTAACGATTATTGGAGGAGGGCCAGCCGGGCTTTACTCAGCTTTTTACAGTGGTTTGCGGGAAATGAAAACTAAATTGATAGAATATCAGCCAACGCTTGGCGGAAAATTAAACGTCTATCCAGAAAAGTTGATTTGGGATGTCGGGGGAGTTACCCCCATTACCGGAGCAAAGCTAATGGAGCAGCTGATAGAACAAGGCATGACATTTAATCCAGAGGTTGTCTTGAATGAAAAAGTTGAAAATATCATAAAAAATGAGGAGGGTCATTATCTCCTTTATGGCTCATCAGGTGCTCTTCACCGATCAAAAACGGTGATTGTGGCTGTAGGAGGAGGAATACTGAACCCTAAAAAGCTTGACATAGAAGGAGCTGATAGATTTGAAATCACTAACCTTCACTATACAGTGAAATCGTTAGAAGCATTTAAAGGGAAAAGGATACTGATTTCGGGGGGAGGAAACTCAGCAATAGACTGGGCAAACGAGCTGGAACCTCTTGCTGAAAAAGTATTTGTTACTTATCGTAATGGTGAATTAAAAGGCCATGAATCACAGGTAAGCCAGATGTTAAATAGTTCTGTCACATGCTACTTCCAAACCTTCATTTCCAAACTTATAGCTGCTGTAAATAAAGAAACTATTGACCAAGTAGAGTTAACATATATTGAGACCGGGGAAAAAATAAGTTTACCAGTGGATGAGGTGATTATAAATCACGGATATGAAAGGGACTCGGATTTGCTTCAGAAAAGCAGCCTTACTCTTACTTTAAAAAATAATAAGCTTATTGCGGGAAATGCGGCCAGTGAAACTTCTGAGCCAGGTCTTTTCGGAGCAGGAGATGTGCTTTCCCATAACGGAAAACTGAATTTAATTGCCGGTACCTTTCAGGATGCAGCAAACGCTGTTAATAAAGCAAAGCAATTTATCGAGCCTCAAGCTGAAGAAAAAGGTAGAGTTTCCTCTCACAATGAGATCTTTATGGAGAAAAATAGAAAGAGAGTAAGAGAGTAAGGCAAGGAAAAAAGTTACATAGTTGAAGAGACGGAGCCGGCAATGTGATGAAGATTTCGAATGAACCTAAAAAAAGAGAAAGAAAAACAAAAACTTCTTTTTGTTTTTCTTTCTCAGACAAGTAATTCTGCATACATCAATAAGTATTTGTGAGCCATTAAACTAATGATGGTTCTTTAGAGGGGATCTTTAGTTCCTGATATTGATTAAGCAGCAGATCAAGTTCCTGGCTGCATTGAATCGTCTTCGGATCATTAATCCCAAATTGCTTGGCTTTATGATACATTTCCTTCTTTTTACTCTTTATCTGCCTGTTCAGCACGATTAGTTCCATTTTTCCAGCTGGCCTCCCATGAATAATATTTACGTGGGTCTGAGCTGAGTTCTCTAAGGTGGGTTGATCAAACACTTTCTTAATCATAAGATATCAGATATGTAGAAGTTTGTTGAAATTTGTTTTGTAAGTAAAAAAAGTTAAAAAAGTAAAAAGTGATTGAATATTCATAGTAATAGATGAAAAATGTAAATAATACAAGTTTAAGTGAGAAAAAGAGAAATCTATAGAGGACGAATCTAGTTGTTGTGCATTCAGGCCCGGTGATACAATTTAAGCAGGGAAAAGGGAGGGATGCCATTGAAGAAAGTTGCGGCAGTGACGGCTGGTACGGTGCTTGCAGGATTATTATTAGGTTTCATAATGGTAGAGTGGCTGGTAAAGACTGATCCCCCTGAAACACAGGTTGAAGTGATAGAAAGAGCAGAGTTAAATCCTACGATAGTCAATACAATTGCTGAAAACATGGAGCCGCCGGTAGAAGAATTGATAGAAGATGAGCTACTGGAGGATGAAGAAGAAGGAGAAGAATCAGAGTAATAAAAACAGACTGCTGTTGAACTGCTTCTACATGGGGCTATGCTTCTCATGTATGGTTCAGTTCTTCTGCAGTCTTATTATATTTAGGCGGTTTGTTTCGGTGGTTGTGCTTCATCTTTCCTTGGTTTCTTTCTTTTTAAGAGTAAGACTGCTATACCTCCCAATAGAATAGCAATAATCCCGGCAATTAAGAGCATTGAAGTACTGCCTCCTGTTTCGTATTCAGCATGGACTTCGGTTCCCTCCGCGACATCAATATACCAGGTAAGAGTCTGCCCATCTTCAGAATGAGCATTATGACTTACAGGGACAGAAGGAAAATGTACCACCAAAGAAGAGTCAAGCATAGCCGCTGCCATTTCATCTTCTTCACCGGTAAACTGGATATTCAGAACTCTTGTGTGATCATCAAGAGCTTGGACCTCTATGAACTCCGCTGCGTCATCAAGCAGATCATCAGCCTCTAATTGTGTGACGTCCTCAATCGTTCTTGAAACTATGAGCCCTGCTTCAGTTTCTTCATCAATAACTTGAACGGTGAAGCCTTCCTCCTCTGCTTCCTGGGAAGCTTCAGCGATTTCTCTTCTCAGTTCAGATTCACCAAACGGTACCTGAGTAGTATCCACTGAGACGCTCATCTCAAATTGAGCACTGTCATCCTCCTTGAGGTCCAGAACCATTTCATGCTTTGCGCATCCCGAAAGGAAAAGGATTAGCAGAGCAAAAGGAAACAAGATATGTACCTTCATCAAAACACTCCAATCTATCTTATGAGTCAAAATACCTACTAATGGTAGCACAAATTTCCTGTATCGTCTATTTTTATTAGAGAGGACATTTAGGTAAATAATCTTAAATAGGAATTATTTTTAGAAAAAAACTTGTATTGTATAATGAAAAAATTAAAGAATAAATATCGAAGCGGGAAGGAGAAGAATAATCAGGTGAAATCCAAGATTCCTTTTTTTGTTTATGGAACTCTCCGGCCAGGTCTTTACAATTATGAATCCTTTATTCGAGGCAAAACGATAGATGAAGTTCCAGCCGTGGCGAAGGGCGTGCTTTATTCGGTATTAGGTGGTGCCTTTCCTTGCATGCGCAAGGGTGAAGAGAAAATCAAAGGAGATTTATTATATATAAGCCCTGAGTACTATGAAGAAGTCCAAAAAAATCTTGATTTATTAGAAGGATATGATCCCGAACAACCAGAGGGCAGTGATTATATAAGAAGAACCATTATTGTCGAATCTTCATCTGGAAAGAAAACCAAAGCTTATACTTATTATTGGAACCATCCAGCCGGGACGGCTGAACATATTTCATCCGGATGCTGGATTACTCATATTCATGATAGAGAGAAATAAATGTACCGGGGGTTGGCAGTGAATTAGCAGCACACTTCCATTATTATTTTTATCAAAACTTAACCACATAGAAACGTAGGAAAGAAAGGAGTCCACATGAAGTTAGGCATTCTTGACCAATCTCCTATTTCTAAGGGTGAAAGTGCAGGTCAAGCACTAAATCATTCTGTTTTCCTGGCTCAACGAGCTGAACAATTAGGATACAGCCGCTACTGGGTCGCTGAACACCATAGCACAGCAGGCTTGGCAAGCTCCTCTCCAGAAATCTTGATGACCCACATTGCTTCAAATACTAATCATATACGGGTAGGGTCAGGAGGAGTACTTCTTCCCCAGTACAGCCCTTACAAAGTAGCGGAAAATTTCAAAACAATGGAAGCTCTTTTTCCTGGCCGAATTGATTTAGGGGTAGGGCGTTCACCTGGAGGGGGGGCCATCGATACGCTTAGCCCTTACTGACGGAGTAAAAAAGAACTTGATTGATTTTCCCCGCCAGCTCTTTGATTTGCAAGGCTTTTTAGACTCAAATCTTCCTCATGACCATCCTTATAAAGGAATTAACACCAACCCAGTCACTTCAACGCTGCCTGAAACCTGGGTTCTTGGACTTTCGGAAAGAGGGGCCAAAGTAGCAGGGAGGAATAGTGCCGGATTTACGTACGGCCATTTTATTAATCCATATAACGGGGCAGAAGCAGTGAACAGTTATTTGAAATCTTTCACGCCATCTCCAAGAATGGAGCATCCCAAGGTAAATGCCTGTGTATTCGTAGTCTGTGCAGAAAGCAAAGAGGAAGCTGAGGAGCTTGCTGTCAGTCAGGATCACTGGCTGCTAGCTGTAGAAAAAGGAGGCAACACCCAAATTATTTCTGTTGAAGAGGCTAAAGCCAGGTTATTGAGTGATAATGACAAGGAAAGAATCATAGAAAACAGAAAAAGAGCAGTTATCGGAACCCTTGAACAGGTTAAAGAAGAGCTTTTAGTCCTGAGCCGCCGTTACCAGACAGATGAATTGTTGATTATAACAAATATATATGACAAGGCAAAAAGAATAAGGTCTTATGAGCTTCTTTCTAAAGCCTTTCATTTACAAGGCAAGAATAAATAGACATGTCAGAAAGGAGGAGTTTCATGGAAGACGTTGTGGTGATTACACCCTTTGCTGAGCTTGCGGAACGGTTTGAAGGACTTCGGCTGAAGACTGATGTTCCATTTTCGCTGATTTCCCTGGAAAAAGACCTAAAGGATGAGAGGGACTTGCCGGAAAAGGTGAGGGGAGCAAAAGTTCTTATTTCCCGCGGAGGCACAGCTCGCTTATTGAGAGAGAAGGGAAGTGTGCCAGTCATTGATATCCCTGTCTCGGTTAAGGACGTTCTTCGTTCAGTGAGCAGCACAGTAAATAAAGGGTTTACCGATGTTGCCGTGGTCACTCCTGAGAACCTGTTGACCTTCACAGAAAATCTTTCCTTGTCAAAGGATGCTAAAATTACATTTGAAAGCTATCAAAACAAAAAACAGATAAAGAAAAAAATAGAAAGTCTGATAGAAAAGAATAACGTGAAAGCTGTCATTGGCGATAAAGCGGCTGTAAAAGCGGCGACAAAGCTAGGTGTTTTCAGTGAACTGTTGTTATCAGGTGAAGAAGCTCTTCACACTGCTTTAGATACCGCACAGCATTTACTGTCCATTCAGCGAAATGAGCAAGCAAAGAGAAAAGAGCTTGAAGCCGTTATTCATTATGTAAATGAAGGCGTCATTACAGTAAATGAAGAAGGGAGAATTACTGTTTTTAATGAAGCGGCAAAGCATATTTTTAAAAAGGAAAATGAAGAGGTAACAGGCCGCGATGTGAGAAAAGCAATCCCTGAGGCTAAGGATATTAATATAAAAAAAGAACAAAGAAATAAATTACTTCAAGGCAAAAGAATTATATACACTACCCTCCCCATATACATAGATGGCAATTTTCAAGGCTCAGTCCTTATTTTTGAAGAAACAAAAAAACTGCAAAAGCTCGAACTTGAAATCCGAAAGGAACTAAATAAGAAAGGACTCACAGCAAAGCATCGATTTACAGATATCGTAACAAAAAATAAAGAAATGAAAGAGGCATTAGAGGAGGCAGCACTGTTTGCCGCATCAGAAGGGACCGTGGTGATATACGGGGAAAGCGGAACAGGCAAGGAACTTGTTGCCCAGAGTATTCATAATGCAAGTGAGCGCGAAGAGAAACCATTTGTTTCGATAAACTGTGCTTCTCTTTCACCAACTCTTCTTGAAAGTGAGCTGTTTGGTTATGAGGAAGGTGCTTTTACCGGAGCTGTAAAAGGGGGAAAACCAGGCCTGTTTGAATTAGCACACAGGGGCACGTTATTTCTGGACGAAATAGGTGAAATCTCTCTTGAGTTTCAGGCAAAGCTTCTTCGTGTCCTTCAGGAAAAAGAGGTCAAGAGAATTGGCGGCGGCCGTATTACTCCAGTGGATGTACGAGTGATATGTGCAACCAATCAAAGGCTGTCCCAGCTTGTAGAAGAGGAGAAATTCAGGGAAGACCTTTATTACCGACTCGCTATACTAGAGGTTGAACTTCTTCCTCTTCGTGAGAGAAAAGAGGATATTGTTCCGTTAGCGCTTTCTTTTCTTGAAAAAGAGAAGAAGTCGGGTCGCAAACCTCTCCGCTGGCAAAGCGAGGATGTATTTTCTCCTCTTCTTGCTCATAAATGGAAAGGTAATGCAAGGGAGCTTGAAAATTTTGTTCACCGCTTAGTTTTGTTATCACCAGCTGAAGATATTTCAAAGGGGTTTGTTGAAAAACAGTTAAACAAGAGGCCGCTCACGAAATCAGCAAAAGTTGAGCTCTCAGTGACCCAGGACATTAAGCTGATGGAAAAAGAACTTTGGGAAAAAATCCTGGATCAGTATGACGGCGATAAAGAAGAAGTCTGCAGACAATACAGGATCAGTAAATCAACGTTATGGAGGAAGTTGAGTTTCAATAATGAAAAGTGATATTTCAAATATGAAATATATAGGCAAATGAAAGTGCAGACACAATGCTTGGATGTATTGTTTCTGCACTTTTTTCATGGTTTTAAAAATGTTGGCACAAATATTGCATATTTAATTAGGCAGCTCTTCGTGACTACAAGAGACAATAAACACAGAGGTGAAAGAAAAATGAAAATTGTAGATATTAAAGAAAAGGCAGTACCCATTAAATCTGACATAAGCAATGCCTATATTGATTTTAGTAAAATGACTGCTTCTGTCGTGGCTGTTGTGACTGATGTTGAAAGAGATGGCAAACCAGTAATCGGATATGGCTTTAATTCCAATGGAAGATATGCACCAAGCGGGATACTAAGAGAGCGATTTATCCCCAGGCTGTTAGATGCATCACCTGGTGACATCTTAAATGAAGAAGAAACAAACCTTGATCCACACAAAATTTGGAATGTTCTTATGACAGGAGAGAAGCCTGGAGGACATGGCGAGCGTTCAGTTGCAGTAGGAACGTTGGATATGGCTGTATGGGATGCCGTGGCAAAAATAGAAGAAAAGCCGTTATACCAGGTGCTTGCTGACAGATACCGAAACGGACAGGTTGATGAGAAGGTTTTTGTTTATGCAGCGGGCGGATATTATCAGCCTGATAAAGGACTGGATAAGCTTCAGGAAGAAATGAAAAGCTACCTGGATCTTGGCTACAATGTCGTAAAGATGAAAATAGGAGGAGATTCTTTAAAGGAAGATATAAAGAGAATTGAAGCGGTGCTTGACGTAGTGCCATCAGGGAAGAATCTGGCTGTTGATGCTAACGGCCGTTTTGATTTAGGAACGGCAATTGAATATGCCAAAGAACTGGAGCCGTATGATCTGTTTTGGTATGAAGAAGCAGGTGATCCCCTTGACTACGAATTACAGGCTGAGCTTGCAAAGTATTACAAAAACCCGATGGCCACCGGAGAAAATTTATTTTCCATGCAAGATGCCCGCAATCTTATTCGCTACGGTGGAATGCGCTCAGACAAGGATATTCTCCAATTTGATTGTGCACTCAGCTATGGACTCGTAGAATATTTAAGAATTCTTGATATGCTTGGTGATTATGGATGGTCGCCAAGACAGTGTATTCCTCATGGAGGGCACCAAATGTCCTTGAATATTGCGGCAGGTCTGGGACTTGGAGGAAATGAATCCTATCCGGGAGTGTTTGAGCCCTTTGGTGGATTTGCTGATAACCATCCGGTAGAAGATGGTTACGTAAGTCTTCCAGATGTGCCCGGAATTGGATTTGAAGCAAAGTCCAATTTATATGAGCTTTTACAGACGGTGGCCAAATAATCTTAGGAAAAGAAGTGCAGGCCGTTCAGGTCTGCGCTTCTTTGCATTTCCCCGTAAGAAATATAGCTAGTTTTCCAGAAAAGGCTGTTGTCTTTTTTTTCTATTTTGAATTGTTGGCTGGTTGCTTTCACTAAACTGTTTTTTTCCTGAAGCGTATAGTAATCATACCAAGTAACAGTAATAGTATCCGTCTCGTAAAAAATACTTGAACTGCATCCATGAAAAAGATGGGTTGTAATGAAACGGACGGGCTGAGTCTTCATGAAAGAGGGAGAGGCATGAGATATACGGGAGGAAGCAAGTGGAAGAAGCATCAACTCATGCAAAAAAGAAAAGAGCTTCAGCCTCATTTGCCAGCTACGGAAAAATATACTCATACAATGTTGCTGAATTTTCTAAAAGAATACAACCAGGTAATGGTAAAGCCTGTGATTGGAAGAAGAGGGAGAAATATTTTAAAAGTAACACAGCTTGAAAATAACAAATTTGAAGTTCAGGAAAGAAGTCATAAGGTCACATACAGCAGCAGAGATAAAATGCTGGCATTTATTTACAAGTATATCAGTACCAGGAAACATCCACTGCAGCGAAACTACATTGTTCAAAGATACATTGATCTGGCCGAATATAATAACAGTCCCTTTGATATCAGGGTTATTGTTCAAAAAAGAAAAGTGACGAAAAACTGGGAAGCGACCGGGATGGTAACAAAGGTTGCTGGAAAAGGCTATATTGTAACGAATAACAAAATAAGCAAGGGTATAATTCTGCCCGTTCCCGAAGCATTAAAAAAAGCGAGCATCGATCCGTCAGTCAGCAGAAAAAAAATAATGGAAGAAGCAGAACGAGTCTCATTACTCGCTGCCAAAAGACTGGCTGTACGGTGGAAAAAGCATACCATCATGGGCTTTGATATCGGAGTGGATAAAGGGGGACACGTGTGGGTCATCGAAGGGAATTTGTGCCCTGGCATTAGAAATTTCAATAAGCTCACCGACAAAACAATGTATCGAAGAATTAAAAAAATACGCAAGGAACACGAGAAACGGGTGCCTGGCACCTCATGAGAATGTAACACGTTTGTAATAAAGGAGAGTCTTAATAAAAAGACCCTCCTTTTCCTTTTCCTGTTTATTGAATCCTTATTTTTAAAATATTTTTGATGTCTCGAAACTGCTGCTTGACTTGTCCGTGATGGATGGTGGTCATCATAATAATTACCAGGTTAAGGACTGAAGTCAGGATCATGCTCCAGACAACAAGACGGGGCACGTTGTATCGTAACATTGTTATCACCACTTTTTTTCTTACTATGTCACAAATCGAAAGGAATCATTCTTCATTCAGAGAAAGAATAATGAAAACAGAAAAAGCAAATTGTATTAAACCAGAAGATAAAATGATATGTTACGCACACTATAAAAACAGGTATACTATAGAACAGATTATTTGAAAGGATGATTGGATGCCAATTTACAACAAGCTGGTACGTGATCATATTCCTGATATGATCCGGCTGTCGGGAAAAGGGTACCAGGCCGAAGAGCTGTCAGACGAGAAGTATAAGGAAGAAGCTCAAAAGAAGCTTCAGGAAGAATTAAATGAATATCTATCTGCTGAAACAGATGAAGAAGCACTAAATGAGTTAGCTGATATTCTTGAACTTCTCCATGCTTTATCAAATCAACATGGGGCCTCTCCGGAAAAGCTTGAGGAAATAAGAAAGGAAAAAGCAAGAGTCAGAGGCGGTTTCGATGAGAAAAGATTTTTAGTAATGGTTGAAGATAAGAAGTAATGAGTTCATTTGTTCAGCAGGCTCATAGCTGTACAGTGACACCTGTTGAAGCAGAGAGACATGATCGTTTTTCTGTCTAGGAGCTTTAAAAGTTTGCCAAAACACCTTAGGTTTTACGCAGCAAGGGAGCTCGTTTCTAAAGAGCTCCTTTTTACATAGTGGATGTGAACAAGAAAGGAATTAAATTATGAACCTTATCTCTGAATTTCTTTCAAAAAAATTGCCTTTGCTTATCATCTTAGCAGCTATCCTCACTTATTTTTCCCCTATTTATTGGGATGCTCCTGGCTGGGTCCCAGGGGTTCTTCTTGGAATCGTCATATTTTTTACCGGGCTTTCCATGGATATCACAGCAATTAAGGATGTGGGAAAAAAGAAAAAAGAGCTTTTTATTGCGTCAATGTTAAAGTGGACATTAACGGTAGGGGTGTCCCTCGGTCTTGCTTATCTCTTTTTTTCCAGCCGACCTGAAATAGCGGCAGGAGTGATTTTGTCAGGGACGGTTCCAAGCGCAACGGCAGCCACTCTTTATACCTTTTTGGCAGGAGGGAATACCTCACTTGTGATTGCCGCTTCCTTACTTGATGTAGGAATCAGCCCCATTGTTACTTTATTGGCGATGGCAGGGCTTCCAGGAAATCAAGTAACGATATCATTTGTAAGTCTTCTTCAATCGTTTCTATTCATTGTGGTTATTCCTTTGTTTCTTGGCATTATTGTTCAGCGCCTTTTCCCAACGGCCAGAGAACACTCCAAGTCTCTGACAAGGTTTGGGTCATCCGTTTCTTTGCTCCTTATCATACATACCATCGTTGGAGATGGAAAAGACACGATTGCAAGAGAAGCAGAGATCCTTCCCCTAATTGTCTTAGCTGCCTTTTTACAGGTTGTTCTTCCTATGGGGCTCGCCTACGTCATTGCTAAGAAAATAGGAGTAAAGGAAGAGGAAGCAAGAGCAGTTTTATTTCACGTCGGTTTATGCAACACAGCACTTGCGGCTATTCTTGCTTTTGAGTTTATCGGAGAATTAGGAGCTCTTCCCCCCATCATTAATATGATCATCAATCTTTCCGTAGGAGCCTTTATTGCTAACCGGCTGAGCCTGCGCCGCCCCTCTTTAGGTGCCTGGCACCCGAAAGGATTGTAATGCTTCTGTAACATAACAAAAAGGACGGGCCCAGCCCGTCCTACAAGGATAAGATGTCTCTTATATCTTCTTCTGAGAGTGAGGTTAAATTTGTTTCTCCTGATTGAATAAGGTTGTCAAACAATGATTTTTTCTTTTCCTGCAGAGCCTGGATTTTTTCTTCAATTGTTCCTTTAGTGACCATCTTCAGGACCTGGACAACCTGCTTTTGTCCCATGCGGTGAGCCCGGTCGGCAGCCTGAGTTTCCACCGCAGGGTTCCACCACAAATCATATAAAATGACTGTGTCTGCCCCGGTCAAATTGAGCCCGGTCCCGCCAGCCTTCAAGGAAATAAGAAACACTTCCTTTTCTCCGTTGTTAAAACGGCTGGCCAATTCAAGCCGTTCCCTCGATGGTGTACTTCCATCAAGGTAAAAGTATGAGATTTCTTCTTTCTCGCAGGCTTCTCCAATTAAAGAAAGCATGGTGGTGAATTGGGAAAAAATAAGAATCCGGCTTTGATTTGCTAGAGACTCTTCCAGTATAGACATCAGTTCTTCCATTTTTCCCGACTCGCCTTCGTAGTCATTTATAAAAAGAGAAGGGTGACAGCAGAGCTGGCGCAGCCTGGTTAAATTGCCGAGAATCTGCATCCTGGATTTTTGAAAGCCCTCTGTGCTTAACTGCTGCATTGTTTCAGATTGGATTCTCTCAAGGTAAGCTAAATAAAGCTTACGCTGTTCCTTCGTCAACTCAGAGTAGCGTGTCTGTTCAATTTTATCAGGAAGCTCTGTTAACACTTCTTTTTTTGTCCGGCGGAGGACAAACGGAGCCGCTTTTCTGTGGATCGTGTCTAACGATACTTTTTTAAATTCTGTCCTGTCAGGAAAGAGGCCAGGCATAACTACCGCCATTAATGACCAGAGTTCTTCCATGCGATTTTCAATAGGTGTACCGCTAAGAGCAAATGCCTGGGCGGCTTTTACCTTTTTGATCGCTTTAAAGGTTTGTGAAGCATGGTTTTTAAAGGTCTGTGCCTCATCTAAAAGGAGTCCCTGAAAGGATAAAGGCTCATATAAATCGGTATCTCTTCGTAAGAGAGGGTAGGAAGTTATGCATACATCTGTGTCTGTAAGATCACTGAGCATCTCTTTTCTCTCTTCTTTACTTCCGGCTATTACTTTTATTCGCAGAGAGGGAGAAAACGTCTGCCCTTCTCTTTCCCAGTTATATAGAAGAGAAGAGGGTGTGACCACGAGAAAGGGAAGTCCGGTTTTCTTTTCTTCTTGTTCAGACAGAATAAAGCTTAAGGCCTGTACAGTTTTCCCAAGACCCATATCATCAGCCAATATCCCGCCAAAACCGTAATGAGACAAAGATTTCAGCCACTGGAAACCTCTGAGCTGGTAATCTCTAAGCTCGGCATTCAGGGAGGCCGGGATCCTATGCTCTGTTGTTTCCGGGTGGAGAATGGACTGAACTAACGTTTCAAATGCCTGAGAGCGGTGAAACGACCCCTTTCCTTTCGCAAGTTCATCTGCTTCAAGAGCCTGATACTTTGGAAGGAGTGAAGGACCGTCAGCTAAGCTTTCCGGATGCAGCCCTGTCCTCTCTAAAAAATGCAAGGTATCTTTCCAATGATCTTGATCCAAAGACATGATTTTTCCTTCTTTTGTTGTATGATAATGCTTTTTTTCTTTCAGTGAAGATAAAATAGACTCTATTTCATCTCCGGAAATATCATCTGTTCTGAAGCTGACTTCAAACCATTGATTAGAAGGGTCAATATCAAAAGTAAGGACAGAGTCGGGAAGCTCATAGGCAATCATCTCTTCTGCTTCGTCGGAAAGCGTAACGGTTGCATGTTTTCTTAAGTCAGGAAGGATGCGGTAAAAGAAACGCCCGATGTTTTCATCACCGTTTAAGGATAATCTACTGCCGTTCCAATGGAAATAGGCCTCTTCAATTAATGAGACTACTTTTCGCTCTGTTTTCATGTCACGTGCAATGAGGACCTCTTGATCCTCTCGTTCTTCAAATGGATAGATGACTTGTCTTCCGTATTGAAACGACAAACGAGCAAGCAGCTGGCTTCCGTCTTTTTCAATGTCTACAACAGGGTTACACTTTTCTGTTTGGATGTTAGTCATAATGTTTTGGTCAAGAAGGATAAGGTTGTATTTTTCTAAAATAGGAATCACGGTACCCGCTATCTTCTCAAACTGAGGCCTTGTAAGAGCCATGGAGGAGGAGCGGGTTTTCTTTATGGCTTTATATAGAGAAAAAGCAGAAAATTGAAGCTCTTCATTTACTTTGTAAAAGATTCCCTGATCCATTATAAAGTCTGTCCCTTCCAGGCTTGTTAGGATTTTATATGAATCGGAAAGGGAAAGAACAATATAATCGTTCTCCTTTTTTACATAAAACAAAAGAGGGAAGGTTCTTTCTTTTACCTGTAAAGGAAAAAAATCCCTGTCGTCTTGGACATAGACTTCCTCTAAGGTGAGTAGATGGTCTATTGTCTGTTGAGAAAACATAGGAGGGATATTGATTTCATCCTTTTTCGAGCTGTAACGATAGTGGTCTTCACCGTACCAGTCATTATGATCAGAGATTTCTTTCAGCAGCTGTAAAAACTGCCCTAAAGGCTCAGCAATATAATGTTCACTCGGATCATAAGTGAAATAAGGTGTAAAATAGTGATTTCTTTTCTCGGCTATTGATTCAAGAAAATCTTTAGCGTTTTTCACCACGTAAAGCTTGCTGTTCGTACCTGCCTTTAACCGCAAGGAAAAAGTCCCTTTGTTCCAGTACGTGATTCCCACATCCGGCTTGATTGTGAATTGGACTGTTAAAGGGATCTCAGGATGGAAAGAAGGATCTTGTTCATCTGTCAGCTGGGAAATAATTTCTTCAGTAAATGATTCACTCACGTGAGGATCGTAGGATACCGTTGCTCTATTTACGAGAGGATCTGTCTCGTATGGAAGCATATCGTCATGTGAGAAAGCATTCACAGCTTTAATCAGCACAGCAGTCATGTGTTTGCAGGTATCCATCATCTCAGCTGCCGGACAGCTGCAATGTCCTGATACCTGGCCGGTCCTATGCTCTAGAAACAAGTCAACCTCATAGATCCTCCTGCCCGTAACCTTTGCAGTTACGATTGTTTCTTCTTCTTCTGTATCTATATTAAATTTATGGACAGAGCCTTTTTGATAATAAGTGAGGCCCCTAGAGTAAATGGGAACACCTGCCAGGTTTTTAATGTCGTCTAAGGTTAGTGGAAACATATCTTACTCCTTGAGAAGTTTGTAATTCCTCTATTATACCAAGGAACGGAAGAAGATTTCCATGCTCTTATTTCAGGCAGGACTGTATGCAGGAATTTTCCAGAAAACGGTGAAGAAAGTTCATTTCAGTAAGGAAAAAAACATATCTATTAAACTAGCGAAAAATTGGGAAATATAATCTTTCATGCCATATTAGTATATTACTTGTAAAATAAGGTAGTAGATTGATAGGATGAAAGAAGGGGTGGACTAAATACTTAATAAAGGGGTTATAAGTTATGGTGAAAAAACTATCAATCTCGTTATTTGGTTTTGTATTTTTATTGATGGCCGCTCTGGCTTTTGCATTGCCGGCAGGAGCTCAGGACAGAAACTGCGGGGACTTTAATTCCGGTTCTGAAGTATGGGACTTCTGGGAATCTAATGGGTATCATTCTCAAAATGATCCACATGGCCTGGATGGTGACAGTGACGGTATCCCATGTGAAAGCCTGACTCTTCCAGACTATGAAGCAGAATTCACGGCTCATGAAGAAGCCATGACTGGTACAACCGAGGAAGACACAACAGAAGATGCCACTGAGGAAGAAGAGGCAGTAGAAGAAGAGGATGCTGCTGAAGAAGCAACAGAAGAAGATGGCACAGAGGAAGAAGCATCTGAGGAAGATGCAGAGGCAGCAGCACCGGTAAAAGAGGACAATGGTTCTGAAGAAGAGGGAGGAGCCCTTCCTGCAACAGCGACAGCTAATCCTTTCATGGTGCTTATGGGCACATTAGCTGCCGCAGGGGCTGCAGTGCTGTTAACCATTCGCAGACGAGCTACTGTGTAATTTTCAAAGATAAAATAGTCCACCCTCCTGACAAACGCGGCTTTTCAGAGCCGCGTTTTTTTATGCGCTGCTGTCAAATGTTTTAAACTAAAAATATTTTACGTTATTTGAACCCGGAGAAAAGGATGTTATGGAGAAATACCGGTTAAATCCTTCCTCTCTTGGGAATGGTGTGAAAAGAGATTGGTAAATGGACATCAAGGAGAGAGGTGAAATGCAACGTGAGGCAGAGAGAAGTGGATGCCCAGGTCATTGCCCACCATTCAGAATTAGGAGAAAGTCCGATCTGGGATGATGAAAAAAAGAAAGCATACTGGGTGGACATTACCGGGGAGCGGATTCATGAGTACAATCCAGAAAATGGAAAGGTTCGTTCCATGAAGACAGGACAGATGGTGGGAGCGGTAGCTCCTACTTCACAAGGAAAACTCGTAGCAGCGATGCAGCATGGATTTTATATCGTTGATATGGATAACCACGATTTTCACTTTCTTTCAGACCCGGAAGAAGAGAAATCCAATAACCGCTTTAATGATGGAAAATGTGATACGGAAGGACGATTTTGGGCAGGAACCATCTCCTTAACGAGGGAGAAAGGAGCCGCAGCCTTATATTGTCTCAATAAAAGACGGAAAGTGAGAAAAATGCATTCCCCTGTCACAGTTTCTAATGGGCTGGCCTGGAATAGAGACCGGAATTGCATGTACTATATAGACACTCCTGAACAGCAGGTTGTCGTGTTTAACTATGAATTCCAGACTGGAGATATTTTTACGCCTCGGCCTGTGATTGATTTTACTGAGGAAAAAGGAAAACCAGATGGTATGACAATTGATTCAGAAGGGAAACTGTGGATTGCTCACTTTGAAGGTGGAAAAGTCAGCAGGTGGGATCCTGATACAGGAGAAAAACAGGAAGAAATTAATCTTCCCGTTTCCCTGGTAACGTCTTGTACTTTTGGGGGGAAGGACTTAAATCAGCTTTTTGTCACTACAGCCGATGTGAAGCTGACAGAAAAGGAGAAAAAAGAACAGCCTATGGCAGGGTTTACCTTTGTCATCACTCTGGAACACGTAACCGGCCTGCCTCCAAACCGCTATCAGGGTGCATAACACCCAAGGCACTTGTAATATTCTGAAAGAAAAACAGATGATATGAAAGTGTTGAACGCTATTATATGACAGAGGGCCCAGGAGTCCAGGTGGTTGTTTGTAGGAGATAAGTACCTTTTTTTACTAAAAGTGACATTTCTCACTAGATATTATATATTCTTTGCTTAAGATGAAGATAAAGGTAAAAAAAGGAGGAAAACAATGGGGATGATTCCATCTGAAGCGCTGGCTCTTGATTCTATTGGTGCACCTTTGTATATAATGCTTGAAGTAGAAAAAGAGATTGAACACCTTGCTTTAACCTTTGCCAAATCAACGGAGGAAATACCGCTGTACCGATCAGCTGGAATGTATTTTTCTATTGAAGAGCTGCAGGCATGCCAGACCTACAGCAAAAAAGATGTAATGGCAGTCATAAGAATAAACGCTTTAAAGCGTATGAAACATAAAAGAAAAGAACTGCAGGGGCAAGCATTGCCAAGCCCCAGGGATATAAAAGAAACAAACGATGTACTGGTTACAAGAGAATCAAAAAGCCCATATGTTGCCGAAATTGCACGCATGCTCCATATTTCCGAAGAAGACATTCTTGAAATAATGGAATTTTCTTCCTGGTACCTGGCACCCGATTCAGCTGTAACAGAAAAAAACGGTGGAATCCTTTCATAAGAAGGATTCTGCCATTTTTTTATGACATTCGAGCAGGGTGCCAGGCACCGATTTTTTCTGCAGTTTTGGTCATATGGGAGAGGTCCGACTTCGTATAAAGTCTTTCAGCCCGGCTTCCGACGAGAAGAATTCCTTTTACTTTATCATTCATTTTAATTGGCACAGCAGCTGCGGCAAAAAGGTTCTCTGCAAGCATAATTGGAGATTCCAGCCTCTTACGCTCTAAATTGGGATTCTCACTATCTAATCGAAACGGCCTTCCTGCAGTAAAGATTACACCTGCAAGACCTGAGCCATTTCTTTTGCAAATATTTTTATATCTGTCATTTGAAAAGCCGACAGCATCCTTCCAGCGGTGGGTTTTGCCCCCTTCCTCAGTCCAGGCAATAGCGGCAAAGTCACTATTTGTCTCTTTTTTTATCATCTGTAAATCCTGTTCAAAACAAGAATCCATAAAAAGCTCTCCCTTGCTATGTCCATTGCTTCTGGACAGTTAGATTGCTGTGCTGCAAGAATAATTCTGCCGTGCCTGCTAAATAAGCCAGAATCCTGTCTTTATCTATTAACATCCCGAGAGTTAATAACCGTTCTTTTATAGCGTTGCTTTTGTTTACATCTTCTATATAAGTGATAAATTCGTCTATGCTCATAGTCTGGTTGCTTGCTTTTAAGGTGATCAGGTCATAAGCATTTATTTGATAATGAGAAAGAAAGTCCATCAACATGCTTATCACTCTCCTTTATCCTGTACTTTATTCATAAGAAAAGTATAGCAATCACAAAACAAAGGTTTTGTGATAGAAATCACTTTAAAAAGAAAAACAAAAAAAGAAAAGATGAGATCATGATAAAAAGGGAAAAGGGCAGACGCCAAGGGGGATTTAGCGCAGGAAGAGTTCAGGATGGCCGCAAGGTTTATAAGGCTAATCAGCTTCCGGCTTTCTATGCACGCCGTGCAAAATCACTTAACTGTACCAGGAGGGAAATACGCAGTTGCCACTGGATAGGCAGGAAAAACGATCAGAATAAAAACACGGCGTCCTTCAGGCTGCTGTGTTTTTTATTTTCAAAAATAATAGAAAATTTGCTTTACATTGTCATAACCATATATTGTATAATGGGAATAAAGACACAGTAATAATTACCTATAAAAGAAAGGGTGGGGGTGCCAATGATAAGATCTGCTCACGTCTTCCCTATCATTTTCATAGCAGTGTATATCATAACATACTACGTAGCGATACTTTTTTTGACTCCTGGTTCCCATTCATCCTTGCTCATCCAAAGTGTTTTTGCAATGGTTGGACCATTCCTTGCAGCACTAACAATATTTCATGCCTACACGAGAAGTGAACGCTGGATAAAACCCTTCTGGTTCTTTCTTGGAACCGGCACATTTATTTATTTTATTGGAGAGGTCTACTGGTTTTACGTGGAATCAGTTTTGCAAGAGGGCATCACTTTTCCCGGGCCAGCTGACTACTTTTATTTCCTGCAGGTCATTTGTTTTATAACCGCATTTGTTTATTTTTTGCTTCAAAAGAATAAAATTGTCCATAATGCTCGCTTTTTAATAGAGATGACGATTGTAATGATAACAGCCTTTACTTTTACCTATCATTTTATCATTAGAGATATTATTGCAACTCGAGAAAGCGGGGACCTTTTTCTTCTTATTTATATAGGCTATCCGGCAGCTGATTTGGCGATTTTGTTTGGAGTCCTTTTAGTGTATTTCCGTTCGAAGGATTCGTATTTCAGGATTTGTCTACATGTTTTAACAACAGGCATAGTCCTCTTTACACTTGCAGATGCTTTATTATTATATTTGATGGCTGCAGAAGCGTATATGACAGGAAGCCTGATTGATCCTTTGTTTACATTGGCTTTGTTCTTAATAGGGTATTCAGCTTATATGTACAGAACAGACAGGATGAAGGAGAGTGCAATCCATCAAGGGGTTCAAAGTCAATTTATTATAAGGGAAGTGATACTTCCATATGGAAGTACTGTCATACTTATTATTGTCTTTATCGCTTCAGACGGTTCAGAAGTAAACTCTCTTACCATAGGAATCAGCCTGGTCATATCTCTAATAATGCTAAGACAGGTTCTCGCTCTGTTAGGAAGCCGGAAACTTTTACATGAATTTAACAAGCAGAACAAACAGTTAGAAATCAGTACACAGAGGTACCGTTCCATCTTTGAAAATCATCCTGATCCAGTTTATTCTTTAAATCTATCAGGAGAAATAACGATGATAAATTCTTCCTTTTCCAGGCTGGCGGGTGAAAAGGAAGAATCTCTTCTTCTTAATCCTATTTTCATGTTTATAGAGGCCGCTTCAAAAGATGCTTTTTATATTCATTTTGAAAAAGCTGCTGGGGGCGCGTCACAAAATTTTGAGACGACGTTTCGAAATCAGGCTAATCAAGGGTATATCACAAGCTGTACCTTTATTCCTATTTTTGTTGAAGAAAAAGTAGTAGGTATTCACGGCATTATGAAAGATATAACAAACCTTAAAGAATCCGAAGAAAAAATGGCCCGCATGGCCTACCATGATCCTTTAACAGGTCTTCCCAATCGAATAAAGTTTGAGAAGGCAGTTGAGGAAGCGTTAAACCAAATTGAAAAGGAAAAAGCAATAATGGCTGTCCTGTACCTTGATTTAGACAGGTTTAAATGCATTAATGATAAATTGGGCCATGAAATAGGAGACATGCTGTTATGTGCAGCTGCTGAACGGATGCAAACCAGCATTCGTCCCCATGATATGGTTTCAAGGCAAGGGGGAGATGAGTTTACGATCCTGGTAACAGGCCTTAAAACAAAAGAAGATGCCTTCGCACTTGTGAATCGCATGATTTCAACGTTAAGCAAGAAATATACCATAAGGGGACACAATATCTTTTCCACACCAAGCATCGGGATTGCTTTCCCCAGGGAGGATGGGCATGAAACGGTAAAAATGCTAATTAAAAAAGCAGACTTTGCGATGTATGAAGCGAAGAAAAAGGGAAGAAACCAATATTCTGTTTACGATGAGGAGATTGGCATGCAAGACCGGGAGCTGGAAAAGCAGGGATGAGAAATAATGAATGCTTTGGAAAGCACAGAAACTATTCTTGAACATGTGCCTGTCATGAATTTACAGACGGACATGATAATTGGAATAGAGTTTACACCTGAATGGAGTCACTCTTCAAAAGGAGAAATTCCTGAACAATTTCTTTTTCAGGAGGACGTTGCCTCCCATGTGGTTGTTCCTTTCAGCCGCTGGATGTTGAGGGAAGTGTGCGCACTGGGAAAAGAACGCGAGGAACAAGGCTGCAGTAAAAAAAATATAGTGACGATCGAAAGCAAACATTTTAAGGAGAGTACATTTGTCGACGAAGTACAAGAAGCTTTTTTCAAACGGGTTTGAGTCCCTGGCTGTTAGAAATAAACCTGTCGCACACCACCGTAATGAAAGATCTAAAGGAAGCTGAGCTGAAGCTTTCAGCACTTCAAGCCCTGGGAGTTAATATTTTTATTACAGATTTTAAGCCGGGAACTACTTTTTTAACTCAACTATCAAACCTTCCAATCCAGGGCGTCAAAATACCCGATTTTATTATAGGAGGAATGGAAGAAAATAATCGCAACTTACTGATTATGGAAACGATTATCTTACATTGTCAAAGACTTCATTTAACAGTGAAGGCTGATGGGATTAAGACTGGCTATCAATACAAAAAAGTAAAAGAATTAAAATGTGGAATAGGACAGGGACCATACTTAAGCCCCTATTCATCCGAAGGGCTTTTGAAAAGCCGGAAAACTGTTGGAGAACACCTCCAAAGCTAAGCAAAACGATCATGTAAGATTTGAAAACAAAGATGACTTCATGTGAAAACGAACCAGTCCTTTCACAGGTATCGTGATATGTAAGCAAGCAAACAAAAAACAAAGAAAACCTTCTTATGGAGTGATGGTCACATCCAATAGAAGGTTTTTATCGGGAAAGACTCGAACATTGTAAAAGGTAATTTCTGAACGCGAGGAAAAGAAACAGCATGGAGGGAGAGTAATATGGTTCAAGCGATTGTTTTTGACGCATACGGAACTCTTTTTGATGTACACTCAGTGGAAAAGAAGGCAGAGCAATTATTTCCGGGAAACGGAAGGGAGATAAGTGAAAGATGGAGGCAAAAGCAAATTGAATACACGTTTTTACGTCAGCTTATGGGTATCTATGAGCCGTTTTCAAAAGTCACTACAGATAGCTTGCGATATACGTGTAAAGAATTAGAGCTTGAGTTAGGTGAAAGTGACGAGCAGGCATTACGCAATGAATATCTGAATCTAGACGTCTTTCAGGAAGCCAAAGGGGTGCTCGAAGGGCTGAATGATTATCAGCGTGTGATTTTTTCCAATGGCTCCCGGGATATGATTGAACCTCTTGTAAGCCAATCTGTGATCTCTTCTCTTATTCACAAAATTATCAGTGTAAATGATTATAAACAATATAAACCTGTGCCCGCATCTTACCAGTCAGTTCTCAGGAACTTGAATGTAAAAAGAGATGAAGTATTATTTGTCTCTGCAAATGGCTGGGATATCATTGGAGCGTCCGCCTTTGGATTTCGTACAGCCTGGGTGAACCGGAAGCACTTGCCCCTTGAAGAGCTTGACGTAAGACCTGATATAGAAAGCGCTGATTTGTCAGGGGTTTTAAGGCTGTTAAATCATACTGACTGATTGGTGTTATGATGCCGGGATAATGCTCGCCGACCCTTCTATAAGCGAGATCCAAGTCTTTGAGTCAGCGCAGGAAACCATGAAAAACAAAGAAAAAAGAAAGCATCAATCATATAGATGATTCTCCAGACATAACTGAAAATATTAAATGAGTAATGGGGATAGAACCCGAGGTGAGGCTGGCTCAACCATCCAGTATAGAAAGACCATTCCCAGGCCGGTAAAGAGCTGTTTGTCATAGGAAGCAATAATAAATGGAGAGAAAGAAATACAGCTGTGTGGAGGTAAAACAGTTGCTGCCGTTTTCTTTCGGGCTGAAATTTCAGAGAAAATGGCAGATAAGTCTTCCAGGATGTATCTCTGTTTTCAAACTTCTGCTTCATGTACCTATCAATGCGTGAAATGTATGATTTTCCAAAGGTGGCCGCATAAAAAATAAAAAGGATCATGAGTACCTGGGTAAAGGAAACTTCTTGATTTATATAGTAATCGACTCCTACTAAATAAAGTTGAAAAGAAGTTAACGCAAGAATACTGACAATCGAGACATGAGTAAGAAACCTCGATGAAAGGAAATAGCGGCTGAAAAATAATGACAGGGCAGCTCCCCATGTCAGGACTTCGGCCGCTAGGAACAGCAGCCATCCATATTCATAAAAAAAATTCATAACAGCCCCCCTTCCATTACCTCAATGTATGTCCAAAAGGGGCAAGTTATGTTTTGTGTGTCAGGGTGTAAAGGGGCGCTCAAACAAAAAAGAGGACGTCCTCAAGTATTTGGGGACCTCCTCTTATCATTTACTGAATAGTTAATTCCTGGCCGGGGAAAATTACGTCACTTTCTATATCGTTGTTAGTTTGCAGGGCGTGTACTGTCGTGCCTTCTGACTGGGCAATGTTATAAAGGGTATCACCGCTTTCGACAACATATACCGCAGAATCTGGTTCAGCGGAAGGTTCCTGGGCCTCAGCATCTTCTATTGGTTCCGGAGGAAGGAGAATATCCTCTCCAGCAATAATATAAGTAGATGTTCCCATAGAGTTTTTATTTTGGATTTGCTCGACCGTCACTCCGTATTGCTGGGCTAACGAATAGAGCGTGTCTCCGGGCTTCACTTCATAAGGTTCACTGCAGGCGCAGGCATCGGAAGCGTTAGCGGATGAAACAAAGAACAACAATGCAAAGAAAGAAGCTGCTGCCAGTTTAATTGATTTCATTACGTATTCCTCCTTTTTTCTGGATACAGCTCCTTTCCCGGTTTTTTTGTTTTTAAAAGCACTGAGAGGAAAAATAAACCAAAGGTAGTGCTTGCTTATAGCTTTTAAAAGAGGTATTGCCTAGGAGAGGTTCTCATTTAAAAAATTTCACTTACCGTAATAAAAAATTATTTTAAAAAAGAATCATTAAACAAAAAGGACGAGATCATCTTACATCCAAAAAATAACTGCGAAAATTCTTGTGTTATTTTGTCAAACGAATAATGTTATATTCTGTTTTAATCAGGGAATAAGAGAGCTACCAAGAAGAATATTTTGAAAAATAGGAAGGAGTTATTATTATGTCTGTACTATTATTCAAAAATAAAAACGTGATCGTGGAAGGTAAGGTCATTGAGCACACGGTGCCCTATAGAGAAAAGTTTTATCAGCTCCAGCTTGGCGGAGGAGCGATTTATGGAAAAGGAAAATTAGTACCGGGAACTGTGGAACTTGAATTTGTCTCTGGAATTGAAATAAATCATAATGATCAGTGCGAACTTATAATCGAAGATAGAAAAGTAAACCTTCGGATCAAAAAAATTTCGGCTTTAGTGTTAGATAACGGAGATATTGAATACAAGGTAGAGGGTACTTACATGAATTAAAGAATCCAAAGCAACGTATTGAAAATAGTGCAGGCGTAATGCCATAATAAGCCCTTGATTCCTTAAAAGAAACAAGGGCTTTTCAGCATGGCTACGACTCTATGCCAACAAGTACATACTCTTTCTGCTGGTTTAGCTGCTCTTTTGCAAACCTGAGTAACTGGCTCCGTTTTTCACTGGCTGGAAGCTCGTTAAGGAACAGACAGATTATGTCTGGAGTGACAATAGCAGCCCAACCTCCCCAATCAACTTGTCTTCCTACGAACTCATTATTTTTTATTTTTTCCAAAAGGAGTCTAAATGCTTTGTGGCCTTCTGGAAACCATGGGCTTATCTTCTTAGGAATATTGCCGCTCCAATTTCCACCTTCATATGAGAAACTGCTATCATCTAATGTACCGATATAAATATCTAGTAACATAAGTGGTCCCCTCCTTATGCTTCCTGCCTCTTTAAGTATTCTAAAACATTGCCTTTCTCCATTAACTAGTCGCACGCTTTTGTTTGAGTGTGAAAAAAAGGGAATGTAACGAAGTGGAAGTGATCACAGAAGTTATATTATAATGAAACCCGAGCTTAGAACTTACCTATACATAAAACTCTACGTTAGGATGATATAACATGGCAGAGGAAATTACCCTTACCATCGAGAATCAGCAGGCAGGAAAAATGAAAGGCGGTTATCCTTTGATAACAAAGGAAGCCATTGTTAATATACAAGACCTTAAGGAAGAGGGTTCCTTGATCCGCCTTGTAGATGAGAGAGGAAGCTTTATTGGAAGAGGCTATTATGGACGCCAAAATAAAGGGTATGGCTGGGTGCTTACTCGAAAAGAAAAGGAATTCATTGATTTTAATTTTTTTGAAAAAAAGATCAGCTCAGCTCTAAACCAAAGAGCCATATTCTTTGATAAAGATGATACAACAGCTTTCCGCGTGTTTAACGGGGAAGGTGACGGGATTGGCGGGCTGACAATTGATTATTATGATGGGTATTACGTAATAAGCTGGTACAGTGAAGGAATATATCAATTTAAAAGTATAATCCTCCATGCTCTTGAGAAGCTTGTAGAATATACAGGTATTTATGAAAAGAAACGGTTCAATACAGAAGGAAAATACATTGAAGATGATGATTTTATAAAAGGGGAGCGGGGCGAGTTTCCTCTTGTAGTAAAGGAAAACGGAGTCAGCTTCGCCGTTTATTTAAATGAAGGACCAATGACCGGGATATTTCTTGACCAAAAGGAAGTGAGAAAAAAGATTCGAGACAAGTATGCATCGGGCAAAACCGTATTAAATACGTTTTCATATACGGGCGCATTTTCCGTTTACGCAGCTCTTGGGGGAGCAGAAAAGACAACCAGTGTGGACCTTGCTAACCGCAGCCTGCCTAAAACAATAGAGCAGTTCAGTGTAAATGGCATCGATCATGAAGCGCATGACATTAAAGTGATGGACGTATTTAATTATTTTAAATACGCGGTAAAAAAACAATTGAAGTTTGGTATGGTTATCCTTGATCCCCCAAGCTTTGCCCGCTCAAAAAAGAATCGTTTCAGCGCAGCGAAAGATTACAAAAATCTGGTCAAAGATGCGGTAGCTATTACAGAAACAAATGGCGTTATTGTAGCTTCAACTAATTACAGCGGCTTTGGAATGGAAAAGTTCAAAGGATTTATTGAAAAAGCATTCAAAGAAATGGGCAGAAAATTTAAACTAGAAGAGGAATTTTCATTGCCTTCAGACTTCAAAACAACAGCGGACTTTAAGGAAGGTAACTACTTAAAAGTGGTCTTCATTAGAGTAACAAAATAATTAATTACAGGATTATTCTACAAGATACCCGGACTTTTGTTCTTCAGGAAGAATATATGGGCTTGAAGGATGTTCGTTAAGGTATTTGGAAACAATAAAGGTTTTCTTCGTTTCCTGGCCCGCTTGTACAAAAGTCATTCGATAAGGATTTACAAATTGAAAGTCGAAGAATTCTAAACGATCTATTTTAACAGAACTGTAGGGGCCAAGGGAGCCGAACTCAAAAATTAAGTTGTCGGAGCTTGTTTTGAAATCATCATCATATTGGCCTCCTATAGATCTGTTAGCTTGATCGATAAGATGTTCCGTGTTATTCACAAGATAGACGTCGTAGGCGTTGTCATAGCTTTCCACCAATGCCAAATAAATATTTGGGATTTCATTCATGCTTCTCACCCCTTCGTATGAAGATTACAATTCAATTATACCCCCAATGACAAACTTTGCCAATAAACTTCAAATAATATTCAAAATTATTTTATTTCTTATAAATTGTAATTTATTCTAACAGGTACAAGGAAATAGTGCTTTTGTGCAGAAAGTATTTACTTGTAATTTACATAAAGGAGCAGAAGATGAATCAAATTGACATTTTAGAAGCATTTACAGAGTGGCAAAACCCCATACTTACTTTCTTTGCAACGATTTTCACCTTTTTAGGAAATGAAGAATTCTATTTTATTATCCTTCCGTTTGTTTATTGGTGTATATCCAAACCAATAGGCTTTCGGCTTTTTTATGTTTTTTTAGTATCAATCTTTATCAATGCCTTTTTAAAGATTCAATTTGCTGTTCAAAGGCCGATCGGGATCGAAGGAATCAACTCTCTGTTTGTTTCTTCAGCAGAAGTGGGGAGCCATTACCCATACGATTCATTTCCAAGCGGCCATGCGCAAGGATCAATGACCCTTTGGGGATATTTAGCTTTAATTATAAGAAACAAGTGGTTCTCGTTATTTGCAGTTCTCCTTATATTAAGTATTTCTCTTTCTCGTTTATATGCTGGAGTACATTGGCCAACAGATGTATTAACTGGAATAGGGATTGGGCTTGCAGTCATTCTGGCCGGGTATTTTCTTCAAGAGAAGATTGCCAGCCTGCCAGCAGGTGTGCATTGGGGATTGGTTATCGCTTTTCCATTTCTGCTGACTGCGATATTCCCCCATTCAGAGGGATTAAAATACGCAGGGTTCCTCTTAGGAGCGGGGATTGGATATTTACTCGAAAAACAGCATGTCCAAATGAAAATTCCGCAAAACTGGCTCAAAAAAAGTATTGCATTTGGTGTTGGCTTTGTTGGTATCATTGCCTTTCAATCGGGGGTGAAAATAATCTTTCCAGAAACAGCTACTTATGATTTTATAAGATACGGGCTTATTGGCTTATGGGGACTCCTTGGCGCCCCTTATGTATTTGTAAAGCTTGGTCTTTATCCAAAAGGAGGACATTCAACTCAGAATGAAAAAACGTTATCGGCATAAAAAGTAACATAATTCAAAGTGAGAGGTCCCGTGTATTTAAAAAGGCGGGTCCTCTGTTTTTTTGGTGCTTTTAACGGCAGGGTCATCACAGCATAAGAGGAATGGAAACTTTCTTTAAGGACACCTTTTACATGTGTTTTCAGTTATGGAAAATACTACATGGGGAAATTCATTGTGAAAAAAAACTTTTTGTAAAGACTATGGGTGGAGATGAAAAAAGGAGGAATTTCTCTTGAAGCATGTTGTTGCACTTATTATCAAAGTATTAATGGTTGCTGTTGTTTTATTAATTGTTATGACGGGCATTTATGGATACCCAGCTGGAGCTACATTTGGCTTAAGCCTTATCATTGCAGGACTCAGCTACTTAGTTGGTGACTTAGGAATTCTTCGCGTTTCTAATAATACTGTCGCAACCATTGGGGATATAGCTTTGGCCGCTGTAGCGATTTGGCTGATCGGGCCGTTAGTGTATGGTACTGGCGTTCCTTTCACCGTTGCTGTTATTTCATCTGTTGTCATCGCTGTAGGAGAGTGGTTCTATCATAAATTTATCGCGGAAGGTGTTCTTCCGGACAGAGAGCCTACTCCGCAGTCATAAGTACGAGCAGAAAGCAAAAAGCCGGTTTCTTAAACGAAGCCGGCGTTATTTAATTTTAAGGAATAAGTCAGCCATCGACTGAGCAATCTATATGCTTGCTCTTTTGTTGTAATCCACAAAGTTCTACATTCATTATGTGGTCAGAGAGGAGATAAGATGGAAGTAAAGGTAATGACCTATAACATTCACCATGGCAAGGGCATGGATAGAAAAGTAGATATTAACAGAATTGCAGATGTCATCGCTCAAAGTAACATAGATATTGTTGGTCTTAATGAGGTAGACAAACACTTTTCCAGGCGCAGCAATCATATGGACCAAATTAGCATATTAGCTGAAAAATTAAACATGTATGAGGCTTTTAGTGCCTCTATTACACTAAAATCTAAAAAAAGCACTTCACTGCGGCAATATGGAAATGCAATCTTATCCCGCTTTCCGATCCTTTCTAAAAAAACATACCAATTTGATTTTGTCCCCGGCTTACTTGAAGGCAGGTCACTCATGCAGACATCAATCCAAGTAAACAGCAAGGTCGTTTATTTTAACATAACACACCTTAGTCTGAATCCATTTCTTCATCGCATGCAGACTAAGTTTATAATGAATCAGCTCACTGAGAACCCACCTTCCATAATAATGGGAGATTTTAATATGAGACCAGAATCAGAAGGATGGAGAAAGATAACAAGAAAGGGACAGGATGTTTGGCATTTTGCCGGGAATGGAAAAGGGCATACATACCCTTCTTTACAACCAAGGTTGAGATTAGATTATATATTTACCAGTAATAATATAGAGGTTACCGAAGCAGAAGTAGTGACCACTCACCCAAAAGCATCAGATCATTTGCCTTTAAAAGCCTGCCTGCATATTTAATGCCAAACTTCCACAGTGTGTTCGTTGTAAATAAAAGGAAAACCCTTTTACACAAAGGGTTTGTAGTCTTTTGAAAACCCTGCAGCTTGGGCTAGCTTATGGAGCTTTTTATTAATAAATTGTTTGTCTAAGGAAAGCATAGCCTGATGATCTACTCCTTCAATAATGTATTGCGTAAACTCCCATACATTCTTCTTTATTGAAGAATGATTGCTTTCAGCTATTAAAGTTAACGCACCGAGAAGGGAAGAAAGAACAGAGATATCATTCGTTCCGTATTGGCGAATCTGGTAAAAGGACTTATATAAATAATCCAGAAAAGATGGTTTATCATATACCACTCGCAAATTGTTTTCTTTGTCGTTGTGGTAGGCATGAGGGAGGTGCTTCTTGCCCAGCTTTGACAGGATTTTACCTAGATTATCAATGCCATTTATGGCGGTATTGGGGTCATTTACACCCGGGGAAAGAGCCCGCAGGGCAATCTCAACCAGTTTGGTCAGTCCAAACTCGATGTTATCATAAGCAATTTTACGTATGCCTATGGAGATGTATTTTTGATAGGCACCATGAATTTCATGTGGCTCTAAAGTATAGATAGAAAGTATGGGGGTGTCCTGGTCTACATATTCTCCGACTTTGCGTAATACTTTTACAATTGTATCATCTTTTTCTGCTTGCTTAACTAAGCCGAGTATGTCCACATCCTGGATATATCCCGCTTGATTTCCAGTTAGGGAGATTGGATCTAGATGGGTGAGTTCACCGCTTTCCCAGTCTTGCCACGGTGAATCCTCAGTGAATTCCTTTAAACTGCTTAGGTCATGTTCGATTTTCTCCATTGTTTCCAGAGTGATGGTATGAATTAAATTACTGACCTGAATCCAGCTGCTTACATGGTGCACAAAAAATATAAATACAACTAAACATACAATAGCAAAGACGACAGCGATAGCCGGGGAAATATAGCCGGCCTCTGATCCAGGTTCATGAAGAAGAAGCAAAAGAAGGATGGTATAAATAAAGCCTCCTGAAAATACGCCAAGTACACGCTGAGTATTACGGTCAGTGATAAAATTATGCAGAGCACGAGGCGAGAATTCAGATAAGTACGTGGTCAAGACGACAAGAATGGTAGAAAAGGTAATGGTCGTCATGGTAAGCAACGAAGCAGAAATAGAGCTTAGAATGGTTTCTGCCCGATCAAGATCCGAAAACAATAAGTCAGGAAGAAACTGATTTATCATGTCAAACCGGTAAAGGTTCACATCAATCTGTAAGCTGACGTATGCAAAAAGGCATGCAAACAAACCATACACCAAAGGAAGGTACCAAAACCGTGACCGAAGCCAATGGATAAAATGGTGTAAAGACATTGGAGGCTCCTCCTTTGTACGTTTTACCCCTAGGTTGTGCGACGGAAGGAAGGATTATCCATAATTATTGGAAGAAAAAGAAGAAAACCCCCCCTGCCAGGGAGGTTTTTCTTCTGAAAATAACATTTGCCAGGGTAAAGTTTCTTTCTTGATCATTCCTCTTGCAAAGGGAGTTTGATCGTGACAGTGGTGCCTTGTCCTTCCACACTGTTTATGTCAATTCGGCCATCGTGGTCTTCGAGGATCTTAAAACAGACCATTAACCCAAGGCCTGTGCCTTTTTCTTTGTTGGAAAAGAAGGGTTCTCCAAGTCTTTGTATTCTTTCAGGAGGTATGCCGACACCTTCATCGGTAATTCCTATTTCCAAACATGAATCAGTAATCTGGGTATTTACAGACAAAATCCCGCCTGTTGGCATCGCTTCCATTGCGTTTTTGATGATATTTAAAAATACCTGTTTCATTTGGTTTTGATCACAGTTTATCAGAACATTTTCAGCATGAAAGCTTGTCTGTATATTAATATTATTTAATAGCGCCTGGGCCTCAATGATAGAAAGAATATTTCTCAGTACGGTGATAATGTTTTCTTGTTTGAAGTTGACTGCCTGCGGCTTAGCCAATGTAAGAAACTCATTAATAATCATTTCGATTCTGCTTAATTCTGAAAGCATTAACTCTGTATATTCTTTTTCAATTTTGTCCTCGAATAATTGAGTGAAGCCTTTAATTGAAGTAAGAGGGTTGCGTACCTCATGGGCCACAGCTGCTGCTAGCTGGCCTATAACTGACAGTTTTTCTGATCTGCGCAGGAGCTCCTCTGTTTTCTTTCGGTCGCGAATATCTCTTGAAATAGCTGAAATGCCGGATATGTTGCCGTGTTTATCTCTGATAGGGGAATAAGTTATACTGACTTCAAATAACTCTCTATTCTTTGTTTTTCTCTTTGTTTCATAGTCGACTACTTTCTCGCCTTTTTTCACTCGTTCAAGGAGCGCATTCGTTTCCTCTCGCAATTCTTCGGGAATTAAATTCGTTTGAAGAATGTTAGAATCATCTGGTGAGTAACCATAGAGAGAGTAAAAGGCAGGGTTTGCTTTCAGCAGTTCTCCGTTTAGCTTAATAATAAGAATGGCATCAGCGCTGTTATTAAAAACAGCTTCAAGAAGTTCTTTAGTTTCTTTTAATTCCCCCTCCATTTCCTTGCGAACAGAGATGTCTCGTCCTATAGTGACCATATACTTTTTCTCGTTGTTATCACTAAATTGGGGAGCTTTTACAATTTCATAGGTTCGTGGCTCGCCATCAGAATGGACCATCTGTTGTTCATATTGAATAAATTCTCCTTTTTCCCAGGCTTCTTTATCTTTTTTCTCCCATTCCGTCTTCTCTACTTGAGAGAGACATTCTGTATTTAACATGCCTCGAGAACCTGTTTGCGTATAGCTGAGCAATTGCTTTGCCGATTCATTTAATTCAATGAGCCTTCCGTCTTTATCCTGGAAAATTACAAATTCAGGCATTGAATTCAGCAGAGCTCTTAGCTCCTCTTCACTTTCTTTTAAGCGCTCCTGTGCAAGTTTTTTATCTGTAATATCGTTTACTATGCAATAAACCCCCATAGTTTTTCCGTCAAGGATAACAGGGATATTCGTAATAAGGAGATAAACGGGATGCCCATTTTTGTCAAGACCAACTGTTTCATAGGAAACAGCCTCGCCATTAACGGCTCTTTGAAAATACCAGTCTGTACTTTCGATATAATCTGGATGAATATATTGCTGGTAGTTTCCGTTATATTCTGCTGCTTTATGAAAAGAAAGCAATTTTTCCAGTGGGCCATTGGTCGAGGTAATCTTCCCCTCCAAGTCTAAAAGAGCAACAGGGTTAGCATTATAATGAAAGAGAGACTTATAATGCTGTTCGCTTTCTTCGAGCTTTTTTTCAGCGATTTTTTGCTCAGTAATATCCCTGCTTATCACAATGAATCGATATATATCACTGTGGTTATTTCCTTTTAGGACGGGCTTGGCATTGCAGGCTACGGTGATGTATGTTCCGTCCTGCTTCCTGAATCGCACCTCTAGATAGCCTTCTTGCTTTGATTCATGTAAGCAGCTGATTTTTTCCTCAACTTCTGAACGATCGTCTGGATGAATATAATCAAGTACATTTTTTTGTTCTAATTCATTTCCAGAATACCCTGTAATGGGCAAGTGGGAAGGAGACGCATAAATAATGCAGCCCTCTTTGTTGAGAACGGTAATAGCGTCTCCGGCATAATGAGCAATCATTTCATATTCCTGTTTTTCTACCTGTTCCCATTTCTCTTTCATTTTTGTATGCCTGATCGCAAGAGCAATTAGACAGCTGCAGACATTTAACAGTTTTATATCGTGCTCCGTTGGTGCTGAAGGAGCATCATGGTACATTGTAAATATGCCCACGATGTTTCCGTCTACGATTATGGGTTCGCACCAAATTGAACGTATATCGTATGAAGAAAGAAAGTGGTAATAATTTCTCAACTTTTCATTTTCCGAAAGGTCATAAACAAAAGAAGATCTATTAGCATGTACAGTTTCTCCATGGAGGCCGTCTTCTTTTGTGAGCCTTCGTCCATTAAGCCTTGGATACAAGCATTCTGTAAGAGTAGGGGAGATAACATCTGCTGCTTTATTTTTGTCTTCTAAAAGGACTAGAGAGTAGTGGGGGCTCATCCAAAGCTCTCGTTTCACCACATCAGACAGGGCTGTAAGAATGTCAAGGAGAGAACCTCCATCTAATATTCTATTTGTCATCGTTTCTTTAATATCAAAAAGTTTTTCAAATGTCGTCAGAGAATGGTTCCATTGAAAAAGGAGGTGCTGTTCATCCAGTACCGTCATATCAGCTGTTTTGAGGCTGCCATTAACCATGATTTCCACTTTCTCAGCAGCTTGTTTTGACATAAAAGCTTTAGGCGATAATGTGTACTCTTTAACAATGCTTTCATAAGCAGCAGGTAAATATTGATAGAGACTGCTGCCGGTTACATCTTCTGCAACCTTTTTCCCTGCATCATTTATAAAAACAATTTTCCCATCTGAATTTGTAATCATAAGAGGAATTTGTATTTTATTAAAAAGATCCTGAAACATGAGTATATTCTAACTCCTTTGTACACCAATTACTCGTACAACAGCTTTTTTCCAGCTTATAAGAAAGGAGAAAGCAAGCTGTCGCGCCTATTTCTAGAGTAACAGATTCCATAAGAGCGTGGTATAACTTCCACCAGTTTTTTACTGAAATTGATATAGAAACCTTTCCATATAATAAAGAAACGTCTGATTATAGTAGCCAGGAAAATAGGAAACGCAGGCATGCCCCCCAAAAGGAGCCAACAAAAGTACTGATTGTAAATTGTATTGTTTGTAAGTCTGGTCAAAAGCCTGGGCAACAAATGGAGGTACCAGACCATCGTGTGTTCCTTGGAAAACAAGTGCCGGTGGACTTTTTTCAGAGATAAGCCGAGCCGGATCTGTCAGTTCCTTTGTTCCTTCTATCTCTAAATAAGGGGCTAACCCATTTGCAGGGTAGACAGAAATAATCCCTTTCACATGAAGTGATGGATTAATAAATTCATGCACTCCATTAGCGCCAAGTCCTGCAGCATTGGCTAATTGCCCGCCGGCAGAAGCTCCTGAAACAAAGACAGAATTCAAATTAGCACCATATTCCTGGTGGTGCTCAGCCAGGTAGTCTGTAAAAATCCCAATATGGCGGACCATATCATCTATGGAAAAACCGGCCACAATGTTTTCGGGCACCCGGGAAAAGGAAAAGAGTTTCTCTTCGTGGCTGAGACCGTATTGAACATCAAAAACAACAAAGCCCTGGCTTGCAAAATATTTATTTACCTGGGGATTATTAGAAGAACCTTTATCTCCGGCTGTCCACCCGCCGCCATGAATCCTGATCAGTACAGACTGTTTACCAGGAAGGTTTGATTTCCCTTCTGGAGGAAGATAGGCATCAAATTGCAGCTTGATACCTTTGTCAGGACCGGTTGTCCCTTCATAATAAGGGATGTTTTCGATCACACGGTATTCCCCAGATCGTTTTCCAAAAAAATAGTCAGGAAGGGAAAAAGGTATGTTCATCATCGTTTGAGGTTTTGCTTCTAAAGAAGTTAAAGGCTCAGAGGTTATTCCAAAGTTTTGTGTATAGGTGCCCTCTGCATCAACCAGCCAGAAGGGGGTCACGGCCAGCGGGATCAAAAAGACGGATGCAGACCAAACCCCGCCAATGAGTACTGATTTATAGAAAAAAGAGCTTTTTCTGTTTCTGTGCATTTTTAAGAGGAGGCCTGTTAAAGCAAGATAGATAAGGCTGAAAAATACGGCATACTGGGGAAATGTCATTTCGATAATTCCTGCACTTTTCCCGATAATTAAATGAACCGAAGCGTATACACCAATGAAAATGGTGATGGTCAGCAGTACTGTTATCCCTTTTACAGTCAGGCTGTCTGGTATTGCCTTTTCAGAATTTGATGAACGCTTATGTAATTTCATGAAATTTACTATTAAACCTAGAAAGAGAAGAGAAAAGAGCAATACAACTGTAAGCGTGCTTCGAGACGACAAATGGCTAATATTTATTGAAGCGGCCCGGTTTAAGAGAGGAATGGCCACAAAGAATCCGGCGGTTGCCAGTAAATAAAGATAATCGATCCATGAATGGGGGCTTGGCGTAATTGCTGCGACTATATTGCCCAGCAAAGTTAACAGAAGAAGGACCCCAAGGGCATTCCACCAGGTATGAAGGGGAGCTGTTGCTAGATATACAGTGCAAAGAAGCAGAGTGAGGATATTGGCACAAAGCAGAAGGATATAGAGCCTTTTATGAAGGTTGTCTGCAGATCTACACAATTGGACCATAACAGCCTCTCCTTGTCAAAATTCAGTTGCCAAATAAGTTCTCACTATTAAGATGCACAGCATAGGGAAAATTACACTTTAAAATTTGGACTATCTTATTTGGCATCCTAGTGTAATAGTTATTTTAAGTTAACTATTCTTATCTGAGTAATCAGGTTAATGATGTAAAAAACGGCTGTTGAGAAGAGCTTCTCAACAGCCTGAATCAGCAAGGCTGGATTCATCAGGCAGGAGAAATCCAAACGGAAGATGCTTCACTCTGCCTTTTTTAATTCCTCTAAAAGTTCCTGGTATACAGAAAGGTGTTCAGGCTTTTGCGAGAGGGACCCGGAAGTTTTCGGGGTGTTGGCCACAAATGTTTCAAACATAGGAATACTTTCAGTTACACAATAGCGCCTTGTTTCCTGCATAATCTGCTGGTGAAGGGTGGTTTCAAAATTTACTTTGACGGCAAATACACCTGCAATTTCAAGAGAAGGATGATATCTCTTGCTAAAGTCTTTGATTGTTTTAATCACCCGCTGTAAAGATCGCAGCGAGGATGAATCGGGCGCGTATGGGATGAGTACCTGATCAGCGAACTGGATAGCGTTCCCTGACAGCAAGGAAAAGTTTGAAGGCGTGTCCAGTAATATGTAATCATAGGTTTCCCGCAGCTTGGTGCACTTTTCCTTTATTAAATTAAAGGGGGCAGGGTACTTTTCTGGATTGCCTATGACTTCAATATCCACTCCAATTAAATCATCGTTTGCAGGCAAGAGATCAATATAGCGATGAACAGCAGCTGTGATTTTTGAAGGATCAACGTCTTTCATAATTACCTCATAAAGGCTTGTTAAAAAATTATCAATTGTGCTGACAAAAGAAAGGGAGACATCTGCTTCATAATTGGTGTCTATGATTAAAACCTTTTTTCCTTCCTTGGCTAAGTTTCTGGCTAAACTGATAACTGTTGTAGTTTTTAAACTTTCACTCTGATTATTATATATACAAATTACTTTCCCCATATCGATGTTCCTTTCTTTCATATAGTAAGACTAACAATAACACGTCGTTAGCAAGAATCCTGCGCCCGATATAATAGATATTCTGTAAAATCTTCCTCTTGCCTTTTTAGTCAATAGAAAAATAGTAAGTAAGGTAAGAGTAAACTATTTCCCTAGTCCCTGCTACCCTAATCGTATGAGAATTAAAAAAGAATATAAATAAAACTAAAGATTCAAATTGCCAGCTTCTATTTTAAGCACAGTCCCCTAAAGGAAAGAAATGCGGCCAGCTCGAAACACGTTACGTAAAACATGAGGGAGACATATCCATCAATCGATGTGAATGGTTTGGCACAGGATTAGAGCTGTGGGATCGGAAGTAGTATTTACCAGAGAAGGAAAACGGGTGAATACATCCGGTAACTCGAGTAACCGGGAGACAGTAAACTAGGATAGGGGGCTCGCTCAGACTTGAAATAGAAAAAGAACCGGCTTTCTGCCGGTTCTTTTGTCTTTATTTTATGTTTTTACTGAAACTCAGCCGCAATCTCACAGCCTTTTTTGTAGTTTTCTTCTCGTGAGGCTTCAACGATCATTCGTTTATCCAGGCATCTGTCATATTCCGCGTACCCAAACCCGTGGGATTGGTACATCGCTTTTTCCATTTCAGTTGTGTGATTGGAGCTTATCCTATGGATGTCCGATCAACCCTTTCAAAATGTTTTTTTGACAGTAATAATCGTAGCACGAAGGGTAATAGTAAAACAAAAGCGATATACTGTTAAATTTTCTGACAAATCACTCTATATCTTATTTGTTATGTTTGGTATGTTTTCTTCCTAATAAAACGAATAAATGCTCCTTATTCCTCTGCTTTTTGTTTCTCTCTCAAAATTTGTTAGGAATATAACAAACAAAGTGGCAGATAGTTGAAAAAGCTAAAAAGTTATGAGAAGGAAGATGGGGTAAGAATAAGATTTATATGTTTAACGAAAATTAAAACGGGAAATCAATAAAATTGGATAACAAAGAATTATTTCATCTTACGATCGTCCATCACTGTGAGGAGGAATTTCAATTGTTGCTTGCCAAAAAGCTTTTATCCGTTTACTACAAGCCTAAGGAAATGGGTCTTTTAAAGTGTTACCGCAAATGGGGGTATCAGCCTTTTAAAGTGATCGATGGATATAAATATGAAAAAAGATAATAAATTTTCCCTTTAAAAAGCAGCCAAAGGGTGCTTTTTTTGTTTGAGAACACAAATTGCAACTGATTACGAAGGGGTAAAGGGCAGCAAATTATTTTTTCTGGGATCTGTGTAAGACCTTTTCTGCTTTTCATTTAGGGAATAGGCGTCAGGACAGCTTTATTAAATAAAGATCTGAAAAAACAATTGCCATAAACGCAGCCTGTTTCAAACAAATAACGGGCATCCTTCTTAGCAACACAATCGTGTAATGAAAAAGTGGTAAAATCATTGACATTCATAACTGTAATATATATTATTACATTTAGAGGTCAACAAAAATGTTGATGGCTCACTTCCCATTTAATGAATGTTTGCAGGAGGCCATGGAAATGAACAGTAATTTTACACTAGCCGTACACAGCCTTACGCTTCTTGCCTTGAAACCAGACCGAATGTCTACAAGCGAGGCGATTGCAGAAAGTGCGTGCGTGCACCCAGTACGGATAAGGAAAGTGTTAAGTTTACTGCGAAAGCATGAGTTTATTACTTCCAAGGAAGGTACTGGCGGTGGATTTATTTTTGCCCTTGATCCTGGTCAGATAACACTGTGGGATATTTACCAAGTTACCTCTGAAGGAGCTTTGCAGCCTAAGTGTCCCGATTCCAATGAGGACTGTATTGTTGGGGCGAACATGAAAAATGTCCTGCTGCATATATTTTTAGGAGCAGAAGAGCACCTTGGTGAGTATTTAAAAGATTATACAATCAGAGAAGTTGTTAACTTTATCCATATCAAACAAAAGTAATTGACAAGGGAAATAAATGTATTAAGATAATAAACTTCGAGGAAGCGCAACGCTTTCTTTTCAGTTTTTAAATGTAACAAAAATGATTACAGTTATTGAAGACCATAGAGAACGAAATATACGTTAGCAATTTGTGAAAAACGGAAATACAATATATAAATAGTGAGGGTAACGGCCGACGTGTCAATGAATAAGAGCCGCTGATGGAATCAGAATGGACTGATTCAGATCGGACAAATACCACAGGAAGGTGAATGCTATTGTTTACAGTAAGTAAAGCATTTGTTGAAGAAAGCAGCTGGGTTACAGGAAAGACACCTAATGGAGAGCTGATCATAGGGTATATTGACAAGATTGACCCGGCAAAGGACATTGTAAGAGTCGCTGTAGTCAACTCTGATAATGATGATATAGTGGGAGATACAATTGAAATGCTTCACCACTGGGTCGAAACAATTCCGAGCTCATTTGAAAAAAGCAAAACACAGCTTGAATTTCTTATAGATCTGGCTTTAGAAACGAAAGATGAAGAATGGTTCTTAGAGCTTTCTGCAGAATGGAAGAAAAAAGACCAAAAGGAATTATTATAAGGAAAAATGTTATCTTTCATCAGTGGCTTGCAAATCCTTACAACCAGACAGGTGCTGAACGATAAACGGAGGTGAGGGTTTGATTTTAGATTACCCGACAACCACACAAGAAGAAGTGGAAAAAGTTAATGAGGAATTAGACGGCAGGAATGCATTGGACATTGTGAAATGGGGATATGAAACGTACGGTGACGATCTGGTGTACGCATGCAGCCTTGGAGCCGAGGGGATGGTCCTCCTTGATCTTATCAATCGAGTGAAACCGGGAGCAAGAGTAGTCTTTCTTGATACCGACTTTCACTTTAAGCAGACTTACGATCTACTGAAAAAAGTGAGAGAACATTTTCCGGATCTTTCGATAGAGTCCATTAAGCCTGAGCTTTCCGTAAAGGAGCAGTCTGAACAGTACGGGGATAAACTCTGGGAAACAGCTCCTGATAAATGCTGCGCTTTGCGAAAGCTGGAACCATTGGAAAAAGAGTTGTCCAAGCATAAAGCCTGGATGTCCGGCTTGCGGCGGGAACAGTCTCCCACCCGAAAAAATACTCAATTTGTTAACATCGACAATCGTTTTCAATCCATAAAAATTGCTCCTCTGATCCATTGGACCTGGGATGAGGTCTGGGAGCATATTAAAGAAAATAACCTTCCTTACAACATTCTTCATGACCAGAACTTTCCAAGCATCGGCTGCTTTCATTGTACGTCAGCTGTACTTGATGGGCAGGATTCAAGAAGCGGAAGATGGAGCGGCAGCGGTAAAACAGAATGTGGACTTCATAAGGAATAAGTAAAGAAGCGATCCTCTTTAGAGAGATCGCTCTTTTTGACAGGGAAAGTGAGAATTATCTGCTTTGGGCAAAGATGGTATAAATTACGTCTTCTGTCTCCACCTTGACTCCGTTGCTGTCTTTTTCGGTTTTTATCTCTCCACCTAATGGAATCTCGTATACATCACTAGGGAGATCTGTTGGTCCATCATCAGTTTGAACTGTACCGGATCCATGAAGAATGATTTCTTTAGATGGAATGTAATCATCAATGGACGCTTTATTGTTTTTGACGTCTACAGAATCTAACGTAAACCGCACATTATCTGTATTCATCACTTCATCTTTCCCAGTTTCCAGTTCTTCTTTTTTGATAAAAAGGACATTTCCTTTTTGGGATTCAAGCCATTGTGATACTTGATCTATTTGCTGATCCAATTCATAAGCCTCCTTTAGTGAAATTTTCCATTCCTTTATCTTTACCCCAATATGACCATTTCATTCCTGAAACGCCAGATCAGGAAAAGGTAAATGTCGGCTGGAAATGAGTGGCTCTTACTACCTTACCCTCAGGCTTTCATTATTTAAACAGAAACGAAGCCAAACGGGGGAAATTCGGTAAAAAAAGAGAGCACAAGGCTCCAAAATGGAGCCCGTGCTCGTTAAAAGTGAAAATTAGATATATATCGTAAGCTAATGTATCTCCTAAAAAGGGAGATATTAACGTAGCTATTAAAATACTTTGTCACCATTAAAGATAGAATTCTTTACAATTACATAGTCCACAGTACGAATTGATTCCAGCTTATTTCCTCCGGCATAGGAGATTGCTGATTGAAGATCCTGCTCCATTTCAGTTAATGTATCATGCAGAGATCCTTTATGCTCAACGTACATTTTCTTGCCTTCCACGTTTCTTTTTTCCCCTTTTTGGTACTCTGAAGCTGAACCAAAATATTCTTTGTAAAGCTTTCCGTCTTTTTCAACTGTTTCCCCAGGAGATTCTTCATGGCCAGCAAATAGAGAACCGATCATAACCATTGTTGCACCGAAGCGTACAGATTTAGCAATATCACCATGAGTCCGAATCCCGCCATCGGCAATGATTGGCTTGCTTGCAGCTTTAGCACACCAGCGAAGGGCTGCCAGCTGCCAGCCGCCTGTTCCAAACCCTGTTTTAATTTTGGTTATACATACTTTTCCTGGGCCAATCCCCACTTTTGTCGCATCTGCACCGGCGTGCTCTAATTCTCTTACTGCTTCCGGTGTACCGACATTTCCAGCAATGACAAAGCTCTCAGGGAGGTGCTTTTTAATGTGCTGAATCATATTGATGACAGAGTTTGAATGGCCATGAGCAATATCTATGGTGATGAACTCAGGAGAAAGTTCTTCCGCTTTTAGCTGTTCAATGAAAGAGTACTCTTCCTCCTGGACTCCAACACTAATTGAGGCAATTAATCCATTTTCTTTCATATCTTTAATAAAATCTATCCGAGTTTCTGGTTCGAAACGATGCATTACATAAAAGTAATCGTTTTCAGCTAGGAACCTGGCAATCTTTTCGTCTATGATTGTCTGCATGTTTGCTGGTACAACAGGCAGCTTAAAGCTATGCCCGCCTAGAGTAACGGTTGTATCACATTCAGAACGGCTGTTAACTACACATTTTGCAGGAATTAATTGAATGTCTTCATAATCAAATACATTGTCCATAATTTACACTCCTAAAAACGAATGATGTAGAGTAAGGGACTTTTAATTGTTCGTCCCTTAGGTAATTTACCTCATTTCACGAAAGATGTCAAAGCCTTTTTGAAAGATTGTTAGGATTTAACCTTACGTTAACCAGTAAATAGAGCTTAAAAGTTTTATTTCCCTAGAAAAAACAGATGCAACATGGTGCCAGGCACCGCTGTCTGGATGTAACAGAAATCGAGATGATCCCGTGATGTAGTGGGGGAGTTATGTTACAGAGAATTATGGTGCCAGGCACCGCTGCTGGATGTAACAGAAATCCAGAAGATCCTGTGATGTAATGGGGAAGTTATGTTACAGAGGACTGTGGTGCCAGGCACCATAATAAAGGCACCTTAGAATAATCTTCTTCCTTGGGTGTAAACTAACCCCGTCTAACTGTTAAATATAAGCATATTATTTGTCGGTTCTTTTCCCAAGGTCGTAAAATTAGGGTGCAACGTTAAAAAACACGTAGGAGGGTCTATTCACATGGCTAATAAACGAGTATTAATGGTAGTAACAAATCATACAACGATCTCAGACGATCACAAAACCGGCCTTTGGTTAGAGGAGTTTGCTGTGCCGTATAATGTCTTTAAGGAAAAAGGTTACGAGGTCAAGGTAACCAGCATTAAAGGCGGAGAGGTGCCTCTTGACCCAAACAGTATTCCTGAAGAGAAAAATGAAAAATGGCATGAGGCTGAAGAGGAATTAAAGAACACTGCAAAATTAAGCAGTGACGATGCCAATGGCTTTGACGCTGTTTTCCTTCCTGGAGGACATGGAACAATGTTTGACTTCCCGGATAATGAAACCCTGCAGCAGGTTCTTCAGGAATTTGCTGAAGAAGATAAAGTGATTGGCTCTGTATGCCACGGACCAGCTGGTTTGGTGAATGTCACGTATAAGGATGGCACCCCGCTGGTTAAAGGGAAAAAAGTGAATGCTTTTACAGATGAGGAAGAAAGAGACATGAAGCTGGAAAAAGAAATGCCATTTTTACTTGAATCAAAGCTCCGTGAAAAAGGAGGAGAATTTGTTTCAGGGGAAAGCTGGAAGGATTTCTCTGTCCGCGATGGAAACCTGGTGACAGGACAAAACCCTATGTCCAGTGAAAGTGCCGCCCATAAAGTGGTAGAAGCCATAGAAAGTTAAGAGCAGGAAGCGTATAATAACCATGTGAAGGGAACTCCGAATATAAGGGAGTTTCCTTTTTTATAAGCAATAGCAAATAAAAAAACGAGGAGGTAAATGATGTATATCGTCCATGTATCCATGAAAGTGAAAGAAGATGCAGTCAACAATTTTATTGAGGTGGTAGAAGACAACCGAAAGCACAGTATCCAGGAAGAAGGAATTGTTCAGTTTGATGTATTTCAAGAAAAGGAGGAACCATCCCGCTTTTTAATTATTGAAGTCTATAAAACACCTGAAGACCAGGCAAAGCACCGTGAAACAGAACATTTTGCACGGTTTAAAGAAAGAGTTCCTGAATTGCTTGAAGAGCCTTATACAATTACTACATATAATAATGTATTTGCGTAAGGGCAGCGAGGAGCCACAGACAGTTACATCACTTTGTTATACCAGGCTGAATTTCTTTGCCTGGTATTTTTTTATTTCTTGTTCTAGGAGAAGGGGGTGAACATATATTTTTCTCAGGGTGAAAGAGACCTGAAGGAGATGTGATAGATATAAGTAAAAAGGAGATAACACACATTGAGGGGAGGAATGAAGGATGGCACTGGATCCACAGTCTAAAGATCTTTTAGAACAGATAAAGGCAGCTGGCAGACCGCCGACACATGCTTTAACACCTGCGGAGGCAAGGGCAGAGACTGATTTCTCAAGTTTCTCCGGGGAGCCAGAGCATGTAGGGAAGGTAGAAAACAAATTGATACCAGGCCCTGAAGGGCAGATACCCATACGTATCTACACTCCAGTAGGGGAGGGACCTTTTCCGACCTTAGTTTACTTTCACGGTGGGGGGTGGGTAGCAGGGGATCTCGATGGAGTAGACGTGTCATGCCGTTTACTTACTAATCGCGCTCATTGCATAGTCATATCCGTAGACTACAGGCTTGCTCCTGAGCATAAATACCCTGCAGCCGTGGAAGATGCCTACGCAGCTGTAAAATGGACAGCTGAGCAAGGGCCCACTATACAAGCTGACCCGGAATGGATAGCTGTAGGCGGGGACAGTGCCGGCGGGAATCTTGCTGCCGTTGTATCTTTAATGGCAAGGGACAAACAAGAAGTGTCTTTGAAGTTTCAAATGCTAATTTCTCCTGTAACCCATCACGCCTATACTACAAAGTCCTATGAAGAAAACGGTGACGGATACCTTTTGACAAAAGACACGATGAAATGGTGCTGGGATCATTACTTAAACAGCCCAGAAGAAGGAAGGGAGCCATATGCTTCCCCTTTGCTTGCAGAAGATCTAACGGGGCTGCCTCCAGCCTTAGTTGTTACTGCCGGATATGATCCCCTTCGCGATGAGGGGAGAGCGTATGCTGAGCGTCTGAAGCACGCCGGTGTCTATGTGGAAGAGGCTCATTATGACGAGCTGATGCATGGCTTCTTTTGGATGCCAGGGGTTATAGATCAGGGAAAGAAAAGTATTGAGAAGGCAGCTGTTTCTTTGAAACAGGCTTTTAACAAGTAGCTGCCTGCAATCCAATAATAAGGGACACTTCCTCTTGTAAAAAAGTGTCCCTTTCTTTCGTTTATGGATGATGGCCTGGAGCGATTAATGCATCAAAGTAGCTGTCATCTTCAGGCTCGCCTTCTAAAATGAGAATAAAGGTACCGGCCTCCTCTTCCCTGAAGGGGTCGTAGTCTTCCAACTTCTCAAAGGAATCTGCCACCAAATCACTTTGGTAAACAAGGACTTTTCTGAAATAATCAGGCTCTTCATAAGCATCTACTTTCACTGCATCCTCAGGAATCATACCGCTAAGTTCCTCAAGCACTTCACTTTCCGTTCTTCTTGGTTCATCAGTCATTTCAAATTGGGCGGTGACTGAATTTGCTAGGCCTTCCAGAAAAGAAACGAGAATGTAATCATCCTGGTAACTGGTCAGCGTATCACCCTCCTGTGTGGGCTCCCCGTAATTCTCATCAAACACTTCTTTTCCATCACCGATGCTCCCTGTTTCGCTCACTTGAAAGGAGCTGGTTTCCTCACTTTCCCTTTCTTCTGCTGCCGTTTCTTCAGAACTGCTGTCCCCGCACGCTGTTAACAGGACTAAGGCAGACAGTCCAAAGGTTAGCCATTTCTTTTCCATCATGCGTCCCCCTGCTTTCAATTTATGTAACGAATATTATAGTAGCATAATTATTATTAGAAAATATAACAAGCCGTTTCAAAGTGATCAACGTGGAAAAAGAGGAGGGTGAGCATATTTCTTGTTTCAAAATACAGTGGTGTTAAAATAAAAACTTAAATATCTTCTATACATTGAAAGGATGAGTAACCTTGACTTTGCACCTAGATCTACAATACATCAATGGATTCTGGAAAGAAGGCAGCAGTGAGAAAACGATAGAAAACAATAATCCTTTCTCAAATGAAAGAATTTCCACTATAAAATCAGCATCAGAAAAAGATGTAAATGAAGCTTATTCTGCTGCAGCCCATGCTCAAAAGGAATGGGCTGCTTATACACCAGCAGAAAAGCAAGGATACTTTGAAAAACTGCTTCAGGTACTTAAAGAAGAAAAAGATTTGATTACAGAGTGGCTGATAAAAGAATCAGGCAGTACGAGAATAAAAGCAGAAGCTGAGTTTGGGGCAGCTTATGAAGTAACAAGAGAAGCCCTTTCCTTTCCTTCACGGATGAATGGACAAATTCTACCTTCTAATGTGCCAAATAAAGAGAATTACGTATACCGTCGTCCCAAAGGAGTCGTTGGAGTCATCGGCCCGTGGAATTTTCCGTTCCATCTATCTATGCGCTCTGTTGCACCTGCGCTTGCAGCAGGGAATACAGTCGTTATCAAACCGGCATCAGATACACCAATGACATCAGGACTATTATTTGGATATTTGTTTGAAAAAGCAGGCTTTCCAAAAGGAGTCGTGAATGTGGTTGTCGGCCGGGGCTCTGAAATAGGTGATGCTTTCGTCCAGCATAATGTGCCTAAACTGATTTCCTTTACAGGTTCCACAGAGGTAGGAAGCCACCTTGCATCCGAGGCAGGAAAGCTTCTTAAGGATACGGCCCTTGAGCTTGGCGGCAATAACGCGATGGTCATCCTCGATGATGCAGATGTTGACCGTGCCGTAGATGCGGCTATCTTTGGCAAGTTCCTTCATCAGGGCCAAATTTGCATGGCCCTCAATCGCATTATTGTGGATGCTTCTATTCATGATGAATTCGTAGAGAAATTTGTAAAAAGAGTAAAAGAGCTTCCTTATGGAGATCCAACAAATTCATCTACGGTAGTAGGACCGCTCATTAATCACTCACAAGTGGAGCGCATTCAAAAAGAAGTAGACCACAGTGTAAAAGAGGGAGCAAACCTTCTAACCGGCGGATCACATGAAGGAAACGTGTTTGAGCCAACAGTTGTAAGTAACGTGACAAAGGACATGGATATTTTCCAAAATGAATTGTTTGGGCCTGTTGTTTCTATTGTTAAAGTACAGTCAGAGGAAGAAGCCATTGAAACGGCTAATGATACAATTTACGGACTTAGCGGCTCTGTCTTTACAAAGGACCGCTTCCGGGGTATGGAGGTTGCCCGTCAAATTGAAACAGGGATGATCCATGTAAATGATCAATCCGTCAATGACGAGGCCCACGTTGCCTTTGGCGGAGAAAAGGATTCAGGGCTTGGCCGTTTTGGCGGAGAATGGGCCCTTGATAAATTTACTACCGTACAAACTGTGAGCGTAATGTCTGGCTACAGAGAGTATCCATTTTAATAACAAACCAACATTGATCGATGTTACGCGTCTTCTGTAGACAAGTAATTGAACAAAAAAACCGAGCTGGAATGAATAACTCCAGCTCGGTTTTTTACGTGTAGACATCTTTTTTATTTTCTTACATTGTAGACCCAAGCACGGTCCTCATTCATCATTTTTATAGCAGCATAGATTAACAGGAACTGAATGATAATCACCGGCAAGCCCATAAGCCCCGAAATGACTTCCAGGGGAGCGAGTCCGCCCACTCTCATCAAAATCAAAGCTACTGCCGTAATAATAGCAGCTACCATGATACGCAGAAATTTCGAGGGTTCAGTCTTACTCATATCTTCTGTACTTGTATACGCTGCAATCGTGTACGTAGTTGAATCTAGTGTTGTAGTTAAGAAGATTAACGCCACAACCATAAAGACGATTAAAGCCACTTCAGGAAGTGGAAGAGAAGAGAGTATCGCAGGAATGGCTGCCATCTCATCTCCATTTTGCACGATATCAAGAACAGCCACTTCACCAGTCAGGTACTTGTATACACCAAGTCCGCCAAGAACCCCTGTTGCTGCCCATGAAATGAGCGTGGGAGCAAGGAAGTACGTGAGGATCATTTCTTTAATGGTCCGGCCCCGGGAAATCTTAGCGGCAAATACACTGTGAAGCATGGCCCATGTAGCACTGTAGGCAAACCAGAAAACCGTGTTGCTCTGGATGTGACTTACGTCACCGCCGGCTAAGGACTCTGTCATGAAGCTTATTTGCAGATAGTTGGAAAGAAGGAAAGCAACACTTTCCGTAAAGTAATCAAGGATGAAAATTCCAGGCCCTGCAATCATGATAAAGAGAGCAAAGGCGCCGGCAAGGTACATATTGAATTTACTTAGACGCTTTATCCCTTTTTCGATCCCCACATAGGCACTGATTGAAAATAACAATACCCAGATAATCGTTACTGTAAGGGTTAAGCCAAACGTTACTTCGATATTAAGAAGAGCTGATAAATTATAAGTGACAATCGGAGCTCCTAATCCAAGAGTTACAGCTGCACCAGCAAGAATACTAATGAGGAAAATAATATCCAGGAGCTTTCCTCCAAAACCATCTGTAAATCGGTCACCGAAAATTGAACGGCAGGCCTCAGAAATTCTCATAAGGGGGCGCTTTCTCACATGTAAAATGTAGCCCATAGCCGGGGCAATCATTACAAAGATTGCAAACACCTGAAAGCTCCACATGAACATACTGTAGGCATTCCCCCACAGTATGGCTTCGGTGGACTGAGGGTCTACACCAAGTGGTGGGTCTATTGCCACGGAGGACCATTCAAGCATGCCCGTCCGCATGAGTGTTGAACCTACCCCCATGGCTACGAGAATAGAAGCATATTCAAAAAGAGTGAACCTCGGCTTTTCTGTGGGATCTCCCAAAACGACGTTACCATACTTTGAAAATGATAAATACAGCCCTGCCACAACCAGGATTGCCCCGTACCAGAGATACCCCCAGCTGAATGCCCCGACAATAGAGTCAAACACTGCGTTTAATACTTCAAGAGATCCTTCTTCATTGATTGCAAATGGGATACTGATTGCGATAATGATGAATAAGGCGGGTAAAAATATCTTATAATCTATTAGTTTCAGTTTTGAATCATTTTCTGTTTTATTTACTTTCTTCGAACTCATCCAATTTCTCCTTCATTCTATGATTTATATTCTAAGATGCAGCCAGGCAGGAGTAGGGAAACATATAAAAGCTGTCTTACAAGTCAGCCTTTGTGTAACTTATAATTAATTATTGATTTCACCCTTCAAGGTCATCTTCCTGTTCATATGCGCCGTGGAGCTTAACGAATGCAACGCTTCCTAAAACGGTTGACGAAACGGAGCCATCTGCATCTTTTTCCACCAGAGTGAGCTCCTGACTGTTAGTCGAACCTACGGGGATCACCATTTTTCCACCGGGCGCCAATTGCTCAAGCAATGCCGGCGGTATAACAGACGCTGCAGCTGTGACCATGATCCGGTCAAAGGGAGCATGTTCTTTCCAACCTGCACTGCCGTCTCCGAGCTTAAATGTAATGTTTTCAAACCCAGCTTGAGCTAATTTTTCTTTAGCTCGTTCATGGAGAGCTTCAATCCGTTCTACTGTATATACTTCGTTAGAAAAAGCAGCTAATAGATCGGTTTGAAAACCAGATCCTGTCCCTATCTCCAGTACACGGTGATGAGGCTCAAGGTCCAGGGTAAGTGTCATTTTCGCTACAAGGGAAGGCTGAGAAATGGTCTGGCCATGGCCAATGGATACAGCCAGGTCCATGTGTGCCATATCTTTATCTGTATTCATGTAAAAGCTTCTATTCATCTGGCGAAAGTATTGAATTATCTTTTTTTCCTGTGAACTCATCTCTCCTCACCCTTTTTTTCTCAAAGTAACCAAGAAGGCAAGCAACCATCTTATTTCTTTGCATTTCCCCAAAACGCAGAACGAAAATCATAGATTTTTTTTGGGTATTACCTTCATCCCCTGGTAAAGATAACCATGAAATAGTACCCGTCAGAAAAAGCCGTCAAACTTGCATAATGATCAGGCAGCTGGTTTAATAGTAAATTGATTCAATCAACAAAGGCTTTTGTTGGAGACTTACATCAACTAAGACTTCTTTCTTTTTCATGGCACCCTTTCAATTGACCTTAATCACTTTATACTGGTAAAATTAAGTCCTTTCACGGTAATATTTCTTATTACTTTTATGGAGGAACAGGATGATGCGTATTTTCAGGATATTAAACAACAATGCTGTAGTGGTTGTAGACGGGCCGCAAGAGAAGATCGTAATGGGGAATGGGATTGCTTTTCAGAAAAGAAAGAATGATATCATTCCAAAGGATAAAATTGAAAAGGTCTTTTTGTTGCAGGAGAATACGTCAGAAAAATTCCAGCAGCTCCTTACCACCCTGCCGGAAACACATATAGAATTGGCAGAAAGAATTATCAGCTATGCTGAAGGGCATCTGGAAGTTCCTTTAAATGACCATATCCATATTGCTCTTACCGATCATCTTTCTTTTGCGTTAGAGAGATTGAGTGAGGGAATTCCAATAAAAAATAAACTGACAAGCGAAATCAAGCTCTTGTACAAAAAAGAATTTGAGGTTGGGGTATGGGCTAAAGAAGAAATTAAGAAGGAACTTGGAATAGAGATTCCGGATGATGAAGCGGCTCATATCGCTCTTCATATTCATACAGCCAAGCCTGAAAATGCTACGATGAGTGATACAATGAAGCAAGCAACGGTGATTCATGATTTTATCGCCCAGGTGGAAAACGAGATGAACCTTGAAATTGATGAAGAGAGCATTAATTACCAAAGATTGATTACTCATTTGCGATTTGCCTTGAATCGCATGGAACAGGGAAGCGAATTCGAACCTGTTGAAAAAGAAATGGCAGAGCTGATTAAAGAAAAATATGAGAAAGCCTACCACTGTGCCAAGATAGCTGCTGAATACCTTAAGAAGGAATATGGCATTACTTTTCCATCGTCAGAAATAGCGTATCTTTCCCTTCATCTTCAGCGTCTCAAAAAGTAGCAAAATTCTTGGTTTTATTCTTTTTGTTTCTTCTTGACGGTAGCGCTTTCATGTTGTAAACTAAAAAAAGTTAAACTTCATATCGCAGGATTGTGACTGGTAGTGCAGGCAAGACCTAAATTATGTAAAGGGACACAAGAAGTCTGTCTTTTTTTAGACAGGACATGTGTACTTTTATATACTTTAGGTCTTTTTTGTTTGCGAAAAAATACAGGGGAGGGTATAAAATGGATCACAAAAAGATCGCAGAAGATTTAATCCCGCTTTTAGGCGGTGAAGATAATATTATCAGCGGCAGTCACTGCGCGACCCGTCTTCGCTTGGTAATTGATGACGAAAGCAAAATTGACAAAGGTGCCGTTGAAGAGCTTGAAGGAGTAAAAGGGGCTTTTTCCAGTTCCGGGCAGTTTCAGATTATATTTGGGACAGGTACAGTAAATAAAGTATTCTCTCATTTTGCTCCTCTTGCAGGTCTTGGGTCAGGGGAAAAAGAAGATTCAGGCACACATAAGGAAGCTGCTAATAAAAAAATGAACCCTATTGCTCGTTTTGCACGAACGCTGTCTAATATCTTTGTTCCGATCATTCCTGCCATAGTGGCATCAGGTATGCTGATGGGGCTTCTCGGATTAATGAGCACGTATAACTGGGTCGATGAGGATACAGCTTTATTTATTATGCTCGATATGTTTTCTTCTGCAGCCTTCATTATCCTGCCCATATTAATCGGCTTTAGTGCGGCGAAAGAGTTTGGTGCAACCCCGTATCTTGGGGCTGTTATAGGCGGAATAATGACGCATCCTGAACTGCTTAACCCATGGGGTCTTTCAGATGCTCAGCCGGAAACTATGGATTTCTTTGGCCTCGGAGTTGAAATGCTTGGTTATCAGGGTACCGTTATACCAGTTCTCTTGGCTATTTATGTCATGGCGAAAATTGAGAAAGTTTTGCGCAGAATCGTTCCAAACGTAGTAGATTTACTGCTTACGCCATTCTTAACAGTCATTTTAACCGGATTTTTCACTTTACTATTTATCGGTCCTCTTGGTCGTATTCTCGGTGATGCGATTACAGGAGCACTAGGGTTTCTTTATGAGACCGCAGGGCCTGTAGCAGGCTTGATATTTGGAGGCTTGTACTCTACCATTGTGTTAACTGGTGTTCACCACAGCTTTCATGCAATAGAAGCCGAGCTCCTTACTCAAATTGGAGGAAATTACCTGCTTCCAATCTGGGCGATGGCAAATGTTGCCCAAGGCGGGGCCACGTTGGCTGTCTTCTTTAAGACAAAAAACAAGAAAACAAAAGAAGTTGCTGTTCCAGCTGCTGTATCTGCGTTTCTTGGTGTTACGGAACCTGCTATCTTTGGGGTTAACTTAAAGCACCGCAGACCATTCATTGGCGCGGCGATCGGGGGGGCTCTCGGCGGAGCATATGTCGTCTTCACTCAAGTAATGGCAAATGGTATCGGTCTAACAGGACTACCAATGTTTGCTATTGCCCAGGACCCTATTAATTATGGCATTGGGTTTATTGTTGCTCTTATTGGTGCCATAATCGCTACCCTCCTGCTCGGATGGGATGATGAACCAAATAAATAACTATTGTTTGAGGCACAACCTCGGCAGGCCTCTTGTGGCTTGCCCGGGTTGTGCTTTTATTAATAAAAAGGTCTAATAGTAAAAAAATTCAGGAGGTTAACAAATGAAAAAAGGGATTGTATCACTTGGTGAGGCGTTAATTGATTTTATTCCTCTTGACAAGGAGAATGTGAACTTTCAAAAAAGCCCAGGAGGCGCACCTGCCAACGTTGCAGTAGGACTGGCTCGTCTGGGAGCAAGATCAACGTTTGTGGGGAAAGTCGGTGATGATGTATTAGGTCGTTTTTTACAGGAGACACTCAGCGAGTACGGAGTAAGAACAGATCATATGCTTCTTTCAGCGGATGTAAGAACCGGGCTTGTTTTTGTGACAAACACGGAAGACGGGGAACGGAGCTTTGATTTTTATATTAATCCGAGTGCGGACCGTTTTTTAAAGCCAGAAGAAATTTCAGAAAGGGACTTACATAATCATAAAATTCTTCATTTTGGCTCGATCTCCATGATAAGCAATCCGGCAAAACAGGCCACTATTCATGCTGTCGAACTTGCCAAACAGAAAGGAATGATCATTTCCTATGATCCAAACCTTCGGTTAGGGCTTTGGGACTCTGAACAGCAGGCAAAAGATACGATCATATCCATGCTCGGTAAGGCTGATGTCCTAAAGATCTCAGAGGAAGAGCTTGAATTTATTACAGGTGAGAAAGATATAGATACTGGCGTCGAAAAGTTATCCCAATATCACATCCCGTTAATTGTAGTGACCTTAGGTGCTGAAGGCAGCTATGTATTTACACAGGATGGGAAGGCTCATGTAGACGCTCTGAAAGTCAAAGCTGTGGATACAACAGGCGCCGGAGATGCTTTTGTTTCCGGAATGCTCTATTCATTGAACGAACATGAAGGATCCGTTGACTCCATAACGCTAACTGAAGCTGTCACCATGGCAAGATTTGCATCGGTTTCCGGAGCACTGGCGGCATCTACCAAAGGTGCAATGACTGCACTTCCTGTTCTGGAAGAAGTAAAGAAACATCTGAAGAAAGCGGGGATGTAAGGAATGACTCGTGATGAGCAACTGCGAAAAGAGGCTGCAGAAGCTGTTAGTGAACACAAGAATACAGTCGTTAGTGACCCGTACCGCCTTCACTACCACATGATGCCTCCTGTTGGCCTGCTGAATGACCCAAACGGCTTTATACAATGGAAAGGTACCTACCACCTTTTCTATCAATGGATGCCATTTAAAACAGGACACGGAGCTAAATTCTGGGGCCATTACTCTTCAACAGACCTTGTCCATTGGAAGGAAGAAGAAATTGCCCTGGCCCCTTCTGAATGGTTTGAAAAAAATGGCTGCTATTCTGGAAGTGCTATTGAACATAAAGAAAGAATTTATGCCTTTTATACCGGAAATGTAAAGGATGAAGAAGGGAATCGAGAATCCTATCAATGTCTGGCCGTTTCAGATGATGGTCTTACTTTTGAGAAAAAAGGACCGGTCATTGAGGTGCCGAAAGGGTATACGGCTCATTTTCGGGATCCGAAGGTATGGGAGCAGGGTGACAGATATTATATGGTCGTCGGAGCTCAGACAGAGGACCTGAAAGGAGCTGTGGCTCTTTTTAGCTCTGACAATCTAACCGAATGGACTCACGAAGGAATCCTTGCCGGAGGGGATAAAGGAAGGATAAAGGACTTTGGCTATATGTTTGAATGCCCTGACCTTTTTTCCCTGGATGAACAGGATGTGCTTATCTTTTCCCCGCAAGGGTTAGAGGCAGAAGGCATGAAATATCAAAACGTCTACCAGGCAGGCTACGTTATCGGGAAATTTGATCCTGAAACCTTTTCCTTTGACCATGGTGAGTTTGAAGAACTGGACCGGGGATTCGACTTTTATGCGCCTCAGACCACTGTTGACGCAAAGGGACGAAGAATCTTATTTGCATGGATGAGTGTCCCTGACCAGGATGAACAGGCTCACCCGACGGTAGATTATAAATGGCTCCATATTATGACTCTTCCAAGAGAGCTGACGATTGTAGATCACAAGGTTATTCAAAAGCCGGCAAGAGAGCTTGAAGAGCTGCGTGAAGGAAGTGGTGTAATACACCAGGCACAGCTGAACGGGGAGACGATCTTTTTACCAGAAATAAACGGTAAAACAATAGAATTGATGCTTGAGGAGATAGTCATTGAAAAGGGCTGGTTTGAAATAAACATCCATGGAGCTGCTCGTTTGGTTTACTCCTCGGAACAACAATTGGTTACCCTTGAGAGAAAAAGCTACGTGGACGGCACCATGGAGAGACGCCAGTGTCAATTAAACGATTTGGAATCCTTACAAGTATTTGTTGACATCTCTTCTATTGAAGTATTTATCAATGAGGGAAGGGAAACTTTTTCGGCAAGATTTTTTCCCGATCCAAAGAATAGTGAGATCACTTTCGGATCCAGTCACAAATGCAGCTTTGTCGCTAAAAAATGGGACCTCAAAAAGGTCTTCTCCTGACTTCTGTTCTGCTGTAGGAAATATTGGTATAGCGGTCTTTCTTATCTAAAGAAAGGCCGTTTTTTCTTTGAAAATGGAGTGAAAAGGTGAAGTCTTTTCATAGGAAAGGGAAAACCATAGGGCATAGTCGTTGTCCAAAATAGAGACATAAAAAAGACGCTGCCGGTAAGCAGCGTCTTTGTGAATTTAATTATTGTTTTTCAACGTTTCCAGCTTGTGGTCCACGCTGTCCTTCTACAACTTCAAACGTTACGTTTTGTCCCTCTTCAAGAGTTTTGAATCCGTCGCCTTGGATAGCAGAGAAGTGTACGAATACATCGTCAGCACCTTCACGCTCAATAAAACCAAATCCTTTTTCTGCATTAAACCATTTAACTGTACCTTGTTCCATGGAAAAAATCCTCCTAGTGCTTTTAAGCACGATAATTCTTAAACTTGCTCTACTTGGTGTTAAGACGAAGCGGGTTACCCTTTTTCTTCTTGAAGCAGTGAACAATCTTAAGTAATAATAGCTTACCATTATCCTGAACTAAATACAAGCTCTATGAAAAAATCCTATGATTATAAATGTTAGGAAAAATTTACAGGAGATAGAACCCCTTAGTGAGGATGATCTAAAAAGATGGGAAAGCGGGAGGACTTTTCGTCTCACCGCCTGCCTACCCAGCGATCCATTCCTTTGCTTTTTCCTGCTCTGATAAAGTAAATCGACGGATATCCGTGTCGCTAACCATATCCACAATTTTAGAAACAGCATCAAAAAGCTTCTGGTCTTCATCACCTACGAGGGCCAACTTTTCAATATAACCCAGATGATCTTTTAAAAAACTGATCCGGCTTTCTATCGTAGTAACTTTCCGAAACACAAAGTGGGGAAGAACAATCATGAGCCGGACATTTTCATACTTATTAATACGGGATTTAACAGTTTCGGCTACCTGCTTGAATTCTTCTTCGGTAAGTGTTTCCTGGGCCTCAAAGGCCACAATCTCTTTCTCACTTATGGGAAGCTCTTTAATCATGTGCCTCACCTCAAAAAAATAATGGTACTAATGTATTCCTCCGGCAAAAAACTCCTCTATACACCTTTCTTATAAAAAACTGCCGCAGTATGCTTTATTGTAAAAAGAAAGCACGTGGTCATTGCTGTATGAGCAGCTGTTGCCGTTAAATCAGCTGCATTAGAAAAAGATAAGCAGAAAAAAGCAGTAATGTACTGCATTGTTTTATTGTATTAAATCTGAAAAGTGCAAAGCTACTTAATTTTTTTAGGTAACGTCAAGGAACTGAAGGTAAAATAGTTTTATAAAATTAGAATAATATATTTAGTTTATACCCTTATTTATTTTTTTGAATACATTAATCTAGGGTAGGGGGGCAAGGAGAGTGTTGAAAAACGAGAAGTAGGGCTGAATCTATTCGATTTTTATTATGTTGAGGCCTCTATTAAAAGTCAACAAGCACGTTATTAATTCTTATAACCGTTTGGAAAATTAGAATACCATTTCCAGGCAGTTTCAATCATGTCCTCTAATGTGTACTTAGGCTGCCACTTCAATTCCCTAGAAATTCTTTCTGAAGAAGATATTAATCGAGCGGGGTCTCCTTTTCTTTTTTCATTATAGAAGACAGTAGCTTTTTTTCCAGTAACCTTCTCACATGTTGTTATGACTTCCTTTATTGAATAACCTTCATCATTACCTAAGTTATAAACTTTATTCTTTTTTTCTTTTAAAAGATACTCAAGCGCTAAAATATGCCCATGTATTAAGTCAGTAACGTGAATATAATCTCTAATACAAGTGCCGTCAGGTGTATTGTAATCATTTCCATAAACTATTACATTTTCTAATCGGTTAAGTAAATGGAAGAGGATATTTGGAATTAAATGTGTTTCAGGTTGATGGTCTTCTCCAAGTCTTCCAAGTGGATCTGCACCTGCCACATTAAAATAGCGTAAAATTACGTATTTTAAACCGTAGGCTCTTGAAAAGTCTCTAATAATCTGTTCAATCATTAATTTTGAACGACCGTATGGATTAATGGGGAAGGTTGGAGTTGATTCTTTAATTTTTTTTACTTTTGGGTTCCCATAAACGGCACACGTAGAGGAAAATACGAGATTATTAACTTGGTATTTTTTCATCATTGCAAGTAATGAAATCGTTCCAGTTACATTATTTTCGTAGTACTTTAAAGGTGAAATTATTGATTCCCCAACATAACAATTAGCAGCAAAATGCATAACGCTTTTTATTTTATAGTTTTCAAAAATGTTCTTTAAGAGTTTTCGATCCTTAATATTGCCTTTTATAAATACCGCCTTCCTGTCAATTGCTTCCCTGTGGCCTGTGGACAGGTTATCCAGCACCACTACACCTTGATTAAGCTCGAGTAAATCCTTTACTGCATGACTGCCGATATAGCCAGCGCCACCTACTACTAATATCATATTCTCCTCCAATTTTTTGTCTTTTTTCATACCACTCAAATATCATGTTCTAATGACAAGGATAGAAACCGTGGCAAAGACATTTAACATACATACTTTATTCTAATATATACTTTAAAAGGAGAGTTGTTATGTTAGTTTCAATTGTAATGGCTGTTTATAATGGAGAGTTGTTTTTGAAAGATGCTATAAATGGAATCCTGTCACAAACATATTCCGAAATTGAAGTTATTATAGTAGATGATGGTTCTTCTGATCAAACAAAGAAAATTTTAGATGAAATAAATGATCAGCGTGTGCGTATTATTCATTTAAATAGAAACCAAGGAGCCGCAAATGCTCTTAATATAGGGATTGACCACTCTAAAGGGGAGTGGATCGCTATCCATGACGCTGATGATATTAGTTTTCCTGAGCGAATTGAGGAACAAGTAGCACATATTAAAAGTAATAAAAGCTTAGTCGCAGTTGGGACGTTTATAGAGTGTATTGACAAATCCAATAGAAAACGAACAAGGACATTAGGGAGAAATAATTTTACGAGTCATGAAGAAATAAAAGCATTATTATACAATGGCTGTCCTCTAACTCATGGTTCCATGATGTTTTCGAAATCGGCGTTTTATGAAGCTGGTCAATATAATCCTAACTATAAGATTGCCTATGATTATGAGTTGTGGTGTAGACTTATAAATATAGGATCTATTGAAAACGTTCCGAAAGTCTTATACAGGTATAGAATTTATGACGAATCACTATCACACAAAAACGATAGACAAACATGTATTGAGTTGTTTAATTCGTTTTCGACTTTTCTTTTAACGAATAATTTTGTTAACAAAAGTAAAAAGCCATCCTTTATCTTAGTAGGAACAGAAAATGGCTGCAATACTTTTATGTCTGTTACAAATTTAAAAATTAAGAAAAAAATTAACATTGACCGAAATAACGCAGGGTTATTGATTATTGAAACACTTAAAAACAAAAATGTAGATGGAGTTATAGTACTGGGAAAACCAAAAGATAAGAAAATTTTATTAGAATATCTAATAAAAAATGGTATGAAAAAGAATGAAAATCTCTTTGATTTTTGGAGTTCAATTTAGCGACCTTATACAAGGGTGTCTTGGTAGTTTTAAGACACCCTTTATATTTTTCGAAAATCAACACAAAAATAGCAAAACTAGAGCTGAAGTTTGTTTCTATTCATCCTTTTTTTGAAAGTTTCCATAGTCAATTACAATGATCTCCAGCTTTTCCGAGAGGGCTAAATTTGCGCTCCAAAGATCTTTCGGATCTATTCCATGGTTAATGAATTCTTTTTTTAGTTTTCTTATTTTATCCTTAAATCTTGAATCAACAGGGATATTCGTATCGGCTTTTTTCATTATTATCCAACCATCTCCGTGTTCTAATACTGGACAAAGGTTAATTTGCAGGTGCTCAGGACAGTTATAATAAATGTTGTACTCTGTCTTGTTATTTTCAATTCCCCAACGTGTTATAGCCACTTTTAATACATAACCATTATTTAAGTCGTATACAATCCTATGTTTACCAAATCCAATAACATTGTAGCTAAATTTTAATCTTCTTTTACACTTAATAACCTTTTCTTCTGTACTTAAGTCTTTATATCTTTTTAATTTGGAAATCCACAACTGTATAGACTGAATTTCTCTGCTTGAGAGAAGGTTGCTTTTATCCGAGGTCATTAGAGAAACCACCTATTTTTATATATTTAAATGTGATAAAAAAGGCAAGAACAATTTCCCCCTTTCTAATACTAATAAACGCCTGCTAACTTTAAAGTTTTCTTTAGCTTTTTCATTTTTATTTCAATATCATTAAAGCAGCCCGGTACATCAACATAATCAGGGGGACGTTCTCCCTCTCCTATCAAGAAATAGTAATCCAAATCTAAATGGTTACTTAGTATCCAATATAAGGGAGCCACCCAAGTTGGTGAAAATAATTCAATTACTTTTGTGTTGGGTTGGCAAAAAACAAGGTTTGTAAATCCACCACCATGTGCACCAACAATCACTTTTGCATTATTAAATAAGCGTGCTTGCTCCTTAACAGATAAAGTTTCTAATTTTATAATTTTAAATCCGATTTCCTTTAAGAATTCTTGTATTTTTAAATCATTTATCACTTTCCTATGTCTAGCATTTTGTCTTGTGATGTAAATTAATTTACTGCCTGAATCATTTTCAACGATCTCGTCGTTGTCTAAAAAGCTTTCTCTTAAAAAATCACAAGTCCACTTTGGCATTTGCCCCTTATAACCAGATAATGATGAAACAACTAAATTTGAAGCCCTCATATGAAATTTTTTATCAGCTTCAATAATTTTGTCGGAGTTAATACCTAATTTATGAAGGGTTTCATCTTGAAAAGGTTGTTTTGGACCATTACGGTTAATTATATATTTATCAACTTTAATCCCTTTTAGAGAAAGTAAACGAATTCGTGGTAAGATATCGAACATCCAGTGGTAATAATACTGACTTGCACAAAATGTTAAGGCTGCTGCTTTGTCAGTTGTTTCTTTCATAGGAGGTAAATGCTTCATTTGTAAAAGAGGGTGGTTATTAGGTTCCACTGTTAAATATGGTCCATAGTGGATGGAAACATCCCATAATATTTTATTGTTTTCAGTAACGAGGTGACACCCTTCTACAATTCTTCCCCTTGGTATTTCAGCTACAAATTCCTTCGGTGGGATATTATAATAAGCTCTTTTAAATTCCCAAGGAATACTAGAATGAATACTTTTTGGCATCGAACGTATTGACGAATGATCAAAAGTAAACTCTGAATAATAAGTTGTTTTCTTATTGTTTAGAGTTTCTTGAGCACAATACTCTTTTGTGGAATAGTAAAACCCAGATGGTGGAGGAAAATGTTCTAAGTCAATTCTCATTGTTGGCCCCCTCCAGCTATTTTCTTTTTTTCAAACTGTGAATTGCTACGTTACTCATTTGAAACGGGTCTGGAAATTGATCTTGTAAAAGGTGAGAATGTCTATATTTTTCTCTAAGTTCTTTATCTATTAACATTCCATTCTCATAATAGTTATAGTCCCATTCTGTTATTTCTGTATTCTTATTTTCACTATTCTTGAGCTCTTCATGATATTCATTTAAAAGGGCATGTAATAATGCTTTCTCTTCTGGAATAAGTTTGTTAATTTTTGCGGTTAAAAAAGAATTATGATCGGAAAAGTTAAAAGAGCAGAGTCTTTGGTCATTGACTTGATAACTGTTTGAACTATCCTTATTAATTCTTCTTTCGTCTAAATTCCAAAAAGCAACATTATATCCAGGGTGGTCTAAAGAGAAAGTTGGGAAATAACATGGAGCAAAATCTAACCATTTTTGATCATAATATATCCCTTTGTTAGGATCTGCATAACAAGACCTGTTACATCGTCTCTCCCACCATAAGATAAAATCTTCTGCTTTTTGATGTCTTCTAATCGCTAGAAAGCTAGAGTTAAATAAACCGTATTTACTATACCATTTTGGTAAATCCTCATTTATTTCTTCAGGAAAATTAATATGATGAGGGGTAAGAATGATGGGGTACACGTCAAGCAGGGACATTAAGTCATCGAAAGAATTATACACTTTCATCTCGCTATTCATGAATATAAAATAATCTTTCTCAGGATGTTTTCTTAGTAAGTATTTCATTAACTGGGGTTTACATGCCAAAGTTCCTTCATCCATATTATATTGAAAAATAAATTGATTGAAATTTTCAAATCCTAAATCCTTTGCTAAAACAAGCTCATCAAAGAAAGGACATTCTTTGAAGTCCTTTGGTGTATCTTTTTCAAGTAAACAAACAATGATTTTACAATTTGCCATATGCCTTCTTAGAGATTGTGCAAGTATCATTGTTTTATGCAAATGAGCTGCTGTAACTATCGTTCCTATAATCATTAAGTATCTCCCCCCAAAAAGCTTTTACCATCAACATTTTGATATAAAAATGTGTAAGATAAAATTGGACAAAGCTCAATCATTGGTTATATTCCAAACGACAAAAAAATCTTGATTCTTTTTTAGACCCTGTCTTTTAAAGAATCTTTTAGCTTCATAGGCCTGCTCGTGATCCAGCATGAGTAAAGCATTAAATTTTTTTTTTCTAAATAAAGAATATGCTTTGGTTATGTCACTGGCCTTTTCATGTTTTATATAATTGAAAGACCCGTACTTTTTTGGGATTTGTGGCTTAATTCTTTTTTTGAAATTTTTATTAGCTTGTTCTGTTCCAAAAACAAGGATAGTGGGAGGGGAGTCAAGTTCTATTTTTAAATACTCGCAAATATTAACACTTGAAATTAAGATAACTTCATTACAAGTTGCCTTAACATCTGAGCGGGAGACGGAATTTTCGTTAAAGCGAAATTGGTAGAGCTTTTTAGGGAGTTTTTCAATAGGCAGAATTTTTGATAATTGAATCCATAAATCATAATCATGACCTATTTTGTAGCTCAAATTATAACCGCCTACTTTTTCAAAAACTGCTTTCGAGAAAATTGCTGATCCATGACAAATAGGACAGCCATAATAAAGAGCATCCTTCACCTTTTCACCAGTGTCAAAGCGATTATAGATATTTTCTTCAAATTCAATTTTTTCAGCTGTAAGTGGCGAGGATCCTGGAATACACTCAATTAACGAGCTAACAGCTGAAATACGGGGATGTTCTTTTATAAATGATGCGCATTCTTCCAGACGATTAGGTAAACTAACATCATCAGCATCCTGGACCGCAATCCAATCTCCTATTGCGTTTTTAACACCAATATTTCTTGCATTTGCAACTCCTATGTTTTTAGGCAATTCGAGAATTTTAATTCTACTATCTTTATACTGTTCGAGAATTGATTTTGTGTTATCAGTTGAACCGTCGTTTACAATTATAAATTCAAAATTTTTATAGGTTTGATTTAGTATGCTGCTTACAGCTTCAGCAACATAAGTTTCTTCATTGTACACGGCCATAACAACTGATATTAACATATTCGATCCCACCCTGTTAAAGACTAGACACCACTCAGTATTTCTTGGATTAAATGTTATTTTCTATTGATTTGTCGCTGACGGAAAAGGTTTTGAACTGATTATTGTAGTCTATTGTTATAAGTAAGTGTTTGACACTAATTTTTGTTTTTTATTATTGAGAGGCATAATCATGCTTACGCCTGATTATCCATTTGATTTTTCCATTTATTTATTTGCTCTTGGTCAATCTTTTTGGCTTGATCTATAAATGAGTCATAAAGATTAATCTTTTTAAGATCTTTAAAAAAATCAACAGGGAAGAAATGCTTTTTTCTAAATGAATTTACATGATCCACAACTTTAACTTCACCTTCTTTACTCATAAGCAAGTGACGCAGTTTTGCATCAATCCTAGAAAAACCAATTTTCTCCATCATTTTAAAAATATAAAGAATTTGTTTTACTGTCTCTTCTGGAAAGGTGCGATATTGTAAAAGGTAATCAGCCAGAGTTCCGCCGGTGAGATATTCCATAACAATATATTTAGAGCCAGCTTCGTAAATGATTGGAACTATATTATAATCCTGGGCTGCCTTTAATGCATATTTCTCACGAGTGCAATATTTTTCTTTTACATATATTTTCACACAACGATCGTAGGAGACTCTAAAAACGGCTCCCTGATGGCCTTTCCCAATCAGACAAAATTTTGTTGGATTATTAATGTACGTTTTTTCACCTTTTCTCATTACAGTAATCGTTTCGAACTTATTCATAAATATGTCTCCCCCTACACATGGAATATTTTTTTAGGGCAAAAAAGCCAATAGACATAATTGCAGTATTTTATGCTTCAAAGTATTGTTTTATTTTTGACTAAGTTTCTAAGCTATAAAGAAAAAACGCCCATTTAATGGAAGCTGGGCGTCAAAATGGATGTACTATCCATTGTTATTATTTTTGCGATAGGCATTTATTGTATTTATCAACCCTTCTTCTAACGAAACTTTTGGTTCCCAACCTAACAATCGCTTTGCTTTATCGATATTGGGGCGTCTTTTTCTAGGATCATCAAGGGGTAGGGGATTAAATGTAATGTTACTTGAACTGTTTGCCAATTTTTTTATCATTTTTGCTATAGCAAGAACGGAAAATTCATCCGGATTTCCAACATTTATAATTTCACCATTTGCTTCTTCTTTTTCCATCATTAACTGTAGAGCATTTACAGTATCAGAGACATAACAAAAGGAACGGGTTTGTTTTCCATCACCGTATACGGTTATATCTTCATTATTAATAGCCTGAGTGACAAAGTTAGAGATGACTCTTCCATCATCATTCCTTAATCCAAACGAGTAGGTGTTAAAAAGTCTGGCAACCTTAACTTTTACCCCATGTTGGGTGTAATACAAAAAGCAGAATACCTCTCCTAAACGTTTTGATTCATCATAGCAAGCTCTTGGACCCCAGGTTTTTACTGATCCGGAATATTGCTCATTCTGAGGATGGACTTCCGGGTCTCCATATACTTCACTTGTACTCGTATAAACTATCTTCGCAGAGTTCCTTTTTGCTAATTTCAACATGTTTTTTGTTCCTAATGTATTTACTTCAATGGTTTTAAAAGGAGTTGTTTGATAAAATTTCGGTGAAGCCGGAGAAGCCAAATGATAAATCTCTTCTGTTTTTACCAGTTCTTTCATCTCGAAAATTTCTGGAGAACATACATCTGCATAAAAGTAAAAAAAGTTAGGATGAGTCATAATACTGTCTAAGTTCTGAATTTTGCCAGTTGATAAGTTATCTAAGCCAATAACAGTTAAACCTTTACGAAGAAGGTCTTTTGCCAAGCTAGAACCTAGAAATCCAGCAACTCCAGTAATTAGCGTATTTTTTTCCATGTTAGCCACCTCAATAAATAATCCCGTAATATAAATAATTTATGGATGTATAAAAGAAGTGACACTCCATTCCAAATTTTTGATTAATTTTACTAGTAAACTTTTTATTGAGGTTGTACTTTATTAGTTCAGACAACTAAATTTTGAGGTTCACAACGTTACATGGTTTCCAGTTATTAATACATTAACAACAGGTTTATTATTGAGAAATATGGTGATGAATCCATTTGTTTAGTGAACGAAAACAATTATACGAAGTTTTTAGATCCTTGCCGATCAAAAACTGTCAGCATTTTGTGTTTATTATTTATATCTTTGTATTGTTAATTGCTAATGTCTTTGCTAAAATCGTTTCATAGCTAATGATTATGTAAACGAGGTGGCCGTCATCCATTCCTTTGATAATGATAGTGAATTGCTTCCGGAAGAAATTGATACGATCAATCATTTAACGAAACTGCCTATCGAATCGTTACATTTAGAATCTATCGCAGTGGTTACAAATATTTATCGGATTGCACAGGGCTTGAGAAATAAAATGGAGCGTGAAGTCCTTGCAGATTACGGACTCTCCTGGACTGCGTTTTCCATCCTTTATGATTTGTGGGTATGGAAAAGCGTTGAAACAAAAAGAGCTGCAGAACTCTCAGCAGTGAGCAAAGCGACGGTTAGCAACATTACGAAAACACTGGAGAAAAAGGATCTTTGCCAGCGAAGTACAGATAATCGCGACAGGCGTATGACGTACCTTTCGATCACCGAAAAGGGCAGGGAAGTCATGCAGGAGCTATATCCTCGCTTCCATCAGGGAGAAGTCGAGATTGTCAGTAGTTTACGGGAAGAGGAAAAAAAGCAAGTCTCTGAACTGTTGCGAAAAGTCATTAAAGGGAACAACTTTTAAGTAAAAGTAAATAAAAAAAATCGATGATAGGAACTTAGTAGTAGTCTACCTCCCTTTTGCAGAGAGTCAGTGGCTGGTGTGAACTGACATAAAGGCAGCTATGAATTACCTCCTAGAGATGTCTTTGTGAATGTGCAGCAGCAAAGAACGGGTGATACCGTTAACGAAATGAGTGGAAGAGCAGTTCATGCTCTTCAAAAAGGGTGGTACCGCGTACAACAATAACCACGTCCCTTTAGCAGGGGCGTGGTTTTTTATATTTTATTTAGAGAAAGGAAGACGATGATGAGTACAAGTGAAAAGCAATTAACAGAAGAACAGGCAAGAGAAGTCCAAAGACAATTAGATTTTTATGTGCAGGGAGTTCGTGAGATAATACCAACCGAAGAGCTGGAAAACAAATTGGTGAAATCTATTGTTGAAGGCAAGCCATTAAAAATTAAGCTTGGATTAGATCCTTCGGCTCCAGATGTTCACCTTGGCCACACGGTGGTACTCAATAAAATCAGACAGTTCCAAGAGAATGGCCATACCATTCAGCTCATTATTGGTGATTTTACTGGAAAAATCGGAGATCCTACAGGGAAGTCTGTTGCCAGAACGCAGTTGACCGATGAAGAAGTACGACAAAATGCAAAAACCTACTTCGAACAATTTGGAAAAGTAATTGATATGGAGAAAGTAGAACTTCACTATAATTCAAAATGGCTCAGTCCCTTACAATTTGAAGAGGTGATCAACCTGGCCGGGAAGGTCACTGTTGCCCGGCTCCTTGAAAGAGACGATTTTGAGGAGCGGATGGCATTTCGTAAACCGATCTCCCTTCATGAATTTTTCTACCCGGTCATGCAGGGATATGACTCTGTCATTTTAGAAAGTGATATAGAACTTGGGGGAACCGATCAACACTTTAATGTTCTTATGGGCAGGCACTTTCAAGAAAGGTTTAAAAAAGAACCGCAGGTAGCGATGTTAATGCCTCTATTGGAAGGCATTGATGGTGTAGAAAAGATGTCAAAGTCAAAGAAAAACTACATTGGTATTGATGAAAGTCCAAATGAGATGTACGGAAAAGCAATGTCCATTCCAGATGAATTGCTCATCAAATACTTTGAACTCATTACAAATTTATCCCCAACTGAGGTTGAAACGATAAAGAACAAGGTACAGTCAGGGGAGCTTCACCCAAGAGATGCCAAGATGTTATTAGGAAAAACGATTGTTGAGATGTATCACGGAAGGGAAGCAGCTGAACAGGCAGAGCAGCACTTTGTCTCTGTCTTTCAACAAGGGAAAACACCAGAAGTCATTCAAGAGTATGAATGGGAGGGCAACCCCGAAGTATCCGTAATAGATCTCCTTGTTCAGCTGGATCTTTTGAAATCTAAAAGTGAAGCCCGGCGTATGATTGAAAATAGAGGTGTCAAGGTGGATGGGAACAGAATAGAAGATACGGGAGTTGTTATTACCTTAAGTAATGGCTTAATCGTACAAGTAGGAAAACGTAAATTTGCTAAAATAAAATTATAATCGAGGGAAGGTACAACTTTTTGTTGTACCTTTTTTTTGATAATTTCTTCTTGGGGAACTTTTAAAATATTACATGGAAGTATAGCTTATTCTATTGATTCTAATCTAGCTAAATAAAAAGACCCAAGTGATCTTTTCTTGGGTCTATCTTAATAAACGTAATCTTTTAAAGAAAAGGTTATGGTTAACCGCTTATAGCTGATTTTTTTTCTTCTTTATTGGAAGTGTAAGTAAGCCTTTCTTCTGTATCAGGATGGAAGAAATGTACTTTATGCATATTGAAAGCAACCTCTAATTTACTGCCACTAGCGATATTCGTTCGGGAATCAATCTTTGCAATCAATTTTTGGCCGTCTATGGTACTGTTAAGTAATGTTTCCGCTCCATTCATCTCTGCGACCTCAATATCTAAAGTGATCTTTGAATCTGGTGAAGAATCGATAAATACAAGCTCATCATGAACATCTTCAGGTCTTATCCCTAAAATCAATTTATTATGTGGCAAAGATTCTTGTTTTAATTGCTTAAGCTTTCCTTCTGGAATAGTTATTTCTGTGTTTTCTGTTACAAATTTGTTATTTTTTAATGTTCCCTCAATGAAATTCATAGCCGGAGAGCCTATAAATCCACCAACAAATACATTTATTGGTTTTTCATAAACCTCTTTTGGAGTACCTACTTGTTGGATAACTCCATCCTTCATTATGACTATCCGACTTGCCATAGTCATTGCTTCCGTCTGGTCATGGGTTACATATATCGTTGTAGATTGAAGGCGTTGATGGAGCTTAATTATTTCAGCACGCATTTGCACGCGTAGTTTTGCATCAAGGTTTGAAAGCGGCTCATCCATAAGGAAAACTTGGGGATCTCGTACAATTGCCCTTCCAAGCGCAACTCTTTGTCGTTGTCCTCCAGATAAAGCTTTTGGTTTTCTATTCAAATAGTCTTTTAAACCTAGAATGTCTGCTGCATTATCCACTCGTTCTTTAATTTCTGTTTTGCTAAACTTTCGAAGCTTCAGACCAAAAGCCATATTATCATATACACTCATATGAGGATAAAGAGCGTAATTTTGGAAGACCATAGCTATATCTCTGTCTTTAGGAGGGATATCATTCATTCGCTTTCCATTTATAACCAAGTCTCCATTACTAATATCCTCGAGCCCAGCAATCATTCTTAATGTAGTAGATTTTCCACAGCCTGATGGACCAACGAAAACAATAAATTCTTTATCTTCTATATCCAAATTAAAATTTTCTACAGCTGTGACATCTCCACCGTAAATTTTATAAATCTCATTAAGTTTGATTTTAGCCATATTCTCACTTCCTTTTTAAAGTGTAAGTATGTTTCTAGTATAAAATCAATGTAAGCGTTTTAATATATTACATCTGCATCAAAATAAGTTTCATAGTTTGTGCAGGTTGTATAACAGAAAGGTGAACTACTTTAGTACATAGGACGTTTTATACTACTGTAACTTTGTTAGCGGATAAAAAACGTTCTATTGCAAAAGCAGAAGACCCTAAAGCGCATGAATATATACCTTGATTTGAGAAGGTAACAGAAGTAGTCTCATAAAAATATGGAAGAAGCCTTTGCTGTAATACCAGTTTTATAGGATTTTGCAACCATTTCTCTAGTTTTGAGAACCTATTTCCAATGATAATCTGTTCAGGATTAAAAGAATTAATTATATTAGCTAATCCTATCCCAACGAATTCACCAACTTGAGAGAAAGTATTAATTACCTCCATATTTCCTTGTTGAGCTTTCTTAATTAGTACCTCTAATGTAAGATCTTCGTCTGAAAAGTGAGGGTTTAATCTGTTGATTATTGCACTTTCTGAGCTATAAAGTTCCCAGCATCCTTTATTCCCGCATTCACATCGTTTACCGTTAGATTCAATTGTAAAGTGACCTACTTCACCAGAGATTCCTAAAGCCCCTCTATATAACTGATCTCTTATAACTACACCCGCTCCTATCCCTACCCCGATGCTTACGTAAATTAAATTTGAAGAGTCTCTCCCTCCACCATAAATTTTCTCTCCGTGAGCTCCTGCATTTGCTTCATTCTCAATTGTTATTGGTACGTTAAAATGTTCTTCCAGATATTCTTTTAAATGTACGCCATGCCAATCGAGGTTAGGAGCAAAAAGGATTCTTCCTTCATTGTTAATAATTCCAGGTACTCCAACTCCAATACCAATAATTCCGTAGGGTGAGTCTGGAGATTTTACTCCAATAGATTCAATTAAGCTTTTTAATTGTTGGAACACAGCTGCTGGTTCTTTATCAGTAATAGTAATTTCTTCTCTTTCAAGAATGTTTCCTTGTAAGTCAGTAAGAATAGCAAGAGCATAATTAACACCAAGATCAATTCCAATTGAGAAGCCTGCGTTTTTATTAAAGTAGAGCATAACAGGTTTACGACCACCACTGGATATGCCAGACCCTATTTCTTGAACGAATTGTTCTTCTAATAATTCGCTAACAAGGCTGGAAACAGTAGCTTTATTTAAACCTGTTAACTTAGAAATTTGAGCTCGAGATATAGGACTATTATTTTGGATCTTATTTAATACGATAGATTTATTTATTTTTTTTACAAGGCTGTGATCTCCCGTTTTCATAGGTATCCCTCCTGTAACAACAATTTTAGAAAAAAGTAGCATGAATTTGAAAAAATTGAAAAATAATTTATAAGTTTAAAGTAATAATACCTTAACCATTACGAAATAATCAATAAACTTAGTTTAATAATATAACAAAGTTATAGGTTTTCTTTTAGTTTAAAAAGCAAGGTATTAGATGTTAAAAATAATTTAACAACACTAAAGGTTATATATTCTAGGAAAAAACTGATCAATAAATAACTAAATATTAAAAAAACTATTTACATAAGCCCGGATTATAAGTTAAACTGCAATTAGTTTATACAGTAAACAAACTAATGAATTGAAGGACAGTGTCTATAGTTTTTAATTACTTTATTAAAGGATGGTGTGTTTTTTGAAAGCGTCTACAAAAAAAATAGTAGTTTTGTCAGTTTCAAGTTTAGTATTATTGGCAGGCTGTGGAAATGGAGCGGAAGAAGGTAGTACGGGTAATGAGGGTAATGGCCAAATTACCTTGACTGTTTGGGACTATTTTGAGAACGATGCTGCCCATGGTAGACAACAAATTGAGTTGCTTGAAGCATATGAAGAAGAAAACCCCCACATAACCTTTGAACGTACTTATGTACCAAATGCAGATCTTAATCAACGTATATCACAAGGAATAGCAGGTAATCAATTACCAGATATAGTCTTAGTAGATAATCCTGCTCACCAAGCGTTTGCTGAAGCTGGTGCTTTTGCAGATATTACAGAGGAAGTGGAAGAGTGGGGAGAGGCAGAACATTATTATGAAGGAGCATGGGAATCTACTATATTTGATGGAAGAAACTATGGGATCCCTAATAATAGTAATGCATTAGCTCTTTTTTATAATGTTGATATGTTGGAAGAGGCTGGTGTTACTGAACCTCCATCCACTTGGGAAGAACTGGAAGACGTGGCTGATCAGTTAACCACTGATGACACGTACGGTTTTGCATTTAGTGCTGTAAGAGATGAACAAGGCACCTTCCAATACCTTCCTTTTCTTTGGCAGTCAGGAGCGGATTTAGACAGCTTGTCTAGTGCAGAGGCTATATCTTCTATGGAGTTTCTGCAACAAATGATCGATGAAGGATCAATGTCTGAAAACGTAATTAACTGGGATCAACAAGATTTAAGAACTCATTTCCAGCTTGAAAACGTAGCCATGATGGTTAATGGCCCTTGGCAAGTTCCAAATATAAGAAACGAGGCTGAAGATTTAAATTGGGACGTGGTTACTATGCCTGCAGGAAATCAGGAAGCGTCCATCCTGGGTGGGGAAAATTGGGCGATTACTTCGACATCTGAACATAAAGAAGAGGCTTGGGAATTTCTAAAGTATACTCAGCAGCCAGAAGTTTTAGGTCCAACTCATGAGGATGGAGGGCGATTACCAAGCAGAGTTGATGTAGGCGATGACGATGATTACATTTGGAATCAAGATGAGCAATTAAGAGTCTTTATAGATCAGCTAGAAACGGCTCAACCAAGGGCATACGGAAGCAACTATCCTGAAATTTCAACAATCATTCAAGAATCACTTCAAAGATCTTTAATGGGGGAAGATGTTGAGGAAGTTTTAAATGAAGCAGATGAACGCGTTACTCCTCTGTTACCTTAACCAAGTATCACCTCGTCACTATAAGGAGGGTAAAGATGGAAAAAAGAGTAACTCAACTTGGAAGGAGCAATAATTTGCTTCTTCCAAGGTTGATTTTTAAAAAAAGCTTATTTAAGTATTTGTTTCTTTTACCAGCTCTATTATATGTCTTGATATTCATGATTTACCCTATCGCCTATAACATAATACTTAGTTTTCAAGATGTAACCTTAATGAATTTAGGAGCTGGTGGATCATTTATTGGAATTGAAAACTTTGTACAAGTATTACAGAACCCTTTATTCTTAACAGCTCTAGGTAACACGCTTATTTATACTGTTTCTTGTATCGTATTGCAGTTTGGGATTGGATTTTTGTTAGCTTTGTTTTTTAATCAAGATTTCCCTTTTAGAAACTTTTTTCGTTCTATTTTATTGTTAGCCTGGATGACACCAATGGTTATAACAGGAACATTGTTTACTTGGCTGTTAGATGTTGATTACGGAATTATCAATTACTTACTAATACAATTGGGGATAATTGATCAATCAGTTAATTGGTTAGGTCAGCAAAGTACAGCTTTGTTCGCAGTGATAGTAACTAATGTTTGGATAGGAATCCCTTTTAACATGATCTTAATCCTGGCAGCGCTTCAATCCTTGCCAAAAGATATCTATGAAGCAGCTAGAATAGACGGGGCTTCAAAAATAAGATCATTTTTCTCTCTTACATTGCCACTGTTAAAACCTTCTCTATTAGTAATTCTTGTACTAGGTATTATTTATACCTTTAAAGTGTTTGATTTAATTTTAATTATGACTGGCGGCGGTCCTGTAAATTCAACTTATGTTCTACCTTTTTATGCATATGAATTGGCTTTTGTAAATTATGAATTTAGTCTAAGTGGGGTTGTATCAACTGTTATATTAGTCATTTTAACTTTTGTGGCTCTAATCTACATCTATTTAAGTAGAAAGGAGGAGACAGAGTGAAGAAATATACACTTAAACAATATTTGTTATTTGTAGCAGCAATATTTATAACAGGTATTTTTCTCTTCCCAATTTACTGGATGATTGCCACTTCCGTTAAACCATCATCAGATATATTTGCTATCCCTCCAGTCATTATTCCTGACACTCTTGATTTCAGTGCTTATATAAACAACGTTATTGAAGATCAAAGTGTTCTAATGTATTTGCGCAATTCTTTCATAGTAGCTATAGGAACTACCATTTTGACTCTCTTGCTAGCTCTTCCTGCTGCGTATGCGATGGCAAGGTACAGGTTAAAAGGGACTGGAGCATTCTTGCTTATCCTTCTTGTCACGCAAATGGTTCCGGGAATCATGATGGCAATGCCTTTGTTTATTTTCTTTAGTAATTTGAATTTACTCAATAGCTTTCCAGCTTTAATACTAGGCAACACTACAATAGCGCTCCCGTTTGCTGTATTAATCATGCGACCATTTTTTCTCTCAATCCCTAAAGGACTTGAAGAATCTGCTCTAATTGATGGTTGTAACCGTTTTACAGCATTTATAAGAGTTGTGTTACCACTGACGGGTCCCATGCTCTTAACCGTTGGGACATTTAGTTTCTTATTTGCTTGGGGAGATCTAATTTTTGCATTAACGCTTACTTCAGATGAGAGTGTTCGACCTTTAACAGTTGGGATTACTCAGTTTATAGGGCAATATGGAACGCAGTATGAAAGCTTAATGGCTGTGGCCACCGTAGCAGCGCTTCCTATAATCATATTGTTTATAGCTATGCAAAAGTACATTGTTAGCGGTATTACAGCTGGGTCTGAAAAGTGATAAACCACCCTTTACTAGCATACAGAAAATTGGAGGTATAGAAATTGAACAATTACTTTAAAGTAGAAAATCAAAGGTTAGTCAGGTTATATGACAGTGAGAAGCTCTGGGTAGAACCGTGGGGAGAAAATAGTTTTAGAGTGCGTGCCACTCATATGGAAGCCATGCAAAATGAAGATTGGGCATTGCTTCCTCCTGAAGACATTGAGGCAGATATTAGAATTTATGAAGAGAAAGCGGTAATAAAGAATGGAAAAATCAGTGCTGAAATTACAAACGGCGGAAAAATAACTTTCTTTAATAGTAAAGGAGAAATACTTTTAGAAGAATTCGTACGAAAAAGGGATAAAAGAGATGATGTCAAGGAGTTTAAAAGTGCCTTGAATATCGAAGCTAGAGAATTCAAGCCAATCCTCGGTGGAGATTACCAGTTAACTCTTCGGTTTGAGTCGCACCCAAACGAAAAAATCTTTGGAATGGGTCAATATCAACAATCAAATTTAGATTTAAAGAATTGTACATTAGAGCTAGCTCATAGGAATTCTCAGTCAACAGTACCTTTTGCCTTATCTAGTCTAGGTTATGGTTTTTTATGGAACAATCCAGCTATTGGGAAAGTTGCTTTTAGTAAAAATATCACTGAGTGGTTTGTCCAATCAACAAAACAGTTGGATTTCTGGATTACCTCTGGTGACACTCCAGCAGAGATAGAAAAACAGTATGCAAAAGCTACAGGAACTGTTCCTATGATGCCTGATTATGCGATGGGCTTTTGGCAATGTAAATTACGTTATCAAACACAAGAAGAGTTGTTAAATGTTGCTAGAGAGTATAAAAGAAGAAACCTTCCTATTTCAGTGATCGTTATAGATTATTTTCATTGGACAAATCAAGGGGACTGGAAGTTTGATTTAGATTACTGGCCTGATCCTGATGGGATGATCCAAGAGTTAAAAGAGATGGGTATTGAATTAATGATTTCAATTTGGCCGACTGTAGATAAAACTAGTGAAAATTATGAAGAGATGCTTCAAAAAGGGTTGCTTGTTCGAACTGATAGAGGAATAAGAACAACTATGGATTTTCTAGGGAATACGGTATTCTTTGATGCAACAAACCCAGATGCAAGGAAATATGTTTGGGAAAAAGCAAAGAAAAACTACTACGATAAAGGTACTAATTTATTTTGGTTAGATGAAGCTGAACCAGAATACTCTATATATGATTTTGATAACTATAGGTACCATAAAGGTCCCAATGTTCAAGTAGGTAATATTTATCCGGCTATGTACGCTAAAACTTTTTTTGACGGAATGAAAGAAGAAGGTCATGAAGGGATTATTAATTTAGTTAGGTCTGCCTGGGCGGGAAGTCAACGATACGGAGCTTTAGTCTGGTCAGGTGACATAGATTCAAGTTTTAAATCTCTTAGAAACCAGTTTTCTATTGGATTGAACATGGGCTTAGCCGGTATACCGTGGTGGACTACAGACATAGGAGGATTTCATGGAGGTTACCCGGATGACCCTTCTTTTAGAGAATGTATTGTTCGTTGGTTTCAATTTGGGGCATTCTGTTCTGTATTCAGGCTTCATGGAGATAGAGAACCGCATTCCGAACCATTAGGCACTAGCGGTGGAGGTCTCAGGGATAGTGGCGCTGATAATGAAGTTTGGAGCTACGGAGAGGAAGCATATAACATATTCAAAAAGTATATGACCATCAGAGAGAACCTTCGTCCTTATATCACAAAGTTGATGGTTGAAGCACATCAAGATGGAACACCACCTATGAGGCCCCTTTTCTATGATTTCCCAAAAGATAAAGAAGCATGGGACATAGAAGATACTTATATGTTTGGGCCAGATATTTTAGTAGCTCCTATTTTTTATGAAGGTGAGCGTTCAAGGAAGTTGTATTTGCCAGAAGGACAGGTTTGGAAAGACGTAAACACTCATAAGACCTATGAAGGCGGCCAATTTATAGAATGTTCTGCCCCACTAGAGTCTATACCAGTTTTTCTAAGAGAAGGGTCTGAGTTATCAGTAAATCTTTTTGAAGAATAAAAATATTACGTCACTAAGAGGTGTAAGAAATGGATTATTTCAAAAATATAGAAAAAATAAAATATGAAGGAATGAACAGTAATAACCCTCTTGCCTTTAAACATTATAATCCCGATGAATCAATTGCAGGAAAGACAATGAAAGAACTTCTTCGTTTTTCAGTTGCCTACTGGCATACCTTTACCATGGATGGCTCCGATCCTTTTGGGTCTCCTACCATGCAGCGACCTTGGGATCAGTATAGTGGGATGGATCAGGCTAAAGTTAGAGTTGAAGCAAATTTTGAATTCATCGATAAGCTTGGCTTTGATTACTTTGCATTTCATGATGTAGATGTGGCTCCAGAAGGAAGTAACCTAAAAGAGTATAATCAAAATCTTGATGAAATTGTTAGTCTTCTAGAAAAACAAATGAAAGCCCAGAATGTGTCTTTACTATGGAATACTTCTAATATGTTTAGCCACCCCCGCTTTATGTTTGGGGCAGCTACGTCAAACAATGCTGATGTTTATGCTTATGCAGCAGCTAAAGTAAAAAAGCAATTAGAGATAGCAAAAGAGCTTGATGCGAAAAATTATGTATTCTGGGGCGGGCGTGAAGGTTACGAAACACTTCTTTACACAGATACAAAATTTGAGCTTGATAATCTGGCGCGTTTTTATCATATGGCAGTTGATTACGCGAAAGAAATAGGTTATGAAGGTCAATTTTTAATAGAGCCAAAACCAAAAGAACCAACAAAGCATCAGTATGATTTTGATACGGCAACAACTTATGCATTTTTACAGCACTATAATCTGACAGATCACTTTAAAGTTAACATTGAAGCCAATCATGCAACATTGGCAGGACATACATTTGAACATGAATTACGATATGCTAGAGAGCACGGTATCCTAGGCTCTGTAGATGCTAATCAAGGAGACATGCTTTTAGGATGGGACACTGATGAATTCCCATCTGACATTTACAGTGCTGTGTTAGCTATGTATGAGATACTCAAAAACGGAGGTTTAGGTAACGGGGGACTCAACTTTGACGCCAAAGTTCGTCGACCTTCTTTTGAACCGATTGATCTTGTGCATGGACATATCGTAGGAATGGACACTTTTGCCTATGGCTGCAAGGTTGCTCAACAATTAATAGAAGATCAAGTCTTTGAAAATATCATTGCTAAGCGTTACTCTAGCTTCGAGGAAGGCGTTGGAAAAGCTATCATCGAAAATAAAGTTTCCTTTAAGGAACTTCAAGAGTATGCAATGGAGAACACTATTAAAAATGAATCCGGACATCAGGAAATGATAAAAGGAATATTGAATCAATATATTCTGAAAGCCGGAGTGCCGGCAAAGGTGTAAAACAAAAGCAGGAGCTGCAGGCAAGAAGCAGCTCCTTTTTTATAGAGGGAATTACCTAGAGGTCTAAAATTCAATAAAAATGTAGGAGTGGAATGGATGGAATATGTAATTGGCATAGATCTAGGAACAAGTAGTGTAAAAGCTTTACTTGTAGATGAAAAAGGTAATGTAGCAGGTGAAACGACAGCCACGTATCCTATTTTTCATGACCATGATGGGTATAGCGAACAAGCTCCAGACGATTGGGTTAAGGAAACAAAAAATGTATTACGTGATAATGGATGAACCGACAGCAGGGCTGGATCCTATTTTCAGAAGGGAACTGCTGAATTTATTGCAAGAATTAATGGTTGATGGCAACCGAACAATTTTTTTCTCCACACATATTACGACCGATTTAAATCGTATCGCAGATTATATTGCTTTTATTAATAAAGGGAAATTAATGTTTAATCACTCCATTCACGATGTAGCTGAAAACTATGCACTTGTGAAAGGAGGCATTGATCTCTTGGATAGAGATACGGAATCGGATTTCATTCATGTTCATCGTGCCCCAACAGGCTTTGAGGCATTAACAGACAATATTCAAGCAGTGAAAAATACGTTCAGAGACTCTGTTGTCATTGAACAAGCATCATTGGAAGATATTATGTATTACATGAAAGGAGGCAAACAAAATGTTTAATTTAATCAGGCGTGATGTCATATTACAAAAACGGCAACTATGGATCTATCTTCCTTTCATCTCTTTTATTATTATTATGGATTCTCATCCTGCTTTGATTTTTCTCGTTGCCAGTGTTTTTATTCCGTTTAATTCATTTGCTTACGATGAGAAAGCGCAGACGAATATCTTATTAAACTCCTTACCTTATACGCGTAAAGAAATTATCGCGTCGCGCTATATTGGTGCTATTGTTTATATGATTTTAGCTATTGTAGTGACTAGTCTGGCATTATTTGTTTCGAATACTCTGTTTTCGGCAACAGATATTGCTATTGCCAGTGGTTTATTCCTGCTGTTTTCTGCATTCACCTTTCCTCTGTTTTATATATTTAAGCCTGGCTATATATCTTATGTTGTTCTCATTACCTTTCTTCTATTAGCAGGTATTGGACCACCTATTTTCATATTTTTAGCAGAGAATTTAACAGCAATTACTGATTTTATTTCCAGTTTATCTACCCCTTTTATATATACAGGAGCGACGGTGATTGTGTTGTTCTTCTATGCTGTTTCGTGGGGAATTACCACTATTATTTACCAGAGAAAAGCGTTCTAAGCAGGGGCATTTAGATTTGTATAAACCTATAAATAATTATTGTAAGCATACTATTGAAAAGAAGACAGGGAGGGGGGAGGAACCGAAGTTGAAAAATATGTTCTCTATGTTACTTGGTGGTTGGGGAATAGTCACTCTCGGATTATTCCTGGCTACATTTGCTGGGAGTATTGTCGAAGATCAGTTATTAATGACTAGAGATGGTAGATTCATCGTTCAAGCAGTCGTGATGAGTCTCATCGTTGTGCCATCCATTTTATATTTTTATCAGAGACTATATAGGGTCACGGGCAAGCCGACAAGACCCGTCTATTCTTTAAAAAGAGCACATCACTTTTTTACGGGCTTCTTTCTTGCGATCGGACTCTTCTTCGTTGGGTTATTCATTTCCAGCTCATTAGGTTGGCTTACCATTGATCAATGGCACGCACCCCAGTATTGGATCGGTGCATTCCTTTTTAATATGTTGATTGCGTTTTTTTACGAAGCTTTGCCTGAGGAACTCGCCTTGCGCGGATTTGTCTACGATGTGCTACGTCACCGTTTCACCGTCTGGTTTTCTGTGTTCATACAGACACTTTTATTTGTGGGGGTTTCCATTGGGGTTTCAGTATTACAAGTAATCGTTGGAATGGTACCAGTTGAAAACATCTTTATTATTCCCTCTATGATTTTACTGTTCTTTTTCGGCATAGCTTTGGCTCTAATGCGACTCTGGACAGATAGTTTGTGGGCATCCATAGGCTTTCATTTAGGATACTTAGAAATATCTCGTTTCTTGATCATGCCAACAGAATATGGTGCACCACCGATTATGACGTTTCAAGATACAATTACGTATGGAGCAGGAGCAAGCTTTTTAATAATGTTTATAATTATGGGAGCAAGCTTTATTCTTCTTATATTACTTGGTATGAAGCGTATGCGGAAAAAAGAATGACAATAAGAGCTATCCTCAACTAAGGAGCTGGAAAGAAACCTGATGGAAGTTATTTTCAGGTGATAAAGGTTCTTGAAACCTGATTGCCAATGAAACAAGTGAGGAATTCTTCTTCAAGGGGGTAGATTAAAGGTATAAATATAGAAACTACGAAGCAGTAACCCTTTTTATATTTAAGAAAATAATGTATTAGTGGTTAAATAATTCCAAAAAATATGATAATGTAACACCATATTTTACAAAAATGCTTTTTAGAAAGGGGGTTTTTAATTGCGCGGCACCTATATCATCTTATCGCTGGCTGCGTCATTATCTCTTTTAGTCACTGCTTGTTCCCTCAATCCACTTACCAACGATATTAAAGTGAAAGAAGTAGACGTAAACATCATATCTGAAGACCATAAAATGTCTTTATATCACGGCCAGCCCGATACACAGGTTACACTATCCAAGCTTGAATACCGTATCTACCTTCAGGAAGGCTCCAAATCTTTACTTGAAAATCAATACACGCCTAGAATACTCCCCCTGGAGTCCCTTTACACCTTTGTTCGCGGGAGCGTGGGTCACAACATATTTAACGACGAAGAACAAATAGAGCAGGGCTTCTTTATCCCTGTAAAAGGTCCGATTAGAGAAAACGGAACCCTTGTTTACATACAGCAATACATACTAGGAACAGAGAACAGGACTTCTCAACTTTCAGGCTCGCCCGAGAAGGCAGAACTTGAAGCCTTAAGAGACTATGCAAAAGAGAGTCACTTTGTCATTTCAAATGATAGAGGTGATGATGTCTACCGGCTTGACCTTAGAGATTTTAAAGAGTAATCCATGCTTCTTTATGCCAAAAGTGGGAGTGAGCGAAAACTTAAAAAGGAACTAACACGGAATATAGTGTTTCAATAATGGGCGTATTGTTGAAGAAGGACACCATTCTAGTTTAAAAATAAAAATAATCATTATCTTTATTTAGTCAGTTATAATAACCAGTCGGTCCTAAAGGAAAATTAATTTTATGTAAGGTTATAAAAAAAATTCATAGAAAATATAGAAGAAAAAGCAAAAGCTGAGTCCATAAGACTCAGCTTTTATTAGTTTTCAAAATAAGGCTTGAGAACCTCAATTCCAACGTCGGCAAGGATTCTCTGTCCTTCAGTTGTTGGATGAATATCTCCCTCGATAATATAGTCTGCTTGATTTTCGTAAAATCCATTATATGCATCCGCAATGGAAATATTTTCGTGGTGCTCCTCCAATAGACTAAACTGTTTATTAATATCGGGCAATACCTCGGAGCAAATACCATGTAGGGGGTCATCATGAAACGGATTATAGACATTGTAAATAATGGAGAGCGAGGGTTCATCCCGTATTGTGTTATGCTAAGAGGCGTATCTTATTAATATAGGGGTGAAAAAATGTGTGATAGTATCTCAGATATAGACTATCGTCAAGTAATCGAATATTCCCTTGATCCGATTATTATTCATACAGACTATAAAATTCTTTATATAAACAGGGCTGCTGAGGATTTTTTTAGAACCGATAAACAAAGTGTTATCGGAGCAAGTCCACTAGATATCTTTCAAGAATCCTCGAAGGTTGCGATTAAGCAAAGAATTCAATCTGCTTACCAAGCTCCTGCAGCCGTTATTGAAGAAACTATATATAGAATGGACAAAACAACTGTAATGGTTGAATTATATTGTCATCCAGTTATGTTGGGGAACAACAATAAGGCAATTCAGACATATATACGGGATATTACGACCCGAAAAGAAAGCGAAAAAAAGCAGGACGAAATGATGAAGGAAATAAATGAATTATCCGCAACCATAGTGCCTATAATGAGCGATGTAGCAGTTCTTCCATTAGTAGGTAAGATAGGTTTGGAGAAGGCAAGGATTATCTTAGAAATTATACCGGAGAAAGTACAGGCTCAAAAACTCAATTATGTAATTATGGATTTCTCTGGGGTGTACGAGTTGGATGATATCGTGATTAATTATCTTTTTAAAATGAAACAAGTCTTATCTCTCCTTGGAGTACAGTCTATTATAACTGGTTTAAGACCTCAATTAGCTATAGAGGCAACAAAGTTAAACATTAATTTAACTGACATTCCTACAATGGCTACAGTAAAAGAGGCAATAGTTTATTTAGGAGTTAATTGAGAACAAAGGTAGGTGCATTTTATCCAAAATGCACATGCAAATCGTCCATAACATGGCTGGTTTATATTTAATTCCATCCTTTTGCGCCGAATATCTTCCTATTGGAGGGTAGCAACAACACAAGACCATTATAGGTTTGTATTTGGAATTTCACAATAATTTATTTAAATGATTCTTGGGCTCAAAAATTTTTCTATTCTACCAGTCAGACTTATAGGAAAGTGACATTTCAACTTTAAGAATAAAAGGAGACTTCTGTAGGGATCATAAGCAAAGTCCATCCTAGGATAACAGTGCTGTATAGTGTGTTGTAATGGGAGGGTGGTAGATTTAAAAATTATGGTAAAATTACCTTATAAAAAGTAGTTTGTAAGAAAGAAGCCATACAGGGTAGCAATACTCACCATATAGGAAGGGATCAGTTTTATGAGTATTTATCTGTAGGTTAATATTTTCCGAAAGCTCCCCTTGTTCGATTCATCACTCACATGCTTTATATGTTGGTTAGATGGGAATCTTATATAAGAGAACGGTAAAAAAAGAGGCCCTGCTTATAGGTAGTAAAAAACCACAAAAGGAGAAGATCCCTCATGACGTGGGCGACTCTTCAAAAAGAAGTCCTAGAAGAAGTAAAGACTCTTGTGACAAACCATATGAATAGGGAAGATGTTTGTATCTATTTGTTTGGTTCTTGGGCCAAAGGAGCGATACAACCAAGTTCAGATATTGATATAGCGGTTGACTATAAAGGTGCGCTGAAGGCAGGATGCTTAGCAAGCCTACAAGATAATCTTGAGGAGTCAACCATTCCTTATAACGTAGACGTGGTGGACCTTACAAAGGCAGATTCTTCATTTCGCACAAAAGTAATTAAGGAGGGGATCCTATGGAACGACTGCTTCAACGATTCGAAACCTCAGACAAAGCGTTAAAAACCTTAGAAGAAATCTATGCGTTTGATCATCCCAACCACTCGAGAGAGATGCCTTTATCCAACGGTTTGAATATACGTATGAAAGCATATGGAAATTAGGAAAACAATATTTACGAGATATTGAAGGAGTAGACTTAGGTTCCCCTAAAAGGGTTATTCGTTCGAGTTGAGAAGTAGGACTGTTAGATGAGGAAGAAACCATTCTGGCTCTTCACATGGTCAATGACCGAAACCTAACAATACAGACCTATAACGAGGAGCTAGCTGATGAGATCTTTCAAAAAATTCCTGGCTATACCAGACTGAAACTATCTCCAATATTAAAAGATACCTTCCTAAAACCATTTTATTTGATGAAAATAGCTTTGATGCATTATTTACTGAGCATAAAACCCTGTTTTTAAAACCGCGGTGGGGACACCTGGGAAAGAATGTGAAACAGAAAGCTTTGCCTCCTGCCAAGCTTACAAGGCTAATGAGAGAGCTCGAGCAAGTAAGCATAGAAGCAGCAGAATATTTAGATAGATTTGGAACCTTTGGCTTGCTCGGGGAGCTCAGCATAGATTTTGCGTTAGATAAAGAAAACAGACTCTGGATCATTGAAGCGAACGGTCAACCGCAGAAAAAGATAATAACGAAATTAGACGATGAAGATTCCACAATTAAGATATATAAAACACCTTTAGAATATGGTTACTATCTCTTTCAAAATTCATTAAACCATATTGAACAAATGGAAAAGTGGGTTAGGACCCGACCCACACAAAGAATAGACCTGCTTTTTTCAAGCCTGTAAATTATTAGAAGGAATCATTAAAGTAATATATAAAATTACTCAATACTATCACGGGGCGGAGCCAAGGACATATAAAGTCCTTGGCTTTTATAGTTATTAGGCTTGCTTATATTCATCCATTGCTTCCATTTGTTTTTCCATGTCTATCATATCTATAATCCTTGTTTGCATAAATGGTGTATTTTGAATGGATTTATGCCCCAATGGCGGCGGGCATTATAGAGTCTAGTGTAAAATAAACTTTACAGTAAAGTCTCCTTTACATTATCATAATGTATAGAGAGGAATGTGTGCTTATATGAAAAATAGAATGAAGCAATTAAGGCAAGAAAAAGGATTTTCTCAGGAACAAATGGCAGAAATGCTGGGTGTTTCGCGACAGACAATTATTTCAATTGAAAAGGAACGGTATAATCCTTCATTGCCTCTCGCTATTCAGATTGCACGTTGTTTTGACACCATTGTAGAAAGAGTATTTCTATTAGACGATGATGAAGGATAGCCATTTTTTCATTAGGAGGGGATTTTTATGCAAATGAGTAATAAAGCAGGGAGAATGTTTTTCTTAATCACCGGCTTTGTACTTTTGATTTACAGTGTGCTCATTTGTTATGCCAGCATATCAACTGGGAATTTCTTTGTTGGGCATGAACTGGTATTAGCAGGTACAACGCTTATGACTTTTTCTCTCTCATATCTCTATCCACAATTTAAAGAGAATGATGAACGGTCAAAAAGAATACGAGAAAGAGGAATGTTTTTTAGTTACTTCTTTATTCTAGGTTATATGATTATTCTCATGCCGCTTTTACAATTTGAACTTGTTACCTTAACTGGATATCAGTCGGTAAGTTTGCTAGCAGCATTAACAATCATTACTGTATTCTCTTCATTTGTTGTCTTGGCCAAACGCTACTGACCTGGCTGCTTTGGTTTGTGTGATACATAGGAGACAAGAGTCATGTATGAAAAAAGTAGCCAAGGATTGGTAAGATCCTTGGCTACCTTTTTTTGTGTTTGTAGATGTTATTACAATCCATTTTTAATACTTTTTTAATATTTACATAAGGCCTCCTTAAGATTTTTCTTAGAGAATAGGTATTGTTCACTCTTCCAATGATACAATATGAAAAAATAAAGGGTGCAGGATGAACGTTTAGTATCCGATTGGGGGTTGCCAGTTGAGCAGTTCGAACAAAAAAGAGGGATTATTGGAAATGAAAAAAGACCTGGTTCTCGTAGTTGAAGATGAGGTAGAGATCGGGGATCTAGTCAAAGATTATTTGTTATCAGAAGGATTTGAAGTCCTTATTGCAACGGATGGTGAGGAAGGTATTCGTTTGTTTCACAAGAGCAAACCCACGCTTATAGTCCTCGATATCATGCTTCCTGGACTAGACGGGATCGAAGTATTACGTATGATTCGGAAGGAATCCACTGCTCCGGTATTAATGATGACTGCCAAAAAAAGTGAAACGGATAAAATTATAGGGCTTGGTATCGGAGCAGACGATTACATCACCAAACCTTTTAGTCCCAGAGAATTAGTTGCCAGGATCAAGGCACAGCTGCGCAGGTACAAGTATTACGGAGATCCCTCTGAAGGAAGGCACACGCTCAGCTTTAATGAGTTGGAGATTGATGAGAAAGGGTTCACTGTCATGCTGGCAGGGGAGGATGTGAATCTATCCGCAAAAGAGTTTCAGCTTTTGAAATTTATGGCTACATATCCGGGACAAGTTTTTTCAAAATCGCAATTATACGATCAGATTTGGGGTTATAACCATTACGGTGATTTGAACACAGTAACGGTTTATATTCGAAAAATACGAGAGAAAATTGAGCCCGATCCTGCAGAACCAATTTATATCAAGACGGTTTGGGGCGTAGGCTACAAATTTGACGGGAGCGCATGATTCATCATGGGGATCAAGACACGATTAATTATCGCCTTTTCATCAATCATTCTTATTCCCATCCTGGTGATGGCGGTTCTCATGTTCCTGTACTCTGAGCGCCTAGAAGAAGCAGATCATATGGCGGATCAGACACTCTTGAAGATGATGAATGAAGTGCGAACGGAGGTATTCAGACACGCAGCATATATCGAGGATCGTAATGAGTTTTATACACGTATAGAACCTTTACTCAATGAGTATGAAATTGATCTGATGATTCGTGGTGAAGGGGAAGAAGAACTTTTTCACTCTCGTTTGTTCATTGAGGACGAATGGTCGGCAGGCATTATTCCTGACCTAAACCAGCTTGATTTCCAGGTTATGTTGGACACAGGTGAGGTATGGACCGTACTGGTAAAAGGACAAACGATGGGGACAGAACCTTTTCATACGTTGAATCAGGCGCTATCGCTCCTTTTATTTATTATAGGGTGCGGACTATTGACGCTATTTTGCCTTATCATAGGTTGGACGTGGTATATCTCAAGAACCGTTGTCATTCCCCTTAAACAGATTTATCAGGCGACGGAGGAAATTAGAGAGGGGAATTTTGATTACCCGCTTCCTTATGGAAAAAAAGATGAAATTGGACGCTTCATAAGCGGTTTCAATATGATGCGTCACTACCTTAAACAGTCCATTGATAAACAGCAGGAGTATGAACAGAACAGAAAGGCACTTGTTGCCAGTATTTCTCATGAATTACGCACACCCTTAGCTTCTATCAAAGGGTATGTGGAAGGACTGCAGGATGATATTGCCCGAGATGAGGAAACGAAGAGAAAATATTTGAATGTGATTGAAACCAAGACAAATCAGCTGGATCATTTGATTGAAGACCTGTTTGAGTTTTCAAAGATCAACGTGGAGCAAATGTCTGTGAAGAAAGAGGTTGTCAATAGTAGAAAACTTTTTACTCGAATTCTATATGCTGTGCAATTGGACCTAAAGGAGAAGCAGTTTACACTCGAGGTGAAAGGACAGCAAATTCCTTCTGAATATATTGCTGTTGACCAGGCACGGATTGAACAGGTAATGAGCAATTTGATTTATAACTCTCTAAAGTATGGTGCAGATCAAACGGAAGTTTCCTTCGATGTAGACGAAGAGACGGATCAACTGGTGGTTCAAGTCCAAGATAACGGATATGGTATTGCATCGGGAGATCTTCCTCATGTATTTGATCGGTTCTTTCGTGGTGAGCATTCAAAATCTGGAGACAATGGTGGCACAGGCTTAGGACTCGCCATTTCCAAATCCATCATCCAAGCTCATAACGGTCAAATTCATGTTGATAGTCAAGTTGGAAAAGGCAGTTATTTTACTTTTACTCTCCCACTGTGGGAAATAGAGGATAATGGTAAAGAAATAGAATAGATAGACATATAGGATAAAAGCAAGAGGAGAGGATAATCAGTGAGTGAGCTGATAAATGGTTTGAAAATGATTAATTGGCAACTGCTCGCACCAATAGTTGTCATTCAATTACTATTGATGATCACTGCGCTTGCAGATTGCCTCAAGAGGGATAAAACTAATGGCCCAAAATGGATGTGGATCTTGATTATTATTTTTGTCAACATATTAGGTCCTATCCTTTATTTTGTTATTGGAAGGAAGGATTAGCGATGTCATTAGTTACTGTGAATCAGTTAACAAAAAGTTATGGTAAGGAACATGCTGTACGTGACGTTTCTTTTGCCTTGGAAAATGGCAGGTGCACTGCCTTGCTTGGTCCCAACGGCGCAGGAAAAACCACAATTCTTAAAATGTTGTCAGGTCTATTGAAGCCTACGGATGGAACGATTCATTTTACTAAAACGAAGGCCAGGAAAGATAATAGGAAATACATCGGCTTCCTTCCTCAGCATCCTGTATTTTATGATTGGATGACTGGTCGTGAATTTTTAATGTATGCTGGGCGACTATCACACCTTTCATTTAATGAGGCGAAATTTCGAGCAGACGAGTTGTTAACTCGTGTTGGTATTGAAGAGGCGGGAAATCAACGCATAGGTAAATATTCGGGTGGCATGAAACAGAGGCTGGGAATTGCTCAGGCCATGATTCACCGGCCAGCTTTGCTAATGCTGGATGAGCCCGTATCTGCACTGGATCCTATTGGACGCCGTGAAATTTTGCAGATGATGAAAGATTTGAAAAAAGAAACCACATTGCTTTTTTCTACTCATATTCTGAACGATGCTGAAGAGGTTAGCGACGATGTACTAATTCTCAGGAAAGGATTGAAGGTTGCCGAAGGAAATATTCACGACCTACGCACTGAGCAACAAAAAGCCAAGATTCATGTTCAGGTGAAAGGTATGGCAGCTGATTGGTTACAAGAATGGCGGGCATGGGCTCAGGTTGAGGATATTGAGTTTGAGGATGATCTAGCAAAGATTCGTGTTAATGATCTCGAGCAGGCAAAAAAACTCATGTTGAAGAAGATTGTTCAGCAGGAAATTCCTCTTATCAGCTTTGAAGTTGCCCGGACTACATTGGAAGACCTGTTCATGGAGGTGGTGAATCAATGAACCAGTGGATCCAGCTCTGGAAAAAAGAATGCCTGGAAATGTGGAGAAATTTCAAATGGATATGGGTGCCGCTTGTTTTTATTATATTAGGTCTGACAGAACCATTATCTACATACTACATACCAGTTATAATGGAAAGTGTAGGTGGATTGCCTGAAGGAGCGGTTTTTGAAATGCCTATGCCTTCCCCAGGCGAAGTCCTGATAATGACTACATCGCAGTTCAATATGTTGGGCATCCTGGTAATTGTATTGGCTTCCATGGGATTGATTTCATCAGAAAGACGTAGTGGAGTGGCTGGACTTATTCTGGTCAGGCCTGTTCCCCATGCATCTTATGTAACAGCAAAATGGGCAGGAATGATAGTGCTGGGGTGGTTATCATTATTTTTGGGGTATTTGGCCAGTTGGTATTATACTAACCTCTTGTTTGGATCCCTTTCGTTTGGGGTCATGTTAAACAGCTTCCTCCTTTACGGGCTCTGGTTTACTTTTATTATTACATTGACCGTATTTTTTAATGCCCTTTTCAAGGTTTCTGGTCTTGTCGCATTTGCGGCTCTTACCTCGGTCATCGGGCTTTCAATCACTACAAGTGTTCTTGAACAATGGATGACATGGAGCCCGGCAATGGCGTTGGACCTTGTAGGAACGATGGCAATGGAAGGCCGATTAGATACAAGCTTCGCTCTCGTCTTAGTTGTAACATTAGTGTCGGTCATTGCTTTGTTAGCTGCGGCCAGCTATGTGTTGAAGAATAAAGAGATGGCCAGTTAATAATCTTGAGGGATAGTAGATCGTACATAATACCTGAAACGGTTGTATTTGATTCCTCATAACAGTAGAGAGTTTGATTGCTGAAAGGAAGAGTCGTTTCTTTCTTAAATGCTAGTGGAGCAGATTATTACTTGTTTCCACTAGTTCCAGACTATTTCTTATAATATCAGGAGCACAAACAAGGAGGGCTTACTATGACAAAGAAAAAGAGGGAGTTGTCACTGGAAGAACGCGAAGAACTACTTAGCACTTTGAAATCCCGTTTTGAAAAAAATATGAACAGGCATAAAGATCTTGAATGGACGAAAGTTCAAGCCAGACTAGAAGAAAATCCTGAAAAACTATGGTCACTCAATGAAATGGAAGTAACTAGCGGTGAACCGGATGTAGTAGGTCAGGATAAAAAAACAGGCGAATTCATATTTTATGATTGTACAACAGAAAGTCCTAAAGGTCGCAGAAGTGTTTGTTACGACCAGGAAGCGCTGGAATCAAGAAAAAAACACAAACCAGAAAATAATGCTATTGATATGGCAACTTCCATGGGCATTGAACTTTTAACAGAAGAACAATACCGGTATTTGCAGAAACTTGGAAATTTCGATATGAAAACCTCCAGCTGGGTACAGACACCTGCTAGCATTAGAAGACTTGGCGGTGCCATCTTTTGTGACCGCCGCTACGATCATGTTTTTGTGTACCACAATGGTGCTGAATCCTATTATGCTGCCAGAGGTTTTCGTGGCTCGCTAAGGGTCTGAATGTTGTATGTACTAAGATGAAAATTGAGGAGGATGAATGCTATTATGATCCCTATATAGCATTCATTTTTTATAAATAAGGGAATTCGCTTTGAATTAACATTGTTCAAAACGAATTCTATATTATCTACATGTGTTTAAGAGAGAGTCTATGTTCTATTGCCATAACTATTGCTTTGTGTCCAATAGTAAGAAGGCAAACCAGAGGAGTGTTGGTAGGGGTGGGAATACTGAAGGGATGTTTGTTGCTTGTTCGAGTATCCTTCCTTGTTACAGTCTGTATAAGGGCCTATATACGTACTTGGTTTTACAGGTGCAGTTACGTTTTTCCATTCCTGCTGATCCATGCAATAGGTATGAGCCATTATGTTAGCGGGGGTAAATTTTAAAAGGTCAGAACCAAGAATCACTTCAGGAGTATGTGCGTCAAAAATGGCTAACAGGTGAGTATTATTCATAGTTGCTATTTCGTAATGCCACCACCCCTGTGGAACATTTGTTACTTGACCTGGCGTTATAGAATACGTCTGTAGCTGTTTTGTAAATGGATTTAACATGGAAACATTGGCAGCCCCGGAGATGCAATAAACAAGTTCAGCTGCATTTTGATGGTAATGAGGTTCAACCACATTACCATTGCTTAAGAAGATGTCAAGAAGTGAGACATTTTCCAAAGTATTTAATTGGTTAACTCCTAAGACGTTTATATAATTATTGGGATCTTTCTTAAACAAGTGGCTGGTATTGACATCAAATGTATACTGAGCTGTTGGTGACGTGTAATCAATAGGAGACGACACTTCCTTTCTTCCCTTCTTTCATAATATTTTAAGAACCTAGGCCATCATATGAATAGGCAAATAAAACAGTGATAAGTGTTTTACTAAGGACAAGGTAAGGGAGCACCTTTGAAAAAAGTAAGGAGCATGCTATTTTCACTTGATAAAAAATGCGGGGTTCTCAGTCTTTGAAACTGAAAAATTCAATGAAACGAAGAAGGAAGGGATCCCGTACACTCTGTAGGGGGGTATTTACAATTATAGTAATATTACTCATATTAAGGGTATTTCATTTACTTCAGCAGCCAGTTTTTACTTGGATTAAGTGTATGGGTACGTTCACTCTTTACAATTCATCCTCAGGTAGAACAAATCTTTTTATTAGAACTAAAGGAAGTGCAAGGAGTGGGTAATGGTATTGTGATAGCTAAACAGGCAGGAAAAAGAGGAGATTGTTGAATGAGTGAAGAGAGAAAAGAACTCTATTTCTATATGGTGCTAGGGTATACCGGTCTTTTTCTTATGGGTCTTGCCACAATGAGATATATAGCTGTGTTACAAGATGGGCAGGGGCAGGTAATATCTATGTTTGGATTCCTGCTTACCGTCGCATATATTAAGCATATGGAAAAAAGACTTAGCATTAGAAAAAAAGTAATTGTTTTAACTAATATAATTTTTACAGCTGGGTTTTCTATAGTCTCATTTGTTCTTTATTTTTGATTAAAAGAAGGTAGAGTGTTTAATCAGTCAAACGTTTATGGCCGAGTATGGATCCCGAACTTTCATAGGAGCGATAGAATGAGAAATCTAAGAGGGTTAACAATGAATGTGCTAGGCGTGTTTTTCGAGGAAGATCCTCCCTCACAAAAGATCAGTCGGTCGTCAAAGAAAGCAACTTCATTAACTTGTTTATTTTTTGCTGCAGCGTTGTTCATTGATGCTATTCTCAATATATTTTTATATAATGTTATCCTGTCTTCTTCCTTTGTTATCCTTGTTTTCGGGTTATTACTCTTCTTTGGGTGTGATTATACAATATCCAGAAAAGAGAGTTAAGAGATCCTCTATAAGATTTATTACCTTATTTGGGAGGAAATGAAAACAAGCCCTGGAGAATCCCAAGGCTTGTACTCTTTCAATAAGCTTAAAATTGAAATAAAAACATATACAGTACAAGAAGTCCGACGGTAGATATAGAGGAAATCGTTATTATCTTACGGTCTTTCTTTCTAACTCCAACTAAAACCATAATAATGGCTAAAAGCAATAGAATAGTAATGAAAATTTTCATTTATGTACCCCTCCAGCACGCATTTGCTCTGAGTGTAACATACATATCTTCAGCTGAAATAAAACAGCATTAGATGTCGAAGAATGCTCACCTTTTAAAACTTCAACTTATTTTTCAAATTATTGATTCTTCCATGTTTGATACCTTAGTAAGGAAGGGTGATATCAGAATCATGGACACACCAATTAATAACATGATGACAATCGTTAAGTACCCTAAAGGAAAAACCATATTCAACACCATGGGTGAGAGGGTGAAAAGTGACATGACAAACGACAATTTTTTTGTCTTAGCTGTAGGATACTGTTTTGCATTACAGTAAGGGCAAATCAGGGCAGTATTTTTTATGGAAAAACTTCCTTTTAGCGTTTCTTTCCATGCCCACTTTGCGTAACAGTTTTGACAAGTTGGCATTTTATACCTCCTCTAAGAAAATAACTCAAATATATACTCAGACAAAGTGTATCATAAGCCCTTCAATATATTATTAAAAAAACTATGGCCGAGAAATATAATAGCTGCAGGTATCACATGATCGTAAAAAAAACAAAAGAAAAGGGCGGTAAAATGAAACAGAGTAAGAGGAAGCGATTTTTTATAATAGGGGTTTTGTCGATTTCACTCTTGTCACTATTTTTTGTTACTCCTATTTTCAGTTACAACGGTTATCTACAAACCAAGAATGAATGTATAGAAAATAATAAAACGATAGAGGAAGACCAGGTAGGGTTGTTGGGTTTTAGTTGGTCTATCACTTGTAAGGAAAAGTAGAGAGCGGGGGAGTTGTAAAAAAACCCCTCTTACATGAGCGGTTCGTATGTAAGAGGGGGGAGTACAATCTATTAACATTCAGCAATCATTCTAGTTAAGGTCAAAACGATCGGCATTCATCATCTTAACCCAGACATCGATAAAGTCTTTCACAAACTTCTCTTTGTTGTCGTCTTGCGCATATACTTCTGCAACGGCACGCAGAATAGAGTTGGAACCAAATGCGAGGTCCACTCTTGAAGCAGTCCGAACAACCTCACCTGTTTTGCGGTCACGGCCTTCATAAATGAGGCTGTCTACAGGCTTCCACTCAATTCCCATGTCCAGAAGGTTCACAAAGAAGTCATTCGTAAGTGTTCCGACACGGTCGGTAAAGACGCCATGCTTTGTGCCGCCGTAATTAGTTCCCAACACACGCATCCCGCCGACAAGGACCGTCATTTCTGGAGCTGACAAGTCTAACAGCTGTGCCTTGTCTACTAAGAGTTCTTCTGGGCTGACACTATACTCTTTCTTCTGGTAGTTTCGGAAACCATCCGCGAAAGGTTCTAGCACTTCAAAGTTCTCTACATCCGTCTGCTCTTGGGTAGCATCGCCTCGTCCTGGTGTAAACGGAACGATCACGTCAACTCCTGCATCCCTTGCCGCTTTCTCCACTGCCGCCGTTCCGCCTAATACAATCAAATCGGCGAGACTGACATTCTTATCAAGCTGGCTTTGCAGGCCTTCTAACACGTTCAGCACTTTAGAAAGCTTTTCAGGTTCATTGACTTCCCAGTCCTTTTGAGGGGAAAGGCGAATACGTGCTCCATTCGCACCACCACGCATATCAGAACCACGGAAGGTACTTGCTGAAGCCCATGCTGTAGTGACAAGTTCGCTCACTGTAAGGTCAGTTTCAAGTATTTTCTTTTTCAGTTCTTCAATTTCTGCCTCTGTTAACTTGTAGTCTACAGCTGGAACAGGGTCCTGCCAGATAAATTCTTCATCTGGAACTTCCGGTCCAAGATAACGGTCACGAGGACCCATGTCACGGTGAAGAAGCTTGAACCAAGCACGCGCAAATGCATCAGCAAACTCATCCGGGTTTTCATGGAAACGACGGGAAATCTTTTCATAATCAGGATCCATTCGCATGGCCATGTCCGCTGTGGTCATCATAGTAGGAACACGTTTGGATGAATCTGCTGCATCTGGAGCCATATGTTCCTCATCCTGATCAACAGGCTTCCACTGATGAGCACCTGCCGGACTCTTGGTCAGCTCCCATTCATATCCGAATAAAAGATCAAAATAGCTGTTATCCCATGTTGTCGGAGTTGGTGTCCATGCCCCTTCGATTCCGCTTGTGATGGTATAAGGGCCATGACCAGTGCCATGTGTGCTCTTCCAGCCAAAGCCTTGCTCTTCAATAAGAGATCCTTCTGGTTCTGCACCTACAAGGTCAGCGTTTCCTGCACCGTGTGCCTTCCCAAACGTATGACCACCGGCTGTAAGGGCTACAGTTTCTTCATCGTTCATTCCCATCCGTCCAAATGTTTCACGAATATCCTGGGCACTTCTAACAGGATCAGGTTCCCCGTTTGGACCTTCAGGATTTACATAGATTAAGCCCATTTGCACGGCAGCCAGAGGATTCTCAAGCTCTCGGTCGCCAGAGTAGCGGTTATCCCCAAGCCACTCTGTTTCAGGACCCCAATTGACATCCTCTTCCGGGTGCCAGATGTCTTCTCGACCGGCTCCAAAGCCAATAGTCTTCCCACCCATGGATTCAATTGCTACATTCCCAGCTAAAACAAGAAGATCAGCCCAGGAGATCTTGTTGCCATATTTCTGTTTTATAGGCCACAGCAGTCGACGGGCCTTATCAAGGTTACCATTATCCGGCCAGCTGTTTAGAGGCGCAAAACGCTGCGAACCGCTGCCACCGCCTCCGCGGCCATCTCCCATGCGGTAAGTACCAGCTGAATGCCATGACATACGAATAAAGAATGGGCCGTAATGACCGTAGTCGGCAGGCCACCAATCTTGACTGTCTGTCATGAGATTTAGAAGATCCTTTTTCAGAGCTTGATAGTCCAGCTTTTTAAACTCCTCTGCATAATCAAAATCTTCTCCCAGTGGGTTTGTCTTCGTATCATGCTGATGAAGAATGTTTAAATTCAGCTGATTTGGCCACCAGTCTTTGTTTGTCGTTCCGCTGGAGGAATTTCTCGTAGAACTTCCATGTGAAAACGGACATTTTTCCATGTTTTCATTGTCTTTCATTATAAACGTTTCCCCTCTCTATTTTGAATTTACAAAATGAACAACCTTCCTACTTCCTATTTATGAAACTATATTACGGAAGTAATATTCATTATTACATTGTAATTATAATAAATTATTTCTTTAATTAAAAACAATATGCTTTAAAAATACTTAAAAATTACTCAGGTAGGAAATAGACAGTTATTAAATGACTCCAGGAGGTATTTTTAGAGCAGAGCAGAGGAGAGGGAAGGGAACAAGAAGATCTGTAAACATTTATAGAAAATATCATCCTTATGATATGGTGAAGTGATTAACTGTATGACCTATTGTATGGAGTCTTTCTTTCTACTTGAAAGAAGGAGAAAAGAAGAAGGAGTTATTCGGACTTAAAAGGATAGTGAGCAGAAATTAGTATCAATTTCTTCTCTATACCCCTCACATTCTTTGTAAAACTTATTCAATAATTCACACTTCCTCTTAGTAAATTCACTAAGGAATGACAGTGAGCCCACGACGCCTCAAAAAAGAGTTCATTCGAAATTTCTAAAACAAACCGAACAGACGAAGCAGCTTAAACAAATGCTTCGTAGTAAGGAATAAACCTTTTTCTAAAAGCATATAATCAATAAACGAAGAGTTCATCCATAGGTGGTGAACTTTTTTAATTATAAAAAAGTAAGCTAAGTGTGAAATCAATGGTAATAGCCTAATAAAGTGCAAAATAGCTGTCATCGGTGGGTAGCGGTATAAAAGAGAAGGATAGTGGGAGTATGATCCTTGCTATTACTAAGTAGGAGAGGGCGCATTTACAAAACGTAATCATTACGATATAATAGGAGTGAATATCGTAATGATTACGATTGCGATTAAAATTCGGATTAACAGTAGTATTCAGGTGATGCATTGAATAATAGTAGGAACTTAACCTATAAAATTTCCAATAGCATGTGACTGCGTTCATAAATACAGATGGGCAGAAATACAAATAGAAAACAAGGAAGTAACGCGTACTACTTTTAATAAAAAAAGAAAGTGGTTTGGTATTAAATGAATAACCGATTGCATTTAAAAAATTTCTTTGAGTTGCATGTAAAAGAGAATAAGAGATATTGCTTCACTGTGAAAAACACCATTCATTTGATGGACAGCCAATTTATAATTAATGAAATATTAGACAGTTCTCCAGAAGAGCTAGAAGATATTAAAAAGATAATCGAAGACAGGAAAATCGACGAAGAGAGTATCCATCAGTTTTTAAGCCACCTTGCAATCCTTTATTCGGTGGGAAATCAAAAAAAGAGCAGCTAAAAAATCACTTCATTCTATGCACTAGAGAAATATGATGAAAGCAGGCGAGTCAGATGGCCACTCATAAAAGAGCATATGATTCCTCTGCATGCAGCTTCAGCGAACATTCTGGAAAATAGGGGTATAATAAAAAGGGAATCCATGCTATGGACTCTCTTTTTTCTTTATCTTTTGCAACGTTATCATATTTGTAAGATAAGCCATTGAAAAGAGGAGGATGATGAAAAGAAAATTCGCTTCTTTTTCCTGGTTATAGGGACCAAAAATGTATCGTGTACTTACCCAAAAAACGCACCCGCTTTTTGATCAATAAATTATTACTGGGGTAAGTGAACGGAATAGAAAAATAAAAGATGGTAATTTCTCAATTGATGGGAAGACAATCAATAAGATTCGGTGAGTTGTCAACCATGCGGCTCACTAGAAAGGAGCTTTTTCTTCTTTCTGTAACTCTCTATGTAATTTAATGCCCTGCTTATGAAAAGTAAAATGCTGACTTATAATGTGGTAATAATTGCTGTCTTTTCACTTTGAACCTTTACTATTACATTAATTAAGGAGAGGAAACCCAATAGAAACAAAAATAACCTCCTCACAGACAACCAATGCATGACTTTCAAGGCAATCAAGTTTGTTTATATCACTCTGACAACTATATTGATAGCACCGATCAAAAAAACAATCCCTCCTACAATCCTAGAGATCGTATAGCGGCTAACTTTTATTCCGAGCCATCGTCCTTGATCTCCCTCTTCTTCAACAAATCCATAAATTAAAAAAGGGGTCTTGCCGCTCCAAATAATAATGCCCAGAATGATTGCAAAGATGTATGCATAGATACTCAAATCCATAGGAGTCCTCCTAAGGTTATTTCAAATTTACTAATCAAGTAGAACTGATTCATAGTATATTTAGTAAAATTTATTAAATGATGTAAATACCAAGTCCTATTAATCCAACACCGAACACTATTACAAAAATTTTAGCAACTATTGGAGGAAAGACTTTAAATATAGGAGTTAAAACAACATCAATGAGTGGATCATGACTGGCCCCTAAATGTTCTTCTCTGTATTTCTTTAACTTAAATATTGCTGAATAAAGAACAAAGGCTCCCCATACAACAAATACCCCGCCTAAAAAATATTCCATTATGGTTCCCCACTTTCACTCTTTAAAATAATGTAACGATATATTGGTATTTTCTATTGATTTTTTTTCTTGGCAGCTGCTACTTCTTGTTTTGCAGTATTTTTATAAGTGATTTGTTTTTTCACTTTTGCACTATTTAATAGAATTGGAATCATCATAAGCCAGATAAAAAGTAAACTTAAACCAAGTGCAAATAGGATAGTATTGCCAATCCCCGGTATGTTTTTAACCTCTAGAAAATACGTAGGATTGACGTGACTTAATATTGAGGAGAGACCTGCAGCAATAAAATACCCAAAGGAGTCAAAGAAAAAGCATGCTACAACAAATAAATAAAATAGAGAGATTACATAAAGAACTGCCATAACCTCCACCTTTCATAAATTAATAAAAAAGATAGATCCCATAAATACATATCAGGAAGTGGACATAGGTAACTCCTGGAAGAGGTTCAGCTTAAGCTGAGCATATGATAATACTAAAAGAATATACAAAGTACCCTTACCTCAATAAGAGGTCTAATTTAAATAAGAAATGCATTTCTCTCTTTGTTTTACCATTAGAGTGTTAATATAATTCTTTTAGTTATAATAATAAGCAGATAGTTCTTTTTCCCAAGGAGGAGAACTTACTTGATTCATACACCGAATTGCAGTTACGGAAGCCTAAGAGGGAAGGGGGAAGTGGCGCGATACAAAAAAACTCAGATTTATTGATCTTTTCTATAGCGATCCTTATCAGTTAAGCCAAACAACTCATGAAGAACAACACTCACAAACGTAACTGCTGCTAATATGAAAAAGGTCCCTAGCGGCAGGTTAAAGGTAAATATCATAACGGAGAAAATGAGAAGTATAATGTTTTTCACATTATATTTCAACAAAGACCTTTTACGGTTTTTCTTTGGGATCAGATATACCTTTTTTGTGTTCTTTTATTGTTTTATTGTTAGGATTATAAATCCCACAACAACCAAAGAAACTTAAAAATTCATCTAACTTCCTCCCATAGGATGCTAGTATAGTCTATAACAATAGTAAAAACACTTATTCAAAAATCCTTTTTCGTCTTCATATACATAGTGAAGCCGAAAGGTTTTTCCGTGTTTCACCATCCGCGATAAATCCATTCTTTTGTTTGTCTGGAATCAACGAGGATGTACTTCCAATCCCTAACCTCATTAATACGTTAGAATGTTAGATAACTTAAAGGATTATAATCTTGTTCTTGGAAAGCAGCTATGAAGGAGTAACTTTTGAAAAGTATTGAAGAGACAGGTTTTATACTACAGATATCGATATCACGGCGGTTAATAAAGCGTTGATAAATGAAAATATAAAGTAATAAATTGATGATTTGAGGGTGTGAAAATGAATTACAAATTGTACGAATGGATAGGATACTTTATTGTATTATCTGGTCTTATTTTACAGTTAGTGACTGAATCTAATACCTATTACATAAGTCTTGTTATTATGTTTGTCGGTTGTATTATTTGCTTTTCTGCATTTATTTTCAGAAAAATAAAGTGTAAAAAAGAAGGGTGAATTTAAGTATTCAAGGATAACCTTTTATAGGTATCCTTGATGAACTTATTAGAACGTTTCGTAGTTTTTTATTCTATCCGGTTCTAACGGAGAGGGAAAAGATAGCACCGGAGAATTAAAGACTTATTTTTTTAAAAAAAATGTTGACACGAGGGGCAGATTATTTCAACGGTGAACCTTGCGTGACCGACTCCTTTCGTGTGGGCCGTTGTGGGGGGGCGGAGCTATTCCATCCTGCTTATATTGGGCGTAGATAAGCTCTCAAATGACTGTCTTGAACACATGGGGTGTTGACGTATTTGAGGTGTCTACAAAAGAGGAGTTGGAGATTTTTTAAAGAAAGAACTATTAGAAAAAGGATCGTTTCTCGAAGGGTGGAATCTTTCATACCATCCTATGACCAACCAAACGATTGTTTATCAAATGCCATACACTTTGTCTACGTACCGGGGAGTGTTTGGAGGAAAATAACAATACTCAAGGGGGAAGAACTCATGAGCCAAAAATTATCCTAACTTAAATTATAAGGAAGTCATTCTGGGATTTGAATTTGAAAATAACCATTCACGGTGGTTAACCCAGAAGGAAATATGTGATGGAGTGATTTGGGCTTACAATAACAAAGGCAGCCGCTTTATCATAGGAAAAACTGAGCCCTGGTCACTCAAACCGTGATTCCTACGGCAGGAGGAAAAATGTAATAAAAGGAACCCTTAATCAGGCCTAATACAAATAAGTTACATAATGACAAGGGTGGAAGATGACCGGTAGTTAGGATGGTTAAATTGATTTTTCTAGTTTACATAATATATATTATAGGAAGTTAAATAATTGTTTGTTTTCATGTCTCATTAAAGTAGTAATCTTAGGATATTGAGACAGAATTTAAAAATTTGTTTTAGTAAAGCTACTTTCTAACCTACTTTCTAAATAAAATTTTCCTTGTTTAAGTAACGATTTTTTATTTTTTACACTTTTTATTGAGGTTTTAACTTTTTTGTTATTATCGTGAACTTAGTTGCAGGCCTTTAAATATCGTTGACTTTTTCTAAATGGAGCCTCAGCTAAAACAGCTCTTTGTTATTCTGCTTACTTGATCTCAATAAATCATCTCAATAAATCTTATAATACAATTGTTTTATTCTTGCTATTACCCTTTAAATCCTATCTTTGCATCCCCTCTTATTGTTGCATAAATAAGAAACATTCCTATTTAACCCTCTTACATGGTTTTACATTTCTTCTTGTTCCATTGACCTCGCTTATCATCAAAGGATTCCTCATTCTGAACTTTCTTTACCCACTCAGCAATCTGGGCATCACTCTACTTTCAAAACGTTCACGGAGTCATCTGTAAGACCATCCCTCTTCCATCTTCAAACGAACCACTTCACGCATTAAACCCTTTGTATATGCTTTAAAGGTTTATTTTTTCCACAGAAAAATCCCCTCCAGGTAGACGATTAAGAACATAATATCATGCTCTCTTTTTTTCATGTCTACCTAAAGGGGATAAATCAAACAGTTCAGTTCTCATATATACAAAACTGGTTAGTGATTTATTAGCAAACAGTGCCCTGACACTGTTTGTATTGGTGAATAGTAGGAACATGTGTAAGTCCCTGCCATTCTTATTATCTTTGGGCTTGTGTCTATATACGCATTAATGCACCATTAGGCTTTGGTAAATCTTGTTCTGTTAACTGATTCATTTTACAAAAATGTTCAAAGAATTGTTGTGCCAGCTCTCGGTCTTTTGAGTTATCTTTTAACGCAACTATATCAAGCAAAATTTGTGCCATCAATGAATTTTCAAAATAACGGTATTTACCTGTCTTCCATGTCATTTTATGGGGGGATTTTTCATTTGCATAATATTTCCAGAAATACATTTGCTCCGATTCTTGTTCTGTAAGTAGGAGTTTGTATTTTGAATGAGCAGGAATATATCCATCTTCACAAAGCTTACCAATAAAATCTTCATTCACCATATAAACACCTAAAATACGTCTGTCTTTTTCACTGGAATCTACTGCTGTTAACAGGACAGCGCTATTTTGGTGCAAGCGGATAGGTTTGTTTGGGTTCCCTTTGTTATTACCGCTTTTTACTTCGCCTGCAAAAACCTTCCACTCTGACAAAGAACTCTTCTGTTCTTCTGAGTCACACCAAAACACCATTTGTGATTCGGAATGAAGTTTATGATTTTTCATAAGTTTATTATGTTCCAAGCGCAGTTCCTGATTTTTTCGTTGTAATTTTCTTTCCTCTTCCTTCTTCCATTCTTCCTTCTTTCGTTCGTTTTCCTTTTTTTGTATAATTTCATCAAGTGAATTAGCATCACTTTTGTCATGCAGTTTTAGGTGCTTTCCAAATACATCGGGGAAAACGAACTTTTTATTTTCCGATGCGAAATGTATTTCTATAATAGTGTCATTATGTTTAACGATACTACCCATACCAAAATGCTTGTGGGTAACTTTCTTATTGATTAGATTCATTATTCAAGTCCTCCTTGTAGACACGTATCCATAATTTTATTTGCAGAAAAATACAGCGAAATTCAGAATACGATTGAAAAAACAATAGCAAGACTATTATAACATTTTTTTGAAAAAATCACAAATTTATTATTGACAACATATTTTATCATAAGTTAAAATAAAGTTTTGCACTATCCTTACCCTTAAGATAGCAATAAAGAAGGCCTCCCAAAGGGCACAAAAATCAGGACATCCGCAAGAAAAAAAGAATGTGGATAGGAAAATCATTAATAATTCCCACCAAGCTATATTTCAAAGAATATAAATAATGCACTAAAAACAATGAAAGAAAGAAGTGCATGACAGCTCCAAGTTGTTCCATATAGGAGACTATACGGCCGCCATTGATAGAACCTTATTTATTCGATAATAAATAACTCCCACAGAAATGTTTCTGGAATTCCATGAGTATCTGAAAAGTGTTATATCTGACAAACAAATAAATAGACCAAAATAAAATGGAAGAGGCTGTCCCATAAGTCTCTTCCTTTTATTTTAGTGACTGTATGTTAAGTTAATTGCTGGATAGCAACTTTCTTATTTGGACTGCTTCACACTAAGCACGGTGACTGTACCTAAGATGACCACCATTCCAAGAAGTTGAATGGTAGTAAGTAGAAAGCCAAATAATGAAGCTGTCACCGGCTCTACCATGGCGACCATCGAAGCAGTTGTGAGAGCAGTCCACCGAATACCTATCACATAGAATATAAATGAAATTCCAGCCCCTGCGATCCCTAATAGAAGAAACCATCCTATATCACTTGATGTCATCACACTAAGCTGCTTCCCCATTGTCCGCAAAAAGAAAAAGGAGGAGACAAAACGAAAAAAAGGCGATGGTTAATGTGGTCTGCGGCTTTCCGATAGAAGAAGCATTTTTAAACCCGAATATAAACAATGCATAAGAAAGGCCAGCAGCAAGCCCAGCTGCCACTCCTAAAAAACTTACTGAAATTGAGTCAGTGTTGTAGGCGCCTGTAAGCAGTATAATCCCCATAACTTAATTGTATAATGGTTTTATTTTATCTAAGTCCTCTATTAATTGCTCTATTTCTTTATTTGTTAAAAATACTGGCATTTGATCATATAGGGTTAAAACTTGCCGGTCGCTTTCATTTTGGTGTTTAGACAAAAAATTATAAAGTGTAGTAAATTGATTTACTCTTAGTGTGGATTGGGTGGTAAAATATTTGATCTCTTGCAACGTAAACTCATTCATTTTTTCATCAAACTCACCTGCAATTATGTTACCTTGTATCTTCATATCATCACCCCCCATAATTAAGGTTTTACCTTACAAGTTTTATACTAATACTTTCCCCTCAATATATTCCTTTATCATTACATATAAAAAACCTGAATAATGGACGCTTTTAAAGCGCCCTTATCCAGGTTACTTTTCAATATAAGTGTAGCTTTCTAAAGAACTTCACACTTAAAGATTTGCATCTGGTCCTTCATCTTTTACAACAACCAGTATTTTACCTTCATCAAGTTCTTCCTCTAGTTCATTTGCTTCTGCTTCATCAATTCCCATTTCCTGCATTTTTGCTCTCAGTTCATCACCTTTTTTTCTAAAAAGGTTTTTCACTGTAGTATCTAATCCAGTCTCTGTAGTACCAACTGTATTTGCATCCGTTTCATCTGCAAGCTGATTAGTATGCTGTTTATCATGGGAAAGGACATAGATATTGTTTTCATTTATTCCCTGGCTTTTTAACGATTCAACTTTTTCCATAACTTCTTCATCTGTGCGTAGCAATGTGTGTGTACTCAAATAAATCGCCTCCTCGAAGTTAATTCGTTTCAGAAATAGAATTACCCCGTTGGTAGAAGGTTAAAACTAACTTGAACATTACAAATAAGTAACAGCAAAATAAACCACCCAAAGTGTAAGAAGTACAGCAATACTCCCTTCTCCTACCGTTGAGCCTGTTTTAGTGAAAAAAGGAAAACGAACTGGAAATTTAATTGGAAAAAATAAATGAACTCCTCGAGAAGTCATCATATCAAGAAGCAAATGACTTGCTATCCCAACTAACAGACCTGTTTGAACTGCAAGCCCCCACTCCCCTTCTATTGATTGAGTAAAGAAATAAATAATAAATAAAAACAGAAAGCTGTGTGTAAAGGTCCGGTGTCCAAACGTTTTGCTAATAATGGTGGCAATCAGGGGCAGCCTTCTCCCTATCCAGGACCTCGGGCTGCAGATATCAGGCAATAATCCGCCTGCAATGCTGCTAGCCAAATAAACGCCACCTACTGTTGCTATATCAGTAAAAGATAATGGACTGATTGTATAATAGGCAGTGGCAGCTGCAGTGGCTCCTATTAAGTGTGTTCCTAATCTCATATATGTACCATCCTTGTTTAAGTTAACATAATTATATTATGGTGAATTCTATAATGTTGGGTAGCATGAAAAAAGACCGCTTCTTTAGCGATCTTCTTTCTCATTTAAGATTGCCTGTACTACTCTTGTTCTTCTGTCTTTATGTGGCTAGTATATTTCCATGCTTCAGAAACGTCTCCGTTCTTTTTTGTATCCACGACAAAAGAGCCGTTGCTGTACCTGTCAGTGTTTCTTAAAATGCTGGTTTCTATATGTGTAACTTCTTCATTTTCAGTTTGCACTGCAATTACATCGTTTGTTTCGAATTTTTCTAAACCTACCACTTGATGGGGCTTGGATTTTAACTCTCGTAACATGACAAGACCCCGTTTTGCCCGCGTAGAAGTTTCGAACTCCTGAATAGGCATCTTCTTCATGGACCCTCTTTGTGTAATTAGTCCAATTACTGCCTGTTCCTCTTTTGACAGATCAAATGTTAATCCGTTAATTACTTCATCTCCATCTTTCAGGTTTATTCCTTTGACCCCGGCAGCACGCTGCCCGACTAAACTAACTTCTGATTCAAGGAAACGAAGTCCGTAACCAAGTTTTGTGCCTATAAAGACTTCTTCGTTTCCATTGGTCATTTCTACATTCACGACTTCATCATTTTCTTTCACCTTAACTGCAACGAGGGCCTTGGAATATCTCTGGGCCTTATATGCCTGCAGGCTTGTTTTCTTGGCCATTCCGTTTTTTGTAAAAAATAATAAATTACTGTCTTCTGTAAATTCTCTCACAGCAATCGCTTTAAGCAGTTCATCCTCCCGGTCGAGCTGAACAATATTGCCAACGTGCTGACCGTTATCTTTCCACCGAATATCAGGTAATTCATGAATTGGCATATACAAGTACTGCCCCTTCTTGGTAAATAATAAAAGGGTATCTGTAGTGTTTAATTCATTAAAGTAAATAAGATCGTCTGTTTCCTTCATTCCAGGGCGTTCATTTTTAGAGGAAGAATAGGATCTGAGACTTGTGCGTTTTACGTACCCTTCCTTTGTTACGGAGACAATGACATCCTCTGAAGGGACCATAACTTCTAAGTCGATTTTTAACTCCTGGATTTTCTCTTCAATGACCGTTCTCCGTTCGTCTCCATAGGTCTTTTTGATCTTCTTTAAATCTTTTTTTATGACAGCAAAAAGATTCTTTTCACTGGAAAGAATCCTTTCGAGCTTTTCAATTTCTTTAGCAAGCTCATTTGATTCGTTATCTAAGGTTGTAATATCAGTGTTCGTTAAACGATAAAGCTGGAGCGTCACAATTGCTTCTGCTTGTGGTTCTGAAAATTCAAAGCGGCTGATAAGGTTGTTTTTTGCGTCTTTTTTATCCTTAGAGCTTCGGATGGTTTCGATTACTTCATCGAGAATGGAAATAGCTTTCTTTAATCCTTCTACGATATGCTGTCTTTCTTTTGCTTTCCGCAGTTCATGCCTGGATCTGTTTGTAACTACTTCTTTTTGGTGAGTGATATAAGAGTGCAGCAGCTGTTTAAGGCCAAGAAGCTGAGGTGTCCTGTTATGAATAGCGACCATATTAAAATTATAAGTAACCTGTAAGTCTGTGTTTTTGTACAAGTAGTTTAAAATACCCTCAGCGTCTGCTTCCTTTTTCACTTCAATAACAATTCGAAGTCCTGTCCGGTCGGTATCATCACGGACTTCAGCTATTCCTTCCACTTTTTTATCAAATCGAAGCTCATCCATTTTCTTTACAAGATTTGCTTTCACAACCTCATAAGGAACTTCGGTAATGACAATTTGCTGCTTCCCGCCGCGAATATCCTCAATATCTGTTTTCGCCCGGACAACCACTTTACCTTTACCTGTTTCGTAGGCTTTTCTAATTCCATCTACCCCTTGCACAATACCTCCAGTAGGAAAATCAGGCCCACGCAAAACAGTCATTAATTCTTGCACTGTGCACTCCGGATCATCGATCTGCATGATTGCAGCGTCTATGACTTCATTTAAGTTATGAGGTGGAATGTCTGTAGCATATCCAGACGATATACCCGTTGAGCCATTTACAAGCAAATTAGGATACATAGCTGGCAGGACTACCGGCTCTTCCTGTGTGTCATCGAAATTCGGAATGAATTCTACAGTTTCTTTCTCGATATCCTGCAAAAGCTCCTGGGCAATAGAAGATAACCTGGCTTCCGTATAACGCATGGCTGCCGGTGGGTCACCATCAATGGAGCCATTATTCCCATGCATTTCAATTAATAAATTACGCACTTTCCACTCTTGGCTCATTCTTACCATAGCCTCATAAACAGAACTATCACCATGAGGATGATAGTTCCCGATTACGTTCCCTACGGTTTTTGCTGCTTTTCTGAAAGGCTTATCCGACGTATTGCCATCTTTAAGCATGGCATATAATATCCGGCGCTGAACGGGCTTAAGCCCGTCTCTGGCGTCGGGAAGAGCTCGTTCTTGGATGATATATTTGCTGTAACGTCCAAAGCGGTCTCCTAGTACATCTTCTAGTGGAAGGTCTAAATATTTTTCTGCTTCTCCCAAGGTTACTCCTCCTCTACGACAAATAAGTTCTCATTTTCCAAGATGCTGTCATCCTCTTCCATACCAAATTCTACATGGGATTCAATCCACTTTCTTCGTGGTTCTACTTTATCTCCCATCAACGTGGATACCCGTTTATCGGCTCTGGCAAGGTCATCTACTGTCACTCGAATAAGAGTTCGTGACTCTGGGTTCATCGTAGTTTCCCAAAGCTGTGTTGCGTCCATTTCGCCAAGCCCCTTATAACGCTGGATCGTATAGCCTCTGCCAATCTTCTTTATCGCACTCTGAAGACCGTCTTCATCCCAGGCGTATTCTACCTTTTCCTTTTTCCCCGTCCCTTTGCTTACTTTATATAAAGGGGGCAGTGCAATGTAAACTTTTCCCGCCTCGACGAGTGGAGTCATATAACGGTAGAAAAATGTTAAAAGGAGAACTTGGATATGAGCTCCGTCAGTATCGGCGTCAGTCATGATAACAACTTTTTCATAATTGCTGTCTTCTATAGCAAATTCTGTCCCCACCCCTGCACCGATTGCATAAATAATGGTACGGATCTCTTCATTTTTCATTATATCTTCAAGCTTTGCCTTCTCTGTATTGATTACTTTTCCCCGCAGCGGCAGAACTGCCTGGAATTTCCGGTCTCTGCCTTGTTTCGCTGAGCCTCCAGCAGAATCCCCCTCTACCAGGTACAGTTCATTTTTAGCTGCATTCTTTGATTGTGCTGGGGTGAGCTTTCCGCTTAAGAGCACATCTTTCTTTCTGCTTTTCTTTCCGCTCCTGGCTTCTTCTCTTGCCTTTTTGGCAGCTTCCCGAGCTTGAGCGGCTTTAATAGCTTTCTTGATTAGCATCGAGCTTGTTTCAGGGTTTTCTTCAAAAAAGTAAGTTAACTTTTCGGAAACAATCGCATCTACCGCAGACCGTGCTTCCGGAGTACCTAACTTTCCTTTTGTCTGGCCTTCAAACTGGAGTTTTTCTTCTGGTACACGGATAGATATCACAGCAGTAAATCCTTCCCGGATATCAGACCCATCAAGATTCTTATCTTTTTCTTTCAGGAAATTCATTTTCCGCCCATATTCGTTGATAGCTCTTGTCATTGCTGTTTTGGCGCCAGACTCATGTGTGCCTCCATCCTTTGTTCGAACATTATTTACAAAGGAAAGTATGTTTTCGGTATATCCATCGTTAAACTGAAAAGCAAATTCGATATCGATGTCTTGATTGGATCCCTCAAAAAACACAACAGGATGCAGAGATTCCTTGTCCTCATTCAAATAATCCACAAAAGCTTGAATTCCTGTATCATAAGAAAAAGAATCCGTTTGTTCTTTTCCTTCTCTTTTATCAACAAGCTGTATGGTTACTCCGTTTAATAAAAAGGCAGCTTCACGAAGTCTTTCGGCCAGCACCTCATAGTTAAACGTAGTGGTTCCAAACATAACAGGATCAGGCTTAAATTGAATAACTGTTCCAGTCTTTTTTGTTTTTCCTGTCTTTTCTAAGGTTGTGACCGCTTTCCCGCCATTCGCAAATTCCTGCTTAAATATCGTGCCGTCCCGATGGATTGTAACAGTCAACCATTCTGAAAGAGCATTAACAACAGAAGCTCCAACCCCATGAAGCCCGCCAGAAGTCGCATAGCCTCCCTGGCCAAACTTTCCGCCGGCATGGAGCACTGTAAAGATGACTTCAGGCGTTGGTTTCCCCATTTTATGCATTCCTGTCGGCATCCCCCGGCCCTCATCCCGGACAGAAATGCTGTTATCTTTATTTATAATTACTTCTATTTGATCGCCAAAGCCCCCAAGAGCTTCATCGACAGCGTTATCAACAATTTCGAAAACCAGATGGTGAAGCCCCCGGCTGTCAGTACTTCCTATATACATTCCAGGTCTTTTTCTAACAGCTTCCAACCCTTCTAGTACTTGTATGGCATCATCGTTATAATCAAAAGCTTGTTTCGGTGCCAATTGCTTAATCCCCTTTCTGCATGAAACACTTTCCATCTCTCACTATAACATATCATAAGAGAACATACGTTTCTATCTCTTTACGCAAGTAACTATACAATATTCCTTATTTTATACCATTTTCCCCGATTTCCATAATTCTTTATAAAAAATATGAAATTTTACGTGTGAAACCTCCACTTACTTGGGTACTAGGTATAGGACCTCTTTTACCATTTTACATGCATTTCGGCAAAAGATTACTAAAGAGGTGATTTTATATTAAATAAGGAGGGATTCAAATGGCCGATGAAAACAACCCAAATAACGCCACCAAGGACGATGGGATGACCAGGCGCTTGGTTGCTGATAGTGTAGTGGGGGGACTTTTTTAGGCGGTTTGTTGGGCAGCCAGTTCTGGGGCACACATGATACAGCCCAGGAAACTGACACACAAACCGATGATGATCAAGCGCATGATCACGCTCCGGCCAATGACTACACAGAAGCAAGAATGTTTTTTAAACGTCAGGAAGATTTTCGTGTGCTGAGTGCAGCGTTTGAAAGAATTTTCCCCGAAGACGACCTTGGTCCTGGCGCAATTACATTAGGAGTACCTTATTATATTGACAAACAATTAGCCGGATCATACGGACAAAACGCAAGGGAGTACATGCAGGGTCCTTTTGCTGAAGGTGCCGTAACCCAGGACTTTCAAAGCGGGATGTACCGTCAGGACATTTTCCTGCAGGGCGTCCGCAGAATGCAAAGCATAAGCCGAAATAACTTCAACGAGGCTTTTTTTTATTTAGAGGAAGAACACCAAGTCAACATACTTAAATAGACTTCCCTTTTTTTCCCTTGAACACCGGTACTTAAAGAGAAGCCTTAGATTTTTATGATCGTGTAATTGCATGCTCTACTTTAATGCAGCGATCCATGACTACTTTCATACCTGCTTCTTTTGCTATTTGGTAAGCTTCATCGTTTTCCAAACCAAGCTGTGCCCAAAATACGTCTGCATCTATGCTTGCTGCTTCTCTGGCTACTTCAGGTAAGTGTTCACTACGTCTAAATACATTAACAATATCAATATGACCATCGATATCTTCTAAAGAATTGACTGCCTTCACACCTAGAACTTCTTCTGCGTTAGGGTTCACGGGTATAATCTCATATCCTTCTTCCTGCATGACTTTACTTACTTCATATGAAGTTTTTTCAGGTTTCTCGGATAATCCTACAACCGCTATACGTTTAGCATGATCGAAAATTTCCTTAATTTCTTCTTTTGTTGGTTGCTCATAAGCCATTGTTATATTCCTCCTTCTTATTATTTCCAATAAGTACTCTTTGTCTGTTTTCCCTTTTTATTTATTAATTAATCAAGTTTTAAATGTATATATATTACGGTATGTGAAATTTTGGAAATAACGTAAATGATGAAATGAAGCAAACGTTAAAACGAGACCTGATAGTAAAGTAAGGCTGAAGACCCATCAGGGTAATGGTCTGATTTAGATTAAATGTGAAAAATCCGAGTAATACATAAAGGGGCTGCCTCAAAACTCTTACTTTTGAGATAACCCCTTTTTGGATAGGCACGGTGTGTATTAACTATATATGAAAACTATTCTATTTTTGTCACGATAATATTATAATACCTTCACGAAATTCTGTAGTCATTTAAAACCTACTTTTATCATCGTCGGGAAAAACGGATTAGGTTTCATAAACTAATTTCCTTATGCAAATATTTAATATTTGCATACACCATATTATATTAACTTTATAACATGATTCCCGATTTGCCTGCCTAATCGAAGACCTTCTTCATTATCGATTGGGAAATGGACTCCTGCATATAACCTTGATTGAGCGATGTTATTTGCTTTTTGTGTTAATCTTACCGTTTCTTCAGGAAAAAAATGACTTAATATTACTTCAGCGCAACCGGCCATTGTTGAATGTCCTGATGGGTAGGCAGGAAAACGGGGTGTAGGAATAACAGTTTGTATTGTTGGATCAATTTGATCTGGCCTGGCAATATCAGTAGAATATTTAATATCCCAAGTAACAATCATTGTATCGTTCAACGCAGCTTTACAAATCCCCATTATTCGTGCTGCGCGAGGAGGGTTAATATCATACTTTTCTATTAACTCATTTATTACAAAGGCCCAATCCTCTGTTGGGGTGGTCTCTGCATACAGTTTCGCCATTTTTATTTGTTGGGGTGTTAGGTTTCGAAGAGTTTGTTTAACAACCTCTAATTGCTCTCCTTTAAAATCAATTGTATATGGATCCACTGGATCTAAGCTAACAGGCTCTCCGTATAAGGTAATCATCCCTCTAAACATGTGCTTTTTAAAAAAGAACATTGGCCACGAGCCCGCTTCAGGTTCTACTCCTCCAAAACCACCCCTGCTCAACTCCGACCATTTAGGAGGAATAGACCAGGGCTTTTGCTTCTCCATCTTTTCAACCCCTTCTCAATAATTAAGGTTCTTTATTATAAAGTATGAGAACTATGGTTTTGAGGTGTAGAAGAATATAAGAACTATACCACTTCAATATACTTTACTCTGACTCCAAACGTCCCCCCTATTGGATTTTCCTTACCAATGTCTTCATTCTTAATATATTGATGCTCTCAAACCCTCCCCTATATTTGCTACATAAGGAATAAGCTATGATTCATAAAATGAAAGGATATTGCTTTTGGGAGGGGTGTTTTAATGAGCATTGGATTTTTCGTGGGAAGCCAATTAACAAAAGATGGTTCGACGTTACTTGGTGGTTTTGGACATGAGCCTTCTAGTCACTGGATTGATATAGTACCGGGGCAGCACCACCCACCTGGATCAACTATGAAGGTCGGTGTGACGGAGGAGGCAAATATTCCGGGAAGGATTATTGATATTCCCCAGGTTCAATATACAAATAAGTATATTAGTTCAACTTATTCCGAATATGCAGGCTTTCCTCCACCGTTAACCAATGGTGGCCTAAACGAGTACGGTGTGGCCGGGCGTGACATTTGGTCACCTTCCCGCCAAGAATTAGTGGAAATGACACCCGAACCGCAGCAGGGTCCAAATTACAGTGACCTGGCTCGTATTGTCATGGAACGAGCGAAAACAGCCCGGGAAGCTGTAGAAATTATCGGTGACCTTATTGCCACCTATGGTTATTCGACATACGGCGGTAACTCCCATCTCTTTGCGGATAAAGACGAAGGGTGGGTAGTTATCGAATATGCCGGTGGACAGGGGTTATGGGCAGCCGAGCGGTTAGGACCTGACGAGGTACGAGTGTCTTACCCTGGGTATATACACAATTTCCCTGTCGATTTTCAGAGCAATGAGAACTACATGGGGTCAGATAATATTGTAGAATTTGCAAGAGAACAAGGATGGTGGGATCCTGAAACTGATAACCCGGAATATTTAAACCTGCAAGATGTTTATGGAGAACCTTTTCCCGGAGAAGGCGTAGAGAAACAAGAAGATCACTATACAGCTGCTCGTGTCCCTCCAGAAAGAGAAGAAGAGCTAATGTCACTTGTACCGATAAGTCTTGAAGATATGCTTGCACTGGTTAGGGATCCGCGTTGGTCTAATGATCGTGCAGGTTATGGCCAAGTCGCCCATCTTAGACAGAACGTCCCGAATGAACTGCAGACCTTATGGATCGCTATTACCGGAGCAGTTACTACACCTTATGTGCCAATCCCAATTGTTACCAATTCCCTAGCGGTTCCACCGGAATTTGTTCAACATCGGTACATGACCAAATACTCTGATTCGGAATTTTTAAGTAAAGATTATGCTCCTCAGGAAGCGACAAGGTATGCATTCAGAGAATTTAAAAGACTGATGTATTTTACTAGTGAACACCCTCTGTGTTTTCTACCTTACGTGACAGGGAACATAGAGTGTTTCGAACAAATTATGCTTCTGGAAAGAAGAAGTTTAGAAGAAAGGTTTCTCTCCTTGTGGCAGAACAATCAATTTGAAGAAGCCAGGCAATTAATTTCAACGAAAGTTCATCAACGTCTTCTTGAAAGTTTACGCCTCGGCATGAGATTAACTGATGTAGTAGAAGCAGAAACACGAAGGTTATTTGGCATCCGTATGCCAAAAGATACAAAAGAGCCTGGAGAGACTACCCCACCATGGAGCCAAGTAATGATCTCCCAAACAGATGATGATTTTGTTCATGCTTATGACCCTCGACTTGATATATACCCTCGTCCGTTTGGAATCTACAATCAATATGCCTGGTGTGGACCCCATGCCTATAGGAGCTAAAACAGCTCTTTTATAAAAGCACCCTGACCTGTAAGAGTTAGGGTGTTCTTTCATACACCTTTTCCCCAATTTTTCTGTACCTTATCAACAAACACTTGCAGATTATTTAAGGTTAGGTTTATTAGCATTGGTCTTAACAAAGGAATCATTGACAGGGATTGACCTTTCACCAAAAAGTTTGCCCTTCTTCTTACACAATTTTCTTTAAGTCTCTTTTTACAAATTTTCCCTCTAAGTGTCTTGTAGAAGTAAAACAATTCCTGCACCATGACGCCCCTCCCCCGGGCTACATAACATTAACTGTTCAGTCCAGCATTTCTGATAATATCGGATACAGGGAAGACAGCGTATGGAAAAGAGTATGATCAAAAAACTGTAACCAGTGATAGAGATGGCGTGAAAGGTAAGTTGTTAGGTCTGTGTAGTAGACAGGGGCATGTCCTCTGTATTTCACCTATTGGCTGACACAAATCTATGATTTGTTTTTTCAAACGATAGATGTGAACAACCACTGTCTTGGAAAACACCTATAAAATTTCAAGTTTGTGAAAGGAGTCGTAAGTGGAAATTGATCTGGCTCACTTCAAAACTTTATGGGAACAAAAATAATAACTGTAACTATTTAAGAAGTAATAAGGAGTCCTACTCTGAAAATAAGAAAAGGCACTCACCTATGATAGTAAGTCCCTTTTCTATTAGGAGGATTGGTCCAAGATCCTTCATTATTATCTTAAAACTTGCCTGCATTGATTGGCAATCGAACGGATACCAGCGTACCGCCTTCCGGGTGATTTTCAATATCTAGAGATCCCTGGTGTTCTTTAATAATGGTTTTACATATTGATAAACCAAGACCTGTCCCTTCCTCTTTTGTAGAGAAAAATGGATCACCAATTTTATTTACCAAAGAAAGGGGTATTCCCCTGCCGTTATCTTTTACAAAGACGGTAACCCAGTTGATATCGGCAGTAAGTTCTATATCTACTTTTCCATTCTCTTCGATTGCTTCAATGGAGTTCTTAAAAATATTAAGAAAAACCTGTTTCATTTGCGATGGGTCTAAATATATGGAGGGTGGTTCATTTCCTGCCAGTAAGTTAAATTCAATATTGTGTAGATGGAATTCACTTTCCATGAAATACATTGTCTGCCGCAGCAATTCATAAGGAGAGATCTTTTCTTTTTTGGGTGCACTGGGCTGTGTTGTAAGTAAAAAGTCACTGACCAGCTTGTTCAAGCGGTTAAGCTCCTCAATTACTATTTCATGATAATGAGCCATTTCCTTGTTGTCGGCAAACAACAGCTCAATAAATCCTTTAATTGTCTGCATAGGGTTACGAATTTCATGAGCCAGACCTGCTGCCAACTTCCCAACCATCGCCTGCTTGTCTAAAAGCTTCATTTTGTCCTCAATAACTGGCAGAGTAACCTGCTGCTCTTGAGAGATCACCGAGGATAATACGTTAGCAAGCCTTTTTACACTCTCAATTTCTTTTTCTGTAAAATCATATGGTTCCGTGTCACTTGCACAGAGCGTGCCAAACAGCTCACCATTCTCCAAAATAATCGGCACCCCTAAATAAGAAGCAAGCGAAATGCTTTCTAGATCTTCTTTAACATGGGCTGCCCGCTCGTCAGTTTGTATATTATTTATGATAAGTGGTTCCCGACCACTACAAGAAATAATATGTCATAAAGACTTTTCAAGAGGCAGAACCATTCCTTGAGAAATACTGCAGCTCTGGTTTGTGCTTGTATGAAGCACCCGGAGAACTGAAAAGTCACTTTCTAATGATCCTATAAAAAAGGTCTTCGTATCCACTAATTCACTTGCTATTTGCAAGATATCTGTAATCACTGAATTTTTAACATCAATGCTCATAAAGAGCTAACCCCCATAGCTATTATTCATTGTTACTCAAAGTTTTCCAAACCTTTAACATCTATTTTATACTATAGCACTAAACAAAAAAATCTCTATACTTACATATTTTATTTTCCAGCTTTTATAAATTCAATGGTCTTTTTTTCCTTCTACATGAAAAGGCTGACCCAATGGCCAGCCTTACTTGTTAAGAGTCATCTTCTTCTTCCATTTCCTCATCTTCATCTAGGTCAATGTCTAGATCATCATCTACTTCTTGATCTGTATCATCTAATTCAGCATCTACATCATCATCCATGGCCTTCCATGCCTTCATCTTCTTCTTCAATCCCTGTATCTTCATCTTCTGTGCCGTCTGGTTCATTTTCTACATCAATGTCATCCTCATATAAAGGATCATCGTCACCGCCTGTACCGTCCACATCGGTTTCGCCTCCGGCAGGTTCTTCTTGTTCCTCGCCGCCGTTATCACCGAGGTCATCTTCTGCTTCCCCGCAGCCTGCGATCATACCTGCCGCGAGCATGGCAGCGGCTCCTTTATATAATATTTTTTTGTTCATGGGAAAACCTCCTTGCTAAAAGAATACGTGTAGTAGCTGTATTCCCTGAGGCTGTTTCCAGTATACAATTTGACCCCAGCGACTGAATTACGATCGGGACATTAGAATTTATACAGTTCCTTATATTTATCTGTTAAATAAGATAATAAATGATCTGGATTAATTCCTTCTCCGGTTGTATCTTTTAGAATTTCTACGGGTTTCTTCAAGGAACCGTGCTGATGGACGTGCTTGGTCATCCAGTCTTTGATCGGGGAAAGCTCGCCTTCACGAAGAAGGTTATCAAAGTCAGGAAGATCACGGTCTAAAGACTTCTTCAGCTGGGCTGCATAAATGTAACCAAGAGCATAGGAAGGGAAATAACCAAACGCTCCAAAAGACCAGTGAACGTCCTGCAAGACTCCTACTCCGTCATGGGGAGGAGTCACGCCAAGAAACTCCTGCATTTTGTCATTCCAGATGGCAGGAAGATCTTTGACTTGAATATCTCCGGTAATTAAACCTTTTTCAATCTCATATCGAAGAATAATATGAAGAGCATACGTCATTTCATCGGCTTCAATTCGAATTAAAGACGGTTTTGCTTCATTGATCGCTTTGTAGAAAGCATCAATGCTCACATTGTCGAATTGACCATTTGAGTATGACTTAAGCAAGTCGTAATTGTTTTCCCAAAAAGCATAATTCCTGCCTACAAAATTCTCGTAAAACAAGGACTGAGATTCATGAATACCCATAGAGGTCCCGTCACTTAAGACTGTACCTTCAAGATCAGTTGATATATTTTGCTCATAAAGAGCATGGCCGCCTTCGTGGATGGTGCCAAACACAGCTGTTCTGAAGTCTTTTTCATCGTACTTCGTTGTAACTCTGACATCATTGGTGTTAAGCCCAATGGCAAAGGGATGTACTGTTTCATCTAAACGGCCTGCTTGAAAGTCATAGTTCATTTTTTTAAGGATTTCAAGACTGAATGCCCGCTGCTTTTCTTTTGGAAAATGCTCAAATAAAAACCCTGTTTTCGGTTTGTTTTCGGACTCTTTTACCCCTTTGACTAAAGGGATCAGTCCCTCTCTAACCTTACCAAATACATCATCCAGAATATCCACGGTTACGCCGGGTTCATAGTCATCTAATAACGTATTATATGGATGACCTTCATAGCCCCAGTAATTTACAAACTTTCGCTTGAATTCGACCAGCTTTTCGAGATTGGGACGGAAGGTTTCAAAATCGGCTTCTGATTTGGCCTGCTCCCATTGTGCTTCTGACTTAGATTTTAAAATGTTATATTCTCTATACTCCTCTTCTGGAACCTTTTTAAAGCGGTCATATTCTTTCTTAAGTTCCTCAGCTGACTTCCTAGTAATTTCTGAGACTTGCGCCCTGCCTTCATCACTTAGAACAGCTTCTAAATGCTCTCCCATTTCATTTGAGGTTGTAAGTTTAAATACCTCTGTAGATAAATAACCGAGAGCCTCTGATCTTTGATTGATCCCTTTTTTAGGGGCACCAGTTCTGGCATCCCAATTCATCAAGCCAATTGCTTGACGATAAGCTGTCATTTTCCTCATCAGCTCATGAAGCTGCTGTTCACTTTGTTTTACGTCAGACATTCATACAACCCCTTCTTGTTATGTAGTAAAAGCATTTGTTTCGCCTATAGAAATGTAACGTTTATTATAGTGGATATTATATGTCATGTTAAGTAAAACCATTTGTATGTTTTGATGTTTTCTTTGACTCGTGTTATAAACGTAAAGAAGGAGGCATCTCTATGGACTTTACAATTTCTTCTGAAGCTGCAAAACATTACAAAAAAGAAATGGAATTAAAAGAGGGAGATGCTGTCAGGCTGTTTGTAAGAGTAGGAGGAGTCGGTTCAGGAGGATTTTCCATTGGTGTAGCAAAAGAAACACCATCTCCAACATCCTTTCAGGTAACCAAGGAAGGAGTCACGTTCTTTGTTACTGAAGAAGACCAATGGTATGTCGATGGCATGACCATTTCCTATGAACCTGGCATTGACTATTTCCATTTCGAAAACCCAAAAATAAAAGATGTAATTAACCCTGAGTAAGGCACATCAGCCAAGCTCAGGGTTCTTTATGTCTCTGTATGTGAAGACGGGACTCTTCATTTCATTAGTAATATCAAAAGATTAGAAGGATTCTCCCTCTCTTTCCACGATTAAGGAGGTACCTTGTCCACCGCCAATACACAGGGTGGCTAAGCCTGTCCTGGCTTTCCGCCGTTTCATTTCGTATAGTAAGGTTGTCAGCACGCGTGCACCTGATGCACCAATCGGATGGCCAAGAGCGATCGCTCCACCGTTTACGTTTACTTTCTCTTTATCCAGTCCTAAATCCTTCACCACTGCCAGCGACTGAGCCGCAAACGCCTCGTTAGCCTCTATAAGGTCCAGGTCCTCAGCCTTAAGCCCTGCTCGCTTTAATGCCTGTTCAGAAGCAGGTACAGGGCCATATCCCATGATTTTAGGATCCAGGGCAGCGCTTCCATAAGATTTAATTGTCGCTAACGGTACCACTCCAAGCTCTTCGGCTTTTTCCTTTGCCATAACAATGAGCATAGCCGCTCCGTCGTTAATCCCCGATGCATTTCCGGCTGTCACTGTTCCTTCTTTTTTAAAGGCCGGCTTAAGTTTAGCGAGCTTTTCCATTGTCATACCAGGTTTAGGAAATTCATCTTTGTCTATAACCAAAGGGTCTCCTTTTCTTTGCGGCACAGAAACCGGTGTGATTTCCTCAGCAAATAACCCCTCCTGTTGAGCTCTCTCTGCCCTTCTTTGGCTCTCAAGGGCAAATTCATCCTGCTCTTCTCGCGTAAAGCTCCATTGTTCAGCAATATTTTCTGCAGTAATACCCATGTGGATGCCATGAAATTTATCCATTAGCCCGTCATTAAGCATCGTATCAATCATTTTTGCATCCCCCATCCGCTGACCCCAACGGGCAGAAGGAACGACATACGGAGCATTGCTCATACTTTCTACTCCACCGGCAAGCACGACATCAGCATCCCCTAACGAAATAAACTGGGCAGCCATGCTTACCGTACGCAAACCTGATCCGCATAATTTATTAATAGTTACAGCAGGCGTAGTATCAGGCAGGCCAGAAAATATTCCAACCTGACGGGCAACGTTTTGACCAAGGCCTGCGGATAAAATGTTCCCAACTAAAACCTCATCAATGTCTGATGGTTGTATTCCCGCTCTCTCAATCGCGCTCTTAGCAGCTGCCACACCCAAATCTACTGCATTGACGGAAGATAAGCTTCCCCCATAGCTGCCAATCGGTGTGCGTGCAGCACTTACAATCACTACTTCTCTCATTAGTAGATTCCTCCCCCAAGTCGTATAATCGTTCTCAGCGAATCTTTTCTTTAACACCAGGTTTCTATATTTTTCGATATTCGCTTCCATTACTCCTCTATTTTTGCTTGAGAAACCCATGTACTCATCACTTTCCTGTTACCAGCAGAATGATCAAGCTAAGAATAAGTGAACTGTTTGATATGTAAGTATCATGCTGTTTTTCAAAACGAGGGTGGAGTCGGATCTTACCCTCGGTGATTCTTTCTGCCCCAAGGTCTCAGAGCGGGCGGTAACGTGTAGTTTCAGAGGAGAATCCATTTATATTTGTATGTATACTCCCTGACAAAGCTTCCTCTTCTTCAAACATGGTACTGTATAGACCCCTTCTACGTTTCCTGGTTCATCAAAAAAAGCGCGAAGAACGTCTTCGCGCCTAACAAATCTATTTTATTTCTTTTTCGCTTCTTTAAGCTGATGGTCGATATTTTCAAGCAATTCTTCGGAAACCTCTAAAAAATGAGAATCTACCCCTGTCTGGTGAGTAAAGGCTTGTTGATACTGTTGTTTGGCAAACCTGACTGCATTGGACGCAGCTTCCAGCTGATCTTCATCGAGACTCTCAGTGGCATGACCCACTGCACGCTCCGCTGCCTTAATCGACATTTTCACTTGCATTAAATCATTATATTGATTTTCGTCATATGATCGAGTCAATGAGAAGCCCCCTTCGCAAGTAAAAGAATATACCTACAGCATATCCAGAGAGCTCATCATTTATTCCAACGAATCAAAACGAATTTCTTAAACACTTGCATGCTAAATGGTACAATGGAAGAAGATAAATGACAAAGGAATGATTATTTGTGGGTATCCCAAAACCACTTGTACAGGCAAACCAAGCGTTTATTGTTAGCACAGTTCTTCTTTCTCTTATTTTTTCCATATGGATTCTTTTTCTTCCGTTCATAAACGGAATGGTTAGTTTGATTACAAATTCAAACCCCGTCATCAGGCTGGGCAGAAATTTTTTAAAGAAAAAGCCGATCCAGTATGTGTTGGAGGACCCTGAGCAGCAGCGTTTTAACCAATGGATTGCCACAGTATGTTTAGGATTATCTCTGCTTTTTTATTTTCTCGGTTTCCCTGCCATCAGCATAGCATTTTCCGTTATGGTTCTTCTGGCAGCAGGCATCGCTTTAACGGGCTATTGTATCGGATGCACAATCAGATACCGTTACATGATGTGGAAATATAAAAGACAGCAGACATAACAACCATCGAAACCTGTTATTTTCATCCAATTCGTTATCGGGAGTCGCTTTGAGCGTTTCCGATAGTTTTGCACCCTGTTCTACTCTATTGGCTTGATCTCTTTAGAAGTGTTCCAAAAAAAGGCTGCTGAGATTATTCTCAACAGCCTTTTCATATCATGAGTGTTACCGCCTTGGCGGCTTTGGTCCCCAATACTGATAGTATTGGGTTTTAATATTTCCGTTATAAAGTTTCCTTCGCTTCGTGGCATTTTTTCCGTATAAATTTTCAAAGCCTTCATGGGAAGTAATAACATATACAGACCACGTTTCAAGAGCAGAAAAAGTCCTGCCCATATCCTTATACATCTCTTCCACCGCCTGCTTTTCCCCTAGCCGCTCACCATACGGCGGATTACAGATGAGCGTGCCGTACTCCTTCTTAGAGGTAAAATCCTTTACCTGCATCTGTTTGTACTCAATCAATCCATGAAGACCTGCCTCCATCGTATTATCCTTGGCCAGGTCAATCATTTTAGGATCTAAGTCACTTCCCTGGATATCCAAAGGCTGGTCATAATTCGCAAGATCCTCAGCTTCTTCTCTAGCTTTTTCCCAATTTTCCTTGCCAACCCAATCCCAGCTTTCAGCGGCAAACTCTCTGTTAAACCCAGGAGCTATATTTTGGCCGATCAGTGCCGCTTCAATAGGTAAAGTGCCAGACCCGCAGAAAGGATCAGCAAAAGGTTTGTCCGGGGTCCAATGGGTAAGCTTAATTAAGCCTGCAGCCAGTGTTTCTTTGAGTGGTGCTTTACTGTGTAATGGCCTATATCCACGGCGGTGCAGCCCCTCTCCAGAGCTGTCGATTGTCAGCACAGCTGTATCTTTATGAAGAGCAACTTCAATGCGGAAAAATGGGCCATCTTCTTTAAACCAGCTTGTTTTATAAGTTTCCTTCAAGCGCTCAACGACTGCTTTTTTTACGATCGCCTGACAGTCTGGAACACTATAGAGCTTTGATTTCACCGAACGGCCGATTACGGGAAACTCGGCATTTTCAGGAAGAAACTGCTCCCATGGCACACTTTTGGTTCCTTGGAATAATTCTTCAAAGGACGTGGCTTTAAACTCAGCTAGCTGGACTTTGACACGGTCAGCTGTGCGAAGCCATAAATTTGCACGGCATAGAGCGAGGGGATCAGCCGTAAAAGTCACCTTTCCGTTCTCGACTTCAACATTTTCATAACCCAGGTCTTTCACTTCTCGGGCGACCAGAGCTTCCAGTCCCATTGTTGCTGTAGCGACTAATGTAATCTTGTTCATATTTATTTCTCCTTACACGACTCAAATTGACTAGACTCTTACTATACATGGTTCTCTTTTACACATCCAGTCAAACTTTACCATAAACAAAGGGAAAGGGAAAATGATCCTGCCATACTGTTTTGTTTCTTTTTAAGAACATGTTCCTAATTTCCATCAATTTCCTTTTATGACAGATTTCAATGTGGCTGCTGTTTGAAAGATAATAAAAAAGAGTATTGGAAATCCTGCCACCGTAGCCATTTGTTTTACTGCTTCAATGCCTGTGATTTCCCCGCCAGTACCTGCTGTGATTGTTAAAAGAGCCAAAGTCCCAAGGAGGACTCCCCAGTACACTTTCATTGTGGCAGGAGGTTCAGGGTGGTCAAAGGAATAGCCTTTGGTTGTAAGAGATGAAACAGTAGTTGTTAAGGAGTCCGCAAGTGTTGTAAAGGAAATAAAGATAGAAACCAGCATGAGAATACTAATGATTACTGTGAAAGGAAGGGATTCCAAGAATACAAATAAGGATAGTTCAAGCCCTCCTTCTTCATTTGAAATCATTTCCCAAAGCTGTCCTTCTCCCTGCCAATCATAAAAAATGGACGCTCCTCCAAATACCCAAAACCAAAGCATACCAAATCCTGCAGGCAGCAAAAGATTAAACAGCACAAATTCTCTTATGGTTCTTCCATAAGCAAGCCTTGCAAGAAACATACCGATAATTGGAGCATAGGCCAGCCAGATGGACCAATGAAAGATCGGCCACCACCTCGGCCATTCTGAACCTTCCATCGGGCTTGTCCATAAGAAGCGTTCTGGAAGCCCGCTTAAAAAAGCTCCGGTACCCTGAACACCTAAATTCAGAATAAATGTCGTCGGCCCCGCTACAAAAACAAATATGAGCAAGAACAAAAAGACTTTGGCATTTTGGTCTGCCAGGAACCGTATCCCTTTTTTCAGTCCTGTATAACTTGAAATAATATAGGCAGCTGTTATGACAACAACCAGGATGCTCCAAAGGAAGACCCCTGTCTCAATGCCAAAAATATATTCCATTCCGCTTCCTATCTGTAGAACTCCTTCACCAAGAACTGCGGCCATTCCACCTGCTATTCCAAAGATACACAGAATGTCTACGATCGTCCCTCCTGTTCCCAGGGCTTTTTTACCTAGAAAGGGATAAAGGGTGGCACTGATTGTATAAGGAAGCTTAAGATTGAAATGGCTGTAGGCGACTGCGATTCCTGCTATGACATACACAGAGTACGGTGCTAGTGTCCAATGGGCAAGATTGGAAGCTATCGAAAAAACAGCAGCTTCTTCAGTGAAAGGCTCGATTCCCAGCACTTGTGGAGGACCACTGAAATGCGTGATCGGCTCGGCAAGACCCCAAAATAAAATCCCTACTCCAATACCAGCTGTTAGAGAAATTGCAAACCACTGCCATTTGGTAATAAACGGCTCTGCCTCTTTTCCGCCAAATCTGATATTTCCATATTTTGAAAATCCAAGGTATAAACAAATAAATATTAATAGAAACACCGTCAGATTAAACAGCCAGCCGAAATGAATAAAGGCAAAATCCACAATAATTGTCTGCCATTCATAAAAGGAAGAAGGCCACAATGCGCCAAGAATTACAGTAAAAATAAGGATAATTGAAGTGGGAAGAAAAACAGGCCAATGTATTTTATTTTTCATTATTGTTCTCTCCTATGTAAATATCTATCAAGGTACATTTCTTACTCTGAAGCTGTTAAGTTGCCTTAAAGAAAAGAAAAGGGCCTGCTAAGAAGCCCTTTTTTACATCACTTGAACTATTGTCCGTCTTTGGCAAGACGGAATCCGCTGAACTGCCACCTTTTTTCCGGAGGGAAAAAGTTCCGGTATGTCAAACGGATGTGGGAGGCAGGGGTCGCGCAAGACCCGCCTCTTAACACCATTTTATTACTCATAAACTTTGCATTATATTCTCCTAACGCACCTTCTAAAGGGCTGCTTCTTGGGTACTGGGTATAGGGGCTTCTTGTCCATTCCCACACATCTCCAAACTCTTTTCCACTTTCCTTCTCTCCAAAAGATGAGGGGTGAAGCAGTCCAGATTCTAAAAAGTTGCCTTCATAGTCGTTATCTCTGAAAGCCCACTCCCACTCCTGTTCTGTCGGAAGTCTGTACCCTGCCCACCTTGCGTAGGCGTCTGCTTCGAAATAGCTTATATGAGTGACAGGCTCACTTGGATTCACGCTCTCTACTCCACGCACCGTATAAGTACGCCATATTCCCTCTTCTTTTCGCCAATAAAGAGGAGCCTTCCAGTCATTAGTTTGTACCAGATCCCAACCTTCTGCAAGCCAGAGTTCAGGTCGCTCATATCCTCTGTCCTCTATAAACTCCATAAACTCTTTGTTTGATACAGGGCGGGAGGCAATAGAAAAAGCATGCTGCCAATGTTTATGGACCGGCCTTTCATTATCAAAGGAAAAGTCTTCGTTATTCGTGCCGATTTCACTTATTCCTTCTTCAAAGCTGTGCCATTTTATTGGCGGAAGAGTTAATGCAGGTCTCTCCTGCGTCTCTTCCTGTAAGTATGGGTACTCCAGCGGGTGAATAGAATAATTATATTTTATATCTGTTACCAGTAATTCTTGGTGCTGCTGTTCATGATTGATCCCTATAATCATTAATTCCTTTATTTTATCTGGTAAAATTTCCTCCGTGGTCAACATCTCTACAATTGCTCTATCAACATGATTTCGGTAGTTTATGATTTCTTGTACGGTTGGCCTTGAGAGAAGCCCCCTTTGATGTTTTGGAAATGGGGTGCCGAGTGATTCATAGTAGGAGTTAAACAACCGGTGGTAATTTTTTGAAAAGACTTCGTACTCCCTTTTATATGCGGTTAAAATCATCTGCTCAAAAAACCAGGTCGTATGGGCAAGATGCCATTTTGGGGGACTCACATCTTCATGGGACTGAATCACAAAGTCTTCAATTTCAAGAGGCCTTACAAGATTCATTGTTTCTTTTCGGGTTTCAGTATATTTGCCTATAAGGGTGCTAACTTCACTGGTCATAAATACTTGTTTCGTACTCATATAGACCTCCTTGCTTGTTCTATTCTTAATAAATAATGGTCTATACCCTTCCTCATATTTTCTATAACATTACCTTCCACCTTCCTGATTGAAGCAAAAGGATTAAAGTAGTTATGAAAAGGGAAAACCCTTGTTAAATAAGACGTGTGAGGTGTTAATCGTGAGTAAAGAACTAATAAGACAGTTAGACGGTTCCGGCAGAATCGTCATACCTAAAGAAATTAGAGAAGAATTAGAACTAAATGACCAGCAGCTTCGTATAAAAGAAGAAAAAAGACGAATATCAGTAATAAAAACAAATTTAGAGGAAACGGAAGAAAAGCACGTAAAAACCCTTGATGATGAAGGGCGTCTCCTTCTCCCAAGCGATCTAAGAGATTATATTGGGTGGCAAAAAGGCGTAGAAATAAAATTTTCAACAGACAAGGATAGAGTGATTCTCCAGGAGGCTAACGAACAATGTATTATATGTGGGCGCAGCGATGCCTATCTTTATCCAGTAAAACAGCGTCTACTATGTGAAGAATGTCTGGTAATGGGAAATGAGGAAGCGACAGAAGCATGGAAGACAAACCTTAACCCAATCTTTGAGAATTACTTTGACCATTGTCACGATAGTATAGAAAATGAAGAAAATCGCAAACACATTCTTCAGGCAAGAATGGATGGAAGACGCTTGAAGACAGTCCTGGAATTTATAGGCGTAGAGGATGACAATGAGCTTCTTGAGCAAATTAAAAAGTCTTATCAGTTATTAGGAGATGTAGGGAAGTATGATGTCTTTCTTACAGACCTGGAAAAAATGAATGAAAATAAGGAAGAAAGTGATGAGGACATTCCTGAGGTCTACGAAGAGTTAACTTCTTTTGCGCAAAATAAGCGTAATGAATCTCAAGAAAAGCTGAATAAAAAGCTTCCAAAAACGGTAAATAATGACTTAAAGAAACAGTGGGAAACGTTTCTGAATGAAGGCCTTCCTGAGTATGTAAGAGGAATCGATACTAATGAGAAACTTAAAGAGGAAGAAGATAAATTCCATAAAAAACTTGAAGAATATAAAAAAGCGAAAGAAGAAGACGATTCTTTAGAAAATGGCCTGCCAGTGATTAAAGGCGTATATGTGCAAGCAAAGCATTTGCGTTCTTTATACACTTTTCTTAATAAAATGAAAGATGGAGAGTATGAAGACAAAGTAAATGAATATGAGGACATACAAAAAGAATTTGGAAAGATCATCAGCCTTCGTGACAGACTTGACCGTATCGATAAAGCGAGAAAGAAAGCTAAACTATCAAAGAGTAAAGTAAAAGAAATTAAAAAAGATATTAAAGGGGATTTGGAAAAAGAATTAAATGAAGTTTCGGGATAAATAAGAATATCTGTTTAAAATGTTTAAAGGTTGGCTGTATGCTTTTTGTACTGATTTTCCTATTTCGATTTCTTTTCTGACAGAGAGGTTGTTGTATGGAGCTTTTCATGCTCATATATGACGCCATGATTTATCTTTCCCATGACTAAAAAAGGATGAGCAGCTGCTCATCCTTTTTTACGTATTTCCAACAGCGGGAATGGGGTATTGTTGAAACATACGAGCAAAGTGAATCAGGTTATACGCCATCATTTTTGTATTTTTTTTCGTGAATTCGCTGTCTTGTCCGGCTTCCATATAAGACGGTCCCGGCCCGGCTTCTCCAACCCAATAGGCAAGGGAATTAGGAGGGATCGTAAAGCCGATATTCGCCATTCCAAATAAAATGGACTTACCCGCTTCTTTTGCTCCGTCTTCGTTTCCAGTTACTAAGCACCCAAATACTTTGTTATAATAGATCGCCTGTCCTTTTTCATTCGTTTCCCCGCTTTGAGCATATAAACGTTCCATGACCAGGGATGCTAAGCTGCTCTTTTCTCCGTTCCATATCGGGGTCCCAAGTATAATGATATCTGCCCCCTTCACCTTTTCCATAAGAAGAGGCCACTCGTCGCCATCCCCCATGTGATCGCTTATACCCGCTATAATGGTATAGTCCGCTATACGAACCACTTCAGTCTCAATGTTTTCTAACTTCATCCATTCTGAAGACTTTTCAATTAACGCTTCTGTATTGGAAGGTTCATTACTTCTTTTTAAAGAAGTGTTTATATATAACGCTTTCAGCCTTTCCATAAAGCATCTCCTTTCCTTACGCCAGGGAATTAGGTATTGCTATCAATTCCCGTCTTAATCTTACTTATAAACGTTAGAAAAAAGAGTACACAAAAAAGATTTCTTCTTTTGTAAAGAAGAAACCTTTGTTCTACTCATGAAAAAGTCTTTATACACAAAAAACCCCTATAAAGGGGTCAGCCAGAGGCCCAAAGTGTTCTATAAGCCATGTTTTGTCCCTTTGTGCTCCTACGGTTTATCACCTTGCACTCAGGGGGCAACCATCTATCTGCAAAAGGAAATGCTTTTCCTTTGCCCTTCCCTTTAGTTTAATTCCTGCAGGAAGGCGCCCCTACCATAATTTTGGGTTTCTCGCTCGCGGGGTTTACCTCGTTCCACTCTTGCCATTTCTGGCAAGACTCCGTCACTGTGGCACTTTCAGGATATTCACACCTTATTCATTTTCAAGAACGTAGGTGTTTTCTCCGCCGTCAGTTCAGCTAACAGCCAAACTGCCCTGACTTATTGTTTGGTCAGGCACGAACACTACAGCCGTCTCAGGCTGTGCGAGCATGGACTTTCCTCTGCGCAAATTACGCAGCGATTGCCCGAACACTTTGAGCATCATTTTTTGTGACAGATATAAATATAACATATCCTGAAAAACAAAACAAGAGAAACCGATCATTTGTTTCCCTTGGATTTGCTTACCGCTTCTTTTGATAATTGATCGGCTGCTTTGTTCTTTGTCGATGGTATCCATTTGACAAAACATAAATCCAGCTGATCGCTCAATTGTAATGCTTCTTCAAGTAAGTCGCGGTATTCGCTTTTTTTAGTGTATCTTTTTTCGAATGACTCATCAACGAGCTTTGAGTCAGTTGAAAACGAAACAACATGCCACTGATTAGCGACACAAAGCTTTAATCCTTCAATAAGGGCATAAAACTCGGCTTCGTGATTCGTTGCCTGGCCTAGTGGGATACTGTAGCGTTCCACCTCGCCATCGTTTTTTTTAACAAAGACACCTGCACCGGCAGGGCCAGGGTTACCGGCGCTCGCACCATCAATAAAAAGCTTGATCAAAGAAAGTGTATCCTCCTTACATCCTTCTCATTCCTCATTACATGCTCTTCTCCCGCCAGGAGTTTCCTGAAAGCCCCTGCGGAGCAAAGGAATCAGGATAATCATGAAAGTATGGAATAGAAGCCCTTGTCTTTTTTATTAATGAAAGATCCATATCAGCGTACAAAATCGTTTCTTGTGCTTCTTGTGCTTTGACGAGAATGGAGCCGTCAGGAGCAGCAGCTTGTGACAAACCGCACGCTCCTTCCCCTATCCGGTTCACTCCAGCCACAAAGCAAAGGTTATCCAGAGCCCTGCAAGGAATCTGTATTTCCCACCTTTTCTTTCCTTCCTGGCTCCATACAGAGGGGCAGATAATAAGCTCTGCTCCTTGTAAAGCAGCAGCTCTTGCTGGTTCGGGAAACTCTAAGTCATAACAAATTAGTAAAGCTATTTTTCCAAACCTTGTATCAAAGGGAGTGAAGTTCCCGAAACCTGCTTTAAAGATATCTTTTTCCTTTCCCCAGAGCATCGTCTTTTGGATTGAGAAAAGTTGCTTCATTTTCCCGTCAATAAAAGAGCTCGTTATGTACAAACCGCTTTCTTGCTGCTCGGGATAAGAAATAACGAGTCCTGCATCCACTTCCCTGCTTTTCACTGCCAGTTTATCCAGGGCATCAGAGATTCTTTCCGGGAGAGCTGCTCTGGAAAACTCATCTTGAGATAAATGATACCCGCTTAACACGAGTTCAGGAAAAAGGATAAGGTCAGCCCCTGCTGAGGCTGCCTCCTCTATAAATTGAATGCATGTCCTTACATTTTCCTCCACTTCTCCTGGCTGCACATTCATCTGCACCATGGCAGTAGAAAGAAGCTTATTCATATAACTTTTTGCCAAACACTTCTTTCTCCAGGTTTGACAACCGTTTTAAAATATCATAATTCGTGCTTCCGGTAGTCTGAGCTGGCTCTTGTTTTGCTTGTTGTACAGGCCCTTCTGAAACTGGCTGCTTTTTAAACTTACTTACTTCTTTTTCAAGCTCATCAATTCTTTCCTGGAAAGCTTCATAATCCTGGATAATGGTATCTAAGTATTGATCAACTTCATCTTTGTTGTAACCTTTCATGCTTGTTTTGAATTCTTTATCTAAAATATCTTTTGCGCTTAATTTAATCGGCTGCATATCGTTTCCCCCGCCCCTGTTTTAATCATAAAACGTTCACTTTATATTTTTTCAAAAGAATGAAAAAAAGTCAATTTGCTCTTTCCCTATCTTTCACATTATATCTTTATTCCCAATAATCACGTAGTCTTTCATCTTCTTCCTCCACCGTTTGCTGGAGGTCATCAGGCGTAATAAAGTAAATGGGATATTCCTTATGAGCAGCTTTGATTTCAGCCGCCTTTAAGTAAAAGGAAGGCGTACCAGGCTGTTCTTCATGATAGAGGAGTAAAAGGCCGTCTGTTTTTGTAATAATAAAGTCATTTTTGGCTTTTAACTGGGCCGGACCCTCATATTCTTTTTTAGAGATGACGTCAACAAAATCAGCTTCTTCCAATAAAAGCTGGTACTGTTCTTGCTGATGCTCATTCCATATCTGCTCCTGGTTATAAAAAGGAGCCAGAATGGCCAGTTTAATATGCGAGTACTCCCTTTTCAGCTCACTCACCACTTCTCCTGCCCACAGCTCAACTCCCGGCTGTCCTGATATAACTACCCATGTCAGTCCTTCCTCAATGAAAGAGATGAGTTTCCCTTCAATAGTCTTTTTTATATAATGAATTTCTTTTGCATCCTGCTTAAAAATACCTAATTCATGAGGCTTGTAACCACTTACAGCTAAAACGTCCATCCTTCTCCTCCTGAGCTTGTCTACAAAGTAAAGGAAACATAACCGGCATAGAAATAAATTATGCCGGCTTGTTGGTATGACTTAAAAAAACTTTGGCCTATTATGGCATTTAGGTCCAGGCATATGGGCTCCAGCTACCTGTGGTCCCATTGGTCCTTTTTTCCCTGGCATATGGGCTCCAGCTACCTGTGGTCCCATCATCCCTGGCCCTGGCATGTGGGCTCCGGCTACTTGCGGTCCCATCATCCCTGGCCCTGGCATATGGGCTCCGGCTACTTGAGGGCCAGGCGCACCTGGTCCGGCAACAAAATGCTGATGAGTAATTTGATCTACCGCAGATTCAGTATGCGGGAACGAATGAAGATGCTTATAGTTATGATGCGTTACATTCGTCGTGTGGCTTGGGTGCACTTCTGGAACAATATACTCACAGCAATGATGTTTTACGTGACACTTAGTTGGATGCATAACAGTCGGCAAAACTTTTGGTCTTGGTCTGTGGTGTCTTCCAAACATGTTCATTGACCTCCTATATCAAGTTACTATCAACCTATGTAGGAGCCGGTGAACTTGTACTAGGGAATTCACCTATTTTCAACACTTTCTTCATTCGGCGAGCGACAAAAACTACGTTTTTCCCTAAAAATTGACTTTTCTTTGTCAATTAAAGAATGATTAAAGGGAAATAACACTTTTTTTGCGCTTACCCGGGAAATATCAATGGGCTTGCCTCCAAAATATTTCCTTGCTATCTCTTTTTTATTTTTCCTTCAAGCCTGTTGATCCGTTTCGTAAATTCCTCTTTATTGCCCAGTGCCTTATGACTTTTTACGATTCGCTGTCTTTCCTTCCAATATTCAAGGGAGCGCCAGGTATAATAAAGAGCCTTTTCATAGTCTTTTCTGCTATGCTCGTAAATTTTTGCAAGCTCTATAGAGGCTTCTGAGACAAAGAGCCCTTTACGGTCCTCTACCTTGTGGAAATAATACACTGCGTTTTCCAGGTCTTTTTTCTTTTTATAAAGCTTTCCAAGGTAATATAAAGCTTCAGCATTTTCGCCTTTGCTGAATTTTTCTGCTTTATGGAAGCATTGTATGGCGTGGTCGATATTTCCAGTACTCTCATGCCAGCGTCCAACTTCCAAAGCCTCACGTTGATCCGTTCCCTTGCTGATTATTCGCTTGGAAATATCAATATACAGAGAAATTAAAGATAAAACATCCCACTCATTGTGAGTCAGGATTCCTTTTATAATCTCTGGGTGCCCTTCTTGTAAATAATCAAAATACAGCATTGGAGCAAGGTATCCAGGAGTATCATCCAGCCTTTTGAATTGCAGGATTTCTTTTTCAACCTGAGACAGCTTACATGATTCGAGAGTATGCTTAAAAAGCCTCCTCGCTCCATGTAAAAGATCATAATGTCCAAAAGAAGGCAGCTTTGGAACCTCATTTCTGACAAATGTATGTCTCGTTTTAACCTGAGGCCAGTCAAAGGACTTGCCATTATAGGTAACCAGATGATCTAACGAGGATACTTCACTCAGGAACGTATGGTACAAAGCAACCTCCGCTTCCGGTCCGGGGAGAAAATATTGTTTGACTGTGACCTGGTCCTTTTGGACGCATGCTGTCCCTAAAAGAAAGATAGTATTTCCCGCTCCTCCGCTTAAGCCTGTCGTTTCCGTATCAAAAAATAACAGCTCTTCAGGATTCATAAAAGAAGGATTTAAAGGGTGCTCACATGCTGTCGTCTTCCACTGCTGAAAAACATCATACAATTCTTTAAACTGATATTTTCCATGGAAATGAGACAACGGATAGACGACCTTCCGTAACAGCATGTATTCTCCATCCAAAAAACGAGGATACGTATCAAATCTCTCCCATATTTCCCGGTGAGAGACTTCCTTTTTTTCCTTATCCTCCTTGTCGGTTTCTTCACGAGAGAAAACAGATCGCTGGTTATCTTTGCTACTTATTTCTTTGGCACCAAGATGAGATTGCATTCTTTTCAACTTGTTTTTAAGACCCATTGATGCCCTCCTTGAGCAGTAAATTCAGTAAACGAAGAGTGAAATTTTTGGAATCTTCCCCAAGGTTTAAATCTGAGCCCACACAGGATGGGCACCCGCTTTCACAAGGACAGGCCTTAATCAGCACCCTGCATTCTTGAAGAATCGTGTCAAAATCCTTATATACCTGGTCAGACAAACCAATACCTCCAGGATAACGGTCATATAAAAAAATGGTTGGAAGCTCTGAATGAGTAGCTTTCATTTGAGGAACAACATGCAGGTCACTTTGGTCGCACATGACATGTACAGGAGCAACGTGCCTTAATACATTTGCTGTCCCCATCAGCCCCTGTTCCAAAGGCTCCCTTCCAAATCTTTCCAAAACATCTTTTGAAAAGCTTATCCAGCAGGAACTGGTATGAAGCTCCTCCTCAGGCAGATGAATGGGACCCGAACCAATATTTTCAAAGGTAGAAAGCTTAATTTTCTTAAAAATGGTAGCTTTGGCGTTCACCATCACATCTCCAAATCCGCTTTCAAAAGAAGGAGAGAGGGAGTTTTTATCCATTTCCAGCACCTTGAGCTCAACAGCTAAATTTGCGTCGGTATAATACTCAACCTGTACTTCTCTAACATAAGCTTTCTTTTCTTCCCAGTCTAATTCTTCTACTTGGTATTGAATCCCTTGATGAAGATAAATGGCTTCATCATGGAGAAGAGTCATTGCGCTGAAACGATCCATTTCCCCAATCACTTTCACATTTGCCACATCAGACTGATCAATAATAATGACGTTTTCCTGGGAAGCTGAGCGAAGACTGATTCCGTGAGCCGGAAAAGTGTCATTCATCCAGTACCATTTCTTACCCCGGTGGTGAAGGACCTGCTCTTCTTCCAAGTATTCAAGAACCTCTTCAATTTCCACGCCATCGAAGGTTTCTCCTTCCTGAAAAGGAAGCTCAAAAGCCCCGCATTTCAAGTGGTCTACCAATATAACAAGGTTATCTGGGTGAATGCGGGCGGTCTCAGGACTTTTTTCAAAAAAGTAATCAGGATGCTGAAGAATGTATTGATCCATCGGCGTGGAACTTCCCACAAGCAGAATCAAAGATTCATCCTTCCGTCTGCCTGCTCGGCCTGCCTGCTGCCAGGCACTGGCAATGGTTCCCGGGTATCCAGTCATGATACAAACTTGAAGCTGGCCAATATCGACACCTAGTTCCAGGGCGTTCGTACTCACTACTCCCATAATTTCTCCCTGGCGAAGACCATGTTCGATTTCCCGCCTTTGTTTCGGCAGGTAACCTCCTCTGTAGCCACGGATCGTTTTCGGTCCCAGCTGCTTTTTCACCAGCTCCTGGAGATGACTTAAAATAATTTCCACTCTAACCCTGCTTTTGGCAAACACAATCGTTTGAATTTTTTCTTTTAAAAACATGGCTGCCAGCCTGTTCACTTCAGAAGTAGCACCTTTGCGAAGATTAAGAGCTTCGTTGACTACGGGGGGATTGTAAAAAACGAAGTGTTTTTTTCCCCTTGGCGCTCCATTATTATCTATAAGAGCCGTCGGTTTTCCAGTTAATGTTTCAGCAAGCTCCTTTGGGTTGGAAATGGTTGCGGACGTACTGATAAATACAGGATCGCTGCCATAGTAGTTCGCAATTCTCTTTAAGCGTCGAATGACATTTGCTACGTGACTTCCAAACACTCCTCTGTACGTATGAAGTTCATCGATCACAATGTACTTCAGGTTCTCAAATAAAGATACCCACTTTGTGTGGTGAGGAAGCATCGCTGAATGAAGCATATCAGGATTGGTAATGACGACATGGCCGGCTTTTCTTACAATCTGGCGGATATTGGGGGCCGTATCACCATCATAGGTATAGCTTTTTATTTGTACGCCCATTTCATCAATGATCTCATTAATTTCACTCTTTTGATCCTGGGCAAGTGCTTTTGTTGGAAAAATATATAACGCCCGGTTGTCTTCATTGTCAAGAATCGATTGAAGCACAGGAAGATTGTAGCACAGCGTTTTTCCTGAAGCTGTCGGAGTCACCGCCACAAAATTTTCACCTTCTGTTACCGCTTTGTCATAGGCTGATTTTTGATGAGTATATAGCTGGGTAATTCCTCTGTTTACCAGCGCTTTTTTTAACCTTGAATCAATGGTTTGGGGAAAATCTTCCGTTTGGGCCGGAGTTTCATCAATCGTATGCCAGTAGGCAATGTTTTCACTAATTTCTTTTGTCTGTTTCATATATGTGATTAATTCACGTAATGTTTGTTTTCTCATATACCGCTCACCTCTAATGCTTTTATTGTAGCGAATATATGTTTGACTTTCTATGAAAAAAAGAAAAAATCTTAATCTATCGATCTTTTTCTATATTGATTCTCTAAAACAAAAAAAAGCCGCCAATCTCAGCATTTCCACTAAGAACAGCGTCTTTTTATGATGGGTTTCTAGTTTTGTTCATTGCAGTCTTCATTCTAATCGTTCTTGGACCTTTCTCTTTTTCTAGAGAAAGCTGTTTTAATCCTATTCTTTCTTCATAAAGAGTAAGTAATTCTTGATTGTTCAGCCGAATGAGCAGGTCACGGGGTATGCCGCAAAAGATCTCAAGGGAAGAAACCATATCTTCACGCTGGATCGTTTTCACCTTTTCGCCTCCTATGAAAATTATTCTTCCTGTCTCATTCTACTCCTCTAAACAACAGAATATTCTGATATTTGTAAGTGAAATTGTCCTAAGGAGCGGCACGCCTCCAACCCCTTAGGAAATACCAAATTAATCTTTGGTAATCATCTTGATTCCTTCTTCCACAGAAGTTATTGGTTGTTTACAGACAAAGTCTTCACAAACATACAACGTGGGCTTTTCATTGTCAGGTTCAAAATCCCGAATAAAGGGGACCACTTCCCCTAAGGGCTCTTTTTGTCCTACGATATGAAAGGTAGATTCAGGATGATAATTTTGCTGAAGCTCTTTAATTAATGGCTCATAGTCCTCTTTTCTTTCCCCGGTAAAAAGTACTATTTCCTTCATGGGCATCCTAGGAAGGAGAACGCTTATCATAAAGTAAGCATGACCGGCTGGGTACCTTGCCAGGGATGGGGCGAAACTTTCCTGAAGCTCACTTACAATTTTCTCGTAAGTTGTTTCCCCGGTCAGTCTGGCAAGCCTGAGGAATTGTACTGCAGCTACGCTTCCACCTGCCGGCATTGCTCCATCATACATTTCTTTAGGGTTTACAAGAAGCTGTTCCTGGTCTTTACCATAAAAGAAAAAACCACCGTTTTCAGCATCCCAGAATAATTCAATCATATCATCCGCAAGCTGTTTGCTTTTGGCCAGCCATTGAAGCTGCTGGGTTGATTCATACAGTTCAATATACCCCCATAGTAGATTAGCGTAGTCTTCGATAAAACCAAGATTAGCTGTCTCGCCGTCTTTATAGCGAACCTTCAGACGACCATCTTCAAATAAATTCTCATCAAGAAAGACAGCAGCTTCCTGAGCTGACTTTGTATATTTACTTTCTCCAAAAGCACGTCCAGCTTTCGCCAAGGCTGCAATCATCAGACCGTTCCAGGAGGTCAGTATCTTATCATCTTTGTGGGGACGCACTCTTTTATTCCGGTGTTCAAAGAGAGTTTTTCGAGCTATATTCAGTCTTTCATTTACTTCCTCTTTACTGATGTTATATTCATCTGATAGATACTGAGGATCGAAGCGAAGACTGTTAGGAATCGACTTCCCTTCAAAATTCCCTTCCTCTGTTATATCATATGCTTTACAAAACAGTTTCCCCTCTTCCTCCCCCAGTACGTCTTTCACTTCCTTTGGCGTCCAGACGTAAAATTTTCCTTCCATTCCTTCAGAATCTGCATCTTCTGCCGAATGAAACGCTCCTTCTGCTCCTTTCATGTCCCTTAGGACATAAGAAAAAATATCCTCGGCAGCTTCTTTGTAAAGCTCTTTTTTATTCAATTGCCATGTTTCAACATAAGCAGAGGCAAGAAGAGCATTATCGTAAAGCATTTTCTCAAAATGTGGGACAAGCCATTTTTCATCAACAGAGTAACGGGCAAATCCTCCACCTAAGAGATCATGAATGCCCCCTCTATATATGTTTTCTAAAGATTTTTCTGTCATTTCAAGGGCTTTTTTCTCTCCTGATTGTTTGTAATACATTAGTAAATATAAGAAGTTCTGTGGAGATGGAAACTTAGGAGGAGCTGAAAACCCGCCATTTACAGGATCATACTTGCTTTCTAGCTGCCTGTAAGCATTATGAATAACACTTTCTGGAACTGTTGCTTTGCGAAGGATTTCCTGGTTTTTTTGAAGGGCTTCTACTGCCTGTTTCCCGATTCGATTCACTTTTCCAGGATTGTTTTTGAAGATATCCGAAAGCTGTGTAATGACATCAATGAATCCTGGCCGTCCGTACCTTGATTCTTTGGGGAAATAAGTACCTGCGTAAAAAGGTGTCTGATCTGGATTCAAAAAGACATTTAGCGGCCAGCCTCCACGTCCTGCCATGGATTGACATACACTCATGTATATTGAATCAAGGTCGGGTCGTTCTTCACGATCCACCTTAATTGAGATAAAATGATCATTTAACAGTGCTGCCAACGCTTCATCTTCAAAACTCTCACGCTCCATAACATGACACCAATGGCACGTTGAATATCCTATACTTAAGAATACTGGTTTGTTTTCTTTCTTTGCTTTTTCAAAAGCTTCCTCGCCCCACGGATACCAGTCCACAGGATTGTAGGCATGCTGCTGTAAATAAGGGGATTTCTCATGGATCAGGCGATTCGGTGTTTTGTTTTCGCTGTTTGTATTCATAAATTCCTCCCGATGTCTTCATAGTTTAATTTTCTTTACCCTTGGCTTGACCCTTTTTAAAACAAAAAAAGAGCCACTGAATTAAGGCAGCGGCTTAAATCCTCCCTCCATTTCATGTAAGGGCTTAATTTCTAGATTTATTACATCAAGAACTATTTCTTCCCTTCCCTTATTTCTTTTTCCGGCTCACTCTTTTAAAATACATAATCCGTTTATATTGCGTTTTATCTTTTAAGCTTCGAAAGCCCCCTAATAAAGGCCAGCGATTCAATTCAAAGATATAAAGGTTATCTTTTGGATCCATGCCAATATCGACCCCAAAAATTCTTTGACCGGGAAAAGAGGTCCCTAACGTCTTAGCCGCTTCGAGAGAAAGACGTTTAACCTCCATAATTTTTGCGCTTTTGTTTTTTATATTTATCTGAGAAAGAGCCCTATCAACTGACAGAACCCTCCCATTGTTTTTTCTATTGGTAACTTTAAACCCACGGCCGGCCTGGCGCACAATTATTCCGTTAACGACCCAGGGATCCTTTCTGCATTTTCTTTGGACAATAATTCGAAAATCAAAACGGCGTTTTTTTATTTTAGCTAGACTTATTTCCTGCTGGATGATGAACCTTTTTTTCTTTGATGCTTTCCGGATATATCGGTACGTGGAGTTTCTACTTGAAAAGACTTTATATTTTTTATTTAAATGAACATAATACTTTCCGTTACGGTTGGTCACAAAATATATTCTTTTTCCTTGCTTTCCATTGTTAGGTTTAATGACAACAGTTTTGTACTTTTTTACCATATGCTGAAAATTTTTCGAATTAAACATTCTGGTTTCAGGAAGAGAAGAGCGAAGGCTTTTATTTTTTCTCATTGCTCTATACATTTTATATTTATTTCTCCCTTTTAAACGAACGGCCATATTGTTACCAACCCTTCCTTTCACTTATTTCTTTTGTTTAAATCTTTTCATTCTTCTTGATTGACCTGGAGAAAACCCTTTGAAAGAAGGATTACGGTTAATTTCAAAGATATGGAGTGAACCATCTTCTTTAATGCCAATATCAATGCCATAGATTCTTTTTTTAGGATAATACGAGTTCAGGGATTCAGCTGACCTTATGGATACTTGTTTCAATTTCCTTAAAAGATCTTCATGCATATAGTCAGGAAAGCTGCTCCTTTGCATAGCTTCTTTAAAAGTGAAAACACTTCCGCCTTTACTGGCATTTGTTACTTTTCTCCCGGCACCAGCGACTCTTACTTTATAAGCTGTCGCTACCCACGGAGAACGAAGGGTATTTCTTTGGATGATTACCCTCACATCAATAGGTCTTTTATGAATCTTTGCTAAGTTAATCCTTTTTTGAATAATGTAAGGCCTTTTGCCTATTCTTTTTCTCATGAACTCATAAACAAGGTCACTGGTAGAAAAATAGCGTTTCTTCCTGTACAACTGGACCACAATCTTCTTTTTATATTCTGTAACAAAATATATATTTCGAGCTTGCAAACCATCATTGGGCTTTATAACTATTTGCTTATATTTGGATAACATGTTTTGAAAATTATTTCTGTTCCAACGTTTTGTAAATACTAGATAGGGTCTCACCTGCTTTGTTTTTTTCAGAGCCAAATACAATTCCCATTTATTTCTCCCCCTTATTTTCTTCAATGCTTACCCGTCCTTTCTATAGCTCTCCTTACATGTCCTTTTTTAGTGTATTGGTAAGAAGAGTGAAAAGGCAGGGTATTTGAACAAGGTATTTGATTCATTTTACCTTTCTCTTTACTGCCACCAGTAAAACTCCGCTGAACCTGACCCATCCCCACTATTCTCAGTAATCTTCCAACAGATCAGCTATTAAACAGAATATAAATAACTATTTTTATCAAAGTAAGCGTTTAGCCGGTTCAAATCTTGTTTGCCTTTCATTTACTATGTTAGAACTTCCAAGGGAGGTGAATTTCATGGGACTTCGCAAAGGTAAAAAGAAAAAGAAAAAGTAAAAAGCCTTATAACTGAGAGGATATGAGCCATTTGCCCTTCTACCTTTTATTACAGCTTACTAACTTTGTGCACTCTGACCACTCAATTTTCAAACCTAGCAGTCTTTTATAAAAAAGAAAGGATAGCAATATAAACAACCAATTTTTATAGAATAAACATTTAGCCGGATCATTTCCCTCTCAAAAATCATTAACTATTTGTAGATAACAAGAAAGGAGGTGAGTCAAATGGGACTTCGTAAAGGTAAAAACATGAAAAAGCATGCAAAAAGAGGCATGAAAAAAGTTTATTTAAGAAACTTTTTTAAAAGAAAGCATTCCAAATAGTGTGTAAATCCACAGGACTCCTGACCCAATGGGGTTAGGAGTCTTCTCTGTCTGCTGTTATATTAAAAATTAGTTGCTATTTTATAATGTTTTCCACGGTAGAAATCCAAAAGGGATAATTCTTGAAAGAGAGGTTACTCACATATGAAGGTTACGAGAAGTAAGTGGGACATTTATCGTGTATTAAAAGAGAACAAAGAACTGCGTCCATACCTCCCTAAAACTAGACTTTTTTCCAAACAAAATGTAGAAACTTTTTTGAATAGATACCAAAAAGTAATCATAAAACCAATTCACGGAAGGTTAGGATATGGAGTCATCAAATTATCTATGCTGCCCAAGGGCAAGTACAAGCTGGAATTCGAAGATTACTATGCAGTTCTTCCTACTAAATATCAGATGCATAAAGCCTTAATTGAGAAAATCGGTAAAGAAAAATATATCATTCAACAATATATTCCTTTAGCTAAGATTAACAAACAGCCAATTGATATTCGTGTCATGCTGCAACGAAGTGCAACTACAGACTGGACGATTTGGACGATCACAGGTAAAGCCGCAAAGATTGCCTCTCCAGGGTACGTGATTACTAATTCTGCCACAAAAGTACTTCCTGTAAAAGAAGCAATCATGCGTTCTAATATAAAAAAGAAAACACCAAATAAAACAACCTCTGAAATTAACCGTGTTTCTCTCAGAACTGTTGAACAACTTTTTTCCTATTCCACTAAAAACTACTCAGCTATTGGATTAGATATAGGAGTAGATAAGAAAGGGAATATATGGATTATAGAAGCGAATTTAAAACCAAATACTTCTCTATTTCGTTTATTGAATAATCCTAAAATTTATAAAAGAATAAAAGCATATAAACAGAAATGGAGGCAATATAAAAAAAGCAGAGTATAACCTCCATTTTATCAGTGGAGGAAACTCTGCTTCTTCATACAACAAAGATTATCTTTGGTATGGAATATTTAATAAGTCCGGGACGGTAACGAACTCATAACCTTGCTCTTGTAAAACAGGGATGATTTCACGAAGAGACTCAATGGTTTCTGTTCTATCCTCTTCTGCCGGAGCGCCGTCATGCATCAAAATAATCGCTCCAGGATGGATGTCTTCAAAAACATTCTGGGCAATTTCCTGAGGGCCAATGTTCTGCCAGTCTAAAGAATCAACGGACCAGGCAATGACAGAGTATTCCAGCTCCTGCAGTTCTTCAACTAATTCATCATACAAAAATCCGTATGGAGGGCGAAATAGCGTTGTCCGGTAGTCAATAATGTTCGCCAACGTATCTTCTGTCCGTGTCACTTCATTAACCAGTGTTTCGATATCGCCTTCTTCCACTAGGTCCGGATGCCAAAATGTGTGATTTCCCACAACATGGCCTTCTTCTGTAATTCGTCTTGCAAGCTCAGGTGATTCTTCTGCTCTTGCACCCATTAAGAAAAAGGTTGCCGGTACATTATATTCAGCTAATACATCGAGAACTTCTGGAGTAAACCTTGGATCCGGGCCATCATCAAACGTTAAAGCAACTCTGTTTTCTGTGGTTGGTCCATGTAAAAATACTGTATCTGGATAACGGGCCTGCAGCTCATCAAGTCCCAAAGGCTCCTGAACACGCTGATCTGCTTCACTGCCACCTTTAAGCTCAGGGATACCTTGCTCAGAATCCCTTGCTTTATCCTTTTTCCACCACCACTGCACCTCTCCATTTTGTGCCGGTGTATTTTCCTGTGCCAAGCCTTCACCAGCTAAAAATCCAACACACGAACAAGTTAATACAAAAAAAAGCAGGATAAAAATGATATTCTTTTTCATAGATCTGCCCTCTTTTCTTCTAGTCTTGAAATTAGTTTATCTCCCCAGTGCAGCCCTATTCACTGAAAATGGGTGTGCTGGTTTATTGATGTAAGTCAGCAAAGGCATTATTTATAAAAGGGGGGAAAGGTACATACCTGCTTGCAGCTGCGCGTTTGCTCAAGAAGGGAAGATCACTCAGCCACACCAATTGCCTTATTTATGACGATAAACATGATCTTGTTGCCAAATCATCTGGTGTCACCGCTCACCGATAGAGCCCTGTTAAAGCTTTTAAAGTTCTTTAAACCTGGAATAAACCGTAGTTAAAAAATTCAACTCTTCATCTTTAGTCCTCAGCCACTCATGCATTTCTTCTCCATCCAATAACACAAAGGCGTCATTTGATAGAAAAGCCTCACGATCTGCAATTTCACTTTGTATTTTATTTATTTGATACAAAAGAGCCTCCTTAGCTTTGATTGAATCTTGTTGGTTTGAAATAACAAATTGATCAACCTCCTCTTTTGTATGTGAGCCATTTAACAACTGTAGAATATCCTGTTTTTCCATCCTGCTTTTCACCCTTTCTCTTTCTCTTTCTCTTTATCTTTTGCATAACTAAACCGCTTATTCTTACTCACTCCAAGACAGAAATAAATTTAAAAAGGTGTAACTGTTACCTCGTCCCGTTTTGTCTGAAGGATAATCTTATGCTTTCTTTGCGGCCAATATTTACTACTATCAATTACGCACCTTTCCCAGGAAAGAAAACCACTCCTTTTTTAAAAATGATCATATAATAAAAAAACAAGAGAATAGCCAGGAGGGTTATATATGGGCAGAATAAATATCCGAGTAAACAATATGGGTGATAACAGCTCCATAAACTTTGGTAACACTGTACATGAGGAGCACAAGGCATATGAAAAATCTCAAGGGGGAAATCTCGTTGTCGGGGAATGGGCGAAGCTAGTTGCCAAGAATAAAAACAAGTTAATTGATCCTGATGGAAAAGATATGACAAACATAGAGGTTACTTCTAATTCAAATTCTAAAAATGATTGAGCCTTTACATAGGCTCTAGATTTGTTACAAAAATTTGATTTTTTATTATGGTGCCTGACACCCGTATTGGTTGTAACACTATTATAACAATCGTAGAGTTTGCGAAGAAAAAAGCTGTTTTATGGTTCACTCAGATTCTGAGTCCCACGCCACCCTTGCCTTTATCACAACAACCTCCACCGTTCTGGACTTGAGCCACTGGAACGTGTAAACATGCCGGGTAAACAATAAAGGTAGGACGAAATAAACATTTCGTCCTACCTTTATTTGTCACTACCATGATAGATGATGAAAGACGCTCAGGAACAAAGCGGCAGAAATCGGTAACCGTTATATATGTTATATCCTTATTCAATATACATTTCATAATGAAGATATCCTACGGTCTCCGGCCACCACAAGATAATATATTAAGGAATATACATTTTTCTCATTAGTTCAATAGCGGGCTTTCCTTTGTAAAAAGGAGCCGTTACTGTGCCACAAACATTTGAGTCCAGTATGACCCGTTCGCTCCTCCTTCGACGTACCCTACTCCAATATGTGTGAAATCCGAGCGCAAGATATTATCTTGGTGCCCAGGAGAAGCCATCCATTCTTCTACTACTTGTTCTGGAGAGGTTTGTCCTGCAGCCAAGTTTTCCCCTGCTCCTTGAAAATCGATTCCTTGAGAAATCATCATATCAAAAGGGCTTCCATAGGTTGGGCTATTATGAGAGAAATAACCTTCATTCCTCATATCCTCCGACTTTAAGTGGGCTACTTTAGATAGTTTTTCATATTCTTCCAAAGGTTCCAGTCCGTGATGATCCCGCTCTTCGTTAGTCAAGCGAATAACTTCTTTGACAAAGCCTCCTTGGCCTCCTTCCGGTGATTCGTCATAAGTAGGGGACTCTTCTGCACTCTCTTGATATGGAAGTTGAATCACTTGTTTCACGTAGATAACCTCTGCATCAACGATATCTGGGTTGACCTTCAAAATATCTTCTATCGTTACATCATGCTGCTGAGAAATACTCCACATTGTATCCCCGGGTGCTACTGTGTGAGTTGTTTCTTCCTGCCCAAAAATTGTTGTGGGAATAAGTAAAAATAGAGCTATTATCCAAAACACTTTTGCCACTTACCTTCACCTCCGTAAAGTGAAAAAACAAGTCTAAAGATCTTAAGACATACAATCATAAAAGTTTAAAATGAAAAAAATGGGATTGTTTCTTCATTCTAGTATACTATTTTTCTTACTATATCAGGAAAACTTCTCTTGATTTTCACCATTTTTATGGTATTTACACAGTAATTCCCTATTTCTTCCTATTGTTTTATAAATTTTTCCCCTTGTTCCCCCCAGTTATTCTATGAGACTCGTTTCGAAGGGGCGAAGGTCCAACTTAAAATTCCACCTCGCTATGTACACCCTGCCTCCGCCTAACGACCACAGCGCTTTTACGTATGCCAACCACATTATACTAAGAGAAGGGAGGTCCCTTCTCTTCAAAGTTTTTAATACTATTTCCATCTTACAAATTTAAGAAGCGCCCATTCCCCCATCAATTCGATACTGGGCCCCGGTTATGAAAGCACTGTCTTCTGAAGCGAGAAAGAGAACAAGCTTTGCAATTTCGTGTGATTCCCCGTATCTGCCAAGAGGAATAGCCCTTGCCAGCTCACCTTTTGCTTCTTCAGCATGTCCAGGGTTAAAGCCCTCTTCCAAAGACCGCATCATTCTCGTTTCTACAGGAGACGGATGAATAGAATTCACACGAATATTATGAGGGGCTGCTTCAAGTGCTGCTGTTTTCGTTAAACCAATCACTGCATGTTTTGAAGCTACATAAGGTGCAACACCTGGACTCCCCATAAATCCTGCAACAGAAGAATTATTTATAATACTTCCTTTTTCTTGTTTCATCATGACTGGTAATACGTGCTGTAGGCCTAGAAAAACTCCCCGTACATTTACAGCCAAGGTTTTATCAAAGTCCTCAATATCTTGATCTATAATTGGTGCCACTTTCCCTTCAATTCCCGCATTATTAAAGAATACGTCAATCGAACCAAACTCATCCAATGTTTGCTCCACGTATTTTTTTGTGTCCTCTTTCTTTGACACATCAGCCTGAATTGCAATAACTGTTCCATGTTCTTTCAATTCTTTCTCTGCGCTGACAATTAGTTCTTGATTAATGTCAACAATGACTACTTTAGCACCTTCTTGTAAAAAATACTCAGCAGTAACCTTGCCGATACCGTCGGCTCCACCAGTAATTAATACTACTTTATCCTCAAAATTTCTCATTTTAAACACTCCCCTTACTATTTTTTCATTTCCTACAATTTTCTGAAGTCATATTAAAATTAACACAGCTGGCGTTTTGATTTTTGTGAGGATTGTCACTCGTTTTTATTCTTACTACTATTCTCTTAATAGTTTTTTTGCTACACGAGTTGCTCACAATAAAAAACGCAGAAGGTTTGTGCACTCTGCGTTTTTTATTGAAGCGAAATAAAACTGGTTTATTTAAGAGTATGGTAAATAAGTGATTACTTCCTGAACGTTCTCTTTTTGCAGATTCTTTATGTTACAAAATTTTGTCAATTTATATTTTTTGAATTTTCTGCCCAAAATGTTTAACAAAAATAGTATGATGTATGTATGTTACAAAGGAGGTGTGCCAAATGAAAAAATTTCTGTTTGGTGGTCTAGCTATAATTATAGGAGCCGTTGCTGTTCTTGCCTTAAAAAATAAGGATAAGGAAGGCAAACAAACTGAAGGAGAACAGTCCTCAGTTTGGGTCACTCAAGAAGATGTAGCATAGTAATACTTAAAGATACATGAATAAGAGAAGGTGCTGATAAAAGCACCTTCTCTTATTGTCAATTTTATATCCATCTACTCTTGGGTTCCCTGCAAATGTTTTTGAATAAAAGCTTCTGTTTTTTCTTCATTGAAATAAACTTCATAACCCTTTTTCTGGTAGACTTCTTGCAATGTACCGTTGGAGGAATCCCCGGCAAAAGAAATTTCTCCTTCGATCTCTATTACCTCCAATTCAGTTGCCTTTTCTTCGAGCACTTGAAGTACCATCTCTTCATACCCAGGGTCCTGGATGTTTCTTTTTATAGTTTCAATCAAATATTTTTGTAAAGGTACGAGGTGATTACCTTTTACTTCGAATATAAAATTTCTATCCTTACCGGCGTCTGATTTTAAATACAGGTTGTCGTCTTTTGTGAAAACCGCTATACATTCCCTGTACTTTCCTTCTCTGTTTATCTCCTTTATACAAAAGAAATCGAACCCTTCCTTGGCAGTAGATATTATTTCTGGTACAAAATCTTTTATACGAGAGATTTCACCTTGCAAATTTTCAATATTTTGTGCTTGTCTCTTATTTTCTCGTTCCAGTTTCATCATTTTTTCGTTTCCCTTTTGAAAAACTGAACCTGATATTTTGTCTTTGAGATCATTTATTCTTTGATTTAGATCCATAATCTCTACACTCCCTTATTCCTGCTAACTCCTATCTTAATGCTTTTCTTTTTTTCTGACTACTATTAACATCATACAGGCTATAATTCCTCTTACCCACTATCTGTCACAAAGAAAATATACGAATATAGCAGTAACAGTAACATAAAAAAATTCCTGGATTCATCCAGGAATTTTCTCAGATAACATATTTATAGAAAAATAATAAAGTCATTTTCCAACCAGGGTTTTCAATTGGGAAAACGTGCGGTTTACCCAATTTTCTTTCATTGCTGCCTCATCTTCTGAATCGGTGAAAGCTATGATTTCTCCAAATCGGTTACATTTACCGTACACGGTCTTACCTACATAAATATCTTTAGGAAGTTCATCAACAGGTGCAATAATTTCTTTTTCTCCAATGACCAAAACAGCATGTTTGCCTTGAACAATTCCTTCAATATGTCCCTGTACCATGCAGGTACCCCCTTTTTCTTCTTTTCTTGCTATCTAAGCTTTCTTCCAAGACCCATCTGAAGAAAAAAAGTGAAACTCTCACCTTACCAGTTCGATTTAAGATACCCTAATTCCTTCTTTCCTTTCCTTATTTTTCATTTAATTTGAAATATTTGTTTTATTATCAGACTTCTAAGCACATATCCAATAGAGCTGCCTACCAAAAAGAAACCTGCACTTCATAAGCGCAGGTTTCTATCCAATTCAAAAAGGCGGGGATAACCCAGCCTTTTGTCTTGTTATTATCTATTTGTCATATGGTAATCGTTAATCATTTCAAGCACAGTCTTCTCTTCTTTTACCGGGGTAAATCTTCTCTCGTTTGTCTTCTTTTCTGTTGTTTTCATTTTGTCTCTCTCCCTTTTAATTAATTTTCTGTTTTTTTTGTTAATTTTATTATATGACGTTGTTATAATACAGTCAACAGTTTTTTTGAATTTTATATAACAAATTAGCGGTATTATTTTTTGTTTACTCATTCTGTTACTTAACACATTGTTTGTTATTCACAACGTGTAATAATACATAAAAAAAGCCACCCGGATAACGGATGACTTATGATTCTTCGGTTGATTTTTTCTTTCCAAAGTAAAGCAGACCCACTAACAGCCAGGCAACCATTAAAACGGCTGCGATAATTAAAACGGTTGCTGGACCAAACAAGATAATGAGCGGTACTGATGAAGCAGTAAAGAGTCCTCCTCCAACAATAATGTCCAGAAATAATTGTTTATAGCCAAAGCCTTTTAGAGCCGGGCTTTTTTCTTCTGGGTCTGTAATGTTAATCATTAACAGCCCTGCAGCCGACATCCCCATAGCTTGGGCAAAATCTCCAATAGCCCTCTCAAACCAATAGTCTGGCATTATACGAGGAGCAATATATAGTAAAGCTAATACATTCCACAAAATTGCTGCAACAGACATAATGATAAATGGGATAAGGTATTCACCAATCACTGAAACAGAAAGAGTAGCAAGAGCGGAAACAATGAGTAAATCAAGAGCAAACCCTTGAATCCTGGAAATCATTTCCCCGTCAATGGTTCTGTGCTTAATAAATTTGTCCATAAACAACTGTACCACTACAGCACCTATCATTGCCAAAGGGAAGAGCGGCAAATAACTCATCAGTTCTACTCCAGTGGCGGGCCCCCATGTAAATTCTTCTAATAAAATCAGGCCTTCCAGCAATAAAAAACCAATAAGTATGGCAAGTCCTATATAAGCAAAATGAGCTGTTAATGGTTCAATAAATTCAGGCCGAGTCGTTTTCTTACCCGCTGATTCCTGGTTCTCTGCTTTGATAAGTCCCACTTTCTTTTCTTCGGAAAAGTTCTCCGGGTTATCAATTATTTCAGTTCTTCCTTTTCTTGCTGCCCAGTTAACGAGCACCATTCCAATAATAACACCTGATAGTACTCCAACTGTCGCAAAACCAACTGCTAAATCAGTCCCTTCTTCAAAACCAACCGCTTCAAAAGTTCCGGATAAACCTGCTGCAGTCCCATGACCGCCAACAAAGCTTATTTCAAGCAAAGCACCTGCTAAAGGATTCATACCAAAAACAGGTGTCAAAAAGAATAATACCAGCGATATTCCAACAACATATTGACCCCAGGACAGAAAATGAGCGAAGGTTATTTGCGGACCGGCTACATTCCACACTTCCTTTACATGAGGAATGGTTTTCCCTAGAAATAATGAAGCGAAAATAACATTAATAAGCAGTTCGGGGAGTACACCCCAGACTTCAAGAATTGGTTCAGGAAAAAGGCCTCCCTCATGCACGAGGTTCACCTCACCTGGAACAAGCAGCCCAATCACTTCAGGGCCAAGAAAAAGAGCAAGCAAGCCTGCAATAATAGAGCTTGGTAAAAAAATTTTTTGCAAGGGGGTGACATACACTCTTATGAGCTTTCCAAGGATCAAAAAAATACCCAAGAGCAAAAAGCTAAAACCCACTACATCTGGTGACAAATCCATAGTTTCTTCACCTACTGTATGAAGTTTGATATCTTTTTTACTCTTTCCACTAGTTTTTTTTAGTAAAACCTATTAAAGCCTGACAAATAAATCGCCAGGCTTCCATGGAATTACTCGATGTGTTGATCTATTGTTTCTACCAATTCAACAATTTCAGGTTTGCTGATTTGAGCACTTGCTCCTACTTTTTCTCCCTTATGAAATAAATCCTCGGTAATCAACGAACTAAAGATAATGACAGGCAATTCCTTAAGCTTTTGGTCCCTTCTAATTTTATAGGTTAAATGATGCCCATCCATTTTTGGCATCTCCAAATCAGTAATCAATAAATCACAATGGCTGCCAGAATCGAGAAATTCCCATGCATCCTGGCCATTTTCAAAAAAGCTCAATTGCATGTATCCGGCTTCTTGTAATGTATCCTCAAGCATCTTACGCAGAATAGGCGAATCCTCAGCTATCACGATTTTTTTGCTGGAGCGATCTCGTGGTTCTAGAGCCTTTAATTGATCCATATGTATACCTACTTGAGGGGAGATTTCCATTAAAATTCTTTCATAGTCGAGTAACAAAGCAATCTCGTCTTCCAATTTAATTACGCCTATCGTTTGAATGTGAGATCCTTGAGAAAGTTCACTAGGTTTTTCTATTTGCTCCCAGGAAATGCGATGTATTCGCGATACACTCTGGACATGGAAAGCCACCTTTACTTTATTCAGTTCTCCAATAATAAACTTGTCCTGGTTAGGCTCCGGTGAAGGAGGGTACCCCAGAACCTTCGCTAAATTAACCACAGGAATGACCTCTTGCCTTAAACGAAACACTCCTTCCACGTACTGGTGATGCTGTGGGGTTTTTGTGACAGGAAGTGGCTGGATAATTTCTCTAACTTTTAATACATTTATTCCAAATGTTTCCCCACCTACCTTATACATGACTATTTCCAATTCATTTGTTCCACTTTCAAGGAGTATATTTGATTGGCTCGTTTCCTTCATACCCTCACTCATCCTTTTCATGTTAAATGTATCCTTAGCTCTTCTACAGACAAACAGAAAAAGCTTCTATGAGTAATATCGGCTTCCTATTTAAAAATTACATAAAAAAAGAGCAGGTTTTCCCTGCTCTTACCTTAATACTAAATATGAACCTCTACATCGCTTTCTTCGCGCAAGCTGTTGACTAGCCCTTGTACTTGTTCGGACTCATTTTGCTGCCTGATTTGGTCTTCAAGGTCTTCTCGAATTTCATCAAGTTCAGGGGCATCGTCTCCCTGCATTTCAGCAACCTGTTCATAAACCTCTTCTACTTCCTCATCAGAAACATCTTCCTGCTCAGTTTCTTCTTCAATGAAACGATCTATTTTCAGTTGCTCACTAATGTCTTGTCTGAGTTCTTCTTCATCAAGACCTTGCTCTTCAAGGAATGCAATATACTCTTCCTCATCATCCAGCCCAGCCTGTTCTCTTTCCTGCTGAAGCTGCTCGTCCACTTCTTCATCTGTTACTTCATAGCCTTGCTCTTCAGCAGCTTGAGTAAGCAGTTCTAAGCCAATTAGCTGTTCTAACGTTTGATCAATAAGCATTTGTTCACTTTCTTCATCTTCAGGATCTATGCCCTGCATTGCAGCAGTTTGAAGGGTGAATGAATAAATCTCGCCAAATTGTTCACTTGAGATCGGTTCTCCGTTTACTTCGGCCACAGGATCTGGAAAGTCATCCATGTCAGGCTCATCCGGAAGTTCCATAGCTTCTTCATCTTCAAGCTCCATTTCTTCACCTTCAGGGGCCTCCTGTTGTTCTTCTTGCTCTAACTCTTCATCTGTTACTTCAGGTGAATCAGTATCATCATCTCCACAAGCAGCCATAACTGTTACAGAGATTGTCATTGCAGTCGCTAAAATCCATTTTTTGCTCAAAAGGATTCCCCTTTCTTTTCGTGTGCTGTTTCGTATTGTAACATATTCAACTTCTTCTATGTTTTTCTCAATTGTGATGAAGTTGTAACATCCGCGTAACAAAGGAATTATTTCATAGTAATACCTCTGTGATTCTCTCTATATCAAGGTACAGAGCATTTATGAGAAAAAGTGAAAGGAATCATGTAAAATTTTCAAAACACCCTAATGCTTATGGAAGCACCCCAAAAAAACGGTTAAGAGCAAAGAAAAAGGAAATGAGGGCAGCAAAAATGCACATATAGGAAAATCCTCTGCGGCTTTCATTGTCCTCTTTATATTCAAGTCCTAAAAACAGTAAAAAAGCACCGAACAGTATTCCAAATACACCTGGAATTTCTGTTGCTCCATCTGTGAATATAACTACTAAAGCCCATAGAACAGCCCCAGTTCCTGCTGCCCAACGCAGAATTCTGAAAGTTTTCTTATTCAATTCCATCACCTTCCTTACTTTATATTTTTACTATTTATTAATTTTTAAAACAAATACGGTACGTGAAATTTTTTTGAGAGGGAAAGGATTCCTTTAGTAAGGATCCTTTCATCACTTCATAGACGTGATACTTAGCCACGGTCTGTTGTCCTTCCATTCTATTTCACAAGGGACATCAAACGTGTTGGTCAGGTTAGAAGATGTGATCACTTCCTCTTTTCGCCCGTTTCCTGCTGACGTTCCATTCTTGATGAGCTGCATGTGAGTGACAAAAGGCAGGATCTCTTCTACGTGGTGAGTCACATAAATCACTGCAGGGCTGTTCGGTTCCTTTGACAGGGACTCAAGCCGGGAAAGTAAATCCTCTCTCGCTTTAACATCAAGCCCGCTGCATGGTTCATCCAGTAAAAGAAGATCTGGTTCTGCCAGCCAGGCTCTTGCCAGCATCACCCTTCTCTTTTCTCCCTGGGAGAGCTGGTAAAAAACTTTTTCCTCTGCTGGCTCCATTCCAAAAAGAGAAAGGGCTTCTTTGGCATTAAGATATTCCTGGCGCGATAAGGGTGAATAAATACCAATGGAACCATACTTTCCGCTTGCTGCAATTTCTAATGCCGTGTCTCCCGGCTTTGCTCGGTACCGGTCATCAAGTGCATCACTCACCCAGCCAATTTTCTTTCTTACTTCTTGTACATTGACTTGTCCGAATTTATTTCCCAAAACTGTAACATTACCTTTGGTCGGCCAAAGAAATCCAGTAATAAGTTTTAAAATAGTCGTTTTCCCTGAGCCATTAAGGCCGAGTAGACCCCAGTGCTCTCCATGGGAAATGGTCCACTCAAAGTGTTCCAGAAGCGTTTTTCCCTGAATTTTGACCGTGATATCTTTTAGTTCAATCATTGAATCATTTGATTTCTTCATCATTTTTTCTGCCTCCGCAAATACAGTATCTTTTTAAACTATTCTCCACCATTCGATAAATTCCTTGTTTTGTGTGATGTTTTATTGGTTTAATGGAGCAAGGAAAAAGGAAAAGAAAGAGAAGATGAAGAGAATATGTAAAAAGACGGGAAATAAGGGAGGTATAGAGATGAAAAAACTTGGAATCCTATTGTCAATATCATCAATGCTCGTATTTTTAGGGGCATGTGGTGACCAGCCGCCCGCCGATGAGGAAGAAGATATACCAGGCGACCTTGAAGAAAATGAATAGCTTTAATAAAACAGGCGGAACCAAAAAGGTTCCGTTTCTTATTTTGTATCCACTCTATGTTACCCTGATAAATAAACACCAATAGAGAAGGAAGATGCTTAATGCTGTTTTCCCCCTTGCCAGTGGACTTTTATCAAAAATCCACCCTCACACTTGCCAAATCGCTTTTAGGACACATTCTTATAAAAGAAACAAAGGAAGGCGTGACAGCCGGTTATATCGTAGAAACCGAAGCGTATATGGGTCCTGAAGACCGGGCGGCCCACAGCTTTAATAATAGAAGGACAAAACGCACAGAGGTCATGTTTGGTCCTCCTGGCTATGTGTATACGTATGTGATGCACACTCACTGTTTAGTGAACGTGGTAAGTGGTGAGCCCGGTAAACCAGAAGCTGTACTGATACGGGCAGTAGAACCACTCCTTGGGATAGATTTAATGTATGAACGTCGAGGTGATAAAAAGGAAAAGGACCTGACAAATGGCCCTGGAAAATTGACAAAGGCTCTCGGCATTATTAAAGACGATTACGGTCACCCCTTTCATCAGCCGCCCCTTTATATTGCTGAGGGGCGAAACGAGGAATACATTTCTCAGGGACCAAGAATCGGAATTGAAAACTCTGGAGAAGCGAAGGACTATCCCTGGAGATTTTGGGTGACCGGAAATCCATTTGTCTCTCGATAGAATGGAGATCCACTGTTTTAAGATTACAATTCTACAAGTAGATTTTTCAGTTAATAAAAAAAGGTAACCAAATTAACTTTAAATTGGTTACCTTTTTACTACGTTACTTTTTCTATATCTCCCACTCAAAAGAACGGTGTTGATTTTGTGCTATCCTCTTTTATGTTTCCGTTATTGTAACAGGTTTTCATTAACAAATTGGTATCCTTTTTCCGTAATGGTAAATTCTATCCGGTTTTCTTTATTTGTTATAATACGTAGCAGACCTTCCCTTTCAAGCTCTTCAATAAAGCCTTTTTCAAAATGAAAGTCGCTTTTGTCTTCCATTGTCATTGAGTTTGCCTGCAACGTTCCTTTTTTGTTCTTTCCGTCTTTATACAGCTTGTACGCTTCCCGCAAATATTGTTCCTTCTGAACATCCATCGCTTATACCTCCTGTTTGAAAGACAGTCCTTAAGCTTTGTTATCCCTGTATTTAACGCAGGAAATCCCTGAATAGTTTATCATCTTGAATGACAATAACATCCTCTGGATGCTTGTTGGGATGCAGGGGGTTTTCTTGCTCGGCAAAGGTAATACTTCCGTTTTGCTCGAGATCATTGAGTACCTCCCTTATATCCTCTTGTTTAAATCCCTCTTTTTTACCTTCTTCTTCTAATGCGCTGGCCAGGCGATTATCTTTTTGCACCATTTCATCATAAAGAAAGATTTTCAGTTCTTTCGGTTTACGATTCATCAGTAATCCCCCTTACCAATAATTGTTACCTATAGTTCTTTACTTTCCCTTACCTCTTTTCACCATTACTTATTCAAAAATCTCCTCCATTGCAATATAAAAAGCCCGGCTTCTCATAAAAGAAACCAGGCTTCCTTCTTAAAGACTAACAGCAGTCAGAGCCAGCACTGTTTTTCATAGTCAGTGACTTATTACCCGACATATCAGCCTCTACATCCAATGTCACCGTATCCACGTGAGAGACAATCTGCTCTTCAATGGCTACGTTTAATCCGTTAATTTCCTTCACAACATCCGAGTCCTGTGGCTCATCCAGAGCCAGCCCAAATTTTGGACCTCCTCAGCCCATTCCGGCAAATACGACACGAATGTTAGACATGGAATGTTCTTTCATTACATCTTGGATAAATGATTTAGCTTCATTAGTAATTTCCATTCATCTCACCTCTTTTCACTACCCTATTGTAGATTAATATTTCCAATTTGAAAACTAAAAAAACCTCCGGGTGTCTCTCCAAAAACGGGCAAAGTTTTCCCCGGCTATTCCTCTTACTATATTTTCATCATAACGCTTAAGAAGCCAATTTATCAAAGCATCATAATCAGCAGGGGATGACAGGCCTTGAATCGTCTGATCAATTCCATCAAAATCTGACCCGAAACCAACGTGCTCAATCCCCCCTAAGCTGCCAATGTGATCAATATGGCTCGCCAAGTCCTCCACTAAAGCTATTTTCTTTTCTGTAATAAACGGGGGATAAAAAGTAAGTCCGATAAAACTGTTTTTCTGAATCAGTGCCCGGATCTGCTGATCCGTTAAGTTACGTTTATGTCCGCACACAAACGAGGAATTAGAATGACTTGCAATCAGGGTACCACCGTGCTCAACCACATCCCAGAAACCATGCTCATTCAGGTGGGAAATATCCGTTACGATCCCAAGCTCCTGGTGTAATTTTACGACATGTTTTCCTTTTGAGCTTAATCCGGCTCCCCTTTCTTCAAGGACACCGTCCCCTAGTTCATTTGCTTCATTCCAGGTCAGGCTTGCCATCTCCACCCCCCAGTGTTTAAGCAGCCTCCATAATACAGGATCTTCTCCTATATAACCTGCTCCTTCAAGGGCAAGAATTGCCTGTGTTTTTCCTTTTATCTCATGTAACGGCTGGCCTGGCTCCCATCTGATGCACGGGTGAGTAATCACTTCTTCATAAAACAAATCCATCTGTGCAAGCAGAATAGAAAAACGGCTATGCTCGGCAGGCGCAACAGGCACAAACAGTGCGAACACCTGGGCATTCACACCTCCTTGTACCAGATGTTCAGCTGAAACGGACAAGGCAGGACTTTTGGAAAAGTTACGATCTTTCGTTTTCCACATTTTCCATAGGGGATCACTGTGAGTATCAGAGATGAACAAGACATCTCCTCCTTTTTCCAAAAGTATCGGGTATATGCCCACCCTACTAGAAAGTAACAAACATAAACTAAAACAGACGCCAGTAGATATTGGCAGCCAGAAGTTCAGAGGAGTGAAAAAATATGAATCGTAAACTTCCTTATGCTGAACCACCTTTCCCTGTTCAACCACACCATCCTTATTCCTCCCCTCATACGCCAAGAGGGCAGTATCATCCATATGCAATGCAACAGCCCTATCCTTTCCCGGGAGGAGCTCCGCTTCATGGAGGTCCTAGAAGAAACTCTCCATTATCCGCGGTGATGAACGGGTTTGTAAATGATCAAGGAAATCTTGACCTGCAAAAAACAATGACGACAATGAATACAGTAATGCAGACTGTTCACCAGGTACAGCCTCTTGTCAGACAAATGTCCGAGTTATTTATTAAAAGATCATAACCGGTATAATGCTATCCTATGTACAACGATAATAGAAAAGAAAGCAAGGATTTATTCCTTGCTTTCTTTATTTTTTGTCAACGGAATCCCATACGCAACTGTTTCATTTTTGTTTTTCAACATCCACCCTAATGAAGGATGTTTATCGAGAACAGGATCAGGTCCTACCCTACTTGCAAATCTCTCATCAATGGTAATGTTGATGGACTCTGCTTCCTCATTGTTTTGCTCTTGACCTTCCAGGACAAGTTCGTACTCAATTGTGCCTTGTCAGCCATGAGTTTCTTTTCCCGTAAGATAAATAGAAGCTTGCGTAGTGACAATGCTCTCAAAGACCGCTTTTTTTCCTCTATCTGTAATACGCATACTTTCACCTCACCTTTCTATTATTACAGCGTGCTTTTTATCATACCCCTTTGCTTGTCCGTAAAAAACGATTGCTCTGCTATCTTTTCCTTATTAAAAAAAGTGAATTGCTCTATCAGCAACTCACTTTAAAATATGATCTATAACGGTAAAGGTCTGTGAACCACTTTTATCTCACGGGGCATATTGCCGTCTTTCTGGGCCTCCAAAAGTCGCTTGTACATTTTTTTTCCTTCACTCGCGTTAGCTGAATGAATCGTAATTCGTTGTGCATACACACCTTGTTCAATCATATGCAATACCACTGCGTAGCCGTTTTTCTCCTTACTTCCCAAGTCATGGTCAAGTGAAAGGTGAGTGATTGGATTTCCTTCCCTTATAAGCTCAATACAGTCATCAGCCGTTTTCGCTAACACATGCTCCTCTGGACATTGACGTACATCATCTAAAAAAACATTTAGTCGCTTATTCAAATAACCATATCCTTATAAAGCAGATTTTCGTTAGCAAGGGTTTCCATCTACTTCTTTCACCGTATCACAATCTGCCATCACTAACAACACTCGCATCCAATTCTCTATTTTGGATGACAGTAAGGTTCTCAATGGCATCCTCTATGTTTATTGTCCGAACAGGCTTTTCCAGCTGTTTCACTTTATCGTTAGCCAGGAAATCTAATTCCTTTATTTTTTCATCTTTGATACCCTGGATTTTTCCTCGTAAAAAAGGAAGGAGCTCTTTGATCATTGTCTTTTTCCAGTCTTCAATGAAGTCATCGACCCACGGACGAAGAGCAATTTCGAGCTTGTCTTTAAATTCCACATTTCCTTTTTCAATAAAAAACTCGTGGGAGCTCGTATATCCTTCATAAAGGGAGAGTACTGTTTTTCCATCTACCGTAAGTCCCTTTGCTACAGGATAAGAAGGGATCTCTGTCTTCGTGTCCCCACCTGAAAGCATCGGCTCAATTCTCTCACCTATTTTCTGAATATGGGCTTCGGCTTTTTTTATTTGTCCATTTAGAAAGCGTTCCAGGCGGATATACGTTGCCCTGATTTCTTGTGTTAAATCATGAGAAAAGAAACGTAAGAACTCGTTGACCAGCTGTCTGAGTCGTCTTTTAAAATCTTCTTCATCAGAAAACTGAAGAGGTGTAAATGTTTTTTTAAATTCATCAAAGTACCGATAAAACACCCTCTGTTTCACATAAAACAAAAGTTCCTCTATTTCTTGAGCAAGTTGCTTTTCATATACATCGGTCTCCATATTTCTTATTTTTCCTATTGTTTCCTCTGAGTTCTTCTGGTACATGAGCAGGGTTTCTTTTCTTTGCTTTACTGTTTCAAAAGCTTCGCCTCTAAGACGTAAAAGGCTATCTTTGGCAAACTTTATATCATCCCAGCATTCTTTGATAAGAGTTTCATTCATGACCTGTTGCCTGAATCCGTGGAATTGATGCCAAAATTCTTCTATGCCGGCATAGTGAAGAAGTTGCTCTTTAGCAACAGATGGATAATGAGCATCCAGCCATTTTTCCTCGTCTGAACTTAACTCCCCTGACTTTGCTTTGACTCCCAACAGTCCGCTTTTACTTGAAACCGGCAGTATTCTCGGACGTCGAATTCCAAAAGTTATGAGCTCATCTTCTACATGCTTTAAAACAGACGTAAGTTCATCCTCACTTGAAGCAAGATCACTTGCATTTACGATAAAAAACATTTTGTCGTAACGGAAAAATTCCTTTATTCTTCCTAATTGAATGAGAAACTCTTCATCAGCTTTTGAAAAAGCATGATTATAGTAGGTTAAAAATAACAGAGCGTCTGCATTTTTCATATATTCAAAAGCCGTAGCCGTATGCCTTTGATAAACAGAGCTTGCTCCTGGAGTATCAGTCAGTGTCACCCCGCTGTTTGTGAGAGGGCATGAAAGATAGAAATAGGTTTCAGCTATAAACATAGCGTGCTCTTCCTCAGCCGCTGCTTTTTGAAATGTCACAAGGTCTGTTTTCTTCTCTTCTCCCAGGTTTCCTTTATAGGTTCCATAGCCGTGAGCAAAGAGGGAAAGCTGCGCGAGCCGGTCACCGTCTAAATAGGTAAAAGGATCTTCCCATTTCTCTTCCTCTTTCTCGTGGCGCTCGTCTTTCTCTATCTCCGCCTGCTGCTTCGCTCTTTGCAGCATCCTCTCTCGTTTTTGCCACAAAGACAGAAACTCAGAAACGGAACTCACTGAAGTTTCACTAAATACTAGAATATCGTTAAGATCGTTTAGCAAGTCTTTTTCTGTTTTATACGTAATGCGTACTGTGCCATTCTTATTTTTATCATCAGGAGACATGATATGGTTGACGCTGGCCGTTGTTGGGTTAGGCGAGACCGGGAGATACTCCCCGCCAAGAAGGGTATTGGCAAAGGAAGATTTTCCAGCACTGAAGGCCCCAAACAGTGCCACTTGAAATGAATCCTCTTTAAGCCTTTCAAGGCGTTCTAAAAGCCTTTTTCTTACCAATGTCAGGCCTTCAAAAGCAGATATTATGCCAGCTCCCTCTTCTATCCATAGGAGTTGTTCACTGAGATTTCCGGGAGCCTCAGAAAGACGAGAGCGTGAATCATCATGCTCTGCCATGCTCCCTATATTGACGGAAAAACCTTTTCTTTGTTCTTTTGCATTTATTTTAAATGCAGTTTCAGATGGTTTCTCTGCTTCTTTTTCTTCCTCAGTAATATCAGATACACGGTCAATGTAGCTTGTAATCCTCTTCCTCCAAGCTGTTTGATATTCTTCTGCTTTCGCTGCCATTCTCCGCTTTTCTTCTGTAATCACTATTTGCCGCTTTAATGACTCCTGTTCTTTTTTCTTTTGCTCTTCAAGGTTCAGCTTCATTCTCCCAATTACCGGGTGAAGAGCTTCTTTAAATAGTAAACGGACTTCTGATACTAACAATCTGCAGTAGGTCAGCACATAATCCTGAGTAAATAAGGCACCTTTTCGTTCTGCTTTGCGAATGACTTCAGAGGTTATTGGAACATCAATGTTTTGGATCTCCTGTTCGATGTCAATATCGTCTATCCTGTACACACGAAGAAGGTCCTGTAATTTTTGCTTAAGATGGATCTCAATATAAGCCCTTACATTTTCCTGTACGGAATGAGTCAAAGCCTCCAGACGTTCCTTTTGTTCACTTTTTGTCTTTCTCCTTGAAAAAAGGCCTCGCACTTTAAAGCTTCCCTGTCGTGATTCAAGATAGCTTCGCGCAGCATTCCGAGTGTGATAGGGAGTCAGTTTGGCATTAGAAAAAATATGGTCAAAGGCCCTTAAGAGCTCCCTTTCCATTTCGTCCTCCAACAAAGGAAGAGCTTTCATTCTTTCCTCCATTTTTTCAAGCTCTTTATTAAGCGAAAAGGAAGAAACGCCTTTTTCCCATGTAAAGGTCAACCCTTCCTTTTCTTCTGCGTTGGATTGTTCCCAGGCTATATGTTTTTCTAATAATCGATAAAAGCCTAAAGCTGCCGTTTGAGTAATATCTTTTTCCTTATTTGTTACTCTCGAAGACAGCTCTTCCTGTAAAAGCTTCCACTCATTTATTTCCAGCTCAGGTGAAAAGGAAGATATAAAAAACGTGCCACTTGTGGCAAGTGATTGTCTTGCTAACGTACTTGCGACCTTCTTTTTAAATGACTTAAAAGAAAGTTCTGCTTCATTATGTTTGTCGATTTGACTAATCACTGCTACAGGGTACATATACCGTTCATTCAACTCTTTGATAAATGCCATATTCTCTTTGGATTCAACATGGTGATAATCCATCAAATACAGGATTAAATCAGCTTCATCAAGCTTTGCTTCCGCTGCCAGGCGATGTGCTTTATCTGTTGAATCAATTCCTGGCGTATCCATAATGATGACATTTGCAGGAATGCTGGTGGTCGGAGTAGCAATAGAGACTTCCGTAACTTCATCACCGTCTTTGCAATACTCCTTTATGGTCTGAAGATCAGTTGGATCTTCTAACAAGACTGGAGATTTTTCTTTGAATGTAATCCTTGCCTCATGGTTTCCTTTTTTAATTTCAACAATATTTGCACTTGTGGGGATAGGGTGTGAAGGCAGAAGATCTTTTCCTAGAAGATGATTAATCATAGTCGACTTTCCTGCAGAAAAGTGCCCGCAAAAGGCCACTTTCCATTTATTCTCCTTCATCTTTAAAAGGAGTCGTTCTGCTTTTTTTGAGTTTTCAATATCACCGGCTGCTTTCCATTGTTCAGCAAGTTCCTCCCCTATTTCCTGGAGCATTTGCTTGTTAAAGCTACTTTGCTTCATCAAAGTTTGAATTTCCTGTTTGGTCAACAGAGCAGACTTCCATGTTCTCATTTCCTATCACCTGCAATATCGGTCTAGGGTTCCTTATCTAAGTGTAACGAATTAAAAATTGTCAGTCTACTTTATACTCTAGGTTTCTCTTAATGCAATTTTAAGACGTAACGAATAAATGAAAAGGAAGAGGACGCCGGTAACCGCAAAAACGCCAAGGAGAGTATACAGTCCTTCTCCTCCGTAATGTTCCATCATCCATCCCCCGCCTAGCGATCCTATAACACCTGACAATCCAAAAAATGTAGTGATAAAAAGTAAATGCCCTGTAGCCTGTAGTTCTTCGGGCACTAGCTTAGAGATATACTGAAGAGCTGAAAAATACATCCCTCCAAAAGTAATACCGTGAAGAACCTGAAGCCAAAGAACATGACTTGGATCATCCATTCCTGCCATCATAAACCAGCGAAAGGCATACAGCAAACCAGCAATTAAAATAAAAAAGAGCGGGTGAAATCTGCGGAACCATAAGTAAGATAGAAAAAAGACGACTGCCTCAGAAACAACCCCCACAAACCACGCCATTCCAATCAAAGACTCCGCTCCGCCAAGTTCTACAATAAACAACCCTAAAAAACTGTCATTTGCCCGGTGTCCTACCGAAATAAAAAAAATCATTCCCAGAAAAAACAGTACTCTTGGTTTCACTCCAAACTGAAGAGCATAAACGATAGTAACCGGTTTATTCGCAGGCTTAGCATCTGTGACCAGCCATGCCATTGAGAGGGCAAGAAGAGTAAAAAGCAAAAAGGGAACGTATAAATAAGAGACCCCTACGCGCTCTAAAAAGAAACCACTGACCAGTGAGGTAAAGGCGAATCCAAGAGAACCCCACATACGTATTCGCCCGAAGCTCAAGCCCTGCTGCATTGCTGTTTTCTGAGTCAAGCTGTCTCCAAGAGCCGTAGTTGGCGCCACAAAAATAAAGAGCATAAAGCCAAAAATGAACAGAGCATAGAATTCAGTTATCTGAAAAAAGAAGACGCTGACTACGGCGCCTGAACTAAGGCAGATTATAAGTATTTTCTTGATCGTTTTCCACTTGTCGCTCATGTACCCCCAGAAAGGCTGGGCAAACACAGCTGCCAGGGGCCCGATAGCAATCAGCCAGCCGATTTGACTTTGTGACCAGCCTTCATTTTGAAAATATACAGGAAGATAACTGACCAAGACGGTTAGGGCTGAGTAAGCAAAAAACAAGTAGCCCATAAGGGGAAGTGTCTGCCTGCGCATAGTTTTTCTCTCCTTTTCAATCTTTGGCCAAAACGTTGTAGAAAATAAAGACCCCCATTAAGGGGGTGGGTACAATCTTACAATAAAAAGTCTTGTTCAAATAAATAGGAATAAGGGATGTCAATGAAGACATACATCTGCTCATTAATTGGCGAAGAATATGTTCTGATGAGTTCATCCTTATGGATGTCTGTATACAAATCAGACAAAAAGCCTCTCCCTTCATAATTCATACGAATAATGTTTTCCAGAAAGTAAGGGCGCCAGCTCCAGTTTTTTGATTTATCTTCCGGATGGTACTCCCATGTTCCTTCTACTTTTACAGCATTTCCAGATTGCTGGAATCCATCTTCATTACATATATATACCCGAAAACAAAGGTCATCAAGTCGCTTTGCTACGACTTGGGCAATATGGTCGTAATCCTTTTGGTCTTTAAGATCATGCAGTGCTTCTTGAAGACGTATGTTTAATTTTTCACTCAAAGTAAGCTGAGCCTTAATTTTTTTTCTTTCAAAATCAAGAAAGTGGTGGAAATCCTTTTTAAGGCTTTCTTTATATTTAAATGGATCAACGAAGTCAGAAAGGTCTTTTTCCAAATATGAACCTTGATAATAACGAGCCCCGTGACGCCAGGCATAGTTTAACTGGTTAAATGTGCTGATTCTCTTAAACAAGAGAGCAGCACCTATCTTTCTTGAAAGCATGGATAACGAGTGAAGAACTTCCCGATAGACATCAGGAAAGGACCCATCATCAATGAGGTCCATATTCACCTTAATAATATTCGGACGCAAATAAGCAATGCGGTCCAGGTGGGTGCCGCTTTTTTCCACATCATCAATCGCCACTTTTATTCCGACACTTTGCACGTATTGAATAAAATATTTAAGGTGAGATACCTCACCATGAAAATCATGTTCAGTAATGATGAGAACCACCCTGGTCATATCAAAATCCTCATTTTCCTCTCGTGCTCTAAGCCTGGAAATAAATTGGTCGGCTCCATCCCCCACTAACAGGTTGGCATCCACATTTAAAAAAAGATACCCATCCTGCTCCTCGTCAATATATTTCTGAATGGCCTGATCCTGAATATATTCATCCATTTCCAGCCTATACTCTTCAGGAACCGACTGATCTTGGAAAAAAGAGCCTAAACTGATGATTTCTTCTTCATTTTTGAACCTGCCGACCACTTCATAACCAATGACATCCTGTTTATCGGCTCCTATCACTGGCTGAAAATAAGGAAGAGCCTTGTCTTTATGTAGAACGATATCTAATGCATCCATTTTTTATCACCTTTTCTATCCGTTACCACATCTCTCAATGTTTATTATATCATGGCTCATCTTATTATAAAAAATCAGGAGCATTCTACGTAAACCTTTCTCGTACAAAAAGCCGGCTCAATCGAGGATGAGCCCGCTTTTATTAGGTTGGCCGCGGCTTGGATATAATCTCTCCAAGCAGTCCATAGTCCACCCCGCCAAGCCTGCTGACAGGAGCCAGCAATTCCGTTTGAATATTTCCTTCTTTATAGAGAGAATCACTTACCCGATAGGAAACCACTTCTCCAATAATAAAATCACACCGCGGCTCATCTTGTTTCCCCCCAAGTTCCATATGCTGATGGAGGGTACATTCCAACGCCACTTTCGCTTCTTTAATCACAGGAACCGTTACTTTTTCGCTTTTTATTAATGTCAATCCTGTTTCTTCCACCTCGCTGACATTCGCTGGATAATTGGCTGCACTTTGATTAACCTGTTCAATTAAGGTTTCATCCACAATATGGATAACAAATTGATTATTTGCTTCAAGAATGTTTCTCGCAGTATCTTTAAATGAACCATCAGGTTTTCGTCCAACTGACACACCGACTAATGGAGGTTCCGCTGTAATAACATTAAAAAAGCTGAAAGGAGCGGCATTAATTGTCCCATCCTTTCCCTCGGTTGTAATAAATGCTATGGGCCTCGGGAGAATACTGGAGATTAACAGCTTATAATTTTCTTTCCTGGATAAATTTTTTGCATCAATGTTCATCTTTCTCACCTCTCCTCTCATCGTATTCTAGATTTCTTTCTTAGGCAACCTTTGAAAACGTCCTCTCTCTTCTAAAAAATTTATCATCTCAGTCAGAGTTTTTTCTGGCTGCTCTTTTGGGAGGAGATGCCCTGTTTTGGGATAAGTAATAAACCTGGCCTGAGTCAGTTGGGTAGATAGACGTTCACCTATAGATAAAGGAACTACTTGATCATTCTCTCCCCATAGAAGAAGAGTGTGATGAGCAATACCAAAAAGGTCTTCATCTTTCAAATCCCCTTCCCGGTGGCGTATTAAACCAATAAGGGACTGGTAGAAGGCCTTGTCCTTAAAAGGGGCCACATATATTTGATAGCTTTCATCGTCCGCATGCTTTTCATCATACACTACACTTTTAAAAATATTTCGTAAATCTGAACGGTTAATGAGAAAGCGGGCGCATAAGGGGGCAAGAGGCAGATAAGTAGCCAGGCGCAGCCTAATTGAAGACCGGCCTACATAACTGGAAGGAGCCATCAGCACCAGCTCCGAAATAAGGTCTGGGTAATACTTAGCCAGATAGAGGCAGATTTGTCCTCCCATCGAGTGTCCCACCGCGGTTATTTTCTTCACCGAGAGAATTTCCATTAATTCAGCGATTGTAGCTGCATAATTTTCATACGAATAAAGGTAACCGGTCCCTTTTTCACTTTTGCCAAAGCCGGGAAGATCCAATGCAATCACACGTGCAAATTCAGCAAGCTTCGGGATAACAGGCTTAAAGCTGTGAACTGAAGACACGAGGCCGTGGATTAAACATACGTCAGGAGTATCTTTTCCATAGCTTTTTGGCATGTATTCTTCAACATAAACAGAGACATTGTTCACTTTTATATACTTGCCCTCCATAGCACCCTTCCTTTTCTTCGTCCACTGTCATCTCCTTTATATGATTTACACAAGCAATGTTTCCATGTACTTTTTTTCTTTTTCACGATTCAAAAAGTGTGGCTGTAATAAAAACCAATTCCATGTTTGGGATTCAGCTCCTTCGTGCAAAGGACAAAGAAACAAAACAATAGGGACGGATCACGCAGAAATGGGCCACTTCTTCTTTTGGGGTTAATGATCAAGAGATCCAGGAGGAAGAAGAAGAACATCCCTTCTGCTTACTAAGAGCTGAAGCACAATCAATTAAAGAGCAAGTGAAAGTAAATAGGCTGGTTTAAGTCTCGTTCAATACGAAACTCAAACCAGCCAATGGCCTGCGTAATAAAAATCTAACTTTGTGGAGGATACTGAGACTATTTTGTCACCGTCCTAATAGGAACGAAGGTCGTATGGTGTCTGCTGGTAGACGTAATAATTTAGCCAATTTGAAAACAAAAGATTAGAATGAGCTCTCCATCTAAGCTGAGGCCTTGCCTTTCTGTTGTTTTCCGGGTAATAATTCTCTGGCTCCGCTGTCTTCACTCCCCGGTTGTAATCCCGTTCATATTCATCCTGAAGTGTACAGGTATCATATTCACTGTGGCCTGTCACAAAAATTTGTTTGCCATCTTTTGAGGCGACGATATATACGCCGGCTTCAGGAGATTCAGACAGCACCTGAAGCTCAGGTACCTTGTCTACATCTTCACGCCTGGTACCCGTATATCTGGAATGAGGGACATAAAAAACATCATCAAAGCCTCTCATTAAGCTTTCATTCGGCTTTTCAACAAAATGTTCATAAATACCAAACTGCTTAACAGGAAGTTCATGTTTAGGAACTCCGTAATGATAATACATGCCTGCCTGCGCCCCCCAGCAAATATGAAGGGTGGAAGTTACATTTGATTTGCTCCACTCTAAGATGCTCTTTAGCTCTTCCCAATAAGTAACATCTTCAAAAGGGAGCTTCTCTATAGGCGCTCCGGTTATAATCATTCCGTCAAATTTTCTTTCACGGACTTCATCAAAGGTTTTATAAAAGGAGGCGAGATGCTCAATTGGTGTATTTTTGGATCTGTGTGTATGAGGGTGAAGCAATGAAACATCCAATTGAAGGGGGGTGTTCCCCAACAGCCTGAGCAATTGTGTTTCTGTCGTTTCTTTTATTGGCATTAAGTTTAAAATCAGTATTTTAAGTGGGCGAATATCCTGAGTATAAGCCCTGCTTTCATTCATAATAAATATATTTTCTTTCGACAATATATCTTTTGCGGGTAAATGATCGGGTACCTTAATAGGCATAATTCTCTCCTACTTTCTCTCAATACTCAGCTATCTTTATTGTATATATTTTATAGTGCTCCCTGAAAGATTCGTTTTCAAAAGTTATATCATATGATGAATAGATAAAACCGGAAAGCTCACCACTCAACTGAAAAGCTGACTCTCTACAGCATCAGCTTGATTGGTATCTACCCATTCCAACCGATCTATCATACTTTCATAAAGTTATTCTGTAATTGTTAAAATTATCATAAAACCGAATTTTTCGCAAATCTTTTACAGGATTCATTATACTATTTTATAACATATCTATCTATTGTCTTCTCTATTCTTCTTTTGGAGAAGAGCTGCAACACCTGCTTCCCACCCTGGTCCCCTGTTCCCAAAGGGGTTATATGGGGCCAGTCCCTGGGGGTTCTTTTAGTTTACGTAAATTAAAAAGCAGCCAACTTGACTCCCTCCAGAATAAGTGGTTCTTTCACAAAAGCTTTTATAAAAGAAACATCCGGGATCAACCGGATGTTTGAGAGGAATGCCTTTTTTCTATAGCACGTAGTAATATTTCAGCTTTTTCGCCAGAGATGGTGGTTACACCAAGAGGTTCTTTTTTCCTTCCGTATTCTTCGTGGTGAAAATCTGATCCTCCTGTCCGAAGCAGAGTCTTGTTTGTTTCTTTCTCCAGTTTGGAAGTCAGTTTTTCGTAGTGTTTTCTTTCTTCAGGATCGTGATCTCTGTGTTCAATTTCCACCCCGTCAAGCCCGCTCTGATGCACCCATTTTTCAATGTCTTCATCAAGACCGTAATACCCAGGATGAGCAACGACTGCAAGCCCTCCGGCTTTATGAATAAGTGATATGGCTTCTTCAGGAGTGAATTCTTTTGCCTTCGATACGTAAGCCGGCTTTCCTTCTCCTAAATATTTATCAAATGCCTCTGATACTTCTTTAACGTACCCTCTATCAATCAGTGCTTTTGCTACGTGCGGGCGGCCAACACTGCCCCCGTCCACATAACGGAGTACATCTTCTTCCTGCAATGTAACTCCAGCACCCTGTAAACGTTCAAGCATAACTTCCATACGCTTGTTTCTCATTTGTCGTTGTCCTTCCAGCACTTCTTGAAATGCTGCATCTTCAATATTCACCCCGTAGCCTAGCATGTGAACGCTTTTCCCTTTCCACTTCGTGGAAAGCTCAATGCCTGGAATCACAGTCAGATTCAGCTGTTTCCCTGCCGCCTGCGCTTCTTTTACCCCATTTGTTGTATCATGGTCTGTCAATGCTACGATGTGTAATCCTGCCTCTTTGCACTTTTCCATCAGCTTAGCGGGTGAATAGCCCCCATCTGAAGCCGTAGAGTGCATATGTAAGTCTGCCTGCATCAATTGCTGGTCCACCTCCGCTTTGTTTACGAAGCAGTTTTCACTGCCCAAGCTACTTGCCCTTTTCTCATATGGTCTGTATAGGTAAACTCATAATATGAAGATGGTTCTACTTTAAATGCCAACGTCCCTCTTCTTTGCCCTTCAGGCCGGAGTTGACCTCCAATGAGCCTTTTATCGTCATAGTTGTCATGGTACTCATAAGTATATCCTTCGTCGTTTACGACCAATGTGTTGAATAAAGATATTTCTTTTACTTCTTCAGTGGCATTAAAGAAAGAGACATCAACAACCAAAAAGGTTTCCCCTTCCTCTTCGGTCTCATATGCTTCGTGGACGGTCACATCCATTCCGCCTATTCTTGCCGTTTCACCTTTTTCCAACAGGTGTTCAGACCCCTCCACAATCTGTGCATAGGGGTTATCCGTTAACCCGCTTGTAGTCTGTGACTGAAATAAGACACCTGAGAAAAAACCGAGCAATAAAACAAGTCCAAGTAATACCCCATATTTCACCGTCATGCTAAATCACTCTCTCCATTCTACCTAATCTGTTCCAACATGTTCAAACCTGGTGCCCTTCTCAACAGAAAAGATATGAGACTTTGCTTTTCCATAGAACAAAGCTTAGCATCATTTTATATCACATAGGCGCTTGTTCTCTGTTTTCCACCCCACATCAAAGGAGGCGACCGTTATGGCCACCTTGTTCTAATAAAACAAATATGACGCTTATTTCCCTTCGTTCCACCAATCATCTTGAATGGTAACCGGCAGCTGTCTTTTATGCTCTGTTTGAGTATACCTGGTAATGAGGTTTACTTTCACGGCTTCACTTACCGTTTTGCCTTCCAGGAAATTATCAATATCGTCATAGGTGACTCCCAGAGCTTCTTCATCTGAAATACCTGGTTTATCGCTTTCTAGATCAGCAGTAGGCACCTTCTCGTATAAGTGTGCCGGAGCATCAAGTTTACGTAAAAGCTCTTTTCCCTGCCTTTTGTTCAGACCAAATAACGGTGCGACGTCACAGGCCCCGTCACCATACTTAGTGTAAAATCCAGTAACAGCTTCCGCTGCATGGTCTGTCCCGATCACTAGGCAGCCAAACTCCGCTGCCAAATCGTATTGGGCTTTCATTCTTTCCCTTGCCTTTGTGTTCCCTTTGTTAAAATCACTCATTTTATGGCCCACTGCTTGTTCAAAAGCCTCTTCTGCCGCATCCACTGCTTGTTGAATGTTTATTGTAATTGTCTTTGAAGGGCTGATGTACTTTAGCGCCTGTTGAGCATCATCTTCATCGAACTGTTCGCCATATGGCAGACGAACGGCAATAAAAGAATATTCTTTGTCCTCTTCTTCATTTAATTCCTCAATAGCCATTTGCGCTATTTTACCGGCTAATGTAGAATCCTGCCCCCCCGATATCCCCAATACATATCCAGATACGTGGGCTTTTTTTGCATATGATTTTAAAAACTCTTTTCTCTTATTAATTTCTTCAACAGGATCAATATCCGGCTTCACTTCCAAAGCTTCTACAATCTGCTTCTGTGAAATAGACAATTTAATCACTCCAATGACCATCATTTGCTTATTATTTATCCTACATCCCAGTATACTAAACCATAGCATTAAGGGACATGGTTTCTTTTTTTCAGCTTTAATAATTGGGACTGTTTTCCTTCTTTCTGTAAAATTTCGGCTTGCTTTTCCCCTAACAGGTCAAAATGGGGGTATGGCTTTCGAAGATGAATCCACTCTTCTTTCAGGCCGTATTGCTTTCCCCAGCTGATCAGTGCTTTCACATTTGAACAGCCTACTTTTGTGACTGTATCACAATCCGGAAACCTAGGGTCATACCAAAAATGAGTGATAAATGCGATTTCTCCATTTGAAGCTTTTCGTTTCCATTCTTTGAGTTCTTCTCGCCTGATTCCAAACGCCATAATTTAGCTCCTTTTCCAATTTCCCTGTCTCTTTTTTATATCACACGAAGGCATTTTTGTCTGTTATAACGGAAGAAAATGTTTCTTTGGATTCATAAATGTATGCACGGATGCCGGTGAAGTATATCACATGTTTCTTTTTACATTAAAAAAAGCAGCTCTTTTAAGGAGCTGCCCCTTCCTGCTACCGTCGTTTCGCATCTCTTTCTTCGTCTGCAATTTCTTCATATATATTTCCCAGGCTTTCCTGTCTTCTTGCATTCTTTGCTTCAATTGCTTTTTTGTCTGATTCCTTCAAATCAAGGTTATTCATCGTTTCCTCAGCGGCTTCCATATTCTTAAGGGTGTTATCCTTCATTTTTTCCAGTTTTTCAACGTTATCTGAACGGTCATCAGGTTTAGCCATTTTATTTCCTCCTTCTCATTTGTCCACATTAGTGTGGAATGAGAAGAAGGTTGTTATACATTTTCTTTCACTTGTTTCTTAATCATTTCATACTTCTCGTGCCAGTCAGGAAGATGCTTCTTTATAGAGATGGGCCGGAATGTGTTTTTGCGAATACACACGTGAGTGGTGGTTCCCTTAACACAGAGAATACCTTTTTGGTTGATTATGTTGTAACCGTATGTCACCCGCAGACCATCATAAGCTTCTATCCATGTTTCAGCGGTGATGACATCCCCATAAGTTGACGGAGCCTTATAATCAAGGTTCACATTTGTCACTGGGGACAGTATGCCTTGCTCTTCAAGCTCTTTGTAATTAAAGCCAAGTTCATTGATCAATTTTGTGCGTGCAAGCTCACACCATACGAGATAATTAGAGTGGTGGACGATACCCATTTGATCGGTTTCTGCATATCTGACTTCAATGTTTGCTGCTGCTTTCATTTTTCCAGCTCCTTTTATAACTTAATGTGCAAAGCCTCTGTCACATCCTCTTTTTCCAGTAGTGCATAGTCCCCACTCTCATTACGGTTCAACAACCTGACCGCTTGCTGCTGAAACATTTCTTCTGCAAGATCTTGTGCCAGCCGTCCATTCCCAGGGACCGTTCTTTCTGCCAGATGTTCGAGTAAAGCTTCCCACGCTTCCGGGGTAAAGCGGTATCCGTACTCACTAGCTTTTTTCTTTGTAATTTCAGCCAGCTCTTCGCCTGAATAATCGGGAAACGTAAAAGACTTTTTAAAACGAGATCGCAGTCCTGGATTACTTTCAAGAAGATTCTCCATTGGTTCTGGGTAACCGGATAAAATAACGACCAGGTTTTCTTCATGCTTTGTCATTTCTTCAACAAGCGTGTCAATTGCCTCTCTGCTAAAATCCCCTGCTCCTTTAGGCAGTAATGAATAGGCCTCATCTATAAAGAGTACTCCTCCCAGGGATTCACGGATTTTCTGTTTTGTTTTTAAGGCCGTCTGGCCCACATATCCTGCTACAAGGTCACTCCGTCCGCAGACAACGAGATGCCCTCTTTTTAAAAAGCCCAGTTCCTTTAAGATTTTTGCGTAAATGGCAGCTGTACTTGTTTTTCCCGTACCTGGTCTTCCATTAAAAATCGTGTGAAGAGAAAGAGGAGCAGAAGGAAGGCCTGCCTGTCTTCTTTCTTGCTGCACCTGCACAAAGGAAGCCAGCTTTTTCATTTCTTTTTTTACTTTATCCAGGCCGACAAGTTCGTTTAGCTCTTCTATACCTGCTTGCCGTTCTTTTTCTTGTTCTTTTTTCTTATCTTTCAAATCCTCACTTGTTAACACGGCATAGTCATCCAGGGAAGGTGACTCTTTTTTTCCTGCCTTTGCTCCTTTTTGAAAAATAGCATCAAGAATGATGTTCTTGACAGTACGAGCATTTCCAAACGACTCATCTACCTGCTCAGCTGCAATCCGCTCTTCCAGCGTTCTTTTCCCATCAGCAGATAACGTATAATCATTTGCTAATGCAACCTTATCGCCTATATCAAGCAATTCCTTGAGAGAATAGTCAGAAATATGAATGTGATTACTTTCCGGAAAACGGCTGCGAAGCCCCGGGTTGGCACGTAAAAACTGTCTCATTTCTTCAGGATATCCAGCCAGAATAAGAGAAAACGTCCCTGCATACTCACTGCTTGTAATGGCGGACACCACCGTGTCAATGGCGGTTTGTCCATAATCGTTGCCAGTCATGCCTTCTCTTTTCAAGCTGTAGGCTTCATCTATAAAAAGAACTCCTCCTACTGCTTCTTTGATTAAATTAAGAGTCTTTTCTTCAGTCTGGCCTACATAAGAGCCAACTAAATGTGAGCGGTCCGCTTCTAAAACCTCTTCCCTGGGCAACAGTCCAACATCATGATAAATTTTAGCGAGCAAGCGGGCAAGCATGGTTTTTCCAGTGCCAGGATTCCCGGTTAAGATCATGTTTAAGCTTAATTCATCCTGAAGGACAAAACCTTCTTCTTTTCTTCTTTTCTGGTATTGCAGATAATAATACAACTGATGAACCCGGTCCTTTACCTCCTGCAGGCCAATTAACTGATCTAACTCCTGCAGGGGACTGTCATCTTCTTTTCTGTCTTTGAACCCTTCAAAATGAGAATGCCATTCCCTGGAAATATGATTAATCTCCTGCAACGCATCTTTCATCTCTTTCACATGTTCAGGGGAATAAAAGGTGCCGGTCGCCGTCTCCTGATAGAGCCGTGATGATTCCTGTAACAAACGGAGACGCTCTAACCCCTTGATCAGTATTTGATACGCTTCTTCTGCAAAATCTGCCTCTTGCTCCTTGTCCGCTTTCTCAAACATCACCTTTGCTCTTTTGAGAGCCTCGCTCTGAGCCTTCATTTCCTCTATTTGGGAAGAGGAAGCGGTGTATAGCTGTTCAGCTGTTTTTTTTCTTGCAGAACTCTGGTCTGTCTCTCTTATCGAAGGAAGGTTGTTAGGAAAGAGGGTCTGCTCTGCTCTCCAAAGAATATCCTGTCCTTTGATTATAAGAAATAAAGGATAGTTCTCATTGCGCTTCTCACCTTTATCCATCCAATCACGAATAAGAGGATCTATTTTTTTTACTTGCTTAAAACGGGTGTATGACATGAAAGCGTATAAGACGCCTATAAATGGTTCCACATCATTCTCGTCACCCGACAATTTATCAATATAATTCCTGGCTTTCTCCATGGAAAAAAGACTTAGATCTTTTTCCCACGCCTTTATTTCATCTATGATTTCAGTTTTTTCTTGCTGAGTCATACAATCACCTATCTTTACATGAATCACGTTCTATTGTCAGCCTGCAAGGTATCGTCTGAGCCTTATCCTGCCTTTTTCCGAAAGAAAGGAACGGGCTTTACCTGAGGCCCTATCACTTTTGTCCCTAAAGTTACTCCAGAAAAAACAAGAAGTGCTCCTGCTAAATGTATCATGCCAAAGGATTCATTTAAAAATATTACCGCCATCACTACTGCTGAAACAGGCATCACATTTATAAATAATGCTGCCTTCGAAGCTCCGATTTGTTGTATCCCGTCATAGTACATAACAAAACTGATCACTGTCACAAAAACACTCATATGTAAGATGGCCAGCCAGGAAGAAGGTGAGGCTTCCAACCAGCTGAGAGGAGAAGCTTCATATAAGGAGAAAGGCAAAAGAAAGATTGTTCCGAACATGACAGCATAAGTAGTCGAAACTACAGGGCTGAACTTCTTTAATACCACTTTTCCAAGCACGCTGTACAATGCCCATGTTACCACTGCTAAAAGCAAAATAATATCAATCGCTTCTAAGCCGCCAGTTATAATGGCTCCCATGTTTCCTTCACTTATAATCGTTGCTGCACCGCTTAGTGCCAAAATCATTCCTGCGATTTGAAACCGAGTAACTCGCTCTTTCAAGAAAAGAATCGACAATAGTAAAATCAAAACAGGGTTGGTGGCAATAAACAATGAACTTTTTACCACAGGAGCATACATGCTTGCAAGAAAAAAGCAGACATTGTAGATGAAAATTCCTGTTAACCCAAGAAGAGCAAAGAACAGCCAGTCTCTTCGAGTAACCACAGGACGCTTTGGTTCCATTTTCCACATGAGAGGAAACAACAAGACCGCGGCAAAGAAAAAACGGAGAAACGCAACAGTAAAAGGTCCAAAATCTTCCACAGCTATTTTCCCGGCAATAAAGCCGCTCCCCCACATTGACGTTGCAAAAACAAGCATGACATAAACCAGCCACTTTGGACGTTCTTTCATTGTTCTATCCTCTTCTCTCTAAAGTGCTATGTATTCCACTTTTTATTGTATCATTTTTTCGGCTTTCGAAAGAGCCGGGCCCGTTCCATCAAAAAAACCGCCTTTTACTGACGGTTTTTCACGGAAATCCATATCACTCGCCTGAGTAGAAAGCCAATGAAAATGGCAGCAATGACTCCTATTAATGCGCCGAGGGTATTTAATATGACATCGTCAACATTGGCCACTCTGTGCGTAAAGATAAACTGGTTCACTTCAATAAAAGTAGAAACAAGCATAGCGGCAACAGGAATGGTCAAGATTGCTCTGCTTTTTTTTCTGCTTAACAAACCCAAAATGAAACCAAAAGGAATAAAAAGCACAATGTTCCCTGCTAATATGCGGAGGGGGTCTGCTAGCCCCGGGCTGAACACAGCAATTCTATAAATGCTGCGAAAGGGAACGAGATTGTAATTTCTCCCGCCTGGACCCTGTGGCCCAAAGGAAGCTCCGTAATTCCATGCTAACAATGTGACATAGAAAAGAACTGCCATATAAATAATAAATACAGCCCAAAGCAACGGGGTTATGACAGACCTTATTTTTTTATCGTTTATTTCCGTCTGGAGAATATGTATCACTCCCCCTGTTATTCAATTAATAGGTGCATGTTTATTATGAAATGATCTATAATCATTGACAATGTATTTTTATAGTGCCTGTTCGACACACCTTTACCCTGCAAGACAATACCATAATCCTTTCCTCTGTTTCTTAAGCATTAAGAGACTAAGAAAATCATTTAATTCGGTTAATTCGTCGCGTTATGTAATACGAAAGACTAAGCAAATACATAAACCATTCTCTACAAAAAAAACCAGAAAGAGCAACAGGCTCCTGCTGGTACGATGATACTATTATCTGACTGCTCTGCGATTTTCCCATCTTTCCTCAAGTTCTTCAAGCATCTTTTTGTCCTTCATGATTTCCACTTTATTTACCTTCACTAATTCTTCAAAGGTTAAACGCTTAATTTTTCTCAATATTCTTCACTCCTTTTTCTCCATTATGGAAAAAAAAGATTCATCTTATACCTGTTGTTTAGGGCTGATATACCAGCCCGATGTTTCATCGATGGTCAGTAAAAAGATTTCATGAGGATTTCTATGCCCGCGTTTTAACAGTTCTTCTTTCAGCCAATCTATGGATCCTAATTCCTTAAGATTGGCATGAATAATTTTCCCGTCCTCAATAATGACCTTAGGATAACCTTTATCTTTAGGGTCCATGTTCATGTCTGTTGGGGTAAGAGCCTGATTGGCACTCTTTTTAATTACACTTATTTGGCCGTTTGCCTCAAGAATGGCATAATCCACTTCATTTAAATCTGATGCATCCCTCAGCCGCAAGTCCATTAATAGTGATTCTATTGTGACTTTTGCCTTTTTTAATTGGTCATGCAGAATTTTTCCTTTTTCTATGACAATGAGAGGCTCGTCTTCAATTACTCTTCTGAAGCGGGGTGTTTTTAATGCGGTATAGGTAAGGGTAAAGTGAAAGGCTGCTATTAATCCTGCTGATGCTAACGGACCACCCAATGGAAGATCACCGCTTGATAAAGGCTCCCCGACAATATCACCGATCACGACACCAAAAATAAAATCTAAAGGATCAATAGAGCCCATTGATCGCTGACCTAGTATCTTTACCATGAGAAAGATATAAATGTAGACGATAATAGCCCTAATTACAAATCCTGTGATTGGAAGTGCTTCTGAACCTGTCCAGAATTCCAGGATTCTCACCTCAATTTCTTACCATTTTTTGGAACTGTCCATTTTATCTTGTTCAATTTCAGCGTATGACATATGCTTTCGTTCTTCAGCTTCCTGGCCGGGAGAAACATACTGCTCTTCTTTCTTTTTTGTCTGTTTCTTCTCTTTCATACATCCTCCACCTTTCTTTTTCTGGTTTTATTGTGTACGATTTTTCTTTACGTTATGAAATTTTATAATACGGTACGTGAAATTTAAGTTAAACAAGGGATGATTCATACTTCTTTGAGGAGGAACTTTCTGATGACTGAGAAGTATTAAGAGCCATTACATAAAAAGACCTCTGATTGCTGTTTGGATGCTTTACGTAGGACACGAAAAGAATTTGCACACAAATAACCCCACTTTACAAACTCGTGAGGTTATTTTACTATCATTAAATTTCATTCCATTTTTATTTTTTAGGTCCTCGTCGTTAATTAGGAAATTTGTTGCCCTTCAGCCTTTGAAGTTTGGCCTGTTTGAATCTAAACAGCTCCTTACGCAGTACTTAATCCAACATCTCACAATACGAGCGATAAAAAGGAGATAGCTGTTTTCACACCGCTGTTTTGAACTTTCTTAATCGTAAAGTATTTAGGACCACTGACACTGAACTAAATGCCATAGCCGCTCCTGCCAGCATTGGATTTAACAAAATTCCAAAGAAGGGATATAAAAGACCTGCCGCTACTGGAATTAACACTACGTTATAGCCAAATGCCCAGGTAAGGTTTTGCCAAATCATTTTCATTGTTGACTTGGATAAACGCAAGGCCGTTGCGATACTTGTTATATCTCCACGCATCAGTGTGATGTTGGCGGTTTCCATAGCCACGTCTGTGCCAGTACCGATAGCAATACCAATATCCGCTTGTGCCAAAGCTGGGGCATCATTAATCCCATCACCAACCATAGCAACCAACTTTCCTTGGTCTTGCAACTTTTTAACTTCCTCTGCTTTGTGCTCTGGCAATACTTCAGCAATAAAGTGATCAATTCCAGCTTCCTTGGCGATGGCTTTTGCCGTACGCTCATGATCTCCTGTTAACATAATCACATCAATTCCCATGGACTTAAGTCGTTTTATCCCAGGGATAGTATCTTTCTTGAGGGTATCTGCAACAGCAATCACCCCTGCAAACTCTCCGTTCACTGCCACATACATAGGGGTTTTCCCTTTGTCAGCCAACTGTGTGGCTTTTTCCTCAAATGCCTTTAACTCAATGTTATACTGCCTCATTAATTTTACGTTGCCAATCAATACGTCTTTTCCTTCCACCTCTGCTCTTAAACCTTGGCCTACAATGGCTTCAAAGGATTCAGGTTTTTGAATCTCTATACCCCTTGTCTGCGCTCCTTCAACGATTGCCTCCCCTAATGGATGTTCGGAACTAGTCTCCACAGAAGCAGCGATTTGCAATAATTCATTTTCAGAAAAACCGTTAGGAGTAGGAAGCACATCAGTTAGTTTAGGCTTACCTTCTGTAATGGTACCTGTTTTATCTAAGATCACAGTTTCTACTTTATGAGCACGTTCCAGGCTAGTGGCATCTTTAATTAATATTCCATTTTCTGCCCCCTTTTCCGTACCCACCATAATCGCTGTGGGTGTAGCCAAACCAAGAGCACAAGGGCATGCAATAATGAGTATCGCAATAAATGTTGTCAGGGCGAAAATAAGGGATGGTTCTGGACCGATAAAATACCAAGTAATAAATGAAAGAACAGCAAAAATGACAACCGCTGGAACAAAATAAGCTGAAATGACATCCACTACCCGTTGGATAGGTGCTTTGGACCCTTGGGCCTCACTGACCATTCTCACAATTTGGGCTAAGGCAGTTTCTTGCCCCACTTTTGTTGCACGGAAGGTAAAGCTTCCGGATTTGTTAATAGTAGCCCCAATCACTTTATCTCCCTCAGTTTTCTCTATTGGCAGTGATTCACCGGTTAACATCGACTCATCCACTGCAGACCTTCCTTGAAGTATCGTTCCATCTACTGGAATACGCTCACCCGGTCGTACAAGAACATGATCATTAATTTGTACCTCTTCTACTGGTAGCTCAAGTTCTTCCCCGTCTCGAACTATTCTTGCTGTCTTTGCTTGCAAACTCATTAATTTTTTTATCGCTGTAGATGTTTGCCCTTTTGCTTTTACTTCAAAGTAACGACCTAACAGAATAAGTGTAGTAATAACAGTCGTTACATCATAGTAGAGTTGGTAAGGAAATCCCATTTCCGTAAGCTGACTTGGAAACAAGGTCATAGCCCCGCTATAAACCCAAGCGGCCGTTGTTCCCATAGCCACAAGTACATTCATGTCAGCTGATTTATTTTTCAGCACTTTATAACTGTTCTTATAGAATCTCCACCCAGGTACTAGCTGGATATAGGTGGTTAATAACAATAAAAAGAACGGACTTGCAATAGCAGTAGGTACCCAATTACCCCATTCGTGCATCATATGTGGAATGCTTCCGATTAAAACAATTGAGGTAAGGATAGCTGCAATTGTAAAGTCTTTAAACAATTTCTTTGTTTCTTCTTCATTTTCATCTCTAAACTCTCTATTTGCTTTTTCTTCGATTAAAGTAGCTTTATATCCAGTCTTATCAATTGCCTCTATTACACTTTCAACAGAAAGCACTTCTTTTTCGCCGGTAACTTGAGCTTGATTTGAAGCTAAGTTTACATTTACTTCGTGTATACCTTCCACTTTTAAAACAGCTTTTTCGATTCTGTTGACACAAGAAGCACAGCTCATCCCTTCGATTGAAAAGGTAAGTTTCCGGCGAGTTTGCTCCTCTTGTATTTGTCTTGCACTATACCCAGCTTTATCAATGGCTTCAACAATCTGAGGGGCGGATACTTCCTTTTCGTCCCCTTTCACTTGTGCTTGGTTTAACGCCAAGTTCACACTTACTGAATGTACTCCTTTGAGTTTGGATATCTCTTTTTCTATTCGATTCACACAAGAAGCACAACTCATTCCCTGAATTGAAAACGTCCTGACAGTCATATCTTCCTCTCCTTTTCTACGTATAAGGAAATTCAATTTATTGAGATACTTTTAACGTTTTTTTGTCGCTAATTTCACGGCAAAATAAATAACAAGCCCAATGAAAAATAAACAAAGGAAAACGAAAAATATCATTCCCCAACCCATCATGCTCCAACCAAATTCATTCATCATTTACAACCACGTCCTTTAGCGTTTTTTTCATTTTATCTAAAATGTTTAAGAGCCATAGTGACTATTCTCACTAAAGGAAGGAAAATAAAGAAGGCAATCGTAATTATTTTAATAATACAATACCCCCGTATGGTATGTAAAGGGCACATTAATATTATATTTGCGCTGGTATTATAGAAGTAAAAAACCTTCTCTTTAGTAAAGAGAAGGCCACAGAGGTGAGATTTAAGAATCTACACTGTAACCTAGATCCTCAATCATTTCTTTAATTTGTTTCCGTTTTATTTGGGTAGCATCAAAAGAAACTTCCACTACACCTTTCTCGAGTTCAACTTTCACTTCTTCCACACCATCTAGATCTCCAACGCTGTTTTCCACAGAGGATACACAATGACCGCAAGTCATTCCTTTAACATGAAACGTTTCCGTTAGCATTACATCCACCTCCTTTTCCAGTCGTATTCACTACTTAACTAATCGTTGAAAAACATCCATTAACTCGCTTATTGCCTCATCACCGCTATTTTCTTTTACCGCTTTAGAGACACAATGGGTAGTATGGTCTTCTAAAAGAGCTAGTGATACTTTATTTACAGCAGAATTTATAGCTGCAATTTGGTTTAATATATCAACACAGTAACGATCTTCTTCAACCATCTTATGAACTCCACGAACTTGACCCTCAATTCGTTTCAGTCGATTCAATAATTGTTGTTTATTTGGCTGGACTACCCTTTTAGGAGATGGGTTAGAGAGGTCTTCCATCTATTTCACGCCCTTCTTGATAAACATTCTTTCAAAACTAGTTATACAATATGTGATCAGTTATATGACCGAATAACATACCACTATATAGATCTTACTATACCCCCGTTATGTATCTCAAGAATGAAATAAAAGTCCAGAAGAATAATTCGGACTTTTATTTCATTCTTTCTTCTCTGGTTTCTATAACTTCCAGCTTCAAGATCCTGAATTTTTCCAAAGGTTCTATTAATTGATTTGGGTAATACGGGGTTGGGTTTGTGTTTAAGAAAAACTCTTTTTCCTTCATTTCTTCTTGGGCATAATTTTTAAACCCATAGTCTAGTAACCTTATGGTATCTTGATAACTCTGATCGGCAGTTCCGGCATTTAACACAACAACAATAAGTTCACGGTTATTTCTTTCGGCTGCGGTTACTAAGGTAAACCCAGACCTTTGGACAAAACCATTTTTAACCCCAAATGCACCATCATAGTTCCAAAGCATCCGATTGTGATTAAAAATGGTTGTTTCCCATCCCTTACCATTCCATTCCATTTCTTTTGTTGCTACAATTTCCCGGAAATCCTCATTAGATAAAGCATACCTCGTAATCTCAGCCATGTCATAGGCTGTAGTGTAATGATTTTCATTAAATAGTCCGTGAGGGTTCGTGAAATTGGTGTTCTGTAGATCTAAACGTTTTCTTATAAATTCATTCATTTTCTCAGAAAAGTCTTCTTCACTTCCAGCCAGGTGCTCAGCAATCGCATGACCCGCGTCGTTCCCGGAACTAATCATGAGTCCTTGGACTAATCGTTCTAATGAGACGACTTCATCCTCTAGAAGATATACCCTTGTGCCTTCTATTGTTGTCGTTTCTTCACTAATTATTACTTGTTCTTGTGGCTTTCCCATTTCTAATGCAAGAATGCCAGTAACAATCTTTGTAATGGATGCCGGGTACATCTGTTTTTCGCCTTGTTTTTTATATATTATTTCCCCATTTTTTCCATCCATTAAAAGAACAGATTCACTATAAAGGTCCAGGCGCTCTTGGGCAGAGGAAGAAAGCGGTGAATGGTAAAATAACAAATAAACAATGATAGCTGTAACTAAGATTTTAGCTAGTAAAAACATAACTTCTCTCCCTTTTATTTGGTAGGTAAAAAATATAACATCGTTTAAGTTCAGAGAAAGCACGATGTTACTTTACCTATAAAATATGAAGATATGATGAAGATTGATGATTTATTAGTTTTCTTGTAAAAATTCTTTGACCTTTGTCAGAAAACGTCCTTCATTCAAAGTGTTTAACTAAAAAAACTGTTGAGAAGAATACTCAACAGTTCCTTTATCCTTACCGCTTATCTTTACTTAAGGGGACCATTCCACTCTTCCATTCCTCCACCAAAATTAAATACATCTTGAAAACCTTGTTCGACAAGATAATCGGCACTTTCTATACCCATCCGTCCTGTATGACAAATAAAATTTACCTTGGCTGCAAAGGCAGGCTGAAATAAATAGGATCAACCTGCCTACGCGCATAGTGGAAGGTTACTTAACACCTCTTTTATTCCGGTTTATTTGGAGCATTAGGGTCTGGAGTAAAGGAGGGTTCAAACCCTTCGTACTTAATTTCACTAGCCATTCCATTACTTGCATGATGGAACTCATGGCAATGGAACAGCCAATTTCCTGGATTATCAGCCTCAAGGATGATTTCATACTCTTCCCCTTCTCGAACGTTTAACGTTTCCATTATGATAGGAGAACCGGAAACCTTTTCACCATTTCTAGAAATAACTTGGAAGAAATGACCGTGCAAGTGCATCGGATGATCCACTTCTGTCTCGTTTGCAATGGTCATTTTTACCACATCGCCTTCTTCAACTTCATACACTTCATGCCCTTCGGCTGTTTCCGTATCCATTTTTTTATTATTGATGGTAAAAATTTCCCCACCATCTTCCGAGTCTAGGACCATATCGAATTCTTTGGTTACTTCATCTAGGTTGAGAGATTCAGCAAGTTTTCCATAGGATAAAATATCAAATTCAGCTTCAGCCTCTCTTGTAGCAAGCTCTTCCTCTGTATAATCCTCATATACAAATGGTAGAACTGTGTGTAAGTTATCTTTATTTGTATCAGCAAATATTTCGACTCCGTAAGCTCCCGGGTTGTTAGCTTCTATTTCAATATCTACTCGTTCAGCAGCGCCTAAAGTTACCGAGGTATTAGAAAGAGTCTCAGGTTCATTGACTTTTTGTCCATCATAATGAGTCACTTTGAAATTATGATCAGGGATTTGAATAACTTGTGTAAACAAACCTGCATTTACAAAACGCAGCTTCACTGCATCTCCTTCTTGCACTTCTACTCTTTCAATTTCAGGAGATGCTTTACCATTAATGAGCATGGTATCGTACATATGTGCCATCATTTCATCATGCGTCATCTCTTCTACCGCACCGTGCGACTCATGATCCATCATGCCTTCCATATTGCCGCGATCCTCCATGCCTTCCATCATAGAAGAGTAATCATCTAAGACTAATACCTCGTCGATGTCATACTTTTGATCGTCCTCTGTTTCAATAACAAGGGGACCATATAACCCTTTTTCTACTTGGGTGGCTCCATCTTGATGAGAATGGTACCAATACGTTCCAGGAGCATCCGCGGTAAATTCGTAGGTAAAGGAATCGCCGGGCATCACAACATTTTGAGAAATCCCTGGAACACCATCCATCTCATGATCCAACGGAATGCCGTGCAGATGGAGTGCAGTAGGAACAGGTAAATCATTTTTCAGTTTTATTTCTACCTCTTCCCCTTCTTGGACTCTTATTTCTTCGCCAGGCAAAGTGTTGTTATAAACCCAGGCGTCAAAAGAAAGGTCTTCATTTAGAGACCACTCTTCCTCAGACGCTGTTAAATGAACGGTGGTTTTTCCCTCCTCGTTTTCACTAGTCGAAGTATCGCTATCTGAATTCTCAATTGCTATCGCCTCTCCAGTGACATCGCCAGTCTCGTTTATTTCTTCATCTACACTCTCGTTTGAACAAGCTGCTACTAATAAAACAGTAGAGAAAAAAAGAATATACTTTTTGTTATTTTTCATATTCACCCTCCTCCATGAGTTGTTATTGTGACATGGAAATGTGAAAAGATTATGTAGTTAAATAATTTAAACAGAGGGCACAAAGAGTAGTACTTGTAACAAAAAGTAACATCTTGGGGGTAAACAAAAGTTTGTAGAAGATTGATATGAAACTTTCTAAATTTATTATAGAATCCTATTATAAAATACCCCTGATAAGAAATACTCATAATAATCTCACTATAAGGTCTAGGTAACACCCAGGTAACAGCAAAAGAGATCCTGAGTAGACCTGGGATCTCTTTTTATTTTCACCTTTTGAATTTATATACCACTATAAGTATACGGTTTGGTATTTGTACTAAGTGTTTGCTACACTAAATAATGTTGTGGCCGTAATCGTTCCATCCTATTGCTTTTACATTTATAGTAACTAGATTCTTTTCTAGAATAAAATAACTAATGAATTAGGAATACATAAATTCTTCATAAAAGCTTTTTATCATGTAAATAAATTGCACCTTCTGTAAAGCTAAAGGAAAAGACACATCATAGACAATACCAGTACTTTTTACAAGGAAAGCAGTCATGAGGTGATGATATGTCAAAGAAAAAAGTTTTGATTATTGATGATGAAAGTGAAATGAGAAAACTCTTACGTATTTGTATTAAGCCTACAAGCAAATTCACTATAGATACAGCTTCTTCAGGTGAAAAAGCTATGAAAATGGTAACTGAAGCAAAGTACGACTTAATACTACTAGATATAATGATGCCAGGAATGAGTGGATTAGAGATCCTTCATCAATTAAGAAAAAAGGAAAAGAATCAAGTACCCGTGATCCTGATTTCTGCAATAGGAGATAAAGAAAGAATTGTAGAAGGAATCAATCTTGGAGCAGACGATTACGTAGTGAAACCTTTTGAACCTAAAGATTTACAAACATGCATCCTATCTGTACTCCGAAGAAGGACTTCTGTCAGAGAAAATGTCATCATATTCGCCGATGGATTAAAAATAAGCATAGAAAAGCAGCAAGTGACCTATCAAAACAAACAACTTCCTCTAACGAATAAAGAGTTCGTTGTTTTTAAGAGAATGTCTCAATACCCAGGGCAAGTATATACGAAAGAACTGCTTGCTCAACTTGAGTTGTCTGATGAAAGTGAGAGTATAAAAATAGAATCTTATATAAAAAACATCCGAACAAAACTAAAGGATAGTGGTTTCAAAACAAACGTTATTAAAAAAGTCGAAGAAATAGGATACCAAGTAATAAAAGAAGATATAGAATCGAAATGATAAATGCCTTTTCCTTTTATTGATAAACAGAGGCATCACCGTTCCCCTGGATAAGAGGAGTTACTACCTTGTTTATTTTCTTTTCTGGTTCTCTTCTTGGAGGTTAAGGGGATCACTCGTAAAGACACGTTTTCCAACACTGTTTTTCTTTTATTTTGAATTCATCTTGGAACGCGACTTCTTGCTTTCCTTACAAAGAGCCAGACCCTGTACTAAAATAATAACCAAAATAGAAATCAAAAACGGCCCTTGGATCCTATTTGGATTTTGAGGATGTGCAAAAAAATGAAGTATGTAGTATGTAACACAACCAACATATAATAAATGCCTGCTTTTTGTTGTACGTGCTTCCATGTTTTTGATTCAAGAAACGCATACTTTTATTATTTTATGTCAGCAAGAGAAAGAGTAAAATGTTTCCTATGGCAAATCCAGGACTAAGAAAGAAACTTCCCTCAACAGGACGAAAGCGTGAGAACTCCCACTCAATCCAACCATCAAAAATAATAATATGAAGGAGTGCAGCAATTCCTCCCCAAATCCCAAGTTCCCTTCTCGCAGGCGGCCACCTCACAACCCCTTTTCTTAGAAAAAGGCCCAAGAAACATAATAATAAAAAGATACATGAGAGAAACATTAGCAAAAGCCCTATTCCAAGCGTGCATTGGATCCAACTCTGACCTAGTCAAAAAGAAAAAATATGATATAAGTATTGTAATTACCCCATATACAATATTTTTCGAAAAAGTTTCACACTCATTCCTCCTTCTGCTTTTTTACTAGTATTTCATAGATCTTTGAAGAAATAATGAAATACTTCATTTTAAAAACAAATTAATAATATAAACTACTGGTCCTAAGCCTTTTGTAAAAATTTCTTTATTTCTTTTAAACACGAATTCAATTTAATAACATTGATAACTTCATACTTTCTGCATATTTAAGATTTATACTTTTAACCTTACAAAACTTATAGGAATGTAATAGGTGTGGACAAGGGCAAACTGCATAAAAAAAGCACCTCAGGTGCGTGTCTGTCCTTGTAGAGAGGTGTTGATCTTGGAAAAAAAAATCATAAACGAAATATACTGGGTGAGAGCGATTGCCTGTTTGGCCGTAGTTGTCATTCACTCTGTAAATATTACTTTAACCAATTATGAACACACTGTGTCTCAGTTTGAAGAATATTTCTTAATTGCTGTACGCTTTGCTGCTTTTTTTGGTACCCCGGCATTCGTCTTTATATCTGAATTACTCCTAGCACGCTCTTACCCAAATAAGGTGCCTCACGGCTTTTTTTTAAAGCGTGTAAAATATTTGTTATTTCCCTTTGTTTTTATGGGGCTAGTCTTTGCCTTTATAACAACGGATAGTCTGACTGGATTTATACGCGAGTCATTGTTTAATGTTTTCCTAGGGGGTTATACGGGTTATTTTATTTTAATTATTTTTCAGTTTTACATTTTACATGTTTTCCTACATAAATTTTTGAAAAATTGGTCACCAGTTAAAGTGATTCTTGTCTCCCTCATCATAAATGTTGTTTATTTATCATTTTTTAACTTTACTGAACCTTTAGCTATACCTTTAGGTGAGTACATTTGGCAGAGGGGGCATTGGTTGCCATTTGTCGGATGGATCTTTTACTTTGTATTGGGTTACTATTGTGGAAAAAATTATGAGTCTCTAAAAGAACTAGTAATCAAATATAAAAAAATAATTATTCTTTTCCCTATGATTAATTTGATAATTATGTTTGTGTTAGTGAGAAGCGATATCTTACCTGTCGTTTCCTCTAAGAGAATCGATAATCTCTTTTATACTTCTAGTGTAATTGGAGCTATCATATTATTTTCCTTATATGTAAAGAAAGTGCCCCACTTTATTCTCTTAATAAGCAAGTACTCTTTTAATATTTATTTACTACACACCTTTTTTCTTTTTTATTTACCACCTATTGATTTTTTAAATCCACTTGTCTATTTTATCTTTGCTGTTGCTTTTAGTATGTTTTGTTCTTATACGGTTGCAAAATTGGCCTCCCCTTTTCAAATCACCCAGTTTTTAATAGGCAAGCCTATCCCCATACCTAAACATACAAAAACCCAAAACAACCGTGGTTAGAAAAATACTAAATATTAAAGATAGAAAAATTCTCTCCATCCGCAAACTGACTTCCCCCAGTTTGCGGTTCTTCTGCTTTTAATAAAACTTTTGACTTCAAGAAACCATCACATTTTTCTTGTATGCTTAAGCGAATGAGGGAATTTCCTGTTAAACCGTTCCGTGTTTTTTAGGGAACATTCACCTATTCATTATGAAAAACATAAAAAGAAAAAAGGAGGTATAATACATGTTATTAGCAATACAGCCCTATGATCGTGTCGCTTTTGAGCTAGGGCCTTTTACAATCTATTGGTACGGATTTCTTATCGGTTTCGGTGCATTCCTTGGGTATCTTCTTGTCTCTAGAGAGTTTGAAAAAAGAGGATTATCGAAAGAGATATTTGCAGACCTTTTAAAGTGGGCCTTCCCTATTGCCATTGTGTCCGCTCGAATATACTATGTGGTCTTTGAATGGGAAACATACATATATGAGCCCGCAAGAGTATTTGCTATTTGGGAAGGAGGTCTTGCAATTCATGGAGGGCTTTTAGGTGCCTTTGTAACTATATATGTTTTTTCTAAGAAACGGGGCATTTCCTTTTGGAAGCTGACAGATCTAGTAGCACCCGGCATTATATTGGGACAAGCTGTCGGCCGTTGGGGGAACTTTATGAATCAAGAAGCTCATGGAGGTCCCGTTTCAAGAGAGTTTTTGGAAACACTTATGATTCCAGAATTTATTATTAATCAAATGTACATTAATGGAACATATTATTAACCAACCTTTTTATATGAATCACTTTGGAATTTTGCTGTCTTGGCTATTTTGCTTTGGCTTCGGAGAGTAAACCTTAGACAAGGTGAACTGTTTTTCACCTATCTCATTTTGTATTCTGTGGGTCGCTTTTTCATTGAAGGATTACGTACAGACAGTTTAATGATATTTGACGTACTTCGCACAGCTCAGGTCATGTCTTTAATCCTCATTTTCGGTTCTTTATTCCTTATATGGTACCGCCGAAAAAAAGGATTCGCCAACAGGGGCTACTTAGATGATTATTCTCAAAAAACAGAAGAAAAGAAGTAGAGCCAAAAAAAAAGAAATAAACTTTATGGTAAAACAAGAGCACTTCCACTGTAAAGAGATGCACAATGAAAAGATAGAATGTGCTGTTTCTAATAATACTTGCAATAGCAGTATTACGAATTGCAACTTAGAAAATTAAAATGACACACTACAAAAAGTGGATTTTGAGATATCTATAAAAGAAAAAAATGAAGGAAAGAAGCACTTACCATTATATGTAGTGATTGTACCGGTGAATTTAATTTTAGCCAACTAATAGCTTTCGCCTCTTACAAAGAAAACTAGAAATCAACTTCTTCTTTGTTGAAGCTCAAACTATCTACATATTTTTTTCAAATTTATTCGCTATAGTAACCTTTGTACTGTAAAAGATCATAAATAAGGAGGATTATAATGAAAAAGAAAATTTTTAAGGTACTTAGTACGGCAGGACTTCTTGCTATCATAGCTGCCTGTAACAACGAGGAAGAAGCTGAGGTGATTGAAGAGGATACTACGAATGAAAACGTAGAAGAAGAGAGTGAAGATATGGAGGAAGGCATGGACCATGGGGACATGGACCATGAAGATATGGATCATGGGGATATGGATCATGGGGATATGGATCATAACATGGAGGGTGGCAGTGAAGAAGAAATAAGGGAAAAAGCGGCCACTCCTCCTGAATCCCTTAATGAAAATGCCACACAAGGTTTAATCGACAATCAGACAAAAAACATTACTCGAATTGATAACAATGACACGATCGAGTTTGCTGTTCAAGTATCTCAAACAGTATGGCCTGCAGTTTATGAGGAAAATCAACCAGGTACAGTCATTCTTGTACCAGAAGATAATTGGCAAGTTTCTTTAGCAAGTCTAAATTTGGTCCACCATCCTAATGATGGACCTGCGCTTTTTATAGAATCTGATAATATTCCCGAGGTTGTATCCCAAGAAATTAGTCGTTTACAGCCAAAAGGAAATGAAGAAGGCGTTGAAGTTATAGTCATGGGAAGTGTAAGTGATTCAGTCATTGAGGAACTTGATGAGTATAACGTAGAACAAATACAAGAAGATGACCCAGCGTCCTTTGCTTATGAAATAGACGAAGCATATGCTTCAATTATTGGAGAAGCTCCAGAAAACGTAATAGTTGGCTCCATGGAAAATGAAAGCCGAGAGTTAACCACAGTGGCAGGAAACTGGATTGCCCACATGGATGAAAGTCTTCTATACGTAGATAGCGACGAAATACCAGAGGCTACTTCAGAAGCCTTAGAGAAACGAGAAGGAAACGCTAATATCTACCTTTTAGGCAGTGAAAGTGCAATCAGTGCTAATGTGGAAGAGGAATTAAACGAGTACGGGGAAGTAGAACGAATAGAAGGTGAATCTCCAGCAGAACTTTCAGTTGCCTTTGCACAATTTAGAGATGATGATAATGATTTCGGTTGGGGAATTAATGAACCGGGTCATGGTCTATCTTTCATTTCTACTGATACCCCTGATTTAGCTATAGCCGGTGCCCCATTTGCGCATCTTGGTAAACATGCACCAATGATTTGGCTGGAAGAAGGAGAATTGACCGATGAAGTGTACGAATATTTTTCTGCACTTAAACCGATATTTGAAAACAACCCGATGGAAGGTCCTTATAACCACGGCTTCATTTTAGGAACGTTCGATGATATATCTTTTGAAACACAAGGAATTATTGATCAGAAATTAGAACTTGAAGGTCTCAATGGCCATGGAGGACACTAGTAGAAACACCTTTCTTTGAGGCCAGGCCAAGCCTACACTTTTGTGTAGGCTTTTTTAAATGGTTTTTAAATAAAAAACTGAGCTACAATTGGACGACAAAAAATGAAGCTAAACTTATTATCACTCCCATTTGCTATGGTTACAGATATAGGTTTTACCGTCGCAAAAAAAAAAGAGAATATACTATTTTCTCTATGTTTATTTCTTATTTTTTACTTTGCACAATAATTACTTTTTGGTAATTTGGTATGCTTTCAGCTCACTTCGAGACAAATCTCAAAAAAGCTCCGAAGATAGCAAACCTCGGAGCTAATAATGAGAGTCTTTTTAGGCAATAGCCTTTCGGCATGCATCCGCGCACTTAAAGCAAGCTTGCGCACATCTTTTGCAATGATCATGCTGATCGTGTTTTTCACACTCTTTCCCGCATTCTTCACAAATTTTCGCACATAGTTCAAGGTATTCCTTAGTAAAATGAGACTCCCGGGATAATGCTTTTGCTGTTACCGCACAAATATCAGCACACTCTCTATCCAATTGAATACAGTCTGCCAACATGTTTACATGTTCTTCTTGAAAACAAGCATGATAACAGTGTTCGCATTCCTCAATGCATTCACTTAGCGTTTGAAGCAATTGTTGATGTTGTTCATGCGCCAACCCGATCCTCTCCTTTTTGAAGAATTATTTATTCCCCTTTGCTCTCTTTCCCTCTTATAAACTCCTGCTAAACGGAAAATATGGAGTTTCCTTTATTGGTTTTATACTTTCCCCTAGGACAAGTTGTCTTGAGTACATCACCATACCCCCATAACTATTATCCTGATCTCAAATGGTTGCTGCTCCTTCAACTATTAAAACAGCAGTTTATGCAAACGAGGTAATTTCCTTTTATCATTCCTAACTTTCAAACATATAATTTTTTGAGTGATAGCTTACACTTAGGACAATACCAATAGCAAACATTGTAGCAATAAGAGAACTTCCTCCGTAGCTTAGTAAAGGCAGTGTAAATCCAGTTACTGGCAAAATCCCCAAGTTCATTCCAACATTCTGGAATACTTGAAACGAAAGCATACCAATCACCCCTGCACATAAGTAGGTGCCAAAACTATTATGGCAGCGAAGGGCCGTCATCAAAATTTGATATAGTAAAACAAAGTAAAGAGTGATAACTAGAGCAGCTCCTAAAAATCCATGTTCCATTCCTATTACCGCAAAAATGAAATCGGTATGGGCTTCAGGAAGATAAACATCTGCCTCTGGATTTCCATATAACCGTCCTGCCCCAATTGCCGTCATTGCCTGAACTGTTTGATACCCTTCATCTGAGAATTCTGCCGGGTTTAGCCAGCCGTAAAACCTCCTCACTTGATAATCAGATATAAAGTTGAAAAAGTATTGTTCAACAAAACTTGGGAACCGGAAAAAAGCAATAATAAAGCCAGTAAATAGTAATACTGGTCCTCCAATAATCAAGGATACTAACTTATAGGAAATTCCAGATACAATAACTAAGGAGAGAAAAATAGCCCCTGTCATCATAACCATTCCCATATCTGGTTGTCTCTGTAGTAGAAGTACAGGTGGGAGAACAACGAATGCCATCTTACATAGGAGCCACAAGTCGACTTTAAGATTAGCCGCGGTTTTTTGAAGGTTATGTTTATAAATCACAGTACTTAAAGTAATGATTATGAATATTTTGACCAGTTCAGAGGGTTGAAAAGAACCAATGATAGGAACTCGAAACCATCGTACCGCCCCTGCAATAGTAGGGGCAATTGATTGTGGGGCGAATTCAAGGGCTAGCAGCATAAACAGACCAAACCCATAAAGCACCCAAGACAAGTTAGCATAGTATTCAAAATCAAAATGAATGACTGCAAAAACCACGCCAAAGGCAACAAAGTAAAAAATCAATTGTCTGACAGCAAAATTTTCATTGTATTGAGGCATCTGCTGGGCGTAAAGAATGTATAAACAACTAATTACAGCAAATAAAAATAGAACAAAAAGAATGTTAATATCATACTGTTTTTCTTCTGTGTTAAGTTCTCTCACACTTCACTCTCCCTTATTACATTTGTTTTCTCTTTTAAACTCTTGGAGTGTAAAATACCGACCTTACAAGTTATCTATCAACACAGTCCTTTCGCTCTAACAATTTAATAACGGAATTACTTTAACAAAAGATTGTGAAAGAAGTATGTACTTAGGAAGAAAATGTGCTTATTCACACAAAAAATTAACGAGGGAAAGGTGTTCAGGCTGTTTTAGAAAAGGGTTTAGCCCTTGTTTGCAAAGAGGCTAAATGTAGGAAAAGCCACCGTAAAAAAGGAACTTCCGATATGGGAAGTTCCCTTTTTACTATTCATTAAATTTCCTATCATTCTATTCTCAGACTTTTCATTCTCTATTCTTAATGCTATTCCCTTTTGTTTTTACATAAATTCTTAAGGCTATATACACAAGAAGAAGTACGGCTAATGGTGTCATTACCCACAAACAGATATGAAAAAGAGTTGCTGCATAATATTGTAAGGAATCAGGACTGAACATCCATGTGGCCGACATGGTTAAGCATGATAGACCAATCACAACTAACACCGCAGCTACAAACCAATCAAAACCCCTCATCCCTTTTCTCCCTCCTATTAATAGGGAAAGCTACTATAATTACTGTTCCTTTTCCCAATTGACTCGATACCTCAATATTTCCATTATGAAGTTCAACTAGGTTTTTAACAATAGCTAACCCTAACCCAGTTCCTCCATATTGACGCGCCCTAGATTTTTCCACACGATAGAAGCGATCAAAGATATAGGGGAGGTCTTTTTTGGATATTCCTTTTCCTGAGTCTTCTACCTGAATGATCACATTTTGTTTGTCAGATTTTAGAGTGCTAAGAGAAATAAAACCCTTGTCTGTATAGCGAATTGCATTCTCAACTAAGTTTAGAAAGATCTGTTCCAAACGTAAACCATCCCCATATATCAAAGGAAGGTGATTATCAATTTTCAAATGAATATCCAAACCTTTCACCTTAGCTTTGAGAGCTGTCTTTCTTATAACCCCTTCAAGAACTTCAGATAAATCCACCCATTCGAGCTCCAAACTTATCTTTCCTTCTTCTGCTTGTGAAAGATCCGATATATCATTAATAAGTTGCGACAACCTTTGGGATTCACCCTGGATAATATCTAAATATTCATTTTTTTCCTTCTCTGTTTGATATAGCCCTTCCTTTAACACTTTGGAGTACCCATTTAAATAGGTAATAGGGGTTTTTAACTCATGAGATATATTCGCAAAAAACTCTCTTCTGGTATCTCTATATCTTTTCAAATCGCTAGCAAGTTCATTAATCGCATTAGCTAACGAACCAATTTCATCTCCTGAATTCTGGGGTACTGTCGTTTCCCATTCTCCCTTCGCAATTTTGCGTGTTGCTTTTTCCATTTGCAATAAGGGTGTAGATAATTTTTTCGATACTACAATGGTAAATCCTAGTGCTAAAAAAAAGGCTCCTGCCCCAGATAGCAGTAACAAGTTTCTTACTTGAAGGAGGGATTGCTCCAACCCTTCCATAGTAGATAATACGAATACACTTCCTTCAAAGGAGTTCTCGGAGAAAAATGGTGTGCCTATCGCATAATAGGACTGTCCTTCCGGGTCTTCATAAAGACTTTCTACTGTACGACCTGCTAAAAGTTCCGTCATTTCCTCCTGAGTAATTAACTGCCCTTCCTCTACCCCAGCAAGGTGGGCAAGAGCTATTACTTCTCCCTCAGCGTTGGTAATATACATAGGAATTTGAGAGAGTTCAGCCATTCTTTGAATCATTGGGACAATCATATCGTCCTGATTATTTTCAATTAAACTGGCGTAATGAGAAGATAATTGACTGGTCTCCTCTTCCAATTGTTGATGGAAAAAACCTGAGAGGATTTGGTTAATGACAAAACCTAATGGCAGTAAAACCAAAAGGAAAAGGGTAATTATAATAGCGCCCAGCTTTACACTGATCCTATTCCACTTCATTGTTTATGTCCCGGATTGAACTTATAACCTACACCCCATACCGTTTCAATTGGATTAAACGGTAATCCAGCTTTTCGTAACTTGGACCGAATGCTTTTTACGTGGGTATCTACCGTGCGTTCATATCCAATAAAATCCCCTTCCCAAATAATATCTAAAATGTTTTCACGAGTGTAAACTCTTTCAGGATGGTTGGCCAATAAGTAAAGCAAATCAAATTCCTTAGGGGTAACTTCTATGACTGATTGGTGTACTATAACTTTCCTGCTGACATGATCAATGGTTAAACCGTCAATTTTGAGGACCTTTTCCTTCACTGTTGGGAGGATACTTGTACTTTTTCTTCTTATTAAAGAATTTATTCTAGCTACAAGTTCTTCTGGTTCAAAGGGTTTTGTTAAGTAGTCATCTGCCCCCATATTTAAACCCTCCACTTTGTCTTTCGTCTCTTTTCGTGCTGTTAGCATTAAAATAGGAACGTCACTTTGGTCTCGGATCTTTTTACAAACTTCTATCCCATCCATGTCGGGCATCATTAGGTCCAGCACTATCACTTCAAAAGAGGAAGACCCTATCGTTTGTAAGGCCTCTTTCCCATTAGTTGCCTCACTATAGTCAAACCCTTCTTTGTGTAAATAAATTTTTAGCAGGTTACGCATGGACCACTCATCATCAACAATCAGGATTTTCCTATTTCCCATCTAGCCTTACCTCCACTTACTAACGAATACATAAGTTAAGCAAATTCTTTATCTAACTATGTCAAATTCACAGAGCTAACTTCCTTTAGAGAAAGTTAGCTCTTTTAATAAGAAGCATTCCCTTATTCCTTTTCTTGACCCCTAAAAAGGAATTAGTAGAAGAGATGAGAAACCTGGGGGTACTGAAGAAAAACAGAGCTATTAAAAACTAATTCCCTTGCCCCCATGGTACTCCTTCTTCAGCAAGCAACTCCCACGTTTCCCCTCCATCTCTCGTTTCATATAAACTTTCATGGAAAGTACCCACAGCGTACACTCCTTCCTCGGAAGGATGGACAGCTACATGAGTCCCTACATCTTCTTCAAGGGATAAGTGAAGTGATTCCCATGTTTCTCCAAAATCGTCGCTTTTTGCAAGGACGGCCGTTTCGTGATCCACTACATAACCAACAATATGTCCAGCTTCGCCTGCACCCGTAGCACTATACATTACTCTGGTATTATCTTTTTCTTCCCATGTTTCTCCGCCGTCATTTGACTGTAAGATCCCGTGTTCCGTTCCTGCGAGTAAAGATTCAGGATCCCCTGGATCGGAAACAATGGAAGCAATGGATCCACTGTCAGGAAATCCGCTTGCTTCTACACGGTCCCAATTGTAACCTCCGTCCGTTGATTTAAAGAGCCCTTCTTGATGGCTATCAATCCCATAAATGATGCTTGGGTCATTGGCATTTACCTCTAATAAGTGAAAATCGACTTCTCCATGTAAGGCAATTGGGTCCCACGTTTCCCCATCGTCTTCACTAATCATGAGCCCTAAGGGATTCTCTAAATCTGATTGTGCATTGGGGTGACCACTTGAAATCATTGTCCCCTCATTTGAAATGGCAAAGCCCATCAAATCATGTCGTTCTTCTGGTTCACCAACCCACTCCCAATTTCTCTCCTCATCATTTTTAGTAAGTCCATGGTGTGTGCTCATGTATAAATCATAAGGAGCATCGGCTCCATATGAAAGACCGTGGACATGGGTAAAAGAATCTACTCCTATATCGGGACTATCCGAATCACCACAAGCAGCCAACACTAATGAAGATATCCCTAATGCGAATAGACCGTACTTTATCTTTATCATAAAATGTATCCTCCTATCTCTCATGCAGTCTTCTTTTTTCTATTCTTGGGTACTGTTAACTGATACAGTTTATTTGTTCATGTAGTATAACCTCTTTTAAAATCCTGTAAATCCACCAAATACATGATTAACTAGAAAAGAAGTAATTTGTGTCATCCAATCGAAAAACAAAAACACCCCCATTATCACCATAACAGATCCACCTATCTTAGTGATTTGGTAACTATATTTCCTAATGATGTTTAATTTTCCAATAAAGAATGTCATCAATAAGAATGGAATAGAAAAACCGAGACTGTAAATCGCCATATACATCATCCCAGACCCTGGATTTGTTAGGCTCAATGCCATAACCCCAGCAAGGATAGGTCCAATACATGGTGTCCAACCAGCTGCAAAACCCATTCCAATAAAGCTAGTCCCGACATAGCCAGACGGCTTCTTTTTAAACTTTAACTGTTTGTTTTTCATCAAAAAGCTTGGTTGGAAAATGCCAAGGATAACTAAACCAAACAAAATAATAAATATAGCACCCATTTGCCTAATAAAATCATTGTATTGCATAAACAAGGAACCTATGAAACTCGTAGACATTCCAAGTACTACGAAAATAATTGAAAACCCAAGCAAGAAAAAAATCGTATGAATAATCGCTGAAGGTGGCAATTTTTTGTCTTCCCTCTTTAATTCATCCACCGATACTCCCGTGATATAAGAAATAAAAGCAGGATATAAAGGCAAGTTACACGGGGAAACAAAGGATAACACGCCCGCCCCAAAGGCTAGTAAAATGGTGACATCTCCCATCATTTTCCTCCTTAACTATTAAGCATAAGAATGCAAACCGGCTACGACTAAATTGATAAATAAAAGGTTAAACATGATGATCGCAAACCCAATAACCATAAGCCAGGCAGACTTTTCTCCATGCCATCCTCGTGATAAACGCAAATGTAAGTACGCAGCATAAAATAAGAAAGTAATTAAGGCCCAAACCTCCTTAGGATCCCATCCCCAAAACCTTGTCCAGGCTATTTGTGCCCAAATCATAGCAAAAATAAGTCCCCCTAATGTAAAGATTGGAAATCCTATGACCACAGATCGGTAACTCACTTCATCAAACAATTGAGGGTTGGTCTTACTTAGCAATGGTTGGATTGCTCCGCTAATTCTTTTTCGTAATGACACCCTTAGCCCACTATATAATATAATTCCTGAGACAAGGGACCATAAGAATGTATTAAACTTTCTTGGGGACTCCACTCCATTCATCCAGGAAGGAGTTTCAAAAAGAGGTCCAAAATTCCCATTACTCGAGGAAGCAAATTCTCCCTCATGAGGACCTACAATTGCTGGAATTTGGTAATCAATCTGAGATTCCGTTTCCAACTCGTTAACCCAGTTAAATGTAACTTCATAATTTAGCAAACTAAAAAGGAAAAGTGTAAACGCTATGCCAACCGCGCTAACCATTGTAAACATAATTGCTTCAAGCCAAAAGGTTTGTTTGCTTCTTTTACTTTGATCCACGACACGGATTAAGTAAACAAGACCAGCGACAAAGCCGATGGCTAAAATCCCTTGACCGATCGCTGTAGTCGAAACATGGATTTGAAGCCAATAGGTTTGTAAAGCCGGAATCAAGGGCGATATTTCTGTTGGGAATACAGAAGCGTAAGCAATAATGATTGTAACAAGAGGCATTGTAAATAAACCAAGCACACTCTTTTTATAAATTAAATGAAGAATTAAAAAACCAAAAGAGATCGTCATTCCTAAAAATACGGTATATTCAAACATATTACTAATGGGGGCATGGCCAGCAGCTATCCATCTTGTTATGAAATAACCGAGTTGCAAAACCAATCCTAGTGTAGCAAGAGCAAAACCAACGTTGTCCCATTTCTTGTTCTTTTTCGCTTCTTTTTGTTTATGTTCTCCTGTGACAGCTAATGAAAAAAATACGGTAGCTATTAAATAGATAAAAAAGGCTGCCAGCAAAAGAGCACTACTTATGGAAGCCATTCTATCTCTCCTTTCCCTCTTTTTCTTTTTGGTCTATTGGTGGTATTAAACCGGTTGTAGTTGAGATAGATTCAAGATCTTTTTTAATGCCATATATATTTTTATTTGTGTGAGCCGACATCCACACCTCTCCGTTAACATTCTGAATCCAAATTCTCCTATGGTTCCAATAACTTCCTTGCACCAGGCCGATCATAAAGATCACCCCTCCAACACTAATAAGCCCTAGTGTTTGATCTTTTCTCACTGTTAAACCCGTTACATTGTGAGTGTCAATATCTGCAAAGCGGATTTGATATTGGTTGTCCTCCTCACCCATAGGTTCCACATTCCTTCCTATCCCAAGAAAGCTGGATTCTCCTTCAGGTGTATCTGGTGTGAAAAAGTCAAAAATAAAGGCCGGATTATCAGGGATACTTGATTCTGTACTAGGTAAACCATCATCATCTAAGAAATAGTTAGGATAATACTCTCGTAACTCGACACGGTTCCCGTCTCCTACCTCATACATATTTTTTGGATCGAAGAGATCGACAGTAAATTCCCCGAGCACTTCCTCTGTTTCACTATCTTCAAGAGCAAAAGTGATGGTACTAAACTCGTTTAATTTGTAATCAACTTGGTAAAGACCAAAATTGGAAAACTTCATAGGTTCATTGACTCGAATTTCACCACTGAACTTTTCTTCGAGTGTATTCTGACCAACAACCTCTCCAGCCATACTCTGATACAATGTTGCGTTTGTTTGATAGTTTTCAACTACTCTACCGCCCGCACGAGCAATGGCTTCTCCAAACAGCTCATCTTCTTGATCGTAAAGTTCTACTTTAAATTCTTCGTTTTCCAAATAATACTCTCCATTTGTTCCAGGGATCACTGCTTTATCCCCCTCACGGAGCCACAGAACTTCATCGACATACATGCCTGGAAAAAATCGAAGCATGACACCAATTAAAAATATAATAAGCCCTACATGATTAACATAAGGACCCCACCTTGAAAACCGTCCTTTTTCAGCAAAGAGGTTACCATTTTCTTGTCGAACCTTATATTTTTTTCTTTGTAACGCAGACATCGAATTTGTCAGGATGTTATCTATTTCTGCAGTATTTGCATATGTTCGGCTAAAAAAGCGTTGTCTTTTTAAAAAAGAAGAGTGTCTTGTAACCTTCTGATTTTTGAGAGAGCGATAAAGTGGCACAACGCGGTCTATGCTTGCAATAAGTAATGAAACTCCTAAGGCAGCCACTAGAAGCATATACCACCAAGAGCTGTATAGGTTGTGAAATCCTAAGTCATAAAAAACTTTACCGGCCACGCCGTATTCTTCGTAATAGTACTGTCCCGGATCTCCAGTTCTTGGGATGTATAATTCTTGAGGGAAAAGGGTCCCTAACGAAGAAGAAACCAATAAAATAACAATAATTCCAACCCCTACTTTAACAGAAGAAAAGAAGTTCCAAATTTTATCTATAAGTGATTTATTATAGGTTTGTGAGCGCCTGGCAACACCCTCGTACCTCATATCTAATATAGACTGTTTATTCTTCACATTTTCTGTAAGGGGCTTTCCGCATGCTTGACATATGTCTGTTCCCTCGGGATTTACTTGCCCGCAACTGCAAGTAATCTTACTCATTATTCTTCTCCTTTCTATTAAGGGGTGATGCTTTCCATATAATCTGAGATATGTTCTTCCGTCATGCCCCCTGTGATTACTTTTGTGACTATGCCTTCTGAGTCGATAAGAAAGGTAGTTGGCAGTGGTCGGACCCCATATCGATCCACTACATCCGATCCTTTATCCATTGGAATAGGAAAGGTCAATTCATGGCGATCCACAAATCTGGACACAGCAAGGTCTGTTTCCCCAACGTTGACGGCTAAGATCTCAACATCCTGCTCCTGATAAATTTGATATTGATTCTCCATATATGGCATCTCTCTCTCACAAGGTGGACAAAACGTTCCCCAAAAATTTAAGAACACCCCTTGTCCCTTATACTCTTCTAATTCAACTCTCTTTCCTTCTAAATCTTCCAACACAAAATTAGGAGCCTCATCTCCCACTTGAACTTGAGTTTCTTGGTCATTAAAAAAATTACTATAAAATGTATAACCAAGAGCTAAGGCAATCACCCCTAAGACTGTTGACCTGGTCTTCGCTTTTTCTTCACACAATTAACCTCCTTCTTTTTAAGGTTCTTTCTTTATGAATACTAAGTGTTAAATAGTGACCTTATCCTCTTGAGTTATTGTGTTGTATCCCCCCACTGTTCGCTTCTCCCAATAAATATTTATGATTTAAGGGCTCCCTCAGGTACCGCCAATTCACTTTTTATTCCGTACACTTCCAAATAGTAAATTTTCATTGTAAAGAGTTGATCTTTTCTCTACTTAATTTTGAGATTTCCATTTCATTGGTTGGCCATATATAAGGATAAACATTAATTGTGATGAAAGTTTGATTAAAATAAAAATGAGCATTAAAAAACCCTGTCGACGATTATCAATAGGGTTTTTTAATGCTCATTTTAGACTTATTATATTAATGAGTTGGTATGTCGCTATATAAAGGGTGAGGACGATCATTTTGATATTTAGCATCACTGTCGTTAGACATGTTAGTGATGGATATATTAATCACAATAAACAAAACAACTAACAACCAAAACCACCATTTTTTAATCATATGAAACCTCCTTTTATAATGTTTCACTGATAACCTTCTATTTTCAATACCTTTTTATCCTTTAACCACAATAATAGATGCCATTGTGTTTTACAATATGGCCGAACATAATATTCTAAGGGTCGATACACAGTACTGTATCTAAAATACAAAAGGATCGTTCTCTTTGATAGAATCCTCTGCGATCTTGATTTATAAAAGCCAGGAAGCTAGGCATACCTGTTGTCTGACTTTGCTAAATTGGGTTATCATGCACGCCGCTCCATAGTCAAACAATAATTCTAATAAACAACCGCGTCCACTAAGCACACTACGGTGGGTAAAAGTTTCAGTCCTTTCCTTGATCGTAATACTCTTGTTGGTAATAATTATTTAACATTGCTTGGTGAAAATACATAGAATAGAAAACATAGAGGGAGTATGTAAGTTCACCCCTTAAACAACATACTGTCTATACACTCTACCATCTAAAGAACAAATCCTCCTATTCTTAAAGGCCAAAGGAAATACTTGTACATATTAATCTTTCTCTCTTAATAAAATGAAAATGAGTTAATCATGGAGAGGAGAAAATAATGTGCTGCATCTTATCGCCCTTGTAATTATTATCACCTTGTTGTTAAGTTGGTTATTAATCTTTTCCTATTTATTTAAAAGCGTAATAAGCAATATGGCAGGCATGGTAATTGCCATGACATTAGGAATGATTGTTGGTTTAAGTACAGGGACAATAACATCTATCTTATATCCCACTGCCTTTTTTGAAATGACGGTTATCAGTATGCTTATAGGATTAGTCATTGGAGTTATATCAGGCTACCCCTTCTCTCTGGCAGCCTCTTTAGAAGGGCTTATGGCTGGAATAATGGGTGGAATGATGGGTACGATGCTCGGTGTTATGAGTGCTCCTGAAACATTTATTCAGTTGCTACGGGTCATGAGTCTTTTAACTGTAGCTATTTTCTTTCTTGTGTACCTGTTGCAAATTCATGAGATAAATAAAGTAAAAATGAAAAAAAATGTTTTGTTTCAACCACTGGCTTATTTTTTTGTTGTTTTCCTTTTCATTATCAGTTTTCATACTTATTCCTTTCCGGCTAACATCAGCATAATAGATGATTCTACCCACGGTCATGCTTCACACAACAATATTATGCTTCATGCCACGGAATATAATTTTCATCCAAAGGATATTCGTGTACCATCAAATGAAGAGATTACTTTTACGTCAACGAACTCGGGTTCTCAGGAGCATGACTTTGTAATTAAAGAGGCAGGGGCTCATATTCATACATCTCCCGGGACCACTAATAGCCAGTCCGTTATTTTTACGGAGCCTGGAAATTATCAAGCTATATGTTCGCTTCCTGGTCATAAAGAAGCTGGTATGGTAACAACCATTTCAGTGGTTAGTACTGAGTGATGTCAATGTTAAAAAAAAAACGCACCTAAATGCCTCCTTCCTATTGCTTATTCTAGTAGATTACACCAAAAAGAGGTTCTTATTTAAATATTTATAAACTTATAAATCTTACCAGGTTCTTTACGATAACGTACGTTCAGATGTACACCTAAAGCAAAACTTACTTAAGCTATAAAAAACGACAGGATTTGCTATCCTGCCGTTAAAATGGAATTATTCAAGTAAATTAATTTATAACCAGGAACGGCTTACCTTGTGGGAATCTGATACGAAGTACAAAATCCTCAGTTACAACAATGTGGGTGGAATAGCCACCTTGAGTTGACTCCCCGTATTTGTCCACACCAGCATAGGTAGGTACATTTCCTTTGAGACAATATTGCCTTCTCCTTTCTGGCAGTTCTCACATTCTCCACAAGAGTCGACCATACACCCGACCCCTACCCGGTCACCAACCTTGTACTTCGTCACTTCGTCTCCTACATCCGTCACAATGCCTGCAATTTCATGCCCTGGTACAAGAGGATAGTAAGACTGCTGTGAACGCAGGAACGGAAAATATCCATAAAAACAATAAAATAGAGATTTAGTTCGCTGCTTAATAGCCACTAATACGCATCCGTTATACAGGAGGTATAAGTGGCTCTATATGTATGGATCATACCTTTTAGACTATAGAACAAATAATCGGTATATTTCGGACAACTACTGGGAAATTTTTAAGGGGACGATGACTATTTGTTTCTTTTGGGAAACGCCCTTTTATTGTCTTCGTCTTGTACCTATGCCTGCGTTGCTCTCTATATAACCGTGATTTGCTGAAAAAGCGCCACTAATTGTCATTAATGATCATAAAAAAGGCTGACCCGGCAGGTCAGCCTTTTAACCTTATTAGCTGCTCTTTGCGGCAGCCAATCTGCTGCGAAGAACCATTTGAAGAATACCGCCATGACGATAGTAGTCGATTTCAATGTCACTATCAAAACGAACAAGTACTTCAAACTCAGTAGTCTTGCCATCTTCATCTGTTGCAACCACCGTTACATGATCACGAGGCTGAACGGTGTTATCCACCTTCACATCAAAGGTTTCCTTACCAGTCAGTCCTAACTTCTCAGCACTCTCGCCTTCTTTAAATTGAAGAGGAAGCACACCCATAAGAACAAGATTACTGCGGTGGATACGCTCAAAGCTTTCTGCGATAACTGTCTTAATGCCTAGAAGGTTTGTACCTTTAGCTGCCCAGTCACGAGAGCTTCCCATACCGTAGTCTTTTCCAGCCATTACTAAGAGGCCAGTCTCATCCTCTTTGTACTTCATGGCTGCATCATAAATAGCCATTACATCACCAGTTGGCCAGTACGTAGTGTAACCGCCCTCTGTGCCAGGTGCCAGCTGGTTCTTAATGCGGATATTTGCAAACGTACCACGCATCATAACTTCATGGTTACCACGTCGGGAACCATAGGAGTTAAACTGCGCAGGCTTTAAGCCTTTGCTCATCAAGTATTTACCTGCTGGGCTGTCCTTTGCAATTGAACCGGCAGGAGAAATGTGATCCGTGGTAACGGAGTCACCAAACTTACCGATCGCGCGCAGTTCATTAAGCTCTTTGATATCCTCTGGGTTCTCAGAAAGATCTTCAAAGAACGGCGGGTTTTGAATGTACGTGGACTCTTCATCCCAATCATATAACGCGTCATTTTCATCGGATTGAAGCTCGTTCCAACGTTCATTGTTATCAAATACAGACTCATATTCTGACTTAAAGATTTCAGGGGAAACACTTTGAGCGATAAATTCTTTGACTTCCCCGGCAGACGGCCATAAATCTTTAAAATATACATCGTTGCCATCTTTGTCTTTTCCAAAAGAGTCTTTTTGGATATCAAAGTTAACATTACCAGCAAGAGCGTAAGCTACTACAAGCGGCGGTGAAGCCAGGTAGTTGGCTTTTACAAGCGGGTGAATGCGTCCTTCAAAGTTTCTGTTTCCGCTAAGCACAGAGCTTACAAGCATATCATTCTCAGCAATTGCTTCCTCCACTTCCACTGGAAGCGGTCCGCTGTTTCCGATACAAGTTGTACAGCCGTAGCCCACAAGGTTGAATCCAAGCTTGTCCAAGTATGGAAGCAGACCTGAATCTTCCAAATATCTTGTAACTACTTTGGAACCTGGTGCAAGAGAGGTCTTCACATAGCCTGGCACCTCAAGACCTTTCTCCACAGCTTTTTTAGCAAGGAGTCCGGCTCCAAGCATAACAGAAGGGTTAGAGGTGTTTGTACAGCTCGTAATCGCTGCGATTGTAACCGCACCTGTTTTCATCGTGGATTTCTTTCCACTTGGATGATTGATTTCTACTTCCTTATCAATATCCTCCGGAGCAAGTCCAAACCCTTGGTTTCCTGCTGGAGCAGACAATGCTTTCACAAACTGCTCACGCATATCTTTAAGAGTGATAAGGTCCTGAGGACGCTTTGGTCCGGAAAGACTTGGTTCAATTTCATTTAATGGAATTTCTACTACTTTAGTAAATGTCGGCTCATCTGTACCTGGAGTATAGAAAAGGCCGTTTTCCTTACAATAAGTAGAAACCACTTCAATATGCTCTTCACTGCGGCCAGTAAGGCGAAGGTAATTCAAAGCTTCTTGGTCTACTGGGAAAAACCCGCAAGTTGCTCCATATTCAGGAGCCATGTTGGAAATTGTAGCTCGGTCAGCGAGAGGAAGATCTGCTAGTCCTTCACCGAAGAATTCAACAAATTTACCAACAACGTTTTGCTCACGAAGTACTTGTGTCACCTTAAGGGCGACATCAGTAGCTGTTGCTCCCTCAGGAATGGAGCCGCTTAAGCGCACACCAATAACTTCCGGAGCCGGGAAATAAGAAGGCTGCTGAAGCATTCCAGCTTCTGCCTCAATTCCGCCCACACCCCAGCCTAAAACACCAAGACCGTTTATCATTGTTGTATGGGAATCTGTTCCTACCAGTGTATCCGGGTATGCTTCATAGCTTCCGTCTTCACCTTCTACAGCATGTACTACGGAAGCAAGATACTCAAGGTTCACCTGATGGACAATACCAGTCGCCGGCGGCACTGCACTATAGTTATCATATGCTTTTGTTGCCCAGCTTAGAAGCTTGTAACGCTCCTCATTTCTTTCAAATTCAAGGTTCATATTTTGCTCTAAAGAGTCGCTTTGTCCAAACTTATCCACTTGAACAGAATGGTCTACGACTAAATCTACCGGAATAGCAGGATTAATAGACTGAGGATCGCCGCCAATGTCAGCCATTGCCTTACGAAGAGAAGCTAAGTCTACAACCGCTGGCACCCCTGTGAAGTCCTGCAAGATAACACGTGAGGGCTTAAAAGGTACATCCTCGGCACCACTATTGTTGTCGCTCCATTTTGCCAGACTTTCAATATGCTCTTTCTTGATTACTTTATCATCGTACTGTCTTAGTACAGATTCCAGTAATACTTTCACGGAGTATGGAAGATTCGATACTTTACCTACTCCTGCTTCCTCAAGCGCTTTAATGTCATAATAGTTGTAAGTCTTTCCATTGACAGAAAAGGACTTGCGGGAGTTAAAAACATCATTGTTTTTACTCATTATGTATTCCCTCCTTTTTAAAACTATCATATAACACATTTGGGAAAATGTCGAAGATATTGCTCAAAACTATTGAAAACGCTTTGATACTAGTAGTCGCAAATCTTCCCTATTCAAGAATAGCAAAACTTTGTAAAAATATAAATGGCTTAGTGAAAATATTTTCATCTTTCTGTAATATGTACGAGGAAAAAGGTTGTTGACTGCAACAAGCAGCCGTGCTAGTTCTTTTATTTCAGGCTCTTGTGATATGTCCTTTTGTAGGATTTCTTTTTTCTGTATGTTTTTCTCACCTCTGTTTATCCTACGTACGAAAGGAGGGTGCAGGATGACAGAAAAAAACACGTATAAAGACCAGAGAAGAAATTCACCTAAAGATACAGACTCAGAAGGAATGCAAGAACCTATGCCAGGTTCAAAAAAAGTAAAGCAGCGCAATCACGTCAATCAGGCACATGGAGGCAGAGGATAAATAAGTCCACTTCTTCATAAAAGAAAAAGAAAAAACGAGCTGAAAGCGTTCAATGCCAGCTCGTTTTTCTTCTATAAAAAGCCTTTGACGACAACCGCTATGATTAATGAAAATGTTGATCAAGGGCGACAAAACGATGAACGAGCACCTCAGTTTCTTCCCAGGTAACAGTCCGAAAGTCCAAAATAACACTGTTTCCTTTCGCACGGGCCACAACTGGAGGGTCATCACCGTTTCTCAATAACTTTATTACTTTTTCAACTATTTCACCCTCAAGCTCCACTTTTACTGCAAAAGTCGGCAATGAAACATCCGGCATCGTTCCTCCGCCTATTTGTGAGGTTTCTTCAATAAGTGATGCCTTCCAGGAAGTAGCGTCCAAGCCCTTTAAAAAGACCTCCGCCCGGTTCTTTACTTCCTCCTTGCTCTCAAGGACCATTTTACCTACAGGAAGAGTATGGACCCCCTCAATTCCTTTTGCGTATGCTTTCAACGTGGCTTCCAGGGCGGCCAGGGTCATTTTATCAACCCTAAGTACTCGGGCCAGTTGATTTTTCTTGAGCTTTTGAATGATTTCCTTCTTACCGGCTATAATTCCGGCTTGAGGACCCCCAAGCAGCTTATCTCCTGAAAATGTAACTAGATCGGCTCCTTTTTCAATAACCTCTCTTACAGTAGGCTCGTCACCAATTCCATGAGAAGAAAAATCATACAACGCTCCGCTTCCCAGGTCTTCATATATAATAACCTGACTGTCTTGTTTTTTTTCTTTTAATGGAATAAGCTCTTCAAGACCCACTTCTGCCGTAAAACCAATCGTTTTAAAATTACTCGTGTGCACCTTCATTATCATGCCCGTATCATTATTAAGCGCATTTTCATAATCATATAAATGGGTCTTGTTCGTTGTGCCTACCTCGACTAAGTGTGCACCACTTTCCTCCATTATTGATGAAACACGGAAGGATCCGCCGATTTCCACGAGCTGGCCCCTGGAAACTATCACTTCCTTATTTTTTGCAAGAGCATGAAGCACGAAAAAAACAGCCGCAGCATTATTATTAACAACCATAGCAGCTTCTGCCCCGGTTACCTCGGTAAGTAAATCTTCGATCAAATCATGTCGGGATCCCCGTTTGCCCTCCCCAATGTTATATTCGAGGTTGGAATAATTTGAGGAGGTCATAATCACCTGTTTAATCGCTTCGTCACTCAAGCGCGCCCGCCCTAGATTGGTGTGCAGAATCGTCCCGGTGGCATTAATAACACGTGTAAGTGTGTAGGATTCAAAGGCTTGTACTCTCTTTTTTAATGCATTCAATACATGGTTCTTAAAGGAAGCAGCAGACACGGGAACCGGTGCCTGACCTTGGAGAAGGTCAGCTCGCAGCTTCATTACTTCCTCACGGAGCCACTCTGTCAACTTCTCAGAAGATACTCCATTCTCCTGAAAGGCCAGAGCTGTATATTCAGGCTCAACCTGAAGCTCATGAATTGGGGGGAGCATTCTTACAGCTTCTTTCATATTATTTCTCACCTTTCTTATCGAGGACGCCTCTTCATCCCAGCTCCCATGAGATAAAAACACGGGCCGTTTTCCAAGAAATAACCGGCCCGTCTGTTTATCTATTCTTTAAATTTTGCAATTTCTTCAATCAGCTGATCTTCATCCGGGAAGCTGTCCTGTTCAAGCTTTGAGTATACCTTTTCGCCATCAACAGTGACTTCAAAGGCCCCGCCTGAACTCGTTATTAATTCTACAGCGCTGACTGCGCCTCGATATTTATCTAGTAGTTTGTCCGCGAAACTCACGGCTTTTGGAGCAAAGTTTCACTGCATGCAAAATTCCACGGTTACTTTCATAAAAAAATCTTCTCCTTTATAATTGATTTCTGAACTTTATTTTAGGATATTGTTTGTCACTATGCAAATGATACCCTTATACTAGTGTAAGCAGCAAAAAAGGAATTTACAGGAGGTGTCCTAATATGAGCAAAGAAGATAAAATCAGGCTAACTAGTCTTTCCTCAAAAGCTGGCTGAGGATGTAAAATTGGTCCAGAAGACCTGGCGCAAGTTTTGCGTCACTTACCAGAACGAGAAGCTGATCCAAATTTGTTAGTCGGTACGAACACCTCTGATGACGGGGGCGTATATCGTTTGACCGATGACCTTGCTCTTGTGCAAAGCGTTGACTACTTCACTCCGATTGTGGATGATCCATATATGTTTGGCCAAATCGCTGCTGCAAATGCATTAAGCGATATTTACGCGATGGGAGGAAAACCAAAGACGGTCTTAAATATCGTGGGTTTTCCAATCAAGTCTCTCCCTGACGAAGTTTTAGCAGGGATTATGAAAGGAGCTTCTGATAAAGTAGCAGAATCAGGAGCAACCATTGTAGGCGGCCATTCTATTGATGACAGTGAGCCCAAATTCGGTCTGGCAGCAACAGGAATTGTCCACCCTGACAAGATATTTAGAAACCAGGGAGCTAAACCCGGCGATGTTCTTGTCTTAACAAAACCGATCGGGGTTGGCGTTCTTACAACTGGCATCAAACGTGATGTTGTCACAAAAGAACAAGAAGAAGCCGTTACCCGGACAATGGCTGCACTTAACAATAAGGCAGCTGAAGCTCTGGATTCTTTCCATCCAAGTGCTGTAACAGATGTAACAGGCTTTGGATTACTCGGTCATGGATATGAAATGGCAGGCTCCAGCGATGTCACCTTTTCATTTGAATATGACCGGATTCCTGTGCTTGAAGGAGCCTTGCAGCTTGCCGAGGAGGGAATAATCCCCGGTGGATCAAAGGCCAATGCGAGCTGGCTTGAATCTGTCATTTCCTTTGATGAGCGACTCAGTAAAGCTCAGCAGCTTTTATTGTGCGATGCCATCACGTCAGGCGGTCTCCTTGTAGCATTGCCTGAAGAAGAAGCTGATCAATATGTCGAGGCCCTTCATACAAAAGGAATTCATGAAGCAGCCATCATCGGCCGTGTGACAGAAAGAACAGAACGACCGATTGAAGTAAAATAGCGTATAAAAAACCCCTTGGAAAGATCCAGGGGGGTTATTCATCGTAAATCCTATTATATGCCTTTTCATCAAGCTCCTCAGGACGTCCATCAAAAGCAAGCTTTCCTTCTTTTAATCCAATGATTCTCGTTGAAAACTTCTTGGCAATCTCAACATCATGGATATTGATGATCGTTACCAGTTTTTTTTCGTCATGAACGGAACGAAGAATGCCAAAGATCGACTTAGCTGTACTCGGATCAAGGCTTGCTACTGGCTCATCTCCGAGAAAAATATCAGGTTGCTGCATGAGGGCACGGGCAATTCCCACTCGCTGTTTTTGTCCGCCGCTGAGAGCCTCAACTCTTCTTCCTGCCATTTTCTCCAGGCCAACTTGTTCAATGACACTCTTCCCTTCGTTCTTTTCCTCCTCCGAGTATAAGCCCAGTAGATTCTCATACCATTTCTTTTGGCCAAACCGTCCGGTCAGCACATTTTGAAGCACGGTCATCCTGGGGATGAGGTGGAAATGCTGAAAGATCATGCCGGCTTTTGTCCTAAGCCTTCGCTTATCCTCATCTGATAAGGAGTGAACAGAATAGTCATCAACAATAATTTCTCCTGAACTTACCTCCTGGAGAGCGTTTATGGTCCGGATAAAGGTTGATTTTCCAGCCCCGCTTCTACCAAGCACACCAATAAATTCTCCTTGTTGAAATGATAAAGACAAGTTATCAATAGCCGGATCAGCGGCTCCTGGATATTTTACCGTCACATTTTCTAATGTAATCAAACCTTCCCCCCCTTCCTTAGATCACTCGTTTCCTTACATATGAGCCAAACATATCTACCACTATGACAAGAAGCATAATAAGTAAAATGCTCACTGCCATCGCTGTATAATTAAAGCTTTGAAATTGATTAAAGAGCTGCTGGCCAATCCCGCCCCCGCCAATGAATCCAAGGATTAAAGAGGTTCTAATAGCGACTTCGAACCGATAAAAATAATGAGATAAAATATTCGGCCAAATTTGCGGGACGATGGCAAACAGACTTGCAATCCGCCTTTGGGCTCCTACTGACTTCATTGCTTCATGGGGACCAGGATCAGAAGCTTCGATCAACTCGGATATCAGCTTTCCAAGGACTCCAATATTATGAAGTAAAATAGCAAGAACAGCTGCAAATGGGCCTAAACCGATAACCACCACAAAAATCAGACCAAAGACAATCTCAGGGATGGACCGCAGGCCGGATAAAGAAAAGCGGTTGAACGTATAAGCCGTTCTGCTTCTGCTCGTGTTGGAAGCAGACGCAAAGCTGAGTGGCAGAGCAATAATAAGCGCAAAGAAAGTACCAAGGAAAGCCACTGCCAATGTCACCAGGGATTCCCTGAGCAGCAATGGAAGCAGAGACCATTCCGGTGGCAAAAAACGGTTTTGTATGAAAGTAAAAGCATCTGTAAACTGAGCAAACCTTTCAAGCTCAAAGCCCGTTTCCCTCATGCTCCACCAGGTGATCGCAAGTAAGATAACTCCATAAAGGAGGTATCTTTTGTGGAACCAAATCATGTTTTCAACCCTTTCCCCAGTGTTTCCAAAACCAGACTGACAGACAAAGTCGGAAAGCCTCAGTTTTCGAAAGGTATATGTTCATTATGAAAAAGCCGGTCTGGCTGATATACGTCAACCGATAACCGGCTAAAACAAAGCGTGATTAATCCAGAACCTCAGGATCGAGCATATCAAACTCTCTTGCCGCCTCAAGGACGTCTTCATACTGGCTGTCATCCGCTTCCACAAACGCTGAAGCGCCGCCAAAGATATTTAAAATTTCTTCGTCTTCTATGGCAATAAACGCCTCTTGAATCGCTTCAATTTCGTCCTCTTCCATATCGTGAGGGACAACCCATGGGTATTGATAGAGCTGCTCTGACTCCCAGATAACTTTAATCTGGTCATCGTCGACTGCTCCTTCTTCTACCAGTGCATTATAAATAGCACTATCTACGGCCCCGGCATCAACTTCCTGGTTTTGAACCACTTGTGAAGTAATGTCATGAGAGCCGGTGTACCGAACGCTGGCAAACTCATGATTATTTTCATCTTCAAATACTCCCCGCTGGTTCAGCTCAAGTCCAGGGATTAAAGAGCCTGACGTTGAGGAAATGCTGCCGAATGCAAAGTCAATATCCTCCCTGTCTTCAAGGAGCTCATCAAGGTCGTCCCACGGTGCTTCCTCATGGGTAATAATATACGAATAGTAATACGGTGCCCCGTCAATTTCCTGAGTTAAAATAGCCTGAGCTCCGCTTTCTTCATGAGCAATTAGATAAGTAAGAGGCCCTAAGTACGCAAGGTCAATATGACTGTAATTAATGGCTTCAACTACAGCGTTATAGTTAGGGTAATGCTCTACCTCTACTTCTCTGTCGAGGCTTTCTGACAATGTTTCTTCCAGACGATCAAGACCGGTCTGCATTTCACCGATTGACTGAGCAGGGATCACTGCGACTTCTAATACATCATCGTCGCCCTCACCGGCCAATTCGTCTTCCTCAGGCTCTTCTGCTTCTTCCCCGGCTTCCTCTTCTGTTTCTTCTACCTCTGTCCCTTCATCCACTTCCTCCTGTCCATCTTCGTCTCCACAGGCTGCGAGGGTGCCTGCAAGAATAATACCTGTACATAGCATAGTAAACTTTTTCATAGGAGAACCTTCATCCTTTCACAATTTTCTTATCATTTCCAAAACGTACAAATATCCATTCCATAACGGAATACGATTGCGTTACTAAGCTACCATTGTTTAAGATAATTGTAAAGTTATATGCATACCAAAGGCGGTGGACGTACATGAACGAAAAATGGCTTTCAACCTTTGTTGTTCTTGCTGATCAAGAAAGCTTTTCCAAAGCTGCTGATACACTTCATATATCTCAGTCTGCTGTGACCAAACATTTAAAGGCTCTGGAACAAAAACTAGGTGTCTCTTTAATTGACCGGGATCATTTCACATTGACCGAGGAAGGAAAATGGGTGTATGAAAAAGCGAGTGAATGGCTGACAGAGTGGGAGGATTTAAAGGAAAGGTGCTCCCAAAGGGGCGAAAGCTGGAAAAAAACGTTCCGGATAGGGGCAAGCACCACACCCGGAACCTATTTTCTGCCAAAGTTGTGCAGCGTTTTTATAAAAGCCTATCCTGACATTCGCCTTTCTTTGCAGGTTGATGATTCAGAAACTATCTCTTCTTCCTTGAAGAAAGGAGATTTAGACATGGCGCTCACTGGAGCCTTCCATACTCATCCTGAACTTATGGTGGTCCCTCTAATCGAAGACAGGCTTGCAATTATTGGACCTTCTAATTCTGATAAAAAAAAGATAACTTCAATGGAGGAACTGCAGCATCTTCCTTTTATTAAACGAAAGGAAGGGTCAGGTACGTTTATCGCGGCAGAAAGGGGATTAAATGAATGGGGCGGGTCGATGGCTGAGCTTGAAACCGCAGCTATTTCACCTACGACAGAGTCCATGCTTTCACTGGTTGAAGCAGGCATTGGATATGGATTCGTTTCTGATCTAGCACTGCAGCATGAAAAGAAAAGAAACGTTGGGCGCTACGGATTTCTCCCCTCGAGCAGAACCTTTTATGCCTCTTACCTTCAGCACGGTGAAAATCTTCAAGAAAGCGAGGCATTTACAAAGCTGGCGAAAAAAATGCTTCCCATGTAAAAACAGTAAAAGAAGATCGCTGCCCACAAGAGGCTCAGCGATCTTCTTTTCAAAAACAAAGGACTGAGATAGGCTGCTCCCTCTTAAAAAGGCAGTGCACGGCTTCTGCCAAGATTCAGCCCTTGTTTTCTTCTTTCTTGCTTATGCTTTCTTTGTACAAATAAAGGTAAGCTTTTGCCTCTTCAGACGGGTCATGATGCTTTGATATCGTTTTCTTTCCACCAGAAATGAATTTATTTTGCAGCTCAGTAGAAGCCATCAAGGTTTTACATTGCTCCATAAACTCTTCGGGATTATTAAATAAATAACCATTAGAGCCATGAAAAATGACGCTTTTGTTTCCTGGAATATTTCGTGCAAGCACCGGCGTTCCCCACGCCATAGCCTCTAAGACAGCCATCGGCTGCCCTTCTGAACTCGATGTATTAACAACGATATCCGCCCACTCATAAAGGGTAGACATCCTATCCAAGGGTACTGGTTCCCAGTAATGAAACCATTTATATCGGAGATCCCATTTCTTTACTTCTCGAAAGGTTTTTTCATCTAGGTTTGCACCAATGATGGCAAATTGCAAATCAGGAAATACCTTTCGTAAAGAAACAAGCGCCTCTCCCAGAAACAATACATCCTTTACCGGACGGAGTCCTGCAGGAAGGAGTATCTTTGGACAGCCAGCAGGAAGCTGCATATCCATCTCCTTGTTATCTTCCAGTTGTATCCCTTGAGGAATGATATGCACTTTCCCTTTGCTTTCAGGAAAGGATCGAAGAACTTTCTCTTTTCCGTCCTGAGTAAACACAGTAATTCCGCTGCTTTGATTTATAATGTCTTTCATTTCTTTCAGTTTATCAGGATCGTTGAAGTCCACATTCACATCAGTCCCTCCCGAGGTTAATAAAAGGGGCTGGGTAATCTTGATGGCTGTTTCACTGAGCCATTCTACAAACCTTCTCACATGAAGAGCATGCACGATGTCACTTTCTGCTATTAATGCCTTGATTTTTTCATTACTTTCCTCTTCATAAGAAGCCACTTTTACGCTTACTCCTTCCCGGGAAAGAGCCTGGGTCAAGCGTTTTGCTGTCGTGGCATTTCCTCTGATTGAATAAAGGTAAGGAGTAAGAAAGACAACCTTTAATTCTTTCTTATCCTTAGTTGCCTTCATTTTAGCCATGTCCGTTCCTTATCCTTTCTTGCTGTCCATTTTTCATTATCAAGCCACTCTAAAAAAGGAACTAAATACTTCCTGGTCACGCCAAGAACTTCTTTTGCCTCTTGCAAAGTAAATACCTCATTTGTTCCGTCACGTAACTTCCTTTTAGCTTCTGACACAGCCTCTTGGTCCCAAATATGCTTGTCATCCATAGGAACTGCTTTTCCATTTTCTAAAAGGTACTGGCGAAGTTCTTTCATTAAATCGTCTGGCAAAGATTGTTCCCTGGCTGTCTCTTCAAAAGGCGAAACAAGTAATCCTTCCCGTTGCAGAGCGGTGACCACATTTTCCATTCGAGACTCCCAGCCTTTTGGGAAATGAGGGGTGAAATTCTGTAGAGAGATATATTGGTTATTCCTTTTAATTAATTCTTTTTGAATCCCGCTATCAAGGAAATGCTCTAACAAACCTTTTGGATAAGTTCCTTTATTCTCCTGAAGAATTTCACTTTTATTTTTACCGGCTCTTAATGGATAGGAAGCATGAAATGTTTCTAAGCTCTCCCTTAAGCGATTTATAAAGTTGTCAAACAAATCCGGTAACGTAAACATCTGATCCTTCACTTCTATGACTGTTCCTCCACCAAGCATGAGAGAAAGCGTTTCTTCTGCCTCATCGGCTGTAAGGCCTGAATGTTTCACTATTTCATCCTTTCTCAGCCATTTATACTCAAGGAGGACATCTTTAATCCGGTCTTCAGGCGTCCCTTCGAGATCCTTTTCAAGCTTGTCTATCGTCTCTTGCCCAAACTTATACTTTTGGGTATCCGTATTAATCACCATTCCCCCGCCTATTGTTTCAACAGGAGTAGGTCTTCGCAAGATAAAACGATCTCCTCTCTTTGTGACCACAGGTTCATCAAGCCTTACCTGACAAAGAACCCGCTTTTTCCCTGCTTCAAGAACATTCCGGTCAAAGAACACAATTTTCCCGTAAACTTCCGCCGTCCCTAAGTGAAGCTTAATATAGCCCCGTTGTTTTAGAGGGAATTTGATCCCATCCACTGTGGTAAGTTCCACATCAATCGTATCAGCAGACACATAATGGTCTGCTGATACAAGGACATCTCCTCTTTCCACTTCTTCCTTGTCAATCCCTCCAAGGTTAATAGCAAGTCTTTGACCCGCTATTCCTTCCCTGACAGGCTGCTTATGTACTTGAAGCTGTCTTGCTCTCACCGTTTTTTGGGCTGGCAGAAGCTTTACCGTTTCTCCTTCAGCAATCCTTCCTTCGTATACGGTCCCTCTTACGACCGTTCCCTGGCCATGAACGGTAAATACCTGGTCAATTGGCAGGCGAAAGGCCCCCTTTGGGTCTCGACCAGGGACTCCTTTCATCATTTCCTGAATACTGCTCTTGAGATGATCCAAACCTTTTCCAGACAAACTATCAACAAACACCAGGTCAGCATGCTCAAAAGGCGTACCTTGAACTTCTTCCCTGATATCTTCCTCCACAAGCTCCAATAGCTCTTCTTCTACACGGTCTACTTTGGTAACAGCAATTAATGAATGGGTAATTCCAAGAAACGAGAGGATTTCTAAGTGTTCCCTCGTTTGGGGCATCACCCCTTCGTCTGCCGCAACTACTAGGATTACTCCGTCAATTCCCGCCACCCCGGCAATCATCTGGCGGATAAATCGTTCGTGTCCCGGAACGTCAATGATTGAAATATCCATCTCTTCATGTATGGAAAGGGGAGCAAAACCTGGTTCAATCGAAATATTTCTTTCCTTTTCTTCCTGCAGTCTGTCAGTATCTATATCTGTTAATGCTTTTGTAAGTGTTGTTTTGCCATGGTCAATATGACCTGCCATTCCAATGGTGTATGTATGTTTCACGGGTTTCCCCACCTCTTTACTAACGTCTTTACTTACGTACATCTTACTATATTTGAGCAGCCAACAAAAATAATTATGTAAGCACGAGACTCTCTCTATCTAGTTTTCAATATAAAAGGGTGCACTTTTAGGCAATCAGTTATTTTTCAAACAAGCAAAAACACTCCTATAAGGAGTGTTCCGCCCAGTCCTGAATAATGATGTTTTTACTCTGTCGTAATCTGAAAAGTAACTCCAAATTTATCAGTGACAATTCCGTAAGCCGGACTCCAAAAGGTTTCCTGTAAAGGCATGTTCACTTTTCCATCAGCGCTTAACGCCTCAAACACTTCATTTGTCCTTTCCTTATCGGAAAGAACAATACAAATTGTCACTTGATTCCCTGTCTGGTGGGGCTGGCCCGGAAAAGTATCAGACAGCATCAAATCTGTCTCTCCTACTTTTAACAAGCCGTGTGCTATCCGGTTCTTTGCTTCTTCAGGAAGTGGAAAATCCGGGCTTTCTGGCATTTCGCCAAACGTTTGCATTCCGATAACTTTTGCACCTAAAGCATGTTCATAAAATTCAATTGCTTCTTTACCCGTTCCGTCCATGACGAGGTAAGGATTTAATCTCATGGTCATTACTTGTACACCCCTGTTCATAGGTAAGGTTTAAGACATCATCTATAACGATGTATTGACTTTCGTATAACAAATTCCATAGTGGAAATCATTTTTCCTCTTTAATATTTTCAAAAGATGCTTCTTTATCTATCAGGATGGTTACATCTGAATGGGTCTGTAAAATAGAAGCCGGGAAAGATTCGGTCACTGGGCCAGTAATCATTCTTTTCACAGCTTTTGCTTTCTTCCTTCCAGCAGCTAAAAGGACAATTTTTTTCGCCTGAATAATTGTGTTAAGTCCCATCGTGATAGCATAATGAGGAACTTCTCGTTGATTCTTAAAAAAGCGGGCATTCGCTTTTCTTGTATCATTGGTGAGCGTTGTGACATGCGTCCCTTTTTTGAAGGAGGTTCCTGGCTCATTAAACCCAATATGCCCATTTTCTCCAAGTCCTAAAATTTGGAGGTCAATCCCTCCTTCATCCTTTATCTGTTTTTCATATTGTTCACATTCCTCTTGTAAGTCACTGGCCAACCCATCAGGTACAAAACGATTAGCTGGTAAGAGATCTACCTTACTAAAAAAGTGACTTTGCATATAATAATGATAGCTGTTAGGATGGGACCGATTCAATCCTACATATTCATCCAGATTAAAGCTGACAGCTTTTTGATAGGATGTTCCATTTAGACGATGATCTTCAGCCAAAAGGTCATACATACGAAGAGGAGTGCCCCCGGTTGCCAGGCCAAAAACAGAATCTGGTTTTTCCCTTACATGGCTGCGTACGATTTGGGCAGCCTTGACACTTACCATTTCATAGGAAGAACATACGATGACTTTCATTGGATCCCTCCTTACATACACCCCGCCCTTTATCTATTTTAGTATCTTTATGTATGATATGTAAGGGTACCCCTTGCGTCTCAGCAGCTGCTTTATCTTCAAATCTTCTTAGTGAAATAGAGGCTGCTACCTTAGAAGGTGTCAAAGCATTCACACCCCATGAAGCTTGCCCCTTGATTTTCTGCGCCCAACATAATAAAATAAGTATCTGTGGCCGAAAGGTCTTTACGGGGCTGGTTGTGATGCTGGTGCACGCCGAGGTCTTCAAAACCTTCAGGGAGGCTCGTGCAGTCTCCGGTGGGTTCGATTCCCACACAGTCCCGCCAACACATAGGTTTATGATTTACACATACTATACCTTTGCCAAGGTTTCATGAGGGTTTTTGCTTATAACCTAGGCAGACCTATTCACAAAACCTTCATGGTTATTTCGTCTTTAGCCTTCTACCAATTTTTTTCAGTCCAGTTTTAAGCTATTACAGCTATAACTATAGATAAGCCTTTTATGGTTTTAAAAAAGGGCAGCCATTACAGCCAGCCCTTAGTTATATATAATTAGTACCCTACTTGATCAGCACCGTAATTGGCTTGTTCGTCAGTGAACCCTTCAAATTTAAGCTGGTCAATAAGACTACTTCTTGAAAACTCCATAGTATCAAGGTATGACTGCGCTTTCAGGCCTGCTTGTTCTTTCCAATCAACTTCAATGTTTTCAACAGCAAATGCAGCTTCGTCATTACTGAATCCTTCATATTCTAGCTGTTCGATAAGCCCCTCTTTAGAAAATGCCATTGTGTTAAGGTATGACTGTGCTTTCAGGCCTGCTTGTTCTTTCCAATCAATTTCAATGTTTTCAACAGCAAATGCAGCTTCGTCATTACTGAATCCTTCATATTCTAGCTGTTCGATAAGTCCCTCTTTAGAAAATGCCATTGTGTTAAGATAAGCTTCAGCTTTACCTTCAGCATTTTTCTGTCCCATAGTCATTTCAGGTTCAGCAGGTTCTTCTTCTTTAACAGGTTCTTCTTCCTTTACTTCCTCTTTTTCGTCACTAGTTTCAGTAGTTTCAATTTCCTCTGTAGCTTCAATTTCAGTTTCCTCAGCCTGTGTTTCAGTGGCAGCTTCAGGTTCTTCTTCCTTTACTTCCTCTTTTTCGTCACTAGTTTCAGTAATTTCAGTTTCCTCAGTAGCTTCAATTTCAGTTTCCTCAGCCTGTGTTTCAGTGGCAGCTTCAGGTTCTTCTTCTCCACAAGCTACAGCGAATACAATAATGATACCAAGCAACCCCACCCGCCACTTCTTATAGAATGGTTTCTTATCCTTTTCTTTTGTCATTTTTCTCCTCCAATTTCATTTATAATTTCAGGATAATTTTACCATGAAAGGGGTGACAAAATATACATATTACCTTATAAGATATGGAATATATTATACGAAGATGAGTAAAAAGTTACAAAAATAGTACAAATATTCCCAAATCACTAGAGCACCGTATATAGACATCCCCGTCTCCTATATACCCCCGGGTTTCTTACTTATCAGATTAAAGATGATCTCAGTAAAGTGCTAAGATAATAGGAGCTACTTGCCTATTAGATTCTTCTATTTTTCTCACTTTGTTTACTTTCTTTTATGTTCTATATCCTTGCTGGGACTGTCCTCTACTTACACTCTTAATACCAGAATATCTAGTTAAAAATATAGCAGAAACCCAATAGACCTCCGAAAGAAAACATATCTCATGCGCTATATAAGTTTAAAAATTTGTTTAAACAGTTTCTATGTACAGTTTAAAAACAACCTCCATGGGGAAACGATATCTTTTCTAAAACTATTATGATGGTCCTACAAACTTCGGAGAAAACTCTCTGTCTAAGGACAGGATGTCTATAAAACAACAGAAGAGTATGTACCGGAATGTACATACTCTTTTTCAGCTGTTTACTTTTATTTTTTACCAATCAATACGATTATCATAAATGGTGTTCGTCATGTTTCTTAGTTCAAATATTTTATCAAGTACTTTAGTAGCTGCCTCTCTTACAGGTTCAATTATTGGTTTACGGTCATTCTCAAAATAATAAAAGGCATCTCTATATCCATGCTCCTTTAACATTTTTGCTAAATACATCCCATCCTCTAAAGCCCATGATGCACCAATTCCAAGCATTGGATTGGTGGCATGAAGGGCATCCCCTACAAAAGTGACTCGCCCATGATACCAATGAGGCAGTTCTTCCAACTCAAAGATATTTCTCGAGGTAATGCTTTCTGTATTGTTCAGAAGTTCACTAAATGGATTATCCCACCCACTAATTTTTTCTGATAACCAATCCTTTATAAACTGATTGTCTGCCAACTCTAATTCTGTTGCAGGAATTTTTCTTTCTTCTTTCCCCACAAATTGCCATAATATATCTGCTTCTGAAGTGGGTGAACATTTACTTACAAAAGTACCTAAATAATTATCAAAATCACCATAGACACTTGCATTAGTATCAATTGTTTGCTTTACATTCGAAGAAGATACCAGCCCGTGAATGCCATAGTAACCAGCATAAATAGGTTTAATTTGAGGATATATTATTTCTCTTGTTCTTGAATGAATGCCATCCGCCCCAACTAAGATCTCTCCCTTTTCCTTTGAATCATCAGAGAAGAGAGCTGTAATACTATCAGAGTTTTGTTCGAAATTAACCAGCTTTTTATTGTAATGTACGGGAATATTATATTCCTCAGCTTTTTCTAAAAGTAGTTTCATTAGGCTATGTCTACTTATGGTAATAAAGGTTTTACTAAAAAAATCATTTCCCGCAAAAGTCATGCTGGACAGTTCTTTATAGTTACTAGTGTATGTTGTCTCAGATTCCAAGGGAAAACTATGGTCTGCAATATTATTTATACCCAGTGTTTCCAGAACATTCAGGCCATTTGGTGTGAGTACAAATCCTGCCCCGCTTTCTCTTTCAATCGAAGCACCTTCAAATACGCTACTTTCTATTCCAGCCTTTTTTAAAAAAATAGCAGTGGCAAGACCACCAACACCAGCCCCAATGATGATTACTTTTTCTTTCACATGAAACACTCCTTTTTTATAACCCGGGGTTAAAACAATTAATAAGCTTATGGAAAATATACTATCACTTATTCGGACGATCGGTCAATTAATTTGTATAATGGTCCTTGATATAAATTCAAAGTCGTATAAAATTACTTTTATATGTTATTTACAGACACATTTTTTATAATAAATTTACGAAGTAAGTAGGAGGATTTATGAGTAGACCATCTGGAATTAATAGTGAAGATACCAAAAAATTAATTGAGGATAAAGCAACCAAACTGTTTGAATTAAAAGGCTACGCCGCTACATCTATGGCGGATATAAAAACAGAAACTCAATTAAGCAAAGGAACAATTTATTACCATTTTAAAAATAAGGAAGAGCTTTATTTATTTTGTATAAAACAAGCATTAAACAAATTTATTACCGAGTGGGAAAAACTCATGGTAGAAGAAGAAAGGGCTACTGATAAACTATACTTATGGGCGCGTTTATGCAGTTTAGAGTTTCACAATTCATTAATCAAAACAGTTTCAGAATTTATAATCTCAACAAAGAAAGAAAAATCTTTTGTCGTAGAACTGTTCAAGCCTGAATTTGAGGTCGTTTCGGAGATAATCAAAGAAGGTATTCGTAACAAAGAGTTTAATAAGGACTTAAATGTCGAAGAGATAAGTGTCATTCTATTAGCCCTAATTTCCGGATTATACGATACAGCATTATTAGTGTTCAACACTCAAGAATCTAAAGAGCTTCTTTATAAAAAAGCCATAGACACTGTTATCAACGGAATTAGAACTACCTGACAAATTGTTATTGCGGTTCACCTTTAGTGGAATTCCATACCTTAGATAACGGTCATCTGAACAGTACCTTGCTCGGGCTTATAAAGTTACCAGGGCTTCTGTTGAAGAAGCCCAAATGGACGGATACATTTCCCTGCGTCAATAAAGTATTCCTTTTCTACACCCTTGTAGTCCATTTGGACATCACCCTTTTCCTGAATGTTAAGAGATTCGCATTAGTCCTAGACAATGGAATGTTTTTCTAAATGGCCGATGCATTGATACCATAAGTTTTTCAAAATGCTTTTGTAAAAGATATATTAATACTTACGTGCAACATCCATCACCTTGAGTCTAGTATTAACCAATTTTTAAGCGGCTACTGTCTTTACATAGTGCCCATAGTTTATCGCTAACATTTGTGTTCTCTTCATAAGCAGGATAAACACTGGTACCAGTAATTTGTTTCATTTGCTTGATGAAACCCGGAAATTCTTTCGGTGACGGTTGCATGATTTCCAGTTTATCGTTGAATAATTTCCCGGTTGTACGTTTAAAGTCTTCCTCTGTACAAATCTTGAAATATTTATCAGCCATATAGGAAGCTGGTGGGATAAATAAATTTTGTACCCAGGCGATCATTTTGTACTTTGGTTTGAATTTTTGAATCGTTTCCTTAGACATTTTCGCCCCATTAATTTGTAAGACATTGACTTTGATCCCGTCTTGTTCAAACTTCTCAGCCATCTTAAACGTTAATAAAGTGAGTGCCATTTTCGATTCGGCATACATTTTATACACACTGAATGACTTAATGATTTCTTCGTGCTTCCCCTCCAAATAATCTATCTTCCGTTTTGTGTCAAAGAAATGCTTAATGATATTGCTTCCTGCATGGAGGATTCTCGGATCTTCAGACTTTCTCAATTGATCTAATAATAAGTGTGTCATAAGAAACGGACCAAAAACATTGGTGGCAAATGTGAGCTCAATACCATCAGCACTCTCTCGGTATGGTTCTCCGTGGTTAAAATAAGCAGCGTTATGAATAAGAATGTCCAGCTGTTCATAGCGACTTTGAAAGGCTGAGCAAAACTTACGAATGGATTCGAAGGAGGATGTATCGAGTTCCATCAGTTCCACTTGATTATTGGTAGTTGCTTCTATGATTTCTTTTTGCACTTTTCGACTAATTTCCAAGTTCCGACAACCCATAATAACCTTGTAACCCTCTTTAGCAAATCGTAACGCAGCTTCCTTCCCAATTCCCGAATTTGCCCCGGTAATGATCACCGTCTTGTTTTTCATTTTGATATTCCTCCTCGACTATACCTATACTTGTGTTCTTCCTTATGCAGGCAAATCGTCATGTTTACTCCTAAATAAGAACAAGCATATTGTCCCTGCGATTCCACCTGCTAAATGAGGGATATGACCAACAGAACCAAACAAACCAAAGACAATAGCTATAACAGAAACTCCAAATAAAATAATAGGCAATACAACATTCGGCAGTTGAAAAAACAACTCTTTATCCTTCGGGAATGCCAAATAATAATAGAATAGTAGTCCAAATCCTGCCCCACTAAACCCAATACCAGCTTCTCTCCATAACACAATAGACAATCCGCCTGCCAAAATACATAAAACAATCAATATAAAATACCTGTTTTTCCCTAGTAATTGTTCTACCCACGGGCCCACTAACAACAACACTGCCGTATTTAATAAAAAATGATAAGGTTCTACATGTACAAGACCATGGGTAAGGATTGTGTACCATCTTTCTGGTAGCTCATCATTATTTAATGCTAAAAACCGTATATGTTCTGGGTCACTTAAACGGGCAACAAGGAAGATCATCGACGATAACGAAAAAAAAAAATAACAGGCGACTTTTTCAACCTTTGGATCATTTCCAATTGTCTACTCTCCTCTTCCTTTCTTTACATCTATAGCTTTGTTGGTCCCCTCTTTCCCGCTTCTTACATTTCATTTAAAATAACATATGTTATATATCATGTATTATTTTATATGCCGAATCATGTTTTTGTAAATACATTTTTATGAATTTTTTTCCTTTTTTATTTTCATTTAATTGGGTTATGTGTGAAGGGAAAACTGGAAGTTAGACGTAAAATTGCATAACGTAAATCACTGAATATTAACATTGAAAAAAGAGGGCACCCAAAATTTATACACTTTTGGGTGCCCTTTTCATCTCAAATGTTTGATACGTGTAATAACATTACCTAAAAAAACGAACCAAGAAAACTTGATATTCAAGCTTGGTTCGGGTAAGCAATTCCAATTATTATTTTTCTTTTCGCACTCGAGTAGCAATCATCACATCTTCAGCAACATCGTCGGAAATTTTGATCATGTTGTCCAAATCAAATTCCTTTGGGAGCAGCCCGTTGGCTACCATGATCGTAAGTCCCATTTGAAAGGCCCTCATTTTAAATAAAATCGTCATCAGTTCGTCATCTGTAAAACCTTCAAGCGTTGCATCCTTTTTCATATGTTCTACAAGGTCACTACCCATTTCTTTCTCATGATTCTGAAAGTAATCGTTTGGTTTCATCACAAAATCTCTGATCAGAACTGGATATTCCTGAGCAAAACGAAGACTGGCAACCCCTATATCTCGAAAGGTGTTCCCTGAATTTTCTTCATATATCATGTGTTGGCTCAGTTGAACAACTTTATTTGCTACGGCCTGTTTAAGTTCATCAACATCATTAAAATTTACATAAATTGGAGCAATCGAACTCCCTAAACGATCCGCTACTTTCCGTATCGTGATACTGTCAATTCCTTCGCTTTTTGCGATTTCAAATGCTGCATTAATAATTTGTTCCTTCGTAAATTTCGTCTTAGGTGGCATGGAAGTACATCTCTCCTATTTAAAAACTATAAATATCAACCAATATATATCAGTTATTATATATTAATTTTATCATGTAGCATAGAACATTAGCAAAAGGGCAGACATGGGCGAACTGGAAGTACGCACTGTCGTTAGTCCTGGAAAAGCTAAAACGAACCAATGAATATCTTCTTAGATCATGACCTAATGGTAACAATATTCTAGTTCTTCACAAATAATGTAGGAAAAAAGTTCTTTTTAAAATAATGTAAGCGCTTAATATGTATTTTTCTGCCAATCTATTATAAAATATGAAAAAAGGTCACTTATGTAAATACAGCTTCCCAAAAAGGAGGTAGAAAAATGAGGTTTATGAGTTTTCAAGATCAAACAAACGTAATCAAAGTGAATGACGAAGATTATGGCAAAGCAATAGACCAGTTTATCGAAGAAACGAAAAGAAGCGAAAACACGGATAGAGTGACGATGTTAAATATTAACAAAGTAGAAGATGAAGAAGGTGTTTATTCAGTGCATTTTCGTGTGTATAAAGATAAGAATAAAATTGGCCATTAGCATCAATTGGATCTAATTTTTAACAGAGTTTGATCCCTTTTTCTCTAGGCTTCTTTCATAGGGTGTTTGTTTCTGTCAACACTTGTTCTCACCTTCTTTCCTTTTAGTCAAGTACAGTAATAAAAACACCTCCTCAATTTTTTTATGAGGAGGTGTTTCTATAGTTGGTTTAATTTTTATCAGGTCCTTATGGTCTCATTAAGCCTACCCTTGCTTTGCTGGAACTGGGCCACTTTGTCCAGTCACTGTATTTTAGTTCTCTCTCAGCCGATTCAGTTTCCAGTCCCTCTTTTTCTTTTTTTAGAGACTCTTTATTCTCCTTTGGCAAATACACTTCATAAATCTCATCGTTACCATCTTTTATTTTCAGGAGCCCCTTCTCTTCATCCTCTACATTGAACTCTGGTTCTGCTCCTTTCTCTATAGAAAATTTCATTTCGCGAGGTACATAAAAGATAGTCCCTTCTTCTGAAGAAAATTCTTTACCTTCAGGAAGTGTTTCTTGATCGTATGCCTCATACCCATAATTTAGTAACTTTTCTGTGTCCTGATAACTTTGCTCAGCCGTACCACTCTTTAACACTACAGCAATCAGTTCATGTCCGTCTCTTTCGGCAGCTGTTACGAGTGTAAATCCTGACATTTGGACAAAACCATTCTTCACGCCAAACGCTCCGTCGTATCGCCAAAGCATGCGATTGTGGTTGTAAATGTCTGTTTCCCATCCTTCACCGTTCCATTCCATTTCTTTCGTGGAAACTATATTTCGAAAATCATCATTTCGTAAAGCATACCTTGTGATTTCAGCCATATCATAGGCTGTCGTATAATGGTTTTCATTAAAAAGCCCGTGGGGATTTGTAAAGTTAGTGTTTTCAACATTTGTCTTTTTCCTTACAAACTCATTCATTTTCTCTGAGAATTCTTCTTCACTGTCTGCAATATGTTCTGCAATTGCATGACCCGCGTCGTTGCCTGAATTAATCATTAACCCTTGAACCAATCGCTGCAAGGAAACCTCCTCGTCTTCTAGAAGATAAACACTTGTTCCTTCCACCTCAGTGGATTCCTTACTAATGGTAACCGTTTCTTCAGGGTCTGCCATTTCCAGTGCCATGATTCCCGTGACTATTTTTGTAATAGAAGCAGGATACATTTGTTTATGTCCTTGCTCTTCGTATAATACCTGGCCTGTTTTACCATCCATTAACAGAGCTGCTTCACTTTGAAGAGTAATCTCTTCCTGAGCGAAGGATTGAAATGATAAAGAAGTGGATAGTGTGATTAAAAATAAGATTCCGACTAGAATTCTTGCTAACATGCGTGTGATGTCTCCTTCTCTTTTTTGTTTTGAGATAAAAGTAAATATGATGGACCCTATACAGATAATTGTTTTACAGGCGGGAGTATTTTTTCTATAACGCTCAATAAAACAAAACCATATCATCCTAATACTAAATAAAAAGTATGAAAAAATTGTGAAGAAACAAAAACCAATAGGATGTACATGTAACTTGATTTGTCTTTAAAATTATTCTTTCCACGTGAAAAAATTTGCAGAACCATGTCAAATAACATTTTACACTTTTATATAAAAAGTAAAAGAGCAAAAAACCATGACTAACAACTTTTCAAATCACTCACGATTCAAATAATGTTTTTACTTACGCTCTTCCACCCGGGTATAAGAGCGTCACCCCGCAACCCGTTTTGTCTACTAAACGTAAATAGCTGCTTCCCGCGAAAGGAAGCAGCCATCACTTATTACTATTATCTAGTATTACTAATGTATTATTTCCAGAAACTTTCGTATCAATACTTTTGCTTCTATCCTCTCATCCTTGCTAAAGGACCTTCTTCATTTATGATATCGTCAAGCTTATAAATAGGAATGGGAAACATTGGATAACCTGCATAGCCAGGACTGATCGAATACCTCTGAAAAAAGATGACAAGAGATTTATCTGCGATATAAAAGTCCTGGTTTTTACTTACTGTAACAGGAGTTTCAAAGACCGGTATTTGAAGCTCTTCTATCTGCTCATTAACTAACAAGGATAGCCGTTCAGTGTACGGACTCCCTGGTACAAACAAATCCCTCAGTTCGTATTCTTCTCCCGTCTGTAAATCAAAACTGAGAGAAGAAAATGCACTTGCAGGATGTGCCATACCAGGCATCATGGCTTCACTACCAAGAGTAAGACTCAAAACATTTCTCTGCAGGTTTTTTATTTCAAAGTAGCCATTTACCGACGTTTTTCCCCAATGAAGGTAACCTAGTTCAGCGAAGCTATGAAGAAGCTCTGCTACTTTGCTCGTAATCTTTCGGTTTATTGTTTGTTGGGTAATGAATGAAGGCACGCCAAACAATTGAGGAAAATAAATCACAGACAAGGGAAACTTCCAGGATACGGTGACCACTATAGGAGGAACAGGAAAGGAATTCATCAAATCACCTCATTGTACATGAATTCCTTTAAAGGTATTCAGGGACAAGAGAAGATATTTCCTTTCCTTATTTACTATGTAGTAAATTTGTTTTTAAAAGCTCATGAAACGCTTCTTATTTTTATATTTTCTTCAGAAATATGTATGCACCGTTCCCTTTTAAAACCAGGAGTTCGCTACTTTTTTGTACTATTTTTAGAAATATCTATTCTTAATCCTACTACACTTTTTAAAAAGTCTGTCCTAACAATATCGCAAATATTCGACTAACATATATGTAAGATAACTAAGTAACCTTAATTTTTATACAAACTTTTTTTGTAGTATTCACGTAATTCAAGTGCATTATTTTCCCATATTATTGTACGACCGTGAATTAATTGACCAAGGACATCCAAGCACCTATGCCATCCTGCAGCTATATATAACGCCATCGTTCGATCATCAAACGTATGTCTAAACGTCAAGGCGCACCCTTGATCATCTTCATGTAGGCTTATCTCTAACAAATCATCAACTTCCCGAAAACAAAAAGAATATGGAGGATTTAGTTCGGTAATAACCCCCTCATAAATTGAACCTTCACCGTCATCGAACTTTATCTTTCCACCAATCCTAAGATCCATATCCCCAGTTGCAAATGGATACCACTGTGTGAGGTACTCTGGATTCGTTATAAAACGAAATACTTTTTCAGGACTAACTGAATATTTGCGTTCAAAAACCAAAACGGGCCTTCCTTCTTTTTCATGGAGACTGCCATAGTTACTCATATATGTTACCTCCTTTTTTCTAATGTTAATATTCCACGTTTGTCAATGGTAAACTATATAAAATTTAATAATCATAACACTAGGGGCTTAAAAAGTCCTAGAGAGATACGCAACTGCTTCGCTCTCCGATCGCCTATGTTTTAAAAATCCACTTATGTCATCGCCTATAAGCGGGGCAGCTGCTACGCTCCAATCCAGAAGTGATGTCTAAAAAGTAAAAATCGAATTTGAGACACCACTTGCCATTGTAACTACCATTATTCACGGTCCGCTTCTGTATCTTTAAAACAATTTTCATTATTATTTTCAACTACATGTTTAAGGATTGACATCTTATTATTCCAAATATGAAGTTATTTCCGAGATTGCTAATTCCTTCTTGGCAAGCAAGCGGAGAACCTCTCTTCTAGTTGGATCAGCAATAGCTTGAAAGACATCATGCTTTACTGCTGTCACTTATCCTTCAACAACCTTTCGAAGTCCTTCATTAACAATCCCATCCCAACCATTATCCATTCTTTCACGAATAACAGAACTTTTCTCGTTTGCTTTTGGAAGGACAGTATCTGGAGTTTTCCAACCAGCATGTATAAGTGTAAATTCCGTTTTTTCACCCAAGTCTTTAAGTAGAAAAGAAACGACCCAACCATCTGTGTCCCATGAAAACGAAATTTTGTTCGGTTCATCCACTTCTAAAACTTTACATGGAGATGGACCAAAAGGGGATTGTACATGGAACTCATGTCCAACTTTAGGTTCAAAATCATTTGGCATAAACCATGATTCAATCCCTTCGGAAGTTGATACCATATCCCAAACTTTTTGTATAGGCGCTTCAAATACTACTGTTTGCTTAATATCGTGTAGTGTTTCCATTTTCATTACCCCATTTAACATAAATTAAATTAAACCATTTGGTTTCATGTCTACATTACGTTCTTTTTATATTTCCTTTATTGTTGCACAGTATCCGTCAAATACAAAAGAAGACCACCCATAAAAGTGATCATCTCTATGATTTTTTTATCTTACCAGTATTGTTGTACTGTTCAGTAAAAAATCATTTGTGTTTTATATGAGAATTAATTACATACTTTAGAGATACCTAATATCCTTAATTAGACGAAAAAATAATTGCTTACTCCGTCTTCTGCGCAACTAGCATGTATAGAGATTCTGCCGGGAAGAATTTCCCAATTACTTTGAATCCTGCTTCGTTCATTTCACGCTCCATTCCTTCCAAGGTAATTCTCGGCACTTTCCCGGAACTTATCTTTGGTTCAAGTTCTAGACAGATTAGATAGCCTTCTTTTTTCAGTACATTTTTCATTTGCTGTAATAGCACTGAGAGGGGCTGAATTTCATGCAGGACCAGAGAAGCAATAATGATATCGATAGAACCATCTGCTAAAGGAAGTGCCTCCATACTCCCCTGCACTGGGACAATATTTGTCACCTGTTCCTGAAGAATGACGATTACTCTAAGCATACCTGTCTCTTAATGATTGTAATTGCCAGTATCGTTGTACTGTGCAGCTATCTTAGAGGGATAGCTTTAATAAAGTTATGGATGAGTTATACACTTGAACTTTTTGATTGATGCTATTAAAGTATATATACAGTGAAGGACTGTCATTAGTAATGAATAAGCTCAATATTTTCAACTTTTATTTTCAGGAACACAGTTTCCTTTGAGAAAGGGTTCGGATAGATGATGAAAGAAAATTTTTGGCATGAGTTGCCTCGTCCATTTTTTGTATTAGCGCCGATGGAAGCGGTGACGGACGTCGTGTTCCGTCATGTTGTCAGTGAAGCCGCTAGGCCTGACGTGTTTTTTACGGAGTTTACAAACACAGAAAGCTTCTGCCACCCGGATGGGATTGACAGTGTGCGAGGGCGTCTGACGTTCACCGAAGACGAACAGCCAATTGTTGCTCACATTTGGGGAGACAAGCCTGAAAAGTTCCGAGAAATGAGTATCAGAATGGCTGAAATGAACTTTCGTGGCGTAGATATCAATATGGGGTGCCCGGCACAAAATGTTGCGACGAAAGGGAAAGGTTGTGGACTGATCCGGCGCCCAGAGCTGGCAGCAGAAATTATCCAAGCTGCAAAAGCAGGCGGACTCCCCGTCAGTGTAAAGACCCGTCTTGGGTATACGGAAGTTGATGAATGGCACGACTGGCTGAAGCATATCTTGGAGCAGGACATTACCAATCTGTCCATCCACCTCCGCACGAAAAAGGAAATGAGTAATGTTGATGCCCATTGGGAGTTGATTCCCGAGATCAAGCAGCTTCGTGATAAAGTAGCTCCGGATACGTTACTAACGATCAATGGAGATATCCCTGACCGACAAAAGGGATTAGAACTCGTTGAAAAATACGGTGTTGATGGTGTTATGATCGGACGGGGTATCTTCCACAACCCATTTGCCTTTGAAACAGAGAAAAGAGAGCATACTAGTGAAGAACTACTCGATCTCTTGAGGCTGCAGCTCGATCTTCATGATAAATATTCCGAAGAACTCGAACCACGGATTTTCAAACCACTCCGCCGCTTCTTCAAGATTTATGTTCGTGGTTTCAGAGGTGCGAGCGAGTTGAGAAATCGGTTGATGGAGACGAACTCTACCGATGAAGTGCGCGCCATACTTGAGGAATTTAATAAAGAGAAAGATGGAGTGAAAGAGCAGAAAGGATTTTCTGTTTCTTAAATAGACAAAAGAGAGAGGAGAGCTAGTGCTTTCCTCTCTTTTATTATCTTAATACGGGAAGGCAACTTGATTCCACTGCCAATCTAATGTTTCAAAATGACGCGGTAAAATAGGATAAATAATCCAGTTAGGAGTCAACTTCAACTCTCATTTAGTTGTAGAGTGTTCATACTTTAATCTTACATATTGAATTTTAATTCTAAGACCTAATCAATCTCATCACTTTCAGCCGCCTGTATGGCCGAACTTGTATCTTCTTCTGCATAATTTACATAAGTTAAGTCTCCGCTAGACAGTGTTAAAAAGACTCTCTCTCAAAGCATTTTTTTCCCCTAACCACAAATATTCCAAGGTTCATGTGAGAAATTCTTCCATAAAACGAATTGCAATAATTTCCGGAATGTTATTTTAAGTTCTGTGACGATCCATTTAACGTTACTACCACAAAAAGGGAGTATAACTCCATTCCCCCTACTTTTATCAAAGTTAATCTCTTCTTTATTTCCTTCTTATTGCTTGAATTTGATCTTGTTTAGCACATTGAGGAGATTCAAAAAAAGCTTTAGGATAGGTTGAGAATGCCTGTGGTAACAGTTTCTAAGGTGCAAACAATGTATGTTTTGGAGGGGACTGCATGACTTATTGCTAATCCAGCTCACCATTCATGCCCTTTCGGCATGTAATTAATCTAATTTGAATATTGTTCCCTTATCTTTTTAAACATAAGATTATAAATAGGTTGTTAAATTTTCTTACGATTAATATATGGGATGACATAATTACACGTCAGAAAATCTCACTAAAATATTTATGTGTTCAAAGGGGCGTTACGATTGACTACTTTTCAAGCAGTAAAACAAGATGAGTTAGAAATCACAAAGCAGTATGTAGATGATGTTTTTGAAATAATGAGAAGACGAAATCCAAATGAGCAAGAATTTCACCAGGCCGTGAAGGAAATTTTTGACTCGCTCGTTCCTTTTTTAGCAGAGAATCCTGTCTACCGGAAAAACAATGTACTCGAGCGTATGATTGAACCCGAAAGAATGATTACTTTTAGTGTTCCATGGATGGATGATGAAGGTAACGTAAAGGTTAATCGTGGATTTCGCGTCCAGTTTAACAGTGCGCTTGGACCGTATAAAGGCGGACTCCGCTTCCACCCTTCCGTCTCTGCAAGTATTATTAAATTTCTGGGGTTTGAGCAAATCTTTAAGAACTCCCTGACTGGCCAGCCCATTGGAGGAGGAAAAGGTGGATCGGATTTTGATCCTAAGGGAAAATCCGATACAGAAATCATGCGATTTACTCAAAGCTTCATGACTGAATTATCAAAGCATATTGGACCAGATACCGATGTTCCTGCCGGAGATATTGGTGTAGGTGCTCGTGAAATCGGCTATATGTTTGGTCAGTATAAGAAGCTTCGTGGTGCATACGAGGCAGGTGTCCTAACTGGAAAAGGCTTTGAGTACGGAGGAAGCTTAGCTAGAAAAGAGGCAACAGGGTACGGGACGGTTTACTTTGTAGATGAAATGCTAAAAGATAAAGGACTTTCTCTAAAAGACAAAACCGTAGTTGTATCCGGATCAGGAAATGTTTCTATTTATGCAATGGAAAAAGCTCAAGAATTAGGAGCAAAAGTAGTCGCGTGCAGTGATTCAAGCGGTTATATTTATGACAAAAACGGCATAAACCTTGATCTCGTTAAAAGACTGAAAGAACAAGAAAGCAAAAGAATCAATGAATACTTGAACGAAAACCCTCAAGCTGAATTTTATGAAGGCTGTAACGGTGTTTGGACGATCCCATGTGATATTGCTTTGCCATGTGCCACTCAAAATGAAATAGATGATACCTCTGCTAAAATTCTGGTTAGTAACGGGGTAATTGCCGTCGGTGAAGGAGCAAATATGCCGTCTACCCTTGAAGCGGTTGATGTATTTCTAAATAATAATGTATTATTTGGCCCAGCAAAAGCAGTTAATGCCGGAGGAGTAGCCGTTTCTGCATTAGAGATGGCTCAAAACAGCGGCCGTATTTCCTGGACATTTGAAGAAGTAGACGCTAAATTGAAAGAGATTATGAAAGATATCTACAGTACTTCAATGGAAGCTTCTGAAAAATATGGTGACGCCGGCAACCTGGTTGTTGGAGCAAACATAGCAGGGTTTAAAAAAGTTGCTGATGCTATGATTACTCAAGGAGTCATATAAAAAAGACACATACATTCTGCTCACTGAGTAGGATGTATGTGTCTTTTTAAGTTGGTAGGAAAGAACGGTTCAAACAATCTATTTATGCTCCAGTATGGTGAGAGATATGATGGTCTTTTAGTTTTACTGCATGTTTTCCATGGATAACATAATAGGCAAATGCACAAACAATAACAATGATGGATAAAGAGAAATACAAATTTTGGTATCCGATAAGTGGAATAAAAAAGCCAAGAATAAACGGTCCAATTCCTATTCCTATATCATTAAAGATAAAGTAAGTGGAAGCTGCAAGGCCCGCTCGATGCGGCGGGGCTTTTTTAACTGCGATCGCTTGAATAGAAGATTGAAGGTTTCCATATCCAAGTCCCGCTAATATACTGGCTAGTATTAAAGTGAAACCTATGTTTGCTTGACCGAGAACAATAAAGCCAGCCGCAAAAAGAATAAACGCTGGATACATTACAATATTTTCTCCTTTTGTATCAAGTATTCTGCCAGTGATTGGTCTGGAAATGAAGATGCAGACAGAATAGATAATAAAAAAGAAGCTCGCAACATATGTTAAATTAATTTCCATTGAATAAGAAGCAAGGAACGTGATAATACCAGAGAAGCATAAAGCTAAAACAGTCATTAGTAAGGACATAGATATTGCTTTTTTTTCAAAGAACTGACTAAAATGAAACCCTTTTAATTCTTCGAGTTGTTCTTTTTTGATCACTACTTTAGGTAATGTGGTAAACAAGGTTAACAAAATACCAATCCCCGTCAAAATCGTACAAGTGATAAAAATCATGTTAATACTTGCTAACTGAATCATTAGAAGGCCCAGAAAAGGTCCAATAGCTGTTGCTAAAATAAAACTTAACGTATAATAACTAATTCCCTCCCCTTGGCGTTTAACAGGGATAATATCGATTACCGCGATTTGCATCACGGTCAGCACGATGCCAACGAGTGCCCCATGCAGAAAGCGAATGAATAGTAAAAGATTTAAGTGCCCCGCGAGAAAGTAAAGGAGTGTACAAAAAAAGGCTAAAATTAATGCGATAAAAAGCAGCTTTTTCCTGCCGATGATATCAATGTATTTTCCTGTCAGGATACGAAAAATAAGAACACCAATAACAAAAACACTTGCGGCAAGTCCAGCTATTCCTTCAGTGGCATTAAAACCCTCCATTGCGTACCCAGCTATAGTTGTTATCGTTAAAAAATAAGTGAGTGCAATGAAAAAAGTGATCAATGACATGAGGATAAAATCTTTACTCCATAACTTTGGATTTGATGTTTCCATGTGTATAACCTCTTAACTTTAAACATTAAATTGATAAAAAAATTTTATTTTAACGAGTTTATTAATTGCTTGTTAGATAAAAAGACTCCGATTCTTCTTCCCACTTAATGGTTACTTCTAATTCATCATTCTTGTTAGTAATAGTACAACCACTACAACTATTATTAGTATGCTCTACATAAGCATTTTCGTTTAAGGCAGCACCAGTTACTTCTAAACTATCAATTTTGTAATTAATAGTATCGGGAGGAGCATTAGAACCAATACATCTTATTATGTAATCAATATCTTCCTGATTTTCTTCCTGAATGTGAGCAGTGTATTTAACATCCCAGTTATTCCCTTCCCCTACAAACTCTACCGACCTTTGGTCACTGCATCCTATTAAAAGACCATTAATTGCTATGAAAGAAACAATTAAGTATGTCACCTTCAAAGTAAGTCCTCCTAATTTGATATGACAAGTATTATTATGTTACAGGTAGTGGTAATAAAGAAAACCCTAGGCAATCACTAGGGTTCTCTAAATTTTAGCACAAATTTCTGAGAATTAATTTTTCTTCCCCCCTAAGAATTAGTTGTGGGAGAAAGAGATCTTGAATGTCCGTTTGCAAAAACACGACTAGTCGGTTGTACAGTTCGATTTGATAATAAATTCTTATTACCCCAGACTACTTCTCCCCTGGGATTGGCCATAGCATAAGAACACAACAAAAAGGGGTATTGGAGGAGAAAGCATGAGTTTCGAAAGAAAGAAACAAAGAGGCACTCCTATTAGGTGAGGTGTGTTAATAGCTTTTCTCGTTTTTTCATTCCCGTTTCGTTACATTTTCTCTGTACCTTTATAAGTTGCATTCATAGCTAATATTTTTATAGCTGTGATAGGCGTTATGATAGGGATGATATTGATCAACAGAAGAAAAGAAAAATAGTTAAAATAGGACGGAGCCTCCATTAAGCTAATACGTTCGGTTCATAAAGAGAAAATACAAGTGCACACAAACAAAGAGGGGGATACCCTCCCCTCTCTTTTGCATGTCCTTCCTTATCTTTCAGAATTCTGGAATCTTAATAAGGAATGACCATCATCTGCATTTTAATTATCTTGATTCCAAGATAATTAAGCTGATTTCGCTACCGAGCTTTCGTCCTCTTTCCCTCTAAATAGGACTTTGTTTAAAGACAATAATTTACTTCCATTTAAGAAAAGATGAACCGCAATAATAAGTAATACAAGGTCATAAGCATATCCACCCAAAAAGCCGGCTGGCAGTTGAACGGTCACAATGGCTCCTATCATGATAAGACCTAATAAAAGAGACGCGATTCGAGTGCCAAAGCCTAGAATTAAAGCAATTCCTCCAACAAGCTCCACGAGAGCGACCACGTACGCTAAAAATCCTGGAATGCCAATGCTATCAAACCAACCAGCTGTATTTTCAATCCCACCTTGAAATTTATCAAGACCATGGGCTAAAAAAACAATTCCTAACGTTACTCGTAGCAGTAGACTCCCAATTTCATGTTTATTTGACATTGCTTTTCTCCTTTTTTTTAAATATTTTTTACATATCTCTATTTCGAATAGTATCATTTTAAATATCTTTATTTCAAGATATTTAACTTTGTTTTTGTAAGTTTCTTTAAAAAAGTAACTATTTACTACTCCTCTTTTCTAAAAAATGAAAGTTTCCTGTTTTATTAACCCACCGAAATACCCACACATAGGATATCTTACTTTTCTTGTATATCCTACTAGAGCTGTAATAGGATGGAGGTATATCCATTCCTTTTTTACTTGATTATGTCACCTCCTTTGGGATCAAATGTAATATTCAAATATCACGAATTAAAGATAGTAACATAAAAATCTATCCACTCCTCTCCAGACAAGTAAAATAAACTCACTTTTTATCACCAAATTGCCAAACACTATGGCTAAGGTTTCCGTACCGGTAGCTTCGATGCAATAATGTTGCACTCTGTTCATCGTCTGCTGCACCCATGGCATAAAATAATGGAATAAAGTGTTCCCTGCCATAAGGCGGTACGGCAAGTTCAGCATTTGGAGCTAATGAATGATAGTTGAAAAGAGTCTCTACCTCCCAGGTCGTTATTTGATGTTCTAACCATGTATCAAATTCGCACGCCCATTGATCTATTGTTCCATCATCACTCCCCATTCTTACTGCTCCTAAATTATGAACCAATCCCCCACTTGCAACGATCAAAACATCCTGTTTCCTTAAATCTAATAGAGACTTTCCGATTTCATACTGTTCCATAGGTGTAAGGTTTGTGTCTACAGACATTGAAATCACCGGGATATCGGCATTTGGATACATTAATTTAAGAATGACCCAAGCTCCATGATCCAACCCACGTTTTGTATCTAGCTCATAAGGAATATTCCGTGACAAAAAGCACTTTTCTATTTCCTTTGTAATGGAATGATCTCCTCTAGCCGGATACTTGATCCGATACAGCTCCTCTGGAAAACCACCGAAATCATAAATGGTTTCAAATTCATCTACCTTGCTTACTTTTTGAGTACGTGATTCCCAGTGTGCTGAAAACACCACTATAGCTTTTGCCTTGGGGTATTTTCTTCCTATTTGCTCTAAAAATTGGGTGTAATCATTATCCTCAATGGCTAAAATAGGCGCTCCGTGTGCAACAAATAATGATGGTAGCATGTTCTATTCCTCCTCACTAATGGTGATTTACTTTATTCTCAGCTCTTCTCGAAGAAAATAATCTTAAGAAAAATGCATAAACAGCAAGACGCAGAACTATTTGTTTCTTATTATGAATAATTGTTATTTATAAGATAACAATCAAACCAGTAGATTGTCTATAGATTTGTTTGTTATTATGTAAATAAGTTTTTTATAAGTAAACATTAGAGGTGATTAAGCTGGAAATTGGAACTAAAATTCGTGCAATCCGTAATAGAAAAAAAATGACCATCGCTCAAATGAGCGATGGAACCGGCCTTTCAAAAGGATTCATTAGTAATGTTGAAAACAATAATACCTCCCCTTCAATTAGTACATTAAGTATGATTGCCACCTATCTTGGGGTGCCTATGCCTTACCTCCTATTAGAGAAAGAACAGCACATGCGTGTAGTTCGCAAAAATTCAAGAACCAAATCAACTTTTAATGGATTAAACGTTGAGCATTTATCCTCAAAAGGAGGCCTTAAAATGTTGATTGTTGAACTACCACCAGAAGCGACAATAGGAGAACCTCATGCCCATGAAGGAGAAGAATGCCATTTTGTATTAGAAGGAAAAATTCTCGCTGAACAAGGGGAAGATACTGTCATTGCAGAAGCGGGAGATTCATTCAGTTGGAATGCAAGTGTTCCCCACTTTGTAAAAAATGTTGGAGAGGAAAAAGCCGTGGTGTTAATCTCCATATATTCAGATGCAGATTTACTGGATATGTTGTAGGAACCTTTTAGAGTGATGAGGGTCGTGCCTTCCATGCACTTATCTGCTGATTGTTAAGCTTTTGATATCTTCTGCCGAAAGTCATTACCAGGAATTAACTTTGCTTACTGAAAGCGCATTCAAGTTTAATAAGGGTATGAATGTTTCTTCATACCCTTATTATTCGCTTTCACAGTATGGCTTCAAAGATTTTTGAAGTGTTTATGTGAGGATTCATCACCTAACTTCCTTACACCCTTTTGCATACCTAAGTTCTAAGCTTTTTTGATTGTAAAAGGCTGCTTCGTAAGTGAAACCTTCCCTATTATCTTTAACCAAGCAACCACCTCCACAAATGAGCATATGAATATAAAAAATGTTTCTAGGGGGACCAAAAGTGGTGAGAGCATGACAAAGAACAACTCAGCTGATATTGATAAGCTCGTTGAGACATTAAATAATATGTTTGAAGGCCTGTCCTCTGATCAGTCTAAAAATCCCTTCGAAGTGAGTTTTAGTGCAAGGCTCGGTCTGCTTGCTGCCATTATTACAACACTTGGAGATGCTTTATCTATAGTCGCAGCAAAAGCAGCCATCGAAGAAGAAATAAAAAGCAACATTGAAGCACAAAAGGACGATAAAGAACAGGAGGAAAAGTTTAATAATATGCAAACTCAAATCGACAAGATTCAAGAACAACTAGCTACAATGCAACATGATACTGAAAATTTAAAAAGGGGAAGCGATTGGAAAAGGTAAATAAATAGTTCAGAAGTAGTATCTTTCATTTACAGAAGAGTAGACACGAGGAGACTCAGAACAGAGAAAATTCATAGCTCTAACAGGTAATTTCTCGGAGACAATGAAGAGGTGATAGAACAGCTTAAGGCTTCTCTATCACTTCTCTACAGCCAACGCCAATGATTTGTTCAACACTACACAGCTGCAAAAAAATTTTAGTTACAAAATTACTGGAACTTCAATCGGGATACATATGTTGTAATTATCAGTTATTTCTAGTACAATTCACACAGGTACAAATTGGTAAAATATTGAATTAGGGGGAATTATATGAAATATGAATTATTTATGCCAGTACATAAAGGACTTCGTTTTGCGTTAACTAATCTATTGAACCAGGCAAATCAATTAAACTTCGAGAATAATGAAAGACTAGCAGCTTTTTCAAAAAACTTTCTCACACTATCTGCTGTTTTACACTCCCATGCAGAACATGAGGATGAGCACGTAGAACCCGCTGTCATTAAATATGCTCCAGAAGTAGCAAGAAAAATGGATCAAGAACACAAAGCAACAAATGCACTTTTAATTGAATTAGAGAATTTGGTGAAAGAAATAAACGAAAGTCCTACCAAAAAAAGACGAGAATTAGGTGTTGAATTTGTTTATGCTTATAATAAATTCCTGGCAGCTTATTTAAATCATTTGCAAACGGAAGAAGTCGATGTGATGGATGTTCTTTGGCATAAATTAAGTACAGAGGAATTGGAAGAAATCACTGTAGCAATACGTTCTGCTATCCCACCTGAAATTTTAATGGATTACTTCCGTTATATGATTCCGGGTCAAAATATTTTCGAACGAGTTGAAATGCTTACAGGGATGAAAAAATTTGCACCAGAAGAATTATACAAGGAAGCTTGTGATTTAGCTGAATCTGTTTTGCCGGATGAAGATTGGAACGAATTAAAAAAAGAACTAGATGCCGCTTAAATTAATTATAAGCACCATCATAACCAACATGACAAGTGTGATCAGCGGGTGCCCATTTTAATGAAGTTGTTAGCGGGTGAGGTAACCACGTATTTCTCATGCTCATGAGCTGCCGGCTCTCTCCCCCACAAATTTAAAAAATATACCTGTGTTACATCCAAGGTGAAAATGTCCATGTTGGTCACTACCTTTATTAAAGTCTGGCATCTGGCTTTCTACCATCTGATCTTAAGTACCTTGTCTATTTGTAATGTGCTATATAGTTGTAGTAAAAAGGTCTTTTCCAAAGTAAAAATTTAGCTTAAATAAAGGTATGAAGAAACGTTTATTTCTTCATACCTTTCATAATTCATTCAATAGGTAATTTCTCTTTGGAGATGCCAAGATATTCAGGTTCTGTTTCGTGACATTTGATCCTGAGAAAATTAATCCTAAATGCTCCCACCTGTAGTATTTTTTCATAAATGAAAGTAGTATTATATGTATTCAAGATAGTCAAGTAGACATCCAAAACCCACCTTCTTATCCCATTGTTGCACGCTTATTAAATTTGAGTTAGTTTATTTTATTCTGGAGGTGAATGGATTAAATGACTAGCTCTTCCCCGAAGTTAATTTGGTTGTTTTCTTTCTTAAAGTCACAAAATTTCCTATCACTCCAATTAACCCAGTAATGGCAAACAGATAAGCAACCACCAAAGGTATTGAAACAAGTGATTCAGTAAGTATTCTAAACATCCCAACTACAAAAATAAGGAAACTGCCTATAAGCGTAATAGTGGTTCGAGTGTTACTATTCAATTTCAGACCACCCTCCCAAAAAATAATCTCGAAATGTTAACCTGCACCACCTCCCATGTTTACATATTTTAAAATAGGCTGTTTGTTCGTTCAAGGCTGAAATAATCTCTCGTTTAAATAAACTAACCCAGCCAATTCTCTTCTTCAGTCAAAACGCCTTCATAGATTATTAGAAGGCCCGTGAGAAAAAGGTCTCAGTCGTCACTTTTTTTGCACGTCTTAAGCCTTGAGGATACGGTGTGATGATCTATTTTGCAGACGCATTCTCTTTCAAATATATATTAAGCCGTGTCACAAACAGATATGGAGCTGTAAATGCCAGGACAGCAATGGCTATCGGCAGTCCAAACAGTTCCAAAGTCCCACCGGTCATAACCCAGTAAATTACCTCTCCCCAAAACATTTCACGCCCAACCGGGAAAATAACACTGAGCGCGATTATCCCACTTAAAATCATGAACGGTATACCTCCGTACCTGTAGTACACAATAGAAAATGCAAAACTTACACCGAGAGCCATAAGACTAACAACAAAATCAAACAGGACTACTGAGAAAATCATTTCTTCCACAGGCAGCCACTCAAGTATGTGCAGAATCTTCATGCCGTTGGTGAGTGATCCCGTTAGCATTCCCATGGAATAATAGACAACCATGTGAATTATCGTTCCGACTGCAGCAAGGATAATTGCGCTAATGACTACCCCAGTGTAAAGCTGGTGACGCGTACTTCCCATGGTGGAACCATACGTAATCCCAAGTTTGAACAATTGGGCCCCAATCACGAAAAAATAAATATACATAGCTACATTTGTTACAAAAATGACTTCTTCCGGGTCGTACCAAACAGAAAAGGTAATACCGAGTCCTACAAACCCGAGGAGAATACTCCAAAACCAGACAAACGACTTGCTCATTTCAAACCAGATGATCCGCCAGATACCCCACTGTTCCTTCATGACCAAACCTCCTCATTTTTCCGATCTGTTTTTCTGAGCAGGTATTCCTGCAGACTCGGCGTTTCAGTTACTATCTCCTGCTTCTGTGCCAGTGCCCACGCATCGCTGTTCTTTTCCAACAGGACTGAAGCGGTACTGCCCAGTGTCTTGACTTCAAGAGCGTCCGAATGATGAATTACCTCTTCAAGCTTCTGCTTCTGGCCGGTCACATACACCGCCTCCTCTCGGATCAACTCGATCGGTTGATGGAGCACAAGCTCACCATCATGAAGTACTACCATTTCCTCAATATACGACTGTAATTCCTGAATAAAATGGGTTGATAGTATCACAGTCCGCTCGCCCTCCTCTAACTCCTCGATCAGGAGGTTGTAGAAAATTTCCCGCACCGCCGCATCCAGACCATTCGTTGGTTCATCGAATATCGTAAACGGCGCCTTACTCGCCAACCCAATGGTGAGAGCAACTGCCGTCCTCATTCCCTTGGATAGAGCCTTTACCCTTTTCGCTGGATCCAGAGCAAATGCCTCAAGAGTTTCCTGAGCAAGTTCGTCATCCCATTTCGGATAAAAGTAAGAAGCCACTTTCATTACGTCACGGATTCTCCACGCCGGATTAAGAGGATGGTTTTCCTGAATAAAGCAGATTTTTTCTAGTGTTCGCCGGTTTTCAAACGGCCCCTCGCCAAACACCAGCACGGTACCTTTTTTCGGTTTAAGAAGCCCGGTCATGATCTTCATGAGTGTTGTCTTTCCTGCTCCATTACGCCCCCACAGTCCATAGACTTTTCCTTTTTCAAGTGAGAGAAAGAGATCTTTGATTCCTTTTTTATCCTTGCCATGGTAAAAAGACAGGTCTCTGATTTCCACTACCGGTTTAGTCATTCCTTCTCCACTCCTTTATTCAACATCTCCGATATTTCCTCAGGCTCCATGCCAATCCGTCTCGCTTCTTTAATGAGAGGTCTTACGAAATCATCGTAAAATTTCTCTTTTCTCAGGCTCATCAGTTTTCTTCTTGCCCCCTCTGCCACAAACATGCCAATCCCCCTCTGTTTAAATATAAGACCGTCGTCCACTAGCGCCTGAATTCCTTTCCGGGCCGTTGCTGGATTTATGCTGTAGAACTTCGCCAGCTCATTTGTGGAGGGAATTACATCTCCTTCAGCAAGCTTCCCCTCCAAAATATCCTCTTCCACCCATTCTTTAATCTGCTGAAAGATCGGACGGTTTTCATCGAGCTTTTTTTTCATTGCCTCACCAACTTCTTTTTCAAATTCAGTATACCCTTAGTCATTCAGTTAGTCACTTGAGTGATTAACCATAATACTACACATCCATTTGAGATCAGTCAATTGTTTTTTTAAAAAGAAATTTCTTTTTTAAACATGCACGTAATTTCCCATTTCCTTGGTACGTAAAGGTACTGATATTTTGAGAATGGAACTTCCTTGGCTGAGGCTAAACAACCTATTATCCCTCTCAATAAGAAAAACCTAGCTAAGGAAACACCCAAGCCAGGTTTCTTAATAGATTATTACTTACCTTATTACCAACAGATTACAATTAAAAACTACCGTGCCACTGGGGGCTGGATCGCAAGACGTTTCCCGTCAATGATGTTTCTACACGTTCTACTCTTTGTTCTCGCGGCTCTCCTTTTGGTCACTTTTTGGCTACTATGGTTCTATTTTAAAGGGCTAAACTGTTTTACTTTTTTCTAGGATATTTTAATCCTTCCTTCCATTGACCACTTACCTAATCCTTGTTCGAAGTGATCCTTTTCTACCAAGTCAAATCTCACGTCTAATAAGAGAGCTTTATTCGGTAAAACGTAGGAAGAATTATAGTTAACTATGAGTTGAATCTAACCACTATAACAACCTTCCCCCCTCGATACTTAAAGCCAGAAGGTGTTTGCAGCAAATTAAAACAGGAAAGCGAAGAGCTGATAAATGCTCTACACTTTCCTGTTTTGTGGCTAGGAATAAAAGTACGTTTTAGCATATTGAGTTCTTTTTATTTACTCCTTTACTCCATACCGAATTTCCTTTCGTGAATGGTCAAACATAGAAAACAGCAAAAAGGAATTAGTTTGTTTTAAATTGTTGCTACTTTTCTACACTTAAACTTTCTTTAGCCATCTGCTCATACTCTTTTGAACCAGAGGATTCGGCAAACTCAGCCAGATCGATTGCTGAAGCTGCCTCGTACTCAATGATATGGTCTTTCATGAGCGGCCATGTGATTCCACCTGCTTTTTCATAAGCCGTTATGATTTGTTGTAACGCTTGTTCTCCGTGCGTCATGTAAGGGCCGACAAAATCTTTGGACACATCTGTAATTGCCGCTTCTGTCCAATCAATCAACCCAGTCACTTCTGCTTGCTCATTGATCAAAGTATGACCAGCATGTACATCACCATGAAGAAGCCCGGTTTGCTGGGGCCAAATCTTATCATTGTCCACCCATGCCTGCCACCTTTTCCATAAATCCTTGCCAACACCATATTTTTCTTTCACATTTATCATTCGTTTTTTCATGGCATCCCTCGCTTCATCCACAGATTGTACCTTCAACCCCTGGACGTGGATGGACTCTGTTGGAACCTGGTGGAGTTCAGCTAACACCTTCCCAAGTGAGTTGATGTAGTTTTCCGGAACATTGTGTTCATCGAATTCCCACACATAGTTTTGTATTTCCGGATCAACTGTCCCTGCTGGGATACCTGATAATTGTTTATATGCAATCATTGCATCCGTATACACAGTCCATACAGGCACTTCAAAGGCAACAGTGCGGCTCACAAGATCCAGCACTTGTTTTTCCACTTCTGTTTTTGCCATTGAATCATCTCTTCTTGGTAATCTGAGTATCCATCGGTCACCTTTCTGGTCAGTTGCATGAACGACTTGAAAGTCCAGGCCGGACTCGTTGATTTTAACGGAATCTTCTTCAATGATAATTCCGTTTCTCTTTGCACTCTCTGTAATTTCTTTTATTTTATTCATTATGAACACCTCTGCCTTCTATTTTTAACTGTTGCTCTTCAATACCGTAAACCACATCAGAGACACGCTCAACAAACATCCGGTCTTCCGGCTCATCAAAGTAATGCACTGATAAATAAGCAATATCCACGATCCCCTTATCTAAATACGATACCTCAATTTTTAATCATTCTATACCTAATTATTCCATCATTCGTTACCTCCCGTTTTTCCAAATAAAAATCACAGGCCAGCTGCCTGTGATTTAGAGTAAACGGAAAGATCATCTACAAATGTGGTACAGTCGCATAATCGCCTGGCCCCATAAACCTATCTTTTTAGGATTAGAAGGAAATAAATATGGCCGCCTGCCTTCATCAAAATATACTTTCCCTTTTAAAAAGCATAAAAAAAAGGCAGAACGGTCCGCCTTTTTTACATATAACATATCCCTATGCAAAATGAAAGTTATTAAAAAGGACAGACTGATCCCGTTTACTCTGCAACACAAGCAGAGCCTTTGAACGTATGAAATTACTGTTCAGAGCACGGAACCAAATTCTAGGTAACATTTTTAATAATCCTCCTAAACATTAAATAAATTACTTTCAAAAGTTTATCCCTGCATTTTTGATATGTCAATAGAGCTTTTCTTTTTAAGCAACCTTCCCAGTATCTCGATACTTGTCAGTTCTTTCACCGTTTTAGTACGCTGGCCTGTATCCCGCGTTTCCTTACTAACTAATTTGATAAGATGTTTGGCTTATTGAATTGATATAAAGGATTAAACTTCAATGGTGTCTTACGTTGAGTTGACGAATGTAGTTAAAAAAAAAAGAGAGTCAGGAAATCATACTTTCTCATCTCTCAATAGTGACGTCTATCAAATCTACGATGATAAACTTAAAGTATAAACAATAACTACCCTAAATTTTTGAATAGGACTTTGGAAGAAAGTAGAGAAAACATGAAAGAAGAGTTTTTCATAACATATCCCAGGAATTATTATCGGGGGAAAATATTTAGGTTAGCTCTCATTATTGAACGAATGCCCTGAAATTCTACTTCATTACGTTTACCTGCAACATACACTTTATATTTATATAGGGAGGAAATATGTATATAACAAGTGGGGAATTGGCAAAGCGTTTCAATGTATCCATTAGAACCATTCGATATTATGATCAAATTGGCCTGGTATGTCCTTCTAAATTAGGTGAGGGAGGCAAACGGTTCTATTCAGCGGAAGACTGCCTAATTCTACAAAAGGTCCTGTTGCTTAAATCTCTTGCGCTCCCACTCGAAGAAATAAATAGGATAATCACAGATCAATCCACAGAGAGTATTCTAATGGTGCATAAATCATATTTGGAAGAGCAAGTATCTAACATACAAAAATCAATTGCACATACAAGTTCGTTACTGAACATTCTTACTTTGGAGGGGACGATTAATTGGGAAGATCTCATCTCCCTGGTAACCCCTCCAAAACAAAAAAGAACCTGGAGCTCATATTTTTCTGCTGACGAACAAGAAAAACTACGCGAGAGTCTGCCCAAATTAGAGATGGATACTCCCTCTATTAAAAGGTGGATTAATCTTGTTAGACGAATTGAGCTATGTATACAAGACAATATCTCCCCAGGTTCAGAGCATGCTAAGCTTATTATAGAAGATATTGAGATTCTCTCACAAGAAACTTTTCAGGGGGACCAAAACCTGATGGATAAGTTTTGGAGAGTACGCCGTTCTCAAGAATTATCAAATGAACTAAATCTGTATCCGATCAACCAGGAAATCATCGATTTTCTCGAAGAGGCTTATGCCCTCACCCAAGGGCAACTAGGATGATGAAAATTCCATTCGTTGTCCCATGTATAATCATTGCTGGAACAATGGACCCTGTTTTTTCATACGTCCAGGCAAATATAAGTCCGGATACAAAATTTAATAAGAGGGTATTGTATGTTGGAATGTGTACGATCATAAAAATAAATGAACTAGCCAACATGCTAACAGGTACTCCGTATCTGCTGCGTAAGAAACGATAAAGGAATCCTCGGTAAAATATTTCTTCATATACAGGGGAAATAATAGCTGCTGATACAAACCCAATCAAGAAGTTAAGAGGTGTCATTCTCGACTGCAGGCTTTCTGTCTTACTATTTTCCGAACCAATCCCTAGGAATAGCTCTATAACTATAACCATTACAAAGGCTATTGAGATAATTGCAAATGTCCATGCAACAATGGGTTTCCAATACCTTGAAGTAAATCCTCTCAGACCGACTTCCTTCCAGCTAAGATTTTCTGGCTTTATGGCCAAGAAATAAAGTCCGAACATGAAGGTGATGGCCATGATAAAACCTGTTAATATTCCTGAATAAAAATCATTTTGCAATACTTCTGTTAGATACCCCATTAATAAAAATTCTATAAAGATAGGAACCAGCACTAGCACCAATATAAGTAATTTTGTTACGACTTTCCAATTCCACGGTGATGTTCCAAAAAAACAATCGTGATTTTGCATTTTTTATCCCTCCCTTATTTAGACAGTAAAGGATGACGTTGCGTAACCTGCAAATTTTTTTTAATTTTTTAATGTGAAACCTTCTCATGAGGATCGTGTCAATTTAATATTCATGGGTTTTAAGATTAACTTTGCACTAAAATACGCAAAAAGAAAAAGAGCATGATACCACTGAGGTATTTGCTCTTTTTTAACTAACGCTAACCCGTTACTTCAATGAAAACGGTTATTCTATATCCTTAAATGGTTGTCCTTATATAATCCTTCCCCAATCCTTGGCAGTTATCTTCCGTTTAAACACCGCTTTTTTTCCATGAACCAGTCTACCACTCTATGATCTATCTTCCGATCATAATAAGATAATCCTGAAATATGTCCTATCTTCTTACTAGGATGTAAAAGTAGTTAATATCGACGAATTACTTCCACCTTCCAACTGCTAATGGTCCATAAAAATTCATACTTGAAATAATATGTGCCATCTCTTGAGGTGATTCTTTATGTCCAGTTTCAATCCAGTGCTGAACAACTCCTAAATGAGCAGAAACCAAGTATGCGACTAAATAATCTGGTGGGAACTGTGTAACATTTTGCTCTACATGAGCAAATCTAGATTTTATTTGGTTTGCAATCAAATATTTCATTTTGCTTGGAAAGGCTGGATCCCCTTTAGGACCTAGAATGGCTTTCACAAACATCGCGTTTTCTTTTAAGAATGCAAAATATTTTACTGCTGCTAAAGGAGGAGCAGTGGTTTTATCCCAATCTCCAACATCGTATCCAGTTCATTTGCTATCTTTTTCATTCCCTTAAGAATTTCTTCTTCACTTTGCTCAAGAAGATCATATTTATCTTGAAAATGTAAATAAAACGTTCCTCGGTTAATATCAGCTCGTTCTGTAAGGTCTTTAATAGTTACACGATCCAAACCTTTTTCCACAATTAATTCTGCAAATGTATTTCGAATGAGTGTTCTTGTTTGGGCAACTCTCCGGTCGTTACTATTCAGCACCAACGCCTCCAAAACTAGTATAGACAGTATTTAGCCTTATGTTTATTAATCAACATAAGGCCACATACTGTTTATTGAATTTAAGTAAAGCTTAATTATAATGGGATATAGAACATTACTCAACACAGTGTTCATTATTATTTAGGGAGTGTGTATGGTGGCAACGAACAAACAATCTTCAGTACTTTCTCATTTCGTGTCAATATTACTTTTACCTCTTAATGTTACAGTTATTATCCCTGCACTATTATTATTTTTCTTTCATAATTCTGTCGGTTGGGGCGTGGAACCTCCTATCACTATATTAGTTGTATTGATAGGGGCAATAATTATGATTTTAGGGCTGTTACTGGTCATATTAACTATTTTTCAGTTTGCAACAAAAGGGAAAGGAACATTAGCCCCATGGGACCCCCAAGAAAACTAGTTGTAAGCGGTCCGTATCAATATACTCGGAACCCTATGATAAGCGGAGTGGTATTCATATTACTCGGTGAAGTGATTATTTTTGGTTCCATTTTTTTACTTGTATGGTTTCTCTTTTTCACGATCGTAAATTATACTTATTTTATTGTAGGAGAAGAGCCTAAACTTCAAAAACAGTTTGGAGAGGACTACGGGGAATATAAAAGGAACGTACCTAGATTGTTCCCTAGACGTACACCATGGACGCCAGGAAAGAAGTGAAATATGTGCATTTATATATTGTAATAAGGTATAGATCCTGTCCAGTAAACGTAGCATGTGCCCGTTTCAAAGCACTTTCAATAAGTGCACGGTCTTTGATTCCAACATCCATAATCACTGCTATCCTCTACGATCCTTTTATAAAAAACGATAACGTGGTCAGTATTTATAACCTTCATTATTAGTTGCAATTGAACTTAGTGGAATACCTGCAGGAAAAGAACGTTCACCTTGTCATCATGGATATGGGAATTGATACAAGAACCCCTACCGGTAAATTCTTTCTAAAAGTCATGAGTGGATTTAGTGAATTAGAACGGAGCATTTTAAAGGAAAAACAACGGAATGCTTTTGAGACTTTCTCAACAGCCTGAACGCCTTTGAGGCGTTTTTCTTTTTTATGACTTGTATCCCTTTGAAACTACCGAAAAGTTTGAATATAAAGCTCACAGAAAATCGATTTTTATCAATCCCAGAAATCTTCATAATCCACGTCAAAACCCTCTTTTCGTAAAGCCTTAATGATCTTTTTAGAATTTTTCATATCCTATTGTGAGTATGGCCGGCGTTTTTTACCACGTATGCAATCTTTTGTACCAGCTTTTGCGGAGACCTTACCAGTCTTAAAAATGGATGCAGCTTCAGTTAATGAAGAATGCATCCATTTTGTAAATAAGAAGCGCTCGAGTAAAGCCATATTTATTATCGCTTTCCTGCTTACCCTCTTTCAATGATCACCTTTTGACTTATGCTTTTTTACTGTAGTTTAGATTATGATCCTTTAGCGTTTTATCTTTCCCGAATAAGAAATGTTTCTCCATATCCGGTGAATATTTGGAATTAATAGATTCGTATCCTACCGCTTCTGCTACTGCTCTTATCATCGCAGGTGAGGCCCCGCAACAAAGACCAATATAATTAATACCAATATCTTTTGCTTCTTTCGCCCATTCCGCTAATTCGTATCGATTGTGATAAAGGGGGTCTAAGGATGTCGGGAACGTGGTTTCGGTCGGCAAAGAACAACTGCATCCTCCATCGGGCAAGTTGAAGAACGTCGGGTGTTCTTCTGTCGTGCGATATGGAATAGGCAATCCACCGACATATCCTTCTACCTCATTTCTAATTCCCTTCAGGTATGGCTGCATCGTATTTGGTCCGCGGAAACAGTTCATCCCAACCACTAACGCACCTTTTTCAGAAAGAATTTTACAGGATTCTTCAACGGTATAACCATCCCGCAGTATATTTTCTCCCATCAGTCCTAATGTAACTACTGCCGGCAGACCTTGTTTTTGAATTTCCTCTAGCGCAATAACAGCCTCTTCATGGTAATAAAAAGTTTCCGCATTTATAAAATCGACGCCTTCTTCTTTACACCACGTGGTCATTTCTGCAAATATACTTCTTACTTCTTCCGCAGAATCAGCATCTTTCGAATCAAAAATATTCGTATTCGAAATGTTGCCTGCAACTAACGCTTCTTCTGTAGGATGTTCCTTCGCCACTTCCTTCGCCAAACGAATCGCACTCCGGTTTAACGGTTCGTGTAAATGTTCTTTACCTATAATTCTCATTTTTTCACGGTGGGCATTATAGGTGAAAGCTAAAACCACATCTGAACCGGCATTCATGTAATCTCGATATACTTGCTTTAAAACCTCCGGGTGCTCCAGCGCTACTTCTGGTACAAACGATCCTGCCTGTAAATAACCTCTGCGCTCCATTTCAAATAAATATCCTTCGGCTACAACGACTGTGCCTTCGTTTAATCTTTGTTCTAAACTTCTTTTCCCCACTGTTAACCCTCTCCTTTAGTAATGTAGGGTCAGTGTAGCATTGAATAATGGTATAGCATAACACGTAAATTCTATGCTTTGTCATAGCTTTAACCTATAGCAAAGGTAGTTCTTCGGCAATCGTTTCCTTTAAGAAATTAATATAAATCGTTGCCAGCGGGCTGTTTGCCACATTCTTATGTTGAATATACCCGACTGTAATGCTCTCATCCACCTTAAGCGGCACCGCCACAATATCATCGTCGTTGATGTCATAACTGATTACCCCTGTGGAAATCGTGTATCCATTCAATCCTATCAGCAGGTTAAACAACGTGGCCCGGTCACTGACACGAATATTTTTGCGCCTTGAGATGGTGCTTAATATCTCCTCGGAGAAATGAAACGAATTATAGTCCCCTTGTTCAAATGACAAATACGGATAAGGATCCAAATCAGCTAAGGTAACATACTTCTGAGACGCAAGTGGATTAGTTGAACTGATGAACACATGCGGCTTGGCCTGAAATAGCTCATGAAACGTTAAATTTCCTTCTCTCAGAAACTTCCGAATGACCTGTTGGTTAAAATCATTTACATACAAAATCCCAATTTCACTGCGAAGGTTTTTTACGTCATCAATGATTTCATACGTCCTCGTCTCTCGTAACGTAAACTCATATTCATCCCGATTATAATTTTTCAACAGCTTCACAAACGCACTGACCGCAAAGGCATAGTGCTGGGCAGATACAGAGAAATGCTGCTGCGGGGATTGAGTCGCATTGGCATAGCGGTTTTCAAGCAAGTCTGTCTGTTCAATCACCTGCCTGGCGTAACCTAAAAACTCCGAACCCTCTGACGTAATAACAATCCCCTTATTCGTACGAGAAAAAATCGCAATCCCCAGTTCATTCTCCAATTCTTTAATCGAATTCGACAGACTCGGCTGACTAATAAACAATCGATGCGCAGCTTTACTAATCGATCGTTGCTTCGCCACTTCAATTACATATCTCAATTGTTGCAATGTCACTTAAACTCCTCCTACCTTTGTTTTGAGATGGTGCGTTGGCTTTGCTCTTCTCCATGCAATTCAAGCATGTAGCGGTATGGGAACATAAAAAAACCTTTGTAAACAAATGTCATGCCAAAAAGGGGCACGTTCATTCAGTATACAGGAGGTTTGGTAAACGATTCTGCATAAGGTGGTAAAAAGCTCCGTAAGAAGTGGTACAAAAGATTGCAGTGCTGGTGCAAATTAAGTGCAATATTCATATTGTTTTTTTGATTTTCTAACGTACATACCACTCGTCCTTTTTAGGTATTATATCGGATCTGTTTTTAAGGCATGAGTTAAAGGTAATATAACCTCTTTATAACCTTTCTTTTAGTAGGTCAGCGTCTTTAAACATTTGTGACCATTTATTATTCTCTTCTTTTTTATACCTATGTTAACTCAGAGTACACCCTGTACTAACAATTGACATCTCAGTAATGGAAAGGGGTTCGTTTGTTCAAACAGACTGGTTCAAAAGGGAGAAGACAATTTTGCATAGCAAAGTGTAAGTTGTAAACACCAGTCAGTATTTCGGGGGTCCTATGGCAGAATAAAGTATTTAAAACTACTAGACATGCATAATATTTATATTTGTGGAAAATTTTTCTTAATTTTTATATATTTTTTACCTAAAAAATGATAAATTTTACCTAAATGTTTTATAAGGGAGGTTAGTTATGAGTAGAATTACGGAAATGATATTAGGGATTCTAGGTGGTTTAATAGGATTTTGTGGTGCTTTTTTAGCCTTATTCATGGGAAGTGTAGATGAAGCTTTTAATGGTAGTAGTAGTTTGATGGGTTTAGGTACTAGTGCCTTTTTATTTAGTTCTTTAGCAATCATAGGAGCTATTATTATAAAGTTTAAAGCCAAATTAGGTGGATGGTTAATGCTGATCAGTGGTATTGCAATTTTAATTTCTATTAGTTTATTCGGAGTAGTTCCAGCGTTATTTCTTATCCCTGCAGGGTTGATGGGAATATTGCGTAAAGAAAAGAAACAACAGATTAAGGGCGATGTGGCTTAAAAATATCGTACTTGCAGAATAAATAACTTTAGGAGGAAATCATAGTGAAAAAATTTGCTTTAAGTATAGGAACAGTAGCTGTGGTAGGAACTTTGGTAGCATGTGGAGAGGGTACAGAGGTTTCCAGTTCGGAAGATAATCAAAGCGAGGAAGCTGAAGGGGCAGAAGTAGAAGAAGAAGTTGATGATTCAGAAGAGAGTCAAGGAGATAGTGAAGAGGATCTAGAAGAGGATCTAGAAGAGGATTTAGAAGAAAATGAGGAAGATGCTGATGAGGAATTTGGCACTCGTGACAATCCTGTTTCGGATGGAGAAACTGCAGAAATTCAAGGAAACGACTTTTGGCACGGTGAAGTACATTATGAACTAACACTTCTTGAGTCGATAAGTGGGGAAGAAGCTGCAGAGATGGTGAAAGCAGGGAATGAATTTAACGAAGATGCTGGAGATGGAAAAGAGTATATCCTTGCTAAATTCCATGTAAAGGTTCATGAAGTTGAGGAAGAGCCTTTTGAAGTAAACACTCAACAATTTGATGTAATAAGTGAAGGTGGTTCTTCTTATGAGGATTTTGTAAGTGTGTCTGGTCTTGATCCTGAGTTCCGTTCTGATCTTTATGAAGGTGGAGATACAGAAGGTTGGGTACCATTTATCGTTGATGCAGATGATGAAAAACCATTAGTTAAATACGAGGATGCCTGGTTTAACCTTCGTGGTGAATAAAAAGAAGCTTATAAAATAAACAAAAGAGTGGTAGCAGACCAGAAACACTGCATCACTCTTTCTCAATTTTATAATTACTGATAAAAATCACCTTTACAGGAAGAGGAACACTTAATTGTGCCTCTTTCGATACTATAGTAAGGTTTTTCTCTTACCTCACCACATTTACACCTGACTTCAACATATAGTCTCTCTTGTCTGCCTTTCTTTCCTTCAAGTTTTCTACCAATCACTTTGGTAATGGTTAAATTTCCATATTGTTTACCCACCAGGCAATTAATTAGTTTTTTTCTTTTTTCAGGTCGTAATTCGAAAAATTCTTCTGCTTCTTCTTGAGGTATCACCCAAATTCCGTCTTGGTCGGTATAAGCTCCTTTTATCTGTCCGTGCATCATTAATATTCTAACAATCTCAGGATACTCGTTTATTATTGTTGCTAATTTAGCAATAGAATAGTGTTTTTTTCTTTTCTCTTTTTTCTTTTTTATTTCTTCTTCTAACATAGGTTTCAGAATATCCAATGATTTCTCAAGTTCGTAGGTATCATAATTCAACCCTTGTATATACTCTTTAAACTGTTCTAAAGTGTTGTTACCAAATGAGTACCTACCATGAAAATCGTTATGGCATTCACAACAAAGTGCAACCCCATTTTCCGGGATGAATCGTACATTCTCGTATTCATCAAAACCATATAAATGATGAGCCACTTCAATCGGTCTGTTTTGACATATAGCGCAGTTTACTCTTGTCTTCTTTACAAGTCTATACCACCTTTTATAAAGAGCGTCATTTCTACTTTCTAGATTCTCTAAACTTTTACCATGTACATACAAGGGACTATTCAGGCCGCTTAGGTAATCTATTTTACAATCCACACAAACAAATGCATTATTCTTATGATAAGTTTCAATATCATGACGTAAAATACTTTTTACCCAAGTTGTGTTCTCATGGTTGAATTTACAAATAATGGAAATCTGTTGTTTAGTTTTAAAACCTATTAATTGCTCTTCATCTTTGATTTTGAATCCAAGTTCTGTTTGGTATTGCTTAAACTTTTTTAAAAGCTCTTCTTCTCTACATTTTCCGCACCTTACATTTCTATATATAACTTTACTTGGTCTTTTGGTATCATTATGTCCACACGCTACCCATACTCCATTTATCTCATGATGTGTTCCCTTCCAATTATCAGGGACCTACACCTTCTTCTCTCTGTAACAAATCCTGATCTATTAATTTTCCATGGGGAACCGTTTGGACAAATAACAGATAAATTAGTTTTACTGTCTTTGTAATTATTGAATGTGAATTTTGGTATATAACTCTCTTTTTTTAGGTTCTTAATAAAGTCTTCACAAGCGTTCTTTCGATCGAGGTATCTAACACACTCCAAGCAGTCTTGTCCTTGTTTCTTTATCTTGGAGGGAGCTAACTTTCTTGTGTGTCCCCTACTACAAAGGACTTCTACAGTATGAGCTCCGTTAACCACATCACCAATTCTTTTCCACCCAATTAGATAAGTATTTAGCTCTTTTTCGAATTTTTGATTTGTCCATTTTTTATCTAGACCCACACTTTTCACTTCCTAGCTATACACTTTTGTAAAGCAGCCCCTAAAGAGAATGTATCCTACTAATTTTAAGTCACCTTGACCTACCACACGTTTTCCACTAAATAACAACATAAATGTTTACCAGAAAGGAAAACTACTTTTTCGCTTGAAACTCTTTTCTATGATTGAAGAGCTTCATAAATATTAAATATAGGTAGAGTCTTATAAAAATGTTGTGTTTCCTTATCCAATCTTTCAAAATAACTTGTTGCTACTCTTTTATTTTCGGTTAGGACATTTACACAAAAATTCACTTGGTTGTTAGAGTGCTCTGTACTAAGGTCTATGAGCATATCAATTTGGGCGTCAGTGAGTCTATTTTGCTTTCTATATAAAGTTTGCATTAAATTTATAGATGCTGTGGGATAGCAGTCACTTACTTGACTTTTATACTGCTCTAAAAATTTATTGTATATATGTTCCACTAATTCTAAAAGTTGCGATTGTTGATTTTGGTCATAAGCATGTAAACACCGAAGACAAAAGGAATTTAAATCTTCAAAAACGATAGGGTTATTTAAATTTTTAATACTGGCAAAAGATCTTTTTAATACTTCGTAATTAAGATTATTTGCTTCTGTAAGAATATTTTTAGACAAAAGTATATATGGACTGTGGTCAAATTTTTCTCCAGTATCCTGAACAACTAAAGTGACCACCGTCTTTTCTGCTTCAGGGGAAAAGGCATGCATCAATTTATTTGGTAATGAGGGATCATAGAAGAGCGCAAAACACAGATCACCTACAGAAAGCTTCCCAAAATGAATAGAGTCCTTATTGTTCATAGAAATATTATCTATTTCATTTTCAAGAAGGGCATTAGCTAAAGCTAATAACTTGAATATCGGATTTTTTTCGGTATTTCCAATTGGTGTATGTTCATCTACTTCTAATATTTTCAATGCTTGTTTGATTTTATTAACGTCTCGTTCAAATACTTCTAATTCTTTTAATGTTTCTTTGCGTTGTAGTTTATCTTCTTTGTAATAAAAAACGTCCTCCAATAAAGCTCTGCCTTTTTCATCTAAAACTTTGAGTTTTTCACTTTCATTAAAGTTAAGTAAAAATTGAATTACTTTTGACAAAGATTCTACAGAGTATGAATCAATAATTTTATAAGAAATACCATCCCCATAAAAGTTTAATTCTAAAGTATTTTCTATTATAATTTTCCATTCAGAATCTTTATTTATACTAATTTCTTGATATAAAGAATGCACTTTTCTTCCGTCTAATATTATCTTTCCATTAAACTTTTTACTTACTTCATCTATTTCTTTTATATGGTGCAATGGATATTTTAAATCGCTTCCTTTTTTAATGCCATAAAGATAAAATTCATGGTCAAACAGTTTCAACTTTTTTTGGGCCTTATCAAATGTAGGACTGCTTAAAACAAAGCGTTCATACTCATGATCTTTTAACGCATCTTCTATAATTCTAGTAGTCTGGTGTTCTCTTTCTCTTATGAACCTTTTACAAATTGATGTTAGATCATAATTATTAATGGGTTTCAATTTTAATCTTTTTGTTTTCTGACCTTCCTTAAAAGACTGCAGTATAGAATGCAGTTCTTTTCCTAATAGAATTTTAAAAAACACTTTTCGTTTAGTCTTATGGTTTTTCTTATTTATTTTTACTACAAAGAACAAAACACCATTACATTTATAAAAGTACTCATAGTGTTCTTTCTCTAAAGGAAACTTAGCATCCCCTTTGAATCTTTGTGTAGTGCCTTTAACTTGAACTGGAACGCTTCCAATGATACTTTTAACAGTTGGCTTAACAGTGGAGAAAACATCTATGCTACCATCAAAAGATATATCTTTATCATTTTTTTCTAAATTGCTGTAAAGATATTCAGATTCACTTATTAAATCTTCTACTGCTACAATACCTATCTGTTCAATTTTCTTTTGATCCAAAATATCCCCCCTAACATTTACATTATAATCCAATTTGGAAGTAGAGCATAATTATTAATGTGGTGTTCCGGTAGAGTATACCCTATTGGGATAAGTCAGAAAGTACGGTAGAATGGGAAGTAGAGTTGTCCCAATTGACTTATTCCAAAATAGAGATGAAAAAATGACCACTTTTGGGTATGCCAGAGTTAGTTCTCAAGACCAGAACTTACATACGCAACTAGAACAACTACATGACTTTGGAGTCGATGAAATTGTCTCGGAGAAAATCACAGGTGTTTCAAAGAAGAAAGAAAAACTGGACACTTTGATTGACCGCCTTCAAGAAGAAGACATTTTGGTTGTCACACGAATGGACCGATTAGGGAGAAGTACAGTGCAATTATTGAACTTAGTGGAATACCTGCAGGAAAAGAACGTTCACCTTGTCATCATGGATATGGGAATTGATACAATAACCCCTACTGGTAAATTCTTTCTAACAGTCATGAGTGGATTTAGTGAATTAGAACGGAGCATTTTAAAGGAAAAACAACGGAAAGGCATTGAACTTGCGAAAAAAGAAGGAAAATACAGAGGAAGAGTGAAAAAATATCATGATAGCCATAAAGGAATGAATTATGCAATTAAACTTTATAAAGAAGGAAACCATACGGTGAGTGAAATTTGTGAGATAACAAATGTATCAAGAAGTTCTCTTTATAGAAACCTTTAAAATACTGACCAGAGAAATATTAATCCGTGAAAGATCTTAGACAGCCCCCATTGTCACTTTAAATTTAAGCTGAAACGCCTAACCCCGTACCACTATAATAGGGGTACGGGGTTAGGGTACCTTGAGTAAGTTATTTCAACTTACCCTTTTTAGACAACTTCATTTTTTTTAGGTAAACAACATTTTTTATATTTTACACCACTTTCACAGGGACAGCTGTCATTTCTGCCAATTTTCTTTCTCTTTCTTGATTCAATTTGTGTATTAAATTTTGCGTAGGGGTCTTTTATAAGTTGTAAGTCAAGCATATAAATTTTATTATCACTTTTATTTATTGTGGGTACTGGAATATAAGTTTTTTTATAGCAATCAATATAAGGTTGTATTGCTACTGGTTCATTTAAGAATGCCTTAAATTCTTCAACTGTTGGGTAATCTTTTTTCCATAGTTTTTTGTACTGCGATTCGTTAATTTCACTGGCAATTGAAATTCCTTTAACATCAGGTGACATAAAAAATTTAAGTAGTGACGAGGAATCTATTATCTGTACTCCGTCTCGTATAGTAGACGAAAAATCAATATTATTAGTACAAACCAACTTTATTATTTTTTCTTCTTTAGGAGGTATTTGTGGCAATTCAAAACTACATCGTTCTCTTATTTCTCTCCAATCATTTTTAATAACATCTACCCTACGATTAACTTGTTCTACTCCTTCATCTATAGTCTTTAATATTTCCTTTTTATCATAGTCAGAGAAAGCATGTTTAACATGCTTAAATTCTATTAAAAGTAAATAATCATCAAATTCTGCTATAAAATCAAACTGCACTTCCTTACCATCAGTAGCTATAAATTTAATTTCATTGTTGTTTACTTTAAGAAAAGGATTAAATGAAAGAATGTATCTTAAATCTTTTTCGAAAACTTTCCCTTTAACAGATATTTCTTTATTCCATCTAGAGCTTATCCATTCAACTACTCTAACAATATTCATTTGTAAGATTAAACTGGGACATAATATTACTTTATTTTTCCCTACGTAAATCAATGGTTGTGAAAAGACATCCAATTTTAATTTCCTTTGAAAAATAAAAATATCTAATATTTTCTCTGCTACTTGTATATCTAAATTATATAAAGACGAAAAGTGCTTAATAAAGTGTTCTATATCTATAATAGGTGATAAAAGTTTGTAATGATTTGTATTATTCTCATCAAAGATATTTAGCACTGATTTTTGGTAAATAGTAGCGATGGTAAACATATATTCAAACCCTTTAATTAAATCTAAAACCTTAACACCATCGTTCTGTAACTCAAAATATACTTTATCTAATGCTTTTAATTGCCCTTTTATCCAGCTTTTTATATAAAAGTTAGCAAGAAAGAAATTGTGCTTATCTACTTTAAATATATTTTGAAGGTCAGTTAAATCTACGTTTCCTATTTTGTCCATAAACTTAACTGAACTTCTGTATTCTTTTAAATTAGTAGATTTTATTTCTTGTGTGTTAGAATATTGTCGATAATGATAACGATTGAGTGCAATTCTTTCTTTTTTAAAGTCTTCATGGGATGGTGGTTCGAATATATATGTCTTGTCTCTTTGGTCTTTTATTATTTTATATTCGAAATCTCTATATTTTAATTTATTCCATATTAACGAAAGTATATTTTTCTGGTGAGCTAGGTATACTATTTCCTCAAAACTTGGATTTTCGTAAGGTATACTTTCATGCTCATAATTTTCCTGCTTTTCAATAGATTTTCCTCCACAGAAATAGAGATATTGAAATAACGTATCAATTATTTCAGTTAGCGCTTCAAAATTATCAGACATAGAGACTTTTAAATCTGCCACATTATTCACTTCATATCGAGATATATGATCTTCAACACCAGTTATGAAGCTCTTTTGATTTTGTTTACTTTTATCAAATAATCTTTTTTGATCCTCAAAATAAATACACATCATTTGTAACTGTTCAGAAAGCTGATAGGTTGAGAAACTATTCTGTTTCAGTCTATCTAAGATACTTTGATGATTTTGACTTATAATGTGCAACGCTGAAAAAATGTTAGAAACCTTGATGTAATTTTCAATATCTATCTCTCTCTCTATTAACTTGATTCCAGCGATAAGGAAGGCCTGGTGTAACTTATTCATTAAATCCTCTGAAAATTTATGAGCTGTTGGATCGGTAATCAAATTTAATAGCATCCTTTTTTTAAACTTTTCAGGATTGTCAATGTACAAATCCACAAGTAAACGGGCAACATCGTCTTTCTTATCATTTTTTAAAGCGTAATTGATAGCAGCATAATCCATCTAGCTCTCCCCCTCTATCACACCTAAATTTTTCCATTTAAACTATTATACCATTAATTACTTATTAGTAATTCCAATTTAGAGTGGGAGAGAAATGATAAATGCTAGAAGTCATGCTATACATAAAAGTGTAAAATGCCCAAGTTAAACAAGTCTTCCAAATAAAATTAGGTAAAAACGAATGGATAATAAGTTGACTATAATGAAAATACCTACAAAGTAAAATGATAAATGAGAACCATTCCCATTTATCAATGAAGTGTATTATCCTATAAGAGAGAATACGTTATATTCTTTCTTTATCGCCTGCTAAGGCTTTTTTTCATCTTTGTCTAGAACCTCCTAAGACAATAAACCCTTCTTTCATCCAAGAAGGGTTTATTGTCCCCTTTTTGTTCCATGTGTTCATGTATAATAAGGTGCCTATCACCTAATAATAAAGGTACAACAAAGATCACCCTTCTGAATCGCAAAAAAGAAGCACCCCGGACCATACGTCGGTCTAGGATGCTTCTTTTTTTTGATCCTCAACCGAAGAAAGGCTTTTCTTTACATGGTGTCTTATCCTAATTACTACCTTTAAATAAACGTTTTAAAAAACTCTTTTTCTCTTTTTCCCTTCTTTCCATCAAGTCTTCCAGTCGTTTCATAAAATCCTCCCTATTGGAAAAGTTTGTTTCTTCCACTGTCTGAATCACTTTTTGATTAGATTCTTTATTTTTTTCCTCAAGGCTTTCTAGTTTTTTCTTTAACTCTTCATACTCTTTTTTCCGTTCGTCATTTTGTCGTCGGAACTCGTCATTTTATAACCTTTCTTTTAGTAGGTCAGCGTCTTTAAACATTTGTGACCATTTATTATTCTCTTCTTTTTTATACCCGTGTTCACTCAGAGCACACCCTATGTGAACAAATTATAATAGAGTTATATCAAGGGGTTTATATGTTCAAACAGACTTGTTTAAGGAAGGGCAATCTGAAAAAGGTTATATACGTTAGTTTTTTCTTTTTTCAATCAGATAATAAAATATACTGTTTAAAGAAGGAAAGTAGACCTTATTCTGAAGCTACTCGTTTTTTAAGTTTGTCTTTAGAGCCATGCATAAATAAGTGAGTGATATAACCAAAGGTTGTCGAAACTATATTCACGGTGAGCTCATAATGACTCCTAAATATTTACAAATGAGTTAATTTATGATATAATAATTTTGTTACATGTTATTAACTGGATTTTGTTCGATTCAAAATCTCCCGACCTGTGGAATTTTAACCACGTATATGAGTACTAATGGATGGTTTTTTGGTGTGTTATATGGAGGAGTTCTTTCTTCTTCAGTAGCACACGTATTAAATCTTTTATCGAAAATGGAGTGGTTTACGATGTTGAATATTGGTGTAGTGTTAGTTGCTTTGGCGCTTTGCGGGGAGCCTGGTGGCCAGTATTAATAAGCCAAAGCTTTTGAAAGGGTGCAGCACCAAATCAAATTAAATTAAAAATTAGTTTGATTCATGCTGTATCCTTTCCTAGCAACCACCAAATAATTTGTAATTATTTTAACAAAGAGCACCTGTAATTACAGGTGCTCTTTTATGGTTGAATAGTAAAGGAACGCGTTATTAATAGTTACATTTAAAAAGACTATAAAAAAATCTCTACTATAAATTTTTTATGGGGACGTTTTAATGGGAGGGACAAACAAAAATATAAGAGAAAATAGAATATGCCGTCAGAGAAGCTTTTTCCATTTGATATTATGGAATATCGTAGAATTACATTGTATAAAACAATGAAAGGAAGGGACTATGAAAACATTTTACATTACACCCTTTGAGGATATTTCAAAAGTTAAAATTAATGATTACGCAAACGAAAACCCACTACAAATACCCGATAAATCAGTAGGGTTGTTGTTTTATAAAGAAGGGAACATTTTTCAAAAGATGAGAAACAGGGATATGAACCATTGGGAATCGGTATTGCATAATAGATTGCTTTCCATTCAAAGTAACTTTGGATATGCAATGTTCTATTACTACAGAGGCATACCTGATGACGAATGGTATATTTCTCCTGGCGATAAAGGTCAGTCGGTTCAGTTTTTCCCTCATTTTGAGGAAAAACATTATAGCAACCAATACAACTTCTCTTTCTTTGCTGACACATTCTTTTTGAAGGCTTTTACGGTTTTTGAAACGATTGCACACTTATTATATAAACATTATGAAATTGAAGTAGATGAATCTAACTTTTTAGACAAAGTGAGCTTCAATAACGCACTTCATAGAATGAAGAATATTGACAAGTCTTTATCAGATAATTTATTTAAGATAAAGAAATCATCTGACTTTAAGAAAGGTGTGAAAATGAGGAACGATATTGCACATAACCATCCTCCATACCTTATAAGTTCAGGAATAACATTAGACGAAAAGGGTGCTTCATATGGTGTAGGTGACTACACATCTTCAACTGAAATTAAAGAGACCATGATTGGACTGTTAAGAAGCATCCAAAAGACAATGGACGTTCTTGAAAAACACCTTTCATAACAGAGAGAAGCTATAACGGTTGCTCCTCCTATTAAGTTAAAAGAAATAGTTCCACAAATTTTTAAGGGATTGAAGAAATTATTTATTACCATTGAAGCAAAGGAGACAGAAAAAAGTCAGTTTTTCCCCCTTAACTCCCATTTCTCTTTGATAGGTAGCGATAAAAAGTAGCCCGACTCATCTCAGTAGCCTCCAATATTTCTTGAATACTATATTCCTCACTGTCATACATCCGAAAGGCCAACTCCAACTTGGATTGGTCTTTTTTTGGTCTTCCTCCTTTTCGTCCTCGAGCTCTTGCTGCATCCAACCCTGATTTTGTTCGTTCTGAGATAATGTCGCGTTCAAATTGAGCTAGTCCACTGAAAATCGTAAAGACGAGTTTTCCCATTGCCGTTGTTGTATCAATGTTCTCATTTATCGAAACAAAATTAATTCCTTTTTCTTGGAAATCATTGATCAAATCAACTAAGTGTTTTGTGCTCCGGCCTATTCGATCGAGTTTGTAAACAACAACTGTATCTCCTTCACGGAGATACTTTAGCATTTCGTTAAAAGCTGGTCGGTCTTTTTTGGTTCCAGTAACTTTTTCTGAGTAGATGTTTTTTTCTTCTACTCCGTATTTTTTCAGAACATCAAACTGCATATGTAAATTTTGATCTTTTGTACTCACACGAGCATACCCAAATAACATTTTTTGTAACTCCTTTTTGATTTCCTTACTTTCATGTTATCAAAAAGGTTAATTAAAGTATATATAGATACTAAGATTTTGAGATGACTTTTGAAACTGAAAATCAGCCAACAAATTAAAAAACAGAGTGAGTTTTTTATTGCAGTTAGTGCGTTATCAAAAACGAACGTTATCGAGACAAATTTCAATACTTTTCCATGGTGAGAGGTCGTCCTCGTTCACGCTGAACTTTAAAAACTCAGCATTGAATATTGGAAGCCTTATTCTATATATAGTAAAAACATCCGTTTTTCTTCCAACAGGATTGGATCTATTATCCTATGTCAATTTCCACTAGTGTCAGACAATACCTCTTTTGCTGTTGCTTTTCTTCCTACCTTCTCTCGTTAGTATAAAAACTTAATAAAACTTTTACATTGAGTTAATAGATAATTAATATTACCCCTCTAAAATTTTGTATGTTTGCATATATATGAATCTTTTCTATAACAAATAGTTGCGATTGAGGGGGAAGCTGCATTGGATATCCAAACAATAGTTTTTACGTTCTTAGGTGGTCTAGGCATCTTTTTGTTTGGACTTAAATTTATGAGTGAAGGCTTACAAAAAGTGGCTGGCGATCGATTGCGAGACATTTTGGATAAGTTTACAAGCAATCCTTTCTTAGGAGTGATTGCTGGAATCATTGTTACCGTCTTAATTCAATCCAGTTCGGGAAGTACCGTTTTAACGATTGGGCTTGTAAATGCTGGTTTTATGACATTACAACAAGCTATTGGCGTGATCATGGGAGCCAATATTGGAACCACGGTCACAGCTTTTATTATCGGGATTAAAGTTTCTGCTTACGCACTTCCTATTATGTTTGTGGGTACCTTTTTATTGTTCTTTTTCAAAAACAAAAAAGTCAACCATTATGGCCAAGTCATCATGGGGTTTGGCGCTTTGTTTTACGGATTAAAGCTTATGGGGGAAGGTGTCAGTCCGTTACGAGATGTACAAGCTTTTGAACAATTAACCATCAGCATGAGTGAAAATCCCATTCTCGGGGTATTAATTGGGGTTATTTTCACGGTAGCCGTACAAAGTTCCTCTGCTTCTATCGGTCTTTTGCAACAACTGTATGAACAAGGAGCAATGACTTTACCGGCAGCTTTGCCTGTATTGTTCGGTGATAACATTGGTACGACGATCACAGCAGTTTTTGCAGCCATCGGCGCTTCACTTGCAGCGAAACGTGCAGCTCTCACCCATGTCATCTTTAACTTAATTGGCGCTACCCTTGTTTTAGTTTTACTCGTGCCTTATACAAATCTAGTCAGTTACCTACAGGGAGTACTCAATTTGAATCCTGCTATGACCATTGCGTTTGCTCATGGAATCTTTAATGTGTCCAATACATTGATTCAAATCCCGTTTGTCGGCTTTCTCGCGTATATCGTAGTTAAATTAATTCCTGGAAAGGAAACAGAAATTGAATACAAAGCCAAGCACCTTGATACCAGTTTTGTCTATCGCTCCCCGGCGATTGCCTTAGGACAAGCAAAGCTAGAAACATTACGAATGGCTGAACTTGCAGAAAAAGGATTAAGTGAGGTATGGCAATATATTAAAACAAATCAAAGAAGACATGCAGAGCTTACTGTTCAATTTGAGGAAGCAATTAATAACTTAGATCATAAGATTACAGATTATCTTGTATTGATTTCAGAACGCTCTCTTTCCAATGAGAATTCCAAATTACACTCTGTCTTAATGGATACCGTCCGTGATCTTGAACGAGTGGGAGATCACATGGAAAACCTTATGGAGCTCGTTGAATATCAACTAACAAACAAAGTAGAGATTTCTGAAGATGCCCAAAAGGATCTCGAGGAAATGTTTTTACTAACGAGTAAAACCCTAAATAAGGCCATACAAGCCTTAGATAAAAATGATGTAAAACTAGCCAAAGAGTGTATTATGGATGAAGAAGAAATAGATAGTATGGAAAGAAAACTCCGTAAAAAACATATCTTACGTGTAAATGAAGGACGTTGTTCTGGCTCTGCCGGGATTGTTTTTGTGGATATGGTGAGCAATTTAGAACGCATTGGAGACCACGCCGTGAACATTGCAGAAACAGTTATCGAGGACAGAATCAACGAGTAAAATCGGAAAAAAGTAACTAATAAAGAAATCAAACCCCTCATTTCACTTTCTCCTAGTGACTGAGGGGTTTATCATTAGACTAATAACAACAAAACCTCTTCTATTTATTCCTGTGTTAGATCTACATTCATCGCTTCAGCCATTGCTTTCGGCACATCTGTGTTGTCTACTAACCCTGTTAACAACTCTGATCCTGGACCGTACGCATAAAGAGGGACTTCCTCTCCCGTATGATCTGTGCTGCTCCAGCCGACACCCGCATAATTGCTGATTACGTGGTTAATAGCCAGCACTGGATCAGCATACTCCTGGATGTTTTCAGCTTCTTCTCCTGTAATGTCTATATTTGCGTATTCTTGAATAACTTCTTTTACATTACTCCGATCTTCGTTTAATTGATTAGCCATATACTCACCGGTTGCGGTCACGTCGCGAAGCATTTCTATCTCGGTACTTTTTGTATTCTCTCCACCTAGAGATATGCCACCTGTATCGTGATCTCCTACCACGACAACCAGTGTTTCTCCATCTTGATCAGCAAAATCGATGGCTTCCATGACAGCCTCTTCAAAAGCCTCCGTATCACTCATCGCCCACGCCGCGTCGTTTGCGTGGCCTGCCCAATCAATCTGACTGCCCTCTACCATAAGGAAAAACCCATCCTCATTTTGGCTTAACACGTCTATGGCACTGCTCGTCATTTCGGCAAGACTCGGTTCATTGGTTCCTTCACGATGAAGTTCCGGCTCCATCGCATTATCTGCAAATAAACCGAGGATGCTTCCCTCTTCAATATCCAACAACTGATCTCGATTTTCCACAAACTGATACTCTTTCTCTTTGGCTTCATCGATCAAATGACGTTCCGGCTGCTTTCCGCCTTCTTCTTCAGGCAGAAAATAATCTTTCCCTCCCCCAAGGATGACATCCACTACTCCGTCATCAATGCATTGTCGGGCAATTTCTTCCTGGTTTGAACGGGAATCTACATTTGAGGCAAATACAGCTGGAGTGGCATGAGTGATGGTTGAATTTGCCACAAGTCCTGTAGATTTTCCGTCTTCATCTGCAGCTTCTAGGATACTCTTTAGGTCCTCACCCTCTGGTGACTGACCTACCACTCCGTTATTTGTTTTGACACCCGTTGCCATAGCTGTACCAGCTGCAGCCGAATCTGTGATTCTATGATCGTTTGAATGAGTCGTCATCATACCCGTTAAAAAGGAGTCCCACACCGGACTACCGTCTTCTTTATAATACCGATAAGTTGCATTATACCCGGTGGAAAATCCATCAGGAATCAGATAGATCACATTTTCAACGTTCTCTTGTTTTGGTCCTACATGACCGGGTTTCCCAGCATGATCTGGAGGACCAGCAGATACTTCTCCCATACTTAATAATAATGCTGCGCTTAATGGAATCGTCAACACACGTTTCAACACTTTCCCTACCTCCCTTAATTTTTACACATGGCGGAACTTATGTAAGATGCACCTCCTTGCTTCTTGTGGTGCAAACTCATCTTGGAGTATGTTTCTATCTATTAGTGTAATGGCGTGTTATTAAGGAAGGTTTAAGCCGACTTATAGAATTTGTAAACCGAAGGTATATACAACTTTGACCAAAGAGTGAGCACAAAGAAAGCAAAAAAAGAAGCTGGGCATTGCCAGCTTAAGTTGCTTTTATATTTTCCATTTGTACAAAATGTTTATATTCATGCTCACGCGGGTTGAAGAAAATAGGTGAAGTTCCAACAGTTATAAATCTTTTGCTAGGACCGTGTCCCTACTGTAATCTATAATCCCTGGAGTAACCGTAGATTTTCATTAATTTCACTAGCATAACTCACAACGGTTCTCTGGCTTCTTCACCGTCCTGTGTAGCAAAGTAAACGGAAAGGATATTAGAATCATGCTCATGTTGGTGGTCATGGACATGAGCATTTTAGTCTTCGTGATCCACGTGGGTGAAGTGCTCCTCTTCAACGTCTCCTGCCAAAATGGTATGAGTCGGCATCCTATGCATTCCTCTGGCTGTCACATGAGGCTGCATAACATATACTCCATCTTCTTCCACTGTATAAGGAGCAGTATATACACCACCATTTACCTCATCAGCTTCCACCATATCGCTTTCTTCTTTTTCTCCTTCTTTCCAAACTTCAAACACAACCTCATTTGCGTCATTTACTTTTTCGTCCCCCTGAGTAACAAGCACTTCAAGCTCAAATTCTTCTTCTGGGTCTTGGGATTCTTCAGTTAATATTTCTACCTCAATAACATCCAGAGAAGAAATTTTATATTCTCCCTTATCGATGACCTGCAAAGGCTTTTCATTTTTTATCTAAACCCTCTAAGAAAAACCTTCTTGAATTCAAGAAGGTTTTTTGTCTCCCCTCCATCCCAGCCAGCCAAGAATCGGCCTATTGGGTGAATACCTCAAAATAAAAAAGGTGTTTTCCCCTTGAAAGTCTTCAAGAGTAGGCTATGATTAAAAAAATTGATTTTATGAATTTTAATTGTTATTATTAAAAAGAATTATTTTTGTTCGTGTCTTTAAGGAAAGAATTAGTATATAAGCTAAGAAAAAAATTAGTATATAAGCTTTTCTCCTTTGAAAACTGGGCAATAATAGTATTAAATAGTGGAAAAGATCCACACAGGAGGAAACAAACATGCAACAAGGTACAGTAAAATGGTTTAACGCAGATAAGGGATTCGGATTCATCGAGGTTGAAGGTGGAGACGATGTATTCGTACATTTCTCAGCTATTCAAGGCGAAGGGTTTAAAACTTTAGATGAAGGTCAAACAGTTACTTTTGACGTTGAGCAAGGTCAACGCGGACCTCAAGCTACTAACGTAAACAAGGCATAATTATTAAAGGACTCTTTTATAGAGTCCTTTTTTGTGTTTTCTTATTGTGACTGTTCGCTGCAAGCTGAATCTATAGTTAAGGAATATGTATCAAAAAAGCTGACTATTAATGCCCGATCCTAATTAAAACTTAAAAATAGACCAATGTTAAGAGAAAGTCTATATTTTCGTAATTAATGGATTAGGCATTTTAGCCAGCTACAAAAACAACATGAAACAGGTATTAAAATGGTTAGATAGAGCATACCATGTTTTCGTTAAAAAACCTAATAAATTTTAAGTAGGATAATACGCATTGTGATCAGGCACCTTCCTTCTGATAAAATGAGACGGGAACAGGGGTTCAGGAGCTTTTCAGGAAGTAAAAGAACGTAGTAGTAAAGAGTGTGGTTGTCAACTAACTGAGCACTTTAGGGGAAGAAGGAATGATTTAAATGGACTTCATGATTACCTGGTACTTAGTGAGTTTATCCATTGATAGTATTTGGGAATAGCTTCTAAAAAAGGAACGAAACACCTGTGACCAACTTTGTTGACTTAGATGATAGGCTGCAAGTGTTGTGATGGACCGAACAATCTCGTGAGATAGAAGTTGTTACGAAAGTTTTATCGACACCAGCACATTACCCTTCCTGTCATAAGTGTTCCCATCGAAAACACAGTCGCTATACGCGGCGCGTCGCCGATTTTCCTATGAGTGGAAAAAAGGTATACTTGATCATTCTCACTACTAAATGGTTTTGAGATCATCCCTCCTGTTCGCCATTCGTAAACGCTCTACCTATAGTTTACTAAAGTCGATTATGTTTCTTGTGTACATCAGTAAACTTTTTTTCATAATATATCGTTAAAACTATAATGAGCGGAATAAAAACAAGGGTCGGAAGAAACCACATGAGCAGGTTAACTGATTCGACTTGCAGCAATCTTGGAGCACCAAACACTGTAAATGCCGTGATTGCCGCGATACAGGTGGAAAGCATCCCGATGGTATGTTCAACAACCCAGTGAGAACTTGTTTTTGGTATAGAAATCCAGTATTTCAGTTGTGTACCGCCTAAAAACAGACCAACAATCGGAAAGTATTGAAGTAATGGAAAACCAATCACCCAACCGTATATCATGATTCCTATACTTGAAGTGATCAGCAAAATCGGAAATATCAAATCAACGGTATTGCTGTGTGAGATTCTTCTCCCTTTAAACCGAAGGACACGGACACCATACCATGTGGTCGCACCACTAAGAATTGAGATAAAAATTAGAAACCATGAGAACGGTGTGTCACCTGAAGCAGTGCCAGCATCCAAATAAATCAGGTAAATTCCCATATAAAATGCTGTTATCGAAACAGTTGCCATTGAACTAACAAAAACCCACCCGCTTCGCCTATGTAATTTTCCACCTTTTCTTGTTACTATTGGGAGCCAGAAAATCAGTAGTGCTACAAACCCGGAAAAAATGTGGATCCAACGAGCAAGGCTAAATATGTACTCCAATTAAAATCCCCTTTCTTACATGATTAAACTCTGATATTTACTTTACTATAACTTCTCTGTCTCTTATAAGTATGATTATTTCTTTTATTTATAATAAACAATCCCATTACCTTTACAAACTACATGTCTACATCCGGCGTCCCATTCAACTTTTCTCTCCATTCATTTAAGTGAAAAAAACACAATATATTTGTAAACTGATAGTCAGTTTGGTGTCACCCCATTTTCTGCGTTATTTATTTTTATCCTTATAGAAGTATGTGCAACATGGCTTTCGTTCTTATCTGAAAACCAAAAGCACACGAAAGTAGCCAACATCTGTCATGCATGATACAATAATGACTGACAGTCAGTCATTACTAGCTGCTTCCCTATGGAGGATTGAGAATGAACCGTGATAGTAAATATGAATTATTAGTAAATGCAGCACTTACTGTGATGAAAGAAAAAGGGTTTGAGAAAGCGTCAGTATCTCAAATCGTTAAAGAAGCAGGTGTTGCCCAAGGAACATTTTATTTATACTTTGACTCTAAAAGCGCAGTGGTTCCGGCTATTGCCGAGACGATTTTACAAACTCTTTTCTCCAAAATAAAACAAAATTATAAAGCAGAAGAAACCATTTTTCGTACGCTTGAAATGATCGTTGAAGTTACATTTGATATAACGAAGGAGTATCGTGAACTCATTTTATTTTGTTACTCGGGACTTGCTTATTACCATTCGTTTGAACGTTGGGAAGAGATATACCAGCCTTATTATAGCTGGCTTGAGGAAAGACTTTATCAAGCAAACAAAAATGGCTTCATTCACACGAATTTGGACTCAAATGCGTTAGCTAAAATGATTATTAATTTAATAGAAAATTCAGCGGAGACATTTTATTTAACAAATCAAAGTGAAACGAGCAAGGAAAAAAGTAAAAACCAAGTATTACTGTTTATCAGAAGTGCATTGACTGATTGTCCATCATCAAACAAAGCCTAGATGAGGTGTTAAGATGCATAACTATTATGCATTGGAAAAGAAGTTGTTAAAAGTTTCAGTTTATGGTGCGGTCATGTTTGCTGTGACTGGCATCGTTTTAGGGTACCTGATTTCTTCACAAATGATCATGTTCGACGGACTATATTCTCTAATTAGTGTAATGCTGAGTCTCATATCATTATTTGCAGCACACTTTATTCAGAAGCGAGATACGAAAAAGTTTCCATTCGGGAAAGAGATGCTTGAACCTCTGGTCATTATTATTAAATATGCAGTCATGTTGTTCCTTTGTTTAGCTGCTTTAATAACAGCAGTGGATGCCCTGCTTTCAGGTGGTCGAGAAACCAACGTGGGGTTTGCTCTTCTTTATTCTGTTTTATCCACGATAGCATGTTGTGGTATTTTTGTGTATCTCAAAAAACAAAAGCAAGGATCAGGGTTTATTCAAGCGGAAGCTAATCAATGGAGAATGGACACGTTACTCAGTGCAGCTGTCCTAATTGGTTTTTTCATTGCAGCACTTCTGTCTTACACTCAATTTACGTTGTTAACTCCTTATATTGACCCACTTATGGTACTCATTTCTGCTGGTTACTTCTTGAAGGTGCCAGTGGTAGAAATCACAAAAGCTTTAAAAGAAGTACTAGAAATGGCACCGGACCAATTGATTGAAAAGAAATGTAAAGCTGTGATCCATTCCATCCAGGCTCACTATCAAATAGAAGATTCCGTGCTTCGAATGTCAAAGGTAGGAAGTAAACTTTTCATCGAAGTTGATTTTATTCTAAATGAGCAATCCAAAGTAAAAACCGTTGCAGAACAGGATTTAATTCGAGAGGAAATTAATAAGCGTACTAACGATTTACAATATAAAAAATGGCTGACAGTATCTTTTACTAACGATCGAAAATGGATCAATGGCTGATTGAAGACTGAACGTGATAACAATAAAAGGAAGGAGTGCACATACATCAATGTACTCTCCTTCCTTATTATTAATGAGAGATCATTTCATGAACAATATCCTCACTATCTAACTCAGAAGGATAGTAAGTAGGCCAGTTTGTTACATTGTCTAGTAGCTCTTCCCGATCATCTCCCCAATATAAATGGAAATGGTCAGAGTCTGTAGGGAAGATGTTATGGTCGCTAAACTGAATGAACTGAGGCATGTCTTCATTTTCCTCTGTTAGTTCAAATATGAACCTTACTCCCCGGTTACCAGCTTCATAAGTAAGAATCTCATATCCATCATAGGTGTATTCACCGGAATACTCTTCTTCGTCCTCAAAGAAAGTAACAATACTACCTTCAATCACGATATGATCAACATCAGTCTCGTAACCTTCCTCATAGTATTCCTTATATTCCTCCTCTGTCATCTCCTCATTCTCTTCAGCCTTATGTTCAAACACTTCATCTAAATCTCCATCTTGCAAGTATGGGTAAACAGACTCCCATTCACCTTCCCAATCGGATAAATCTCGATCTTCAACCTCCTCGTCCTCAAAATATCCATCATATATTCTCTGACTGTCTTCATCATGGGCATGGTCATGGACATGGTCGTGGTCATGACTGCTTTCTTCTTGGTTATGTTCTTCGTCTTCATTATTATGTATTTCTTCCTCTTCGTTTTCTTCCAATTCACTTTCTACTGCCTGTTCTTCCTCTTCTTCAGCAGCCTCCTGACTGGTTTCAGCCTCTTGGCAAGCCACTAATAAAGCACTTATTGCTGCAATACTTGACCATTTGATTAATGATTTTTTCATAATTGACTCCTTTTCAAAGTGTAATAATTACGATTTAAAGTCCAGACTATTGTTTTCAAGACAATAAGTATTCAAGCACTTTTCCAATATACCTCCTTATTCCTAACTTGTATTCATTCTTTTGGCGTGTCAGAGTTACAACTCTTTGTATAACATAGATAAAAGCGTAATCATTACGATTTGCACTTTATTATATATACTTATGCCATGATTGTAAACAGATATTAAACTTTTTTTCAGTTGGTAAGGTATTGGATTTCACCAACAATAACTACGCTTTCCTTATAAGAATATCCGATACAGGCCTTTCTTCTGATGCCTTGAAAAACACTCACATCCCTCTAGAGGGAAAATTATTGGTTTTATGGAATGAAAAACTTACGTGTCAAAAACTAAAATTGTTATCCCTCCCAAGCTGGAAAACGTTACGATTTTGGATTCTACATAAACTTTCTTTAATGAGCAATCCAGCACAAAGGAAAATGGAGAGAGTGCTCCCGCATGAGCCACAATTGACATCAGTCCCATATTAACACCGAGTACATACGTGATTGCAGCAAATGTCTGTAAAAATCCCTACTCCCAATGTAAAGCCAGGTAGCATTTTCCATTCGACCATTTTCACGCCTGAATAGTAATCTTATAGCTACAGCGATAAATGAATCTGTCATTGTAAAGAAAACAGTACACATGCCTTCTGAAATAGTGGTGATACTCGTTTTGAAATCAGAGCGGCGATAAAGTCTTCAATTCTTCAATTCCTATAGTCAATACAGTAATCAAGCTATATAATAAAGCAAATGAATTACCTTCTAATAATTCCACAAAATGAAAAAAGCCAGGGGATACTTTTACAGTAATCTCCCGGGCTTTTATCCTCCGTGCGTTGCATAGCTATGAGTTTTCTCTTGTTCAGACTAATTTATATATATACGGAACACTTGAGAACCCAATTTTTTTTGAGTCTAGGCCCCCATTACCTAACACCGCTTGTCATTAATTTACTCGGTATTGGAAAATTCTACCGTAACACTTTATTAGACAATAACATCATTAATTAAACTAGGCGGCTTGTTCCCTTGTAATCCTTGAATTAGATTTTCCACCGCAAGTTCAGCCATTTTGTACCTGGTTTCTGCTGTCGCTGACCCAATATGCGGCAATGTAACACAGTGATCCATTCGTAACAAAGGACTCTCCGGGTCAATTGGCTCTTCCCTATATACATCTAACCCAGCGGCCAATATTTCCTTATCCTCCAGGGCTTTTATTAGGTCCTCTTCCTTAACTACTTTTCCTCGAGAGCCATTAATAAAAATTGCACTTTTTTTCATGAGTTTAAATTCTCTTTCCCCGATTAGATTAGCAGTTTCAGGAGTAAGTGGAACCATTACACAAACGAAATCAGAGTTCTGTAACAGATGATCAAGGGAAACATAGGAGGCATCCAGCCTATTTTCCATGCTTGGCTTTCTTGTACGATTATGATAAAGAATGTTCATTTTAAAGCCAAAATGAGCTCGTTCTGCTACTGCAGCGCCAATCCTGCCCATCCCTATCATTCCTAATGTTTTATGATGAACATCATTACCAAATAATTCTTCTGTGATAGAAGCCTCCCACTTCCCAGCTTTTACGTAACGATCCAGTTCAGGCATTCTTCTAGCGGTAGCAAGAAGTAAACCAAAAATTGTGTCAGCAGTGGTCTCAGTTAATACATCTGGTGTATTTGTTGCCATGATGCCTCTTTTTGTTAATTCCTCGATATTCAAGTTATTGTATCCAACAGATACATTGGAGACTATTTTTAATTCAGGTGCCTTATCTAGTAAATTTTCATCAATAGTGTACCCTGAACCAATCATACCCTTTGCTGTAGGCAGGTGGTGAAAAAACTCTTCGCTCTCTGGAGAACATTGATAAGCGTCGCAGAAAGAGCTTAGCTTTTCCATCAAATCTTCGGGAATACGGTTATAGACAATGACTTTTGGTTTCACGACTTCACTTCCTTTACGTTAATGTAGGGGTGTATCCTATCAAATTACTGTTTCTTTATTTTACTTACACCAGGGAACAAGTCATATGTAATGAAAATGCTACATAATTCTGATTTTAGGAGTTTCCTCCTGTTTTGTAATCATTTGGTTTTAACTCTTTATAAAGAAGGAAAAGGTTCTTTAAGCAAATGATAAGTCCTTAATGAGTCATTTGCTCTGATGCTGAGTATCACTTCTTATTTATTGTTCGGAGAACCTCCTTTTGCAGCCATCGGGTGATTCTGATGGTTGTTTTTTTATTCCTTCATACAGTAGGGACTGAAATACCAAGATTCATATTAAATTACTTTGAGATCAATTCTTCCTTTTTCAGATATAAATTTTTAATTAAAAGAGTGAGAAAGAAGTATGAGTCTGCTCTCATACTTCTTTCTCTTTTATTTATTGTTACACTCCTACATGTGTTTGTTTTTGCTTCCTCATTTTACTACTATGAAGATATAAAGAGAGTTCATTCTTCATCGTGTCCTTTTTTGATTTTGGCCGAAGACCAACAAAACTGTTATCTTGCCTGTAAACATAGGAATTTCATTTTTCTCTAGGCAATCTTATTGTTACAGTTGTTCCTTCTCCTTCTTCACTAGCAATGTAAATCTCCCCATGATGCTCTTCAATGATTTTGTAACATACCATTAAACCCAATCCCGTTCCTTTTTCCTTATTAGAGTAAAATGGTTCACCGAGTTTCCTCATACGTTCCGGTGAGATTCCAATCCCATCATCTTCTATTTCAATTTCAACATACGAAGAGAACTCTCTAGCCTGAATTCTCAACATTCCGCCGTGCGGCATTGCTTCAATAGCGTTTTTTAGTATATTCAGAAATACTTGTTTAATTTGGTTTGAATCACAATAAATCGGTAATACTGCCGGTTGAAAACAGGTTTGAATTTCTATGCTGTGCATAGCTGCTTGCGTTTTGACCAAAGCAAGAATGTTATGAATAACATCAGCCACGTCTTCTTCTTTAAAATGAACAGCTTGTGGTTTAGCTAATGTTAGAAATTCATTTATAATGATTTCTACCCTGTCTAGTTCTGAAAGCATGAGATCCGTATATTCAGACTCTACTTTACCCTGAAAAAACTGTGTAAACCCTTTCACTGTTGTTATAGGATTTCTCACTTCATGGGCCACGGCTGCAGCTAGCTGACCAAGCGCAGACAGTTTTTCCGATCTTCTTAGTAATTGTTCTGTTTTCTTTCTTTCATTTATATCTCGAGAAATCGCTGATATCCCTGTTACCTGTCCATCTTTATTCTGGATGGGAGAAAATGTGATACTTACATCAAATACTTCTCCGTCTTTTCTTCTTCTAAGAGTTTGGTAGTCTATGACTTCTTCTCCATTTTTCACCTTCTGTAATGCCTGTTTTGTCTCCTGATGTAATTCTAGTGGTGCCAAGTCATCAAAAACATTAATATCATCCTTGTCACAGAATCCGTACAGGCAGTAAAACGCCGGGTTCGCTTTTAACAAGTCTCCCTCAAGCGTAAGAATGGATATCGCATCGGCACTATGAGTAAATAATGCCCACAGCTGCTCTTTTGTTTCTTGGAGTTCCACTTCCATTTCTTGACGTTTTGTAATATCCCGTCCAATTGTCACCAAGTACTTTCGTTCTCCTAGACTACTAAATTGAGGGGCTTTTACTATTTCAAAAGTTCTCACGTCTCCGTTAGGAAGAGTGACATTTTGTTCATATTGGAGAATTCCTTTTTGCTTCCAGGCAATCTCATCTTTAGGGGATGAAATGAGAGATAAATTGTACATAGGTTTTCTGCTTAATAAATTTGACTCCCTTTTCATTCCAACCAGCACTCTTGCCGAGTCATTCATTTCGATCAGTTTGTCTCTTTTGTTTTTAAAAAGCACAAATTCAGGCATAGCATTCAGTAACGAAGAAAGTTTTTCCTCCCTGTCTTCTATCTTCTTTTGAGCTTTCCTCTTTTCTGTGATGTCTTCCATCATCCCATAAACTGACACTACTCTCCCCTCGACTTTTACCGGAATATTCGTTACCTTGAAATACACTTCATCTCCCTTTGTATTTACACACACTGTCTCATAGGCCTGGGGGATACCATTAGCTGCCAGTGTAAAATGCTTGTTGGTGTGGGCTAGATAATCAGGATGAATCCAAGCAGAATAAGGGACGATCAACTCCTCTTTTCGATAACCAAGGAAGGTGCCCGATGGTGTGTTCATTGAAACAACCCTTCCTTTTAAATCAAGAGAAAAGACATGATAAGGGCTATGTTCAAAAAGAGACTTATACCGTTGCTCAATTTCCTCCAGCCTTCTTCTCGCCTGCTTTTTTTCTGTAATGTCTCTTCCTGTCACTACCATTCTGTAGACCTGGTTCCGATCCTCAACTACAGGTTTTACGGTTAAGGCTAGATCAATGTAACGGTTGTCCTTTCGACGATACCTAAGTTCTACCTTCCGTTCTTTTTTTGTGAGAACCGCCTCTTCAAACACCTGCTTGGCAAACGACACATCATCTCGATGCAGCAAATCAAATGTACTCGTGCCTTCCACTTCCTCGACTTCATAACCTAATATGGAAGTATTGGAAGGTGTAGCATACTGAATTGTTCCTTTTGCATCCAGGACACATCCAGCATCTCCTGCATGTTCAGGAAGAAATCTGGCTTCTACTTGTTTTTCTCTGCTCTTTTTGTCCAGAGCCAAACTAAGCAAGTCAGCGCAAGTTGTTAGAAAGTCTTTTTTATCGTTTGAAAGGGAAATATATGAAGGAAGAACACATATTAATTCACCAGCCAAATCCCCGTTTATATGCAGGGGGACAACAAAAGAAGACTCACGATGAGGCTCATTTTGTTCAATAGTAGAAAATATATCGTTGCTGACTGAAAGAAGAGCCCTCCTCCCATGTTCTATCACATATATAGAAGAATCTTCCAAACCTATATAACTACCAACAGAGCTTCGCACTGACGTTAGAATGTCTGAAAATGGTGCATTCTTTGCTATCATATGAATAATTGCTTTATAAGTTTCCTGGGGGAAAGTGACTGGATCGTTAAACCTTGGAAACTGAAACAACAAATGAGTCGAATCTAACAGGCTTACTTCTCCATTTAGACTTCGATCTGCGAATAAAGCCTCTACCTCGATAGATATTTGTTTCCCAAAACTCTCCCTCTTATGTAGGGTATCAAGGAACATTTTTATCCTTTTGACTTGTTCGTTAGGTATATAAGAAAAGATATTTCTTCCAAAGTCCTCGGTACGAAAAGCGTTTTTCCCTTTTTCGTTAACAAACTTTATGGCTCCCTCTAAAGTAGTGATAAAAAGAGGGATACTCACTTTATCATATAGTTCCTTCGCGCCCACCACTTATCTCCTCCTGAGGCAAAGTGCCCCACTTAATCTAGACTATTGGAATTATACCAAACTTTATATGTATAAAATTTGTAATCTGAAATTAATGTAAGGAGTATTCAAGGCGAAGAATAATGAACCCCGTACTTAATGATCTTCTTCCACGTAAAATAAACCCAATTGTCATTCCAGACAATTGGGTTTTAAAATTCATTATGAAAATAATTGCGGGAATGTTTGCAGGAGAGTGCGCACCCCTAAATAAGCAGTTAATACAACAATAATACCTCCAAAAACGGTCATCCAGACTGGATGCTTATAGCTCCCAACAATGGTTGAACGGTGGGCTGCCAAAAGGATACACCCTAAGGTAAGGGGAAGGATTAATCCATTGAACGCCCCTGCCAGAACAAGGAGCATTACAGGCTGACCGATCATGGCAAATACTCCTGTTGAAAATACAATAAAGCCCACAGTCCAATAATTTTTATATTTTTCAATGCTTTCATGAAAAGTCGTTAAGAAGGAAACAGATGTATAAGCCGCTCCTATGACCGAGGTAATTCCGGCTGCAAACAGCACTAATCCAAATATACGGAAGCCGATTTCACCCGCTGCAATTTGGAAAACAGAAGCTGTTGGATTATCCTGATTTAAAGCAAATCCAGCAGACACGACTCCAAGAACCGCCAAAAATAGAATAGTTCTCATGATAGAAGCAACAACAATGCCGGAGATCGCCGTGTTTGTCACGTACTTTAAATTTTCCTTACCAGTGATCCCGGCATCTAATAACCTATGTCCTCCGGCAAACGTTATATATCCTCCTACTGTTCCACCCACGATGGTAACAATAGCAAGAAAGTCTATCTCCAGAGGGGCCACCGACCGTAAGGCGGCCTCCCCATATGGCGGGTTGCTCCCAAACATAATATACGCAGTAAAAAGTATCATCAGTGCACCTAAATATCGTACAATTTGATCCATTGCCGCGTTTGCTTCTTTTAAGAGGAAAATAGCAATACATATCACACCAGTCATTATAGCTCCAACTCTTGTATCCAAACCAAGAAGAGCGTTCACTCCCAGCCCTCCCCCTGCTACATTTCCAATGTTAAAGGCAAGACCTCCCAAAACAATAAAAAATGCAACGACATAACCTAATCCAGGTAAGACAGCATTCGCAATTTCCTGCCCTCTCATTTTTGTGACAGCAATAATTCTCCATATATTCATTTGAGCCCCGATATCGAGGATAATAGACACTAAGATTACAAAAGCAAAACTTGCTAAAAGCTGTTCTGTAAACACAGCTGTTTGAGTTAAGAAGCCGGGTCCAATAGCAGAAGTAGCCATCAAAAATGCTGCCCCCGTTAAAGCCCTAATTCTTTCTTTTGGAGTTAATCCTTTCTCCGTAAGCGGAGTATTCGCCATTTTATTTCTCCTTCCTTACTACTATGATCGATTAAACGTGTCCACCCAAAAAAGTTTTTAAGTGGTTTAGACGAAAATAGAGTTGTTTTGTATACTAAAGGTAACAGCTTGCTTTTTCTTAGATTTAAGAAAACGCCCTCAAGCTAAAGAACTGACCTAAATACATACTCAAGCTTGGAGGAGTTATCATGAAAAATCAAAACAAAACTGTCACAAAGTCAATGGCACTGCTTACTCTCTTTCGGCAACATGAAGAATTAACATTGCAGGAGATGGTAAAGCTTTCTGGTATTCCTAAAACCTCTGCCCACCGCATGGTCGGAGCCCTGATAGAAATGGGCTTTTTACAAAAGGAAAAGGACGGAAGGTACTCTCTCGGCATGCTTTTTCTTGAGTTTGGCCAGCTTGTGTCCGAACGTCTGGATATACGTAAAGCGGCCTTACCTGTTATGCAAAAAGTCAATCGTGAAACCGGAGAAGCCATCAACCTCGTCGTTAAAGACCAGTTGGAAGCCATCTATGTAGAAAAGCTTGAAGCCAGTCACCCTGTTCGCCTTTACACTAAGATTGGAAGAAGATCTCCTCTGTATGCCGGAGCTTGCCCTAGAATCATCCTGGCCTATACAGAAGAAACTGAGCAACAAGCTTATATTGAGAAAGCAAATTTGATTCCTTTTGCCTCAGGAACGATCACCAGCAAAGAAAAATTGCTCCAATCATTGCACCGCTCTCGTATCGATGGCTATACTATCAGCTTCTCTGAATTAGAAAACGATACCGTTTCAGTTGCGGCACCCATTTTTGACTACAAAAATTCAATAGTAGGTGGGATAAGTATAGCTGGGCCTGAAACCCGTTTTCAAAAAGATCAATTCCCTTTTTATATAAACAAAGCAAAGGAAGCAGGGAAAACTATTTCTAAAAACCTTGGTTGTCAGTCTTTTCCTTTTTAACAGAGCTCCCTTGATGATCTAAGAAATGTTCCATGAAGCTTGTGTCAAAGGCACCGGTTTGAAACTGAGAATTTTCCAATATCTGTAAGTGTAAAGGAATGGTCGTTTGGATATTACCTATTTTCAAATCCGTAAGCCCTCGCTTCATCCGGCTGATCGCTTCTTCTCTCGTTTTCCCCCACACAATCAGCTTAGCAACCATTGAATCATAAAAAGGCGTGATCTCGTATCCCTTGTAGACAGCCGTTTCTATCCTCATTCCAAATCCTTGCGGAGGAGCAAATTCAGTGATCTCTCCAGGGGAAGGTCTGAAATTCTTTGCCGGGTCTTCAGCATTGATTCTACATTCAATCGAATGGCCGTCTAGAATAACTTCTTCCTGGGTAAAAGAAAGGGGTTCACCAGCGGCTACAGAAATCTGCTCCTTCACAATATCTACCCTTGTAACCATCTCTGTTACAGGATGTTCAACCTGAATTCTTGTATTCATTTCCATAAAATAGAATCGATTATGCTTGTCTAACAGAAATTCCACAGTGCCTGCCCCGCAATAACTCACTGCTTTAGCAGCCTTAATAGAAGCTTCTCCCATCTTTTCCCTTAGTTCAAGGTTTAAAGCCGGAGAAGGTGCCTCCTCAATAAGTTTTTGGTGGCGTCTTTGTATGGAGCAGTCTCTCTCACCCAAGTGAACGACATTTCCGTGCCGGTCAGCTAATAGCTGTACCTCAATGTGCCTTGGTTCTTCAATAAATTTTTCTACGTAGACCCCTCCATCACCAAATATAGATTTTGCTTCATTTTGTGCTTGCCGTACAGCTTTTTCGAGGCTTTCTTTATTATCTGCTTTTCGCATCCCTTTTCCCCCGCCGCCTGCACTTGCCTTTGCTATAACAGGGTAGCCGATTTTTTCAGCTATGGTTCGGACCTCTTCAAGCTCATCGATCACCCCTTCTGTTCCTGGTACCGTAGGCACGCCTGCACTTTTCATTGTCTTTCTGGCTTCGGCCTTTTCGCCCATTTTGCGTATCGCTTCTGAGGAAGGTCCGATAAAGGTAAGGTTCACAGCTTCACACAGCTCTACGAACTTGGGCTGTTCTGACAGAAATCCATATCCCGGGTGAATAGCATCGGCATTGGATAATAATGCGGCGCTTATGATATTTTCCATATGCAAATAACTTTCAGAAGCTTGTGCGGGTCCAATGCAATAGGCTTCATCTGCTGTTTTCACATGGAGTGCATCCTTATCTGTTTCAGAATAAACAGCTACACTCTGGATGTTCATTTCCTTACAGGCCCTGATGATGCGAATTGCAATTTCTCCTCGATTAGCAACTAGTATTTTCTTAAACATATAATCCCCCTTTTTCTGCTTCTTAGTTACAGTGCTTGGACCTACTTCACCTTAAATAAAGGCTGGCCGTACTCTACAATGTCCCCATCACTTACAAGAACCTCTTCAATCTCGCCCTCTATCCCCGCTTCTACTTCATTAAATAGCTTCATCGCTTCTACAACACAAACAACCGATTCTGGAGTAACTTGATCTCCAGTGTTCACATAGGAAGACGTGTCAGGGTCCGGTGAAGAATAAAACTTTCCTACCATAGGGGACACGATGGTTTTCTCTTTTACTGTTTCTTCAGTATTATCATTTTTAGTATTTTCCGGATCTTCAGAAGGCTGACTGCCATGTTCTAATTCATTTTTTACACTATCATTGTTTAACTCTTTTACACTGACAGAAGCCCGTTCCTTATTCCCTTTGTTTATGATAAGTTTCACTTCACTATTTTCAAATTGAAAATTCTCTATTGGTGACTCTTCCAATTCTTTAATCATGGTTTTTAAATCTTCAACAGTAAACATTTCACATCTCTCCATATCAATTTAGTTATGAATGATCAAACTTAATGGTTATTCCAGTCTGTACTTCTTTCATATCCTGTTCTTTTTTGAAAAGAAGCTCTTCTGCTTCCTGGATAGTCACTTCTTCAAAATGAAGAGAATCCCCCGGTTTCAGCTGTGCTAGTCTTGGAATATCAGTCAGTATTACTTGTGCGATCCTTGGATACCCGCCTGTCGTCTGGCGATCAGCCATCAGGATCACTGGGTTGCCATCTGGTGGCACCTGAACAGTCCCAAGAGCTACAGCTTCTGAAAGTATGTCTTTATTTTCATCTTTTTGTAAGAGCGGCCCCCTAAGCCTGTAACCCATTCGATCAGATTGAGGGGTGATTTTAAATTCTTTTTGAAAGAACTTTCTTTTAGCATTATTGGTAAAAAGGTGAAAATGCGTACCCTTTATGACTCGAATAGGACCTTTTTCTTTTAAAGGTAGAAAAGGCTTTCTATTAATACTCCAGGTAGTGGTATTAAAGCGATCACTCTGCCCTGATGACAGGTAAGAAAAGACGCGGCCGTTCTTTTCATTTGTTTTCCCCGCCTTCAAAATGTCCCCTGCTTGCAAGGGCCGTCCATGAAAACCACCTATTTCAGCCCGTAAATATGTACTTTTACTATTCATAACCTCCGGAACATTGATTCCTCCCGCACATGCTACGTATGCACGGCAACCCTCACTGCAGCTTCCCATCTTTACAACATTATTTTTCTTTACCAAAACAGGTTTTCCAAGGGGAAGAGGTATTCCCTCAATAGAAGGAGTGAAATCCCCACCAACTATGGCTATCACCGCGTCATTTTGAAACTCTAACACCGGTCCCTTCAACGTCATTTCTAATACTGCTTCATCTTCTCGATTACCCACAAGCATATTAGCGAGCCTAAGAGAATATGGATCCATTCCACCGCTCACTATAATACCTTTTCTTTGATACCCATGTCTCCCAAGGTCCTGAACGGTTGTCAGGAGTCCCGGCTGAAGAATGTTAATACTCATTTTCCCACCTCCTCATAAGCCTGATATTCTGCCTTTGATATAGGCTTAAAACGGACAATATCACCAGACTCTAATAAAGTACGAGAATCACCTGTTGTATCAAACAACGATAAGGGTGTTCGGCCTATAATCTGCCACCCCCCTGGGGTTGATAAGGAATAGACGCCGGTTTGTGCTCCTGCAATTCCTACCGATCCACTCGGCACACACGTCCGCGGATTGTCCAACCGGGGTGTGGAAATTTTCTCCGACATCCCACCTAAATATGGAAAGCCCGGGGCAAACCCAATCATATAAACTAAATAATTTTCACTGGAATGAATCTCTATGACTTCCTGAGGAGTAAGCCCATTATGAGTGGCCACATTTCCTAAATCCGGCCCAGTCTCTCCTCCATAATAAACAGGTATTTCAATTGTGCGTGGTTTATACTCTGTCTCTTGATCAATAGCAGAGAGGAGCTTTTCTACCTTTTCTTTAACTACTTCAAATACAGGTTTATTACCTCGTGTTGTTTCAACCTGAATAGGGTTATAAAAAATAGTTACTCCTGTATATGAAGGTATGTACTCTACCATTTCTGGCAGGGGCTGTTTTTCAAGTGAAAGGGATAATAGTCTTACCTTCTTGTGAATGGCTGGACAAAAAGAATCCCCAAAGGAGACAGTGACTGCCGTTTCATTTAGTGGATACACCTTTACTTCTGGACTTGATGAAGCTTGCATATATTTCCCCTCCTTTTCAGTTTTCTTAAATTCCGTTTTACGGAACAAAAGATCCACAATACGGAATATATAAAAGTAATTATAATTGTGTGAAAATAAAATAACAAGTGCTGCCTTTAACAAACACATATCTTAGCAATCTATCCCCCTTACAAAAATAGTGATTTGAAGGAACTGCATTAATAACTGGTAAAAGAACCAGTAATCTTTATTCCTTAGCTCCCCTTCTGTGTTGCTCCATATGGAAAATTCTGCGAAGACACTCGAAAAAATGTAATAAGAAATCAAAATAATGAAGTGAAAAAAAGCATAAAAAAAACCACATGTAGAGATTCCACTGCGGTTTTTTTAAACCCTCGTCCTATTTTTCCTAAAATTCCTACATTCAAGTAAATAAAAAGAAATCTATAGGACAAATTATTTTTAATATTACACGTGTTTTAAACCACTCAATCCATAAAAAGCTCGGCAACTATAGACCGAGCTTACTATTATTGATTATTCAATACCGCATGATTCAGCTAAAATATCTACTAAATGAACTCCTTGAACTTTCCCTTCTAAACCTGCCCTTTTGATTCCCAGCCTCATTTGCAGCAAACAACCTGGGTTACTAGAGGCAATAGTAGTGGCTGTTGTTTCCTTCGCATATCCCATTTTTTTATCCAATATTTTCATGGACTCTTCGTAATGTATAAGATTATAAATTCCCCCAGAAGCACAACACTCGTTACTTTTTTCCATCTCAATATATTCTGCTCCAGGAATTGAAGATAATAATTCCTCAGGAGCACTCGCCACTTTTTGGACATTCGTTAAATGACAGGATGGCTGATAGGTGATTCTCCCTTTCCACTTCTTCTTAAAAGGGAGTGGGCCAATCTCTACAAAAATCTCTGACACATCTTTTGATGCAGCGGAAAACCGTGAAGCCCTTTTCTTCCAATCAGGATCATCCTTTAATAAATGGTCATATTCCCGGAGGATAGCCCCACAGCCTCCCGCGTTATTAATAATATAATCAGCTTCTGTTTCTTCAAACGCCTTAATATTTTCTTTTGCAAGATCTTTAGAAATCGAACTGTAACCCTGGTGAGCGTGAAGCGCTCCACAGCAATTTTGCTTATTTGAAATATGAACTTCACAGCCAATGTGCCTTAATAATTCAATTGTTAAGCGGTTCGTTCTGTTTAAAACTGCCTCAGAAACGCAGCCTGTAAAAAAAGCAACTGTTGCTTTCTTTTCCTTATAGGGTTCTAGTACCTTGCCTCTTTTCACCCTTTTTCCTGGCCCTTCCACTGATGGCAATATTTTTTCAATTTCACCGATTGGTTCTGATATTTTTGAAAGTAGATTTGTCTTCCCTACAAGATTGCTTAGACCAGTCCTTTGGTAAAGCCACGTTGCATTCCCACCGGCCCGCATAAGTCCTGGCCGTGTAAATACCTGTCGCAGTAGAATTCCTTTCAAACCTTCTGCCTTTGTTGTTTGCTTTGTATCTTCTTCATACTCCTTAATCGTATCTTTGGCTGACTCAAGTATATGACCATAAGGTACGTTTACAGGGCAAGCTGTTTCACAGGCCCTGCAGCCAAGACATAAATCAATCGGTTCAGATAAATCTTGTGATAGATCAATCTTCCCCTCAGCCGCCATTTTTACCAGGTTAATTCTCCCTCGGGGAGATGCTGATTCTTTCCCCATGGACATGTAGGTAGGACAAGAAGGCAGGCAATAACCGCATTGAATACACTGGTTGGTCGCACGGTACGCTAAATCATAGAGCTTGTGTGAGTGTACCTTTTGTTCTTTTTCCCATTTCTTTGTCTCTTCCTGTGTTGCAGCCATTTACGTAAGCACCACCTTGGTTTGTCCTTCTTTTGCAAACATTTTACCAGGATTTAAAATATTATTTGGATCCCATGCATGTTTAATAGATTTTAAGAGTGCAACCCCTTCTTTTCCGTATTCCCGTTCCAAATAAGGAGCTTTTAATGTTCCGATTCCATGTTCCCCTGACAAGGTTCCCCCCAGTTCAAGTGCCGCCTGAAAGATATCACCAACAGCATCCTCTACCCGCTTCATCTCTTCTATGTTGGTTTTGTCTGTAATAATATTTGGGTGAAGGTTGCCATCTCCTGCATGTCCAAATACTACTAGATTTAATTGGTAGCGATCGCGAATGTCGTTAAGCTTCTCCATCATTTCAGGAATTTTGCTTCGAGGGACTGTTGCATCTTCTGATATTTTAGTGGGACCGAGTTGAGTGATGGCAGGAGATACTTTTTTTCTCGCTGTCCATATATCGTTTCTTTCCTTTTCACTCTCCGCTACTTTAATTGTTAATGCTCCAATTTCTTCACAGATTTCACGACTCTGCTCTATTTCCTCCTGAAGGGCCAGAGGATGTCCGTCAACTTCAAGTATCAACAAAGCTCCAGCGTTAACAGGAAGTCCGCTCGGTTCAAAATGTTCCACAGCGCGGATACAAGCATTGTCCATTAATTCCATTGCTGCCGGCAGAATTCCCTTAGAAAGAATTTTCGTAATAGCCCTCCCACAGTCAACTGGATTGTGAAAGGTGGCCATCATTGTTTTTCTGTCTTTTGGTTTAGGAATCAGCCGGAGGGTTGCTTCTGTAACGATTCCAAGGAGGCCTTCGGAGCCTGTAATTAAGCGCGTTAGATCAAACCCTGTAACGTTCTTTACTGTTTTTCCTCCCACTCTGACAATTTCACCCGTAGGCGTGACCACTTCCATACCGATAACATATTCCTTTGTTGTTCCGTACTTTAGTCCTTTCGGACCGCTCGAATTTTCAAGTATGTTTCCCGCTATGGTAGAAACATGAGCACTGCTTGGGTCTGGCGGATAAAAAAGACCGGCTTTCTCAGCTTCATTATGAATGTCAGAAGTAAGTACACCTGGAGATGTAATAGCAATCATATTTTCCTTATCAATAATCAGTTTGTCACGCATCTGAGACATATCAAGAACTAAACCGCCTTCTACTGGCAGCGGCCCTCCACTTAAAGAGGTAGCAGATCCTCTTGGATAAAGAGGGAATCCGTATTGATTGGCAAGCTTTACTATTTCGCTGATTTCCTGTGCACTAGACGGCTGGGCTACTCCTTCAGGAAGATATTCACCAAAAGAAGCATCAAAGCTATAAGAGTAACGATCAGATAATTCAAAGTGCAGTTTATTTGTTGGTAAGATCTTTTTTAATTTATTTTTCACTTCTTCGTTCATCGAAAATACTCCTCTCTCACCATATATACTTAATAGTAATGAAATTTTCTCACAAATAAAAAAATAAATCCCTATGGATAAAAAAATCCCTCTTGAAAACTTTCAAGAGGGGTTCCATTCCGATTACGAATGGAGATACATATTAATGGTTGCATCATTCAGAGAAGGAGCCTCTTCTGGCCAAATTATTTCCATTACCATCTTACTGGTGAATCGAATCGTCCTCAGTTACAACACTTGCTCATCCTCTTTACCTTAGCCCTATTACTTTTTATTTCTGTATAAATACATAGTAAGGGGAGCAAAGACCACAAGAAAAATAGCCGAGGCCAATAACACCCACGCGATTGCTTCTCCAGTCACATTTCCGTGCATAAACCCTCGTACTGCATCTACAAGTAATGAAATGGGGTTCACATCCACAAAGCTTTCAAGCCAGGAAGGTAACGTTTCCGGATCAACAAAGACATTACTTACAAACGTCAGTGGAAAAAGAAACATAAAACTAACCATCATAAGGGATTTTTCTGAACGCATGATGATACCCAGTGTCGTCCACACCCACGATAAACAGAAGCAGAAAATAAGGATCATGCCAACCGCTCCTAAAACTCCGATGAATCCACCTTCCGGCCGGAAGCCAAGAATAAAGCCAAGGGCTAACATAATGGCAGAAGCCCCAGAATACCGGATCATATCTACCAATAGCGCGCCGACCAGTGCAGATGGCAACCAAATGGGCAGTGTCCTGAAACGGTCAAAAATCCCTTTACGAATATCATTATTTAAATCGATACCTGTGTACATTGTAATTTGAGCTACCGTCATAACGAGAATACCTGGCAAGAGAAATTGGAGGTATTCACTGGTAGATCCAGCAATGGCTCCCCCAAAAAGGTATGTAAACATAAGAAGAAAAATCACAGGAAATACAGTAACATCAAACAATTGCTCGGGCACATGCTTTATTCTTAGCAGGGCCCTTGATGAAAAGGTTAAAGAGGAAGAGAGTGCTGTAGGGCGTTCAGGCCGATTTCGCGAAGTAATGGCCTTTTGTAATTCTGCTTCCCTAATCTCATTTGGCTGGTTCATCTTCTTCCTCCTCTTTCACTTCCGCATTTTCCCCTGTTAACGTAAGAAATACCTCATCGAGACTTGGTTTCCCTAATGAAAAGTCACTTACCTGTATGTTTTCATTTACTAACTCGCCCAGGGATACGGCCACAAGAGATGCATCGCTCACCTGAGCAGACAAATTGCCCCCTTCTGGAGAAGAATGTATCGTAGTTTGAAGCTTATCTTGAAGAATTTCGATGGCTTTCTGCTTATCTTCCGATTGTTCAAGCTGAACATGAAGCGTTCCGGCTCCAACGGATGCTTTTAATTCACTGCTTGTGCCTTCTGCAATTATTTTCCCTTGATTGATCACGGCAATACGATCTGCCAGTTGGTCTGCTTCTTCTAAATACTGAGTGGTTAATAAAACAGTAGTACCTGCATTTACCAGGGTGCGGACGATTTCCCAAACCTGGTTACGACTTCTCGGATCAAGACCCGTAGTCGGCTCATCCAAAAATAAAAGATCCGGGGTAACAATGAGACTTGCTGCAATATCAATTCGACGTCGCATTCCACCAGAATAATTTTTTACCTGCTTTTTCCCAGCGTCTTCAAGTCCAAAAGCAATTAGAAGTTCCTTTGCTCGGGATTTTGCTTCCTTCCTGGAATAACCCGCAAGCTTAGAAAGGATAACGAGGTTTTCCACCCCGGTCAAGTCCTCGTCTATGGAGGCATATTGTCCAGTTAAACTAATTCGCTCGCGTACCTTTGCTGCATCGGACACAACGTTTTGCCCAAAAATGTGAGCTTCTCCTCCGTCAGGCTGCATTAACGTGGCAAGCATACGAATGGTTGTTGTCTTCCCTGCTCCGTTTGGTCCCAAAAATCCATAAACCATTCCTTTTGGAATAGCCAGATCCACTCCGTCCACGGCCCTTTGCTTGCCAAATACTTTTACAAGTCCTTTTGCCTCAACCGCAAAATCATTATTCACTATTCTCACCCCATTTGTTAGTAGCTCTTTAAAAACTACACTGCACTGCTTATGACTATTTATCAATCCTCTGTTTAGTGGTTTATGATTATATTTCTCTTTTATTACTTTGACCCATCAACGAAGAGTAATTTTTTCGGAAAGCAGTTTCTTTCCTTTTTTTAACTGTTTTGTTTAAAGAACTAATATGAAGCCATCGCTTTTATTCTAGCTTAGTTTCTCTATTTTTCCGAGGGATCTTTTTTCAAGCTCCCTTCTCGGTTTATTGAAAGAAACAAATACCACCCTGGTGAACAGTATGCTTGTTAATCGTTGTACAATGAGTCTCCCCAAAACTCAAAACTATTATTTGTCAGCATATCTCTTCCTGCTATCTCATAGTTATAAGCAGAACTCTATCATTCACAGAAACAATCTCAAGTAGAGGAACAAATGATTTGGACCTTTTTCTTCGTCTGTTTATTCAAGCCAAACTTATTAGGGAGAGTGATCACATGATGTTATTGCATGCTATGAACTGGTCTATCTTTAAAGCGACTGGAACTGATTTATTAACCATGGGGGTCATTTTATTAACGATGGTAGCTTTAATTGCATACCAGATCTTTATTAAGGATCCAAAAGAGGAATGAAAGTATTACATAAAAGCATATGTTCCTACGAAAAAACTTTTTTCTATTCCAAGAAGGCAGAATGAAGTTTTTTCCCATTGTATTATCTGCACACATAAAACAAGACATTCTCTATCTCTTATCTGATGGCGTCATTTTCTATGTACGCCTTTATGAATATAATTATTTATTACGTATGAGCCGCTTGACTGTTATTCCTGCTTCTCTTATAGGTTTTGTATAACGCCAGATCCGGCTTTCTTGTATATTCATATACTTATCCTTAAACATTTTTTTTTGTTTCACTAACTCTTTCACTTCATCTTTTAAATTTTCATTTTCTTTATATAGCACACTGATTTCATTTTTCAAGTTTTTCATTTCATTTTCCAGTCTTTGTGTGGGTTTCAGCTCATTTTCTTTCTTGCTTACTTTCGTCGGTGTACTTAGGTAGGTAGAGAGAGTTTCTGACGAAGTAAACAACCCTGCGTGTAGTGGAAACACTTCTTCTATGTCTTCAGTTTTCGACACTGGCAGGGACTTAATTTTTTTTACTTGATTAGCATTGTTACTATCGCTGGCAGAATGAACGGTCCTTAGAAAAGTTGGATATTTGGAATCCATGATCGTCGGGCTGACAAAATCAACTTTGGAGTGAACCCCGTTGTGATAAATTGTTGGTATCTCATTGCCTGTGTTCTTTGTAACAGAATCGTATGTATTGATATAAGAGAGACCTAAAGCAATTTTAGGGGCATAATGCTTATGGATGGATATGTATTTTTGTAGTCGATCATCATACAATGCTGAAAAACCATTAGGAAATGTAACACAATATCCTTCAAACTGTGGATCAACGTATTGATTTAAACGCTCTATGAAATGAACAGATAAGCCATCATCATCATCTAAACGGGTTGTACTATATGTCAGGTCATGATTAAACCTTTTAAGTTCTTCTGTAAAACAATCAAGGATAATATTATCAACAGTGTCATACGGAGGAAGGGAAATAACCTTAGCCCAGGGATATGGACGTAGTAAATCTTCTAATTTCTTAAGGCTTTTTTCTGGTAAAAGCTCAGAAGTCAAAACTAAGAGAGTAAAATTATCTGCTGTCGGTTCTATTGTTTGATTAACCAATGATGGGAGAGTTACATTTTCAAACAGAAATTCATGTTGGGCTAAACGACTTGCATTGAAGAGCTGCTCTTTATAGTTATCGAACTCCTGCCTTCCGATTTGCCACTCTACCCCTTCTTTAGTTAATAAACTGTACCGCATGATTACAAAATTATGTTTTTTCATAAAAATGCCTCCTTTTCCAATTCGTATTATTAGTAAAGTGTCATGGAATACAAAAAACTTATTATTTCATGACATTCTATTATATAAGATTCATAGAAAAAAGTACGCCCTATAAAACTGATTTCTAATAGAAAAGATGCTATAAGCGCTTTGTTTTAATACCTGCTAGTTCTTAGCTTGCATATTCCTCTATTAAAATAATGTGTAATTCTTCTACCTCAATTCCCGTAGCTGAATAAAAGCCTTTATTAAAGCTTTCGGCCTTTTTTGTTTCCTTTATTATATCTTGTATAATTTCTATACCGTATTTCTCGATAAGATAATCAATCGCAAGAAAGCTTTGCCCATAAATATCTCCATTTTCTATTTTTTTCGCTTCATCCCATGTTTTTTTATCCTTTATTTGACTAAAAGGTAATATTTTCGTTTTCGATTCAACTTCACTATCATTTCCCACATATTCGCTTACCCCTTCTTCAAACCATATAGGCATTTCACTTTGGTCTATTCCTGCATCCTTGATTCTTTGTCTGAAGGCATAATGAGTGTATTCATGCATAATAGTAGATTGGAGTTCAAATACAATCATTTTTTCTCCTGCAAGGATGGCTTCTTTATCATGCAGCAGGAATCCTATGAACTTTTCATCGTCTTTGTAGTACCCATCTGCATCTGTTACACCAGCCAGTTCTGTGAGTTCTTCTTGAGCACCTAATACTACGGCATCTACCTGTCTTTTAGTATAGTTTCCTAGAAGTTGTTCATTTTTTCTCATCGCCTGTTCAAAGGCATCCTTTGTTAGAGAAAGGATTTCCTCCTCTTTTTCAGGATAATAAATATGAACATGACCATATACTGCTTTTTCTCTCTCCTGCTTGATTTCCTTTTCTTTTTCACGATCAAAAGTTTCGGCAGTTGAGGATTGTAAAAATTCACGTTGAAACTGTTCATTCTCTATGGGAAGCACCGAAAAAATACCTCCTGCCATTATGGCTCCAGAGAGAATAATACTTGTTATCTTTACTTCTTTTCTCATAGGCTTTTCCCTCGTTAGTAATTAAGTGATAGGTAAACTTTCAACTATTATTTTTTGTAGCATGTATACCCTCAGTTTTGAATCAATAACTTTTTTCTATAGAATGATCCTTTTTTGCTATGTAAGTTCTCATACTTTATACCCTCATTTCTGCCTTCCCTATTAAAAGCCGCCTTTCTTTTCTAGTTTACTGAAAGCACTTAGTTTCGATAAGACGAGTAAAGAGCTGTCTTTATTAAGAAATTTCATTTTCTTTGTATATAGGCACAGAATTATATCAGATGACATAAAATCATGTCCTCTTTCTGACTACATGTGCAAAAGAAGTCGAATGGCCCTTTTTCCCCTGTATTTCCCATGGTAGGATAAAACAAAAGAGGACGGAACAATTGACCGTCAGTATAAACCGTTACATGAAAGGGGAAAGATCTGATGAATCTACCGATTCCGATTCTTTGCAAAGGAGACCGCATAGTTTTCCATTCAGGAAACATCTATGAAATTGAGCTTTCAGCGGTCACCGGGTTATATCATTCCTCTTCTATTCGTCTGAATTGGATAAACAAACCACTAGTATATTTTCCTAAGGATGATGAGTTCCAGGGAAAACGGTGGGAAAATCTCCGCCAGCTTCAATCATGGGCTGAAGAACATGCTGACTCTATTTCCAGCATTGAAAAAACAGAAAGAAGCCAGCCTATTCCTGCCTACGCAACCTTGTCTATTGAGGAAGCTCATCATGAGGCACTTCGAGAAGAAGCCGACAGATCAAGACTTCAGGCTTTCCTCACCCAATTCTCATAATCATATTAAAACAACCCAGCCATTTGACTGGGTTGTTTATTGATTTTCTATTCTTCACTTTGCTTGTTTTTCTTTTTAGGTTTCCGGGATTTATCTTCTTTGTCTTTAGAAGAGGATGTTGAGGATTTTTTCTTGCTGCCTTTCTTTCCTTTAGGTTTCTCCCCATTTTCCAAAATCTCTTCTACTTTTTCATTTTTTGTTTTTCCTTTAGACTTCTTGGAGCTCTTTTTCCCTTTTTCTTCTTCCTTATTATCTTTGTTTTTCTCCTGCCGGGATTCCTCAGACTGTTCTTCTTTCTCTTCACTGTCGTCGGTGTCCTCTGACTCTTCTTCGGACTCTTCGTTGTCCTCCGTATCCTCATCTTCTTCGGACTTCTCAGACCCTTCTTCCTCTTCACTGTCATCGGTGTCCTCTGACTCTTCTTCGGACTCTTCGTTGTCGTCCGTATCCTCATCTTCTTCGGACTTCTCAGACCCTTCTTCCTCTTCACTGTCGTTGGTGTCCTCTGACTCTTCTTCGGACTCTTCACCGTCGCTGGTATCCTCATCTTCTTCGGACTTCTCAGACCCTTCTTCCTCTTCACTGTCATCGGTGTCCTCTGACTCTTCTTCGGACTCTTCGTTGTCCTCCGTATCCTCATCTTCTTCGGACTTCTCAGACCCTTCTTCCTCTTCACTGTCGTCGGTGTCCTCGGACTCTTCTTCGGACTCTTCACCGTCGCTGGTATCCTCATCTTCTTCGGACTTCTCAGACCCTTCTTCCTCTTCACTGTCATCGGTGTCCTCTGACTCTTCTTCGGACTCTTCACCGTCGCTGGTATCCTCATCTTCTTCGGACTTCTCAGACCCTTCTTCCTCTTCACTGTCGTCGGTGTCCTCTGACTCTTCTTCGGACTCTTCGTTGTCCTCCGTATCCTCATCTTCTTCGGACTTCTCAGACCCTTCTTCCTCTTCACTGTCGTCGGTGTCCTCTGACTCTTCGTTGTCGTCCGTATCCTCATCCTCTTCGGATTTCTCAGACTCTTCTTCGGACTCTTCACCGTCGCTGGTATCCTCATCCTCTTCGGATTTCTCAGACCCTTCTTCCTCTTCACTGTCGTCGGTGTCCTCTGACTCTTCTTCGGACTTCTCTGACTCTTCTTCCTCTTCACTGTCACCGGTGTCTTCGGACTCTTCACCGTCACCAGTGTCCCCGTCACCTTCGGACTTCCCAGAAGGTTCTTCTTCTACATTTTCCTCTGAAGAAATACTTTCCTCTTCCGTCTCTTCACCAGAATCATTTTCTTGCGTTTTCTCCTTTTCTGAAGTGTCTTCAGAAACCAGTTCATTCTTCTTAGGCTTTGAAGCTTCATATCTATGCTTTTTTAGTGAATCCTTTTTTTTCTTTTTCGACTTCTTATTATTGTCTTCTTTTTCCTCTGAACCTGAACTTTCTTCCGAGGTTTCTTCTAAGAAAGCTATTTTTGTTACGAGATAAAGGTTAATGGCAGAAGTACTTCCTTCATGTATGAGCCATTGTTCATCCCTGTTTGTTATTTGATCCAAGAGTTCTTGTTGAGACTCTCCTTTTATTTTCAATGTCTTATAATTATCATTATCAAAATAAAACCTTACTTTAAACGTTTTCATTGCCTGACCTCCCTTATTAAATGTAAACTTTCTAGTCAATTACCTTCCCGCACCACGTTGTAAACCTCGAAGAATATTTTTTGAATTTTCTACTTTTCAGTAATTTCCGAGAGAAAACACTTACATTTAATAGAAAAAACAAAAAAACGCCCGCTTAAGGGCGTTTTTAAAAACGAACCACCTGTCCATACAGGTATGTCCACTCGCTTACTGTATCCAATTTTCTGTATAATCAACGGTTGAGTGCCCTCTTTCTATAATTAGGTTACGATTTAACAAGACCCATATGCCTTTTGATTGCCCGCACATGTTCACTTTCTTCTCTATTCATAAGCACTAGTCCCAGATCTATTACTTTGCTTACTTGTTTCTTTTGGGACGTTCCTAATATGTACCGAGTCGAAGTTTCATAATAAGACGCTAAAAATTCTATCTTATCCAGGCTTAACGACCTCACATTTTGTTCTACTTCCTGATACTCCTCGGGGGTAAGACCCAATCCTTCAGCAACCTCTTTTTTTGTTAAGCCGTGTTCAATCCGTAGTTTCTGCAATCTTTCGCCATACATTTTATATCCAGCCTCCTTTTTCGTCTATTTTACCTGAAAAAGGTAGAAAATTGTAGAAAAATTATAAATTTATCAAAAGAAATTATGTAGAGGAGTAAAAGATTTACAAAAAGGGTAATAGTAAATTAAGGAGGGAGTACCAATGAGTAAGCCATTGCGTTGCCGCTTAGGTTTTCACAAGTATGAATTTATAGAATGGAACGAATTTGTGACAAAACCAGACAACGACCCTGGTACGGTCGTCAATCAAAAAGAAAGCGGCAAGTACGAGTGTGAGCTTTGCGGGAAACGAAAGGATGTTCTTACTCCTGTAGGTAAACCAAAAGAAGAAAAAAGAAAAATTTAATACACGGATCGCTCTGTCCCTGATGAAAAAGGGACAGAGAAGTTTTAACGCAAAGAAATAAGAAATTTTACATTTCCTTCTTTAAATCCTGGTAAATATGAGTTTCGAGCTTTCTGTCTTTTTGGTCATCTGCACAATCGTGACAATAATAATGTTTTCTAGTTTGATAAAAATAAACAAGTTCCCCCTGTTCAAAATCCTTAAAACATGAGTTACAATAAAAACTTTGTGCTTTTTTAAAGTTGGCCATTCTAAACACCTCTCTTCCATCCATCTCCATCTTGATTAGTTTACATAACCTTGCAGCCATATAAAAAAGCCGAAAAGAAGAAGACTTCTTTTCGGCTTTACGTCTAGCTTTTTGTCTAGCTCATTTCCGCCTGCTTTTATTCAAATGTACGGGATCTAAAATAAGGGTGACAATACTTCTATCGAGGTTAAAATCCCAATCGACAAAAATATCTTTAATAGTTGTATTTAAAAGCAGCTCGAAACGTCTTCCCTGATGAAGCTGTCTCTTTTCTAATTTCCGCTTGGCCACTTTTAAATTTTCTTCTTTCCCTAAGCTGATTAATTCTTTTTCTATAGGAACAAGTATCCCTTCCCTGACAATCATAAATGTTAGATCATTTACTTTATTAGAATGAATTTTTTCAGGGGCTTTTTGTGCTTCCATGCTTACAGAAATCATTTCCTGTTCAATTGCTTCTTTTTCCTTATACTCGTCTACAAGATGTTCATATTCGTCTTTTTCGGAAATAATTCCCATAAAGATTCCGGTCTTATTGGCCAAATTCCAATCGTAGTAAAATTCTTTTATTTCCAAGTCTGTGACTGCGTAAACATAGGTTTTAATTTCTGGAATTAATGTGGCCAGTACCCGTTCTCTCAGGTGTTGAACAGACATTTCATCGTTTTCACCAAGCAATACTTTTTCCATAGGTCCTAAAAAATCCTCCACATATATAGTGAAATAAGGATGGGAAAAAGTCACATAAATTGCCTTTGGACCTTTACCAAAATGATCACGGATTAATCTTCCTACGTAACTTGCAATTTTGTTTTCCTGCGACACGCCGGTTCACTCCATCTCACTTTTTGATAAAAGCATTATTTCTTTTATCCTTTTAGTAAGAGTTTACACCGGCAAGCCATTCAGTAAACATGAATTTAAATATTATATCACAATGCGATATCTTTACAAAGACCTTGAAAAAATTTCACACTATTCCACAAACTCAATCTTACTATTTTGAGTAAGAATGTAAGGGTCTTTATTGGGTATGCTAAAAAACGTTCAAGTTCGTAACTCTTCGGAATACTACTTCTATGTAAAAGAGGTGATTTCCTGCTATGCTTCTGGAAGACGTCGTAATAAAATCCATTGTCCTTTTTATTATTTTATATGTCATCGCACGTATCCTTAATAAGAAGTTCATCGCCCAAATGACCTTCTTTGACTTTGTGGCCGCTATCACGATCGGGTCCATGGTTGCTACCGTCACTTTTACGCAAGAGATTCCAATACTAATCGGTATTGTTGGGGTTGTCCTTTTTTCTCTGTTGGCTCTTACCTCTGACATCCTTGCCATTAAGAGCTTTCGTATGCGTAAGGTATTGAATAGTGAGCCTACAATCTTGATTAAAAATGGTAAAATTTATGAGGAAGGATTAAAGAAAGTAAGGCTTACGGTAGATGACTTATTAGCGAACTTACGTAAAAAAGGAGATTTTTATTTACATGAAATCGAGGGGGCGATGATGGAAACTGATGGCACAATTAGTGTCCTGAAAAAGCCTCAATACCACTTCGTGAACCGGGAAGACATGAAAGTAACCAAATTATCAAAGGGAATGCCCCAGACCTTTATTTTGGATGGCAAGCTTCTCCCTTACAGCTTAGAAGCATTGGGAAAAGATAAAGAGTGGGCCGATATTATGTTAAAAGAGCATGGGATCAAAAACATGAGAGATGTGTTTGTGGCTCAAGTTGATTCTTCTGGCATGGTGTATATTGATACACGCGATGACTCTTTCACTCCTATTATTAAACCCACTTAAAAAGGCCGCTGAGGCGGCCCTTATTCTTCATCATACCCAAGCACTGAGTCGGTCTCGTTTGTGTCAAGATACCTTTCATATTTTTCATGGGCAGTGCCGACTCCAGTAAAACGTCCGTCAAGGCCTGCCTGCAAAAAACCTTCTACCTCTTCCACGTACCCTACGTTTTCATCAGACTCCACATACATTTCGTTATAACTCTTTGCCGTTTCATAAAAATCAGATGGTGATTCAGAAGAACCATATCGTTCTACTTCTTGCCATGCATCTTCAGCATCAAAAAAGGTTTCACTTTCGTTTTCATCGTATTCAAATTGCCCGAATGCAGGCTTTATTATATCTTCTTCTACAGGACGTTCATTATTTGTATATATTTCATGAGGAGCATGCTTGATACATGTAGTTGTGGTAGGAAGAGCTTCCAATCGTTCATCAGAAATAGGCCCTCCGCACACTTCACACCGTCCAAATGTATCTTCTTCTAATGCTTTTATGGTCTTTTGAACATCCTTTAATTCTTGTTCAGCATGTTCATTTAATGCAATATCTTTCTCTCTTTCATATAATTCTGTTCCTAAATCTCCTGGATGATTATCATAACTAGATAGTTCATCCATTGATTCATGGACAAGCTCCAATTCATTGCCAAAGTGGTACTTATTTAATCTCGCCTTTAGCTCTTTTTCTTCTTCTTTCAATTCATAATAAATCTGCTGAAGCTTTTTTCTTTCCATGGTTTTCACCTCCCTTTGAGATAAATTTTTTCCTTTTAAGGCAAGCTTTTTATTGATTCACTTGCGCGAGGAAAGTGACTGTCGTTTCTTATCATGTCTCAGTTACGGCATTTTACGACTTTTAATGATTTCCGGAGGGGATAAATCCTTCCAAGAAGGTTTTGAATTAAAATAAAAAGACCCTTACATTGTAAGGATCTATCGTTAAATCACTGGCCAAATAAGCGTTGGAAAAAAGAAGGCTTTTTCTCAGTTTCTTGTTCTTCGGACTTTTCATCTTCAATGAAGATTTCTTCATTATCAACAGCTTTGTCACTCGCCAAAAGAAGCCCGATATCAGTGTTGGAATCATGGTCTGTGACTCTTTGTGCGTGAATTCCATTCTCACTGGCAAGCCTTGTATATTCACTCACAGCCTGGTGCCCAATCAAGCCATTGACGAGTAAATGGGCGTCCGGGTATTTCTTTATCATTTCTTCAACTTCTGGATACGTTCCTTTTTTCATTACCTGTTCTTTTGTTAAAGCAATAAGTACTCTTTCCCGGAATGTCCCTAAAAATCTCCGTTGTTCGTCCGGATTTACTCTTCTGCTCCCATGAATACCTTCCTGGATATAATCATTTACATCCCGTGAACTCAATGAATATTCACTCCCTTTTATCCTGGTGCTATTTCCCTTTTCGCCACAGTTCCCTGATCATTTTTCTAAGTTGATCCTGATATTCAAGGGATAATATCTCAGCCCCTTCTTCAATTAGCCCAGCGTAATATTTCGACGGAGGTATATCTGTTACAGCTTTATCTTTTATCGTATAGGTTTCAGCTTTTACCCATTCATTTGATTCGAGCCTTTTTACATGCACAGGTATACGATCGTATACGAGGGGGTATCCTTCTCTAATATCAAGCTCTTCAAACCCGGGCACTTCAAAAAGTGCGCCTTCTACGGTTTTTCCTTCTTCAAATATAATATCTGCCACTCCCCCTTCCCGTTTATGGGAAAAAGCGCGAAAGCCGAATGTATAATCATGTAGAAGCGCGGGTCCAAGACGTTTCCCATCTACCGTTCTTTTAATATCATTTACATTCATACAGGAGCCATACGCAAAATAATAAGGCACGTTGATACCACCTTTCCTTTTATGCACCAAGGAGATTTGAAAACTTAATAAAAAACAGGAAAATAATAAGGATGGATAACAGCAAACTGAATTGAAACAGCTTATCTCCTGCTTCTTTATTTTCTTTGTTTTCCTTTTCTGCTGACAGTAATAACCTGATTTGTTTAGAAGTCAGTCCCAGAAAGGCACTGATAGCGACCCAGGTTACCAATACCAACACCGTCCATACAGACAACCAGTTATCTGTAAGAATGATTCCGGTAATGAAAGCAATGATGATTCCGACATGAGCCCCATGGATGATACCCCGGTAAATTTTAAAAAGGGGTAGTCTGTAGGATCCATCTACTCCCTTATACAAAAAAGGCAATGGTATGAGCAAGAAGAAGAAAATTGAAATCACCCAATGCAAAATATAGCTTGTTAAATACAACAACATAGACTTTTCCACCTCACTTCCTTTACCACTATAACAGATCAAAAAATCCTCATAAATATAATTCCATCTTTTTATTTTTCTGTGATAAAATAATGAAGGACCAATTAAGACAGAGGTGAAGAAAATGCCTACGGATCTATTCATGTGGTTCATCGTATTGTGGTCTATATTCTTGACGGTAATGATGTTTATCGGGGGATACTTTATGTTCAGAAAGTTTCTGAAACGTTTCCCTAAAGAAGATGGAAAATCAATCTTGGACTGGCAGGATTATTATATTGAGCAAACCCGCCATCTGTGGCCGGAAGATAAAAAAATGCTATTAGAAGAACTGGTCTCTCCCGTCCCTGAATTGTTTAGAGATGTAGCCAGGGAAAAAATTGCCGGGAAAATCGGTGAGCTTGCACTTAAAGAACAAGTTGACACCATTGATGAAGATTTAATTATTCGCGGCTACATTATAGCCACTCCTAAACGAGACCATAAATTTCTCCGTGCAAAGCTTAAAGAAAAGAAAGTGGATCTACAGCCCTACAGTCACCTGTTCTAGTTTCTGAAAAAGATGCTGGGACACAACGAAGCTAAAGAGAAGAGTCCTCACCATCGGTGAGAGCTCTTTTTTGTTTCCAGTATGCTATTGGTTAATTGTTCAAAGGGCCACTTGCACCCACCTAAAGGCACCAGTGGGACATCCTCTCAAGCTTCTTTTCATTCGCTTTCACGTTGTCTTCTATGCTCGATCAAGACTTCTGCTAACCGGGGAAGACCCCCGGTGGATAGCTCTTGCTTTTGCCGTCCCTGAAGGACACCGCCCAGCAGGATAACCAAGTAGTTTTGAATCCAAAAATAAGGCTCCCTTTATCAAAAGACGATAATGGGAGCCTTATTTTCATTTAGGTAAGATAGTCAATTTTTACCTTGTAGCTGGAGCCGGCGAAGGCTTTTCAATCGGATCCTTCACCAACAACTCTTTCTCTGCCTTTTTATATCCTAGGAGCATCGCTACTCTCCAAGGAAGAATCATCCCGTAAGCTAAAATAAAAAACATCCCAGCCAGTTCTGCCACGTGAATCGCATCGCCAATAATGATTTTAAAGGTAATGCGAGCGAGTAACAAAAATATTAAAATAAACACAAATGCCTTTGAACGGCGCAAATAAATTTGATTATTTTTTATTTCAAACTTGGACGTCTTAATTAAGAAAATAGAGAAAATCAAGCCAACTGCCAGTGCTTCCATAATTTGAAGAGGAGATAACCGGGCAGGTTCATATAAAAACATGAGAAATCCCGTCGACATAAAAATCGGGGGAAGAACGATCTTTTTGAGTGTGGCCGGCTTCTTAATTGCTTTTAAGCGTATGATGATCGCTAAGGCAGCCATCATGGCAGCGCCCAAGGTTCCAAGCATCACCGATGTTGTCAAGGTGTATGCCTCCTCCCTTTTCCGTTTTACGGATACTATAAAAACTCCGTAAGTTCCTATTATTAATCATACACCGAGCAGCCTGAAAGATGCAATGTCGTTTTAAGGGGAAACAGGCTTTAACAGTAAATCGATAGCAACGACGCTAAAAGCCAGGTAAAGAGTAAAGATAAATGGCTGTTTGCTTATAACCCAATTTACTCCAAACCATAAAAAAACAAGCCCCAGCGTCCCTTCGTACACATGAAGGGGATGATGGAAATTCCCTTCATACATTAGTCCCCATGAACCCCCGGTCGATAGGCCTGGCTGGATTAATAACAAGGAATAGAGCGAATAACCAAGGAAAATAGACAATGAAATGTCATCGGCCGTATGAAGAGACCATTTCTTTTTCTTCCACATTAAACCAAGCACAATAGCACCTAATAAGACAGCAGCCTCTTTTGCGAAAGGACCTCCAGAAGTAAACAGTAACTGGGATGGGTTAAGTATCATACTCCAATTTCCAAATAAGGGCCACATATGATATAGGATAACCCCTGCCACAATTACACCTGTTACTGATGAAGTGATCTCTTCCTTTGCTTTGTTTCCCCACTTTCTTTTTAAGATAATGCTTAGTAACGCATAGGAGAGAGCAAAGGCAGCGGCCAAAGCAATCAGCCAGCCTGGAAATTGAAAAGGTCCCATGGTGATCAAATCATGCCTCTTCATCATCACTTCTGCCCCCTTCTTCTCTTACTATATGTATGGCCTGTATTAATTCATTCTTTGTTAGAGCACCTGTTTTCCTCCACCTTATGTATCCTTCTGCATCTATTATAAAGGTAGTCGGTATTGATCTCACCTGATACTCTCTGCTTACAGTCCCTTCTTCATCAAAAAGATTTATATAAGGAACTTTATATTCCTCTATAAAGCTCTTGGCATCTTCCATGGTATCCTGGGTAAGCATGTTTACTCCCACAAACTTCACCTCTTCTTCTTCAAACAAATGAGAGGATGCTATTAAATCCTCCATCTCTTCGTGACAAGGAGGACACCAGGAAGCCCAGAAGTTTATGACAAGGGGGCGTTTCTCATCTTCTGTTATCGGATCATACATCGAACCATTTTTGTATAAGGATAAAGGCGGTGCCTGAAAACCTTCCAAAGGCAATGCTGATTCCTGGGAGTCCTCTGGCTGGGCGGAACCTAACCAGATAAAGAAAATGATAAAGAGTACGAAAAGAAAAGCAGAAGATATTTTTTGCCATTTCACAGCTGCCGCCTCCTTTTTTCCTGTAGTGTGAAAGAAGGAAAAAACCGCCTTATTTTCAGGCGGCTTTTACTTATTTTTCTACATCATATCCAATATCTTCTATTTCTTCTTTCATCCTAGCAGGTGTCACTTTATCGTTATCATAAGAAACTGTTACGTTGTTATGATCAAGACTTACCTCAGCCTTTTCTACGCCTTGTAAACTTGTTAATGCTTTTTCTACAGAAGCTTTGCAATGACCGCATGTCATTCCTTCTACATGTATCACTTCCGTCGCCATTTCTTCACCCCATTTGGTAAGTTTATCAATTCTTCTATATTATTATGACAAAAGACACTCTTGATTAGCAACTACTCTACTCATTCTTCTTCATCCGGCTTGCCAGAGATGTTTAAATTTTGTATAATTTTTCAATGATACTTTTTGAGGTGAAGATGATCATGCATGCACAAGAGCTCATAATCAAAATAGAAGCCAAACGAAACCAAATGATGAATGCTGGCCGCCACTATGGATTAACCTCTGGAAAAGTTTTGCAAGCAAGCCAGGAACTGGATGAACTGCTTAATTTGTATCAAAATGAAAAAGCACTGACCGCACACCCTTATTGAGACGAAGAGCAATGGATTTCTCAGGTAGAGAAATAATTACTGAGACTTAGAAAAACAGTCTCTTTAAAGAAAGAAGGGTCCAATTATCGTTACTTGATAATTGGACCCTCTTTTAATGACCATAGATATTACCGGGCAGTGTACAGCCGAATTGTCATCCAGGCATTTCCTTATTAATCCCTTGTTGAAGCAGGTACATATTGTAATAAAGTCCCTTCCTTGTCAGGAGTTGGTCATGGGTTCCTTCCTCGGCTATTTCTCCCTGGTGAAGAACGAGGATATGGTCAGCTTCCTTGATTGTGGACAGCCGGTGAGCAATAGCAAGCGTTGTCCTGCCTTTTTTCATTCTTTGTAATGCTGTTTGAATCGCTTCTTCCGTTTCTGTATCAACATTGGCCGTTGCTTCATCTAATATTAATATCTTTGGTGAACGCGCCATAGTTCTTGCAAAGGAGATCAACTGTCTTTCTCCGCTGGAAAAAGTAGCGCCTCGTTCTCCAACGGGGTGGTTATACCCATTCGGAAGCCGACTGATAAATTTGTCAGCATTCACAAAGCGTGCAGCTTTTTCGATGTCCTGATCAGTCAATGATTTATCATATAACCTGATATTTGTTTTCACATCTCCGGTAAATAAGAAATTATCCTGCAGAACCAGACCCAGATGTTCTCTAAGCTCACTGTTTTCGTAGGAGGAAAGATCTGCTCCATCAATCATAATACGTCCTCGTTCTACCGGGTAAAACCTCATCAAAAGATTTATAATTGAACTTTTCCCACTCCCAGTATGCCCCACTAAAGCGAGAGTTTCGCCTTTGCGAACCGTAAAGGAAATATTTTTTAAAACGTCTGTTTTTCCATCATATGAAAAAGAAACATTTTCAAAACGGACTTCTCCCTCCCGGATAGTTGGACGGTCTTTGCCAATCTTAAAAGGGGCAGCCTCATTGTGGTCAATTAAACGAAAAACACGACCGGCTGATACAATGGCCTGCTGAAACAATGAAAGACGCTGCATCATTTGATTAACAGGCTCAAAGAAACGATCCAGGTAATTTACAAATGCGTATAACACTCCAATCTCAACTGGCCCTTGAAACGATGCAAAACCAAAATATTGTAAAACTAAAATAAAAGCAAGAATCGATATAAAATCTACAGCAGGCCGCAGCAGGAGCCCATCAAGTTTCATGCCCTTCAACCAGGCGCGATGATGTTCTTCGTTTACTTTTTCGAATTCTTTTCTCATTCTTTTTTGCTGCCTGAAAGCTTGAATAATTGTCATTCCCTGAATCGATTCATTGATTTTTCCGTTTAACTGACTTAGCTTACCGCTCATTGCTCCGTAAAACCTGGCACTTAAACGACGGTATACATACATAAGACCCAAAATAACAGGAAGGAGAAATAAGCATAGAATCGCAAGGCGTGCATTTAAATAAAACATTGCTATGAAAATACCAATAAGAAATACAATATTTTGAACGAATGTCGATAATACGTCAACAAACATCTCTTTAACTGCCTCGGTGTCATTGGTCACCCTTGAAATAATCCCGCCTGCCGGAGTACGGTCAAAAAAGGAAAGGCCAAATTTCTGCGTCTTTGAAAAAACATCTATTCGAAGCTGCTGAATAATCCGTAACGCAATCTTTTGAAACCAAAAACGCTGAAAGTAGTTAAAAATAACCGAAGTTACATGCAGGATAACATAAGCAGAACCTAACCATAAAAGCGGTTCAAAAGGGAAGTTTTGTGGCGTAAGATAATCGTCTATAAAAATTTGAATTAAAATTGGACCAACAAGTTCGGCTCCTGTTCCAAGTAACAGGAAGATAAATGAAAGAATAACGAGCCCTTTATGCCCTTTCAAATAAGCCATAAGCCTGAGAAATACTTTTCTTTGTTCCTTGTGCTCCAAAAAATCATCTTGGTGCTTCATCCTGCCTCCCTCCTCTGTTAACGAGTGATTCAAGCTGCTGCTGCTCATACATCCTCTTATACCAGCCGTTTTTTTGCTTCATTAAATCCTCATGGCTCCCTTTTTCCAGTATTTTTCCTTCATCAAGTACAAGGATAAGATCTGAATGCTTGATTGCACTTAAACGATGAGCCGTAATAATTGTTGTTTTGTTTCTTCTTTCTTTTCTTAACGCATACAAAATATTTTCCTCTGTTTGAGCATCGACAGCAGATAAAGAGTCATCTAATATAAGCATTTCCGGATCAAGCAAAAGAGCTCTTGCGATAGAAATTCTCTGCTTTTGTCCTCCGGATAAGGTCACTCCCCTTTCTCCTACTACCGTTTCATATCCTTTATGAAGCTGAATGATATCCTCATGAACGCTCGCAAGCCTACTTGCTTTGATCAGGCTGCTAAACGAAGCATCTGGATCTCCAAATGCAATGTTATCAGCAATCGTCGCAGAAAATAAAAAATGATCCTGAGGCACGTAAGCAATAGATTTCCTTAATGCATCCAAAGTATATTCGCTAAGAGAATGCTTTCCAAACAAAATTTCCCCTCTATTAATCTCAACTTCTCTTAAGAAAAGTTTAACTAACGTCGTCTTTCCGCTCCCTGTTTTCCCGACTACTCCTAACGTCTGCCCTTTTTTTAAGGAAAATAAGATATTTTGAAGAGCAGGATCCTGGCTGTTGTCATAATATACTGATTGAATATGAGCTTTCACATCACCTTCAGGCGGGATAGATACCGCTCCGTCTTTATCTGTAATTGCTTGTGGTTCTTTAAGAAGCTTCTCGACTCTGCCGTAGGAAGCACGTCCTCTTTCCACTATGTTAAATAGCCAGCCAAAAGCAAGCATGGGCCATATTAATAATCCTAGGTAGATCGTAAAGCTTGTAAGTTCCCCGATTGTAATTGTTCCGGCCACTACATATTGAGCCCCAAAATAAATAGATAGAAAATAAGAGATACCTACAATAAAAGAGATCGTAGGATCGAATAAGGCATCAACCTTGGCCACCGATATATTTTTCTTTACCACGTCCTCTGACTTGTCCCTGAAAGACTCTATTTCCAGATTCTCATGGCCAAATGTTTTCGTTATTCTGACTCCTGAAACGCTCTCTTGAACTTTATCGTTTAATGAAGAAAAAGCTTCCTGTGCCTTTCCAAACCTTTTATGAAGTAACGTTCCATAATAACTTGTCATCAATGCCATAAATGGCATAGGGATTAAACTGATCAGTGTCAGTTCCCAGCTAATCGTAATGGCCATTGTAAGAATGACAAAACCGCCCATGGTCAGAGAATCAACAAGAGTTAACACCCCTACTCCCGCTGTCTGTTCTATAGCTCTTATGTCGTTTGTGGAATGAGCCATTAAGTCACCTGTTCGTCTTTTGTTGTAAAAGCTTGACGACATTTTTGTAAAATGCTCATAAAGTCTATTCCTAAGTAAGCGTGCCAGTCGGATGGCAGAGCCAAAAATCAGCAAGCGCCAAAGAAAGCGGAGAATATATATTAAGACAGCAAGTATGAATAAAATTCCTGTCCAATACCATATTATTTCCTGTGTTAATGTTTCTTCTAAGATATGATCAACAAAGACACCAACCACATAGGGAGGAAGCAGGGATAAGAAGGAGACTAGTACGAGAAGAAAAATTCCTGTTCCATACTGCTTCCTCTCTTTTTTGAAATACCACCATAAATCTAAAAATACTTTCATAAAACCACCTGCTCTCCCATTCAAATTCTAATCGCAAAATAAAAACACCTCATATTTGAGGTGCTTGTGTTATTTCTTATCTTGCTGCCGCTGCATCGCTTTCATCATTTGATTAATTTTTTTCTGTGAAGGGTTCTGACCCATTTGCATCATCATTACCCGCAGCATTTGTTCATTAATAGGCGGGTTTTTCTTCATGTAATTCATCATGGTCTTGCGGGCAATGAAAAAACCTAATGCTAAACCAGCTAAAAGGCAAGCAAGCCCCACAAGCACAAACCAAAGCCAATCCATTCCTTATGTTCCTCCTTCTAAGACCATTAACGGAAATAATGTCATGAATGCAAGTATAACCTTGTATATTATAACGTATCCAAAGTCCTAATGAAAGAGGAGGGATGAAAATCTTTATAAAACCGTGTAAACTTTTAACGGTTTCAGCCACCCGAAGGTTTGCTTTTTGTAATTAATTGCAAAGATATAGTCGCTTAGCTGCTTGATGATATCAAATACTATCCACTCTTTTTGGTAATCCCCGTCAGTTTCAAGGATCATATACGTTGGAGTAACCGTAAGGGAAGCAGATTCGTCGGTATTTTTAAACATTAAGCTTTGATCCTCTTTTACCGCTTTTCTAAAACCCTGGTCCTGAAACATACCCTCCATGCCCAATAGCCAATCTTCAATTGGAATCGGGGTAGTGACGTATTTTATTTGCTTTTCAAGTAATGGCTTTGCCCACTTATACGCTCTTTCATAGTCCTGGAACAGGCGATATAGTTTATCCTCAGATTGGTAGTATTGAACCGCCACTTCCTTTTCCATTAAGTATAGTACATAACGATTCATTGCCGTATCCCTCCTGGAATCTTTTTATCATCATACAGGATAAAAAAAGCAAGGAGTGTCATTTTATGGTTTTAATCTACCATTCTTTTTGTCGAATGTAAAATTATTTCATTAATATTCAGAAAAAAGATAGAAGAAGCTCTCCTTAAGAGAGCTCCTTCTATCATATATCATTATCTTTGCAGTAATGCCTTTACTTTTGCTACAACATTCTCCACTGTAAATCCGTATTCTTCAATAACCTTGTCCCCAGGCGCAGAAGCTCCAAAGCGGTCAATGGTTAAGGTGTCTCCTTTTAGGCCTACATATTTATGCCAGCCTTGAGAAGCAGCCATTTCGATACCAAGACGAATTTCTACGTCACTAGGAAGAATTTCTTCTTTATAATCCTTATTTTGCTCGTCAAAGCGATCAAAGCTTGGCATGCTTATTACATTGACTTTAATACCGTCTTTTTCAAGGGCACTTTTAGCTTCGACAGCCAATGACACTTCAGACCCAGTAGCTAATAAAAGAGCATCAGGAGTTCCTTCTGTTTCAGAAATCACATATGCTCCTTTTTTCACTCCTTCATAGGCTTTCTCTGCTGTTCCCTCTAATGTTGGCAGTCCTTGTCTAGTCAAGATAAGAGAGGTTGGCTTGTTTTGGCTTTCAAGAGCCGCACGCCAGGCTGCCACTGTCTCATTTCCATCTGCAGGCCTGATGACAGAATGATTAGGAATTGCTCTTAATGCAGCAATTTGTTCAATCGGCTCATGGGTTGGACCATCTTCACCCACTGCAATGCTGTCGTGAGTGAATACATAGGTAGCCGGAATCTCCATAAGTGCACTTAAGCGAAGGGCCGGACGGAGGTAATCCGAAAAGACCAGGAACGTTGCAGAGTAAGGTTTTACTCCGCCATGAAGAAGCAACCCGTTGACTGCTGCCGCCATCGCAAACTCACGCACTCCAAACCAGACATTTCTACCTTTGTAATTGAGTTGTGTGAAATCCTCTTCTTCTTTGACGAGAGTTTTGTTAGAGGATGCAAGGTCAGCTGATCCGCCGAAAAGGGAAGGAACTGCAGAAGATAGTGCCTGAATCGCTTCTCCAGAAGAAGCACGTGTTGCAAGCTTATCCTCGCCAGCCTTATAAACAGGAAGATTACTATCCCATCCATTTGGGAGCTCGCCTTTTACCGCTTGAGTAAATTGCTCAGCAAGTTCCGGGAATGCCTCCTGATACTTTTCAAACGATTTATTCCATTCAACTTCTTTCCCTGCTCCCTCAGCTTTCACGTTTGCGTATAATTCTGCTACTTCAGGCGGGATGTGGAAGTCGTTTTCAAATTCCCATTTGTACATTCCTTTAGTGGCAAGCACTTCTTCTGAGCCAAGAGGAGCACCATGAGCTGCGTTTGTTCCTCCTTTTTTCGGAGAACCAAAACCAATGGTGGTCTTTACTTCAATGAGTGTCGGACGCTCATCTTGTTTTCCTTCTTCAATGGCTTTCGTAATAGCATCTATGTCGTTGCCATCTTCTACTAGAATCGTATGCCAGCCATATGCTTCATAACGCTTTCTTACGTCCTCGGAGAACGATTTATTAAGATCCCCATCCAAGGAAATATCATTTGAATCATATAAAACCACAAGACGCCCAAGCTTCAAATGCCCTGCTAATGAGGCTGACTCACCGGATACACCTTCCATTAAGTCGCCGTCACCGCATAGAGCATAGGTGTAATGATCAACAATTTCATGGCCCTCTTTGTTATAAGTCGCAGCTAAATGCCTTTCAGCCATGGCCATCCCCACTGCCATTGCGACTCCCTGACCTAATGGGCCTGTTGTTGCTTCCACACCAGGAGTGTGTCCGTATTCAGGGTGGCCTGGGGTCTTACTCTCCCATTGCCTGAAGTTTTTTAACTCATCAAGAGACAGGTCATAACCTGTAAGGTGAAGCAGGCTGTATAAAAGCATAGACCCGTGTCCAGCAGATAATACAAAACGGTCCCGGTCAAACCATTCGGGGTTAGACGGATTGTGCTTCATTACTTTTGTCCACAAGGCAAAAGCCATGGGAGCCGCCCCCATAGGCAGACCAGGATGACCTGAATTTGCTTTCTCAATACTGTCAATAGATAGTGTACGAATGGTGTTTATCGCTAGCTGCTCAACATTAGTTGACATTCCTGAAATTCATCCTTTCTTCCTCTGTATATGTATTCCTGTTTTATGATATCCTTTCTGCTTGTTTTTAACAAGGCTAGAGAGACCTTAATCTTCCACCGTGCCAAAAAAGAATCCATATATTACTACTTATTAAAAATAAAAAACCCTAGACATTTGTCTAAGGCTCTCTATATGTGATAAGTTACCTTCCGCTTTTCTTGGCTTCTTCAAGTTTTGCTGGCGTAACATCGTTGCCTTTTTCATCAACTACTTTCACTGATTGAAGCTGACTTTTAAAAGAAGAACGAAACTTAGCTAAATATTCATTTCTTAGCTTTTGTTGTTCAGCCTCTTCTGTTTCCGTTAGTCCTGTCGTCTTAGCTCGTTTCGCTAGTTCATTAATTCGAGCAATCTTATCTTGGGATAACATGACAGATGTAAGACCTCCCTATTTTTACCGAAATATATGTACATGGTAACGTATGAGTCAAGGTAAATGCAAATGTCCAGGCGTGTTGTTACATGACCTGACAAAGCTGATGCTTTGAAATAGAAGGACATTGTTTATTTCTCTCCACTTTCCAAATCCTGGTTTTCTGTTTTTATATATTCCACATACCTGCGGTGAACTGTTGCTTTTGAGACTTCAAATCCAAGACCTCTTAACGTGGCAGCAATTTCATGAAAAGTTAAATCGCGCTTTCTTAAATTTACAATTTCTTCGATAGGCACTTCTTTTCGGTCACGCCCTCCCTGATCCATGTTTTTTAAATTTTTTTCAGGTCTGTAGCCCTTTTCAACAGCCCGCTTCATCCCCCTCTGGATTTTAAGGTTATGTATTTTCCGTTGATACTCTTCCACCACAGAAATGATGTCCATCAGCATAGAATCCGTTTCTGAAAGCTGAAGCTTTCCTCCATCACGAACGGAATACACCTCAGCACCTTGTTTATGAAGCTGGTGCAAAATAGCAATCTTAGCATTTCCTCTTCCTATTCTCGTGTCGTCTTGGACACAGAGCGCATCGGCTCTTCCTTCTGACAGATCATCCAGAGCTTCAAGCAAGCCTTCACGCTCAACTGTATAGCCGCTTGCTTCTTCTTTAATAGTTTTATAGACTCGGTCGCCCTTTTCCTCTACCAGTTTCTTCAGCTCTTCCTCCTGTCTGCTCAAGGAGGATTGCTGGCTTTCTTTAACCGTGCTTACCCGGCAATAAATAATACACTTCTTCATTGAATAACCGCCTTATCATACACCTGCTGGATCACGTTCTATTATAACACTGTGTGTGTTCAATCATCGACCAAAACTGCCTTTCTTTCCGGCAGGAAAGATAGAAGTGAAGTGTCACTGAGTTCTTCTTCAACAGCCGCCGCTGGAAGGTTCCATGGGTCATCTACTGAGCTTTGGTATTGGACAGTAGAAACAAGAATGATAATAGAAAGAATAAATAATAAAAGGATAAGCCATTCTTGTCCTGAAATTTGCTGAAACTTTCTTATCATATGAATCACCTTTTCACCAGAATGTATGTTCTTATTTGATAATGATTATAACGAGAACTATTGTTCCCGTCAACAAATTAGAACGAATGTTTGCGTACATATGTTTTCCATGGTATAATTTGCTTAAATTCAAAGAATAAAAAGAGGTGCGGAATTATGAGTAAGTTGTCTACTAGGCAGCAGCAAATATTAGACTATATTAAAGACGAAGTCCGCCAAAAAGGGTACCCTCCTTCTGTTCGGGAAATTGGTGAAGCAGTCGGCCTGGCATCAAGCTCAACCGTGCACGGACACCTCTCCCGATTAGAGAAAAAAGGACTCATCCGCAGAGACCCTACCAAGCCGAGAGCAATTGAAGTTATTGAACTTGAGCCTGAACAGCCTATCATCTCAGAAAGCAACGCGGTATATGTGCCGGTGATCGGGAAAGTTACAGCAGGACAGCCTATTACAGCCATTGAAAATGTAGAAGAGTATATCCCTTTACCTGAACGTATGGTTTCAGAAGAGAAAGTATTCATTCTGACTATCCAGGGAGACAGTATGATAGAAGCGGGGATCTTTGATGGAGACCTGGTCATTGTCAGGCAGCAGCAAACAGCAGATAACGGAGATATTATTGTAGCTATGACAGAAGAAGAGCACGAAGCTACGGTGAAAAGGTTCTTTAAGGAAAAAGACTATATTCGGTTGCAGCCGGAAAACAGTGCAATGGATCCTATCATCCTTGACAGTTGCATCGTATTAGGAAAAGTGATTGGTGTATTCAGGACTATTCATTAAGCTATCTTTTCTAGTAATCTATTAATAATAACAAGCAAAGATAAATCTTTTTTTGCAAAAATGCCCCCGTCTTAGAAACAGACAGGGGCATTTTTGTTATTCTATTCATTTTTTATAGTGAAAAGCATACCTATAGTAAGGGGTATGCAACGACTACAATGTTGCACAAATAGCAGAGCTTATCGCTTTCAATGCCAGCACGATGAACAAAAGTCATAGAGAGAACTGCCATTAATTAAACAAACATCTTGCCTGTCGGTGTATTAATCTGCTTTATATATATATATCAAACGAAAAAGTCTATATATCAATCTACATAATCTTCGCCCTCCAGTAGCCTTTTTCTTTCCTCATCAATAAAAGACCCTTGATGCCTGAGGCATCAAGGGTCTGATAGGTATTAATAAGTTTGGATATACTGCTCGCGCTCCCATGGGTGCACTTGCGTACGGAACATATCCCATTCGATTTCTTTTGCTTCAACAAAGTGCTCAACTGCATGCTCGCCTAATGCCTTTACAAGCACTTCGTCTTTTTTAAGATTATCAATAGCTTCTTTCAAGTTAGCTGGAAGATCTTTAATTCCTTCTTCCACACGCTCTTCTTTATCCATTACATAGATATTGCGGTCTGTTGGCTCTGGAGATTGGCCTTTCTTTTTGATTCCGTCAAGACCGGAAGCAAGAAGTGCAGCCATAGCCAAATATGGGTTAGCAGCCGGGTCTGGACTGCGGACTTCAATACGAGTGCTCATTCCGCGAGAAGATGGAATACGAACAAGCGGACTGCGGTTTCTCATTGACCAAGCTACGTATACCGGAGCTTCGTATCCAGGTACAAGGCGCTTATAAGAGTTAACAATTGGGTTCGTTACTGCAGTAAACGCTTGAGCATGATCCAGGATACCAGATAGGAACTGCATGGCAGTTTCGCTCAATTGAGTTTCATTATTTGGCTCATAGAATACATTCCCGTCTTCGTTAAACAAAGACATGTTACAATGCATTCCGGAACCGTTTACGCCAAACAATGGTTTTGGCATAAATGTTGCGTGTAAGCCGTGCTTTCTGGCAATAGTCTTTACAACAAGCTTAAAGGTCTGGATATTGTCACAAGCAGTTACAGCATCAGCATATTTAAAGTCGATTTCGTGCTGGCCAGGAGCTACCTCATGGTGGGAAGCTTCGATGTCAAAGCCCATGTCTTCAAGTTCAAGCACGATGTCACGACGGGCATTTTCACCAAGATCTGTTGGAGCAAGGTCGAAATATCCGCCTTTATCGTTTAGTTCCATAGTCGGCTCGCCTTTTTCATCATTTTTGAAAAGGAAAAATTCAGGCTCAGGACCAATGTTAAAGGCTGTGTACCCCATGTCTTTTGCTTCCTGCAAGACACGCTTTAAGATCCCGCGAGGATCCCCTTCAAATGGTGTCGGCTCTTCTCCAGGTGCTCCCGGCTCATAAATGTCGCAAATCAAACGAGCAACTTTCCCTTTTTCTGGAGTCCAAGGGAATACGACCCACGTATCAAGCTCTGGATATAAGTACATATCTGATTCTTCAATGCGGACGAACCCTTCAATAGAAGACCCGTCAAACATCATTTGATTATCCAATGCTTTTGTAAGCTGATCATAAGGAATTTCTACGTTTTTGATAACTCCTTGCAAATCAGTAAATTGTAAACGGATGAATTTGATATTTTCTTCTTCTGCAATTCTCAAAATATCCTCTTTTGTGTACTTGCTGCCCATGTTAACTGGCTCCTCTCTAAGTATGTTATCTAATAAAACTTTTGCAGCTCCATTATGTAAGGAGAACAAAAGGTCTTCCCCTTATTAATTGAAAAAGCGGGACAACTGGCCCTGGATCATTGATGGCTTCCCATGCTTTCCAGCCATCATCACTTCATTTTTCAAATGGCGTCGTAATTCTTTCTGAGAAATCTCTGTTTTCGGTGCAAGAGCCGGATTTTCTTTACTGCTTTGCTCTTGTGCTCTAAGTTCAAAAATTTCTTTAATACCTGAAATGTTAATGCCTCTTTCAATCAAGCTCTTTATTTCCAAGAGACGATCCACATCATTAAACGAAAACAACCTCTGATTACCGCTTGTCCTGGCTGGGTGAATAAGTGAATGTTCTTCATAATACCTGATTTGCCTGGCGGATAATTCAGTGAGCTGCTTCACTATGCTAATCGGGAACAGAGGCATATTGCGGCGAACGTGATCATTCATATTTCCGTCCCCCTTTCCCTTGATTTAACTATATCATACATCATGTCAGCTTTGCCGTCAACACATGTCACCTTTTTTTACATCAGATTTTTCAGACAGATTATCCCTTGCCAAATAGACTATACCATATTCTTTTTTATCAATTCATCAAGGGCCCGCATGACTGCTGTTTTGACATGAATATACGTCAGCCCGCCTTGCACAAATGCAGTATACGGAGGACGGATGGGTCCGTCTGCCGACAGCTCAATGCTTGCTCCTTGAATAAAAGTGCCCGCTGCCATAATCACTTCATCCTCATAACCAGGCATCGGACTAGGCATAGGTACAACCTTAGCATCTACAGGAGAGGCTTCTTGGATTGCCTGGCAAAATGAAATCATTCTTTCTTTGTCCTCAAACTGTATCGCCTGGATCAAATCTGTTCTTTTCTCCTGAGAGGAAGGGGTTGTAGTTAGACCAGCTTCTTCAAGTAAAGCAGCTGTGAAAAAGGCTCCTTTTAAAGACTGGGCAACAGTATGGGGAGCCATAAAAAACCCCTGGTACATTTCTAGGAGCATGGATAACGTTGCCCCGCCTTCTCTTCCGATCCCTGGTGCTGAAAGTCTTCCGGCCGCCTGATCTACCAGCCTTTTCCTTCCAGCAATATAGCCCCCTGTTTTTGCAAGGCCTCCACCTGGATTTTTAATTAAGGAACCTGCCATTAAATCAACACCGACATGACCTGGCTCTGTTTCTTCCACAAATTCACCGTAACAGTTATCAACGAATACAATAACTTCAGGATTAACTTCCTTAACAAAGTGAGTCATGTTTTTTATTTCTTCTATTGCAAAAGAAGGACGTGTGTCATACCCTCGTGACCTTTGAATAGCGACTACCTTTGTTTTTTTCGTTATGGCTTTGCTTACTGCCGGGTAATCTACATTCCCCTCTTTTGTTAAAGGGACTATGGAACACGCAATACCATAATCCTTTAAAGAGCCTGGTTCATTTTCCGTTAATCCAATGACCTGCTGCAGGGTGTCGTAAGGAGTCCCTGTTATGTATACCAGCTCTTCCCCAGGCCGGAGGCTGCCAAACAGTGCAGTGGCTATCGCGTGAGTCCCGGAGATAAATTGATGCCTGACTAATGCGTCTTCTGTTCCGAAGGCTCTGGCATAAACCTTGTCCAACGTTTCCCTGCCAGCGTCGTCATATCCATATCCTGTCGAAGGATTAAAGTGAAAAGCCGAAACTCCCTCTTCCTTATAGATCGTTAGCAAACGCCCTTGATTATATTCTTCTATTTTTTCTACTTCTTTATGCTGTTTCCCTATTTTTTCTTCCGCGAGTTCAGCTAGTTTTTTTATCTTGTCACTATAATGACTGGTCATCTGTGGTTCCTACTTTCTGATTGTTAAGCTTAAATCGTAATTTTCACTCGTTAACGAGGGTGAACACTCATCGTAGACCCTCATGTTTTCCTTGTTTATCCCTGTTCACATCATATATTTTGAAATTTCCCCGTGAATTGGGTGGTCTTCTTTTACATAGCCTTTTACATAGAACATTTCTTCTTCCTCAGATAGAGTTTCTTCGCTCACTAACGTGTCTTTTTTAAGGGAAGACACAAGCTTACCATTCTTAAGGGGCACCTTGACATGGTAAAACACCATGGCTTCTTTTAGAACTTCTTCCATTTTCCCTTTTAATTTTTCTATATCTAAATCCTCGAATGCAGAAATTAAAATGGAAGAGCTGTCTGCTGGAGGCAAAGGTATTTCTTTATTACGCTGGTCTTTTTTATTAAATACTGTAAGGACAGGAAGGTGGCTTACTTCAAGTTCCTGAAGTAGCTTGTCTACTGTTTCCATTTGTGAAGAAGCTGATGCGTCTGACGAATCGACTACATGAAGCAGGACGTCTGCCTCTTTCACTTCTTCCAGTGTAGAACGAAATGCAGCTACCAATGTGGTCGGAAGATCCTGAATAAAGCCAACTGTATCACTTAACAGAACGTTATACCCCGAAGGAAGTTTCATTTGTCTTGTTAAAGGATCAAGAGTGGCAAACAGCAAATCTTCTTCAAAAGCCTGAGAGTTTGTCAGCTTATTTAATAATGTGGACTTTCCTGCATTCGTGTAACCAACCAATGCAAATTGAATAACGCTGTTTCTTTTTCGCTGCTTACGGTAGCTTGTTCTCTGGGAACTAATTTGAGCAAGCTGTTTTTTAAGATCATCCATTCTTTTTTGAATATGGCGACGATCAGTTTCTAATTTTGTCTCCCCGGGACCTCTTGTTCCTATCCCTCCTCCAAGCCTGGAGAGGGCAGCCCCCTGTCCTGTTAATCTCGGCAGGAGATAGCTAAGCTGTGCCAGCTCCACTTGTATCTTTCCTTCTTTTGTTTGAGCTCGTTTTGCAAAGATATCAAGGATTAACTGAGTTCGGTCTATAACAAAAGCCTCAACCATCCTAGACAAATTTCGGATTTGGCTTCCAGTCAATTCATCATTAAAAACGACAATGTCAGCTTCTATCTCTTCCACCAGCTGGGAAAGTTCCTCCACCTTCCCTTTACCAATATAGGTGGAGGACTCCAGCTTGTGGCGAGTCTGGGTCAGGGAAGCGGCTACAATTCCATCTGCTGTTTTGACCAGGGAAGCTAGTTCATCAAGCGAAGATTGAAACCTTTCTTCATCTTCATCTTGCAGCCGGCATCCAACTATGATTATTTTTTCTTCCATTGCTATCCCAACCTTCTGTTTACAGACTATAAACCAGATTCTATCTCATCTACATTAAAATCTTCGGCTTCTAACCTGAGAAGAGAAGCCCTGTCTTTATCTTTTCTCTGCTTCATAACCCGAACGGCATGCATCCTGATTGCTTTTTCAACACAGTTTCGTACATATCGGCCGTTGCTGAAATGACGAACCCCCTGCCGCCCTGTTTTTTCAAAATGCAGTTTCATTTTATATAATGCTTCCCGGCTGCACTCATATTCTCTTTCTTTCACCATCATTTCAAGGAGCGTTAACAACTCATGTTGAGAAAAATCCTTAAAAGTTAAAGACGTTGGAAAGCGAGACGGCAATCCGGGGTTTAACGAAAGAAAATGATCCATTTCCCTTGGATATCCAGCGAGAATTAAAACAAACTCATGCTGCTGATCTTCCATAGCTTTCACTATGGAAGGACTTTAGACAATAATATTTTCATTTCCCCCAGAGATATTCAGGTCCACAACTAGTTCTCTGTCGGGCTTAAAGATAATCCGCCGGACAAGCAATTTTGTGATTCGCTTTTTTTGAGTGTAAGACAGGTTGTTAAGCTTATGTCTGTATTCATCCTCCCAGGCAGCCTTACCTGTCTTCTTTTCTATATCCTGTTTCTCCACTTTGTTTTCAGAGGATTCCTTTTCATTAGCAGATACTAGTACGAGTTTATCATTAATTTCCGTCATTTTCTTCTCGAGGAGCACTTTATCTACTTTGCCATCTAGATATAGATCAAGAATCCTTTGTTTTTTCTCAAGCAATTCTTCTTTTTCTTTTTTTAAGACATATGCTTCTTGAGTACGTGCATGGCTATTTTTTTCATTGTTATATCTTTCATTCCCCTTTGGAGGTTGTTTTATATATTCCACAATCGTGTCCCACAAAACCTGATCTACAATAGCAGAGTTCCAATAGGGGCTTTTGCACGCTGTTTGTGATTCTCTCCGATGAGAACAATAGCTTTTTTTATGTTTTCCTGTGCATGCATAATACGTATAGGAACGCCTGCCGGATTTCACGGTTGTCCCCATAGAACGGCCGCAATAACAAACTCCTGTACCCTCTATAAGATAAGGATAAACCGCCGGCCTCCCCGCATGAGATCGGTGAGAAGCAATCACTTTCTGAACTTTTTCAAATGTCCTCTGGTCAACTAATGCTTCAATTGGAAGAGGAAATTGTTCACTCAGTGGTCTCTCTCTTTTAAATCCCTGGTGATAGTCGGATTTATACGCGTAATACGTTCCTAAATAACTTTGGTTTTTTAAAATTCGAGTTACAGTGGAACCATACCACGTTTCGCCTCTAGGTGCAGGTATCCCTCGTCTGGCAAGCTTTTCTGCAATTTTTTCTCCGCTCTGTCCCTCGCTTGCCCATTGAAAAATAAGCTTGACTACCGCTCCTTCTTTTTTATTTATCATTAATTGATCCGTTTCTGTATTGAAGGTATAGCCAAAGAGCCTTGGATCAAAGCTTAGCTTCCCATGCTTTTTAATCTTTTCTATCCGTCCTCTGATCGTTCGTTCTCTTATTTTTTCTCTTTCATACTGAGCAAAGATTCCTCTCAATTGATAATACATCATTCCTTCAGGTGTGTTTTTCCATTCAAAGTTCACAAATTCCAGTCTGACTCCTTGTTTGACAAATTCATCTGTAAGCAGCAATTGATGAGTCAGGTTCCTAGACAGCCTGTCAGGATCATAAATGATTATTATATCTATTGTTTGCTGTTTTACATATTGTCGCATCAGTTTCAGCCCCTGGCGCTCTAACGTTGCACCTGAAGCTTGATCTCTTATCACGTGAATCGTATTTTCTTTGTATCCCATGCTCTTTGCCTTGAGTAAACACCGTTCAATTTGTGATTCCAAGCTGTACCCTTTTTCTTTTTGCTCTTCAGTTGACACCCTCCCATAGATGATTAGTTTTCCTTCATCCATGGTCATGCCTCCTGTTCTGTTCTTTTAAAGGAAGATTATTTATGTCATTTTTTTCTGACACACTCTCATTATCAAAGACTATACGAATAATTTCTCTCCAAACTTCTTCATTCGTTTCCTTGTCAGCAAGCACGTTAACTTTTGTAGTTATATCCTTTGCCTTCAAGGGTGTTTTCTTCATTCTTCTCACCTCGCCTTATCCATGGCTATGAGAGTGAAAAGTTGTCTCATTCCTCATTTACTAATGTAGGCATTATATTTGTATAAGGAAAGAAAAACGGGGGAACAAAACAGTCTTAGTAGTGAAATAATTCTGTGCATTATCATTTGGTTCGAAGGGTTATTTATTGACATGATCCATTTCCGTAACCACGATCGATTACGAGAAAATATAAACGGCCTCAGCCCCATTCAATATAGGACCAAGACCGTAACAATCATTTTTTTCTACTTACAGGGGGCAGCTCAAACGGTGAGTGACATTCATTTACCTAATTTGTGTGTCAGGCTGTTTGGATTTTACAAAGGACGCTTGAATTTATCGATAAAACGCTGAGGATACTCTGGAGGCAGAGCAGTAAATGCTTCCAGTTCATCCACATGCTGATCCTGAAGCCTCCACCCTACAGCGCCAATGTTTTCTTCATATTGAGCCATATTTCTGGCCCCGAAAATCGGCGATGTAATTCCCTCTTTCATCATAAGCCAGTTTAGAGCTACTTGAGCAGGAGTCTTCTCTTCTTTTTCTGCAATTTCTTCCACTTTAGTAAGGATCTCGAAGTTCCGATCTACAGCTTTTGTCTCCCAGTTATACTCCCCAGGGCCTGCCTGAGCAAGCCTCCAGTCCCTATCAGGCTTTTCAGGGGTTGTATATTTACCTGTTAAAAATCCTCCTCCAAGTGGGGCCCATGGCAGAACACCGATTCCCTCTTCTTTGCACAAAGACATCACTTCTCTGTCCATCTCCCTATGCAACAGACTATACTGAGGCTGGACTGTAATAAATTTTGCATAGCCTTCCCGCTCGCTAATTGAGAGAGACTTCATTATCTGCCATGCTAAAAAGTTCGAGCATCCTATGTAACGCACCTTTCCTGCTGTAACCAAATCATCCAGTGTACGTAAGGTTTCTTCAATAGGTGTAAGATGGTCCCAGACGTGTAATTGATACAAATCCAGATAGTCGGTATTAAGACGAGTTAAACTTTGATCAATTCCATCCATAATTCGTTTCCTCGAGTATCCCACATCATTTATATGCGGGCCTACCTTCATCCTTACTTTCGATGCAAGGATAACTTCAGAACGTCTATCTTTTATTGCTTTTCCTACGATACGTTCAGACTCGCCGTCTACATATGTATCAGCTGTATCAATAAAGTTACCTCCATCATCTAAAAATTGATGAACTATTGAAATTGCTTCCTTTTCAGGAGCAGCTTTTCCAAAGGTCATGGTGCCAAGGCATAATTCAGATACTGCCACGCCGCTTTTGCCGAGCATTTTATAGTTCATGTTAAAATCTCCTTTCAAGATACTGTCATGGGTGCATGTTCATTGTAACAGGCAAAAGCAGCGAAAGTCAGCTTTGTGGCCCCTTGCTAAAGTTCTACCCTTTTAACAACGGTAAAGTAATGGTAAACGTAGTTCCTTGGTTTATTTTACTGCGCACTGAAATATCCCCGCCATGATTATGAATAATTTTATAACTAACCATTAATCCAAGACCGTTCCCCTCTTCCTTTGTTGAAAAAAAAGGTTCCCCCAGCTTTTCCAGCTTATCACCTGTCATTCCTACTCCGTAATCAGAAATAGAAATCTTTGCTTTATTACCATCTCCGCTGAGAATGATATGAATAGGTCCGCCATTTGGCATGGCTTCTATACTATTTTTAATTAGATTTAGAAAAACCTGTTTCAGCTGATTTTCTTCACATTGCATTTTTAATTGACCTTCTACTTCTTGGTGATAATGAATAGAGACATTATTCAAATTTGCTTCCGATTCTAAAAATGTAATCACTTGCCTAAGCAAAGCACCTATATCTTTACTGGAATAGTTTACTGCATGAGGCTTTGCCAATACCATAAATTCACTGACAATACTGCTGATCCGGTCTATTTCGTCTAAAATGATCTGCTTGTAAAAGTCATTGCCTTCGAGCAATTGAGCAAATCCTTTTATGGAAGTAAGGGGGTTACGTATCTCATGGGCGACTCCTGCAGCCAACTCTCCAATAACAGACAACTTTTCAGCACGCTGAAGCAATTCCTCGGTCTTTTTTTTATACGTAATGTCCATTTGAATGGATACATACTGATAAGGCTTATTTTGCTTATTTAAAAAAGGAACAACTGTTGTATCAAACCAGAGCTCCCTGCCATCTTTGGCTATTTTCCTCACTTCCCCCTTCCAAACCTTCCCTTTGTCTAAAGGTTCCATCAGTTCATTATGAAATACTTTGTTATAGTCTTCCTTTGACATCATATAACTGTAGTGCTTTCCAAGGAGCTCCTCCTTACTGTATTTCACAAGGTTTGAAAACGCTTCATTGACGTAAGTGATGACTTGGTTTTCATCATAAATAGCTATCATTGAGGATTGGTCTAAAGCATACTTAATGGCTGAGAGTTCCTTCAGCGCTTTTTTTAGTTTGGCATCCTTCAGCTTGTCCGAAGAAGCTTCTTTAAAAAGTAATACATATTGTGTGTTACTTCCGTTTTCTTTTATCGGAATCAAAATAGCATCTATCCATATGTAACTGCCGTCTTTTCTTTTTGCTTGAAGAGCACCGTCCCACTGATTTCCCTGGGTAAAAGCTTGAAAAAATTCGCTATAGGTGTTTTGTAAATAAGGATCAAAATACAGCTCTGTAAATACCTGGTTCAACTGTTCCTCACTTGAATACAACAATAATTTACAGCTCTTGTTATTCCCAAATAGGACTCTTCCTGTCCTGTCAATAGATAACATCCCAACGTAATTGTCAATCACCCTTTGCCAGGCCGTTGGAATGTTGTGATCCATGAGTTTAAAGGTGATAATAAACTCATCTTTTTGCCATTTTTCTATGTATAAATGGACCGTTTTGAAGAGAGATAAGGAGACCTTTATCTCTTTCGGATAAACGTCGCTATTCATTTCATTCCATCTTTCAGTCCCCTCTTCAAAGAGTTCCAATACGTTTAACCCGTACAAATCTTCTTTTCTCTTAATAGTAAATGGAATGTCCTGCAGTACCGTGTTGGTATAACGATTTGCCCATTTTATGATAAATTTTCTGTCAGTAATAAATATGCTTTCTCCCACACCGTTTAATATAGAGTGGGAATCAATCTCCTGAGGTTTTAACATATGATCAACTTCCTTCAATATTAATAAGAAAAGATTTACCTACTTCTCATATTCTACATGAAGGTTCTACACCCTTTTTTTTAGGTATTTTTTCCCTGTTATTTCATTTCATTTGTTTCTTACTCCTCCCGTTTTATCTTATACTAGTCCTATACACTTGTATGTTATAAGGAGATACATATGGATTCCAGTTTGATAGGAAAATCAATTTATTACTTACGCAAGAAAAATAAAATTACTCAAAAAAAACTTTCAGAAAACATTTGTACACAAGCGCAAATTAGTAAAATTGAAAAAGGAGAAGTCGTCCCTCTTTCAACAACACTGTATGAAATAGCACGAAAATTAGGGGTGGATATCAATTATTTTTTTGAAGAAGGAAGCAGCCCCCGAAGCGATTATATTAAAGATGTGAAATCAGTAGTCCGAAAAGCAATTCGTGAACGTGATTATCATACCGTAGAAGAAATTGTGAAAGCAGAAGATAATAACCCGTTATTTCAGGAAGGCGAGAATAAGCAGTTTTTACTTTGGCATCAAGGAATCGTACATTTTCATTTGTATCAGGACGGAGCAACGGCTTTGGAACTGTTACATGAGGCCTTAGTGGTTCATTCACGAGAAGACCGGACACTTTACACCATGACAGAAATAGAAATTTTAAATAGTATTGGAATTATTCATTATGAAACCGGAAACTCTAAACGGTCTGTTGACATCTTTAAAGAAGCCTTGCAGCATCTTACTAAATTATCTTTGCCACAAACCCACCTAGTGAAGGCAAGAATATATTTCGGACTGACCAATTCCCTTACTGCTTTAGAGGAGTTCAAGCCTTGTATATCATATTGTGAGGAAGGCATTCAGCTTTGCCTGGAAAATGAATCGTTGTATCTCTTAGGGGAATTTTTTTACCAATCAGGAAATGCTTACTTTGAGCTTCAATATAAAGAAAAAGGCTTACAGCATCTTGAAAATTCTAAATTTATATTTGCCATAGAAAAGAAACATCATTATGTATCATATGTTCAGGAGCGAATTAACCACTTTATACACTAAGGTAAAGGCCCAATTTTTAATTTTTGAAAGTCATTTGATTGTAGAGAAAAGCGCGATACTTCGAAAAAGCATAAGTCGAAGATCTCGCAGGTTGACTTCCCGGGGAAACTACGGCAATTCCTGAAGCACAAAAGGCATGATGTCTACTTGTTGCTTTAAGTGCATGTGAGAGGTTTTTAACATTGTTTAAATACTTTCATAGATAAACAAAAGCCTGGATTTTCCAGGCTTTTTAAATTTGTATCACTTCCTTAGTATTAAGAGCTTGTAATGTGAAGCAGGTTAATAAAACCATCCTCCTATAATAAGGAGAATCATAACAATCGAGTTAGTTATAGGTGGAAGAGTCCGGGAGGTAACCTTAGGATATTTTAACCGGCTTACTGTAAGGAATACAATAATATTGTTAAATAAGATAAAAGCAACCAAAAGAACGGCTGCCATATCGCCAATAACCCCAGCAAACATGGATACCAGGATTAGCGCTATTCCTCCGGCAAACAAAAGAGCTGTCACTTGATGCCATGCAATGTGAAAACCAGCTCTTGCTAATTCATTCATTTTGGACTTCTTCAACTCAGGAACAATCACTCTCTCCCCCCAGGCTGCATGCGTAAAAGCAGTCGCCACAGCCACAAAGCCTGCCAGCAAATAGAACGCATTCATATATATCTCTCCTGTTCGTTTCAACAAACCTTCTTACAGCACTCTATACCCGCTATGCTCCAAAAAGAACCTGCTTCAAGGTACAGCAGCCTTGCTTTCAACCATTTCGTACCTTCTCTTTATTTTCACATATACTGATAGCACAACCAGTTAAACAGATTTGAGGTGAAAGAAATGAGTCTTTGGCAGAAGCTCAAAGAATGGCATAAAAAGAGATATAAGAAAAGAATAGAAAAAATGGAAAAGCAAGGGAAATGCCCTGAATGCAGAGGAACGGGATACCAAATTTCTGCAATGGAAGCGATGTACTCTGCTTTATACGATTGCTCAGGGTGTAACGGCAGCGGTTTATTCACTGACTGGGAAAACCTCAAAAAAGCAAGTAAAGAAAACAAATAACTTACAATTGTCTTTATGTTGTATAAAGATTTAGTTCCCTACACAAACTGATAAGACAAAAAGAGGTGAGATTTGAGATGGGATTGCTTCAAACCTTAACAGATTGGCAGGATGCGTTATATCAAAGAAGAATTGCTAAAATGGAGTCCAAAGGCCTTTGTCCCGACTGCAGAGGAAAAGGATATTCTCTTCATATTAATGAGTACCATTATGCTCCTCCAGAGAAATGTTCAGGGTGTGAAGGAAACGGTTCATTTACAACCTGGCACGAAAAGAGCCAGCAGCCATAGTGGCATACTGGCTCTTTCTGTTGTGAGATTATACACGCAGCTGTCCTGAGATAACAAAGACCCCTGAAGACATGAGTTCTCCGCTCCTGGTAAACTCTAAGTCTCTTGGGCCGACCTTAACCCTTACTCTGGTAGTATGGGAATTATAATAGGCCCTAATATAACCGGCCCAAGTTCTTTCCACTTGAAATTTATGAATCTCCTGCTCTATGGCTTCTGACATGAGTGAGATTATTTCTTCATCAAGTTTATCACCAAGCTGCTTTTTTAGCTGGCTTTTAATCCGTAAAGGGGGGCTCATACAAGACCTCCTTATTGTTGTCTTGTAAATGGTATTCCCTTTATTCCTCTCATGTATTCCCTTCTTCTGATGATATCAAAAGGTACCAGTAATAATGAGAAGTCCTTACTTTTTTAGTGATAAAGCATGAGAAAGAGACGATTTGATCTCAACCTTGTCAAAGGAAATATTTAACTGAACGGCTGTTTGGGCAATCTCCGGACGAATGCCAGACAGGGTTGACTCTATTCCAAGGAGGCTCAATGCTTTCAATAAGTGTGAAATCTGGTGGGCGACCATTGTATCGATTTCAGCTACCCCTGATAAATCGATAAATAAATGGGTAATACTTTCCACGGAACATTGATGAAGCGTGTGCTCCAATATAATAGCAGCGCGGTCACTGTCAATTGCCCCTATAATAGGCAATAATGCTGTATTATGATTAAGCTTGATTATTGGTACACTTAGCTCATTAATCATATCCTGCTTTTCACTTAAGAGCTTTTTCGCGTTTTTTTGTGCTTCTTCAACAAACGTGAGTATTGTTTTATCAATCCCAAAGATCACTTTTTCGTTCCAGGAAGAGATCTCCTCAAGAGAAACAGGTCTTTCAGCACGATCAACAAACTGCTGAATGTAGTTTAAATACTGGGCCCGCACTCTCATAAACTCTCGAATAACATGGTGATGGGGCGTTCTTAAATGTTCACTGTCCCGGGCTATTTCATTTATCCATGGCAAAGACTTCTCAAACCATGCTTTTTCTTCTTCTGCAAAAATCTCAATAAAATGAAGATGAAATTCATGGTTTTGATTTTTCAGGGTACGAATGACCTCTGGATTCGTGGAAGCATAAACGGAGGAAGGATCCGTTTCCGTTAATGACTCATACCACTCTTCCGTTAATGTTCTGGAATTCTCCAGTAAAAAGGAATATAAAGCTTCTTGATTTTTCACTTTTTTCTCTCCTTTTTAAACGAACAACGTATTTGCATTAAATTTTTGTTAGGTTGTAGGCTTTTTTATTTCCTCATATTTTTGAAACCATTCTGGAAACGCCTTTTTAAAAGAGGTGGGCTTGAAATTCTCTTTCTTAACTACAATATGTGTGGTACTTCCTTGTGCACAAACCTTTTCCTCCTGATTGACAATAGAAAACCCATAAATGGTTTTCGCTCGATGATTTTCTTCCACCCACGTTTGTACAGTAATCTGATCCCCAAGGCGAACAGAGTGTTTATATGTAATGTCAAGATGGTGAACCGGCGCATAGTAGCCCGCTTTCTCCATTTCTAAGTAACTGTAACCGGCATCCTCAATTAATTGGGTTCTGCCAAGCTCAAGCCACTTAACGTAATTACCATGGTATATCACACCCATCATATCTGTATCAGCATTGGAAAGCTGAATACCTACTTCTGAAATGTACATCCTACTGCTCCTTTAACATAGTTTCTTTCCTTATTATAGCTCACTACTCTTTGACACGCTTATATAATTATAAAAAAAGAGAAAAGGAAAAAATAGCGGGAAGAACGCTTATCCTCTTCTCTTTTCTTTTTTATTGCAGCTGATCTTGTGACGTATTTAGTGCAGCCTGCGAGGCAGCAAAATCTATATTGTATTGCTCCTGAGGATGATATGGATGATAATATCCTTTTTCCATCATATACTGGGATACTTGCCCGTGAAATTGCACTGCCTGTGTCAATTGCTGTTGAAGGACATTCCTTACTTCCGGAGTAGCCGCTTCTGTTAAAGCAATCGCACAATTTCTTACTCCTGATTTTGCAGAAATCAGTAAGTCTGTTGCAATCACCTGGTCTGTCATGGCTCCCATTCCAGCCATACTTTGTACCATATTGTTCATTTTCTTCCCTCCTTATTTTTGCAGTAACCCCTGCAACTGTTGAATTGCCTGTGTAGAGCTTTGTATATCCTGCTGCATTAAAGTTTGCAGTTCGTTATCATTGACTAGTCCTTGCATCATTGAAGACTTCGTTAAACAGAGGTTTTTGAACATGACTAACTCGTGAAGTTCTGCCGCTTCATGAACACCAAGTTTTTGTACCACCATCTCACCACCTTTCTCCTTTATTGTGGTAATTGCCTATGGTTTTATTCTTGAATTCTTTTTGGCAACTTGTACATACTTTCACCCCTTTTTCGGAATAAAGGGCACAGGACTCGCCCATAGTAAGGGTATACAATCAGGAAAGGGAGGGATGACATGAAACTGGTGGAAGAGTTGTATGATATGTATAAGGATCACATTACAGGGGATGAAGAAGATGCTTTTATAATTATTGAGGGAGTGCTTTCAGAACTGAGTGATAAAGATTTAAAAACTATATTCAACCAAGCCTCCTGTAAAGAAAGGTATTCAATTTTGCTGCATTACTTATATCATGAGTTTATAAGCCTTGCTGCCGAAAAAGGCTTAGGCACAACGAACAATGAGGACGATCAAATCAGCAAAAACCTTCACTAAGTAAATAACCTGCCAGGTACACTCCTTGTAAATGCAACCGGCAGGTTAAATGGATATCATCTAAAACATAAAAAGAGGAATCGGAGCCTGATGACACAGCCAGCCTTATAATTACATATAATAAGAACTTCCCAGGCATAAACATAAATAGTTGAACGTTAAACTTTCCTTATTTTTCTTCCGCTTTATACAGTTCCGTCATCCAATCTACTATGCCTTGCTGATGCTGCATTCTGATGGTCTCCGTTTCCTGATCTCCGATAATTTTTCCTTCTTTTATTACAATTACTCTGTCAAGTAACGTTTCAATCTCACTAATTTCATGAGTAGTCAGAATCAACGCCTGATATTCTAAGTCGATAAAAGAAATTAACCCTTTCACGATCGACTGGCGCACCATCGGGTCCAGACCAGAAAGAGGCTCATCCATCAGGACGACTGGCGTTTCTCTTGCAAGGGTGATCGCAATTTTCACTCTTCCTCTGTTTCCTTTAGATAAATTTTTAAGCTTAGCTTCTTTCTCCACTTCCATGAAATTCAATATGTCCCTTGCTTTTTCTTTATTAAAATCATTAAATAAAGATTCCTGTAAATCAAGAAGCTGGCTTACTGTTTGATAACGATAGTATTCATCCAATTCAGATAAGTATGAAATGTCATCTGCTATCTGCCGTGTCACTGGCTTTCCATTTACAGTAACTTTTCCACTAGAAGGACGAATGAGTCCGGCTGCCATTTTTAACAAAGTAGACTTACCGCTTCCATTGGCTCCTACGAGGCCGGTAACACCGTTTTTCAAAACCGAAAAAGAAGTATCACGAACAGCTCGTTTTCTCCCATAATTTTTCGTTACATTTTGAAATTCAATCATGAGTCTCTCTCCTCAGCGATATATTTTTGAATTCCATTAATCATATCTTCGGCCTCAAAGCCCATCGCTTCCATTTCTTTAACAAACTGCCTGATGTGCGTATCTTTCAACCTCTCTCTTAACTCTGTAAGTGCTTCCTCACTTTGTGTGACAAATGTTCCTTGTCCTCTTTTAGTCTCCACCACACCATCCCGCTCCATTTCACTATAAGTTCTTGAAACTGTGTTTGGATTTAAACCGAATTCTACTGCTGTATCACGTACTGAAGGGAGCTTGTCACCGGCTGATAATTCATTACGGAGTATTTTCCAGTACAACCTGTCAGCAAGCTGCCGGTATATAGGCTTAGATGTATCAAAAGGCTGAGTCATTTTTTACACCTCCGCCTTCTTGTCGATGAGCCAGGATGTGAATAAGAATAACAGAAGAAATTCAACAGCATGGTAAACAAACAATCCTAAAGTGATAACACCTATACCGCTTCCTACGGTGACTTCTGCATTTCCGCTCTCGATAAAATATTGAGTTTGCTGAAACAAACCTGTTTCGAAACTAAGTTCAATTTCACCCCAGCTCGTTAATGCTGCGTACATCGCTGAATCCAAATATCTCACATACACCCAGGAAATAGTCATAACAACTAGGATGACTGCTATCCACCCTAGGCGGCCGATCGTTCTCCGTAAAGCAAAATATACGGAATAGTAAAATAAAACCCACATAGCAATCAATGTGGAAACCCCTAAAATAACCAAAAAGCTTAACGTAATCAGCTGGATAACTTCAGCGGCACTTGGAATCATATCAGCATCTAATAGATAGGCTGTAAATATTAAAAACAGCAGGCCATTAATAAACAAATTTATTGTCAATGCTGTGAGGGCAGCTGTTATTTTCGCAGCTAACAGCTGCCAACCCGGCCTTGGCGTGTGAAGCCAGAGATGAAGTGTCTTCAGTTCTTGCTGCATGTTAATGAAAAGGTAAGCAGGTGCATAAAAGACATGCATAAAAAGACCGCCCGTTAAAAAAATGAGCATTAAAGTCGGCGCGTCTGTCCCTGGATTTCCCCGAGCTAAAAAATAAGCAAATACAAGGACAGCCCCAATTAAAACAAGGCCAAAATAAAAAAGTACTTGAGTCGTTTTAAATTCTTTTTGAACAAGTTTCAGCCATTTCTTCATGCTTTGTTCACTCCTTTTGTATTAGTGTACTAGTTAAATAGTACACTAATACTTTTAAACAAGTCAACAAAAAAAACCGGGAGCTAACCCGGTTTTCTGTTTCCTGTTCTTTTATGGTGACTCCTTAGGAACCTGCAAGGAAATACTTGTCCCCTTGTTTTTTTCCGTTTTCAGGGAGAAATGAGCATCAATAGCGTTCGCTCTTTCCTCCATACTAAACAACCCTACTCCTTTATGGTGGCGGTTGCGAACGAACCCTTTGCCCTTGTCAATAATGAAGATTTCTATCTCCTTTTGTTTTTCTATTATCGACACGTATGCTCTGGAGACATCAGCATACTTTGCTATATTGGTTAATGACTCCTGGATGATTCGGTAAATAGCGGTTTCTTTTTCTATTTCAAGCCTTGTTTTCACATCAAATTCTGTGTCAACCATGATCCCATAATGATTTGAAAAATTAGTTACATATTTACGAACTGCAGGTACTATACCCAAGTCATCTAAAACAGCAGGCCTCAGCTCCCAAGCCATATTCCGTACCTCTTCAATAATATACGTTACTTGTTCTCGCAGGGCAGTGACTCTTTCCTGTTCTCCTTCACTAATCAATTGATCCATTTGAATAAGCAGTGAATATAAGCTTTGGCCAATACCGTCATGTAGTTCTCTGGAGAAGCGTTTTCTTTCTTCTTCCTGAATTCCTATAACCTTTTTCATCATTTGCTTTAATTCTTCTTCTGTTTTTTTTAATTTCGTCACTTCATTCCGGATCGCAAGAAATTGATACGGCTTATTATTTTCGTCTAAAAAAGGCACGATGGTCGTGTTAACCCAGTAATAAGTATGATCTTTTGCTTTATTTTTAATTTCTCCCTTCCACACATTTCCAGAAAGAATCGTCTGCCAGAGCCCTTTCATAAACTCCTTGCTGTGATACCCTGAATTAATAATGCGGTGATCCTTTCCCAGTACTTCCTCTCTCTTGTATTTAGAGATCTCACAAAACTTATCATTTACGTATATGATTTTTCCTTTATGGTCTGTGATGGCTACAATGGTTGATTCATCCAATGCAAATTTTAAATCTGTCAGCTCTTTTAAGGTATGCTGCAGTGCCTTACGAAACTGGGGGTCTTCTATTTTTTTGATATTTGAAAGAAGGGTTTCCGGCTCTCTTTTAATCAAATTTAATCAGCCCCTTCTTTGAAGCGTATTTCACTAAATCAGGCTTCGTCTTCAACCCTAGCTTTTCCATTAAATTACTTTTGTGTGATTCCACTGTTTTTACACTGATCACAAGCTGTTCCCCAATTTCTTTGTTGGAGTAGCCTTTTGCAATAAATTCCAACACTTCCCTTTCCCGTTCAGATAACACTTCAAAGGAAGAACTGCTTTTCCCCTCATTGTACTGATTCATGAGTTTTTTGGTTGCTTCTGGAGATAAATAGGCTTCACCAGCTGAAACAGAGGTAATGGCTGAAACAAGGTCCTCGTGGGGAGCGCTCTTTAACAGGTACCCTGATGCCCCAGCATGGATGGCTTGAAATAAGTATTCTTCATCATCATGCATCGTTAAAATCAGAACTGAAACAGAGGGGGCGGTTTTTTTTAATTCAGTTGTTGCTTCAAGGCCGCCCATCCCATGAGGCATGCTTAAGTCCATCAGCACAACATCTGGAGCTAATTCTTTTACCTTTTCTATTGCTTCTTCTCCATCCGCGGCCTCACCGATAACTCTTATCTCATGTTTTCCATCTAATAATGTTTTAAGGCCGGACCTTACTACCATATGATCATCTACTACTAAGACGTTAATCATACCCATTCCCCTTTTACTCTCAAAATCTTACATTCTATATTGTTATTGTACCAAAATTACCTTCTGTGCTAAGGCATTTCCTGCATATTTTCTGTACTGTTCCTGCTTTCCCGTCAGGGAAATCCCTTACTCCATACTTCTCACCTTGCTTTTTATGTGCGGGCTATAAGTGGCTTTTTAATCTTTATTTTCCTTAGTAAAGTGATGTACCTCATATTAAAATCAGGAAAAATATGCAGAGAAATAGGGAGGTTCCCTGATAACATTTTCTTATACATTTTGGCATGATTAAGTTAACAAGAACCACGTAAGGGAGATGGCGAAAATGGCTATAACTGTTCAAGAGATAAATCGTTTTCAGGAGAGTCAAAAAATACAAGGAACCGGAACGATTCATCACTACCTGTCCGATACCAATTTTCAACACCTTAAAAATAAATTTTCCTCGCCAAGAACGTTTAAAAAAGGAAGCTTTCTATATATGGAAGGTGATCACGCTGATCAACTGTATTATATTTATTCAGGAAAAGTAAAACTGAAAAGAACGATGGAAGATGGAAAGGAAATTACCATGGCTTTAAAGCAAAAAGGGGACCTTCTAGGAGAGTTTGGGTTCTCCGAAGAGGTTCACAATGCCAGCAGTGAAATTATTGAAGACTGCAAAGTAGCGTTCATTCATAAAAAAGAGGTTGAAGCTCTTTTACAAAATATTGGCATGTTTGCTGTGGAATACATGAACTGGCTTAGTATGACAAATAGACAAAATGAAACAAAGATCAGGGACCTCCTCTTATATGGAAAAAGCGGCGCTTTGGCTTCTACGTTAATACGCATGAGTAATACGTATGGAATAGTTGACACAGATGGTATCAGGTTAAAAATCAAATTAACTAATACTGAAATAGGAGAATTTATTGGTTTAACGAGAGAAAGTGTCAATCGAACACTTAACTCCTGGAAAAATGAAGGAATACTCTCTATGGATAATGGAGTCATTATTATAAAGAACCTATGTGAACTTAAGAAAATTTGCGGCTGCCCATCAACATGCCCGTTAGAAATTTGCAGGTTATAAACGTTCACTAGAAAAAAGCAAAGTCATGTGATCTTTCTCACTATAGAAGGCTTGATTGTTGTGTAGGATAAAGCAAAGGATAACAAATAAGGAGTGATTTCAATGATGTCAAATTATAAAAATATCGTGACAGCTGTAGATGGTTCCGAGGAAGCTAAGCTCGCTTTAAAGAAAGCTATTTCTATAGCAAAAGAAAGTGAAGCAAATCTTATCATTACTCATATTATTGACACCAGAGTATTTGCCACCATTGAACAATATGACCGAACAGTTGTATCAAAAGCTGAGGAATACGGGAAAGAATTATTGGAGCAATACAAGCTGGAAGCAGAAGCAGCAGGAATAGAAAATGTTTCTACTGCCTTGGATTTTGGTTCTCCTAAAATTAAAATCACAAAAAGCATTGCCCCTCTTTATCATGCTGATCTTATTGTCGTTGGAGCTACAGGATTGAATGCTGCAGAGCGATTCTTGATAGGAAGTGTATCTGAAAATATCGCAAGACGGGCCTCATGTGATGTGTTGCTGGTGAGAAAAGGCGAATAAATTTTTTCTTTGCCTCACCCCTTCCTATAGTAAAACCTGTAGGAAGGAAAAAAGAATTGGGAACAAAACTGTATCACCTAAATAAATAAGGCGCCAATTATCATCTTTTAATAATGGTTTTTTTGATTCAAAACTGTTTGGCTATCCGGCGGGAAGAAAACGAATGAAATGAAGCTGAATGAATATCGCACTTCTGCCTTTAGGTGCAAGAGAGTATTTTTGAACAAGCAACTACTAAAATGCTGGAGACAAGAAAAGGCTCTCACCGGATGGTGAGGGCCCTTCTTATTAGCTGGGTTATGTCCCAGCCTCTTTCTTCTTTTGATTCAGTTATTATTTCAATGGCCGATTAAAAGTTATTTTTGTCTCTGCCAGCATAATCAGGATACATATCTGTATTTACTGTATTATGAGTGGTAAAGGTATCATAAACAGATGATTCTTGCTTTTCGTCTGCTTCAACTAGTACAAGAATATTTCCCTCTTCAAGATACTTATCATATTCTTTCGCTTCTTCTTCCGGAATGCCAGCTCCAGTAAGGGCACCAACAATACCGCCGCCTGCTGCACCAATTGCACCACCTTCGATTGCAGCTGCAATCGGACCTACTGCAGCAATTGGTCCAATACCAGGGATCGCCAGAACGCCAAGACCTGCTATGCCGCCTAATACAGCACCGCTTCCTGCACCAATTCCAAGTCCTTTCCCTGCACCTTTGCCACGGTTATTGTCATCAGCATTATCCGTTACATTGGCATCTGTTTTATCCTCAATTGCATCCGCATCTTCATCATTTTTTACAAAAATTGAAATATCATCTTTGTTATACCCGTTTTTTTCTAATCCTTCAATAGCATTTACCGCATCTTGTTCATTTCTAAATACTCCACCAATAATCTTCTTATCCATGACGTAATCCTCCTTTTAATGTGTAAGTGTTTGGTGTGTCTACATTACTGCGTGTACCCGGGACATGTTATTTCTAATCATTTGAGAAAAGAGAAAAATTATTTCAGGACTATAGTAACCCTTGCTTATTGTTTTCTTGTATAAAAAATTATAAGGTGGATAAGATACTAAGGCAGCTCAAAGTTAACAACGTTCCACCATAACTCAGCTGGTAGAGTGGTCGGCTGTTAACCGATATGTCGCAGGTTCGAGTCCTGCTGGTGGAGCCATTTTTCATACTTAAGGTTCAGCGTTCCTTACAAGCAATAAAAACGGACGCTGAGCCCTTTTTCACTTCTTACGTGACATTTATCTCAAGTAGAAACTCACATCGAGTCATCCTTCTCTTTTGTAATTCTGTTATGTTTTCTTTAAAATGGCTATAGAATAGAAAGGAGGGATAACATGTCAAATGATCTCAAATTACTTGGAGAGAAGATCATAAACGAGAAAGAAGTATTTGCAGAGAGCATTACGGAAAAAATAACTAGCGGCCGTTCCTACTTAGATGATGAGAAAATAAAAAAGTGGAGAATTGAATTATTTCAATTTTTTGGGGACATTTTTACTAAAGATGAAGATACTGTGTTAAAAGAAGTACGCCCCTGGATGAAGTCAATTGCTGAGAACACTGTTTCGTTTGGTTTGTCTGTAGATGAAGCAATGAATAATCTGCCAAAGTACAGAAGTCTCTTATGGGACTTTTTTGAAACACAAATTAAGGAAAGCGATATTTCTGCCTCCACTGTACTACAAGCTACAAAGAATGTTGACGTTATTTTGGAAGAGATAATGAAGATTTACAGCCAGCATTACGTACAACAAAACGAACGGCTAATGGAGGCCGCCCAGGAGTCGATTCAGGAGTTGTCAGTTCCAGTGGTACCTATTGCAGGGAATATTGCCGTTTTGCCGATAACAGGTGAAATCGATACTCACCGCGCAAAAATGGTCATGGAAAAATCACTAGAGCAAAGCAGAGAATTAAAACTAAAGTATTTAATTATTGATGTCTCCGGCGTCCCAATGGTAGATACTATGGTTTCCCATCACATCTTCCAGGTCATCAACGCCCTTCGACTTCTTGGGGTAGAAGCTATCTTAACCGGACTAAGCCCTGCTATTGCCCAAACAGTTGTCTCGTTAGGGGTTAACTTCTCCAATGTTAAAACATTTGCTACCTTACAGCAGGCTTTAGTGGAAATAGGTATCCGTTATGATTTAGATACTTCTTCCTCATCGATCGCTGAACGCCTTACTAAGCAAAAACAAAATACATAGTACAAAGACGCTCTTAAAAGAGCGTCTTTTCTATAAGTAAACTCTTACAACCTTCTTTTTAATACATCGACAAAGGAGTTTCTAAAACTCGGGTAATCCATAGTGACAGCAATGCTAATATCTCCTGCCTCGGCCCCCGGCCTGAAGTCAGCTATACTTAACCCTCTCGTTTCTCCCTCTAACGAAATGCTGACATCCTTTTTAATAAAATCAAATATTCCATTATACTGTGAAGCCATAACAGCTGCCACGTCATGAAAAGGTGCACCTTTAATCCCTGGTGCAAGCTCCTGATAGGCAGAAGCATAATAATCGAAAACGGGCCTCATTAAAAACGTAAAAGGATTATAATTAGTTTCGGTAACTTCTTCAATCATGTCATCTGTGACTAATGCGTAGCTGGTCACGTTTAAGGATATAATGGTAAGAGGACGAGCTCTCGTTAAGATCACCTGAGTGGCAACAGGATCAATGAAGAAGTTTGCTTCAGCAAGTGGAGTGACATTGCCAGGAACTAGAAAGGCTCCTCCCATAATGATAAACCGTTTCACTGCACTCATTAACTCATTTTGCAATACAAATGCCAGTGCCAAGGAAGTAGACCTTCCTATATCAATAATCGTTAACTCTTCTTTATGCTTTTCTATCAAAGGAAACAGCTCGGTAAAAGGAAGCAATTCTGCAGGAATGCCTTCTGGAGGGACAATGGGACCGAGTCCTTCTTCTCCATGAATTTCAGGATAATAAGGGGCAACCTCTCCTGTTAAAGGGTATTCGCTTCCTGCAAAGAGAGGAATCTCACTTCTCCCTGCTAAAGATATGAGATACGCTGCATTTTGAACAGCCTGGTCTCTCTCCACATTCCCGTAACCTGCTACAATTCCAATGACGTCAATACTAGGATGAAGCAGTGCATATATGATCGCCACGGAATCATCTATACCCGGATCTGCAAATAAGAGTACCTTTTCCACACACCCACCCCCATTCATACTTCATTGTATGAATGGAAAAAAGGCACATGCCTATAATAATACATTTATGTTCCCTCGCGATCATTGTTCAAACTATCCCCGAAGAGAAAAACCCACAAAAAAAGACTTTTGCGTAACGCAAAAGTCCGTTAGACATTTACTTTCCCAGGAAGGCATTCAACATCCATGTATGCTGCTCTAAGGATGTTTTTATCTGAATAAACATATCTGCTGTAGACTCGTCATTATTGCCTTCAGCATTCTCAATCACATCGTTTGCCTCTGTTATCAAGTGAGTAAAATCATTAACTACAGCCTTTACCATTTCCTTTGAATCTTCTGTTCCAGATGCTTCCTCTATTGTGGAATGCTCAAGGTATTCCTTCAGTGTAGCAATCGGTCTTCCATTGATTGTTAATATTCTTTCAGCTATTTCGTCTATATATGTGCCTGCCTCATTGTAAAATTCTTCAAACTTTGCATGGAGTGTAAAAAAGTCACTGCCCGTTACGTTCCAGTGATAATTATGAAGCTTTGCGTACAAAACATTCCAGTTTGCTAATTGAGTGTTTAGTCCATTAATTAGTTCATTTGACATGAGATATCCCCCTCAAGTTTTCTTATTTTCTATTACATTATATCACTATTTATAATTATTATCAAATTAAATTAATTATCATTAGCAGTCAGCCGGACATTTTTGTTTCCCTTTGTATGTCACGCTTCTTCCTTTTCTCCTTTCGAAAAACTGCTGAGCGTGAGATTGTAAAAATAAACAATCCTGTCCAAATAATGATGAATGAAGTCAGCTGAAGACCAGAAAATGGTTCATGAAAAAGAAATACCCCTAGCCCCAGCATAATTGTAGGAGCCAAATACTGTAAAAAACCAACTAAAGAAAAAGAAATCCGCCTTGCCCCAGCAGCAAACAGCAATAAAGGGATTGCCGTAACCGCTCCTGCTCCTATTAACAGCAAGGATTGTTCAATCCCGTAATGCCTGATGAATCCTTCTCCGTCGACAAAGAAAAATATAAATAATAAAGCAAATGGCGTGACCATTAACGTTTCAATGGTAAGCCCAGCCCATGCGCCAAGGTTCACTACTTTTTTTATCAACCCATAGCAACCGAAGCTTAGAGCAAGAGCTAATGCTGCCCATGGAAAGCCTTCGTACTGTGTTGTTAGAAGAAAAACCCCTGCTGCTGCCAATATAAATGCCGATTTTTCTCCCATAGTCAGTCGTTCCTTTAGAAAAACGGCTGCCAATAAAACATTGATCAATGGATTAATATAGTACCCTAAACTTGCCTCAATTACCCTGTCACTGTTTACAGCAAATATGAAGATAAACCAGTTTGTAGAAATAAAAAGCGAAGCTAAAATCACAGCCCAAGTCTTTTGTTTTGATGCAAAAACCCCTTTTACTTCCTGCAGGACATCTTTTAACCTGCCCATAAGAAATAAAGCTGCCATCATAAACAAGAGAGACCAGATAATTCTCTGGGCTAACACTTCACTTGAAGGAACCTCACTTAAAAATTTCCAATATAAGGGTAAAAATCCCCATAGCAAATATGCTGATATCGCAGCGATAACACCTGCCGTTTGTTGTTCTCTCACTCTTTACTCCTCTATTCTCCAACTCACTTTTTGAATCCTTATGTATAACTTCAGTATACCTGATTCCTTCTCCCTTGTCTTTTTTCCCGGCGCCCCTTCCTATGCGATTACGGTTTTAGTCAAAAGCCGTGCGATAGTGTTAACTAACGTATCGATCGCTTCTTTGCCAAAATCCTTTTCCCCACCGCGAGACAGAGAATAAGCCTCATCGATAAACAACACACCACCGACAGCCTTTTTTATGATCTCCCTTGTTTTCTGAGCTGTTTGCCCAATATATTCTCCTACTAGATCCGCTCGTTCAGCTTCAATAAAATGCCCCTTGGACAGGACATTCATATCTTTTAACATTTCACCCATCATGCGGGCCACTGTTGTCTTTCCAGTCCCAGGGTTTCCTTTAAAGATCATATGAAGGTTCTGCTTTTCTGTTTTCAGTCCTGCATCTTTTCTGCATTGATTGACATAAATCCAGGCATATAATTCTCGTATATATTCTTTTACGTTCGTTAACCCAATTAACTGATCCAGACGCTGTTCTGTTTTCTGCAAAGGGTAATGTTCTTCTATACCACTTACATCCTGTGTTTCATTTTTATTTTTCAACGATTGATCAGGAGTGCTTCTGTTTAAAAGAACTTGGATTTGCCCATTTTCCCTGCGATTTGTAAAAGCCTGCATAGACTGACACCCCGCTTTCCTTTTCACTAGCCTGTTATGCAGGTTGGGTGTTTACCCATATCATACGCAAAATGAAAAAATTGGTGACGAAGAGCTGAAGACCTTTGCTATAATAAGGAAAAAAGAAAAGGAGGTACAAGCAGCATGTCTACTTTGCCAGCATCTGCCGAGGAGTTCCTCCGCTTTTTAAAAAGCAGAGATAAACGAGACAGCACCATTAAGCGTTACAAATATGACCTTGCAGATTTTAATCGATTCGTCGAGGTCACTGATCACGAGCACGAAACAAATGAATTGACATTAAAAAATATAGAAGAGTATTTTCACTTTCTGCAGACGGAAAGAAGATATAAGCTGAGAACTCTGAAAAGGATTCAAACTGTTCTAGCTCAATACGGAGCTTACTTGAAATCCAGTGGACGCCTTTCTTCCAACCCAATGGAAGGATTTCATATTGAGGAAGCGGTCCATAATGAATTGGAAAAAGAAGACTTAATCAGTCCCTCAGAGGAAAAACAACTTCTCGATTCTATTTCCTCAGATGCCGGGTTGTCTGTGAAACAACAGGCCTCCAGGCCGCTGCTCGCACCTCGTAATATCGTGTTGCTCCGTCTGTTTATAAAATATGGTCTCAGGTTGCAGGAAGTGGCTTATCTGCGAATGAAAGATGTCAATCTTTCTCAAAAAGTTATCCTGGTTCCTAAGGATTCGGGAAACGGCCGAAAAGTACTCCTCTCCAGGAAGGATCAGGCATTGATATTTCAATATTTAAGGGCCGTTCCTGATGCTGTCCGTCCTAAGCGTGACAATGATCCCCTCTTCGTGGCTTTTGATTTTCAACGACAAACATACCGGTGGTCTTATGAAAATGACTCTCCGAAAATGCTTACTGAGGTCGCTATTCAAAAGATGATCAGGCAGGAACTTGAGAGAGCCGGGGTTAGAAAAGGCCTTTCAGCCCAACATTTTAGAAATACGTATATAGTAAATGAACTTACAAAGGGTGTCCCTCCTGAAGCCGTCAAAGAAAAACTTGGTTTACGTACTATTTTAACGTTGACCAAATATATTCAGTATGTGGAACAAGCGGCTTCCAGTAAAAACAACAGCCTGACACCCTACTCGTAAGGTGTCAGGCTGTTTAGACAGGAGGTAGTTAGAACTGCCCCTTAGACGGACATATTTACCATTATTACACTAAATACGGTACGTGAAATTTTATAACTGGCAAGAAAACAACTCCTATGTTTCCATAGGAGCATGTTCTTTTAGTTGTTCGCGTTCTCCGGGTCAATTTGCAATGATACATTTCGCTGGGGAGAAAACGTAGAAATGGCATGCTTGTATACTAGCTGCTGCTTTCCATCACTTTCTAGTACAACTGTAAAATTATCAAATGCCTTTACGGTCCCCCGCAGCTGAAAACCATTAAGTAAAAAAACAGTCACAGGGATATTATCCTTGCGTAATGTGTTCAGAAATTGATCCTGAATATTGACAGATTGCTTCATGTGCTTCCATCCCCTTCTCTTTTCTCTACTTCTTTTCATTCGACGCCCTTTTCATACTTTCCTTCTAAAAAGCTTATCATTTCTTTTATTTTTTCATTATGATTATCTTGAGACATATCAAACCATTCCACGTTTTCCTTATTACGAAACCATGTTAACTGCCGCTTGGCATATCTTCGTGAATTTCTTTTCAGCAGCTCTACGGCTTCTGACAATGACGCCTTCCCTTCGAGATGCATAAGAAGTTCCTTATAGCCAATACCTCTAGCTGATTGGCTGCCTTGAAGTCCTCTATCATAGAGCCACTGAACTTCTTCAAGAAGACCTTCCTTCATCATTTGATCCACTCGTTCATTAATTCTTTGATATAATTTCTCCCGCTCCATCGATAACCCGATCAATTGGAGATTATAGGGCGTTTCATCCTCTTCTTGTTCATAAAATCGATCCATTGTTTTGCCCGTCAGATGATAGATTTCAAGAGCACGTATTACTCTTCTAAGGTTTTGAGGCGGAATCTCTTTGGCGCTCTTTGGATCTGTTTCCCAAAGCTTTTGGTGTACTGCCTCTTTCCCAAATTTCTCTGCTTTCTCCTCCAGACTCTTTCTGAAACCTTCATCCTTCTCTGCTTCGTTAAATGAAAAGTTTCTTGTCAGTGCTCGTATGTATAATCCGGTCCCTCCTACCACAACGGGTATACTTCCCTTTTGGTTTATATCTGTAACCAGACGGCGGGCTTTCTCCTGAAATTCGGCAGCAGTAAAAGATTCACCTGGCTTTTTAATGTTGATCATATGATGGGGGACCTCCCCCATTTCTTCAGGAGTCACTTTAGCTGTTCCGATATCAAGGCCTTTATAAACTTGCATGGAATCGCCGCTGATGACTTCACTATTAAAATGTCTGGCGATTTCCACTCCTGCTTTTGTTTTTCCTACGGCAGTCGGTCCTACCACAGCGATCAATTTTTCCTTCATGTGTTTCCTTCTTTCTTTTCAATGGTTCCAAAAGCAATCTTTGAGCTCTTTCTTTTTCTTGGTGTAAAGCCATGCAGATGAAAACGGGGACTATGGACCTCATCTTTTAACACAACTCTCTCCTTGGCCACTCTCTTTCCTTCTTCTACTGCTTCCGCTGTCAAATCATTATACCATGCAAGTTTTTTGAGGGGATGCAGATGAGTCGATGCATCAATCGTTTCATGAAACATAGGGTCAAAATAAACGATATCAAAGCTATCTGACTGCTGCTTTTGAAGAAACGTAACGTGGTCAGAGACCACCACGTTTATTCGCTGACAAGCTTCATCAAAAGACTCATTCCCGCTTTTCCACTCCTTAAGTCCCCAGGTCACCGCTTCAGCCATATACCGATTTCCTTCTAAAGCGGTCACCTTTCCCTTTTCTCCAGCAGAGAAGCTCGCTATGATGCTGTCTGAAGCCAGTCCCATTGTACAGTCCAATACCGACATACCTTCCTGAAGGCCAGCAGCTTCCACGAAAGTGTCCCTTTCATTATTAAGAAGGCGTTTTGCTCTCAACCAGGCCATGCTTGGATGAAAATAAAACGGATGCTCTTCATCGGGATGATAGATTTTTTCCGTATCGTTTTCCACTACATAGACCGGCTGATTCCATTCTCTTAATAATGCTTTCATCGATGCCTTTTTGCGAATGACAAACGGCACCTCCCACTTGTCGGCAAGGTATTGAGCTCGTTGTACTTTATTGCCTTTTGCCTGTTTACTTGTCGTAATGATCAAGGTATCACCTGCTTTTTATCTTTTCCAAGTATACCATTTTTCACCCCTGGAAGAGGCAACTTGACCATAAAAAGCTTCCTAGCTCTTAATAAGCAAAAAAAAAAAAACCGCATGCCTGCGATTATCATTCCTTTTACCTGTCTTTTTTTCTTGCCTGGTATAAAAATGAAAAAGCAACCATTAAGCCGATGCCAAGCATAAATGTAGATAAGCTGATAATAAGAAGCAGTTCACCAGCTGACATTGTATCTTCCTCCCTTTTTTAATAGGAAAGCTTTTCTTTATTTCTATGTCAGCTGTTTCTTTTTATGCCAGTGCCTGGCACCCAAAGTTAAAAAATAATAGAAACCCTATCCACCAAGGGTTTTGGTATCTATTGTGTTACAGTAACATTACATAAGATAAGGGTGCCAGGCACCACAAAAAGAGGCACCAAAAAAAGCACCGGCATCCGGTGCTTTTTGCTTGTCCAATTAAGACTTATCTGATTCAGACTGCTTAAGAAAGTAAATCCCCATGATAATACCTACTCCAATTACAAAAGCGGAGATTCCTAAGATCGCGATTAGATCCAAGCCTGTCATGTTTTCACGCTCCCCTTACGTCTTTTTGACTTATTATACCACATTTCCCGATTGATTAACGAGGAGAAAGTGAACATTATGAGACGGTCAGCCGGGCCGTTCCAGTTAATAAAAAACGCTGATACTCCTTTGTATACGAGGAGCTGGAAACAAATCCCCGGCCTTTCAGACTTCTGCCAATTTCATCATTCATTTCTATCGTGGCCAACTTCCCTTGCTGCTGCAGATCACTTAGGAAATCACTATAGGCCGTTTCGATCGTAATCGTCCACGAGTGATTTTCTCCAGAGTTCGGGACCTTTATCAGACCTGTATGAAAATGTACCTTTTCCCCATCAATCCAGACACTTTCAAGCTTATATCTTTCCACAAAGCTCCCTCCTTAAAACAATCACTGTCCTGCTGCTTTACCCTACATAATTCTCTTAAACATTTTTTCCATATCATAGGTGGAATAATGAACAATGATAGGGCGTCCGTGAGGACAAGTAAACGGGTCTGTGCTTTTTCTAAGCGTCTCCAGTAAGGAAAAGATCTCTTCCTCTTTTAGATGCCTGTTCGCTTTGATTGCCGCTTTACACGACATAAGAATAGCTGCTTCTTCACGCAGCTGATGAAGATCGATCTTTCTTTCCTCAAAAAGCTGATCAAGAATTTCTCTGATGGTTTCCTCCTCTTCTCCTTTAGGAAACCAAACAGGGTGAGACGTCACTCTATAGGTTAAAGGACCAAAAGACTCCAGAAAAATCCCGAGGTCCTGTAATGCTTCTGAGTGGGATTCGAGAATGGCTGCTTCAGGCTGTGAAACCTCCAGAGTAATAGGAACCAGCAACTCTTGCAAGTATGGTTCTACTTCTCCAATTTTTTCTTTGAAATATTCATACTTAATTCGTTCTTGAGCTGCATGCTGATCTATAATGTACAATCCTTGTTCATTTTGAGCTAAGATATATGTCCCGTGAAGCTGGCCGATAGGATACATAGGCGGCACGCGAGCGGCCTGTGTCTCTTCAGCTGACGTCCAATCCTCCTGTATTTCGGTCTTTTCCAGCTCTTTTTCTTTAGTACCTTTTTGAACATCAGATGATAGCTCTGAAAGTGGAAAGGATTCTTTAACCATCGATTCCATCACCGGATGTTCATCATCCTCTTCTTTCCTTTCTTCAATCGGAGGAACCATTTTTCTTTCCATGGGAGAAGGAGGCTGATCCTCAGGAGCGTGTGTCCTCGTTTCAGAAGAAGATGAGAAACGATTCAAAGAGAGACTTATTTGTTCTGATTTTGGTTTTGCTGCTTTTGGAAGTTCCCCCTGGGGTATCAGCTGTTCCCCTCGAAAAGCATTTCGTATTCCTTCTTCACAGGCTTTTAACAGTTCCTCTTCCTTGCTTAAACGGACTTCCAATTTAGAAGGGTGGACATTGACATCAAGAAGAACCGGATCCATTGTAATATGAAGCACCACAAGAGGATGCCTGCCAATGGGAAGCAAGGTGTGGTATCCCTTCTCAATGGCTTTGTGAAGGGGGAAATGCTTGATATATCGTCCATTAATAAAAATAGAAATGTACTGGCGGGTGGCTCTGGTCACTTCTGGCCTTGCAATGAATCCTTTTACCTCGTAATCAAGAGTCTTCACTGATAAAGGCAAAAACTTCCTTGCCGTCTGCCTTCCATATATGGCTGCAATCACCGGGAGCAGATCGTCACTTCCATTAGTAAATAACAGCTGGCGTCCATTATGGGTCAACCGAAAAGAAATATCCGGATGGGCAAGGGCCTGACGGTTAACCACGTCCGTGATATTACCGAGCTCTGTATGAATGGTTTTCATATACTTTAAGCGGGCTGGCGTATTAAAAAACAAATCCAACACCGTAATTTCGGTTCCCTTCCTGCTTCTTGAAGAAGAGGAGGCGATTCGCTTGCCGCCTTGATAACGAATCATCGTGCCAGGTCCCTCTCCATTTCCGGTTTCAATGGTCAGCCGGGACACAGAGGCAATACTTGGCAGAGCTTCTCCTCTAAACCCAAGTGTGGAAATCTTGAAAAGATCCTGCTCATCTTTTATTTTGCTTGTCGCATGGCGGAAAAACGCATTTTCTGCGTCTTCTCTCGTCATTCCTTCTCCGTCATCTAAGATGCGGATTTTTGAAAGCCCGCCTTCTTCCACATCAATTTCAATCCTTGAGCTATTGGCGTCAATTGAATTTTCAACCAGCTCTTTTACCACAGAAGCTGGTCTCTCTACAACTTCGCCTGCGGCAATCTTATTTGAAAGCTCATCATTAAGCTTAATAATCTTTCCCATGCCCTCACCTCCATACTGCGTCTATCAGTCTTTTATTTTTTGCTGCAAGTCATATAAGGTCTGCAGTGCCTGAATAGGGCTCATGTTCAACACATCAGCTTTCTTTAACTCTGAAAGCACGCCCTTTGCCTGGGAGGAAGCTTTTTCTTCAGAAGCTTTTGTGTGCTTTAAAGCAGCTGGCTCTTCCTGAAACAGTGAAAGCTGCTGAGGAGATGCCTCTTTCTCATTATCTTCAAGAGATCTTGTTTTCACAAAAGACTGTCCACCTTCAAGCTCTTTTAAGATCACCTCAGCTCTCTCTATGACAGAATCAGGGAGGCTCGCAAGCTTCGCTACATAAATTCCGTAGCTTCGGTCTGCCTGCCCTGGAATGACTTTATGCAAAAAAACAACTTCTCCGTCTTCTTCCATCGCGGATACGTGGACATTTTTCATACGAGGAAGATTCTGATCCAAGGCTGTCAACTCGTGATAATGGGTGGAAAACAGCGTTTTGGCTCCAATGTTATTATGAATGTGTTCAATAATCGCTTGTGCCAGGGCCATGCCATCATAGGTAGAGGTTCCTCGTCCAATTTCATCTAATAAGATTAAGCTGTTTTCTGTAGCCTTGGATAACGCATGATGGGTTTCAAGCATTTCTACCATAAAGGTGCTTTGCCCGGCTGCCAGGTCATCTGCAGCTCCAATCCTTGTAAAGACCTGATCGAATAAAGGAAGCTCTGCCTTTGCAGCTGGTACGTAGCACCCTACTTGCGCCATAATTGACAGTAAGGCAAGCTGTCTCATGTACGTGCTTTTCCCCGCCATATTTGGACCCGTGATAAGCAGCATTTCACATTCTTTGTCCATGGTGACATCATTGGCCACGTATTCTCCCCGCTCAATCATTTGCTCTACGACAGGGTGTCTTCCTTCTCTGATTACAACCTTTCTGTTCTCAGAAAACGCAGGCATAACATAGTTTTGTTCTTCACTTAACACTGCAAAACCCTGAAGAACGTCTATTTCACTAATGATTTTTGCCAATTGCTGCAAAGGAGCCAAGTAGTCTTTCACACGTTCACGTATGTCAAGAAACAGATCATACTCCAATTGTTCTATATTCTCGGTCGCCTCCAGTATTAATGCTTCTTTCTCTTTAAGCTCCGGAGTAATAAAGCGTTCGGCATTCGTGAGCGTTTGCTTTCTTTCATATAAGCCTTCCTCAAGGTAAGGAATATTTGCCTTGGTGACTTCTATGTAGTAGCCAAACACTTTGTTGTAGCCAATTTTTAAAGATTTGATGCCAGTTCGTTCTTTTTCTTTTTTCTCAAGAGAAGAAATCCATTCCTTGCCGTTTCGGCTGGCATGCTTGTATTCATCCAGCTGCTCATGGTAGCCGTCTTTAATCATGCCGCCTTCTTTAATAGATATGGGTGGCTCGTCTACCAGACTTTTTTCCAATAAGTCTACTAATGGGCTGCACATATCCACGCTTTCTATTTGTTTGCTCGCGTACTCATTATTTAAAGAAGAGATGATTTCAATGATTCCCGGAACTTGTAAAAGAGATCGTTTTAATTGCACAAGCTCTCTCGCATTGACATTTCCGTATGCTACCTTCCCACATAAACGCTCAAGATCATAGACTTCTTTTAGTTTGTCTCTGACATCCTCTCTTGCAAAGAAATTTTCAAGCCAGGAGGACACAAGTGAATGGCGTTCCTTAATACTGTCTTTTTCTAATAGAGGCTGCTCTATCCATCTTTTCAGTAACCGTCCTCCCATCGCAGTCACTGTTTTATCAAGGAGCCATAACAAGGAGCCTTTTTTTGTTTTTTCCCGGATCGTTTCAGTGAGTTCCAGATTGCGTTTAGAGAAAACATCGATTTGCATATGGTTGTTAGGGTTAAAGATTTCCACGGCCTGCAGATGATCTAGCGACCTTCTCTGGGTGCTTGACAAATAGTTGGTCAGCCTTGCATACGTTTGTATGATCTTATCCTGCTGCACATGGCGGCACAAAGAGTGAAATGCCTGGTCAACACCCGTATTGTCTTCATAGGAAACCGTGATCCCCAGCTTCTTGATTTCTTCAAGAATCCGTTCTGGTGCTTCCCTGCAGACAACTACCTCTTTCACAGAAGTTCCGGCAAGTTCTCTTGTCCAATCTTTTGGATCATCAGTAAGAAGAGAGGCCACAGACTCCCCTGTAGTCAAGTCAATTCTTGCTAACGCTACCGTACCGTCCTCAAAGTCATGTACAGCTCCTATAAAATTGTTTTCCTTCTCATCAATCATTTTTCCATCCATTACAGTGCCTGGGGTAATTAATTGAACGACTTCCCTCTTCACTACTCCTTTGGCTGTCCGAGGGTCTTCCACCTGTTCACAGATGGCTATTTTATATCCTTTAGCTATCAGTTGTGTAATATAATGCTCGGCTGAATGGTAAGGAACACCGCACATCGGAATGCTGTCTTCACCTTGTCCTCTTTTTGTTAACGTGATTTCAAGCTCTTGGGCGGCCTTTACCGCATCCTCTAAAAAGAGCTCATAAAAATCTCCAAGTCTAAAAAAAAGAAAGGCATCCTGATGCTCGGCCTTTATTTGTTTATATTGTTTCATCATAGGTGTTTCTTTCGCCACAACAATTCCTCCAAGTCTATCTTTCTACTCGTACAATTTTGCTGTCACATATTATATCATACTCTCTTTCTATTCATCAGAGGGGCAGTACCAGAAGAATAAAGAACAAAAATGGAAAAAACAAAGACAAAAGAAAAACACCTGGGTTACAGGTGTTTTATTCTTTATAATCGTGTTTGCCTCCTAGAAAATCTGTATCAATTTCTTTTAATTCTTCATCAGATACTTGCTCATCCCACTTAATGTCCTCATAATCATGGTCTTCAGCATCAGGATGAATTTGGATGCATACCTTTGTTTCTCCGACAATTTCAGCTGCAAACTCGCGCTCCACTTCTACCCTTACCTCTCTGTCTTTGTCCCCAATGGATGCTTCCAATGTATTTGGCTGTTTAATGGTTCTTGCAATCACATCAAAATCATCAGACATGACTTCTTTATCTCTCATGGTTAAAGGGACATACTCTTTATATTGGACATTCTCCGTGGTAACCTCAGTTTTAGTATTATCCTCATAGGAATACCAAATGTTAATATCATAGAACCCGGCTATTTCAACACTATCTCCTTTGCGGTCAGCTTCATACTTATGATTAATGATCCAGCACCCTAAAATACTTGAAGGTTTGTGCGGTGTTTTAACGACATGATGCTCTTTTGAATACTTTTTCCCTTTCCCGCAAACTGCTTTCGTGATAATCTCTCGATATTTTATTTCTTCACCGTGAGACATTTCCCTTCCCTCCTTCTTGAATAGCCCCCTGTTGGACGCAGCACGTACAATCAGGCTTTTACCTATACCTATGCAGAACAAATGGTGAATTTGCCTATCCTTTATCTCATGATGTTAAATAAGAAAAGTAGTCCTCACCCCTAATACCTATGCACAGGCTCTAAAAACATGAACAAAATATTGTCCGACTCCTCAGCAAATGAAGAAAAATGCCCTTTCTTCAGCGTAAGGAAAAAATTAATTTACTTATGCAGACGTTGCCCTTCTGCACCCTTTTTAGGGACAGGAGCCAGATTGCTTCAAGCTTTCAAGCTAAAATGTGCTGCAAGGGACTTACACTTCTTGTTTACCGAAAGTGTATCGCGAAATCTCCTCAGGCTCTCCAGGATGAAAGATCTGTCGGGTAAATAGGAATAAGGAGGATCAGGAAGGCTGCTGCCTTGCTCCTGAAATCGATTGGAATCTTTTCCGTGGCTCCCTATCTAGCCCGAAAAAAAGAAGGCACCTCCAAAAGTCAGCCTTTTGGAGGTGCCCTCTTTGCTTCTTATTTGTTATTAATGTTTAAGAACGGATTCTTATTTGTCGTGCCTTGAAGCACATCTCCGCCCATTGACGTAATAATTTCATCTGTCACTTTATTAGAGATGGTTCCGGAAACAAGCTGAAGAAGTTCATTCACTTCTGTCTGGCTGCTTTTAAACTCATTGACAATTGGAATCTCATCAAGCTGTGCATTCAATTCATCAATTTCTTTTTCAACATTTTTCAAAGCTTCGCCTTTTTGATAATGTTGAAGATTGACAGCTTCTTTTTGCTTTTTCTTAATTTTACCAATTAATTCCTGAACCTTTAAGTTCTGGTTGATTTGTTTTTCGGCTCGCTTAAAAAAATCAACCTCTTCTGTTCCTGCAATTAACTTTCCTAGTTCCTTTGCCTGGGAAAGGACTTCTTTTTTTGTTACATATTGTTCTGACATCTACTTATTCACCTCTGCATGTTCAACAAGTTGGCCATCGAGCGACCACGTTTTAGCCTCTGTTACTTTTACATATACTATTTCACCTATTACAGACTTTGGACCAGCGAAGTTTACGAGTTTATTGGTACGTGTTCTTCCTGACAAGATTTCTGGATTCTTTTTGCTTTCACCTTCCACAAGCACCTCAACCACTTGATCCTGAAGGGCCAGGTTCTTCTTAGCTGCAATATCATTGACCACTTTGTTTAATCTGGCCAGGCGGTCTTTTTTCACTTCCAACGGAACATTGTCTTTCATTTTAGCTGCTGGCGTTCCTTCTCTAGGAGAATAAATATACGTATATGCACTATCATATTCCATTTCTTTCATCAGCGAAAGGGTATCCTCAAATTGTTCTTCTGTTTCGTTAGGAAAACCGACGATAATGTCAGTAGTAAAGGAAGCATTAGGAATAGCTTTTTTAATCTTTTCAGCTAACTTCACATAGTGTTCTCTTGTATACTTTCTGGCCATAAGCTTCAGCACTTCACTGTTGCCTGACTGAACTGGCAGGTGGATATGCTCAACCAGATTGCCGCCTTTTGCAAGAACTTCAATTAAATGATCATCAAAGTCACGCGGATGACTCGTCGTAAAGCGAACACGGGGAATGTCTATTTTACGGATTTCATCCATCAAATCTCCTAAGCCGTACTCTTGATCTAAATCCTTGCCGTATGCATTAACATTTTGGCCAAGGAGAGTAATTTCTTTATATCCCTGTCTGGCAAGATCCCTTACTTCAGCGATGATATCCTCTGGTACTCGGCTGCGTTCTTTTCCTCTTGTATAGGGCACAATACAGTACGTACAGAACTTATCACATCCGTACATAATGTTCACCCATGCCTGCGTTTTGCCTTCCCGCTTTCGCGGCATATTTTCAACAACGTCACCTTCCTTGGACCAGACTTCAATCACCATTTCTTTCCCATAAAGTGCCTCCTGGACGAGCTGAGGCAAGCGGTGAATATTGTGTGTTCCAAAGATTAAGTCAATGTGCTGATGCTTTTGCATAATTCGGTTCACAACGGCTTCTTCCTGAGACATACAGCCACATACCGCCAACATAAGTTCAGGCTTTTCCTGTTTGAGAGGCTTTAAGTGTCCTACTTCCCCAAACACCTTGTTTTCCGCATTTTCCCGGATTGCACAGGTATTAAGCAAAATAAAATCAGCTTCGTTTGTTTCTTCTGTTGCTTCAAAGCCCATGCCTTCTAGTATGCCAGCCATATTTTCCGTGTCATGGTAATTCATTTGACAGCCATATGTGCGAATGAGGTACTTTTTCCCTTTGCCTATCTCTTTCATTTCTTCAGGTATGGAGAAATCATAATGAACCTCCACTTCCTCTTTTCCTCTTCGCTTTCCCTTTTTATAATCAGGCTGGTCATTAATTAAAATACTGCGGCCGCCTATTTTCATATATTGTTTGCCGTCTTCTGAAGATTCAATGCTTGCTTTTGAAAAGTCGAAGTATTTACTGTATTCCTTTGGAGTCTGTTTCTTTTCCACTGACTCTGTCTCAGCTTCAGGTTCTAACCCTTGCTGCTGCCTGCGCTGTTCTTCATTCATTGTGTTAACTCCTTTCTTACAGGTGGTACTCTTCTATTTATATAAACAAAATGAACTGTTGTAAGACAAAGATACAATAGTAAATTATAACTCCAAATGACTGCAAACACAATAATTCCTTATATTTAACGGGGCTTTGCCACTTGAAGGGAGCGAAGACGATTGATGGCTGCGGCTACTTCCAATCTTCTTGGCTTGGCAAGCTCCCCCGGATGCTTGCCAGGAAAAGAAGAAACCATGTCAATTCCCTTTTCCTCCATTTCCTTTTCAACTCTATCAAGAACTTCAGCAAGAGATGTTTGATCATCAAAAAGCTTGTCAGCACAATATTTTATAACGGCAGCTACAGCCTTTGTCTGACTGGGATCAACCAATTGTTCGACAAAAGAAAGATCGATCGTTTCCCGGCCATAAAAAATGGTGGTTCTTCCTTTGGCGTCCACTTTTTCCTTCTTGCCTTTTCTGGCATTAAAGCTTTCTTTTTTCACCAATCTTTTTTTGAAATCTCCAAACGATTCATCAAATAAATCACTTCTTTGTTTGCCGCCCTTTGCAATTTCTTTGGCCTTCTCCGTAACATCCACAGGGGTGTATTCATCCATCATGACCACTTTATCCGCAACTTCAAAATAATCTCCTGATCCCCCTACGACAAGGATGGTTGAGATGCCGTGCTCTTGGTACAGACTTGTAACCTTATCTATAAACGGAGTAATCGGCTCTTTCTCTTTAGCAACAAGCGCCTGCATTCGGCTGTCTCGAATCATAAAATTAGTGGCGCTTGTATCCTCATCAATAAGCAATGTTTCAGCACCGGCTTCAATGCTTTCCATAATATTTGCTGCCTGTGACGTGCTGCCGCTGGCATTATCAGTGGAAAAGTGTTGTGTATCCTTTTGAATGGGAAGATTCGAAATGAAAGGTGAAATATCCACTCCCTTCACACTACGTCCATCTTCAGCCCGGATTTTACATGCACTTTCTTCGGTAATCACGTATTCACGGCCATCACCTCGTCTGTGGTTATATACTCCTCGCTCAATGGCTTCAAGGAGAGTGCTTTTCCCGTGGTATCCGCCGCCAACGACTAAGTTCACTCCTTTGGTCAGTCCCATGCCTTTGATGGGAGAACCGTGGGGAACTGGTATCTCAATTTCCATGGAAGGCGGGGATTGAAAGCTTACTGTCCTTGAAGATTGCAATGGTTTATTGCTGATTCCGCTTTCTCTGGGAAGAAGTGAGCCATTGGCTACAAACGAAACAAGGTTATTTTTATGTAAATAGGTACGAATGGCTTCTTGCTGATCCATAAGGATTAATTGTTCTGTAAGCCTTCTTTCCGCAAAATCAAAGACTGCCTCATTGATTAAAACAGGAAGCTCTTCAGTAAGAACAACTGCAGCCTGCTTTCCTAATATCGTCCGTCCCCTTGCCGGCAAGTGAAGGGACAGACGAAGCTCCAGACCATTGTCATTTGCAGCGCAAGCACTGCGCTCTAGGACCTCCTGACCGGGTGCGTCTATGGTTAAAGAGCGAAAATGATTTTTCTTTATCCTCTCGGCTGCATTTCTTGCAAAATAATCTTCCACAGCAATCTTTCTGGCACGAGAAGAGAACCACTCTTTGTTCATCGGAAACGATTTCTGCTTGATTTCAATTCTTATTTTCGAAGGGCTTGCATAGGGATCTGCCTGCACATGATCAATGTGTAAAATAAAACGAGGAAACTGATAAGTGCCTTTACAATCTTTGTACGCTTTGTATCCTTTATGATCAATTCGATGCAACAATTGTTTTAATTCTTTCATGACATGTACCCTCCTGCTTACATTTTCCTCCCCTAGCTTACCAAAGGGAATAAAAAGAAGGAAAGGACCTAAGAAGATCCTTCCCTTCGATTACATAAACTCATTTAACAATTCATTAAACTTTTCTTCATCCAAGTCGAGATCCTCGTGGGCGAGAGGAGTTTCTTTGTAGCCTTCCACTAATTCCTGATAGGATGGCTTCTCAGTATCTTGATAGATTAATCCGGTTACAAGGCCATTGTTTTCCATGAGCGTCTGCATTGCCTGCATGCGGCTGGATGGATCATATCCTTCAACTGAACTTAATTTCGTTAGATTCTCTTTAAACCAATCATAAGTATTGACCTTATTAAACGTAATACATGGACTAAAGACGTTAATCAACGAGAATCCTTTGTGAGCCATTCCTTGCTCAATTAAGGATGTTAATTCTTTTAAGTCACTTGAAAAGCTTTGAGCAACAAATGTGGCGCCAGCTGTCAACGCTGTTTCCATAACATGAAGTGACGATTCAATCGATCCTCCAGGCGTGCTTTTGGTTTTGAACCCCATTTCACTGCGCGGGGAAGTCTGTCCTTTGGTCAGACCATAAATTTGGTTGTCCATGACGATATAGGTAATATCGATGTTTCTTCTGATCGAATGGATCGTATGGCCCATTCCGATAGCAAAACCATCCCCGTCTCCTCCGGAAGCAACCACTGTAAGATCACGATTGGCCATTTTCACGCCTTGTGCTAAAGGTAAAACCCTTCCATGCACGCCATGAAATCCATATGAATTAATATAGCCGGAAAGGCGTCCTGAACAGCCAATTCCTGTGATCAAAGCTAGTTCATGAGGCTCCAGGCCTGAATTGGCAGCTGCTCTTTGAATCGCTGCCTGGACGGAAAAATCTCCACACCCCGGGCACCAATTAGGCTTAACCTTATTGCGAAACTCTTTCAATGTTGCCACGATGTGCAGCCTCCTTGCATTTATTATGAATTTCTGATGGAAGAAATGGGTTACCGTCATATTTCAAAATATTTTCGATATGAGCAGCCCCTGTATTTAAGCGAATAATATTGGCAAGCTGTCCGGTAGCATTATTTTCAACAACGACTACTTTATCAGCTCGGTCCATAAGCGGCTTAAGTTCATCGCTTGGGAAAGGGTGAAGAAGCCTGATTTGTGCATGGTTTACCTTGACACCGTCTGCTTCCAGACGAGGAATCGCTTCACTGATCGTCCCCCTTGTTGAATTAACGCCAATAACCAAAAGATCAGCATGGTCATGGGTATCTGTATAAGCCACCGGTGTATCAAATCGGTCTGAAACAGCGGAAAGCTTCCTCATTCGCTTGTCCATTTGGTCTTTACGATTTACCGGGTGTTCAGAAGGCTTTCCTGTTTCATCATGCTCTACTCCAGTCACATGAAAAATTCCATTTTTTGTACCTGGGACCACACGAGGGGAAACGCCATCATCTGTTACGGCAAAACGCTTAAAGTATTCTGCCGGGTCCTGTTCTGGAAGGTTTGGATGAAGGTCCAATTTTCCACGGTTAATGTTAATTTTTTCATAATCGAGAGGCTCTACTGTCTGTTTCCCGAGTGAAAGTGCCAGATCTGTAACCATAATGACAGGGCACTGGTACTCATCAGCCAGGTTAAAAGCTTCTATCGTATCATAAAAGGCTTCTTCTACTGTACTTGGAGCCATCACAATCTTAGGGATTTCTCCATGCGTGCCGTAAATCATCGCCATTAAATCCGATTGTTCCTGCTTTGTCGGCAGTCCGGTACTCGGGCCGCCCCGCTGTGTATCTACAATTACCAGTGGAGTTTCTGTCATCCCTGACAGGCCGATCGCTTCTGTCATAAGAGAGAGCCCGGGTCCGGCAGACGCTGTTAATGCTCTTACCCCTGCATAATTAGCCCCAATGGCCATGACTGCTGCCGCAATTTCATCCTCAGTTTGGATAACAGTCCCTCCAAACTCTGGAAACTTCTTAATGAGATATTCCATAATTTCAGAGGCTGGGGTTATCGGATATGCTGGCATAAACCTTGCGCCGCCAGCGACAGCACCCAGTCCAATCGCGTCGTTGCCGATCATAAACATTCTCTTTTTCCCATCAGCTTCTATTAAATGGTATCTCTCTACTTCACCAGCCTGTTCTTTGAAAAATGCTGCACCCTGCTGCAAAGCTTCCATATTTTTCTCAACTACCGCTTCTCCTTTTTTTCCGAATATCTCTTGCACGACGTTTCGGTACAATTCAGGAGCAAGGCCCAATACAGCAGCGGAAGCTCCGACAGCTACCATATTTTTCATCAGGGAAGTTCCTAGTTCCTTAGCAATCTCTGAAAAAGGGACAGGATAAAGTTCTGCCTTTCCTTCCTCAGGCAGGGTTGGAGAAAACTTTGCATCGGCAATCACAATGCCGCCTTCCTTTAATTCATGAACATTCACATCTATCGTTTCCTGGTCAAACGCTACTAATATATCAAGATCATCCGAGACAGAATTTAACGGTTTCGTACTTACACGGATCTTGTTATTGGTATGTCCGCCCTTGATTCGTGAAGAGAAATGCCTGTATCCATATAAATAATATCCTAAACGATTTAAAGCAATAGCGAAGATCTCTCCCGTACTCTCAATCCCTTCACCTTGCTGACCGCCAACTTTCCAGGAAAGTTGATCAATCATATCATCCAACTCCTTCTTGTCCATTTATAGAAATAAGGTATACGAAAAAACGATATAGATTCCTATTCAGGCCAGAATTGCAGCCTAAATTCCTTTATTAATCTTAGAATGAAGCGTAGTAAAAAGCAAGAACGCAAAACCTTAAAAATGTCACTGAATACCGGTAATCAGAGGCGCTTGACCTCCCGGTTTTTCACTATTAGTTTACCTCCTCCAAAACTTTAAAATAATAAATTTCAAAACTGGCCTCGTTGTGACAAAACCGGCATGGGCTTTTCATGTCATTTTTTTTAATATGGGGTGCGTGGAGCAATTCAATTCCATCCTTAACATGGTCGCTGCAAACTAAGATCATTTTTCTTCCTCCACCTTTCCTAAAGAAAAATTCTTATTATGGTATACAATATACCATAATAAGAATTTTCAGACAACAGTTTCAGCAATAAAAAAAGGGCGATGACAAGAAATTTATCACTACCCTTCAGAAACTTGCTGGTTTTTACTGTTAATCGCTTCAATGTAGGCTCTTTTGGAGTTTTCGATGTGAATCTTTGTAAGGTATTCGGCCATCTCAACCTCATGGTCTCTCACAGCCTTTAAGACAGCTAAATGCTCTCTCATGGACTCCTCCATCCGCCCTTTAAGCTTATGGCCGGTAGATGCAAAAGCACGGATATAGTCCATTAAATCTGTCAGCATCTCATAAAGCTTAGGGCTTCTTGCCGCTCTATATAAAGCGTGGCTTATTTCAATATGAAGTTGAGAAATTTCAGCTGAATCCTTTTTCTCCAGAGCTGTCGTGATCTTTTGTATATATTGATCAAACTTCTCTTTTTCAGTCTCTGAAATTTTCTGTGCAGCCAACTTCGCTGCCAACACTTCTAGTGAAGATAAAATCGTAAACACTTCGATAACTTCTTCCGTGGAAATTTGGGAAACAAGCACTCCTTTTCGGGGAACCGTTTTAACAAAGCCTTGAGACTCCAATCGAAATAGTGCTTCCCTGATTGGCGTTCGGCTAATGTTCATTTTTTCCGCCAGTTCTCGTTCAACCAAACGATCACCAGCTTTATACTCGCCCTCTAGAATCATATTTTTCAAATATATATATGCCCGCTCCCTGATGGATATAATTTCCTCTTCAAACCAGCCTTTCAATGAAATCCCCCCTTGTTTTCTACCTTATTCCTAAAATTATACCGTATTTACTGCATTAAACCAATGAAATCAACTTCCGTAGTTTTTTGCAGTAGAGAAGAAAACCCATAACGTAAAAATTCACATCGTTTTCTTTTTATTATATAGCACTTTGTGGTATATTGTATACAAATAATTATTTAATAAGTTAGTATTTTTTGAATTATCTGCAATAAAAAACAAAATAGTAGGTGGATACGGATGCTGAAGTATTTGTTTACCGTACTAATAATTGTGTATCTTTTATCTGTTTTATTCCCTTCTTCTGTCGTTGAATTCCTTGTTTCACTTCTTTCTCTGTTAAGTATTTTACTAACCATCACTTTAGTTAATAAAATGGTATTAAAATTCGGTCTTGCTTTCCTGGGTTTGGGGATATTCATGCTTTACACGAGTGGGACGAGCCCAGCCCATTATTTATTTTCATTTGGCAGCATGCTCAATTTACTAAGTTTATTTGCATTGGTCCCCATTCTAGCTTTGCCCATTAAATTAGGGAACTATGCTGAAGCTGTGCAAAATATTATACAGGAAAAAGTAAAAAACTCTGGCCAGCTATACATGCTGTCTTCCGGGATATCTTACTTCTTAAGCTCCTTTATGAATCTAGCTGCCCTCCCAATGACGTATTATGCGATTCAGCCATCGATCAGACTGTTTTCTATTACGAATAAACCTCGTTTTATGAGCAGGTCTATTACTCACGGCTTTGCTATGCCTTTACTATGGACACCTGTCACGCCGATCGTGGGGATTGTAATCGAAATGACTGGTGTCTCCTGGGGAGCCATGCTTCCTATTCTGATTCCTTTAAGTATTTTAGGCCTTCTGCTGGATTGGGCCACTGGAGTTTACTTATCAAAAAAATATCATTCTCCAAGCCCATTAGGACGCCCTCAAGCTTACAAAGAAATGGCAGCTGCGATAGATCATTCTTCTCAAGGTGAAAAAACTTCTAAGCTGTTTCATTTAATTGGTGCTGTTCTCTTATTAAACGTCATTATTACTTTTGCAGACCTATACTTAGACGTAAGTTTCTTGTTTTTAGTTACAATTTTAGTCATCCCATTTTCTTTTACTTGGGCGCTTCTTATCCAGAAAGGCAAGGGGTTTTTGACTGGATTAAAAGAGCACTTTGATACTCACCTGTTGAAAATGAAAGACCAGTTTTTTATCTTTTTATCTGCTGGCTTTTTCATTTCAGCCATCGGTATTTCGGGTACAGAACAAACCATTAATAAATGGATTGGGGGACTGATAACTGTTATAGGAGAGCATGCTTTTTTATTTATTGTGCCGCTGTTACCCCTTGCTTTAGCCTTTATTGGCCTGCATCCGGCTGTTGCTTTAGCACTTCTCGTTGAAGCAATCGACTTTTCTATCCTTGGCATCTCGCCGGTTGTCTTCACGTTAGCTATGTTGGGAGGAGCGGTGCCGGCATTTTTAATGGGTCCATATAATGCAACCCTAGGGCTTATGTCCAATATCATAGACGAAGATCCTTATAAGATATCACGATGGAATGCCGGTTTCACCTTTATGTACCTCTTATTATTATTGATTTTTATCTCAGTTCTACAACTTATCTTTTAATCTTTTTTATAGGAGCTGTCTAACAGATTCCCGGGCGTGAGTTCAGCATAGTGCCGTGCTCACGTCTTTTTTGTCGGGTCCTTTTTAACCCTGGTAGTTATGAAACATAATTGGAGGGATGGCAATGTTTACATAATGACTATTAATTCAAAAATGACTGATATGTCTAAAGGGGCATTCCTAAAAAAGAGAGGGATTGATAGTGACTTCCTCTCAAATAAGAAGTTATACCCCAAAGGCTATAATAACTTCAGGATGGCTTGGGTTATGAACAAAAGATAATCAAACACTGGCTGGAGAATAATTCAAATTTCTTTAATGTACACTGGGGTATACTCGATCCAAACCACAACCATCTATACTAATATTGAGAGATATGGAAAAACATATGGAAGCGGTGGAATGAATATGAAGCTTAATGACTATAAAAGCCTAGGACGTAATAAATCCTTGACTTAAGACATCTTCTATTTGTTCTGTTTCTTCTCCGTTAACTTCTTCACCTTCGGCCACGTTTTCAGGTTCTACCTCTTCTGATACTTTTCCTCCACAAGCCACTAATGATGTGGCCAAAACCAAGACTCCAATGGTTAGACTGTTTTTTATCTCTTATTCCTCCGTTATTCTCTTGGTTACAGTTCTTATGTTATAGGCATGCAGTAGCTATTTCTACGGGAGAACGGTTAGGGTTTCAATTTGAAACACAGAAGAAATGTCAAAAAAAGAAACAAAAAAGCTGATTTTATTTGGCAGAATATGTGAATAACAGGGTTGAAGTAGCTGTTGAAAAAAGTAACGCCTTCTATATGGAAAATGGGTGAAAGTTTTTTCAGGTTCACAACTGTTAAAAGTGAGGGCAGAGCAAAGGATCTGGTGAAATATAAAATCAAGTCAGGATATAGGCACCTGCAACAGTAATCAAGGGAATAATATCAATACCTAAAGAAATTTCGCACTCTCTTTCTAGAAGTAAAATGATGAACTAGAAGTGATTATTAGTTAGACCGAAGGCGCAGAGGTTTTTTATCTAAGGGAAGGAACTTTCATTACACGACTATTGCAAGCAATGGAGTCGGGTAGTGTTAATTACTACCCGATAAAGACAGATTGATAATTTCTAATGTTCTAAATCCTGTTACTGGATGAATTCCTTTGTCAAAAGAGTATCCTTTTTCTTTGAATTTGTTTCTTATTTCGTCGTTGATATACATATCACCAAGAGAAACCTCAGTTTTCCGTTCTTCCATAGCGTTTTCGATTCTTCGAACAATCTCTTTTATTTCTCTTTCGTAAGTTTCTTTAGTATTGCTGTTCATTTTTTCTTTTACCTCGGTTGCGTCCGGTATCATAATCATAGAAAAACCCTTTCTTTTTGTGTCATTGTACTATAAAGGAAAAGATTTTTGTAAGAGGTGTTGAGAAAATGATGTATGGCAGCCTTGTGATGGATAATGCAAACAACCATAATAAGGATTATAATACTCAGATCTACAATTATATGAAGCAAAGGAAAAACTGATACTAATTTCTCTGATATTCTAGAAGTGCAAAAAACGCTGTAACTACTGTGGACAAACCTATATTATTAAATCATGTTAATTCTGATCTATTTAATTCCAGAGGAAATAAAAAGTATTTAATGTAAAAATAGTGCAACTAAACGTACTACTTTATTTTGAAACATAAAAAAAGGCCCTCCTGAAATCAATATGTTGTCCTGATAATAACTCATTGAGGAGCATGAAGCGTCTATTCAGTTCTATACTGCCTAAAAACCAAAAGGTCTCCTTTTTTGAGGTAAGACATTTGATTCTCTGCAGAATCATTCAATATTCATGAGCGGCAAAACGGAACATTACTTTAGAGGTTCTGTCGGACCTTGATAAGGAAGAACAAGAAAAACAGATCGAATGAGGAGAAACGGCTGCTTATTGTTCATCTGTTCTGATGATTAAAGCTCACTCCTTTCAATGATAAAAAAACTGCGCCTCCATTATTTTTGAGGAGGGGCAGTTTTTTTAATTATTATCTATCACGTGGCATCCTTATATAACAGGAGGACGGCATGCAATTTCATTATCTTCGGTTGTTTCACTTGTTAACCAGGGACATTGTTCACAGTGTGATTTGCAAATCTGTCCGTATAATTCGCAAGAGACTGTCTGGTTCTCTTTGACCTGAACGACCCTTTCTTCAAACATATTCTCCCACCAATTTATTTGTTTAGGTAGAATCTTCATAAACATTCTCTCCACTTCTTTCTTTTTTTATTATACTCTCTTTGGTTTATTGTATACCAAATGAAGCAAAGATAAAACCTAAATCGTAAAAGTTCAATAATTTATAATATTCTTTCTAATGTAGACTCATTATAACGATGGGAAAACACTTAAATAATATCTCCTTTGTCATATATTAGGTAAGCTTCCCACAGAGAAGAGCCATTATGGGAAGCGTTAACTATTTTATCGTATAAAAAAAAGAAACCAAAGTGGAAGAGAAAATGTTTATACCGTTGAATAAAAGGGTTCCGTTGAGACTTTAATTGATTCTGTCGGACAGCCTTCTTCTGCATCCAGCAAGTCTTCTTCAAGCTCCTCGTCCACTTGCTCTACCCCTTTATTACCATCTAGTATACTTTCTGCCAGTCCTTCATCATCATAGTCAAATATCTCAGGTGCAGCAGCGCCGCACGCCCCGCACGCAATACAAGTCTCTTTATCCACCATTGTATATTTTGCCATCATCGACCCGCCCTTCTATTATTAAGAAAATATACTTGTACTATGAAGCGGTTGCACCTTCGCCTTTGGATCAATAAAGGATTTAGCGTTATTTACTGCTGTCGGCGCTTCACCAAAGCCAGTTGCAATCAGCTTAACTTTTCCTTCATACGTACAAATATCTCCTGCCGCATATACCCCGGGAATGTTAGTTTCCATTTTTGAATTTACTACAATAGAGTTTTTCTCAATCGTCAGCCCCCAGTCTTTCATCGGCCCAAGTGAAGAGAGAAATCCAAAATTAACAATAACATCATCAACTTCCACCGTTTGTCTGTCAGTCTCTTTTTTGCTGTGTCTTAGAATTGTTTCTTTAATAGTGTGGTGATCTCCCTGGAAACAGTCAGGTATATAAGGTGTTTTAATATCAACAGAGCTGTTAAATAACTGCTCCACGCTGAATTCATGGGCACGAAACTTTTCCCGGCGATGAACGAGCGTTACCTTTTTTGCTAATGGTTCAAGCATTAAAGCCCAATCCACTGCTGAGTCCCCGCCTCCAAACACCAGTACATTTTTTCCTTTAAATTTGTTCAAGTCATTTATAAAATAATGGAGATTTTTCCCTTCATACTGGACTGCATTATCCAATTCAATTTTCCTTGGACTAAAAGCACCGTTGCCTGCCGTTAATATAACTGTTTTCGTAAAATGAACCTGCTTATTAGTGGTCAGCTTTATTGTTTTGTCTTCTTGAACCTCAATATTTTCAACCATCTCTCCGAGGCAAATATCAGGGTTAAAGTAGTTAGCTTGTTCCCACAGCCTGTCAACTAGATCCTGTGCTTTCACTTTTGGAAAACCTGCAACATCATAAATATATTTTTCCGGGTAAAGGGCTGAAAGCTGTCCTCCTAAATGGGGCAGGCTTTCTACAATTTTTACAGATAACTGACGCATCCCTGCATAGAAAGCAGTAAATAAGCCAACGGGGCCGCCCCCAATAATCGTAATATCATGTATATCTTCTTTAATAGTCATGAATACTGTCTCCTTTAGCTCCGTACTCTTGAGTTCCTACGTTCTTGCCATAAGGTATATTGTATACCAAATTGATAGAAAAAACTGATGATACATTCCCAAAGGAACATATCATTCTACTAAATTAAATCCAAACTTAGGTGCTTACTTTTTTTACTTTCTGTCTTTGTACTTTTTTAGTCATTTCTTTATCCCAAGAAAGAGTAATCTCATCTTTTACAACAAATGTCTGGCAAGCAAGTCGATATCCTTCTTCCAATAGATCTTCTCCTACTTTCTTCTTTTCAGCTGGTTTAATGTTATCCAGGTTTTCACTTCCATCTTCAATTTTTACGAGGCATGTCCCACAATAACCTCCACCGCAGCGGTTTGGTACATCACCATCGTATCGTAATGAGTTTCTCAGGATGTTAGAATTATCTTCTACCTCTAATTGTCTATCCGTGTTTTTAATTTTTATAATAGCCATATAAATAAATCCTCCTTTAAAGTCATAATGAATGTAGAGAATCACAATTCCTGTTACTTCTTACAGGTACATGTACAATCACTGCACTTTCTTTTTTTCTTTTCCCCCTGAACAGATACTTTATTAGAAGCAGCCTTTGCTAACAGCGAGTCCCCATTCACTTTCTTTTCCAATAGGCTTCCCCCTCAAAATAAAATATTGTATACCAAATACAATATCACAAACTTAATTTTCTGACAATATATTTTATTTATTTTTCTCGCAAATATTATTATTCAGAATAATCCTCCATTTTATTTGACATAAAGATAGAAGTAAGGCAAAATCAAGGTATAATTGGACCTTTTCAATTCATCATTTTTTACTTATTTCCCTTTCGGTTTTGTTTTCATGAAAATTTGTTTTTCTTATTTAGGTATACAATATACAATAATGGCGGTGAAAATATGATTCAAATAGGTATCATAGGGTTTGGCACAATCACAAAGCAATTGATTTCTTTACTTTCAAAGGAAGAAGTAAATGTAGGGGGTATTCTCGTAAGGGACAAAGAAAAAGCCGAGATGAATAGCGATATCTCCTTGCCGTTCACTGATGATCCTGACCAATTCTTTTCCAATAATTTTGATTATGTAGTGGAAGCTGCCGGCCATGAAGCTGTGAAAACATACAGCAGCCGAATTGTTAAAAACAGCAATGTTATCATTGTTTCAGTAGGCTCGCTTGCCGACCCTGAATTTCTAAATCATCTACAAGACAAAGCAGCGGCCAATAACAAACAAATCATTGTTCCCTCCGCAGCAATCGGTGGTTTGGATAGAGTTGCAGCCGGGGCAATGGGAGAGATTACACAAGTGAAACTAATTACGAAGAAGCCTCCTAAAGCCTGGTACGGTACAGTAATTGAACAAGAATATGATTTACCTTCCATTACAGAACCCTTACTTGTATTTTCTGGATTCGCGCGGGAGTCCGCTGTTAAGTTCCCTGAAAATGTAAATGTGTCAGCGGCCTTAAGCCTGGCTGGGATTGGTTTTGAAAAAACAGAAGTTGATGTTTATGTAGACCCCTCCATAGACCAGAACATTCATGAAATTTATATAGAAGGGCTTTTCGGGTCAACGAAAATAGAAGTGCAAAATACTCCCTCCCCCCATAATCCAAAAACAGGCTACATCGTTGCGATGAGCATTGCTAAAGTCTTACATGGGTATACAAGACCATTAGTAATGGGAATATAGTTTCCCGGCACCTCAAAGTATTTCCTGGTCCTTATCAAAGTAACGACAGGGATAACAGTTGAGGTGTCTTTTTATTGAAAAAATACCAAAGAAAAATGGCATAGTTTAAATAACCATGCCAGAGAGAAAAACAGCACCGTAGCATAATGCTCCTAAAATAACTAAAGCTGGGTGAACCTTCCACTTTTCTAAAGCAAGAAAGCTTACCGCCGTCAAAAAGAGAAGTTGAAAAATCCCGCTTTGTTCAAAGCTGTTTAAGAAAAACTGATAAGCCAGTACAGCCAGCAGAATAGCTATGACTGGCTGTACGGACCGAGTCATAAACTTTACTTGCAGCGCATTTTTAAATAAGTTCACAAACTTAAACAAGATAATGACAGCTACTGCTGAAGGAGCCACTGTTGCCATCAGAGCAGCACTTGCTCCCAGTACCCCGCCAATCTCATAGCCAATAAAACCTCCCATTTTTGTGGCAATCGGCCCTGGAAGAGCATTCGCAATAGCCAGAAGATCACCAAATTCCTCCATTGTCATCCATTCATATTTTGTAACCACTTCATGCTGAATTAGAGGAATGGTCGCAGGGCCGCCACCGTATCCTAGTAAATTAGCAATAAAAAAAGCTATAAAAATTTCCACATAAATCATAAGCTGGCATCCTTTCTTAGCTCATTCCCTTCTTCAGCAGCCAGCTTCTGACGACGGCTGAGATAGGTACCATATGAAAAGGCAAGGGTTAGTATAAAAGCAATAATAATCCCTGGATGGATAAAAAAGACTTCTAAAAACAACAAACAAAGTCCTGAGGTCACAATCATTCCTTTTTTGCCAAGACCGCTTGACGCTTTTTTGAAAAAACCAAATGCCATAACAGCAAGCATCACAGCAATAACGGGGGTAATAGCTTGAACCATTCCACTTACAATCCCGGAATTACGGTACGTATATAAAAATCCAAGAAGTCCGATCATCGCGATAATAGACGGCATGATGTGGGCTAAAATGGCTACCGCCGCCCCGCTTGACCCTTTTACCTTATAGCCGATATATGCTGCCATCTTTGTTGCTATCGGACCTGGCAGGGTATTGGCCAAGGCTAACGTATCCCCAAATTCATCTGAGTCCATCCATTTATATTTTTTTACGGCTTCATGTTCTATTAATGGAATAACTGTAGGGCCGCCTCCGAACCCCAATACCCCTGACCTTGCAAAACCTGTGATAATTTGTAAGTAAGCACTCATCTCTCCTGCTCCCTCTCTTTTTCCTCCCGGAGAAAACAATCGTCATAGCATTCCCAAGCTTTGAATGCTATGACGACTTCTCCTTCTTTATAGTTTTATGTCTGCATCAGTAACAACGCTTAGATCCTGGTCTTTTACATGCTCTTCTAGTGCTTTTAGCGCAGCTGTACCTACTGCTGTATCCTGTTCACCGTTTCCGCCGCTGACTCCTACTCCGCCGACAACTTCACCATTGACAACGATTGGAAAACCGCCAACAAATACGGCAAATTTCCCAGGAATCATATGCTGGATGCCGAAAGCTTCGTTTCCAGGAAGCACCGGGCCATTAGGCTCCTTGTTAAATAAATGAGTGGATCTTTTGTGTCCGGCTGCAGTAAAGCCTTTTGCCATTGCGATTTCAGGACCTGTAATCCTGGAATTGTTCATTCGATCAAGAGCAATTAAATATCCCCCTTCATCTACTATCGCAATGGTTTCCAAGACATTGATTTCTTCAGCTTTTTGTTTTGCTGCTTCTATCATAATATGAGCTTCTTCTAAAGTGAGTTTGAGCGCTTGTTTCATTAATAGATCTCCTCCCTTATTTTAATAACCTACATAAACCGTTTTGATTTGGGTAAAAAATTCTAAACCGACTCTTCCAGACTCTCGAAACGTTGAAGTGCTCGATTTTTTCAGCCCTCCAAATGGAGCATTTATTAAATTACCGGTCGTTGTCCGATTGACTTTAACAGTTCCTGCCTCAATATCTTTCGTAAATTGTTTTGCCAGCTTAATATTGTTTGTAAGAATGGAAGCAGACAAGCCATACTCTACATTGTTAGCAATCTTAATCGCTTCTTCATAGCTGCCAGCCGTTATGATAGAGATGACAGGTCCGAAAATTTCTTCCTGTGCTATGCGCATCTCAGGAGTAACACTGGTAAAAATAGCAGGGGTGACAAAATAACCGTTTTCAAATTTTTCACCTTTCACCTGCTCCCCGCCATATTGAAGAACGGCTCCCTCTTCTTTCCCAATATCAATGTAATGTAATACGTTGGTCAGCTGTTTTTTATTAGCAAGAGGGCCAATTTTTGCGTTCTCATCAAGTCCATGGTCTATCCGTAATTCTTTTGTTTTCTCTACCAATTTCTGTGTAAATTCTTCCACCACCGATTCCATAATTATCACTCGGCTGGTACCCGTACATGCCTGTCCTGTTAAGGAAAAGCCACCGTTAATCACAATTTGAGCAGCCTGGTCCAAATCTGTATCTTCCATTACAATAACCGGGTTCTTTCCTCCGAGCTCCATTTGAGTGCGTGTCGTAAGAGATGTGCTTCGGTGTATTTGTTCACCTGCTGAAGTTGAGCCTGTAAAAGTTATGGCTTTAATAGCCGGATGGGAAACAATGGAGTCACCTATTTTTGAAGAGGATCCAGTCACAAAATTTAATACGCCTTCTGGAAGCCCTGCTTCATGTAGAGCCTGGACAAGCCGAAGCGCAATTAACGGCGTGTCAGATGAAGGCTTGAAAATAACAGTATTTCCTGTAATTAAGGCTGGCGTAATCTTTCTTGCAGGGATCGAAATCGGGAAGTTCCATGGAGTGATAACTGATACCACCCCCAATGGCTCTCTTTGCGTAAAGACATCCATATTCGGGTCATCATTTGGGAACGTTTCTCCTGTAAAGGTCTGCCCCTCTACCGCATAAAACCGAAGCGTTTGTGCTGTTCTTTTCACTTCCCCTTTGGCTGCAGAAATGATTTTCCCTTCTTCGCGCGTCAATTCTTCTCCGTACTCATCTACGCGGCTTTCTAATATTTCGGCAGCCTTATTTAAAATGGCAGCACGCTTGGAAGGAGATGTCTTGGACCAGGTTTTAAAAGCTTTTTCTGCAGCTTCAATTGCCTTTTCCACATCTTCAGGCGCAGAAGACTGGAATTCACCGAGAATATCATTTGTGTCAGCCGGATTAATGCTTGTAAACGTTTCTTTACTTGTGCTTTCCACCCATTCTCCGTTTATATAATTCTGGAACGTATTCACACTTGTTTTTAACACGTATACCACCCTCTGCTGTCAGTTTATGAATAAGGACGGCAGTTTCCAGTTGGAAACTGCCGATTTTGTTTAAATGGACAAAATGTTCGGAATTAGGACTTAACTGCTTCACCCAAGTCTTCTTTTAAGTAGGCATCCCATAAACCATCCATGTACATTCTTCTCATTTTGGCCCCTGTGCGGACAATTTCAAGGCATCGTTGCTGCAGCTCAGGAGTATCTGCATATTCTAGAACGATCTTGTACCCTCTTTCTCCGTGAATTTCATCAGAGACAATGTGCAGATCAAAGAATTCAATTTCTTCATCTGTAAATCCGTATTTTTCACGTAATACTGGAGTTTGTTTACGATAAATAGCAGGCACCTGTGATTCCAATCCTACAACAAGTGCAGCTGTAGCTACGACAAAGTTTTCACGTTGAGCTACTGTGTAGCACCAGCTTTGAAGACCTAGAGTAGTAGCAACCATATTTTTAGGATCTTCTACTCTTTCACGAGTGGTTCCACATGTTTCAGCAAAACGGATAAGCAAATCTGTATGTCTGTCACCAGCAATTTCTTCTTCATACATGTTTTGGAGAATAAAGTCTTTCGCATCAGAGTATTGTTCTGGTGTGTTGTGATACATATATGCTAGATAGTCAGCGAATGGTCCCACATAATGGTAGTGGTTCTCAGCCCAGCGTGCGAAATGTTCTCTTTTAAGATCTCCATTAGCCCATGCAATTGTAAATGGAGCAGCCTCACTATGATTTCCTTTAATTGCTTCCTCTAACTCTTTACGAAATTCTTCTCTTGATAATAGTTCTGCCATTTTAATAGCCTCCTTTAAAAGTAAAAGAAATTGATTTTTCTAAAAAGGTACGACCAAACGATGTTAGTATTTTGTATTTGGTATACCAAATGATAGTTTTATCGTAATGGACAACCATGTCTTCTGTCAATAACTTTGAAGAAATTTTCTAAATATTTTTTTTCTTCAGTTATAAGAAGAACATAATTGCCACAATACAGGCAACAAACAAGCCTGTCATCACAGGAATAAAGTTTCTGCGTACTAAATCAATCGGTTTTACCCCGGCAATACCGGCATCTGCTGCTACTCCAAACGCCCATGCAGCTAACGTACCGCCGCCGGCAAAAATAGCAGCTACTTGTCCAAGGCCTGCTAATACAGCGATATCCACACCAGCCCCGCTTCCAAGTCCCGAAGAAAGTGCGCCAACAAGGGGCAGCCCTGAAAAACCGGAACCATCCATCCCTGTTAATATGGCAATGATTACAATACCGAATGTTAAGGTGATCGTGTTTCCATCAATGTATTGCGCCATGGAATTCCCTAAGTCAAATAAATATCCGGGAGCTCCTTCACCTAACACTGTTTCTGCGTGATCCGGGTGTCCAATCAAGAAAAAAGCAGCAATAGGGATAACCGGAGCAAAGATCTTAATGGCAAAGAAGAAACCTTCTCTTATATAACTGACAATCCCTTCAATCGCTTTTGTTCCCTGGCTGCACAACGTTGATATGATTAACAATACAACAGCTGTACCTCCTAATAACGATGTTGCATCTCCGCCTTGTATGGCATTATCCGGGTCAAAAACACTCCGGTAAACCATTAATGCAACGATAGCAATCAATGAAGCAGGAACTAATACAGCTAAAAATCTTGAATACTTGCCCTGTGGCGATCCAGTTTCAACCGTTGCAGCAATTTCTTTAGATGCTTTATCATCTGGAAGCGCTTTCTTTTTTTCATTCCCAATGTCGATTGGAGGCTTTTCAGCCTTCAGTTTTCCTTTTTTCATATCTCTTCTAATCGTATAATAAGAAATTCCGATGGCTACAAATCCGACTATCAAAGAAAACATAAACGTATAAGGCAGGAGAATCGCTGAATCAATTCCTGCTGATGCAGAGGTTAACCTTGTGGCCCCTTGAATAACCACATCACCTGAAAGAGCCATCCCATGTCCAAACAAGTTAATGGATACTGCAGCTCCCATAGCTGGAAGGCCCATTTTCATAGCAACTGGAATAAGAACTGTACCTACAAGAGCTACAGCAGGTGTAGGCCAGAAAAAAGTAGCCGCCAGGTACATCGTAATTCCTAAGACAAAAAATGCTGTTGTCGTGTTCACCATTAACTTTTTCATAGGAGCGATCATGAGTACATCAGCCCCTTGAGACTGCAATGATTTTAACATTGCAACCATCAGTGCGATAACAAGCATAATATCAAATAGTTCTACCCCGGCATTTAAAAATGCCTGAAAGACGATTTGTCCAGAACCGATTGCTCCGTCAATGAATCCTGCTTCAGAGTTAAACATCCATCCTAAGACAAAAAGTCCAATGATTGAGGGCAGGACCACATCACGCCTGAAGATCATAAAAGCGAATATTGTGAAAATCACCGTTAAGTAAATCCAATGGGAGCTTGTCAGTGTCACACTTTCCATTATTTCCCCTCCGTTAATAGGGCAGTATTCATCTTATCTCCCCCACTTTTTTAACTCAGCCAGGCACTTTTGCACATTTACACTTCATGAACATTGTCAGAGGTTTCAAGCAGCTTTGAGATGGATGCAGACAGGTTTTCTAATGCTTCTTCTACAATTTCTCTTCCTATTTCCTCGCTTGCTTTGCGAGCATCACCTATACAGCCATTTTTCGTCATCTCTTCATAGTAGTAAAACCCTTGCACAGGTTTGCCAGGCCGCAGCAATTCCCAATTCCCAGAATGAATGTCTCCTTTTTCGAGACGCTCACGGCGTACTATATGAGGAGCAAGATAAAGAGCTTCAGACACTTCCCTTTCACAACTGTGGCCAAACAGAACAGATTCTATATTCGTATCCATCGCTGTTTTGGCTGAGCTCGTAGTTTTTGCAAAATAAACCGCAACGTCCAACTCTTTTGAAAGCTTCATGCTTGCCACACTGAGAGTTGACTGGTTTCCCCCATGGGCATTAAGCAAAAGGAAATTTCTAATGCCATGCCCGCGCAATGACTCAATTATGTCTCTAATCATTGCAATAAGAGTATCAGGCTGAAGAGAGATCGTCCCTGGAAAATGTAAGTGATGAGGAGAAACCCCCATATTTATTGTTGGGGTTACCAGGGCCATTGGAGACAGTCTCTGTGCTAATAAATCGGCCATTTCCGTTGCCAGAACGGCATCACAGCTTTCTGCCATGTGGGGTCCATGCTGTTCATGAGCTCCTACTGGAATAATAGCAATCTTTGTTGCAGGCAGTGCCTCATCGACTTCTTCCCATGTCATCTCGGTTAAATTATATTTCTTCATGTCTTTCCCTCCTCCCTATAAAGTATTTGGTATACCATTAACTATAAATGAAACGAGTGGTTTTGATGATAGGTTTGACAGATAATATACGATTCTTTTTCTATAGGTGGTAATTTTTACCTCTTTTTTGAATATTGTATACCAAAATTCCAGACGCTATTGGGCTAATTCTATGTCTCCCTGGATCGTCAATTGACATGTTAAACGATACCCTTCATCGAGCTTATCCCCTAGCATCTTTTTTTCCTTCCAGTTTGGCGGGGCCAAGTTTTCCTGTCCACTTATAATTTTAGATGTGCATTTCGTACATTTCCCCATTCCACAGCCATATTTTAAGGCTGGAAACTGTTTAATACCTGCCAAAACTACTAAATTACTATTTTTTTCTACTTCTTGCTCGTAAACTTCATTGTTTTGATGCAATTTTACTGTTGGCATACTATACACCCCTCAATATTTGGAATATAAACAACATTATAAAGGTAGTTTGGTTGTTAAATCAACATATTGTGTGAAAATTTTTAATAATTATATTTTTTTATTTTTTTCTCTTGTTTTATTTGCTTGTTTCCTTTACTATTTATGGTATACAATATCCCATGATCAGGGGGGTGAACTTTACCAATTTTGTCGTCGGCGTAAAGGAACACTCTACTTTACTTAAGGAGGAGAAAACATGAGTTATATTATCTTAACGAATAAAGCGGACTATCAAACAGATGTGCAAAATGAGGGCTTAGAAATTGTGGAAACCTATGAATATTATTTTTTTAAACAGTTAAAGGCGACCTACTCTATTGCGAAAGTAATTAAAGATGATATCAAAGTAACCTTACGAGAGGAAAAAGATGGTAAAACCTATACAAACCATATTCCTCTTAAATTCTTTGAAGCCTACGAGAAAATCGAAGATGCACATGAAGAATTAGGAGAAATCGCTGGTCCAGATTCTGAAAGTGCACGGTTAGTAAAAAATACTACAAATGAAATAACAATTCCCTCTTAATCATGACGATACTAATTTATAGTTTAAATAAGATAAAGCACCACTTTTTCAATTGAAAAAGCTCAGGTGCTTTTCTTATTATAAAAATTAGATTGATATTTCTACATCTTTCTCATTACTGGAACGCTGCTCCAAACAATAAAGGAGGATATCCTATGAAAGAAACGGACACGATTGAAAATGATCTAAAAAGCATGGGCTTGACACTACCCCCGTTTCCTAAAAGATCAGGAAATTATTTACCTGCCAAACAACATGGTAAGTGTATATATTTAAGCGGAATAACGTGTAAAACTAACGGTCAGATTGAATATAAAGGAAAAGTGGGGGAGGATGTATCTACTGAGGATGCATACTACGCTGCCAGACTGTGTACATTGAACCATTTAGCAGTCATTAAATCGATGGTTGGCAGCTTAGAACAAATTAAGAGCGTCATAAAACTAGTAGGATATGTAAATTGCAGAGATGATTATCAAGACGTTCCTCTTGTAATTAATGGAGCTTCTGATTTATTAATTGAATTATTTGGGGAAAGGGGTCAACATGCTCGTTGTGCAGTTGGTGTTAGTTCACTCCCTGGTCTTGCTGCTGTAGAAACAGATTTAATTGTCGAAGTAAAATAAATAGAAAAAGGAAAAGCATCACCTGCTAGTGGTGATGCTTTTCCTTTCCCGCCTAGGATGAACGATCTGTTACCTTGGCTCCACAATTAATTTTATTGCCGTTCGCTCTTCACCCTCAATTGTAATATCAGTAAATGCAGGGATACATACGAGATCAATGCCGCTTGGTGCTACAAATCCTCGAGCGATGGCCACAGCTTTAATAGATTGATTGAGGGCTCCAGCGCCAATTGCTTGTATTTCTGCTGCTCCTCTTTCCCGGATGACACCTGCCAGGGCACCGGCTACAGAATTAGGGGTAGATTTAGCTGATACTTTTAATACTTCCATCTTTAGTACCTCCTTTTGTGGGATAATGCCACTCCCATACTATATTCCTGATAAGAGCCTATATTCCTTCTTTCAAAGGTAAATGTTTTCAAAATTTTCTGGTACGAATGTAAAATGAAAGAGTAGCGGCCCTGAGACCTCTTGTCTCAAAAAAGGAACTTCACTCAAAAAACGGCTTATCTTCACTAATTTGAATTCTTTGTATTTTGTTAGCTCTTCCTGTTTTTGGATGTACATCCACAAGAATTCCATTTAACTGTTCCCTGCCATTGGTGACTTCAAACCTTACAGGAAGATTTGTAAGAAATTTTTTCAACACTGCTTCCCGATCCATCCCAAGCACCCCATCATACGGGCCAGTCATCCCAGCATCGGTAATGTAGGCTGTCTGATTTGGAAGGATGCGTTCATCTGCGGTCTGAATATGAGTATGGGTGCCGGCAACTGCTGTAACGCGACCGTCAAGATACCATCCCATCGCTTGCTTTTCACTTGTCGCTTCTGCGTGAAAATCCACAAAGATAAATGGAGTTCTTTTGCTCACTTCTTCAATCAATTCATCTGCTTTGCGAAATGGGCAATCATTCGGCGGCAAAAACGTTCGCCCCATTAAATTGATAATAGCAAATTCAATCTCATTAATTCTTACATAAGTATACCCTTTTCCTGGTGTTCCCTCAGGGTAGTTAGCCGGCCTAACCAAATGAGGAGCGTCTTCGATAAACTCAAAAATTTCTTTATTGTCCCATGTATGGTTTCCCATCGTGACTGCCTGGGCTCCCGAGTCAAGAAAACTTTTATATATTTTCTCGGTAATTCCCCGCCCTCCTGCTGCATTTTCTCCATTAATTATTGTCAGGGTGGGCTTATATTTGGTTTTTAGTTTAGGCAAATATTCTTTTACCATCTGCCTTCCCGGAGATCCAACAACATCTCCTATAAACATTAATCTCATCGTTTTCTACTTCCTTTCCTTTTATCGCTGAACAGTAGTATACTGATTTTCCTATTACTAAAACGATTCCCATCTTTAAAGAATACTAATCAAATGGTTTACCCTATGTAAACGTGAAAAAGCGAATCTTTTAGAAAAAGAAATAAAGTGGCAGTAGCTGCCACTTTATTTCGCATATTCAACGGCCCTCGTTTCTCGAATCACGGTGATTCGAATGTGTCCCGGGTAGTCGAGTTCATCTTCAATTCGCTTAGTTATTTCTCTAGCCAAGTGATGTGCGACCGCATCGTCTACCAAGTCAGGTTTAACCATAATGCGCACCTCACGGCCAGCTTGAATCGCATACGTTTTTTCAACACCATCAAATGATTCTGCAATTTCTTCGAGTTTCTCTAAACGCTTAATATACGTTTCTAATGTTTCTCTTCTTGCTCCTGGACGAGCAGCTGATAATGCATCAGCCGCAGCCACTAACGTTGAAATTACGGAAGTTGGTTCAGTGTCCCCATGGTGAGAAGCTATACTGTTTATCACAACAGGATGCTCCTTGTATTTCGTGGCCAATTCGACACCAATCTCCACATGGCTTCCTTCTACTTCATGATCGATGGCTTTCCCGATATCGTGAAGAAGACCTGCACGTTTAGCTAATTGTTCATCTTCTCCAAGTTCAGCTGCCATTAGTGAAGTAAGGTGAGCTACCTCCATTGAATGCTTTAGTACATTTTGGCCATAACTTGTACGATATTTCAAACGTCCAAGTATCTTAATTAAATCTGGATGCAGCCCATGGATTCCCATCTCGAAAGTAGTTTGTTCCCCATATTCCCGGATAAGTTCATCTACTTCTCGACGCGATTTATCAACCGTTTCTTCTATTCGAGCCGGATGGATACGACCATCTTGTACCAGCTTTTCTAAAGAAGTTCTGGCAATTTCCCGTCGAATCGGATCAAACCCTGATAGAATTACGGCCTCCGGTGTATCATCAATAATTAAATCGATTCCAGTAAGCGTCTCTAAAGCTCGAATATTACGGCCTTCCCGTCCTATAATGCGGCCTTTCATTTCATCATTCGGAAGGTTTACTACAGACACTGTGGTTTCAGCAATATGATCAGCGGCACAACGCTGAATCGCAAGCGAAAGAATTTCTTTTGCTTTCTTATCAGCCTCTTCTTTGGCTCGCTCGGTATGATCCTTAATCATTAATGCCGTCTCATGCTGAAGTTCCTGTTTCACATCCCGAAGAATCATCGCTTGAGCTTCTTCACGAGACAACCCTGACACTCGTTCTAATTCTGCTTGCTGCTTAGAAAGGATTTCCTCCACTTTGCTATGTTTTTCTTCAACTTGTCGTTGTTTGTCGGCGAGAGTTTCTTCTCTCTTTTCCAACGATTCTTCTTTCTTGTCCAATGTTTCACTTTTACGGTCAAGAATTTCTTCTTTTTGCATCAATCGGTTTTCTTGTTTCTGAATTTCATTTCTTCGTTCGCGAAGATCTTGCTCAGCTTCCGCACGAATCTTATGAGCTTCATCTTTCGCTTCAAGGATAGCTTCTTTTCTGCTTGCCTCGGCATTTCGTTCAGCTTCCTCTGTGATCTGCTTAGCAGCTTGCTCCGCACTTGAAATCTTCGCTTCCGCTATGGATCTACGAATAAAATAACCGATAAATCCGCTCAAAGCTGCAACGACTATTAGCAAAATGGAGATGATAAAGATTAAATCCATGTCTTTTCACCTCCTCTTGCTATCAATTTGTCTTTGTTGGCCTTTCAGCCGGCCGACTTTTTCAAAAAATTGTCGGCAGATCATTAAATAATTATTTGGTGTGAAAAATGAAACGATATAATCTTACAATGAATGTTCCACTGCTAAACGCTGATTACTCACTTTCTTGCTCATTCCTGCGAACATTCAGTAAAATATGATGCTTGTAGACATCATTCCTGTTAATTGTATCCTTGAATAATATACATGTCAAGACTCCCTAAGGCTGAAGCAGTAAGGAAAAGAGAGCATTCACGTTTGCCGGGTCCATAATTTTCAAAGATCTGCCTGTAAAGCACAGGGGAAGAACCAAATCTCAAAAAATTGTCGGATCTTTTAGATCTTTGACTTTCTTTGCTTACTTTTATGTATATAGATTTATTTGTTTTATTTGGCTCGATTCTTCTTCAAAAAAAAAGCACTCTTAAAAGAGTGCTTTTCTCTTACTCCTCAACATCTAATGGCAAACCATCTTCATTTTCGGCTTCGCCTTCAGCCTGCTTAGCGTCTAATTCATAGTGGCTTCGGATGCGTTCCTCAATAATGCCGGCAATTTCCTGGTTTTCTTTCAGAAACTGCTTTGCATTCTCTCTCCCTTGACCAAGACGATCCCCGTCAAAAGAATACCAGGCTCCGCTCTTTTGAACGATATCAAGCTCAGAACCGATATCAAGAATAGATCCCTCTCTGGAAATCCCTTCTCCGTACATAATATCAACTTCTGCCTGCTTAAATGGAGGAGCAACTTTGTTCTTAACTACTTTAATTCTTGTTTTGTTACCAACCATGTCATTTCCTTGCTTTAATGTTTCTGCCCGGCGTACTTCCAAACGTACAGAAGAGTAGAACTTAAGGGCACGGCCGCCTGGTGTTGTTTCAGGGCTCCCAAACATTACTCCAACTTTTTCACGGATTTGGTTAATAAATACAGCAATAGAATTCGATTTGCTGATAGCCCCGGACAGCTTACGAAGAGCTTGAGACATGAGTCTTGCTTGCAGGCCTACATGACTGTCACCCATTTCACCTTCAATTTCAGCTTTTGGCACAAGGGCAGCAACAGAGTCAACAACCAGAATATCGACTGCTCCGCTTCGTACAAGAGCTTCAGCAATTTCTAACGCCTGCTCTCCTGTGTCTGGCTGAGACAATAGAAGATCATCAATGTTTACACCCAGCTTTTGGGCATATACCGGATCTAATGCGTGTTCTGCATCAATAAAAGCCGCTTGTCCTCCTTTTCGCTGTACTTCTGCAATAGCATGGAGGGCTACCGTCGTTTTACCAGAGGATTCAGGACCGTATACTTCAATCACCCGGCCACGAGGATATCCTCCCACCCCAAGTGCTATATCAAGAGCCAATGCACCGCTTGAGATTGTTGATACTCTTCTCTCAGCCTGTTCACCGAGTTTCATAATAGACCCTTTACCAAATTGTTTTTCAATGTTACGTAGAGCTTGATCAAGAGCTGCTTTACGTTCGCCCATGTGCCATCTCTCCTTTATAAGTTAAAGGCCTCACAAGAAATAAAGAAAGCAAAAAATACCCGTCCGCCTTCTTGTTTTCATTGCTTATCAGCCTGATAGATACTTGACTTGTTTCATCTACTTCATCATACATTGTTTTGAGATGTATGCCAATACTTTTTACGAACATTTATTCGCTTTTTCGAAAAAAAGATAGTGACGGTTAGTGAGCATATTGCTCAAAAGACCGATCCTTATTTTGAAAGTCTCTTTTTCAAAAAAGAAAGATGCCCTTTTGAAGAACTGGATTCAAAGGGGCACCTACGCTTTCGTTTATTGTTTTCTAGGAGCACGTTTTTCGCGAGGAGGGCGAGGTTTCGCTGGTTCCAGATTCACCCGCGCACCATTAATTCTTGAATAGCGAAGAGCTTCATATACAAATGGAGCAACCTCTTCAGGAACTTCTACAAACGTGAATTTTTCAAATATATCAATGCGTCCTACGGCTTTTCCAGGGATACCGACAATATCGGAAATCTCTTCAATGAGCACTTTCGGACTCATTTTGGCATTGCGTCCCACATTAATAAAGAAACGTACCATTCCCTTGGCTCCGCCGGTTTCACCAAAGTTGTAGCCGTCGTCGCTTTCATCAGTAACAGAAGAAAAGTTCATTTTCATTAAGGCTCGGACAACGTCCTTCGCCTCATAGTTGTGCATAAGCTCTTCAGCTAAGTCATCAAACAAGCTCATGCCTTCCGGATTTTCCATCTGTGCCGTTATCTGCTTTTTCCAAGAATCCTGCTGCTTTTCCACCACTTCTTCAATAGATGGAACATCCTTTGTGGGAATCTGGGATTTAATTTCTGCTTCAATCGCACGAAGATGCTTCATCTCTCTTGGCGTCACAAGCGTTAAAGCTTGTCCTGTACGGCCGGCTCGCCCTGTACGGCCAATTCGGTGCACATAGCTTTCCGGGTCCTGAGGAATATCATAGTTAATGACGTGGCTGACGTTCTCCACATCAATCCCCCGGGCGGCTACATCGGTAGCTACAAGAAACTCAATGGAAGAATCCCGGAACTTTTTCATCACCGCATCCCGCTGTGACTGAGTTAAATCGCCATGAAGTCCGTCTGCCAAGTACCCTCTTGCCTGGAGGGATTCTGTGAGCTCAGCCACACCTTTTTTTGTACGAGAAAAAATAATGCCCAATTCCGGGTCCTGACTGTCTAAAATGCGGCATAAAGACTCCAGCTTATTTCGTTCCAGTACCTTGAAATAAGCCTGGTCAATAGAAGGCGCTGTAACTTCTCCTCTATTGATTGATACAGTCACTGGATCCACCATGTAGCGTTTGGATAGTTTTTTAATCGGTCCTGGCATTGTCGCTGAAAAAAGAAGTGTCTGCCTATCCACGTTAATTTGTTTTAAAATTGCTTCAATATCTTCCACAAATCCCATGTCAAGCATTTCATCTGCTTCATCCAGGACGACCATTTGAACACGATCAAGCTTAAGCGTTCTGCGTCGCAGATGGTCTTGAAGTCTGCCGGGCGTTCCAATTACGATTTGTACGCCTTGCTTTAACGCTTTGATTTGATGTCCAATGGACTGGCCACCGTAAATCGGAAGAGTTCTAACATTTAAATGTCTGGATAGCTTCTGAAGCTCTCCTGAAACTTGAATAGCAAGCTCCCGTGTAGGTGTAAGAATCATCGCCTGCACATGTGGTTCATTGGTAATAGAATCTAATAGCGGAATTCCAAAAGCTGCTGTTTTTCCTGTACCTGTCTGCGCCTGGCCGATTACATCATCGCCTTTTAGTATGGCCGGGATTGCTTTTTCTTGTATGGGTGATGGCTCTTCAAAGCCCATATCCTTTATTGCCTTTTTAATTTCCTCTTTAATCGTAAAATCTTCAAAATAAGACATTCTCACATCACCTTTTCTACACTTTCAATAGTAAATGAGCACCGTGTTTTACCGTTTGGATCCTGATCGTGCTCCTGGAGCCGCTCAATGTAAGGTTTTTTGCAAAAGAACCTTCAGGAGTAGCTACGCCTACCCACACATCCCCAGGCAGTTTTCCTTCATGAGCACCAGGACCAGCCACTCCGGTAAAGCTTATGCCGATACTGCTTTTAAATTTCTCTTTTACCTGCTCGGCCATTTTCTTGGCACAATTCTCACTTACTGCACCATCTCTTTCAAGGAGGAGTGAATCAATGCCGAGCACATTTTCTTTCACTTCATTCGTGTACGTTATTACTCCTCCGGCAAAGACCGATGAAGCTCCTGGCAAAGAAGTAAGCTCCTGGCTGAATAAGCCGCCCGTTAAACTTTCAGCAGCAGCCACAGTCCACTCCTTCTCCTTAAGAAGTTCTAGCGCCTTGCCCATTAATGTATCTTCACCGTATCCATATAGATAATCCCCTACTCTTTGCCTCACTTTACACTCTAAATCATCTAAGCTTTTTATTGCAAGGTCTCTGTCTTGTTCTTTGATGGTTAATCGAAGAGTTACTTCTCCTTCTTCAGCTAAAGGGGCAAGTGTAGGATTTGTTTGAGTCTCAATAAGATCTTTCAGCTGATCCTCAAGTGAAGATTCACCGATCCCAAAAAAACGAAGCACGCGAGACCGTACAGCCTTTGCTTTTGGGTATAGGTTCTTAATATACGGCTTCACTGAAGCTTGAAACATCGCTTTCATCTCACGGGGAGGTCCAGGAAGCAGCAAAAAGTGAGTCCTTTCATTAGAGCAGGCCATCCCGCAAGCCAGGCCTGCTTGGTTCAAAAACACATTGCTTCCAACAATATGATGAGCCTGCTTCCGGTTAGAAGCCGTTACGGCCCGTTTGGACTTTGCAAAAAACGTTTCAATGTTTTCCAAAGAAGGGCTGTGAACTGCAATTTTTTTCCCGAGATGCGCTGCCACTGTTTCTCTTGTTAAATCATCATCTGTCGGGCCCAAACCACCGGTGAGTATAACGATATCTGCTCTTTCCTCTGCTTCTGCAAGCGCTTCTCTCAAGCGGCTTGCGTTATCGCCCACCACCGTATGACGGTAGACATCAATCCCTAACAAAGCCAGCTCCTTCGATATATACTGGCCATTTGTATTTGCAATCTGCCCTAATAATAGTTCTGATCCTACTGCAATGATTTCTGCATTCATTGTTCCACCTCTTTTTTCACCATCCGTCCGTTTTACATGGACTTTAATACTACATGCTTATTTTTCACTAGATAGTCCCATCCGGAAATAAGAGTTAAAATGACGGCAATCCACATGGTAATCATTGCAAAAGGAATGCCTGCTGCCGCGAAAGGAACATTATGAATGAGCAGAGCGGTGATCGCTACCATTTGAAATACCGTTTTCCACTTACCCAGGGAACTAGCCGCGATCACTTCTCCTTCGGCCGCTGCTACTAACCTGACACCCGTCACAGCAAATTCCCGGCTTAGGATAACAATAGCCATCCAGGCTGGAAGCATTTGAAGCTCAACCAGTGAGATCAAAGCTGCTGTCACTAACAGTTTATCTGCCAGTGGATCTAAAAATTTCCCAAAATTAGTAACTAATTCATATTTTCTCGCAAAGTATCCATCGAGCCAGTCTGTTCCGGCAGCCACCACAAAAATGACCGCTCCGATAAGATGAGTGAAAGGAAGAGTGCTTCCTGCAATAGAAACCTCTCCCCAATCCATGGGAACAAGCAGAACGACCATGAAGAGCGGAATTAAAAAAATTCTTCCGATTGTAATTTTGTTAGGTAAATTCACTATTATCCTCCCTGCTGTCTCATAAAGATTTATTTATCTGGCAGTAATTTATATAAGTAAAGGAAAGGAGGAAGAAACGTTGTCACCGTACGAAACACGAAGGAAGCATTTGGACTTATTGTATCATAACTTCCCGTATAAGAGGGAGATTATGCTTGTTTTATACAAGAAAAGCAAAAGGTCCACAAATTAATGCTTTCTCTCATTTCAATAAGATCTCTACGCCAAAAAGTAAATGAGGTGACAAAAAAAGCAAGCCCCTGGAGGCTCACTTTTTACTCTTCTTCGTCATCGTTCTCTTCTTCAACTTCAACGATAATATGCTGTCTTGCCTCATTGATAGGGTAATCAATCTCTTCACCGTTGATAGAGAGTGTTACCGCTGAGGTATTTCCAACATTTACCGTAACAGCAGATTGACCGCTAAAGTCGTAGGATTCAGAATCTCCGTCGCTGGAGCTGTGAATCGTTTCAGTAATATCGCCATCTTCATCTCTAATGTCAACATATGAGTTTCCGCTGAACTCCATCTCAACAAGTAATTCATCGGTTCCTGTTAAAGTATAAGTAGAACGGTAACTTTCTGTATCTACATGCTCTATTTCACCAGTTTCTTCACCATTTTCCTCTTCATCATTACCGTTTTCCTCTTCTTCCTCATCATTTACAGCTTCCTCATTACCGTTCTCCGCTTCTTCCTCAGCGGCTTCCTCTTCACTGTTTTCCTCTTCGTCATTACCGTTTTCCTCTTCTTCAGCAGGCCCGATAGCCTCCTCATTGGAATCTACTTCAAAGCCGGGGTCGCCTGTCGGCGGTTCTCCTTCGGTCGTATCATCGCCTCCGAAGCCTTGAACAACAACCCAAATCCCTACGGCGATCACTGTAGCAAACACAAAAACCATGACAGCAGGCAAAAAGGATAGCTTATTGCTCTTCTTCCGGTTTACAGGGGGCTTTCTTCTTTCCATCCTGGGAGGTATTTCAGCTGGTTCTTGCTTAGGCTTAGGAAGTTCACTGCCGTATTCCTCGAAAACTTCGTCTGGATCGAGCCGTAGTGCTTCCGCGTAGCTTTTTACAAAAGCACGTGCATAAAATGACCCTGGAAGAGCAGAATGATCTCCATCTTCAATTGCTTTTAGGTACCTTTTTTGAATCTTTGTCATCTCCTGCATTTTTTCAAGAGATATTCCTTGTTCTTCTCGTTTCTCTTTTAGAAACTCTCCTAATTGTGACACACCTAACACCTACCAACTAACTAATATCAAAAGAAGAAAATCCAGTATCAACAATATCATAGGAAATTTCTTCATTTTCTTCATTTCTCAATTCAATGATACAATCAAAATCTTTTAAAGAATATCCTGACTCTCTAACAAAAATGTCAGGATGTTCAACCACCTTGACAGCAGGAAGCCTCATCACCTCATCGACAAGCATGCGGTGTTTCTCGGAAGCTCGCATCATCGTTACAATCCCATCAATAATATATACATGCTCGCCATCTAATTCATCATCAGCAAGCTGGCTTCGTACAGTCTGCCGCAAAAGTGTTGAAGAAATAAACGACCACCTTTTATTTGCACACACACTTGCTGCAACGAGTGACTCTGTCTTCCCCACTCTGGGCATCCCGCGAATGCCTATTAAAAAATGGCGGTCCTTTTTAAAAAGTTCAGCCATGAAATCAACAAGAAGCCCGAGCTCTTTTCGCACAAATCGAAACGTCTTTTTATCGTCTGCATCTCTTTCTATGTACCGGCCATGCATAACAGCAAGTCTGTCTCTAAGCCTTGGTTCCCTGAATTTACGGACTGTGATATTTTCCACAGTATCCAAGATCGCTTTAAACCGTTCAAGCTGGTCGTCGCTTTTGCTGCGTATAAGCATTCCCCGTCTGCGGTCTTCCACACCATTAATCGTCACAATATTAATGGAAAGCATACCTAGAAGGGATGAAATGTCACCTAATAATCCGGGTCTGTTTTTGTGGATTTCGTACTCTAAATACCATTCTTTTGCTTCCATATTTGAGCACCTTTCTTCATTAGAGGTTACTTTGGCACTGGTTAGGCTTTTTTATATAAGAAACACCTGTCTAATTCTCTGCAGAACGGCAAGCATTGCATCCTCTGCCTCATTCTTCCGTTAAAGATTACTTGTAATTTTACGCTATTTCTTATTATTTGAACAGGATTTTCCCGATAAATGATTCGAATACACTTGAGTGCAAAGTATTAACTCCCTTTTCCTCTTGCACCGGAGCGAATATTTACCCAGGCTTCCTTTTGGTCTTTGAATGGCCTGTCCTCATAAAGCTTAAAGTTTGTCACAGTAAATATATTATACAGCCAACTTTACTTCCTTTAAAGGGTCTTCCTTCCTTGGTGTAAAAATACAAGTGCATAAAAGAAGGGCACCGCATCGCGCAGCACCCTTCATTCTTTTATATCTTAACTTAATGCGTTCCTTCGTTTTGAACAAGCTTAACCATCATGTTGGCAATGGCATGCTGCTCTTGTTCATTGGCTACTTTCCACATTTGAGCTAAAACGCGTTCTTGCTCATTTTTTGGTTCTACTTGGTTGGCTAAATATTCTCCAACTTCATAAGCTACCTCAGAAATTGTTTCATTATTCATTCCTTCGCCTTGCCCTTGATGTAAACGGTCGCCTAGAAAATCTTTCCACTGCTCCCAGTTGTCTAATACAGACATGAAGCTTCCCTCCTTACTAATGGTTTCTTTCGTAGTTTTTCATTAGTAAAGAAAAATTATTCCCCTCCTGTTAAAATTCCTTTGTTAACAGTACCAGGCTCCATTTACTGAAAGAATTTGTCCTGATATATAGCTCGATTTAGAGGAGAGGAGAAACTCTGCAGCATCAGCTACTTCACGAGGAGAACCTAGTCTGCTCATTGGGATTTCATCACGCAGGGCCTCTTTTTCCTCAGGAGAAAAAGCAGACATCATTGGTGATTCAATAGCTCCTGGTGCTATGCCGTTGACATACACCCCCGATGGGGCTGCTTCTTTGGCTAAGGACTTCACAAATGTGTTTAATCCTCCTTTAACCGTAGAATACATCACTTCGCAGGCAGCTCCGGTTAATCCCCATATAGAGGAAATAACAAGTATGTGCCCATGGCGCCTTTGAATCATTCCGGGCAGCAAGCTTTTCGTAAGCTCTAAAGGGCTTGTTAAGTGAAGTTGAATGTTGTCTTGTATGTCTTTGGAGTCAAGGTCTGTAAATAGTCCGTAGGAGCTTTTTCCACTGTTATGAATCACGGCTCCCACGGGTGAATGAATACCTTTTAATAGCTCAGAAACTCCTTCAGGCTTAGATAAATCGCTTTGTACAAGGTTTACTTCCACGCCAAGTCCTTCACATTCTCTCTTTAGAGATTCTGCTTTTTCTTTAGAAGCATTATAATGTAAAAATAAAGGGCGGCCGGAAGCCGCCATTTTTAAAGCTATTTCCTTTCCTATTGCTCCGCTCGAACCAGTAATTAAAACGTGCTCAGACATTTATGCAGATTCCTCTGCTTTCTTGCCCACCACCTGGGAAATAGTGCATTGGTCTTCCCCAAAATGCTCCGTAAGCGCAGCTTCTAAATCTTTTGAAGTCAATTCTTCCAATACAGGAATCACATCATATAAATGCATCTCATTAAAGAGATAGCGAGTAAATTGATTTGCGATAAATTCCGGGGAATTCAATTGCTTTAAAAAGGATCCGATCTTTTTCTTTCTGATCCGCTCTACCTCTTCCTCATTTATTCCCTCTTGCTTCATGCTGCGAACAGCTTCCTGAATCTTCTGTGCCAAAGCATCAGGATCTTTAGTGTCTCCACCAATCACACTGAATGCAAATGTTTTCTCCCCTGTGTAATCAAAGGAAAAGGAATCGTCAATCAGTCCCTCTTTGTACAACTGTTGATATGTTTCTGAGCCCTGACCAAACATGAGTTCAAGGATAATCTGCAAAGAGAGCTCATAGCGAAGCAGTTCTTTCCCTTGTTTTTTTGGATCGGGTTCTTTGTAGCCAACCAGGCATTTTGGTGTGTTTACACTCATTGGAAGGACTTCTTTTTCCCTGCGAACGTTTTCCGGCTCCTCGGCAAGAAACCTTTCGATCTCTTCCGGCTCTTTAAATTCTTTTTCTCCCTGGTTGTCCCTAACCAGCTGCAGAATCTCCTCTGGCTCAACGGGGCCGACGATAAATAATGCCATATTTGATGGATGGTAAAAGGTGTTGTAGCAGGTGTACAAATCATCTTTTGTAATCTTGTCAATGGAATCAATAGTACCTGCGATGTCAATTTTCACAGGATGATTATGGTACATGTTGTCCAGGAGGTTAAAAAACACACGCCAATCAGAGTTATCTTCATACATCTTTATTTCCTGCCCAATGATTCCTTTCTCCTTCTCTACACTCTGTTCAGTAAAATAAGGATGCTGGACAAAATTTAATAATGTTGTTAGATTCTTCTTTACTTCCTGGGTGCTGGAAAAAAGGTAAGCTGTCCGAGTAAAGCTGGTAAATGCATTAGCCGAAGCGCCCTGTTCTCCAAAAACCTGGAAAACGTCTCCTTTTTCATCTTCAAACATTTTGTGCTCTAAAAAATGAGCGATACCGTCAGGAACTTTCACTTTTTCGTTTTCCCCCAGAGGGACAAAATGATTGTCCACTGCACCATAATTTGTCGTAAAAGTAGCATAGGTTTTGTTAAAACCTTTTTTAGGAAGAACATATACAGAAAGTCCATTGTCAAGTTTTTCCTGGTACAACGTTTCCTTCAACTGGTCAAATGTTTGTTTTTCAGCCATTATTTAGCCTCCTTTCCTCGTAAGAAATAGATCGTATCCATTTCAACCGTTTTCGCGCATTCAATTACATCTTCTTTGGTCACTTTATCAATCGCTTCAAGCCAGTCATCAAGAGGCCTTTTTTTCCCTGAAACAACACCCTGGTAAAACATTTCGATCAATCCCCTGGGTACATCTGCCATTTCAAGTAATTGGTTTTTAAGCATTTGTTTCGTCTGTTCAATTTCCTTGTCAGAAAAGTCGCCGTCTTTCATTGCCTTCATCTGCTCTTTAATAATGGTTAAAGCTTTATCGTAGTTTTTCTGGTCCACCCCTGACATCACAAGCAGAAGGCCTTTACTGCTTTCATACCTGGATGCCGCATAGTACGCCAGGCTCTCTTTTTCCCTGACATTAATGAAGAGCTTTGAATGAGGAAAACCGCCAAATAGTCCATTCATCACCTGCATCGCCGGATAATTTTCATCTTTAAAAATAATAGACGTTCGGTATCCGATGTTCAATTTTCCTTGCTGTACGTCCTGTTCTTCGCTTACCTCCCGTACATCTTCAGGCTTTGTAATTGATGCCGAAGAGGCCTCAAGGCTTCCTTCTCTTTCGGGAAGACGAAACAGCTCTTGTATATCCTTTTTTAATTCATTTTCTTTCACATCACCTACGACATACAAATCAAAGTCATCCTCGTTGATCATGCTATCGTACGTTTCTTTCAAGTCATCTTTGCCTATCTTCTCAATTTCCTCTTCACTCCCATAAGGATGAATCCCGTATGGTTCGTCTTTGCACATCTCTTCAATTAAACGAACATTTGCGTAGCGCATTTTATCATCAAAAATAGACTCCAGGCGCTGCTTCAATGTGCGCTTTTCTTCAGTAATGATACTTTCAGAAAACCCTCCATTCTCCATGATAGGATCAAAGAGGACATCCCGGAGAAATTCCAGGCTCTTTGTTAAGAGAGGGCTTGGATCCTGTAAATATTTTTCATTTGCCACTTCAATTCGAAAAGAGATCAGGTGGGCTTCACCTTTTTTGGTCACATCGATCCCAAATGAAGCTCCGTAAAGTTCATCCAAATATAAGCGGATATCCTTTCTCGTAGGATGGTTTTTCGTAGCGCTTTTTAACACATTGGCCAACAGAGACCTTTGCGTCACCGTCTCTTTTTTTAACGGGGCTTTTACTTGAAGAACAACAGTATTGGTTTTGAACTTATCAGTGGGAACAACATGGACATGTAATCCCTTAACAGAATACGTTTCTTCTTGGATCATCGTTAAACACCCTTTCTCCAACTATAGCTGTAATGAATGCGTATCAGGCTTGCTCTGACGATTGCTCCTCACGTCGATCTACTAATACTTCACGAGGCTTGCTGCCTTCATATGGCCCTACAATTCCCCTGACTTCCATTTCATCAATCAGCCGTGCTGCCCGAGTATAGCCGATTCGAAACCTTCTTTGAAGCATGGATACGGACGCGCTGTTCATTTGCATGACAAGAGATACAGCATCATCATACAAATCATCCTGAACTTCAGACTCAACCTCAGGAACTTCCTCAGGCATCATTTCTTCCTGGTAGCTCGCTTTCTGCTGAGCTATGACGGCATTGACAACGGCCTCTACTTCTTCATCTGATACAAAAGCGCCCTGAATACGAGTGCTTTTGTTTGCTCCTACTGGAATAAACAGCATATCCCCCCGGCCAAGGAGCTTTTCAGCCCCTCCTGAGTCCAGAATAGTTCTGGAATCGGTCTGGCTGGACACACCAAAAGCAATTCTTGATGGGATGTTTGCTTTTATGACTCCGGTAATAACATCGACAGATGGACGCTGTGTTGCAATAATCATATGGATACCAGCAGCCCTTGCCATTTGAGCAAGCCTGGTAATGGCATCCTCCACATCACTTGACGCTACCATCATCAAGTCGGCAAGCTCGTCAACAATGACAATGATATACGGTAATGTTGGCTGTTTTTCATTGTTTTTCTCATTTTGCTTCCTAATCAGATCATTATACCCCTCAATATTACGAGTTCCGCTGTGAGAGAACAGATCATAGCGGCGTTCCATCTCTGCCACAGCCTTCTTAAGGGCCTGAGACGCTTTCTTAGGCTCTGTCACAACTGGTGTCAGTAAATGAGGAATCCCATTATACACGTTGAGTTCAACCATCTTAGGATCAATCATCATGAGCTTGACTTCATGGGGTTTTGCTTTCATCAAAATACTGGTAATAATTCCATTAATACATACACTTTTCCCGCTTCCAGTTGCTCCAGCTACCAGAAGATGAGGCATTTTGTTTAAGGATGCCAGTACAGGTTCACCTGATATATCTCTTCCCAAAGCAACAGAAAGTATATGCTCATCCTTTTTCTTTCCTGCTTCAAGGACTTCCCGCAGCCCTACCATGGCAACTTCCTGATTCGGAACTTCAATGCCGATAGCGGATTTTCCTGGGATTGGTGCTTCGATCCGGATATCTTTTGCAGCTAGTGCCAAAGCAAGATCGTCGGCTAAATTTACGATTTTACTCACTTTCACCCCTATATCAGGCTGCACTTCATACTTTGTTACTGCCGGGCCTAAGTGCACTTCATTTACCTTTGCTTTCACACCAAAGCTTAATAAGGTCTGCTCCAGCTTTCTCGCATTGGAAGAAATCTGGCCCTTTTCATGCTTTTGACTGTTCTGTTTAGGGCTTGACAATAACTCAATAGGAGGGACCTGGTAATCCTCATTTGTCGTTTCAGCCGCCACCATAAGAGGTTCTTTCACGGCTTCTTCAGTCTCTTTATCCTTCTTTTCCCGCTGAGAAACCTGGGACTCTTTATCAGAAGTGTTCCGGTTCTCTGACGAATATGCTTGATCCGCAAAATTATAAATGACCGGATCCGGTCTTTCTTCAGGCTTTGCTTCTTTTGCCTCCTTCTCTTCTTTATAGGCCTGACTTTGCGCCTGCCTTTTTTCCTTTTTGCTTTTCCCTTCTTCTTTCTTTTGCTCCCTGGCCTGTTTAAATTCAGCTCCTTTTGCTTGTACAGCTTTGCCGGCTGCAAGAGTGCTCTCTTTCATTTTATTTACTACGGTAAGAAAAATACCTTGCATGGAAATGCCAGTTAATAAAATAAATGAAATGACAAACAAAAATACTGAGACTACCCTTGTTCCTCCTCCATCAAAAAGAAACATGCTTACAGTAAACAGAAGAGCCCCGATCATCCCTCCGCCGATATCTTCATACGCGCTGTTTCCGCTCACATCGAGCCAGTAAAGCTCCCATGTTTGCAGAAGGGCAGAACCGCTCTGAAAAGGACTCTGAGCTCCAAGATTTTCAAACAACATTAAATGACTTAACAGGAGAAAGGTCGATATGGCAATATACAAACCGCTTAAACGTCTCCCTGCCAGTGGCGGAAACTTGCGCTTTACGATAATGTAGACAGAAACAAACAGGACAAAAAGAGTTAACAGGACATGCCATTCCCCTAGAAAAAAGCGAAAAAGCTGAACAACTATTTCCCCAACGAAACCAAATCTGAAAAGTGCAATGATTGCCAAGGTAAAGAAAAGCAGGCCTGCAAGCTCGTACTTCATTTGCTTAGCCCACTGATTCTGCTTTTGGCTTTTCTTTTTTTTCTTTTTTGCCATAACCTCACCCCGACAAGTTTATTCCATATGTAACCAGCTTTTCTATTCATAAAGAGAGCCGCCGGAGGCGGCTCGTTCTTAATTATAGCATAATTTTCTAATCCTTTATATTGTTTAGAGGCTGTCTGTCCATACTTTTCCGGGCTGGTAGCAATCTTGCAAGTACGCTTGGGGGTCCGTGCTCATGAGCCTGGTAATGACCCATTTGTTTGGTTCCTGTTCTTCAAGGAGGACCACTCCATGTTCACAAGGTACGCTCCGCTGGGAGGCAGTTGTTTCATGTTCCTCTTTGTACACGGCTTCCATTGGAACAGGCGTATAAAGAATCATTGCATCATTCCTTCTTTCTGTCCCTTCTGTTCACTAATTAATTGATTCAGCTTTTGAAGCGCCTGCCCTACACCGCCTACTTCATTTATAATTCCATAGTCAACGGCGTCAGGCCCCACCACATTCGTGCCTATATCTCTTGTTAAATTTCCTTTTTCAAACATAAGCTCTTTAAATTTCTCTTCGGCAATATTCGATTGTTTGGTGACAAAGGAGATCACACGCTCCTGCATTTTATCCAGGTACTCAAAGGTTTGCGGAACCCCAATAACCAGACCAGTCAAGCGTATGGGGTGAATGGTCATGGTAGCTGTTTCTGCGATAAAAGAATAATCAGCAGCTACGGCTATGGGGACTCCAATGGAGTGGCCTCCTCCAAGTACAAGTGTTACCGTAGGCTTTGACATGCTGGCCACCATTTCAGAAATAGCCAGCCCTGCTTCCACATCTCCCCCTACTGTATTCAACACAATCAGCATACCTTCAATCTTAGCATTTTGTTCAGCAGCTACAAGCTGAGGAATAATGTGTTCATACTTGGTCGTCTTATTTTGAGGAGGCAGCTGCATATGACCTTCAATCTGACCAATAATTGTAATACAGTGGATATTTGTCTGTTCCATTTCAGGAACATTTGTCTGCCCAAGCTCTTGGATTTTATTTAAAATTCCTGAGCCTTTTTCTGCTCCGCCTGGCTGCCCTCCAGGCTGCTGCGGCGGTGACTGCGGAGGTGCTTGAGGGGAAGTCTGCGGGGTATTTGGATCTTGGTTTTGAAACATAAATGACCCTCCTATTATGATTAATAGGATTAGTATAACGAGCCCGTGCTTATTTATACAAAGGGAGCCATTTGACACGCTCGTGATTTTCAGGGGAAGCTTCCTTTTTTACGAAAAAAACCGGGGAATCCCCGGTCTTATACCTCCATTATAATTGGCAGAATCATCGGCCTGCGTTTTGTTTTTTCATAAAGGAACCTGCTTAACACATCACGGATATTACTTTTTAAAGAAGACCATTCATTAACGTTTTCACTCATACACTTTTCAAGTGTATCGGAAACTTTTTTGTTTGCTTCCTCAAGAAGCTTTTCTGATTCACGGACGTACACAAATCCTCTGGAAATAATGTCAGGACCGGAGATAATTGAACTGCTTTTTTTATTTAGCGTTACGACAACCACGAGAATCCCGTCTTCTGAAAGAAGGCGTCTGTCTCTTAGGACGATATTACCAACATCCCCGACTCCAAGCCCGTCAATTAAGACATTCCCTGAAGGAACTTTGCCGGTTCTTTTTCCTTGTCCCTTGGTAAATTCGATGACTTCTCCCTTGTCTATTAGAAAAGTTCTGTCCTGTTTAATACCGACAGACTGAGCTAGCTGCCTGTGTGCAAACTGCATCCTGTATTCCCCATGAACCGGTATAAAAAACCGTGGGCGCATGAGGTTGAGCATAAATTTCAATTCTTCCTGGCTGCCGTGGCCTGATGCGTGAACTTGTTTATCCCCGTAAACCACATCTGCTCCAATGCGCGAAATGAAATCAATAATTCTTGAAACTGATTTTTCATTTCCAGGAATGGGTGTAGCCGAGATGACGACTGTGTCCTCCGCTTTCATGGATACTTGGCGATGAGCTCCTTTAGCCATTCTTGTCAGCGCTGACATAGGTTCGCCTTGGCTGCCTGTGCAAAGGATGACAATTTGATCATCGTTATAGTTATTTATTTGATCAAGCTCAATAAAAATACTTTTGGGCACTCGCAAATATCCTAGACGCTTTGCGATTTCTATTACTTTCAGCATGCTTGTCCCCACAACACCAATTTTTCGATTATCATTGGCGGCGGCTCTAACCACCTGCTGAATTCTGTGAATGTTGGAAGCAAAAGTGGTAACAATTACTCTTCCTTCTGCCTCTTGTATCACCTGGTTAATCCCTGCTCCGGTAGATGTTTCTGAAGCGGTCGTTCCGGGGCGTTCAGCGTTTGTACTATCAGACATGAGGCAAAGCACCCCTTTTTTCCCCATATCAGACATCTTGCCTACTTCAGCAAACTTCCCATCAACGGGGGTCTGGTCAAATTTAAAGTCCCCGGTATGGACAACCATGCCCTGGGACGTTTCAATTCCAACACCAACCGAATCAGGTATGCTGTGATTAGTCCGAAAAAAGCTGACAGGAACATTTCCAACTTTAATTTTCGAATGTGAATCAATCAGTCTCAAATCGGCTTTTTTGATTAATCCTTTTTCTTTTAGACGCTCTTCCACTAAACCGATCGTAAGCTTTGTTCCGTAAACTGGTACTTTTATTTTTTGAAGGACATAAGGAAGGCCTCCAATGTGGTCCTCATGACCGTGTGTGAGGATGATGCCTTTTACTCTTTCTTTATTTTGTATAAGATACGAGATGTCGGGAATGACAATATCGACCCCAAGCATATCATCCTCTGGAAACATTAATCCCGAATCAATTACAATAATATCTTCTTCTACTTCAACAACATACATGTTTTTGCCTATTTCTCCAACGCCGCCCAAGGCAAAAACACGTACAGTTTCTGAATTTTGCTTTGACAATTTACGTTCCTCCTATATATTCAGTTACATTGTTTCTTCCTCTCCTGTTCTAGGAAGGAAAAGTCGTTACTCATCCTCTCTTTTTCACCATTGCACCCGGACGAATCACTTGGTTGTAGTATAACTTAATTTGGAAAGAGAATACAAGACCAAGAGACCTTCTCTGGTTTGTTCACCCTCTCCTTTCTGCTTGCAGGAAAAAGAAAACCCGGCTGTTATGCCGGGAGAAATATATCTCGAACCCAATTCATTTCCGGATCAGTTAACGGTAGAATGGGGGATCTTGTTGTTCTCGAAAGGATCCCTTTTTGCTCCAAAACCCCTTTGATAGGCGCAGGGTTTGGAGTAATGAAACATGCTTTCATTTTGGGTAGCAGGCCCCTGTGAATAACAGCAGCTTTTGTAATATCCCCTGTCAAATAACATCCGATCATCTCACTCATTTCCCTGCCAATCAAATGGGCGGCAACAGACACCACCCCATGGCCTCCTATTGATAAAACAGGGAGCGTCAAGGAATCATCTCCACTATAAAGCTTAAAGTCTTTCGGGGCATTTTCAATCACATATGCCATTTGCTCTAAGTTTCCATTGGCTTCTTTGACGGAAGTGATATTAGGAATGTGAGCCAGCTTTAATAGAGTCGTACTGTGCAGGTCAACGATACATCGACCAGGGATGTTATAAATCATAACCGGTAATGAGGTTGAATCTGCTATTGCTTTAAAATGATGATACATCCCTTCTTGAGTTGGTTTATTGTAGTAAGGAGTCACAGCCATAATACCATCTACACCCAGCGAAGAGGCTTTTTGGGTCAGCTCCGCTGAATAAGCTGTATCATTGGTTCCGGTCCCTGCGATGACTGGAACCCGCCCTCCGGCTGCTTCCTTAACTCGTTTAAAAAGAGCAAGCTTCTCTTCAGTGGAAAGCGTGGGAGACTCTCCGGTCGTTCCCGCTACAACTAAGCCTTCCGTATTGTGGGCAATTAAATATTCAACTAGATCATCAACCGCAGCCCATTCAATTGCACCATCCGAATTGAAGGGAGTCACCATTGCTGTGAGTAAGCGCCCGTGGTCCACTTCTTTCATCTCCTTTTCACCTATGAAAGGGTTGTCACAAGTTGACATTATAGGTCAGGCGGGGATTTCTCCCCGCCTGATTTCTCTTACGTTACCTATTAATTTTCAAGTTCAAACATATGATGAAGGGCATTCACTGCTTTTTTCGTATCTTCCCCATGCACTAATACCCAGATTGTAGTGTGGGAATCAGCAGATTGAAGGATTTGGATGTTTTGTTCGGTTAACGCAGCCACGATTTTGGACGCTACACCAGGAACACCAGTCATCCCAGCTCCTACTGCAGAAACCTTGGAACAGTTTCTCACAACCTGTGATTCATACCCTTTATCGAGAAGCAGCTGCTCTGCTTTGGCTGCGAGATGATCGGGAACCGTATACACTACTCCTGTGGGGTGAATATTAATAAAATCGACACTAATATTAGCCTGAGCCATCGTTTTAAAAACATCCGCCTGCAAGTTATACTGGCCTTCCTTTTCTTTCACAGTAATCTGGGAAATTTCAGATAAATGAGCAATCCCTGTCACCGGGCGTTCTTCCAGATCACTGCCGGCGCTGCCCCCATGAGTTGTCGTAATTAAAGTTCCCGCTCCGTCAGATTGTGTAGAGCGGATGCGAATCGGTATCTTAGCCTGCATGGCAATTTCGACCGCACGAGGGTGAATTACCTTGGCACCCTGGTATGCCATATTGCAAATTTCATTGTATGTTACTGCCTTTAAAGGTCGAGCTGTATCCACCATTCTTGGATCAGCAGTCATCACCCCTTCTACATCGGTAAATATATCGACGTATTCAGCTTGCAAGGCAGCGCCTAAGGCAGTGGCTGACGTATCACTCCCACCCCGGCCCAGGGTAGTAATTTCCCCAGTAGCCGAGCTGCCTTGAAAGCCTGCTACTACTACAACATCAAAGTGGTGCAGACGCTCTTTTAAGCCATCGCATTGCATATCAATAATTTTTGCATTTGAGAATTCTTCATTTGTGCGAAAACCAGCCTGAGCTCCCGTTACAGCAGAAGCTTTTACATTCAAAGATTGAAGCAAGTCAGTAAAAACAACAGAGGAGATAACTTCTCCGCATGATACAAGTAAGTCCTTCTCCCGCACATCTGCAAAGGAATCATTGCCATTCACAAGACTAAGAAGTGTATCTGTTGCGTAGGGATCACCTTTTCGACCCATAGCTGACACAACCACTATCACTTTATAGCCATTTTCAACGGCTTCCTTGACATGATGTGCTGCCTGCCTTCTTACTTCTTCATTCCTAACCGAGGTTCCCCCAAACTTTTGAACAACAACCTTCATAAGCCACCCTCTTCTTTACTTCAAGAGTCCTAATTTATCAAGACTTTCGGCAATTTGAACGGAATTGTATGCTGCACCCTTTACTAGATTATCAGAAACAACCCACATATGATAACCATTGTCACGGTCAAGGTCTCTGCGGATTCGTCCAACAAATACATCAGGAAGACCTACACAGTCAATGGCAAGGGGATACTCCTGCTGGGAGGGGTCATCTTTTAAAGTGATTCCTTCTCCTTCAGCAATGGTGTTTTTAAACTCTTCTGCTGATGCTCCGCCGTTTTCCACTTCTACATAAACTGATTCAGAATGTCCTGTTTCCACAGGCAGACGGACGCATGTAGCAGCTACCTCCAGAGAGTTCATATGCATAATTTTTTTCGTTTCATTAATCATCTTCATTTCTTCAAAGGTGTACCCATTTTCTTGAAAAAGGTCAATTTGAGGAACCGCATTATAGGCAATTTGATAATGCTTTTTGTCTCCGCCTACAGGTAAAATTTCTGGTGTTACTTCTTTTCCATCTAAAATATCTCTTGATTGCTCTTTCATTTCTGTGATGGCTTCAAGTCCCGCTCCTGATACCGCCTGGTACGTGGAGACAATGACTTTTTTAAGGCCATACTTTTGACGTACTGGTTCTAAGGCTACAACCATCTGAATAGTAGAACAGTTAGGGTTTGCAATAATGCCCTTATGATTTTTTACATCTTCTTCATTTACTTCCGGCACGACAAGAGGAACATCCTCATCCATGCGGTAAGCACTTGTATTATCTACTACTACTGCTCCACGCTTCACAGCTTCAGGAGCAAGCTTTTTGGAAACTGATCCTCCTGCAGAAAACAGGGCGAGCTGAATACCCTCAAATGCTTCTGGAGTTGCCTCTTCTACAGTAACTTCTTCCCCTTTAAAGGAAAGCTTCTTTCCTGCTGAACGTTTGGATGATAACAATTTTATAGACTTAATAGGAAAATCTTTATCCTCTAACGTTTTTAACATTTGTTCACCAACTGCACCAGTTGCTCCTACAACTGCTACGTTATAACCTGCTTCATTTGCCATTATGTGTGATTCTCCCTTCTTTATGTCACCGTTTTTGCATAATTACCTTTATTCCCGTTTTGAAAATAAATCAATCGAAAAAAAAGGCTCTTTAACTAACATAAAAGATGGGAGAAAAATTATCAACTATAGTTACGGCTCAATCTCTGAACTTTTCAATTATTACTGGCTGATATTGGCGACCATGTATAGCTGCTTCAATTGTAGCCGGAATTGCTTCCATTCTGGCAACTAGTGAGTTTGGTTTCTGATCAGGAGCGTCCTGGCCAAAAGGAACAAAATAAATATTTTTTGTTGCCATCAGCTTCATAACATTTACTCCATTAAGTCCTAAAGCATCATTTGTTGAAATGGCAAGGACGACAGGCTTTGAATTCCTTAACGTTGCTTTTGCTCCCATCAATACCGGAGAATCGGTCATAGCGTTAGCAAACTTGCTGATAGAAGTCCCGGTAAGGGGAGCGATCAGCATAGCATCCAAAGGGGTTTTAGGACCAAAGGGTTCTGCCTTTACAATTGAATCAATGATATCATCCTGCCCGCTGGCTTTTAGAATTTCTTTTTTCCAGTGGTCTGAAGAACCAAATTTTGTATCTGTGGATAAAACGGTGTGACTGACAAAAGGGATAACCTCTGCCCCCATTTCGCGCAGTCTTTTCATTTCCGGCATGATTTCTTCCAACGTACAATGAGAGCCGGTTACCCCAAACCCTATACGCTTACCTTTAAGCGTCATCAGTGGGCCTCCTTTCACATTCACTGCTCTTCTAACAATCTGACAGCTACATCAGCCAAAATCCTCCCGGCTGTTTTTGGAGCGACTAAACCTGGAAGACCCGGTGCAAGCTTGGCGCGGATCCCTCTTTTCTTTGCATAGGTAAAGTCCGTACCTCCGGGTTTGGAGGCCAAGTCTACAATAATACAGCGGGGAGCCATATGAGCCAGCACATGGCCTGTTAAAACTGGAGCTGGGATTGTGTTTATACAAATATCTGCGCTTTGGACTTTTTCAGGTAATTCTTTTAGTGGGAAAGCTTTCATTTTCATTTCCTCTGCCCGAGCTCTTTCGGCAGAATTATCGGTCCCTACTTTTACATATGCTCCTAAGGCAGAAAAGGTTCTGGCTACGGTCATTCCAACCCGGCCTAACCCTAAAATTATTGTTTCAGACCCGTGTACCGTAATATCTGTATCCTGAATGACAAGAAGCAGCGTACCTTCTGCAGTCGGGATCGCATTATAGATCGCGACGTCATCCCGCTCTAATAATTTAATTAAGGAGCATTCCGCTTTCTTTGCCATCTCGTCAAGTGTTTTATTTGAAATTCCCGTATAAATCGAGCAATCTTTTGGGGTACGATTTAACCATTCCTGCGTAACGACAGCCGGTTTGCTTGAGAACGTCGTTTCTACCTCACCATTTTCCTGCATCCCGCTAACCGGGAGTAATACAGCGTGCAGATCTTCTCCTAAAATTTCTTCCATCGTTACATGCTTGGCACCAATGAACTGCCTTTGTAACTTTTCAAATCCTACTAGAAACAAGGTGGCATCACGTTGAATTAAACGATCTATCACCTCAATTTGTCTTGCATCTCCACCTATAACAGCTATTTTCTTTCCTGTCAGCATGGGGCTTCCTCTCCCTCTCCTTCAACCTTCCATGCAAATATCTTGGTTTTTCCTTTTCTCTCTACTACGGTATGAGTATGGAGAACTTTCGTGAGACGGACAAACACCTATTATTTTATGTAAAGAATGCATGGACTGTTTGCATTACTCCCATCTCTTCCCCGACTCTCAGGTTATGCAGGCTGCCTGATGAGCGTGCAGAAGAAATAGAGCTTGTCGAAGATAACCGATTAAAATGTACAGTTGCACTTGATGGGGATAATCTTTGTATGCAAAAAGAGCCATATCATGGCTCTTTACATATCAATGATTAAAAAGTCATCGCCTATCGTTTTAATGTGGTGCCAATAAACAGTCATTTCGTTTTGTTTTTTTCTAAAAGGCATCCAGCTTTGTGTCGGTAACAGAAAGGCTTCTACTTTTCCGGTTGCTTCATCCACTAACACGTCAGCAGCACCCAGGACTCCAAGCCTTTCTCCTTTTTTATAATCAATCACTTCTTTACCATGGAGCTCACTAAGGCGCATGTATGCCCCCTCCTTTTCTTTTTATGTGTATGTGTACAAGACAAAAAAATTAACCAGTTCTAGCGAACTGGTTAAAAAAGTACTTTATTTAGATAAAGATGAGGGAAACCTGCCTGTAGGACTGATTAGAGACAAGGAAAAGTCATCAGTAAACACCTCGGAGGCCACCTTTCGCACATCTTCTTCGGTAACCTTGTTTATCTGCTGGATCACCTCATCAAGGCTGCGGTGATATCCGAGCAGAAGCTCATTTTTCCCATTTCTGCTCATCCGGCTGTTTGAACTTTCCAGGCTTAGCATTAAGTTTCCTTTTAACTGCTCTTTTCCATTTGTTAATTCTTTCTTTGTTAATCCTTTTTTTCTTAAATCCTTAATACAATTCACTGTCGCATCAAACAACTCATCTAAATGGTCAGGCGCTGTCCCTCCATAAATTGTGAGCATTCCGTTATCCTGAAAAGAAGAGTGGTAGGAAAAGACAGAATAAGCCAATCCTCTTTTTTCTCTGATCTCTTGAAACAAGCGGCTGCTCATGCTTCCTCCCAGCACATTGTTAAGCAGTGCCAATGCATAAATGCTTTCATCCCCTGCTGGTACTCCCGGGTAACCTAAACAGAGGTGAGCCTGCTCAGTCTCCTTTTCTCTTGCCATCTTATTTGTTAAAAATGCAGGCTTTTCTATATTTTTATCTGCACCTTTGGGCTTCAATTCAGAAAAAATACTGGAAATCTGGTCAATCATGTCTTCTTTAATGTTCCCGGCTATGGAAATAACAACATTTTCTCCTGTGTAATAACGCTCCAGGTAGCCTTGCAGAGTTTCACGGCTGAATGCATTCAACGTATCCGCCGTACCCAAAATAGGAAGACCAAGGGGGTGGTTCCCGTAGCTTGCCTCTCCCAAAATGTCATGGACAATATCATCTGGTGTATCATCAACCATTTTAATTTCCTCAAGGACCACATTTTTTTCTTTCACCAATTCCTCTGTATCAAAGGTAGAGTGAAAGAACATATCCGACAGGACATCAAGGGCCTTTGGGGCATGCTCATCAAGTACTTTTGCGTAAAAGCAGGTATATTCCTTTGAGGTAAATGCGTTAACTTGTCCCCCGATTTGATCAAAGCTTTCTGCAATTTCCTGAGGGTTCCGCTTTTCCGTCCCTTTAAAAAACATGTGCTCAAGAAAATGGGAAATACCATTCTCTTCTTTTTCTTCATTTCTTGAACCTGTTCCTACCCATATACCGATAGAAACTGAGCGCAGCGACTCTATTTGCTCTGAGACGATACGCACACCATTATCTAACGTTATTTTATTTACCAACGTAATGCCTCCTTGAAATCTACTGCCTTACTACTGCCTATTGGACTCTTCCCTCATCTACTAAACGGGAAACGGTGCCAATTTTAAGTCCTTTTTCTTTCATTCCTGTAATCATGCTCTCTAAGCCGTCTCTTGAGGCCCCTGTCGGGTGCATCAATATCATTGCTCCAGGGTGGCTATCTTTTACGATTCTTGCTGCCATAGATGAAGGTTCAGGGCTTTTCCAATCAATGGTGTCCAGTGTCCACATGATGGTCCCCATTCCATGTTCATGGGCGATATCAACCACATCCTGGCGGTAGCTTCCTGATGGAGGAGCAAACCAGCGCGGTTTCACATCGAGAGCAGCTTGAATGGTTTCATTGGTCTTTAAAATTTCTTCATGAATTCTTTCGTTTGACATTTGCTTTAAATCAGGATGTGAATAAGCATGGTTGCCAATTTCATGGCCTTCTTCGAGAATCATTTTAGCTAACTTAGGGTTATTTTTCACCCATGAGCCATCGAGAAAAAACGTGGCTTTTACATTATGTTTTTGAAAAGTTTTCAACATGTCAGGCAGGTATTCATTTCCCCATGCTACATTGACGAGAAAGGCGACCATAGGCTTTTGGGAATTCCCTTTATATATTGGGGTTGGGGGAAGGTCGGATAAATGAACCTTTGGGCTTTCTTCTTTAAAGACAAGCAGACCCTTATCAAATTGCCCCTTTTGGTTCATTTTCTTGTAGGAAGCTTCAATATCAACAACTCTCCCGTTATATCCTGGTACCGCTTTCCACACCTTATCCACTACCGCATCAACAGCCGGTTCATTGTACTGTTCAGCAGCTTCTTGAATTTGTTCATATAACGGCTGCTGCATGGTAGTTGAAGCCATTCTAGCTTCCTGCTTTACTTCCTGTATGTACTCAGTGCTAAAGGGGTTGTAAACTGCACTGTAGCTAATCACTCCAATTATTGCAAAAACGAATAGTTGTATAAGAATAAATCGTTTTCTCATCATGATTCCCTCCTCGTCCCATTATTATGTGATACATGAAAATAATAGAACGAAGCAGAAGGGGGATCTTTTTGTCTTTACAAAATTGAAAAACAAACCATATTCTCACAGTACAAAAAGAACTTGGCTTTCGCCAAGCCAAGCATCTTTACTGTATCAGACAAGGGTCCTGATCGCCCCTAGTTTTGATTTTGCTCCTGGTTTTGTTCCTGAGATTCTTCTTGTTTCTTCTTCTCTTTCAAAAGGACTTTTCTGGAAAGATTGACACGGCCTTGATTGTCAATTTCTGTGACTTTTACTTCAATTTCATCACCGATTTTAACAATGTCCTCGACTTTGTTCACCCGCTCTTCTGCCAGCTGGGAAATGTGAACAAGACCATCCTTGCCTTTAAAAAGTTCCACAAAGGCTCCAAATTTTTCAATCCGTTTCACTTTTCCTTTATAGACTTCACCAACCTCAACTTCACGGACAATATCTTCAATGGTTTCTTTTGCTTTTAAGTTTGCTTCCTGGTCCGTAGAAGAAATATAAATGGTGCCGTCTTGTTCAATGTCGATTTTCACGCCCGTATCTTCAATGATTTGGTTAATAGTCTTTCCGCTTGGACCAATTACATCACGAATCTTTTCTGCCTTAATGTTCATTGTAAGAATTTTTGGAGCGTACTCTGAAAGCTCTGTACGATATTCTCCGATAGCCGCAAGCATGTTTTCTAAAATACGAAGACGGGCCTTTCTCGCCTGCTCTAATGCATATTCCAGGATGTCACGGTCAATTCCGGAAATTTTAATATCCATTTGCAGGGCTGTTACGCCTTTTTCCGTGCCTGCCACTTTAAAGTCCATGTCCCCTAAAGCGTCTTCCATTCCCTGAATATCGGTTAAAATGGAAACATCCTCATCTTCTTTGACAAGACCCATCGCAATCCCGGCAACCGGAGCTTTAATAGGTACACCTGCATCCATCATGGCGAGGGTGCTGGCGCAAATACTCGCCTGAGAAGTAGAACCGTTGGATTCAAGCACTTCTGAAACTAAACGAATCGTATAAGGGAACGCTTTTTCATCTGGGATAATTGGCTCAAGTGCACGTTCTCCCAATGCCCCGTGCCCGATTTCTCTTCTTCCAGGTGCACGGATTGGCCCTGTTTCTCCTACACTGAAAGAAGGAAAATTATAATGATGCATAAATCGCTTGGATTCTTCCATACCTAACCCATCAAGAATTTGAACATCTCCTAATGCCCCTAGAGTACAAACACTTAACGCCTGGGTTTGTCCTCTTGTAAACAGGCCGGAACCATGGGTTCTAGGCAAAAGCTTAACAATCGAAGAAAGGTCACGAATTTCACTGGATGAACGACCATCCGGACGGAGGTCTTCTTTTGTGATCAGGCGCCTGAATTCTTCTTTAACAAGTTTTTGAAGAATTTCTTTCACTTCTTCTCGCTCTTCTTCTTCAAATTGTTCCTTAATTTCTTCTATAACTTGATCAATAGCATCCTGACGGGCATGCTTTTCTTTCACTGTCACTGCACTCTTTAAGGTAGCTTCAGCATGGTCCCGCACTCTCGTTTCCAGGTCAGGATCAAGTTGTTTTAAAACAACGTCCATTTTTTCAGGTGCAAGCTTCTCAGCAATTTCTTCCTGAAAAGCCACAAGTCTTTTAATTTCTTCATGGCCAAACATTATGGCTTCGAGCATCGTTTCTTCAGAAACCTGCTCCGCTCCGGCTTCCACCATATTAATTGCTTCTTTTGTTCCTGCAACCGTTAGTTCAATATCACTTTGTTCCAATTGCTCTGTTGTCGGGTTAATGATAAACTCTCCATCCACACGTCCCACAACCACTCCAGCAATCGGACCTGAAAAAGGAATATCAGACAAAGACAGAGCCAGCGATGAACCAAGCATAGCTGCCATTTCTGTAGGCGAGTTTTGGTCCACACTCATTACAATGCTGATCACTTGTACTTCGTTACGGAAGCCATCAGGAAATAAAGGACGGATCGGCCGGTCAATCAGGCGGCTTGCCAGGACAGCCTTTTCACTTGGACGGCCTTCCCTTTTAATAAATCCTCCTGGGATTTTCCCGGCAGCATACAACCGCTCCTCATAATTGACGGTCAATGGAAAAAAAGGAAGGTCTTTTGGTTCTTTGGAAGCTGTTGCAGTAGAAAGAACCACAGTGTCCCCATAGCGGATAAGCACGGAACCGTTTGCCTGCTTCGCAAGCTGCCCTGTTTCCACTGTGAGCTTCCGTCCTGCCCAATCTAACGTAAAGGTCTGTTTTTCATGTTCCATTACCAATGAGTATTCCTCCTGTGTTTAAATTCATTTTTATTTTATATACTTATCTTTGCCAACTGCTTCAATACTTAAGCAAATACAGTTTATTTCATAGGAGAAGAGCACTTGAGGATTTGTAAATCCTACACTGGTTTGAAAAAATATCCAGTTGCTGAACCTAACAAAAAAGCGGGAAAATATCCCGCTTTTGTTATTGCTTATCGACGAAGACCGAGCTTTTGAATTAATTCACGGTAACGAGTAATGTCTTTGTTTCTCAAGTAAGTAAGCAGGTTACGTCGCTTACCAACCATCTTCAAAAGGCCGCGGCGTGAATGATGATCTTTCTTATGAGTACGTAAGTGCTCATTAAGGGTGTTAATCTGCTCTGTTAAGATCGCCACTTGTACTTCAGGGGATCCTGTATCGTTTTCGTGAGTTTTAAACTCTTCAACTAGTTCTTGCTTACGTTCTTGTGTCAATGCCATGAAAGGCACCTCCTTGAATTTTTTTCAACCAGTTCCTAGCAGTTCGTCGGAGAATCGATACAGCCAAGAAGTGGTCACTTTTAATACATTGATTAGAATACCTTTTTTTCGTGCAAATTGCAAGAGATCACAGTTATTTTCCTTCACTAACCTATTTTGAAGGAGCCCGGCTTTTCTCTTCTTTGAAAAAGTGTTCTGCTTCCTGTTTATCTTTTTCAATTTGTTTTACAAGGTCGTCCACGGAAGAAAACTTTTTTTCCTGACGAATTCTTTTGTGCCAGATGACCTCTACATCTTCATCATAAATATCTTTTTCAAAGGAAAAAAGGTGGACTTCTATATTGGGTTCTCCTTTTCTTTCTTTATGAAAGGTAGGCTTATAGCCAACATTGCAGACCCCGTCATACACATTTTGGCCAACCTTTAGCGACACAGCGTAAACTCCCAGCGCTGGATATACATAAGGAAAGGAAAAGGATACATTAGCTGTAGGAAAACCGATTGTCCGTCCTCTTTTTTCCCCATGCACGACTTTTCCTGTTACCTTATACCTGCGGCCAAGAAGGGTATTTGCCTCCTCAATCTCACCATCACTTAGTTTAGTGCGGATCAACGTGGAACTGATTTTCTCATCCTTTTCTTCAAGCTTTCCTACAGTCGATTGACCGAATTGACCTCTTGAATGAAAAGGAAGGGTTTCCATCGTTCCTTTTCCCATTCTTCCATAAGAATAATCAAAGCCCGCCACGATATGTACTGCATGGAGGCCGATTAAGTACTGATCCACAAACTCTTGAGGGGTCAAGGCTGCAAACGTAAGATCAAAGTTAACAATATAGAGGCGATCTACTCCCAAGCGCTTCATTTCACTTTCTTTATCTGGCATCGGGGTAATATATTTCATGTCTTCTTCATTAACCTTGGAAGATAAGACAGATTTAGGATGAGGGTGAAAAGTCATCACCGCACAATCAGCTCTCCTCTTTTCAGCCTCCGCCTTTGCAGCTTTGATCACTTTTTGATGCCCCCGATGAACGCCGTCAAAATAACCTAAGGCTATAACGGTTTCTGGAAGGTCGTTTTTTGTATATGAGTGAGGATGGTAAAGATATATGGTTTCCACAGCTATCACCTGCCAAACTAATTCCCTTATTTTCTTTCCGTTTTTTAGTTGAGGCCGCCCTCTTTTAACAAAGCGGGTCTCCGTGCCTCACTGCCTTTCTTGCAACCCTACTTTATATTCTTTCATACAGCCAAAAGAGAAGCAACTAAACTTCTATTATCCTCGCTTCCCCAGCATGGTTTCAGGCTTAACCATGCCTCGCTTTTTCGGATGATCTGTATAAATGGCAAGAATTTCTCCTTGATACGAGATTAAGAATGAAGAAGAAGAGACGGTTGAAAACCTTTCAAATACCCCGCCATTTAACACTTTCTCTGCGATTTCCCGATCAACTTCCACTTTTTCATAATCTTTCAGTCCTGTGGAAATGGGAAGAAGGTGCTCCTCCTGAGAACCATCTTTTTTTGCCTGTTCAAGCTCTTCAAAGGTTACGCACTCTTCTATCGTAAAATTACCTGAAGCAGTACGGGTAAGCGCAGACATATGGGCAGGGTAACCAAGAGCACGCCCCATATCCACAGCCAATGTGCGTACGTAGGTTCCTTTGCTGCATGTCACCGTAAAATCAAAGCTTACTGTTTTTTCTTCGGAACGGACCGACTGATGATGAAAAGACAAATCATAGATGGTTACTTCTCTTTTGGGCCGTTCAATTTCTACCCCTTCTCTTGCATACTCGTAAAGCTTTTTCCCCTTTACTTTAACGGCTGAGTACATTGGGGGGACCTGTGTGATCGTCCCGGTAAACTGCTTTATAACGGTCTCAATATCAGCTATCGCCGGGGCTTTTGAGACGCTTATCTGTTCAATGATGTTCCCAGTTGCATCTTCTGTGTCGGTTGCCGCGCCAAGGGTTACGGTTCCCTTGTATGTTTTTGGCTTTGCTGTTAAGTACTCAGATATTTTCGTGGCTCTTCCAATACAAATAGGAAGCACCCCATCGACTTCCGGGTCGAGGGTACCTGTATGTCCAACTTTTTTCGTTTGAAATATTTTTCTGATCTTCATCACACAATCATGCGAGGTCAAGCCTTTTGGTTTATATAAAGGCAAAATACCATCCATATTATAAACTCCCTGCTGCATAATTTATTTCATTTTTCAAGATACTCTTTAAATTTTTAAAGGGAAGAAAAGGATAGACAATAAATTTGCCTATCCTTTCTCCTTTACTGTTCTCGATTGTCTGTTTTCACTTCTTTTAACAGCTGTTCAATCCGATTCCCATATTCAATGGACTCATCAATCTCAAAAGAAATATCCGGAGTCTTGCGAAGCTGTATCCGCTGCCCCACTTCACTGCGGATAAACCCTTTCGCATCCTGGAGAGCTTTGACTGTTTTGGCTTTTTCTTCTTCATCACCAAGAACAGTGATAAAGACCTTTGCCTGCTGCAGATCGCCTGTAACGTCTACACCTGTCACAGTCACAAACTGAACCCGGGGATCTTTAATTTCTCTGGTGAAAATATCTGCCAGTTCTTTTTTCATTTGCTCTCCTACACGGTGAGCTCTTACATTGCCCATGATCTAGGTCCTCCTTTTTACAGCCACTCATACGTTGTGACTGTTCGTTCTAAATCATAAACTCCGTCAATCAAGGAAAGAGCCCGCTGCAGTTCTCTTTCCACGGGCTCTTTTTCAGAGCCTACGCAAACGATTGAAAGAGCTGTACGCTGCCAGACATTTTGATGGTCCACTTCAGCTACTGAAACGTTAAGCCTTTGCCTTAAACGTGTGACCAGGCTTTGTAAAACAGACCGCTTTTCTTTTAAGCTGCCCGCTTCATAGATGAAGCATTCGCAATGAACTACACCAATCATGCCTGTTTAATTTCTTCCATTACGTAGGCTTCAATGATGTCCCCTTCTTTAATGTCGTTGAAATTATTAAGGGTTACACCACACTCATACCCGTTTTGCACTTCTTTAACATCATCTTTAAAGCGTTTCAGAGCATTCAACCCACCTTCATAGATGACAACCCCGTCTCTAATCAGACGGACATCAGAATCACGGGTGATTTTCCCTTCAAGGACATAGCTTCCGGCAATAGTGCCGATTTTGGAAACATTGAACGTCTGACGCACTTCAACCTGTCCAATGACCTTTTCACGGTATTCAGGATCAAGCATCCCTTTTAGTGCTGCTTCAATTTCTTCAATGGCATCATAAATAACACGATGCAGGCGGACATCCACGTTTTCAACTTCCGCTGTACGCTTAGCATTTACATCAGGGCGGACATTAAACCCTATGACAATGGCATTTGATGCAGCTGCTAAAATAATATCTGATTCTGCAATCGCCCCGACGCCAGTATGAATGATGTTGATCTTAGCGCCTTCTACCTCAATTTTCTCAAGGGATCCTCGTAATGCTTCAGCAGAGCCTTGAACGTCTGCCTTGACGATAATATTGATCTCTTTCATTTCACCTTGCTGAATTTGATCGAATAAATCATCAAGACTGACTTTGTTCGTTTGAGAGCGTTCTTCGTCTCTCGCCCGTACGCCTCTAGCTTCCCCTATTTGCCTTGCTTTTTTCTCATCTTCAAAAATCACAAATTGATCTCCAGCTTGTGGAACATCATTTAATCCTGTAATCTCAACGGGAGTAGAAGGTCCTGCTGTTTTTACACGACGGCCTACATCATTAACCATGGCCCGAATACGGCCAAATGTGTTACCCACTACAATAGGGTCTCCCACTTTCATCGTTCCTGATTGTACGAGAAGCGTGGCAACCGGCCCTCTTCCTTTATCAAGTTCAGCTTCAACGACCGTACCCCGTCCGCGTTTATCAGGGTTCGCTTTTAACTCTTCCACTTCAGCTACAAGAAGAATCATTTCCAGGAGTTCATCTATACCTTCATTCTTAACAGCTGAAACATTTACAAAAATCGTATCTCCGCCCCATGCTTCAGGGAGAAGGTTATGTTCAGAAAGCTCCTGCATAACGCGATCAGGATTTGCATTTTCTTTATCCATTTTGTTAACTGCCACAATAATTGGAACTTCAGCTGCTTTCGCATGGTTGATTGCTTCAACCGTTTGTGGCATAACTCCATCATCTGCCGCTACCACAAGAATCGTGATATCGGTAACTTGAGCACCGCGTGCACGCATGGTTGTAAAAGCCGCGTGGCCTGGCGTATCAAGAAACGTAATTTTCTTGCCGTTTTCCTCAACCTGATAGGCACCAATATGCTGGGTGATACCTCCTGCTTCCCCTTCCGTTACCTTTGTATGGCGGATAGAGTCAAGCAGCGTCGTTTTCCCGTGGTCAACGTGCCCCATGATTGTCACGACAGGTGGCCGCTCTTGTAAATGTTCTTCTTTATCATCATCTTCTTCCACGTAATGTTCAATATCCAGCTCATCTACATAGACTTCTTCTTCTACTTCCACACCGAATTCTTCCCCAAGGAGTTCGATTGTTTCTTTGCTGAGCTGTTCATTTTTGGTTGCCATTACACCAAGAAACATTAATTTTTTAATAATTTCAGAAGAATCTTTATGAAGCTTTGCAGCTAATTCTCCTACTGTAAGAGTGCCTGGATAAGTGATTTTTTCCGGGGTAGGTACTGTTTGACGTGGCTGCTGTGGTCTTTTCCTTGCTCCTCCGCCTCGTCTTTGCTGCTTTCCTTTTCTTGCGTTAGGATTTCTGTTTCCTTGTCCTTGTCTATTCTGGGTTTTCTTATCATTATTACTCATGCTATTACCACGGCCTTCCTATTGGGATCTGATGTCCCTTTTCTTTCAAGTGATCCTTTTATAATCAAAAGGTGAATGCTTCTTTTCTTTGCCTCTTTGCAAACAAGAAAGCTTATCCTGCCCTTTTGTCTTCAAGGTCAATGATTCAGAATCTTTACAGGTGTAGAAAACACCTGCCCTCTAAAAAACTCTTAATCATATAAAGCATAACTCTTTTTATTATCAATCATCAAGAAGTGAAATCATTTTTTCTGCAAAGCCCTTATCACCAATGCCTGCGATTACTCGCTGTTCCTTCCCCATAGCCTGCCCAAGCTGATCCCGGCTCCCGGCAGTACGCCACGGGATTTGATAAAACGTGCATTTATCCTGAACTTTCTTTCTTGTGTTAGGGGAAGCATCATCTGAGACAAGAACAAGATAAACGGTCTTTTTCCTCAATTCCTTAAGGACAATTTCTTCTCCGGAGAGTACCTTTCCTGCTCTGACCGCAAGACCAAGAAATGAATAAAAAGAATTGTTCATTTCCTGCCCGCCTTTTGTCTTTCCTGTTCAAGCCTGTCATATTCTTCTGCAGACAGCTTGACTTTTAAATGCCTGGACAGCAAATCCTTTTGCTTGGCCAGCAAAAAAGATTCTTCGCTGTTAGTAAGATAAGCGCCTCTTCCGTTCATTTTCCCGCCTGGGTCAACGGAAACTTCCCCTTCTGGAGAGCGCACCACTCGGATAAGTTCTTTCTTTGCCTTCATCTCACCCGTTGCTATGCATTTTCGCAGCGGCACTTTTCTTTTTTTCACTGTCCTCTCCCCTTTTAGTCTTTTTCACTTTCGTCCCAGTCCATCTCCGGGTCATCAGGATTACCTGGCTCAAGCCAGTCTTCTTCACCTTCAACGTGGCTTTCCTCATCTGGCTCTTCCTTCGGTTCCGCACCAGGAACATTTGCTGTTTCAGGATCATAGAGCCCAAGTTCTTTCGCTTCTGTTTCATTTTTGATGTCAATTTTCCAGCCTGTTAATTTTGCTGCCAGACGTGCATTTTGTCCTCTTTTCCCGATAGCAAGTGAAAGCTGGTAATCAGGTACCACGACAAGCGTACTTTTTTCTTCTTCGTTCACCTGTACATCCAGGACTTTTGAAGGACTGAGTGCATTAGCAACGTAGTCTACCGGGTTCTCAGACCAGCGGACAATATCAATTTTTTCGCCTTTCAGTTCATCCACAATGGTCTGAACCCGCTGTCCTCTTGGACCTACACACGAGCCTACAGGATCGACATCTTTGTCTTCAGCATACACAGAAATCTTGGAGCGGTCACCAGCTTCACGAGCGACCGAGACAATTTCTACAGTGCCATCATAGATCTCCGGAACTTCAAGCTCAAAAAGACGCTTCAACAGACCCGGGTGAGTACGAGAAATCATGATTTGCGGCCCTTTTGTCGTCTTTTCAACTTTCGTAATATAAGCCTTAATTCTGTCGTTATGTTTATAATGTTCGTTGCTCATCTGCTCACTTTGAGGAAGCAGGGCCTCTACCTTTCCTAGATCAACATAAATAAACCGGTGATCCTGGCGCTGTACTATCCCGGTCATTATGTCTTCTTCACGGTCTATAAAATCAGAATAAATAATGCTTCTCTCAGCTTCACGTACACGCTGGGTCACCACTTGTTTAGCGGTCTGAGCTGCAATGCGGCCGAAGTTTTTCGGCGTAACTTCTATTTCCACGACATCATCAAGCTCATAGGCCGGGTTGATTTCCTTAGCTGCTTCAATGGAAATTTCCAGGCGCGGATCAAACACCTCTTCCACAACTTCTTTGCGTGCAAATACTCTGATGGTTCCTGTATCCCGGTTCACGTCAACCCGCACGTTTTGAGCCTGATTGAAATTCCTTTTGTATGCCGAGATCAGAGCCGCTTCAATGGCTTCCACAATGACCTCTTTTTCAATTCCTTTATCTGTTTCCAGCGTTGACAACGCATCCATAAAGTCACTATTCATGGATGTTATATCCCCCTTTCAAAGACCGTCTCTCGGCCATTCCTAGTCCCATAAGCTTTAAATAAGAACAGCCAGGCGGGCCTTTGCTACTTTATCATATGGTACCTCATACGTTTTTTTCTTTTGCTTTACTTTCACTTCGATTTGCAACAAAGAACCGTCAAAGTCAATCAATGCTCCCTCAAATGCTTTTTCACCTTCCACCGGCTCATAAGTTGTCACATAAACGTTCTTTCCAATCGCTTTGTACATATCCTTTTCTGTTTTCAATGGACGTTCTGCACCGGGAGAAGAAACCTCAAGATAGTACGCCTGCTTAATGGGATCTTCCTGATCAAGCTTTTCACTTAATTGTTCACTGACCTTTCCGCATTCTTCAATATCAACGCCATCTTCACCATCAATGAACACACGTAAAAACCAGTTTTCCCCTTCCTTCTTGAACTCCACATCGACAAGCTCAAGGTTCATTTCCTCCACAATAGGGTCAACCAAGCGAGAAGTAATTTCAGTCACTCGATCGCTCATGCCAAACCTCCTTTTATACAGTTCTTTTCATTTGTTAATATGATAAATTAGTCCTTAATGCAAACGAAAGAGTGGGTTTCCCCACTCTTTCCCCATTCGTTATCCAAAGTATCACCATAGAAAAGGTACCATATTCTGCTTAATATTGCAAGACAGGCCACCCTCTTCCCGTTTTTCTTAAAAGAGGGAAAGCTGGTTTGAGTCTGGGAGGCCTTCTAAGCAGCCATGAGCATCTAAATGCTCGATTACAGTCTTTGTTGCTCTGCTTCGCTGCTGCAAGTCCTCCTTTGAAAGGAACTCTCCATCTTCTCTGGCTCTTTCAATGCTAAGGGCAGCATTTGTTCCTACACCGTCTAACGAATTAAAAGGAGGAATTAACGTTTCCCCGTCCACGACAAACTCAGTAGCTTTTGAACGGTAAAGATCTACTTTCTGGAAAGAGAATCCCCGTTCACACATTTCCAGGGCAAGCTCCAGCACAGTCACCAGGTTCTTTTCTTTAGGTGAAGCATCAAAGCCTTTCGCTTGGATTTCCTGGATCCTTGCTTTGATCGGGCCTCCTCCCTTCACCATCGTATCAATGTCAAAATCCCCGGCTCTTACAGTAAAGTAAGAAGCATAAAAAAGGATCGGGTAATGAACTTTAAAATAGGCAATCCGTACAGCCATTAATACATAAGCCGCGGCGTGAGCTTTCGGGAACATATATTTAATCTTGAGGCAAGACTCAATGTACCAGTCAGGTACATCGTTTTTCTTCATCTCTTCGACCCAGTCATCTTGCAGGCCTTTCCCTTTCCGAACAAATTCCATGATCTTAAAAGCCAGGGAATGCTCGACTCCTTTGTAGATTAAATAAACCATAATATCATCCCGGCAGCCAATCACGTCCTTCAGCTCGCACGTTCCACTTTGAATCAGCTCCTGAGCGTTACCAAGCCACACATCTGCTCCGTGTGAAAGCCCAGAAATCTGCACCAGTTCAGAAAATGTGCTTGGGCTTGTTTCTTCAAGCATCTGACGGACAAAACGGGTTCCAAATTCGGGAATACCGTACGTACCTGTTTTGCAAAGGATCTGCTCTTCGGTCACTCCCAGGACATCAGGCCCGCTGAAAATTTTCATTACCTCAGGATCATCCACAGGAATCGTTTTAGGGTCGATTCCGCTTAAATCCTGAAGCATTCTGATAACAGTGGGGTCATCGTGGCCAAGAATATCAAGCTTTAAAAGATTGTCATGAATGGAATGGAAATCAAAATGTGTCGTCCGCCATTCCGAGGTCTTATCATCTGCCGGAAACTGAACCGGACAGAAGTCATGAATATCGTACTCTTCAGGCACAACGATGATGCCGCCTGGGTGCTGGCCTGTTGTTCGTTTAACACCTGTACATCCCGACACGAGACGGTCTATTTCTGCTCCCCTGTAATGGAGATCATGATCCCCCTGATAACCTTTTACAAAACCGTAGGCTGTCTTATCGGCAACCGTGCCGATTGTTCCTGCCCGATACACATTCTTCTCTCCAAACAGTTCTTTTGTGTAGTTATGGGCTCTCGGCTGATATGCTCCCGAGAAGTTCAAATCAATATCAGGAACCTTATCCCCTTTAAAGCCAAGGAAGGTTTCAAAGGGAATGTCATGGCCATCTTTTACATACGGTGTTCCGCATTTTTCACAGTCTTTTTCAGGAAGGTCAAAGCCTGAACCGACAGAACCGTCATTAAAGAAATATGAATGCTGGCAGGATGGACATACATAATGAGGCGGAAGCGGGTTAACCTCTGTGATTTCAGTCATGGTCGCTACAAAGGAGGAACCGACAGAACCACGTGAACCAACAAGATACCCGTCATCCAAGGATTTTTTTACAAGTTTTTGAGAAATTAAATAAATAACGGCAAAGCCATGACCGATAATACTCTTTAACTCTTTCTCCAGGCGGGCTTCTACAATCTCGGGAAGAGGATCACCATATATACTTTTGGCTCTGTTGTAACTCATTTCCCGCATTTCCTCATCAGCGCCTTCAATGTTTGGCGTGTAAAGATCATCCGGAATAGGATGTATCTCCTCGATAGAATCAGCGATAGCCTGAGTGTTTTCTATAACAATCTCTTTCGCCTTTTCATCACCTAGAAACGAAAAGCATTCAAGCATTTCCTGGGTGGTTCGAAAATGCACCTGAGGCTGGGTCTGTTTGTTTAAAGGATTTGCCCCGCCCTGGGAAGCGATAAGAATCTTTCGATAGATATGCTCTTGGGGGTCAAGGTAATGGGCATTTCCTGCGGCCACTACTTTTTTGTTGAGCTTTTTCCCTAAGTCTATAATTTTGTTAATGATTTCATAAATCGCTTCTTCATTTCTTACAAGCTCTTTTTCCACTAAGTGGTGATAATTGGCAGGCGGCTGCACTTCTAAATAATCATAAAATTTAGCAGCTTCCTCTGCTTCCTCCGGAGATTTCTGCATCATTGTTTCAAAAACCTCTCCTTTATCACATCCAGAGCCGACGAGAAGGCCCTCTCGATGCTGTTGGAGCTGAGAACGAGGAATGCGAGGAGTTCTAAAAAAGTAATTTAAATGAGACATGGAAACCAGCTTATAAAGATTTTTCAAGCCTTCCTGGTTTTGCGCGAGCAAAATACAGTGTGACGGACGAAGACGGTGGAAATCCCCTTGGCCCATGTTGTTATTTAACTGATCGTGATATTCAATATGGTTCTCCACAGCATCTTTCACCATTTTCCACAGCAGATAACCTGTTGCTTCCGCATCGTAAATTGCTCTGTGATGACTGACCAGCTCAATATCGAACTTTTTACATAATGTATTTAATCGGTGATTTTTCAGCTGCGGGTAGAGAAACCTCCCGAGCTCTAACGTATCTACTACAGGATTTGGAGCAGCGCCTAATCCAATTTTTTTAAAACCTGCATTCAGAAAGCCCATATCAAAGCTTGCATTATGGGCAACTAAGATATCATCACCGATAAAGTCATGAAAATCCTTTAACACATCGCCGACTTCTGGCGCATCTGCAACCATATCATCTGTGATCCCCGTCAAATCAATGATCGTATTTGACAATTTTTCGTGAGGGTTTGCAAACGATTCAAACCGGTCAATAATTTCCCCATCTTTAATTTTGACCGCTGCCAACTCTATGATTGTGTCATATACAACAGACAGCCCTGTCGTTTCCACGTCAAAAACGACGTATGTCTCATCCATTAGAAGTCGGCGGGCTTCATTGTATGCAATAGGGACCCCGTCATCTACTAAATTGGCCTCAAGGCCGTAGAGCACCTTAATTCCATGCTTCTGTGCTGCTCCATAGGCTTCGGGAAAAGCCTGGACAACTCCATGATCTGTTATCGCTACTGCTTTGTGTCCCCACTTTGCTGCCTGAGTCACGTAGCTGCCCGCTGTATGGATTCCGTCCATTTGGCTCATCGCCGTGTGCAGATGCAGCTCTACTCTCTTCTCATCTTCCGGGGCCTCATCCATTCTCTCATGAGGATCTATCTGGATCACATCATTTGCAATCATAACCAGATCCCTCACGAAGGTGTCGTTTTGAATGCCTCCTCTTACCTTAAGCCACATGCCTTTTTTGACTGCCTGCAGGTTTGGGACATCTTCTTTATCACGAGAAAACATCTTTACGAGAATAGAATCTGTATAATCCGTAATCTTAAAGGTTAGTAATGTTCGGCCACTTCGCAGTTCCCTGGTTTCCGATTCAAATACATAGCCTTGTACCGTAATACGACGCTCTTCATCTTTAATGGTTTCAAGGGCCACCGGATCATCCTTTATGGGATAGCCGATTTGCAGGCGTTCTTGTTTCCGTCCTTCCGCAGCCTGCTGCTCCTGCTTTTTCTTTTCCATCAAAGCTTCGATCACTTTCGTCTGGTCTTCCTGCTTTTTCTTTTCTTCGAACTGCTCTTGCTCTTCTTTGGATGAATGCACTTGAGACTGAAGCTGATATTTGTTAAACCCTAAAGAAAGCAAGGCATCATGTAAAGGGTCTTGAACCCTTCTTTCAATCATTGTTCCTTCTGCTTCATTTTTGCATGTAACAACAAGGTGATTTCCCTTCACTTCTGGCGGACTGTTTTGAAGCCTTTGACGGAGGTGAGGAGCAACTCCTTCCATCTTATCTACGATTGCCGGCCAAAATTCTTGCAGTTTTTCAGACGGCAAAGCTCCTTCTTCATATCGTATAGAAAACTGCACGGAAGCAATATGCTGAAATGCTTGCTGAATTCTCTCATGCAGCAGGAGAAAAACTGTATGGGTTAGAGGTTTATCCAATAGAAAATAGAAATGCCACCGCTTTTCATCTTTAAAAATTGACAGCTTTTCAATTTTCCCCTCTTGAAAATAGTCCTTAACAACGTCCTGAGGCATCATGATCTGTTCAAGGAGCAACTGAAAGCGTTCCTTGCGTATTTGTTGGTCTTCCCCAGTCAACCTTCTTCCCTCCTTGCTTACCTGGCCATTAGAATGGCAATGGTACCCTTACATAAAGGGTACCATTCTCTCTTTTCTTATTGAATTGTGTGGAAGAGTGACTCAAGATAAGAAGGTAATTCATCCTTGTGGACCTCTTCCATTTCACCTGTTCGACGCACCTTCACTTCCACAATTCCTTCATCTGCTTTTTTCCCGCACGCAATTCGTACAGGAAGTCCGAATAAATCAGAGTCTTTAAATTTTACGCCCGCCCGTTCCTTGCGGTCATCATATAATACATCAAATCCAGCCTTGCGGAGACTGGCATATAACTCGGTGCCCAATTCACTCTGTTCTGCTTTTTTCGCATTTAGTGTGAGAAGGTGGAGATCAAATGGCGCCACTGCTTTTGGCCATACAATGCCATTTTCATCGTGGTGCTGTTCAAGGATTGCAGCCACCGTTCTGCTTACTCCAATACCGTAACAGCCCATGATTAGCGGCTGGGTCTTTCCATTTTCATCTAAATACTCTGCCTTTAATGCTTCACTGTATTTAGTCCCAAGCTTAAAGACATGACCCACTTCAATTCCCTTAGCAAACTTAATTGTTCCCTGGCCATCAGCTGAGGGATCTCCTTCTTGTATGAAACGCAGATCTCCAAAACCATCGACACGAAAATCACGTTCGATATTGGCATTGGTATAGTGCTTGTCTTCTTCATTGCCTCCGCAAAGGCTGTTCATCATTCCGGCCACCTCGTGGTCCGCAATAATTTGAATTCCCTCTTTCAGATCAATTGGACCAATGGAGCCTGGACGGCAGCCCGTATGCTGCAGTACCTGTTCCGGACTGGCCGATTCCACCTGTACAGTATCAAAATAACGGCCGACTTTTACATCGTTTACTTCCCGATCTCCCCGGCAGAGTACCAGCACTGGCTCGTCATCCACAAAAAACAGGACCGATTTTAAAATGTCTTTTGCCTCGATTCCAAGGCCGGCAGACAACTCCTCAATCGTTCTCATGTTCGGTGTGTCTATTTTTTCAAGAGGCTTCTCTTCCCCTCTTCTTTCCACGTTTGGTTTCGGTACTTCGGCAATCTCAATGTTTGCGGCATAGGAGGAAGAGTCAGAATAAGCGATCGTATCCTCTCCAACGTCTGACAACACCATAAATTCATGAGTGCCGCCTTTTCCTCCAATGGCGCCTGCATCAGCTTCTACTGCCCTGAAATCAAGGCCGCACCTGCTGAATATTTTTTCATAAGCCTCATACATTGCTTGATAGCTTTGATCAAGGCCTTCTTTTGAGGCATCAAAAGAATAAGCGTCTTTCATGATAAATTCTCGAGAACGAAGCACTCCAAAGCGCGGGCGCCGTTCGTCTCTATATTTGGTCTGGATTTGATAAAGGTTTACAGGGAGTTTTTTGTAAGAGTTCAACTCATCCCTTACTAGACTCGTAATCACTTCTTCATGGGTAGCCCCCAGTACAAAATCTCGCGTGTGGCGATCTTTGAGGCGCATAAGCTCTGGACCGTAATCATCTAATCTGCCAGATTCCTCCCACAGCTCTGCAGGCTGGATCGCAGGCATTAAAAGCTCCTGCCCGCCTGCTTCATCCATTTCTTCACGAATGATCTCTTCCACCTTGCGGAGCACCCTTTTTCCCAAAGGGAGATAGGAATAAATTCCAGCGGCATTTTGGCGGATTAAGCCAGCCCGGAGCATAAGCTGATGACTGGCTATATCTGCTCCAGCAGGGATGTCCCGCATGGTTGGACTAAATAACGACTGCTGTTTCATACATTAGTGCCTCTCTTTCTAACACCTTAATTTCTATAGGAAAAATTTATTTATATCATTCCAGGTAACAACAAGCATGAGTAGAAACAATAAAGCAAAACCTACAAAATGAACAAGCCCCTCTTTTTGAGGATCCACAGGTTTGCCCCGTACCGCTTCAAATCCAATAAATAAAAGCCGGCCTCCGTCTAAAGCTGGAAGAGGCAGTAAATTAACAATGCCAAGGTTCACACTTAAGAGGGCCGCCCATTGGATTAGGAGAATTGTACCCATCGCTGCAGCCTCGCCAGTGTAATTGTAAATACCGACTGGGCCAGCGAGATAATCTAAAGAAAAATTACCAGTGACTATCATGCCTAAAACATCAAAGATTAATATTGTGACTTCATACACTTGAACGGCTCCAAATTGGATCGCTTCGATTGGGGAGTGTTCCGCTGGAGCATTTACTCCAATAAATCCTTCTTGCCGTTCTGTCATTTCATTATAATGGGAAGTGGTCACGACTGGAATGGAAAGAATTTCGCCATTTCTTTCAACCTGAAACACTACTTCTTCGTTTGGGTGTTCCTGAATCTGGGCAGTCATTTCCTCCCATGTATTCACTTCTTCTCCCCCAATAGCTAATACCTGGTCTCCTGCCTCCAGCCCGTATTCATTGGCAGGTCCGTCACCAGTGAGCTCTCCCAGTTCTGCCTGGTCATACTGAGGGACCCCGTTAATGAGGCCAAATAAGACGAGAAGGAAAAAGGCAAGCACAAAATTCATTGCTGGTCCAGCAAAAATTGCCAGTGCTTTTTGGCTTGGCTTCTTAGAACCAAACTGCCGGTCCCAAGGAGCTATTTGAGAGGCTTGTTCATCGACAACAAGCTCTGCTTTGTCATTTACCTTAAAGGTTTGCAGTTCTTCTTCCTCTCCGGTATAAGCTTGAATAATAAGATCATGTTCAAGGTCTGCTCTTTCTACAGAAACGACCTTTGCTTCCGGATGCTTCGATTTATTGTTAACAATGATTCGGCTGACTTCACCTACTTGGTTAAACACAAGCCCTACTTCATAGCCAGGCTTAAGCTGGACAAGCTCAGGATCTTCTCCCGCCATTCGCACAAATCCGCCTAACGGAAGCAGCCGTATAGTGTAAACTGTCTCGTTTTTCTTAAAAGAGAACAGCTTTGGCCCAAACCCAATGGCGAACTCCCTGCACAATATCCCAGCACGTTTTGCAAAATATAAATGACCCCATTCATGCACGGCAACGAGAACACCAAATATTATAATTATGGCTATTAAAGTATTCACTTATTTCCCACCTTCAATTTAATCGTGTGCGCACGTACTCTCTTGTCTCTTGATCTACCTGCAAAATAGTATCTAATGAAGGATTCTTCAGGGCACTGTGACGATTCATTGCTTCTTCAATCACATCTTCAATTCCAAGAAAGGAAATGCTTTTTTGAAGGAATGCCTCCACTGCTACCTCATTTGCCGCATTCAATACCACAGGCATCGTGCCGCCTTCTTTCCCGGCGTCAAATGCATATTGAAGACATTTATAACGCTTGAAATCAGGCTGTTTAAAATCCAATGTCCCAGCTTCCCATAAGTTTAACCTTTTTGTATCTTTTAGTTCAAGTCTTTTCGGGTAAGACAAAGCATATTGAATAGGCACTCTCATATCAGGGGTCCCCAGCTGTGCCAGTACGCTTCCATCCTGGTATTCAACCAGGGAGTGAATAATGCTTTCACGATGAAGGAGGACTTCAATCTGCTCATAGGGAATTCCAAAGAGCCAATGGGCTTCAATCACTTCCAGCCCCTTATTCATCATTGTGGCTGAGTCTATGGTGATCTTTGCCCCCATTGACCAATTTGGATGGTTTAACGCATCTTCCACTGTCACCCCATTGAGCTCCTTCCTGCTCAAATCACGAAAGCTTCCTCCAGAGGCAGTAAGGATTAAGCGGCTGACTTCATCTGTATGACTTCCTTCCAGGCACTGAAAGATGGCCGAGTGTTCACTATCCACAGGCAGAACTTGTACATTATTTTCTTTGGCTTTTTCCATAACAATGTGTCCTGCTGTAACCAAGGTCTCTTTGTTGGCTATCCCAATAACTTTCCCTGCCTCAATAGCCGCCAGTGTGGGTTCAAGCCCCACGCTTCCAAGCACCGCATTCATTAAGAAATCAGCTTTAGGATGAACTGCGACTTCTTTTAATCCTTCACCTCCATAAACCACATTTGTTCCTGCAGGCACCTCAGCCCTAATTTTTTCCGCATCCTTTTCCTCTGCCACTGACACGGTCTCTGGTTTAAACTCATTGATTTGTGTAATGGCAAGCTTCGTATTACGACCGGCTGACATAGATATCAATGAAAATTTATCAGGGTGTGTCCGAATAATGTCTAAAGTCTGGGTACCGATGGATCCTGTGGAACCGAGCAGTGCAATATGTTTCATTTTACGTTCACCTTTCTCTTCCTATCACCAAAGTTTTAAAATCATTGCTGCTTCGTTATGTACAACTTCCTCCTCACCCTAAAAATTGCAAAAGGTGTAATATTGGCATAACAAATATCAAGCTGTCAAAGCGGTCTAATATCCCTCCGTGACCCGGCAGGACATTCCCAGAATCCTTCACAGCATAGTGCCTTTTTAAAGCTGACTCTACTAAGTCTCCAAGCTGTCCAAAAATAGAGGTGACAACAAGGAGCCCAGTCAGGTGGAGAACTGAATCAAAGATCGGAAAGAAAGAGTGAAAGATAAAGCCTACAACAAAGGCTGCGACGATTCCTCCAACAGACCCTTCCACTGTTTTCTTTGGGCTGATATGAGGAGAGAGCTTTTTTCTTCCCCATTTCCGACCAACAAAGTAAGCCCCTGAATCAGTAGACCAGATAGCAAACAGTATTAAAAAGACAACTTGCAGCCCCACTTCCGGAATCTCTCTTGAAGTAATCAAGTAATGAAAGCCGTAGCCCACGTAAACTGACGATAAGATCGCAAACCCGACTTCATCAAACGTAAACGAGTTCTTCGTGACAACTGTCAAGGCAAGCAGAAGAAGGATCATAAAGATAAAAATCTCGGTTTTGCTTACATGATCCAAAAAAGCGACATCAAGCCACCCCGGGGGGACAAGAAGCACCCACATAAGGGCAAGGCTTCCCAAACCTTTTACTGATAACGGCCGTATTCTTCTCATCTTTAACAGCTCTATCATAGCTACCGAGGCTACAAGTGCTATAAATAAAGTAAAAGTCGTTCCTCCAATAATTACTGCGGTTAAAAATACGATTGCTCCTAAAAATCCTGTTACAACCCTTTGTTTCATTGGGATATCCTCCCTTTAAACACCGCCGTAGCGCCGTTTCCTTTTTTGGTATACTCTGATGGCTTCCACTAAATCTTCTTCTGAAAAGTCAGGCCAAAGAACATTTGTAAACCAAAATTCGCTATAAGCAACCTGCCATAACATGAAATTACTTAACCTGATTTCTCCACTGGTTCGAATGAGGAGATCCGGGTCTGGCAATTTGCTGCTAAGAAGAAATTGGGAAAGGTAGTTTTCATCAATATCTTCTATGCTTTGTTTTCCTTCCTGTACTTCCCTGCACGCTTCTTTCACCATCCGTATCATTTCATGCCTGCTACCATAGTTCAAGGCTAGATTTAAAACCAGTCCATTGTTTTCCTTTGTTTCTTCCACTGCTTTTTTTACCGCGTCAATCGTATAGGAAGGAAGCCCATCTAATGTTCCCATGATCGTTACTCTTACATTGTTTTCTTTCAGTGACGGCAGCTCTTTATGAAGAAACTTTTCAGGCAAGCGCATAAGAAAGTCCACTTCCGCTTTTGGACGTTTCCAGTTTTCAGTAGAAAATGCATACAGTGTTAAATACTTGATTCCTATATGGTTCGCTTCCCTGACAACCTTGTTAATAACCTTCATACCTTCTCTGTGCCCAGCTATGCGCGGTAGCCCCTTTTGTTTTGCCCAGCGGCCATTTCCATCCATTATGATAGCAATATGAGCAGGAAGGTTTTCTTTCTCGCCGACAAAAGCTTCTTCATGTTTGGCAGCTGTCTCCTCTTTTTTTATAAACCTTTCAAGCATAAGGACACCAGCCTTTATGTTATCTAAAATTGAACTTCTATCTTAGCCCTTACTTATTATAATATATTCTATTTCGATTACCTTACATTCTTTCAAATTCGCCTACAAAAAAACCCTCCCGGTAAGAAGAGGGTTTATTAGCATGATCCTATTGTAACTTGAATACACTTAAACTTCCATAATTTCTTGCTCTTTAACCTCTGCTGCCTGATCAATCGCTTTGATTTGTTTGTCAGTTACCTTCTGAACCTCATCCTGACTGCGGCGAAGATCATCCTCAGTGATTTCTCCGTCTTTTTGCTGTTTTTTCAATTCATCATTGGCATCACGGCGAATATTACGGACCCCTACACGCGCCTCTTCGGCATATTTTTTTACAAGCTTGACTAAATCTCTGCGACGCTCTTCTGTCAGCGGCGGAACGGTAATTCTGATTACATTTCCGTCATTGTTAGGAGAAAGTCCTAAATCAGCTTTTTGAATTCCTTTTTCAAGATCACCGATGGCAGATTTATCAAATGGGGTAATAAGCAACAGGCGAGCTTCTGGTACTGTGATTGTCGCCAGCTGGTTTAATGGAGTTGGAGCGCCATAATAGTCAACCATTACTTTATCAAGCATAGATGGGTTGGCACGTCCAGCTCTTAGTGTCGCAAGCTCCCGGTGGTAAGCTTCAACCGTTTTTTCCATACGTGCATCTAAATTTTTTGTAACATCATTAGCCATTATTTGTTCCCCCTAATGACTGTCCCGATTTTTTCACCAAGGACAGCTTTTTTAATATTTCCTTCTTCCATGATCGAAAAAACAAGCAACGGGATATCGTTATCCATGCAAAGGGTAGAAGCAGTAGAATCCATCACACCAAGACCGCCATTTAAAAGGTCAAGGTATGTAAGCTCCTGATATTTCTTGGCGTCTTCGTTTACTGATGGATCAGAATCATACACACCGTCAACTTTGTTCTTAGCCATTAAAATAACTTCTGCTTCAATTTCAGCAGCTCTGAGGGCAGCTGTCGTGTCAGTTGAGAAGTAAGGGTTTCCTGTACCCGCAGCAAAAATAACTACACGCTTTTTCTCCAGGTGCCGTATTGCTTTCCGGCGTATGTATGGCTCTGCAACCTGGCGCATTTCAATGGACGTCTGAACTCTTGTTTCTACTTCAATGTCTTCCAGGCCGTCCTGAAGAGCAAGAGAATTCATCACAGTAGCAAGCATACCCATATAATCGGCAGTTGCCCTGTCCATTCCTTTGGAGCTTCCAGCCATTCCTCTCCAAATATTCCCACCGCCGACGACAACAACTACCTCTGTACCTAATTCTACAATTTCTTTTATCTGTGAAGCAATAGATTGAATGACCGTTGGGTCAATTCCATACCCTAAATCTCCTGCAAGAGCTTCACCGCTCAATTTTAAAACCACTCGGTTATACTTACTCATGTTAAACCCCCAGTATCAGCCTTGGTGACGTGCTTTCCTTTTAAAATTCAACTGCGAATCGCTAATCGATAACAGCTTGGGCTGCAAAAATAGGGAACACAAAGGTGTTCCCCTTAAAAATTATTTTTTCACTTGAGACATTACTTCTTCAGCAAAGTTATCTTCACGCTTTTCAAGTCCTTCTCCAACTTCGTAACGGATAAAGGTCTTCACAGAAGCGCCTTTGCTTTCAACGTATTTTTTCACTTTCTGGTCGCCATCTTTAACGAATGGCTGTTCTAAAAGACATACTTGTTCAAAGAACTTCCCAAGGCGTCCTTCAACCATTTTTTCAACAATGTTTTCAGGTTTTCCTTCGTTTAGCGCTTGCTGCTTAAGAACTTCACGCTCACGCTCAGTTTCTTCTGCAGGTACTTCGTCACGGGAAACGTAGGTTGGGTTAATAGCTGCTACGTGCATAGCTACATCCTTGGCTGCCTGCTCGTCTGTTGTACCTTCAAGAAGGGAAAGAACACCAATACGTCCGCCCATGTGAAGGTAAGCACCGAAAGCAGCGTCGTCATCTTTTGTAAGAACAGTAAAGCGGCGCAAAGAAATCTTTTCACCAATCTTTGCGATTTGGTCATTGATGTAAGACTCTAGAGTAGAACCTTGCTCAATTTCCTGGCCTAATGCTTCTTCAACATTTGCAGGTTCCTTTGCAAGCAAATGAGTTGCTACTTTACTTACTAAGTTTTTAAAGTTTTCGTTTTTAGCGACAAAGTCTGTTTCTGCATTGATCTCCAGAATCACTGCTTTGTTCCCGTCAACCTCGACAGAAGTAAGTCCCTCTGCAGCTACGCGGTCAGCTTTTTTCTGAGCTTTCGCGATTCCTTTTTCACGAAGGTAATCTACTGCTTTCTCCATGTCACCGTCCGTTTCAGTCAATGCTTTTTTGCAGTCCATCATACCTGCACCAGTTTTTTCACGAAGTTCTTTAACCATGCTAGCTGTAATTGCCATATGTCAATTCCTCCTAAACAAATTTAATATCTTCTATTACTCCCTGATACAGTCAGCAATTCAAGGAATTACCACTTACTCAAGGCAAAAAAAACCATTTAATCAGGATAAAAAAGGTGATAAAGGGCTTTACCCTTTACCACCCTTGATCCGTTCATTCATGTAGTTTCTCCAAGACTGGCCTTGCTTATTGATTACTTGAAACCGTTTCCTCTTCCTCTTCTTGAGGAGCTTGCTCCTGCTCAGGCTCTTGGTTGTTTTGTGTTGCTTCCACAACTGCATCAGCCATTTTGGAAGTAAGAAGACGAACCGCACGGATCGCGTCATCATTACCAGGAATCACGTAATCAATTTCGTCAGGGTCACAGTTTGTATCAACAATGGAGATGATAGGGATATTTAACTTATGAGCTTCTGCAATAGCAATGCGCTCTTTTCTAGGATCGATAATGAAAATAGCGTCAGGAAGCTGATTCATTTCTTTAATTCCGCCAAGAAATTTCTCAAGACGGTCTAATTCTTTTTTCAAAAGCATAACTTCTTTTTTAGGAAGTACATCAAACGTACCGTCTTCCTGCATTTTTTCAATATCCTTCAAGCGTGCAATACGCTTACGGATGGTAGCAAAGTTTGTCAATGTTCCACCTAACCAGCGTTGGTTAATGTAGTACATTCCACAGCGAAGAGCTTCTTCACGTACTGAATCTTGAGCTTGCTTCTTTGTGCCGACGAAAAGGACTTTCCCTCCGTCTGCTGCTACGTCACGTACGTAGTTGTAAGCTTCCTCAACTTTTTTCACTGTCTTTTGCAAATCGATGATATAAATCCCGTTACGCTCAGTGAAAATGTAACGGCTCATCTTCGGGTTCCAGCGGCGAGTTTGATGTCCAAAATGCACACCAGCCTCAAGCAACTGTTTCATTGAAATAACTCCCATGATATAAATCCTCCTTAAGGTTTTTAATTCCTCCGTTTGCCTCATCTTAAAACAAAACTGTAAATAACAGCACCCTTGTTCAAATCCACAAACGTGTGTGATTAACACCGTTGTATAATATACCACATCCTGCTTCAGAATGGCAAGGGAGGGAAGCAGGAATTACTTATAAAATTTTAAGAGAAGTTCTACTTCTCCTTTCCCCATATCCAGTTCTTTAGCTATTTCGTCTCTGTCCAGCCCTTTTGAAAACAGCGAAAGTGCTTTGGCTGCGGGAGATTGAACCACTTTATCCTTTTGATTAGGAATGTAAGGCATTCCCATTTCCTTATGAAATGAATCATGGTCAGGTCGAGAGCTTTCAATTCTTTTACTGTCCTTTTCGTTGTTTCCAGCTTTCCTGTTTCCAGGATCATGATGAGTCGCATCACTTCGTGGGGTCTTTTGTTCTAGTTCTTTTAATAATCGCTCATTGTCTTCTTTCATTTCAGCTGTGTAAGCTACCAGTAAATCTTCTATCTCAGAAGTAAGCCTGTGAGAATCCTTTAAAATTCCTGCTTCCTTTTGCCACCTTCTATAAAAAATAAGGATAATATAGAAGGAAAGTAAATGAAGGGACAAGCTTATACAAATTAAGAAATATATCATTATTTCACCTTGTTTTTTAGTTTCGATTTTACGCATCGACCTTTAGTATAAAAATTCCTACTTCGGATGGGGACTGCACATGCTTCTTTCATCTCAGCTATTCTACCAGACCTTGTCCATCACTTCTCTTTTTTTTGAAGAATCTGTTTCAATCGCAAAATCGCTTTAGAATGAATTTGTGAAATTCTTGAAGTTGATAAGTTAAGTACTTGCCCGATTTCAGTGAGAGTAAGTTCTTCGTAGTAAAAGAGGCTGACGACCACTTTTTCCCTTTCATTTAACTGATCGATCATAGTAGCCAGCTCTTTAAACGTATCTTTCTTTACTGTCTCCTCCTCAGGAGTGATCGCAGTGGTATCAATCAAGTTTGCACGATATGTTTCTTCTTTTTCATACTCCTGGGATTCCTCATCAATAGACAGGATATTGGCAAAAAAGGTTTCGGATACAATTCTTTGAACCTCATGCTTGTCCATGCCAAGCTCCTCGCTTATCTCTTCTTCCGTAACAAAGCGGCCGTATTGTTGTTCCAGGCGTTCCACCGACTCTTCAATTTTTTTGGCTTTTTCCCGCATAGTCCTTGGAAGCCAGTCCTCCTGGCGAAGTCCATCAATAATAGCCCCTCTTATCCGAAAAGAAGCATAGGTGTCAAATTTTAATTCTCTGGAGTAATCAAATTTATTGATAGCATCAAAGAGTCCCATTAGACCGTGGCTCATGACTTCTTCTCGATTAACATTGCGCGGCAGTCCGGCGGAAATACGGCCCACGTGATATCTCACAAGGGGGAGATATGCCTCAACTAATTGATCTGCCGCTTCTGTGTTTTTATCGTTTCCCCACTTTTCCCACAAATCTTTGTAATTGCCAGCTGTTACATTTGTCATTGAAGCTCCCCCTTTTTATGCTCGTAAATCCTGGTCTCTTTTCAAGGACTATATGATTTTCTCTTCTGCATTCACTGTTCGAATGCTTAAATGAGAAGTAGCTGGATCAAACAGTACGGTCCGGCCGCTATTCCCCCCTGTATCTTCTGCAGCCAGAAAAATGTGCATCTTTTTTAAGGTCTCCTTGACCGCTTCCACGTTCCTCGGACCTATTCTAAGAGCAGAGCTTGCTGCCTCAAACATTTGAGCCCCTCCTGCAATCTTTGCCTTCACCTTATTCCTTCTGGCTCCATGATAAATGAGCAGTGAGTACAGGTCTTCTATAGCTGAATCTGCATACTTCGCTCGATTACATTCTCCCGAAGCATGCAGACGGGAGGAAGGAAGCATAATGTGGGCCATACCAGCTGCTTTTGCTTCTTCGTCGTACAAGACTACACTCACACAAGATCCAAGCCCTGAGGTTTGAATGAGTTGAGGAGCAATGGCAATATTAAGGTCTGCCATCCATACTTTTACAATATTTACCTGTCCGATACGGGAACTCATTGGTCTTTGACTCCTAAAGATTGAAAAAGGCGGACAAACGTCTCTGGATCAGGTAGTAAGAAGAAATGGCCTCCAGTACTTTGGTGGCTGCTATCTTTCTTTTTTAAGACCGTACTCATAACCAGGGCATATTCTCCAACCTCAGACCATTCTAGTAAGCCATGTTCCAATATTGCCCCTGCCATATCAATGGCCAGGGAAGGGACGGAATGCTGTATCCTGACGTGCAAAAACTCTGATAAATTTGTAAGATAAGAGCCTGCCAGAATATTCCCGACCTCCTGTAAAGAAGAGACAGCCAGCGGGTCATGTTGTATATCTGTGATACGTTCAAAATAAGTTCCTGTAAGATCAAAGATGAAGGCTCTTGCCTCCTGTTCCGGGAGCATAAAAAACATGTTTCCCTTTGCTTCTCCTGTAAGTCTGAAAAATACGGAGGCCATCACTTTTTCCGCCCCGCCTATGTGGTTCGGAATGTCCCGAAAAGGCATAACCACTGCCTCAGGAACATTCATCTCGATCTCTTCTTTTGTAAGCTTTGATAGCGACGTAGCAGCATTTCCTGCCCCAATGTTTGCTGCCTCTTTTAAAATATCCAAATGATAGCTTTGAATAAGGTCCATATGCGTTTTCCTTCCCTTATGAAAAATCTTTTTCGATGTAGCGGCGAATGCTCTTACTCATATTAAAAAGGGGGACCACTTCATCTATCTGACCTGTTTGTGCCGCCGCTTTAGGCATTCCAAATACTGTGGAGGTGCCTTCTGATTCCGCGAGGGCTATATTGCTCTTCTTTTCCTTAAGCTTTTGGATCCCGACCGCCCCATCAGCTCCCATCCCGGTCATGATCACAGCTACGACAGAGTATCCTGCAATGTCAGCCAGAGATGTAAACAATGTATCAACTGATGGTTTATGGTTATTTTGAGGGGGAGTGTCCAGCAGATTTAACACTAGGGCTTCTCCCGAGTTTTTTACGGTTACATGTTTTCCTCCAGGAGCAATGTACGCTACTCCATTTCTGGCTACTTCCCCATCTTCCGCCTCTTTTACGGTAAGCTCTGACATGTCGTTCAGCCTTTTTGCTAATGACTGTGTGAAACCCGCCGGCATGTGCTGCACAATAAGTAAAGGTGCTGCCAGCGTTCCAGGCAGATCAGAAAAAAGCTGCTGAAGAGCCCGCGGCCCCCCTGTAGAGGTTCCAATAGCAATGACTTTTTTCTTTAGCATTAGGTTAGATGGATGAAGAGGAGGAGGACTTCTCGTGATTTCAACTTTCTTTTCCTTGGTAAGTATTGATTGATGAAAAGCCTCGGAAGCGATTTTAATTTTCTCTATCAACTCTTTCCTGACAAGGTCGAAGTCAAGGGAAATTGGCCCCGAGGGCTTGGCTACAAAATCAACTGCTCCTAACTCCATGGCAGCAATCGTTTGCAGTGCTCCTTCCTGAGTTGCGCTGCTGACCATAACCACAGGATGAGGAAACTCTTCCATAATTTCCTTTAAGGTGTCAAGCCCATTTTTTTGGGGCATTTCCACATCTAGTGTAATCACGTTTACCTTTACATACCTCAGCTTTTCTATCGTCTCTGCTCCATTTCTGGCAGTAGCTGCTACAGTCATATCTTCATTCCTGTTTATAGCGTCGGAGATAACCTTTCGCATAAAAGCTGAATCATCTACGACAAGTACGCGGATCATGCTTTCAGGCCCCTTTCTATGACGGTGAAGACATAAAACCTTTTAATTTGGATATAAAAGAGTAAAAAGGTTTTCTCGGCTCTCTTTCTGACTCATCAAGGTATTTATTGCAAGCATTTCTTATCGCTCCGGTTACTTTTGCTCGTGGAAAAGCTAAAGAATAAGGGATCTGTTTATAAACTGCTTTCCGAACGGCATCATCATCAGGAAGTAAGCCCAGAACAGCCAGTTCTTTATGTAAAAACCTTTTGCTGACCTTTTGAAGATTTTCTCCGGCCTTTTTCCCCTCACTTAGATAGAAGGCCCGGTTTACAATCAAAAAAAGCGGCAGATTTTGATCACAAGCAGTTATATGCTTTATCATTGAGTAGGCATCTGTAATTGACGTTGGCTCTGGTGTAGTAACTAAAAAAACTTCATGGGAGGCAAGGACAAATTGCATGCTGTTCTTCGATACACCTGCTCCAAGGTCAAAAATAATATAATCAAAGTGGCCATTAAGCATTTCTATCTGATGTAGGAATCTCTTTTTCTTTCCCTCTGTTAGAGAAAAAATATCTGACAGACCTGACCCCCCGGCAGCAAAATAAACACCTGAAGGACCCTCGTTGATAATATCCCACACTGACAGTTCTCTTTCGATCATATCTCTTACGTTAAAAGCAGCATGTGTACCGAGCAAGATATCTACATTGGCCATTCCGATATCCATATCGAAAAGAACCACTTTTTTCCCTTTTTGCGCCAGGGCGATTGAGAAGTTGACAGACACGTTCGTTTTCCCGACTCCCCCTTTGCCGCTGACTACCGAAATAATGTGAGTTTCTCTTCTTTCTGCTCTGCTGTTCATCAACTTACGCAGACTTTCTGCCTGGTCATTCATGATCGTTTTCCTCAAATAGTAATTCGGCTACCAGTCTGGTATCAGCCACGTCCAGATCTTCCGGTACGTTTTGCCCCTTTGTGAGAAAAGAAGCTCCAATGCCGGTTGTTTTCATCAGGTTTATCATTGGTCCGCAAATGGAGGTTTCGTCAGTCTTTGTAAATATAAATTGATCGATGGACAGCGAGGAAAACTGTTGAAAAATGTTTTTCATGTCTGTGTATTTAGAGGTTAATGACAATACCAGGCAGGTTTTTGTTTCTTCATTTAAAGAGATGATCGTTTTCAGTTCCTCTATATTCAGTTTGTTGTAATAGTTTCTTCCGGCCGTATCAACAAGCACGGTGTCATATTGTTCGAAACTTTCCAGTGCCTTGTGGTAATCTTCCTTGCTGTACACGACTTCGATGGGGATTTGTAGTATGCTGGCGTATGTTTTCAGCTGTTCAACCGCCCCGATTCGGTACGTATCAGCAGTCAGGAGAGCTACTTTTTTCTTTTCATAAATATGTTGGCGGGCAGCAATTTTGGCTATCGTCGTGGTTTTCCCTACCCCTGTCGGACCGACAAAGGTAATGACTTCTCTGCCGGATGGTTCTTTTCCTGAAGAAAGGGTGCTAAGTGATTTTTCTAAGGAAGCCTTCGCCCAATCCTTGACTTTTTCTTCTTCTATTTTCTCGGTGTCACCCGATTCTTTCACCCTTTTTACAAGTGAAGCCAGAATCTCTTTTTGAAGTCCGGCCTCTACTTCCTGTTCTGTCAATTGTGTTTGAATGAGTCGTAAGGCAGGATGCAGAACAGAGGTTTTTTCCAGTTCAGCATCAGCGGTTAATTCCTTAACCATTTCCTTAATTTCCTTCATCTCTTCTTGAATTTCAGTGGAAGAATAATTGAAGTGAGACTGTTTGTGAGGCTCCTTTTCCTGTCTAGTTTGAGAGGGCTTCACCGTATCTTTTCTTTTAAACACCATCTCTTCATCAACCGCAGCAATTACCTCTAATGTTTTTTTTGAGAACAGGCCAAAAATCCCCGGGCTTTGAATCGATTTCGAGCGAAGAATGACAGCCTGTTCGCCAAGCTCTCCCTTAATTTTTTTCATTGCTTCCGGCATGTCCTTAGCAATAAACCTTTGCACTTTCATTATGTTTTCACCACTCCTATGCTTTGCACCTCAACGTGAGGCTCGAGCTCATTATAAGAAAGGACAAATACCTGAGGAAAATACCTTTCAATTAATTGACGTACATGCATGCGAACAGCCGGAGAACAAAGCAGTATTGGAGTATGGCCCATTTGTGCCAAACGGTCAGCTTCAGAAGCTGCCGCTTCAATAATCGGCTGAGAGTCCTGTGGATTCATCGATAGGAAGTTCCCATGCTCAGTCTGCTTGATGTTGTCCACAATTGCTTTTTCCACGCCTCCGCTCAAGGTAATGACACACAATGGTTCCCCTTCCACCGCAAATTGTTTAGTGATTTGCCTTGCCAGTGCCTGGCGGACATATTCTGTTACTAAATCCATATCTTTTGTCATCTGTCCGTACTCAGACATTGTTTCAAAAATGACAGGAAGGTTTCTGATTGACATTTTTTCTTTTAGAAGGTTTGTTAACACTTTTTGAATCTCTCCCAAAGATAATGGGTTGGGCGTGACTTCCTCTACAAGAGTCGGATAGGTTTCCTTTAAATGGTCAACCAGCTGCTTTGTTTCTTCACGTCCAAGAAGTTCATGTGCATGTGCTTTAATGACCTCGGTCAAATGAGTGGATACCACAGAGGGAGGATCTACCACTGTGTAGCCTGAAAGCTCTGCCTGCTCTTTCATTTCTTCTCCTATCCACAAAGCAGGAAGACCAAAAGCAGGCTCGACCGTTTCAATTCCTGACACTGCTTCATCTTCAACTCCAGGACTCATAGCCATATAATGATCCAGAAGAAGTTCACCCCTGGCTATTTCATAACTTTTAATCTTAATGACATATTCGTTTGGCTGCAGTTGGATATTGTCTCTGATTCTAATCACTGGCACCACCATGCCAAGTTCTAATGCCAGCTGGCGCCGGATCATGACGACCCTGTCCAGCAGGTCTCCTCCTTGATTAGCATCAGCAAGGGGAATCAGGCCATAACCAAATTCAAATTCAATAGGGTCAATGGTCAGAAGACTTACGACATTTTCCGGGGATTTCATATCCTCACTTTCACCGTTATCCTCTTCCTCTTTCTCATCTTCGGAGAGACTGCCGGTATCTGTGTTTCTTAATAAGAAACCGCCTGCTGCCAACACACCAGCCATTGCTGAAGTAAGAAGAAAGTTAATCGGTGTAAACACTCCGAGAAAAAATACGGTTGCCCCTGCTACATACAACATTTTCGGGTGAGAGGAAAGCTGCTTTGTAACATCATGACTCAGGTTCCCTTCTGAGGCTGCCCTGGTAACCACAATTCCTGTAGCTGTTGAAATAAGAAGAGCTGGAATCTGGCTGACTAGTCCATCTCCTACAGTAAGGAGAGTGAACGTTCCCGCTGCTGTGCCCAGGTCCATTCCCAGCTGCATCATACCAATGACAAGGCCAAAAATGATATTAATAATAACAATCACTATACCGGCTATCGCATCCCCTTTTACAAATTTACTTGCCCCGTCCATGGATCCGTAAAAGTCAGCTTCTTTTTCTATCTTTTCTCGTCTTTTCTTAGCTTCCTGGTCTGAAATCATCCCTGCATTCAAGTCAGCATCTATGCTCATTTGTTTCCCGGGCATAGCATCCAAAGTAAATCTGGCCCCTACCTCTGAAACTCTTTCTGAGCCCTTTACAATGACTACAAATTGTATAATTACCAAGATTAGAAACACTACAAATCCTACGAGAGGGTTTCCTCCAACAACAAACTGCCCAAAGGTATCTATGACATTTCCAGCTTCGGCATTTCCGAGTATAGAACGGGTCGTGGAAACATTTAAACCGAGCCTAAATAAAGTAACCAATAATAATAGAGTTGGAAAAATGGAAAACTCAAGAGGTTCCTTTGTATTCATGGCCACAAGAATAATGACCAGAGCAAGAGAGATATTGGTAATAATCAAAATATCAAGGATGGGGGTCGGCAAGGGAATAATTAACATGATAACAATCAAAATAACCCCTACCAGTACTATTAAATCTCTTGCTCTCATAACAAATCTCCTCTTTCTTCAGCCGGTTCGGTGTGCTCTTGTTTTTATCTCTGCAGTAAACTCATATTTGTTCCCTTTTAGGGCAGCTTATTTTTCAACTGGTACACATAAGCCAGCACTTCCGCCACCGCTTTAAATAAATCTTCCGGAACGTGGTCTCCTATATTTCCGTGACTGTACAGTGATCTTGCCAGGGGCTTATTTTCTACCATGGCGACCTCATTCTTTTCAGCAGCCATCCGAATTCTCATAGCCATAAAATCCACCCCTTTTGCAACAATCACCGGGGCTTCCATCTTGTCTTCCTCGTACTTTAATGCAATCGCGTAATGAGTGGGGTTAGTAATGACCACATCAGCTTTAGGAACTTCCTGCATCATTCTTTGCATAGCCATATCCATTTGTTTCTGGCGGCGCTTTGATTTAATTCGCGGATCTCCCTCCATCTTTTTATGTTCATCTTTTACGTCCTGCTTTGACATTCGTATTTGTTTTTCATGATCATATTTTTGATATATATAATCGGGAATTGACAGAAAGAGTAAAAGAACGGCAACCCCCGATCCAATAAGGCCTGTAAGCTGTGCTATTTCAAAAAAACCCGCTTCTATGTTTTTATGAGAAAGGAGCAATAGAGAGTCAAGGTTAAACCAAATGACGGAAAATACAAGAATCCCCACTAATGAGATTTTCAAAAGAGACTTCAAAAGCTCAACGAGAGCACGCGCAGAAAAAATTCGTTTAAACCCCTGGATAGGGTTGATCTTGGAAGCTTTAAATTTAATTGCTTCCGGGGCAAATAAGATACCAACCTGCATCATGGAAGCTGCTGTACCTGCCACCATAGCTACAAGCATGATCGGAAGCAGAACAATTGCTGTTTCCATCACAAGCTCCTCTAATATCACCGTAAGCGTAAACGAAGTGATTTCCCAGCGTAAATATTCACTAAATATATGCCCCATCATATTTAAAATGTGGTCGCCAAGGATTCCGGCATATAAAAAAAGAAATAAAAAGACAGCCAGAAGAATGAGTGCGGTATTAACGTCATTACTCTTTGCCACTTGTCCTTTTTTTCTGGAATCCTGTCTTTTTTTGGGCGTGGCCTTTTCTGTTTTTTCCTGGGAAAAAAACTGAAGTTCCATGCGAAGTTTCATTCTTATGCCCCTCCAAACAATTCCAGCAATGTCCTCATGGCTGTGCCTGCTTCCTCAAATGTATAAGATACAAGAGAAAAGAAACCAGGCAGCATAATGGCCAAAAGAGGGAGCCCAAGGAAGATTTTTAAAGGCAGGCCCACTACAAAAACGTTCATTTGAGGGACAGCCCGTGACATCATCCCTAATGCTACATCTACTAAAAACAAACACCCGATAATCGGGAAAGCCATTTGGAAAGCGATGATAAACATCGTCGTAAAGGTGGTTAGGGCAAAGTATGCGATCGAGCCATTTCCAAAAGGAAGAAACAATTGTTCCAGAGGAACAAATTCATAGCTGTAATAAACGCCATCAAGAAGTAGGTGATGTCCATCTACCGCAAGTAAAAAAAGCATGGTAAATGCATAGAGGAATCCTCCGGTAAGCGGACTTTGAGCCCCTGTCTGGGGATCAATAACGTTTGCCACTAAAAATCCCATAAGAATATCAATAAACATTCCGGCTACTTGTACTGCGTAAATCAGCATACTTGCGACAAGCCCTACCAGCAGTCCGACTAACGCTTCCTTAATGACAAGCAAAAAAAATTCAGCATTGATGGCAAGTTCCGGTACATCCACAGTAAACATCATCGTAAACGCCATAAATACAGCCAGGCCTATTTTAAAAGTATTAGGTACGTTTCTATATGCAAAAATCGGCATTGTCGTAAAAAAAGCCAGCACTCGTACAAAGATTAATAAAAAGGCTGGAAATTGATTGATCCATTCCATTGTGTCCATCTTATCCTACATAATGGTGAAGATTGCTTAGAATTTGATGAGCAAATTGAACCACATGAGACAGCATCCACGGACCAAAAATAATTAAAGAAGCAAGCACTCCTAATATTTTCGGGATAAAGGCCAACGTCTGCTCTTGAATTTGAGTGGTTGCTTGAAAGACTGCAACCCCAAGACCAAGGACCAGCGCAACGACTAACAAAGGTCCTGCTACCAGAAATACTGTCCATACTCCGTTTTCCGCCAAGCTTATAACCATTTCCGGACTCATCATATACCACCTTTAATAACTTAAAAGCAAAGATTCAACAATTAAATACCATCCATCAACCAAAACAAATAACAAAATTTTAAATGGAAGTGAAATCATCACCGGGGGAAGCATCATCATTCCCATCGACATAAGAACACTGGCCACTATCATGTCAATGACTAAAAAAGGGACAAAAATTAAAAAGCCGATCTGAAAAGCCGTTTTAAGTTCACTTATAGCAAACGCAGGGATAAGAGCTGTTAAAGGGACATCATCGAGTGATTCAGGTCTCTCAAGACCCGCGTACCCCATGAACAGGGCCAAATCCTTTTCCCTGGTGTGCTGGGCCATAAATTCCTTTATTGGTGACGCTGCTTCCTGGAATGCTTCTTCTTGTGTAATTTCACCCTCAAATAAAGGGGTTAACGCTTCATCATTTATTTGAGAAAACACAGGGGCCATAATAAAAAAGGTTAAAAATAAGGCTAAACTAATCAACACCTGATTGGGAGGCATCTGCTGAGTAGCAATCCCCATTCTCACAAAAGAGAGCACCACCACGATTCTTGTAAAGCAAGTCATTAAAATTAAAATAGCAGGGGCCAGTGAAAGGATCGTTAACATAATTATCAGCTGTATGGTGGTTGCCAGGTCTTCTGGATCATCGCTTAACAGGTTGCCAATATCTACTGCTGGAAGAAAGATAATCATTGTTCCCTCTCCTTTTCCCGGCGGCCCGCCTGTTCTCTTGCTTCCTTTAACTCACCCAGACGGCTGTTTAAAAGAGATTGAAAAGGTTTAACGTTATCGTCATCCTGCTTCTTACGCAGAATTTTGGTTTGAAGCCAGTCTGTGGCTTTTTCCATGGCTTCATCGTTTTGCCCGTCTTCATTGTTCAAAATTTCTTGTATTTCTTCTTCATTTTTTATTTCTTTTAATAGATGAATAGAGTCACCCACCCCGACGACAAGAAGGCGATTTCCTACCTTCACCAGCTGGACAGATTTGTGATTTCCAAGAGGCACCCCTCCTATGTTTTGAAGCGTGCGGGCAGAGTGATAAGATTTTGTTTTTTTACTAATAAACTTTAAAAGCATGTACATTAAGCCGATAACAAACAAGAGAGCGCCTATCATTTGAGCAAACATGAGAAAAGGATTTCTTTCCGCTAAGACAGGTTCATTGTCTGAACTTGCATCAGACAACGAACCCTCTTCCTCTTGATTTTGAAGCCAGTCATTTACCGTTCCATTTTCACTACTTTCAGCAAAAACGGAGCCGGGCGGCATGAAATAAATAAGTAGAAAACATATCATTATTAATAAACCGAAAAAATTTTTCATAAGAGGCGACACTTTATCCTAACGTTTTTTTAATCGCTTCAATCACACGGTCTGCCTGAAAAGGCTTCACGATAAAGTCCTTTGCACCTGCTTGAATAGCATCTATTACCATTGATTGCTGGCCCATAGCTGAACACATGATGACTTTGGCATTGCCATCAAAAGCTTTAATTTCTTTTAATGCCGCTACCCCATCTTTTTCAGGCATAGTAATATCCATTGTAACCAGGTCAGGGGATAGCTCTTTATACCTCTCCACAGCTTCCTCGCCATTTTGAGCCTCACCGGCAATCTCAAAACCGTTTTTAACCAGAATGTCTTTAATCATCATCCTCATAAAAGATGCATCATCAACTATTAATACAGATTGTCCCATGCTAATATCCCCTTTCATATCTCTGCTAATTTAAATTTTTTATTCTATCTTTTTGACTGATAATATCTGTCACTCTGACACCAAAGTTCTCTTCAATCACCACTACCTCTCCTTTGGCTATCAGCTTTTGATTTACTAAAATATCAATAGGCTCTCCGGCTAATTTATCGAGTTCAATGATTGATCCATGAGAGAGGGCGAGAATGTCTTTGATTGATCGTTTTGTCCTGCCGAGCTCTACGGTAACGTCAAGTGGTATGTCCAACAGCATATCCAGGTTCTTTGGCTCCGCAGCTTTCCCTTCCCTCTCTTCAAAGTTAGAGAATACTGCAGTTTGGACTTCACTGTCCGGCTCGGAATGAAAGTTTTCCGGTCCGCCATTGTAACTGTCAGACCTGGCCGCAGCTGTTTCTTGAAGAGCATCTCTGCTGATGAAATCCTCAGCTTTCTTTGTATGTTGAGTAAAATCTTCCTTATTGGCTAAGGTCTCACGTGTGGTTACTTCTTGCCCCTTGGTGTCAGAAGACGGCTTACTCTCGCCATCAGGTTCTTCAGTCTCCATCAGTTCACTTATCATTTTTTTAGCAAAAGGAATGGTGACTACTTGCATAATAGAGGAATCAATCAATTCTCCGACCTTTAAACGAAAAGATATTTTCACTATCATTTCTTCGTTATCAGCAGGTGATTCTTTTGTTTCAGCGTCTAATATTTCAATTCCCGGGGGAGTTATATCCACTCGTTTCCCAAAGATGGCAGACATCGACGTTGAAGCTGACCCCATCATTTGGTTCATAGCCTCTTGCACGGCACTAATTTCCATTTCACCAAGCTCTTTATCTTCAACTGAACCGCTTCCGCCCATCATTAGATCAGCAATAATAGAAGCATCACTGCTTTTAATAACTAAAAGATTTGTTCCTTGAAACCCTTCTGTGTACTCTACATTCACGGAAAGACACGGCTCCGGAAATTCAGTCTGCAGCTCATGCATAGCCACTGCTGAAACTACAGGGGTCGTAATTTCCACTTTTTGGTTGAGCAATTGAGACAAAGCGGTTGCTGCGCTGCCAAAGGAAATATTCCCTATTTCTCCCAATGCATCTTGTTCAATGGGCGTTAAATAGGATTCTATATTTCTCTCATTATTTAAGGCCGTAGAATCTGTTGCTTCTGTCTCATCACTATCACCGTTTACACCTTTTAACAACTCATTAATCTCCTCTTGAGAGAGCATATCATCATTCAATTTTCTTCCCCCTCCTCATACTCCCTGGTTACTTGGACGGCCATTTTGTTTTTCATCTTGCCAGGCTGCCCATAATACTTTTTCTCTCCCTCAACATGTATTTCTAAGGGTTCATGAATACCCTGATTTAATTGAATAACATCGCCAGGACTCAACTGAAGAAAGTCTTCAATAGAAATTTGCGAATGCCCAAGCAAAGCTTGAACAGTAAGCGGAGCTTTTTGAACGGTTGCCTGCAAAGCTTTTTCATGATTGCTGTCTCTTTTTTGCTTTTTGGTCTGCATCCAGTAATGCACAGAGAGCTTTGGCAGAATTTCTTCAAGTACTACATGAGGAAGACAAATATTTATCATCCCGGAAGCTTCATTAATTGTCGTAGACAAGGAAATTACCACCACTGTTTCATTTGGAGATACCATTTGCAGAAACTGAGGGTTAACCTCTAATGCATGCATTTCAGCCTCAATACTGATCACAGATTCCCAGGCTTCTTGAAACGTTTCAAGCATTCTTTGAAAAAGCTGCTTTAGTATTCTAGTTTCAATTTCTGTTAACGTATCAATTTTATTAAAGCTGGCCCCTTTTCCGCCAAGCATCCGATCCAGCATGACATAGCCAATATTAGGATTTACTTCGACTAGAAACCTGCCTTCTAACGGGTATGGCTCAAAAACATTTAACAACGTCATTTGAGGAATAGAGGAAATAAATTCTTCGTAAGGCAATTGGTCTACAGAGGCTACAGATATCTGTACAAACGTTCGAAGCTGTGCTGAAAAGGTAGTGGTGAGCAAGCGGGAAAAATTTTCATGTATTCTTGATAAGCTCCTGATCTGATCTTTTGAAAATCGCACCGCTCTTTTAAAGTCATAGGTGTGAATTTTTTGTTTTTCTTCTTCCTTTCGCAGTTCCTCTGCATCCATCTCTCCAGTAGAGATCGCTGAAAGTAATGCATCAATTTCATTTTGTGATAACACATCAGCCAAATCGCTCACCTCTTTTCCCTATTCCAATAGAATTCTTTTATTGGATCATCCGCTGAGTTGTATACACGTTCACTACTTTGCCGTCTTCTACCATTTCATTTAATTGCTCAACAAGCGAAGCTTCTAACTCTTCAATTCCTTCTTTACTTTGAAGGTCGCTCGCTTTAAGGTTGGCCAGTTCTCGGATAATCAAATTGTTAACTTGAAAATCTCTTTGCTTAATTTCCTCTCTGGTATGCTTGGAATCCAGATGAATCCTGAATTGGGCTCGAATAAAATGGTTAGAGGATAGATTGGTTGTAATTTCCTCTGTCTCCCAGGAGTTTTCAATCACTTCCTCAATACTTGGTTCAGCGGTTACTTCCTGGTCGTCAGAAAGGTAATTAAAAAGGACGATCGCCAGCACGCCTAATAACGTAATGGATACAAGCATAACGGCCATAATACTGAGAAGTTTATTTTTTTTCATTCCTTATCTCCTCCTTTCATGGCCGTTGTACCGACTAAGCCGATAGAGGAATAAAAAGCCTGCATTTTTTCCTTTACTCCTGTCATCGATTCTTTGACGATAATAGATTTTCCGTTCGTGAGAAGAATGGTAGTATCAGGAAAGGCTTGAATCTGTTCTATTAACAGGGCGTGAAGATAAAAAGTCTGCCCATTTAACCTTGTTAGTTCAATCATATTCGTCATCAGAGCCAAGGAGTTCGCAGCTCTGCCCTCCCTTTGTTATAAATTACCGTTTTAAATTGACTAATTCTTGCAGAATTTCATCTGAGGTTGTAATGATTCTCGTATTAGCCTGGAAACCTCTTTGAGAGACTATCATTTCTGTAAATTCCTCTGATAAATCAACGTTGGACATTTCCAATGTTCCAGCAACCAGGCTTCCTGCCCCCCCTGCGGCAGGAGCTCCAAGTACTGCCGGTCCTGAGTTGGCTGTTTCCTGATAAAGATTCCCGCCTATTTTGGAAAGGCCTTCCGGATTATCAAAAATAGCAAGACCAACCTGATCGCCTGCCACAAGGTCTCCATTTTCGTTAATGATATTAACTGTTCCATCCTGGCCGATACTAAAGCTTTGAGATGTAGCAGGTACTGTAATAGGAGAGGCTCCGCCAGCACCTACCAGGTACATGCCTTCACTGTTTACAATAGAACCGTCTTCATCTAAGTAGAAATTCCCCGCTCTCGTATAATAGTCAGCATCTCCATCTGTTACAGTAAAAAAGCCGTCTCCAGAGATTCCTAAATCAAGCTCCCGGTTCGTATTTTGCAGGCTCCCCTGGGTCATGATCGTATCAATAGAGCCAATCTGAGATCCCAGACCTACCTGAATTGGATTTGTTCCTCCTTGCCCTGCCTGCGGTCCAGTGGCACCCGCCATCTGTTGGCTCACCATATCCTTAAACGTCGTTCTTCCTTTTTTAAAACCAAAAGTATTTACATTAGCAATGTTATTTCCTATGACATCTAATTTCGTTTGAAAATTGTTCATTCCTGATATTCCAGAATACATTGAACGAAGCATATGTTTTTCCTCCCTCTGTTTTGAAACTCACTGTATCAGTCGATCTACAGCTAAAGGCTTCCTTGGCAGGTCGGGCCTTCTATAAAACAATTGTCCCATTTATGTTTGTAAATATTTGACCGTTTGCTTCCTGTCTATTCATTGCTGTAATAACTGTCTCATTTTTGGCGCTTACAATTAATGCAGCCTTATCAGTGAGAACCAGCGACTCATTTACTCCCTTTTTCTTTGCACTTTTTATTTGTTCGTCAATCTTTTTCCATTGCTCAGGGGAAATTGTTACCTCTCTTGCAGCAAGCCGTTTATCAGCATGTTTGCTGATTTTTAAACTAGTAGGCCCGGCGAGTTCTTCTGTAAACAATTTCTGAAAATAAGATGTTTCAATCTTATTATTTTCGGGAATATGTTTTTGAGGATGAGGCAATTGATGCAATCCATAAGATTGAATAGGAATACTCATTTTTTCCGCCTTTCACTTGCTATTGCCCGTGAATTTCAATAATTTGTTTATTTGTAACCCAACGGTTGTTATCAAGCAGGACCCGGATGGTTCCGTCTTTTTCTTGTTTTACGGAAAGAACTCCATGTTGTTCTGTAACTGTTTGGGTCCTATGTTCATCCACCTCTACTTCACGTTCCCAGGTGACTTTTCTTCCTATAAGTTCACTATTTTGAACAAGCGCGCTGCTTTGTTGTGATGTGATAAAACGTTCAAGAGTTTTGTTCATATTGGTCATCTGCTCTAATGAAGAAAAATTGGCCATCTGTGCAATAAACTCTTTATCTTCCATTGGATTTAATGGATCCTGATTTTGAAGCTGGGTAATAAGAATTTTGAGAAAATCATCTTTTCCCATAATATTGCCTTGAGCTTCTTTAACAGGTACATTGTGCTGCTCAGCAATACCAAAGGATGAATGTATCGTATTTGTCATGGCTCCCCCTTAGATCTCAGTATTTATCCTTTCCTTTTCTAGAAAGTCAGCAAATTCTTGTCTTCTAGGATCATTTTCTTCTTCTTGCTTTTCCTCTTGATCAGTATCTCTTCTATCCTTTTGAGAAGAAGATTCCTTTTCTTCTTTATCGTCGTCCCAGGAAGGGTGCTGGGCTATTTCAATTTTTTCTACAGAAAGATTTTGCTGCTGAAAGAGAAGACGAAGCTGGGAGATTTGTGATTCAATTAACTCTCTTGCACCAGAAGAAGACACAATCATCCTGGCTGCTAACTTACCATCTACATGGGTGAACTGAATATCCAGTCGGCCTAAGTTTTCAGGGAACAGCTTTATTGACAGCTGCTGCTGGCCATTTGAAAGCTGTTGGAGGTTGGAGCGGCCCATGATTTCCTGAAACTGTCTTATAAACTCCTGCTTCCGCCTGTATGTGGTCTTGTTTTCCCCAAGATAAATATACAGCTGTTCAGCTTTACTGCCTGTTGTCATTCCTTCAGAGGTACTAACGGACAAAGGAAGCTGCGCAGGCGACTGACTGTGACTTTTAGAAAATAATTCCTTTGCTGCAGGTATGATTTCCCCTCTTTGTGTTTCTCTACCATTCTTTTTATCCACAGTTTTGAAAAAAGGGGGAGGATCGTTGATATACCGGTGAAGCTGATTTCCTCTTTCGCTATTATTGGTATTCTCACCTGGATTCGGTGAAATCTGACGTAAAGCCTCTGAAATAGTCCTGCTTTCCGGGAACAAACCACCCATTGAAACAAGAAAGCCCTGCTGTTGAGAAAGGGGCAATTCTCGAACTAGGTCCTCAATGGGAACACCCTCCTCCTGTAAGACAAAAAGTCCCGCTGCAGCCAATACCTTGACGGCTTCCTTTACGCTTTCCTCTTCTTCAAACGGTTTGTTCTCTATCATGGACTCCTCTATAGACGACAGGGAAAGCAGCTTCAGGGGTAATGGGGTTGGCGTCATATTTTCGCCTGTTTTTCCAAGGAAACCGTCAGAGTCTATTTCTTTGCCTTCAGTAATTGAATAGATGTTGTCAGAGAGAATCTCTTTGCCTTCGGTAGTAGGATTGATGCTGTCAGAGTAGGTCTCTTTGTCTTGAGTGGGTAATGGAAGGTCCACAATAGAGGTTTTGTTTCCTCCCCGCTTCATTTGGGAAACTTCCGAAACAACATCGAGCAGGCTTGTCTCTTCCTTCATCATTTTCGTAATTGCTTCTTGTACAAGAAGCGGCAATTGATCAAACTGATGCTCCCACTCAGGCAAGGAGGTTCCCATAGAGGGTTCTAGTTTTCTCTCCCACTTTTTTTCAAGCTTTTCAGCCAGCCCTTCTATGGCTTGAATGAATATCTCCCATTCTGCATGAATCTCCTCGTGCTGGTACGAAGAGTCGTCTAGTGACAAGGAATTTTCGTTATCTTGGAAAGGAGAAGAGAGCAAAGCTGTCAGCAAAACAGAAAAGCCTTCATTGTGTTCAGACAAGGGATTGACTTTTTCCTCTGCAAGCTGCTGGGGCATAACTTCTTTAGAAAACAACTGACCCATCATTACATCATTCATAAAGTTCACCTCCTTTCACCATATAGATCATTGATAAGATAAAGCTGCCATCACTTCAGCAGCCTGCTCCGGCTCCATCTTAGCTAAAATCTGGCCTCTGCTCTCCGTTCTCATCTCACTCATATGAATGATGATGTCAGCAGTACTCATCTCTCCTAAAATGGCTGCAGCTCTTTTAGGAGACATCGATTCATAAACCCTGGCAAGCTCTTTGATTTCAGCCTGTCCCCCCTCAATTTCTGCGTCTTCTTGTTCCTCATTTTCCTCTGCTTCTATACTTTCCTCCAGCTCTTGAAGGGCACCTTCACTTGCTTCAAGTTCCTGTTCTAGTTGATAGATTCTCTGTTCTTGCTCTTCAATGGTAGCAATCATATCCTCTCTTTCATGTTCTTCTGCTTCAGCTCCCTCTCTTGAATCTACAAGTGATGAAATAACCGGGATGTTAGATGCGATATTCTTGGCTGGTTCTGCAATGCTAAAGCCTAGAAAAGAGAGAATCACAAGGCCCACAACCATGGCAAAAAATCCTGGGATGATAATAATAAGCAAAATCCATTGAAGCTTGCTTGCTCCTTCCCTTTCTTTATTATTTCCACTATTTTTACCCATTCTTTTTTCCCTCACCGTGCTGCATATTTCTGAATAGAAATTTCGTCCATTATTTTCTCTTCTTCTTTTTTCAAGCCATACTCATACTCTCGTCTTTTTTGCTCACGAATCCTCTCATATTTCTTATACTCTATAAACGCGTACTGCATTTCATTTTTTTTGGAATTCATCAACACTCTGGCATGATCGGCTGACACCTTTGCTTTCATGACGTCCTGGTGTAGAAGCATGAGAGAAGATTCTGCCGTTTGAAGTTCATGGATTGGCATGCCGTGCTTCATTTTTTCTCCGTAAAAGGCTTCAGCCTCTTCTTTTCTTTTTAGGAGGTGATACAGATGTGTAGCTTTTTCCTCAAATTTAGTAACAGAACGGCTGTATTCCTCTTCAGCTGACACTCGGGCGTTTTCTTTCATTTCAAGTAATTTTTTCAATGAAAATTGAAAGCTCATGCCTGAACTCCTCCCCCTTCAAATCGCTTTTGTAGAGCCTTAATGATTTCTTCATATGTATATTTTTCATCTGTTCTTTGTTGAAGAAAGGTCAATATATCCGGGTACGCATCGATCGCTTCATCTATGTGAGAGGAAGAACCTTTTTTATAGGCGCCGATATTGATGAGGTCTTCGGAATCGTAATACGTTGACAATAAATACCGTAAGTTTTCAGCTGACTCCTGATGCGTTGAATGAGTGATATCTCCCATCACCCGGCTTATGCTTTTTAAAACGTGGATGGCTGGATAATGGCCTTTATTCGCCAACTCTCTGTCAAGCACCATATGTCCGTCTAAAATCCCTCTCACAGCATCTGCAATCGGTTCATTCATATCGTCTCCATCTACTAAGACCGTATAAAAAGCAGTGATTGACCCTCTCTCATCTGTGCCAGCTCTCTCTAAAAGCCTGGGAAGCATAGCAAAAACCGATGGAGTATATCCTTTGGTCGTAGGAGGCTCACCAATCGCCAAACCAACTTCTCTTTGAGCCATTGCAAAACGGGTGACAGAATCCATAAGTAAATTGACATGAAGGCCCTGGCTCCGAAAATATTCCGCAATCGCTGTCGCGGTCATTGCTCCTTTAATTCTCATTAAAGCAGGCTGATCGGAGGTGGCAGCTACAATCACAGACTTTTTTAATCCTTCTTCTCCCAAATCACGTTCAATAAAATCCTTTACTTCTCTTCCTCTTTCACCAATTAAAGCAATTACATTCACATCAGCTTCAGAGTTTTTTGTAATCATAGCAAGCAATGTGCTTTTGCCGACTCCACTCCCTGCAAATACCCCGACACGCTGGCCCTTTCCTACAGTAAGGAGACCGTCTATCGCTTTTACTCCTAGAGATAAAGGCTCTGTTATCCTTGGTCTTTGCAAAGGGTTTGGCGGGTCTTGTTCTGTAGGGATCGAGGAAAGCCCTTTAGGCAATTCTCTGCCACTTAGTAACTGTCCGCAGCCATCAAGCACTTCCCCTATCAGACCCCGTCCGGCTTTTATTTCCAAGGGCTTGCGGGTTGATTCTACCAGGCATCCGGGAGAAATGTTTTTCGTAGTTGTCAGGGGCATTAAAAGTACGCTTTTTTCTTTAAACCCAACAACTTCAGCCAGAACTGGTTCTTTTGCCTTTGAAACATGGATTTTGCATAAATCTCCTACTGAGGTATGAGGTCCTCTTGATTCAATAGTCAGCCCTACCACTTTTGTCACTTTTCCAAGTTTTTTATAAGGGCTTAATTCTTTAATTTCCTCAATGAGCTCGGCTGCTTTCATGAGCCTCCTCCTTCAGCACTTCAATCAGCTGCTCTTTTAGTTCCTTTAACTGACTATCCAATGAGGCATCCAGTCTTCCATAAGAGGTTTCAATCACACATCCTCCGGAATCTAACTGACTGTCAGGGTATATTCTGAGCATTTGTGAATAGCTAAGAAGCTCTTTGATTTCCTCAGTCTGTTGTTGTATTTGCTCAAATTGGGATGGGGGAACAAATATAGTAACTTCTTCTTGCTCTTTCACTTCCTGGACAGCTTTCTTTACAATATCTGTCCACCTTTCAGGCTCATCTTCGAGTGCCTGGTACAAGATGCGGTCTGCCACTGCAAGAGCGATATTTAAAATAACAGGCTCTGCTTCTTCAAGATAACGGATATATTCTTGCTTTGCCTGTTGAATTAAATGTTTAGCATCATCGACCGCAGTTACATACTCTTCTTTCCCTTCCTGTTTTCCAGCTTCATACCCTTCTAAAAAACCTTTTTCTCTTGCTTCTTCATACGCAAGCTGAATACGCTGCTTAGAACTTTCTTCTTCCTGGCTTACCGCCATTTGTATTCTGTCAGCTTCATCGTAAGCCTGCCTGATCATTCGTTCTCTCTCTTTTAACGCTTCACTGATTATCTTTTCTTTTTCTTTCGCTGCTGCGGCTATCTCATCTTCTGGGGAATATTCTGATTGTGCCGGCCCGAATTCTTCCTTCCTCTCCCCTTGAGAAGAAGAAAGCTTCTTAATCGATATTTGCCTTGGCAAAGGTGTGTGACTGCCATGAGAAAAATCTGCTTTCCCTTTGATCACCCTAAACGACAATGTCATCTCCACCCCCTCGCGCAATGACAATCTCGCCGGCTTCTTCTAAGGTCCTTACTGAACCTACAATTCTACTTTGAGCTTCTTCAACGTCACGAAGTCTCACAGGTCCCATAAACTCCATTTCTTCTTTAAACGTTTCAGACATTCGTTGTGACATATTATTAAAGATGATGTCCTTCACTTCATCACTTGCCACCTTAAGAGCGAGTTGAAGATCATCATTTTCCACTTCCCTGATCACTCGCTGAATTGAGCGGTTATCGAGTGTAACAATATCTTCAAATACAAACATTCTTTTCTTGATCTCGTCTGCTAATTCCGGATCTTGAATTTCCAGGGATTCCAGTATGGTGCGTTCTGTGCTCCGGTCTACGCTATTTAACACTTCTACGACAGATTCCACCCCTCCGGCTTCCGTATAATCCTGCACCACTGTTGCAGAGAGTTTCTTTTCAAGTATGGATTCCACTTCATTCACAATTTCCGGTGAAGTGCTATCCATCAGAGCAATCCTTTTTGCAACATCAGCTTGAAGTTCCTCGGGAAGCTCCGATAAGATCTGGCCCGCTTGAACAGATTCCAAGTAAGAAAGAATTAAAGCAATGGTCTGCGGATGTTCGTTCTGGATAAAATTTAAAATCTGGGACGGGTCAGCCTTGCGGGCAAAATCAAATGGCCTGACTTGCAGGGTGGAGGTAAGACGCTCAATAACCTCCATCGCCTCATTTTCTCCAAGAGCTTTCTCCAAAACGCTTTTCGCGTAACCAATGCCTCCTTGGGAAATATAATCCTGTGCCATTACAATTTGATGAAATTCCTCAAGGACGGTGGCCTTTATTTCACTTTCCACTTTTCGCACGTTTGCTATTTCTAACGTTACCTTTTCAATCTCTTCTTCTGTTAATTGCTTATACACCTGAGCCGACACATCAGGACCCAATGAAATGAGAAGGATAGCAGCTTTTTGTTTTCCCGTTAACCCGCTTTTTTTCTTAATCATTTTCCACCCTCCTAATCATCTGAAAGCCAAGTGCGCAGTAATTTAGAAAACTCTTCCGGCCGCTCTTTAGCCATTCTTTCAAGCTGCTTTCTTTTTGCCTCTTCTTCTGTTTCTTCCGGCTCTGGCAAGTCTTCATATTCACTGGAAATTGTAGTTTCCATCAATTCTTCTTCCTCAATTACTTGTCTTCTGGATCGGAGGAGAAGAATAATAAGCAAAATGATGACTGCTATTAACACGCCGCCTGCAATATAAAGCCACACAGGAATGCCTGCACCTTGCTCAGGCTCCATTTCAACTTTTCCAATAAATGGATGCGAGGAAACAAAGATCTTATCCTCGATATCCGCTTCAGTAAGATCAGCTGTATATTCCTGGTCTATGCTTGTTCTCACAATGGTTCCCAATATTTCCTGTATGTCGTTTATACGATCTGCCGGAAGAGTAGCCGGATCTTCAGGATCGGGAGGCTCAACCATAACCTGGACACCGATATCCCTGACTTTATAAGGGCTTTCTACTATTTCCCGATGGATACGGTTCACTTCATTATTGATTCGATCTTCTATTCTTTCGTATTCACCCTCCCCTGCTCCAGCTTCTGCTGGAAAAGCAGGGATATCCTCTTCATCTGCACCAACAATACCGCCATCTGGAGCACCGTTTCCTTCATAGGTTTCTGTTATCCGTTCTACACTTACTGCAATACCTTCCATATTTTCTTCATCAACTGGCTCAACCAGAGACTCTTCTCGATTCTCTTGAGTAAAATCTATATCCGTTGTCACAGAAACGAGAACTTTATCCTGGCCCATCATCGTACCGAGCATTTGCTGCAGCTCTCTTTGAATATCTTGTTCAATTTCACGCTGAATGGAACGCTGCTGGTCAAATGCAGATAAAGTACTGTCTGTTTGATGGTCTTCATAATAAAAATGTTCAAACATCTGGTTCATGATGACGATATTATCCACAGGAAGGCTTGGGACACTTTTTGAAACCAGGTGGTACAATGACCGAACTTGCTGCTGGTCGGGCTGATATCCCCCAGCAGTATGAAGAACGATCGAAGCCGAGGCTTCCCCAGGCTGATCCGATACCCATGTTGATTCTTCAGGAAGAGTGATCATTACATTCGCCTGATTCACCCCGTCAATTCCCCGAATTAAATTTGCAAGTTCTGTCTGCATGGCCGCTCTTTCCATCACTGAAAACTCGCTGTCTGTCATTCCAAAACCCATTCGGTCCTCGACAAATGAGTAATCGATGGAGCCGCTTTGAGGAATTCCTTCAGCTGCCAGTTCTACTTTCAGTGTATCGACTAACTCCTCTGGCACTTTTATCGTTGTCCCGTCATCTGACACTTGAGAAGAAATGCCTCGGGCATCGAGAGTTTCTTTAATCTGCCCTGTTTCCTGTACTGTTAGGTTTGAGTAAAGAGGTGTGTATGTAGACCGGGTGCTAAAGAGAATGGCCAGAACCATGAGGATAATTAAAAAAGAGAGAATCCCAATGAACGCTAATTTTTGTTGTTTAGTTCTTTGCTGCCAATATTCAATTGTTTTATTTTTATAAGTGAGAAATTTCTCGTTCATGCCGCCTCCAGCTCCCGCACCTTCAATAAATAAATTATTCTATTACACTTGCATTCTCATGACTTCCTGATAGGCTTCAATTACTTTGTTTCTAACCTCAACAGTGGCCTGTAAGGAAATGCTTGATTTCTGAGCAGCTATCATCACGTCATGTAAGTTTTCTGCTTTTCCTGCAGCCAGCTTTTCAGTCATTTTGTCAGATTCCTTCATGGTCTCATTGACCTGACTTAATGCATGGGTAAAGGATTCCTTAAATGACTGATGAGCTTCAGCGGGCGTTTTTTTCGTTTGCATGTTATCAAGAGTTCTGCTGTCGCCGATTGAATACAGTTCCATCTCCGTTCCTCCTTGTTATCAGCCTCTTCCTATTTCAAGAGCTTTCAGCATCATATTTTTTGAACTGTTCATTACTGTGACATTTGCTTCATAGGAGCGAGTAGCTCCCATTATATTTACCATCTCTTTTAACGGATCCACATTTGGCATGGCAACGTATCCTTCTTCGTCAGCATCCGGGTGTTCAGGTTGATACACCTGTCGAAAAGGAGATTCATCTTCCACAATCTCAGTTACTTTCACCCCGCCGCCAGCCTGTTGATTGCTTTTAAGAGCTTGTTGAAATTGGGAAGCAAAATTACTGCTATTAGGTGCGAAAGCCACATTTTTTCTGCGGTATGGTTCCCATTCCCCATCTACAAAAGCGCCCCGGGTCGTCTCAGCATTAGCCATATTTGCAGAAGCTACATCCATTCGCAGACGCTGGGACGTAAGAGCCGATGCAGAAGAGTTTATTCCTTGAAACAGAGACATATTATCTCCCTCCTCGTATAGCGGTTTGAAGACTATTCAATTTTCCGTTCATTCGTTCTATTAATCCGTTATAATAAATCTGATTTTTGGATAATTCAGCCATTTCATAATCTATATCCACGTTATTAAGGTTGTGATTGAACGTAGTATTCTGGTTCACGGTCGTATAGACCCCTTTCTGAGACCCTCCAAAATCAAGATGGCGATCATCTGTTTTGTGAGATTGCAAATTTAGGTTTTGAAGTGATTCATTAAGGGTATGTTTAAAGTGTGTCTTTTTTGCTTTGTAACGAGGAGTGTCAATATTAGCTATATTGTCAGCAATGTTCTTTTGCTGCTTTGATGCTCCATGAAGCCCTTGGCCTAAAAGCTGAAAGGTGGAGTTATTAAAAATATCCATTACTTCCCCTCCGAATTATGTATGACATTTTTCCTACCAGAGATGATTTTTGGCGATATTTGTAAAAATAACAGGCAAAACGCAGGACCATAGGCTAAATTGTATTAAAATATGTGAGATATGTCTAACTTTCTTCTTAATATTTTCTATATCACTAGCAAAGACCCAACCTCATTGATCTATAAGATTCAGTACCTTTGACCTAATAATGTTCCATATTTTTGGTTATCCTCTGTTTTTTTCTTAATAGATGAGGAGCAATGTCCTTCTTTTTGGACAATTGACCTTACGAAGAGATGAAAACGCTTTCCTTTCTGATCTAAAAAAAACCAGGGAGCACAATGCTCCCTGGTTTTTCAAGATTCTATTTAGTCAGCTTGTTTTTAACTTCTCCAACTCCACTAAAAATTTATCGTTTAAGATCTTTATATACGTTCCTTTCATCCCTAGTGAGCGGGACTCAATAACTCCTGCACTTTCCAGCTTACGTAGTGCATTAACAATTACCGAGCGGGTAATCCCTACACGGTCTGCTATTTTACTCGCTACCAGGAGTCCTTCTTTTCCATCGAGCTCTTCAAAAATATGTTCAACAGCTTCCAGTTCACTATAAGACAGAGAGCTGATAGCCATTTGTACGACAGCCTTGCTTCGTGCTTCCTCTTCAATCTCCTGTGTTTTTTCATGGAGGATTTCCATACCAACTACAGTTGCACCGTACTCGGCAAGAATAAGATCGTCATCGTCAAATGAATCATTAAGACGGGCAAGCACTAAAGTTCCTAATCGCTGTCCTCCCCCAATGATCGGCACAATGGTGGTTAAACCTGAGCTGAAAAGGTCACGGTTCTCAATAGGGAATGCTGTATAATCACTATTTACATCCAGGTTAGGAGATGTTTCCTCAATCTTAAAAAGTCCGGTTGTATACTCTTCTGGAAACTTCCGTTCTTCAAGCATCTGTTGCATGCGATCGTTCTCTATTTCCTGCTTCAACGAATAACCCAATAACTTTCCTCGACGGCTGACTACAAAGATATTGGCATCAATGACCTCACTCATTGTTTCAGCCATATCTTTAAAATTCACATGGTCTCCAGCTGTTTTTTGCAGCATATCATTAATCTTTCTTGATCTATTTAATAGATCCATACCATTTTCCTCCTGACATCCTATAAAATATATTGACTCATATCTCGATCTTTTGTGATGGAAGACAGCTTTTCCTCTACATACTCTGGTGTGATAGTGATTTTTTCTAAGGTGATATCAGGGGCTTCAAATGATAAATCCTCCAGCAAACGTTCCAGCAGCGTATGGAGCCGACGCGCCCCGATATTCTCCGTGTTTTGATTCACACTTTGTGCCATTTCAGCGATTTTACGTACAGCATCGTCAGAAAATTCCACATTTATACCTTCTGTGCCTAATAAAGCTTGATATTGTTTCAGAAGGGCATTTGTCGGTTCGGTTAGAATGCGCACGAAATCTTCAATTGTTAAGCTGGACAGCTCTACCCTGATTGGAAACCTCCCCTGCAGCTCAGGGATTAAATCAGACGGCTTTGCAATGTGAAAAGCGCCAGCTGCCACAAATAACATATGGTCTGTTTTTACCGGGCCAAATTTTGTGCTTACCGTAGAACCTTCAACAACAGGAAGAATGTCTCTTTGCACCCCTTCTCGGGACACATCCGCATTTCCTCCTTGCTGCTTCGCTGCCACTTTATCAATTTCATCTATGAAAATGATACCCAGCTGTTCAGCCTTTGAAACAGCCTCTTGGGAAACCTCATCCATATCAATGAGCTTTTGAGCTTCGTCTTCAATGAGAAGCTTCCTGGCTTCCCTTACTGCAAGTCGGCGCTTTTTCTTTTTCTTTGGCATCATATTTCCAAGCATTTCTTGCATATTCATGCCCATCTGCTCCATGCCAGCGCCTTGAAACATATCCATAAAGGATTGTGTCTGCTCCTCTACCTCTACTGTGACAAGGTGATCCTCAAGCTCACCCATCGCCAGCTGGTGAGCAAGCTGCCTTCTCTTTTGTGAAACGGTTTGGTCTTCCTCTTCTGTTTCTTCTGACTGCTTCTCCTGTTGCTGAAAAATCATTTCAAAAGGATTGGAAAATTGCTGATTTTGTTTTTTGGCGGCAGGAGCCAAAAGTTTGACAAGCTTTTTGTTGGCCAGCTCTTCAGCCTGTTTTCTTACCTCCGACATCTTCTCCTCTTTCACAAGACGAGCAGCTGATTCCACCAAGTCCCTTACCATTGATTCGACATCACGTCCTACATAGCCAACTTCAGTAAATTTGGTCGCTTCGACTTTAATGAAAGGAGCTCCTACAAGTTTTGCCAGACGTCTTGCAATTTCTGTCTTTCCTACTCCTGTCGGACCAATCATTAAAATATTCTTAGGTGTGATATCATCTTTTAGACTCTCTTCTAGCTTACTGCGACGGTACCTGTTTCGTAAAGCAACAGCTACTGAACGTTTTGCGTCTTTTTGACCAACAATGTATTGATCCAGCTTTTCAACAATCTGTCTTGGGCTTAATGGGGTTTCCAAACGGGTTCTCCCCTTTCATCAAAATTTGTTGAACATGAAGCATCCGGAGCCAAGGCCTTATATTTCCTCAACAACAAGCTGATCATTTGTAAACACGCAGATATCGCCAGCGGTTTTCAAGGATTCTTCAGCCATTTCCTTTGCACTCATATGAGTCGCATTTCTCTTTAGTGCTCTTCCAGCCGCCAAAGCAAAATTTCCTCCTGAGCCGATAGCTAATATCCCATCGTCTGGCTCAATCACCTCACCCGTGCCTGAAACTAAGAGAATGATCTCTTTATCCATCACAATCAACATGGCCTCCAAACGCCTTAATACCTTATCACTGCGCCATTCCTTAGCAAGCTCTACAGCGGCTCTTTTTAAATCACCGCTAAACTCCTGAAGCTTCACCTCAAACTTCTCAAACAGAGTGAACGCGTCTGCTACCGAACCGGCAAACCCGGCAAGTACTTTGCCATTGTAGATCTTTCTTACTTTTTTTGCTGTATGTTTCATCACCACCGACTGTCCAAAGGTTACCTGGCCATCTCCTGCCATCGCCCCTTTTCCATTATGGTGGACTGCAAATATGGTGGTCGCATGAAAGGATTGTTCCATGAATGACTCCCCCTTTGTTTAGGCACGCGGATGTGCCTGTTGGTAGACATTTTTTAACCGTTCTTTCGTTACATGGGTATACAGCTGGGTTGTTGATAGATTTTCGTGTCCCAGAAGATCCTGTACGGCTCTGATATCCGCACCATTATCCAGTAAATGTGTAGCAAACGTATGCCTGAGAGAATGGGGAGAGGCATGAAGAGTTAACGAAACCTTTTTCATTCGTTTCGTAACCACATGGCGAATTCCTCTGTCTGTTATCGGAGTGCCGAGATGATTCAAAAATAGGTATTCTGAGTCTTTATGACTTGATTTCTTAAGTAAATGCAACCTTCCATTCTTTGTATACCGGTCAATGGCATCAAGAGCAAACGATCCAATCGGGGTATATCGCTCCTTATTGCCTTTCCCTTTCACAAAAATGGTTCCTAAAGAAAAATCAATATGAGAAAGCTTTACATTGCAGCATTCGCTGACTCTTATTCCTGTGGCATATAGGATCTCAAACAATGCAAGGTCCCGCTGGTCGAGGGCTTTAGAAGCATCAAATGATTGAAAGAGTGCTTCTAACTCCTTGGCATATAAAAAATGAGGGAGCCTCAGCTCCTTTTTTGGAAGCGTGGTTAAAGCAAAGGGATTCTCAGTTATCAGCCCTTCCCTCATTAGATATTTATAAAACGTCCGCAAGGCCGATATTTTTCGGGAAAGCGAGGTGCGTTTGTACCCTTTATCGTATAAATGGGTAAAATACAAACGAACAAGGCGGTCATCGGCCTCTTTTGGGCTTGATACCGCCTCTGCATCCAAAAACTTTTCAAAATCAGACAGATCAAGGGAATATGCTTCCAACGTCATAGGAGAAGCATTTTTTTCGACCTGCATAAATTTAAAAAAATTCTCTCCCAGAGCTTGAAAGGGCGCCTCTTTCATTACACCACCTCACAAAAGCTATTAAATTTTACCATACCTGTTTTTGGAGAGCAAGGAAGATGTTTATCTTTTCACAAAATTCTGAATTGCTCCCAATGCTCGCTGAGCCAATTGTTCATTTCTTTCTTTTTTATTTTTTATTCTATTCTCAAGCGGCGGAAGAAGCCCAAAATTTGCATTCATTGGCTGAAAATTATCCGGGTTGGCTGTTGTAATGTAATTGGCCATGGCTCCTAAAATGGTTTCTTGTGGAAGTACAGCAAGCTCTTCTCCCTGGACGAATCGGGCTGCATTGATTCCGGCGATCAATCCTGCAGCAGCTGATTCCACGTAACCCTCTACTCCAGTAATTTGTCCTGCAAAAAACAAATCCTCCCGATCTTTGAACTGGTAGGTCGGCTTTAATACGTTTGGTGAGTTAATAAAGGTATTGCGATGCATCACGCCATATCTGACCACTTCGGCATTTTCCAATCCCGGGATTTTTCTGATTACTTCTTTCTGGGGTCCCCACTTTAAGTGAGTTTGAAAGCCAACTATATTGTAAAGAGTGCCTGACTGATTATCCTGCCGTAACTGCACAACAGCGTATGGCCGCTTTCCTGTTTCAGGATGTTCAAGGCCGACGGGCTTCATCGGACCAAAAAGCATGGTCTTTTTTCCTCTTTTAGCCATGATCTCGATCGGCATGCAGCCCTCAAAGAAGATTTCTTTTTCAAATTCTTTCAATGGAACTGTTTCAGCTGAAGTTAACGCCTCATAAAACTCATCAAATTCTTCTTCTGTCATTGGACAGTTAATATAAGCAGCTTCTCCTTTATCATATCTTGATTTGAGATAAGCTTTATTCATATCTATGCTGTCCGTTTCAATAATGGGTGCTGCAGCATCATAGAAATAAAGGTATTCTTCACCTGTTAAATCCTTTATCGTCTGAGACAGGCCTTCTGTAGTCAATGGACCCGTTGCTATAATCGTCGGTCCTTCAGGAAGGCTGGTAATTTCTTCGTGAATGACTTCCACATTTGGATGTTCCTTCACCCGAGAAGTGACAAGCCCTGCAAATTCATGGCGGTCAACAGCTAAGGCTCCGCCGGCAGGTACAGAACAATCATCTGCAGAACGAATGATTACAGAATCCATTTCTCTCATTTCTTCTTTTAACACGCCTACTGCGTTTGTCAGACCGTTTGCTCTCAGGGAGTTGCTGCAGACAAGCTCGGCGAACTTATCCGTGTGGTGAGCCGGGGTCTGTTTTACAGGCCTCATTTCATACAATTTTACTTGGATCCCTCTTTTGGCAAGCTGCCATGCAGCTTCACTTCCTGCCAGACCGGCTCCTATCACATTAACTGTCGTGTTCATCATTCTAAAACTCCATTCTATATACTTGTTTCTTATTTATTATGCTGTGGCATCATTTTCAACTTTACAAGCTATTCTAAAAGAACATAGGAAAGCCCCTTTTTTAGAAAAGGGGTTTCTCCTACTTACTATACCGATTTCATTTTTGTTTCACAAGAGATTAGTTCGGCTCTTCCTTGTAATCACATTCAGCGCATTGAACATGAACGCCCTTTTTCGTTTTCTTTTCCACAAGGAGCCCTTCACATTTCGGGCAAGGACGGGATATTGGTTTATCCCAGGAGACAAACTCGCATTCTGGATAGCGGTCACAACCATAAAACGTCCGGCGTTTTTTGCTTTTTCTTTCAACGATATTACCTTCTTTACAGCTTGGGCATTTGACGCCAATATCCTTTACGATCGCTTTCGTATTTCGACAGTCAGGAAAATTAGAGCATGCCATAAATTTTCCGTAACGCCCCATCTTATAGACCATTTCGTGTCCGCACTTCTCACAGTCTTCTCCAGCCGGTTCATCTTTGATTTCAACTTCCTTCATTTCTTCTTCTGCAACGGTAAGCCGCTTTTCAAAGTCCTGATAGAAGGTATCAATAATCCTGATCCAGTCTTCTCGTCCTTCTTCAATGAAGTCTAAGTCGTTTTCCATTTTTGCTGTAAATTCAACATCTAGAATTTCCGGGAAAAATTCAACAATTAATTCAAGAACGATCTCGCCAAGCTCTGTCGGAACAAATCTTTTATCCTCAAGAGCCACATATCCTCTTCTCTGGATCGTGTCAAGGGTTGGAGCATAGGTGGACGGACGCCCGATTCCAAGCTCCTCCATTGTACGTACCAGTCTTGCTTCCGTATAGCGCGGAGGCGGCTGAGTAAAGTGCTGATTCGGTTCAAGCTCCTCTTTCTTCACCGTTTCTCCTTCTTTTAAATCAGGGAGGAACTTATCTTCTTCCTTCTTTCCATCATCATTACCTTCAACATAAACTTTCATGAAGCCTGGAAATTTAACCTTTGATCCAGTGGCCCGAAAAATCACACCCTCATTTGTAAGGTCTACTGTCATCGTATCCATTACAGCGGGAGCCATTTCGCTTGCAACGAGCCTTTCCCAGATTAACTTGTAGAGGCGGAACTGATCACGGCTCAAATACTGTTTGATTGTTTTGGGATCTTTCAGTACAGAGGTGGGACGTACAGCTTCGTGAGCGTCCTGTGACTTACTGTCTTTCTTTTGTGATTTTTTACCTCCACCGATGTACTCTTTGCCATACGTATCTTGAATGTATTGTTTTGTTTCCTCTTTCGCTGTATCAGAAATCCGGGTAGAGTCTGTTCTCATATAGGTAATTAACCCTATTGTCCCTTCTTTGCCAATATCGATTCCTTCATAAAGCTGCTGAGCAATCATCATTGTTTTCTTTGCCCTGAAATTCAGTTTTCTGGCAGCTTCCTGCTGAAGGGAAGAGGTTGTAAAAGGCAACACAGGATTTCTTCGGCGCTCTCGCTTTTTTACAGAATCAATAAGAAACTCCTCTCCCTTTAGCTTCTTTAACACATTCTGTACATCTTCTTCTGAGTTCAGTTCGAGTTTTTTTCCATCCTGGCCGTAGAATTTAGCTTCAAATGATTCTTTTCCATAAAGAAAAGAGCCTTTAATACTCCAATATTCTTCCGGGACAAATTCTTTTATTTCTTTTTCACGCTCAATAATCATCTTGACTGCAATGGACTGAACTCTTCCGGCACTTAACCCCTTCTTTACTTTCTTCCATAAAAGAGGGCTGATGTTATAGCCGACAAGCCGGTCAAGAATCCTTCGTGCCTGCTGAGCGTCAACCAAATCCATGTTAATCGGGCGTGGATGCTTAAATGCATCCTTAATTGCAGCCTTGGTAATTTCGTTAAATACTACTCGGCAATCGGAATCTTCGTCGATATCCAGGCTGTGAGCGAGGTGCCAGGCTATGGCTTCCCCTTCTCTGTCGGGGTCAGCTGCTAAATAAATCTTTTTAACTTTTTTAGCAGCGGTCTTTAATTCTTTTAAGACCGGGCCTTTTCCCCTTATGGTAATGTATTTTGGTTCGTACTGATTAGTTGTGTCTACTCCCATTTGACTTTTTGGTAGATCCCGGACGTGACCCATTGATGCTTTCACGATATATTTTTTCCCAAGATATTTACCTATCGTTTTTGCTTTAGCGGGAGATTCAACGATTACTAAATAATCTGCCATTTCTTTTGTGTTCTCCCCCTTTGGAGTTATAAATCTTCATTAGTATCAATCACCGCATTTGTCTTTGTCAAATTCTTATTTCATGTGTTCTGTTTATCCGATACTTATAATAAAATCTGAGTGCCACTATACTGGTCCCTGTCAGCCAGGCGCAAAGAGTGATAAATCACAATCATTTTTTCACAGTTTATGGTTTATGTCTACCCAAAAATTTCTTAAAGCATATTTTTCATTCCTTTCATTGCCAATTTTATTCCTTACTATTCTATTTTTTTCCTTTTAATTTGCTCTTTTTTCTTTTTATAAAAAGTGTTATTACACCTTTTTGATGGTTTTCGTTAATAGACGCTCGCTTCCACCAGTGCGACATCCATTCATATTTCACTCTTTCTCATTCAAGGTGTCCTCTTTGCCTCAGCAGACCTTCAACTTACTCAGGAAAATCTTGCGGAACCTTTGGCTCATACTATTCCCGAAGGCGTCTCGCCCCTTTTATCCAGCATTATAAGGTTTTAGAACATCAATCATCACTTTTTACCAGAGCTCTTACAAAAGATCATCCGGATGCAGTATCGGCCGAGCACCGTCTTGAATTAATTTATTTGTGCCTGCGGAAACTTTGGAGTCGATTGGTCCTGGCAGGGCGTAAACATCCCTGCCTTGCTCAAGGGCCTGAGATGCAGTGATTAAGGAGCCGCTTTTGGCCCCTGCTTCAATAACAAAAACAGCGTCAGACAATGAACTAATTATTCGGTTTCTCATTGGGAACTGCCATTTGGCTGGAGGAGTATGAGGTGGATATTCGCTTACAAGTAAATGGGATTGGGAGATGATTCGGGAGAAGGCAAGATTTTCACGAGGATACATATAATTAAATCCACTTCCACAGACAGCAATCGTATACCCTTGATTAGACATAGCAAGTTGGTGGGCTCTTGTATCCACACCTTTGGCAAGACCGGAAATGATAACAGTTCGTCTCTTAATAATCGGAGGGAGGAGCATTTCCATAGCCTGCAGACCGTACGAGGTAGGCTGTCTTGTCCCGACAACCGCTAAGAAAGAGGATTTCTTTAAAATATCTGTCTGTCCTTTGATGTAAAGCACCCAGGGGGGATCATGCATATGAAATAAACGTCGGGGATACATGGAATCAAAAGGTGTCATAATCATAATATTTCGATCCAAATAATACTGAACTGTTCTTTTTCCTTTTTCTTTTTGAAGGAAATGAATTAAGGAAGAAGCTTTTTTAAGTGGAATTGCCAATTCTTTTGACAAAGAAGCGGGGGATAAGACGAAAGGAAGAGAAAATGAGGGGTCAATTGTATAAATTTTTTTAAGTGTATTCCACCCTGCTCCTGTGGCTTCATGCAAAAGAAGCAGCCGGTTTTTGCGGTCTGTCATATTAAGCCTCCCTTATTGAGATTATACGAGTCAAGAAGTTTCATAGATTGAAAATAACAGGATGTTGTTTACATAATGAAATTATGGTTGATGTGCATAATTTGAGGATTAATTTAAGGAGATAAAGGAAGAGAAAAGCCCCCTTATAAAGGAGGCTTTTCTTGGTGTTATTCTGCTTTATGTGTAAGACACTTTTCATAAATATTGTTTTCTTTAAGTGAAGAAATAAGTGTCTCGCCGATTTCAGAAGGAGTTGGAGAAACGCTGACTCCGCAATTTTCCAATGTTGAGATCTTTTCGTCTGCGGTCCCTTTGCCGCCAGAGATGATCGCGCCGGCATGACCCATCCGCTTCCCTGGAGGTGCTGTACGGCCGCCGATAAATCCTACGACAGGCTTATTCATATTTTCCTTGATCCATTCTGCCGCTTCTTCTTCAGCGGTACCGCCAATTTCACCAATCATGATGACAGCATACGTATCTTCGTCATCATTAAAAGCTTTTAGTACATCTATAAAATCCGTTCCGTTTACGGGGTCACCGCCGATACCTACAGCTGTAGACTGGCCGATCCCATTTGTGGAAAGCTGGTGTACAGCTTCATACGTAAGGGTTCCGGAACGAGATACAACGCCCACATGTCCTTTTTTATGGATATATCCAGGCATGATACCGATTTTGCATTCTTCCGGAGTGATAACACCTGGGCAGTTCGGGCCGACTAGACGAGTCTTTTTCCCTTCCATGAATCGTTTTACCTTAATCATGTCAATAACAGGGATACCTTCTGTAATGCAGATAGCAAGATCAAGTTCTGCATCTACTGCTTCCATAATTGCATCCGCTGCAAACGCTGGGGGTACATAAATAACAGTTGCGTTTGCCCCGGTTTTTTCCACAGCTTCTTCCACTGTATCAAATACCGGAATTCCTTCTATTTCAGTGCCGCCTTTTCCAGGAGTAACACCACCAACAATCTGTGTACCATATTCTACGGCCTGCTGAGTGTGAAACAAACCAGTAGAACCAGTAATACCTTGTACGATGACCTTTGTATCTTTATTAATAAAGATGCTCATTGCTCTCAGTCCCGCCTTTCTATTTCACTAGAGATACGATTTTTTGTGCTCCGTCTGACATTGAATCTGCTGCTGTGATGTTAAGCCCAGACTCTTCAAGGATTTTCTTACCGCGATCTACATTTGTACCTTCAAGGCGCACGACGAGAGGGATCTCAAGGCCTACTTGTTTCGTTGCCTCAACTACACCTTCAGCAATGACGTCACATTTCATGATTCCGCCAAAAATATTTACGTAGATGCCTTTTACCTGTTCATCAGACAGGATGATTTTGAAAGCTTCTGTTACCTTTTCTGCTGTAGCGCCGCCTCCAACATCAAGGAAGTTGGCCGGTTCGCCGCTAAAGTGCTTAATGATATCCATTGTTGCCATCGCAAGCCCTGCACCATTTACCATGCAGCCGATATTTCCATCAAGTGCAATATAGCTTAGGTCAAATTTAGAAGCTTCGATTTCTTTTGGATCCTCTTCATCAAGGTCGCGGAATTCTGTAATATCCTTTTGACGGTATAAGGCGTTGGAATCGAAATTCAATTTTGCATCAAGAGCCATAACGCTCCCGTCACCAGTTGTAACCAAAGGATTAATTTCTGCAATAGAGCAGTCCTTCTCACTAAAGACCTTATAAAGACCCATCATGAACTTAACAGCCTGCCCTACTAGTTTCTTAGGAATATTAATATTAAACGCCAGACGACGCGCCTGATAGCCTTGAAGGCCTACCGCAGGATCAATGTACTCTTTAAAGATTTTTTCAGGAGTAGCTTCAGCCACTTCCTCGATTTCCGTACCGCCTTCTTCCGAAGCCATCATAACGACACGGTCAGTTTCCCGGTCTACAACAAGACCTACATAGTATTCTTTTTGGATGTCGCATCCTTCTTCGATAAGTAAGCGTTTAACTTCTTTACCTTCCGGGCCTGTCTGGTGGGTGACTAAGGTTTTGCCAAGAATTTCATCGGCATATGTACGCACCTCATCAAGGTTCTTTGCCACCTTAACGCCGCCTGCTTTCCCGCGGCCACCCGCGTGAATTTGTGCTTTTACTACATTTACTTCTGAACCAAGCTCTTTTGCAGCCTCTACTGCTTCATCAACAGAGAAAGCAACTTTTCCATTCGGCACGGCTACGCCGTACTTTCTGAGGAGTTCTTTTCCTTGATACTCATGGATATTCATGTTCTCTCCATCCTCCTAACGATTCAGTACGAATTCATCGAACTGCTTGTCCTCATCCAAGGATCGGGTGGAACAATTGGCGGTGAGTCAGCCAATGTTTCTCACACATCTTTAATCGTATTAAAAAACTCAGGATTTTTCAACAATTCGTCACAAATTTATGAATATAATTTGTAAACGCTGACATATCTAGTGCCATAATTGGAAAAAATATATTAATTTACCATTTTTTATGACCGATTTCTATATCCAGCTGTACAAAATCAATTACACTTTAAACAACTGCAATACTCGTAGACTCTCTCAGAAAAACTCAAGGCGAAATAAGCTCCAGCTGAGATGTCCTTCATTGAGCTGTCTCTGCCCAAGAGGAAGCTGAAGCTTTTCCTGCGAATAGAAGATGCCATCAAGCAAAATGAAAGGCCTTGAATGAATGCTGTCCTTATTCCTTAAGGGGAAACCATGATCTCTGCTGTAAGCACCTCCTTTAGGAGACGCCCCTTTATTTTTCTTTCTTTTGTTCCTTTTCTTTGCTGCACTTCATGGTTTCTTTCATGTCTTTTGCTTTTGCATCCATTTCCTGTACTGAAGAAAAAACTCCAAATTCCTGAGCAAATTCTTCACTGAAACTTTTTACACATTGTTCTGCGCCTTCTACATCGAGCTTATTTTTTGTCATCGGGGCCACCTCTTTCACTTTTTACGTGTAGTATGACCCTTACCGTTTCTTCTTATTTCATTGCTTTATCCACCCTGTACAAAAAAGCGAACACCTCAGCAACGACTTCATACAAATCATCCGGAATGGTTTCATTCATGTTAAGATTGGAAAGAAGCTCGACCAATGAAGGATCTTCCTGAATAGGAATGTGATGCTCTTTTGCCTTAGCAATAATTTCTGCTGCCTCCATTCCTTTTCCTTTCGCCTTTACCACCGGTGCCCGGTCCTTTGAGTCATCATAACTTAAAGCGACGGCGTTCTTGATTGAGTATAAATCTTTCATATCCGAATATCCATCCTTCCAATATGAACCGGATTATTTTCCTGTGTATAGGAAGAGACCGTATGTAAAAGAGAATGGCCATCTTTCCATTGCAGTGAGGAAAGGATATAGTCGTTTTCTTCTAATTTCTGTTTCAAATAAGGCTGCAGCCCTTTCAGCACAGCTGCAGGGGGCCGATTTTCACTATACAACGTTATGGAAATGACACGATTTTGAATTTGTACATCTGCCAGTGTTTCTTTTAACATTTCAAGTTCAAGAAAAATAAGCAGGCGACAATGGTCTTCGTTCAACGATCCATCTGCTCTTCGCTGTCCTTCCCACTGAATAGTAATGTCCGAATTATGCTTGTCGATAAACAAGGGAAGCTGTATAGCCCCGTTTAAAAAAGGATGCTGGCTTTCTAGTGCAAGGAGCTGCTGGCCGGTTATTCTCTGAAGAAGAAGCTCTGCTCTCTCTTTCAAAGGAGAAGCAAGAAGAGGAGAATAGTGTAAGAGAAGCGCTTTTATATTTTCATTTCTTTTGCTACCCGTTATAAACGAGCTTTGAAGCATGTTTTCGTGCTGCATACCTAACGAGTAAAGGAGACTCTTCACATGGTTTGGAAGCAGTGGAGAAGCTGTGTTGCTGCTTATAAGCGAAAGCAGTGCCTCTCTTTCATCCTTTGTCAGCTCCCCTTGCTCATAAAGAGTAACTAACGTGTAAAAAGGCCTGGCCTCAGGCTGGTTGTTTGCAAAGGAGTGAAAAAGCTGTAATAGCGCTTTCATTCCCTTTGAATGAACCCCTTTTTCTTGAAGTAAAGCTGATTCCATAAGTAGAGGAAAAAGCTGCTGGGGTTGCATTTTTTCAAGCACGGGTAATGGCAGTGTTGTTATTTTCCGGGCCATCTCCTGAACAGGTTGACGAGATAATCTTTTAAAAAATTGAGCTTGGGCCTCGTAAAAATACTGAAGGTTTTTGTGGGCACCCTGGGGCACAAGGTTCAGCCTTTCTAACAGTTGAAGGGCTCCTGCTTTCTCTTTGCTTCCCTCTTTGACAGCGAGTGTCAGCAAAGAAAGAAGCGGTTCTTTTTCTTTATAAGCTGTCTCTGATACCTGCATGGATGCCTGCAGTCTTTGAAGATGTGCTAAAAAATCAGCTGCTGACTTTGTGAGGTTTCCTTTCTCTCTGAAAGCTTCTCCTGTTCGTATCAGCTCCTGTATTTGTGAGGATACAGACGAGCCCTCTTTTAAAGCGCTGATCGCTGAAAACACTTCTTGTGTAAAAGGAAGACGTCGTTCCATCATCTCCCTTACAATCTCTCCCCCTTTTTCATGGAAAGCCCCTGAGCGCTGAAGAAGGTCTCCCCCTTTTGCCAATTGTTCTTCTTGAAAGGGGAGGTTGTTCTTCAAAAAATAATTCAGGAGCCACTGGTTTCCCCTGGTTTGCCGCATACCAAGTTCTATAAGGAGCTTAGACCTTTGCTCGCTGTGTGAGTAGTCAATAGAAGGATGGAGCAGACGCAGCCTGGGAATGCCTTCACTGGGCACTACTTTAAAAAAATAGCTCTCACCCGCCGCTAAAGAAGCTTCTAACTTAGCGGTCACAGTGGTATGTCCAATACGTAAAGCAGCCAGATGATTTGGGAACAACTTTAAGACCTGCCCTTTAACCACCTGGCCGGCTGCCAGCCTTAGGGAGTGGGAGCCTTTTTGAGCAGTCGCAGTGGACAGGAGGGACTTGAAATGGATAGGAGACATTACAATTACCTCTTCCTTTTATTCATCCTTTGCAAACGATGGAACAGGAGAAAAGCTTTTTCGGTGGTAACGAGTGATCCCATATGTACGCATTGCCTCGATATGCTCTCTTGTCCCGTATCCAGCATTCCTGCTAAACCCGTACTGTGGATATTCTTGGTGTATGTCTTGCATCAGGCGGTCTCGTGTCACTTTTGCTATTACCGAAGCAGCCGCAATAGACAGGCTGTTGGCATCACCTTTTACAATGGAGGTTTGCGGTACAGGTAATGGAAGATTCATAGCATCAATTAATAAATGATCAGCTTTTATGGAAAGCTTCTGTACTGCCTCGACCATAGCAATTTTAGTTGCCTGGTATATATTTACTTTATCAATCTTCTCAGCAGGAATATGAACCACACCAACGGCTTCTGCTTGATCCATAATCTTTTCATAATAGTATTCCCGCTTAGCTTCTGAAAGGATTTTTGAATCTGTTAATCCTAGGAGTTTCTCTTCCTGATGTCCCAGAATGACCGCAGCAGCTGTCACTGGTCCTGCCAGCGGTCCTCTTCCCACTTCATCGATCCCTGCAACAGCCTGGTACCCCTCTTTTATCAGCTTTTCTTCATATTTACTCATTCGCTCGTATTCTTCCAGCATTTGCTGTTCCTTTTTGCGCTTTTGCTCATACCTTTTTACTACTTGCTGAACCCCTTTTCTTTCATCCTCGGCAAGCTGCTCCAGGAATTCAGCAGACGGAGCTCTCTCCTGAAATAATTCCTCTTTGATTTGGGCTATAGATAACCGTTTCATTGCTAAACCTACTTTCCTAACCACATTTCATCAGTCTATATTTCTTGTATCGGTCAGTATTTTCCTTATGTAAAGAACGAAAAAGAGTACAGTTAACTTTCTGTACCCTTTTCCTTCCATTCTTCTGGCGTTTCTAATGTGAAGGAACCTAATTTTCCTCCCCGCAGATCACGAAGAACAATTTCAGCTGCTTTATCATAGTCAATAAATCCCCCGCTCATGAGGCAGCCCCGCTTCTTTCCAATTTCTTCAAAAAGCTCCACTCCATCTTCAGGAAGAGGCTCTTCTAATTGATATCTTTCTTTTAACCTTTCAGGATACCTTGATTTGAAGGTATTTAAAGCAAATAAAGCAATATCCTGAAAATCAAGCAATTCATCCTTAATTGCCCCAGTGGCAGCCAATCGGTATCCAATCTGCTGGTCTTCAAATTTAGGCCATAAAATACCTGGGGTGTCCAGCAGCTCCATTTCTTTACCCACTTTCAGCCACTGCTGTGCTTTTGTCACACCTGGTCTGTCTCCGGTTTTCGCTGTCTTTTTTCCATGAAGGCGGTTGATTAACGTTGATTTCCCCACATTAGGAATGCCAACAATCATGGCCCGTATGGGGCGTGGACGGATCCCCTTCTTTCTCATCTTATCAAAGATAGGGGAGGTGATCTCTTTTGACTTTTGAATCATTTCTTTTATGCCGGCATCCGTGTGGGCATTTATTGCCATCGCAGCTGCTCCGTCGTTTTTAAACCAATTGATCCACTCTTTTGTCAGTTTTTCATCTGCCAGATCGCTTTTCGTTAAGATGACAAGTCTTTTTTTCTCCCCTATCACGTCATCTAGCATTGGATTTCTGGAGGAAAGAGGGATTCGGGCATCTGTAAGCTCAACCACCATATCTACTCTTTTGAGCTGTTCCGTTACTTCTCGTCTTGCTTTGGCCATATGGCCGGGAAACCATTGGATTGTCATGCTATCACCTGCTCTTTTCATTCTAGTTCTTAGGGGACAAAGCCAAGCCGTGAGACAGGCCAAAACGTAAAGCTTGCCTTCCCTATAATATCATCAATGGAAACCAGGCCAAAAGCTCTTGAATCCAGGCTGTGGTTCCGGTTATCTCCAAGGACAAATACATAGCCTTCAGGGACAGTTACCTCCCCAGTCACCCCTTCAAGAGTAAAATCAGGAGTCAGCGTGTGTTCTTTTATCTCGTCAAGGTGCTCTCTCAAGAAAGGTTCTTCGATTTTTTTCTCATTTAAATACAATTCGTTATGGGCATAGTTTAATTTGTCCCCTGGGGTGGCGATTATCCTTTTTATGTAATCTTTTTCAGGAGTGGCATGGAAAACGACAACATCAAAAGTAGATGGTTCAGAAAACCAGTAGCCGGCTTTGTTAACAACTACTCTGTCTTCATGGGAAAGAGCGGGCATCATTGACTGGCCTTCCACTACGATTGGCACGACTAACAACCCTCTTGTCACCGCTACAATAATAACCGCAAAAGTCATAAGCAGCAGTCCTTCTCTGATTTCTACTTCATGTCTTTTCATCATTTCTCTTTCTCCTCGCCCCTCAATTCCTAACATCTCTGATTAAGAAAGCACTTACTCACCTATGATTATGTATCTTTATTTTACCTTATCCTGCAAGTACAAAAAAGGAGCTTGATTGCCAAGCTCCTTTTACACCTAATCCTATCTGAGTTCTTTAATTCTAGCTGCTTTACCTTGCAGACTGCGAAGGTAGTACAATCTAGCTTGACGTACTTTTCCGCGGCGTTTCAACTCGACCTTGTCGATACGCGGAGAATGTACTGGGAACGTTCTTTCAATTCCTACACCGTAGGATACTTTTCGTACAGTAAACGTTTCACTGATTCCGCCTCCGCGGCGCTTGATTACTACGCCTTCGAATACCTGGATACGTTCACGAGTTCCCTCGACAACTTTCACGTGTACACGTACTGTGTCACCGGCGCGAAATGCAGGAAGGTCAGTTTTTAACTGTTCTTGAGTAATTTCACGAATAAGCTGTTCCATCTTAATTTCCCCTCCTTCTCTCGAATGCTCTTGCGGTACTGCTTCCGCAGCGGAACATCGTATTCACGGGGCTTTCGCCACAAAGAGTATCATACCATATGACGTAAGTGATATCAACTGTCTCTGCTGTTTTTTATTTCATCAAGCCACTTTTTCTCTTCTGCATGTAATCTTTCAATATCCAGAAGATCAGGTCTCCGCTCATAGGTTCGTTTGAGTGCTTCCTTTCTCCGCCATTCTTCAATGCGCTTATGATGCCCAGAGAGGAGAACGTCGGGTACCTTCATGCCTCGGAAGTCTGCAGGCCTCGTATAATGAGGATGCTCTAAATATCCTGTGGAAAAGGAGTCCGTAACCGCAGAGTCTTTGTTGCCAAGTACTTCCGGAAGCAGCCTGGTCACACTGTCGGCAATAACCATTGAACCAAGCTCGCCTCCCGTAAGAACAAAGTCACCAATAGAAATTTCATCCGTAACCAGCTGCTCCCGAATACGTTCATCATATCCTTCATAGTGACCGCAAATAAAGATAAGATGCTTTTCTTCTGCCAGTTCTTCAGCTGTCTCCTGGGTAAAGCGCCTTCCCTGAGGGCAGAGAAGTATCACTCTTGGTTTTGCATGGCTTGCTGCCGATGCATCTTCGACAGCATCAAACAGAGGCTGGGGAGTGAGCACCATGCCGGCTCCGCCGCCATACGGATAGTCATCTACTTTCTGATGCTTGTTTTCAGAATAAGAGCGAAAGTCAGTCACCTGGTATTCTACCGCCTTTTTATCCTGTGCCTGCTTCAAAATGGAGGTGTTTAAAACTCCATGAAACATCTCTGGAAAAAGAGTTAAAAAATCCATTCTCATTCTGGCAGCAGCCCTTCCATAAGACGGACAGTAATTTTCTCTTTTTCTATGTCTACATCAGTCACTACTTCCTCTATATAGGGAATGAGAATGTCCTTTCCTTTTCCTTTCTGTTTCACGACCCAGACATCATTGGCACCAGGAGAGAGAATTTCCTTAACCGTTCCAAGAATCTCCCCTTCATCAGTGACAACTTCGCAGCCGATAATGTCATGATGGTAGTATTCATTTTCTTCAAGAGCACCAAGCTGGTCCTCTGCCACTTTTAGTTCCCCGCCCTTTAAAGGTTCTACTTCATTTAACGAATGATATCCTTCAAACTGCAAAAGGTGAAACTGCTTATGGAGACGATGTGTTCTTACCGTTAAAGGGATCACTTCTTCTTGACCCGGATAGGAAAAGTAAAGCAAAGCTCCTTCCTGAAACCTTTCCTCTTCAAAGTCGGTTACAGAAATGACTCTTACTTCCCCTTTTACTCCATGAGTATTAACAATCTTACCTACATTAAACCAGTTCGTTGTCATCTTCTGACCTTCCCTTTCTGATCTCATGTACTTTCCCGTTTTTAATGATGATTTCATCCTCTTGCATGATGTTTTCCCAATCGTCCCCTTCTTCAACAAGACAAAGGGTGTCCACTGTCCCGTCTGGCATTTCAGTTTCGAGGGGGATTTGTTCAAGCTGGGACTTCTGAAAGTCAGCTGCCCTGATCTTTTCTAAACGCTTATGGATTTCCTTTTCAAAGCGTTCTTTTGTTTTGATTCTCCTGGAATCCTGCACAGCCTTCAGCTGTTTTTGCATCTGAAAACGGAGTTGTTCGATTTCTCTTTCATATCGTTCAACTTGTCTATTTAATTCAGAGAGTAAATACTGCTTTCTCTGAGGAGTTAATATTTGCTTTATTTGGGCTTTCTTTATAATCCTCATAACCCACCTCTTATTTGCTGGCATATACAAAAGAAATATTCCGGCAATGAATAACGCTGGGAGGTTCCCTTAGTTGTAACTGGATAACACTTGCATTCTATCCCCATTTTACATTCTTTTATAGGGTAAAAAAAGGGAGAGGAAGCCTCCTCACCCTTTTTGTTCTCTTATTCAACAATGTCAAGCCGAACACGTTTATTATGATGGGAACCGGCTGCATAAAGCACGGTACGGATCGCATTGGCTATTTTCCCTTGCTTTCCGATCACTTTTCCCATATCTTCCTCGTGGACCGATAGTGTGAGGACGAGGGTGTTATCTTGCTCCTTTTCCTGAACACGTACCGCATCAGGATGATCCACGAGGGCACGGGCCATGTTTTCAACAAGCTGTTTCATGAACCGATCCCTCGCTTATCCGCCATCCAGCGTTATTTTTGATTCTTTGCGTTGTGTAGCTTTTCCATGATTCCTTCTCTTGAGAAAAGGTTGCGCACAGTGTCAGATGGCTTAGCGCCTTCTAGCATCCAGTTTACAGCTTTGTCTTCGTTAAGATTTACCACTGCTGGATCTTCAAGAGGATTGTAAGTTCCAATTTCCTCGATAAATCTACCATCACGTGGAGCACGTGAATCTGCTACAACCACACGGTAGAAAGGTTTCTTTTTACTTCCCATACGTTTAAGACGAATTTTAACTGCCATTTATGGTCACCTCCAAATTTATTTCACAATAGCACATTATAATAGGTTATTGACTCGCTGTAAAGGCTTTTTCCTTTTCACTACATAAAAGGGAAATTAAAGCCGCCTTTACCCTTTTTCTTTCCTTTTTGCATCGAAGACATTTGTTTCATCATTTTCTTCATATCTTCAAATTGCTTTAAGAGACGGTTGACATCCTGGATGGTTGTACCGCTCCCTTTTGCAATCCTCCGTTTTCGGCTTGCATTCATGAGAGACGGATTCTGCTTCTCATCCTTAGTCATAGAGCGGACAATGGCTTCGACACGGCCAATTTGACTTTCATCGACCTGGGCATTTTTCAGCCCTTTCATTTTGTTCATCCCCGGCATCATGTTTAACAGCTCATCGAGCGGCCCCATGCTGCGAACTTGCTCTAATTGTTCCAAAAAGTCATCGAAGGTAAGATCTGCATTTCTCATTTTCTTTTCTAGTTCTTTTGCTCTTTCTTCATCCACGTTGGTCTGGGCTTTTTCAATGAGGGACAGCACATCTCCCATTCCGAGGATGCGCGAAGCCATCCGTTCCGGATGAAACGGCTCAAGCTGGTCAATCTTTTCACCCATACCCGCAAATTTAATCGGTGTATCGGTGACAGCTTTAACAGATAAAGCAGCACCGCCCCGGGTGTCACCATCAAGCTTGGTAAGAATGACTCCAGTAAGCCCGAGCTGTTCATTAAAGCTTTCCGCAACATTGACCGCATCTTGTCCGGTCATTGCATCCACAACCAATAGAATTTCATCGGGATTTACTTTTTCTTTGATCTGTAAAAGTTCATCCATGAGATCTTCATCAACATGAAGGCGTCCTGCCGTATCAATCAGAACATAATCATTATGCTCTTCTTTGGCCTTGTCAACAGCCTGTGAAGCAATATCAACAGGGCTCACCTGGTCTCCTAAGGAAAATACAGGCATATTCAGCTGTTCGCCAAGAGTTTCAAGCTGTTTAATAGCAGCAGGACGGTAAATGTCGGCTGCGGCCATTAACGGCTGCCTGTTATGCTTTTTCCGGAGGTGGTTGGCAAGCTTTGCTGTGCTCGTTGTCTTACCGGCCCCTTGCAGGCCTACCATCATCACTACCGTCGGAGGCTTCTGAGCATGGGCAATTTTGCTTTGCTCTCCTCCCATAAGCTCCTGAAGTTCCTCATTAACTACCTTGATTACCTGCTGGCCCGGCGTAAGGCTTTTCATTACTTCCTGGCCGACCGCTCTTTCTTTCACCCGATTGATAAACTGCTTTACGACTTTAAAGTTCACATCGGCTTCTAAAAGAGCCAGGCGCACTTCCCGCATCATTTCTTTCACATCTGCTTCAGATACTTTTCCACGTCCCTTAATACGATCGAGGGTACCTTGCAGACGTTCAGCCAGTCCTTCAAATGCCATCAGTTCATCCCCTCCTCTTCAATTTTTTCAAGAGAAGCAATAATCGTTCCGATCTCTTCAGATAAACAGCCCCCCGCTACCAATAGAGCTTTCAACTGCTTATACTTACTTGTTCGTTCTTTATATTTTGAGTAAAGGCTTAATTTCTGCTCGTACTCTTCAAGCATTGCCTCCGTTCGTTTGATATTATCATAAACAGCCTGCCTGCTCACATCAAACTCCTCGGCAATCTCACCAAGAGAGTAATCATCCAAAAAATATAATTCCATATATTTCTGTTGCTTACTTGTTAACAAGGGTTGATAAAAGTCAAATAAAGCATTCATTCGAACAGTTTTCTCTAACAACTTGTCCACCCCTTGTGTTAAGTGAAATTCCTTTACAAAGGGCATATTACAGGAATAAAAGACTGTTGTCAAGAAAAAATCTTAACGGCCTTTTCCTATTGTTTTTTATAACGAAACGGCACGAGAGATTGCTCACTACTCTAACCAAACAGGCTGCACCTGCCGCCAGACTTTGCCTCTTAAGAATTGGCGTTTCCTGCGCGATCAGACCGCCTTCTCTGTGGGTTATCCTCCATCATTTTTATGAAAAACTCTTCCTTAATCCTCTTCCGTTTCTTCAGATGTCTCTTCCACGAGCTCTTTAAAGAGGCCATATACGAACTGCTCTGAATCAAACGGCTGAAGGTCATCCATTTTCTCGCCAAGCCCTACATACTTTACAGGAATATCCAGTTCATTGCGAATCGCAAGAACAATACCCCCTTTAGCAGTCCCGTCGAGTTTCGTTAATATAATACCTGACACATCAGTTGCCTGTCCAAAGGTCTTGGCCTGACTCATCGCATTTTGTCCCGTTGTTGCATCAAGCACCAAGAGCACTTCATGGGGAGCATCGGGGATTTCGCGGGAAATGACTTTCTTTACTTTTTCAAGCTCTTTCATAAGATTGACTTTGTTTTGCAGGCGGCCAGCCGTATCACAAAGAAGCACGTCAACGTTTTTTGATTTTGCAGACTGAACGGCATCATACATCACAGCAGCCGGATCTGAACCTGCCTGCTGCTTGACCACATCAACGCCTACACGTTCTCCCCAGACCTCAAGCTGCTCAATCGCTCCTGCCCGGAACGTATCCCCTGCTGCCATCATGACTGACTTTCCTTCTTCCTTGAACATATGAGCCATTTTTCCAATGGTCGTCGTTTTTCCTACCCCATTAACCCCGACAAACAAGATGACTGTCATATCATTTTCCTGCATATTGAGAGCAGAGTCTTCACCAGTTTTATCAAGTTTCTCTGCAAGCTTTTCACTAATAACCGGTGCTAAACCGCTTGTATCTTTGATATTTCGAAGACGCACCTCATCTTTGAGCTCGTCAATCAATTCAAGTACAGTTTCCACACCAACATCTGCACCAATCAGCAACTCTTCAAGCTCTTCAAAGAAATCTTCATCAACAGTTCGATAGCGTGCAAATAGTTCATTCATTTTACCTAGAAAGGATTCTCTCGTTTTGCTCATGCCATCCTTGAACTTTTCTGTCACAGTGTCTGATTGGTTTGTAAATTTATCCTTTAGCTTCTTGAAAAAACTCATACGTTTAAACCCGCCTAAAGCGGGCTTTTTCCCTCCTTTTTTTAGCTAATTATCTGATTTTGTTGGTTTGTTTTTATTAAGAGGAATCAGCTGTGTACTGGCTCGATCAGCTGGTCAGCCTGCTCCAGTTTCACAGATACCATCTTGGAAACACCTGATTCTTCCATGGTAATTCCATAAAGTACATCAGCTTCTTCCATGGTAGCTTTCCGGTGGGTAACAACAATAAACTGAGTTCCCTCACTGAATGTTTTAAGATACTGAGAAAACCTTGCCACGTTTGCCTCGTCAAGGGCTGCTTCTACTTCGTCAAGCACACAAAAAGGCACAGGCTTCACTTTAAGAATCGAAAAGAGAAGGGCAATCGCTGTCAGCGCCTTCTCCCCACCTGACAGCAGTGTCAGGTGCTGGAGCTTCTTTCCCGGAGGTCTGGCGATGATATCTATCCCAGTCTCTAACAAATCCTCTGGCTGTGTAAGCACAAGGTCTGCTTCGCCTCCGCCAAACAATTCACAAAAGGTTTCCTTAAAATTTTTCTGGATCGCCTGAAATGTCTCCTGGAATCTCCTTCTCATCTCCTCGTCCATTTCTTGGATCACACTGCTCAGCGTATCCTTGGCTGACATTAAGTCCTCACGCTGCTCAGTCAAGAATTCAAATCGTTCACTGATTCGTTCGAACTCTTCAATCGCACCAAGGTTTACGTTTCCCAGTTCCTCAATTCCAAGCTTAATTAAATTCACTTGTTCCCTGGCTTTCTCCATTGAAAGTTTCAGTTCATAATCACGGCTTGCTTTCTCGAAGCTGATTTCATATTCTTGCTGCAGCCGGGTAAGACGATGATCAAGCTGAACATCCAAACGATTCATCTCTACTTGCTTTTCATGTCTCACCCCAGAAAGGCGCTTTACCTCACGCTGGTTGACCCGCAAAGATTCCTCCAGTTCCTGAACTTGTTCGTAACTCTCTTTTCTCTCGGCCTGAAGTGCGGAAACATGATTCGTTATCTCTTTTTTTCGCATTTTAGTCTCATCAATATCCTGATTAATATCACCGGAGCCGCTGCTCATGGCTTGAAGCCTTTCATTAATAAAAGCCAGCTCTTCTTGTACCTTTTGTACGGAGGTATTTGTTTCTTCTTCTTCCTCCCTCAGTTCTTTTATCTTCTGCTTTTGGTAAGTAATCTTTTCCCTATGAGAAGCCAGATTAACTTTCAGCTCTGTCAATCGTTCTTTTAAAAGATCCGCAGACGATTCTTTTTCTTTTTGCTTATGTTCTTTTTCAGCAATATCTTTTTCGAGACGTGCCAAAAGATCAGCTACCTCTATTTCTTTAGTTTGCAAAGTACCTTCTCGTGTTTCAAGAGTTCTTTTTTCCTCTTTAACTGACTTCGACTCCCGATCATAAAGAGACAGTCTAGAATCAAATCGGTGAGCTTCTCCCTCTATTCTAGCTCTTTTGTCTCTTGCCTCTTGAAGAATCGTTCGTTTTTCTTCCATTTCCTTTTGAGTATTAATCAGCTTTTCGTTTTTCTCTTTAAGTTTTTTCTTTATTTCCTTGACAGTCTGCTCAGCCTTTTCCGTTTTTTTCTCCATATCAGAAAGCTTGGAGCGGAGCTCTTCTAATTCTCGCTGCCTTCCTAGCAGCCTGGCGCTGTTCTTGTTCACGCTTCCGCCTGTCATAGAACCTCCAGGATTGACTATATCTCCATCAAGAGTGACGATTCGGACACGGTAGCCGGTTTTCTTAGCCATTTGGTTGGCATCCTCAAGTGTTTCAGCAATCACAACCTGGCCAAGTAGCGACTGAATTACCTTTTTATATTCTGAATTTGTGTCGATCAAATCGGCTCCTATGCCAATAAAACCTGCATTCTGTGAAACTTTCCCCAATAGTTCACTGGATAAATATCTCCCTTGGATAGCAGAAAGGGGAAGAAATGTAGCCCGGCCTTGACGAGAGGACTTCAGAAACTCGATCGCTTGTCTGGCATGGCTCTCTTCTTTCACTACGATATGCTGAAGAGACGCTCCCAGCGCAATCTCGACAGCCGTTTCATATGGTTTAGGAACTTGAATGAGTTCGGCGACGGCTCCTTCAATTCCTGAAAGTTTCCTTCCACGCTCTTTTAACACAGATTTTACCCCTTGGTAAAAGCCGGAAAAATCTGTTTCCATTTCCTCAAGGACTTTTTTTCTCGACCTTGTCTCCTGAATATAGCGGTAGGCCTTAAACAATTGTCCTTCTTTTTCCTCAGCTTTTTCTTCAAGTATGGCCTGTTCCTCAGTCAGTTCCCGAAACGTTTCCGTTAACGATTGTACCACTTTTAGTGCCTTTTCTTCTTCAAGCTGCGCTTCTACCTTTACCTTGTTAAAGGAATCTCTTTCTTGCAAAAAGTCTTCGTTTTCTTTGCTCAAGCGAGTTAATCTGCTTTTCAGAAGTTCTTTTTGTTCAGCTACATAGCGTTTTTCATTACGTAAAGCAGCTTGTTCATTGAGGAGCTCTATATACTCTGCTTTTGACTCTTCAAGTTCTTTTTCTATATCTCGCTCATTGAGCTGAAGCTGTGTTTCTGTTTCCTTCAGGTCAGCGGAAATTTTCTGCGTGGATCTCTGCCTTTTTTCAAGCTCTGTTTCCTCTTCCACGATTCGAGTCCGTAATGTTTCTGCTTTCTCTTGCTGTGACTGAAACCGTTCCTCTAATTCTTTTTTTCTATCCGTTATGTTTTTTCCTTTTTCTTTTAAAAGCTCTCTTCTTCCTTCTTCTTTTTCTAAGGCTTTGCTTACTGTTAATAGTTCTTCCTGCAGATCAGAAAGTTTTCCATCAAGCAACTGAATGGTTTCACGAGCCGACTTAACTTTTAATTCTCTATTAGCAGCAAGAGATGCAGCCTTCTCTTCTTTATCTTCTAATTTGGAAGCTTCCTGTTTAGCCTGCTCCCACTCTCTATGAAGCTCTTTAATTTCTTCTACCGTTAAAGCTACTTCAACTTTCTCGAGCTCTTCTTTTTTTGCAAGATAATCCTTGGCGATGGAAGCCTGAATTTCCATAGGCTCTCTTTGATATTCAAGCTCATGAAGAATATCTTCTACTCTATTTAAATTTTCTTCCGTTTCAGTCAGTTTCTTCTTAGCCTTTGTTTTTCTTTGTTTGTATTTTAATACTCCAGCTGCCTCTTCAAAGATTGAACGCCTTTCTTCAGGTTTACTTGAAAGAACTTCTTCTACTTTTCCTTGTCCTATAATAGAAAATGCCTCTTTCCCAAGTCCTGAATCCATAAACAAAGTAGTAATATCCTTTAGGCGGCATGGCTGGTTATTAATAAGATACTCACTGTCCCCAGATCTGAAGAGGCGTCGGGTAATGCTCACCTCACTGTAGTCTACATCTAAAAACTCGTCTTCATTATTTAAAACCAGAGTTACTTCCGCCATGTTTAAAGGCTTTCTCGTATCACTCCCGGCAAATATGATATCTTCCATTTTTGAACCACGAAGAGACCGGGCAGACTGTTCACCCAGCACCCAGCGGATTCCATCTGAAATGTTGCTTTTTCCACTTCCATTTGGTCCTACTACTGCAGTAACCCCTGAAACAAATTCAATGTTCATTTTTTCTGCAAAGGATTTAAATCCACTTACTTCTAACCGTTTGAGGAACATGAAATTTCCTCCTTTTTCTTTGTCTTAGCAATATTCATTGGTGTATTACATGGTGTCTGTTTCTTTGACAACCTATATATTTTACCATATCGAAGCTATTTTCAGAAGAAATGGCAAGAATCTAGAATGTTTTGCGTAATTCCTATGCAGCAATTACAATTAAAGACATGCCGGTTCATAATAAGCATAGCAGATAAGGTACGTAAACAAGCAGGAGTGGGCCGATTACACTGCCCCTCCACAAATCCTAAAAAGAAAGGGTGTTTTTATGAATTTAGAAACGAAAAATAAAGAAAACCTTGCTTTCATGATTAATGAAATCAGCAATAAACTCCAAGTGGTAAACACTGGAGCTTTTCAGCCTGAAAGCTTTGACATTGAGCAGTATAACGACATTAAAGACCTGTACGAAATGGTAACTGCCAAGGATAACATTAGTGTAAGTGAAATGGATGCCATAGTTTCCGAGCTTGGAAATTTAAAAAAGAACTAGGTTGCCCTTATCCTTTCAACTGAATGTCTCCATTTTGTATGCTGAAACCAGACATAGGTACTAAACAAAAGAAGGGTGTCCCCAAAATTAGACGTTGGGGACACCCTCCTTCTTACCTCTCGTTTTCTTCAGCCAGTTTCATTATGGCTTGCTGAGCAGCATGCTGCTCTGCTTCTTTCTTAGAGCGCCCTTGCCCTTTGCCAAGAACTCCTTCATTTAAATAAACCTGAGAAACAAATTCCCTGCTGTGTGCCGGTCCTTTCTCTTCAACAATTTCATAATGAAGTGTCCCCAGGCTGTCTCGCTGGACATGCTCTTGAAGCTGGCTTTTAAAATCCATCATATGAGAAAATGCACCCTGATTAATCTTAGGGTAGACTGTTTTGCTTAGAAAAGTGTACACCTTATCCATGCCGCTGTCTAAATAAAGAGCGCCGATAAAAGCTTCAAATACATCTGCCAGCAAGGCAGGCCTTCTGCGGCCCCCTGTCATTTCTTCCCCCTTGCCGAGGAGTACCAAATCACCAAATTGCAAGCCTTCTGCCAAATTTGCCAATGAGGCTTCACAAACAATCGCTGCTCGCAGCTTGGTCATCTCCCCCTCACTCATCGTTGGAAACCCTTTAAATAGATGCTGAGAGACCGCTAATTCCAACACCGCGTCACCAAGAAACTCCAGCCGTTCATTATCATTCACTGAGCGGATCCGATGCTCATTTACATAGGAGGAATGTGTAAACGCTTGTATTAAAAGTTTTTCATCTTGAAAAGAGAGGTCTAATTGTTGAAGCATATCTGTAAACTTAGCTTTATGGGCAGGTGATAAAGTAAGCTTTTTCTTGCCTTTTCTCTGTGGGCGCCTTTGCTGATGATTTGACTTTGACATCCTTTTACCTCCACACCATCATCATGTCTTCTTTCACTAAGCTGGCCTTTACGTTACTTAAAGGAACCAAAATAAAATGTAAAGGAAGTCCCATAGAGGGTCCATGGGACTATCCTTTTTCAATTATCCTATTGCTGATTTTCTATGTAGTTTACGACATCAGCAACTGTGGAAATTTTTTCAGCTTCTTCGTCGGAAATTTCAAGATCAAATTCATCTTCCAATTCCATGACAAGCTCCACTACATCAAGGGAGTCTGCTCCTAGATCATCTTTAAAGGTAGCTTCAAGCGTTACCTCGGATTCTTCCACTCCAAGACGATCAACCACAATACCGCGGACACGGTCAAGTGTTTCATTTTGAGCCATCTGTTTTCACCTCCTTTAAAGCGTCAGCTTCCATCCCGTCCTGTTTGACAAGGATCAAGAAGGAAAAGAGCTTTACCTCATGCAATTATAGGATATACTTCCTTAAAAAGCTAGGATGATTTGGGTTCCCCTTACGGCATAACCATCCCGCCATCAACATGAATGGTTTGCCCTGTAAGGTAATCTGCATCTGAAGAAGATAAAAAGCGAACGACGGCTGCAACTTCTTCAGGCTTACCAAGCTTACCAAGAGGAATTTGGTTTAGCAAATCGTTCTTCACCTCTTCGCCAAGCTCTTCAGTCATTTCCGTTTCAATAAAACCAGGGGCGACGGCGTTCACTTGAATATTGCGGCTGGCAAATTCCCTTGCCAGTGTTTTAGTCAAACCGATCACCCCGGCTTTCGCCGCTACGTAGTTAGCCTGTCCTGCGTTGCCAAGGACACCTACAACAGAAGAAATATTAATGATTTTTCCTGCACGCTGCTTCATCATTTGTCTCGCCACCGCTTTGGAGCATTGGAAAACACCTTTTAAGTTTGTATCCATTACTGCATCCCAGTCATCTTCTTTCAAACGCATGACGAGATTGTCCCTTGTGATTCCTGCATTGTTAACCAGGATGTCCAAGCGCCCAAATTGATCAACGGTTTCTTTAATCATTGCTTTGACATCTTGTTCATTGGATACGTCTGCTTGAATGGCAAATGAGCGTACTCCATATTCTTCACATTCTTTCACGACAGCCTCTGCTTTTTCCTTACTGCCGGCATAGTTCACACCGACATTGATTCCGTTTTTGGCCAATTCTAACGCAATTGCCCGGCCAATCCCTCTTGATGCCCCAGTAATAAGAGCAGATCTTTCTTCAGCCATTCTTTATTCCTCCTTCAGCTTTTTTAACGTTTTTTCCAGGGATTCCAAATCATTGACTGCATGCACCTCAAGCCCACGGCGCTGAATTCTGCGGACAAGTCCTGACAATACATTACCAGAACCTATTTCGATGAATGTAGTCACATCACGTTCTATTAAATTTTTTATGGTGTCTTCCCAAAGCACAGGAGAAGTCACCTGATCCACGAGGAGATCCCGAAGAGTCTCCCCGTTTGTTTCGGGCAGAGCCGTTACATTCGTCATTACAGGGACGCCGGCATCTTGAAAAGAAATGTCACTCAGCACCTCTCGAAGCTTGTCCTTGGCAGGCTCCATCAGTGTGGAATGGAAAGGTCCGCTTACTTCCAAAGGAATCGCTCGTTTCGCACCAGCCTCCTTCGCAAGATCAGATGCCGTCTCAACTCCTTTTCTCGAGCCTGAGATCACGATTTGACCTGGAGCATTTAAGTTGGCAAGCTCTGCAGTTTCGCCTTCTGCAGAAGCTTCTGCACAAACCCTTTCAAGTTCCGGCCGCTCCAGGCCCATTATGGCAGCCATTGCCCCTACACCGTCGGGAACAGCTTCCTCCATAAATAATCCTCTTTGTCTAACTGCATAAACTGCATCATCAAATGACAATACTCCTGCAGCCACAAGCGCTGAATATTCCCCAAGGCTGTGACCCGCTACAAAATCCGGAGACAGGTCCTTTTCCTTCACTGTTTCTAACAGTGCTGCACTTGCAGTAAGAAGGGCAGGCTGGGCATGCTCTGTTTTCTTCAGGACTTCTTTAGGACCGTTAAACATATATCCTGATAGGGAATACTCCAGCCTCTCGTCAGCTTTTTTAATAACAGAGCTTGCTTTTTCATGCTGTTCAAACACATTTTGAGCCATTCCTACTTCCTGTGAGCCCTGACCTGGAAAAATAAATGCAATCTTAGACATTATTCATTCACCCTCACTGAATTTGTGTCTTTAATTTCCTTTTGGATAACGCTTGCCACGTCTTCTTCAACCATTTGTTTTGCCTGACGGATCGCATGAAATATTGCAGTATGGTCAGAAGATCCATGGGCTTTTATGACAGGAGCTTTCAAACCAAATAACCCGGCTCCTCCGTACTGTGAATAACTCAGCTGTTCTTTGACATTCTTTAAACCAGGTTTTAAGACTCCTGCCGCCATTTTATTTTTTAAGGAGGAAGTAAGCTCTTTTTTCAGCAAGGAAAACAAGGCTCCCGCAGTTCCTTCTATCGTTTTCAAAACCAGGTTACCTGAAAATCCATCACAAACGACCACATCACACACACCGTCCATGACGTCGCGAGCTTCTACATTTCCGATGAAGTTAATTGGAGCATGTTGAAGCAGTGCATACGACTGTTTCGTCAATTCATTTCCTTTTCCAGATTCAGTCCCGATATTTAATAAACCAACCCTTGGGAGTTTAACTTTTTTGACCATTTCCATGTATGTGCTGCCCATAAGGGCGTTTTGGTACAAATGGTCCGCCTTGGCATCCACATTCGCCCCTACGTCAAGAAGTAAAAAGCCGTTTCCATCTAAGGTGGGAAGCATAGGAGCTAAAGCAGGACGTTCAATGCCCGGGATCCTTCCTACATGAAGCAACCCTGCAGTCATTAAGGCTCCTGTATTTCCTGAAGAAATACATGCGTCAGCCCGTCCTTCCTTTACTTCCTTAACAGCAAGGACCATGGAGGAATCTTTTTTCCGACGTACTGCCCTTGTCGGGGAGTCCTCATCTTCAATCTTTTCCACAGTATGTATAATCGAAATTTTTTTATGAGGCTTTAAGTGATCAAGTATTTCTGCTTCATTGCCAACTAAGATAACTTCTAAATCATGGTACGAGGTGACAGCAGCAAGTGCACCTGCGACTTGAGCCTTAGGAGCATGATCGCCGCCCATGACGTCTATAGCAATTTTCATTTATACCTTCTCTCCTTCTCCTGAGGTTTCCTTTCCTGATGAACGAAACATAATAAATTCTCCAGAGAATACCAATTCCTGGTTCACGTTACTATTTACTTCCACAATTGTCCGTACCTGGTCATTTTTCTTCACCTGGGCTTTAGCAACTACTCTTTCTCCTGCTGAAACCTGCCGTGTAAATTTTACATTTGCTTTGGCTGTTAAGGCTAATTCATCATTAATAATCGCTACCGCCAGGGAATTGGCCTGGGCAAAAAGGTGGTGCCCCCTTGCAATGCCTGTACGTTCAAAAACATGGTCTTTTTTTATATCTAAAATAGAAATAGCATACTCATCAAGCTGCAAATCTACTATTTCGCCTATTACTTCCTCTAATTGAAGGGCGCGTACATCGTCAAGCTGCTTTCTTGCGACGTGTTTTATTCTTTCTCTATGCTCTGGTATAGAAAGCTCTAATCTATCTAAGCGGATCGTTTGTACACTTACATGAAACTTCTTTGCTAATGACTCGTCTGTAATAAATGGATCGTCTTTAATCGTTTGAATGACAAGCTCCTGCCGCTCTTTCTTGGATAATTTCATGGTCTTTACACCATCCACTTCTATGACTAGGTACTAAGAGCAGTATATAACCCTTACGTTTTAATTGCAAACAATTCTATCTAGTCAAGCTTTTCGCCATCCAGCACTCCTTCTTGTTCCAGAAATAAACGCAGAGGAGAAAACTGTTCTTCTTTCCAAAATTCATTGCTATTGACCAGTTTGGCCGCATCATTTCTGGCCACTTCCAATGCCCTGTAATCATGAACCACATCAGCCATCTTAAATTCGGGCATGCCGCTTTGTTTCTGGCCAAAGAAATCGCCAGGACCCCGAAGCTTTAAATCTTCTTCCGAGAGAACAAAGCCATCATTAGTTTCAGTCATAATCCTCATTCTTTCTTTGCCTGTCTCAGATTTCGGGTCAGCAATTAGAATACAATAGGACTGATGCTCCCCTCGGCCGACACGGCCACGCAGCTGATGAAGCTGGGCCAGGCCAAACCTTTCGGCATCATAGATAACCATCATCGTCGCATTAGGAACATTCACTCCTACCTCCACAACGGTAGTAGAAACAAGGATTTGAATCTCATTTCTATCAAATCCAGCCATTACTTCTTCTTTTTCTTCATTGGAAAGCCTTCCATGAAGGAGCCCAACCTCATATCCCTGGTAAAAGTCTTTAAGCATTCCGTGGACTTCAATGACATTTTGCACATCCAGCTTATCTGATTCTTCAATAAGAGGACAGATAACGTACGCCTGCCTTCCTTGATCTACTTCTTTCTGAACAAACCCGAGAACGCGCTCAAGCATATGAGGCTTAGCCCAGTACGTTTCAATCGGCTTTCTCCCTGCAGGCATTTCATCAATGACAGAGACGTCCATATCCCCGTATACAGAAATAGCCAGAGTTCTCGGGATAGGGGTAGCGGTCATAAAAAGGACATCTGGTGTCTTGCCTTTTTCCTTTAATGCCCGGCGCTGCATGACGCCAAATCTATGCTGTTCGTCTGTTATGACAAGCCCCAGACTGCTAAATTCAACACCTTCTTGTATTAAGGCATGAGTTCCTATTACGATTTGGATTTCCTTGCTTTTTAAAGCCTCATTGATTTCTCTTCTTGATTTAGTTTTCGTTGACCCTGTTAAAAGTGCTATAGACAGCCCAGCAGGCTCCAACAGCTCCTGCAAGGAGCGATAATGCTGTTCGGCCAATATTTCAGTCGGAACCATTAATGCAGACTGGTAACCAGACAAAAAGGCGGTAAACATGGCTATAGCAGCCACCACCGTTTTTCCGGACCCCACGTCTCCTTGAAGAAGGCGATTCATTGAATACGGAGATTGGAGATCCTCAAGTATCTCTGCTGTCACTCGGTTTTGAGCGCCTGTTAACGGAAAGGGAAGCTTATTAATAAACTCGTCTACTTCCTTTTGTTCAAAGGTATGGACAATCCCTTCCCTGGCCATTCGCTGTATTCTCTTGAACATTTGCATTTTCAGTTGAAAGAGGAGAAATTCTTCATAAATAATTCTTCTTCTTGCATGCTTTAACGCTTCTCTATCTTTAGGATGGTGAATATGAAAAAGTGTATTTTTTTTGGAAGGCAGTTTATAGCGATCAAGAAATAATGGCGGCAGATTATCTTCGATCAGATCTCCAAACTGGCGATAGGCTGTGCGAATAAATCCGCGAAGCTGCTTTACTGTAACTTTACCTCCAACAGAATATACAGGCTCAAGGGATGCATCAGATGCCTGAGAGCCCTTTTTATAGTCCTGCACAGTCATTTGCAGGCGGTTTTTGTCAATCTTACCTGTGATCGTGAGCTCATCTCCATTTTTTATTTGCTGTTTCACAAAAGGACGATTGAAAAATACCGCTTTCACTAACACACCATTGGTCAGCACCCTCACAGTGACCCGGGACTTTTTCCTCCCAAAATACTGAACAGAAGGTTCGCTTTGCACTACTCCTTGAATTGTGCCTCTTTCATCATGCTCAAGCTCTGTGACATCTTTTACTACATAATCTTCGTATCGATACGGGTAATATTCCAAAAGATCGTTGACAGAGTGAATATGGAGAGCGTTTAATTCTTTTTCTTTTTCTTCTCCGATTCCTTTCACCTTAGAAACGGGAAGACTTGGTAAGCCGGTCATTTCTTATCAAGGGCGATACCGAATATTTTTGTTTCCCACTCTCGCCCTGTCGGTGTTGCCGCCAGTCCGCCCTGTGCGGTTTCACGAAGTGCTGAAGGCATGACCTGTCCGATTTTATACATTGCCTCAATCACTTCATCGCAAGGAATACGGCTCTCTATTCCCGCTAAAGCCATATCGGCAGCCATTAATGCAACCGCTGTCCCCGCAGCATTTCTTTTTACGCAAGGAACCTCTACAAGACCAGCGACCGGATCACATACCAGACCTAATAAATTTTTTAACGTCATCGCCATCGCTTCTGCACATTGGGAGGGAGAACCCCCGGCAAGCTCCACGGCCGCGGCCGCTGCCATGCCTGCTGCCGATCCTACCTCAGCCTGACACCCTCCTTCAGCTCCTGATATGGAAGCATTATTTGCTACCACCATTCCAAAAGCGCCTGCCGTTAACAAAAATCTCACTTTATCCTCTTTTGAAGCATTATATTTCCCGCTAAGAGCAAACATTGTCCCAGGAACCACTCCAGCCGAACCTGCTGTCGGTGTTGCACAAATGGTTCCCATTGCGGCGTTTACTTCATTTGTTGCCATCGCTTTACTTACAGCATCAAGTAAAAGGGGGCCTGAGAGTGTCTCATGATCAGCCATATAGGTCTGAAGCTTAACCGCATCTCCACCGGTCAAACCAGATACAGAGGTAACAGACTCCTTAATTCCCCGCTCGACAGCCTTTTCCATAACCTCTACGTTTCTTTCCATGTCTTTAAAAACTTGCTCCTTGGTCACTTTTTTAACCTCACACTCTTGTTCAAGCATCACTTGTGATATTGGTATTTTTTTTGACTCTGCTGCTTCAACAAGCTCAGCTGCATTTCTAAACATCCTCTCACCCCTTTTAGTCATGTATTTTGGATACTTGTGTGACATACGTGATCTTTTCTATTTTACTTAGTAAAGACGGTGTAATATCCTGATCTACCTCCAGCACCATAAGTGCTTGTTCGCCTTTTTCTTTACGGGAGACTTCCATATGCCCAATATTGATCTTTTCTTTTGCCAGCTTTTCCGAAACGTTTGCAATCACTCCAAAATGGTCCTTATGAATGACAAGAATGGCTGGCTGTGTACCAGAAAGGCGAAGCTCAAAGCCATTTAATTCTGTAATTTCCACTTTGCCGCCTCCTATGGAAATGCCCACGAGTTCAATTTCTTTCTCCTTCGCAGCTAAACGAATTCTTACAGTATTGGGATGATCTGTGATGGTTTCTTCCACAAAAAAACGAACAGTAACTCCTTGCTCTTTTGCCAGAGTCAATGATTGGGGAAGCCTTTCATCAAAGGTATCAAAGTCAAGCACGCCGCCTACGACAGCCACATCCGTCCCGTGGCCTTTATAGGTTCTGGCAAACGATCCATAAAAAAATATATCTGCTTGTTCAGGCGTGCTGCCAAACAGGGTTCTAGCCATTCTGCCAATTCTTGCAGCTCCGGCTGTGTGAGAACTCGACGGACCAATCATTACAGGTCCAATAATATCAAAGACGCTTCTATACTTCACTTTATGCCCCCCTTTTCTTTTCCCTGCATTCAGCAATTTACTAATTCCATTACACCCGTTGTTCTTCCTTCTGGCCTAAGCGGGATAAAAAATATTCCTACCTGAGATTCAGGTAGGAATATACATATTACTCAGCCTTTGTTACAGCTATAGATACAGTGCCCGGCCCGACGTGAGAACCAATGACGGCTCCAATTTTTGTAATGACTTCACTTTTCACATCGAATTTTTCCTGAATTTGCACAGCTATTTCTTTTGCTGTTTCTTCAGCTACAGCATGAGAAATTCCAATATGAACAGGCGTATTCTTATACCCTTCTTCTATGGCAGAAAGGATCTTCGCTACAGCTTTCTTTTTTCCTCTGGCTTTATCATATGGGTATACTTGCCCTTCTTCATTCACACTCAAGATCGGCTTCATTTTAAGCAATGAGCCGATTAAGGCAGAAGCTTTTCCAATACGTCCGTTTTTTTGAAGATATTGAAGAGTATCCACCATGAAGTATACGTTCGTATCTTCAAGAAGCTCGTCCAGCTTCTTTTTACACTCCTCGAAACTGTGACCTTCCCTGGCATACTGAGCCAGCATGACTACAATGATCCCGAGGGAATAAGAAGCTTTTTTCGAATCTACTACTTCCACTTCTATCTTCTCGGCAACTTCACCTGCTGCAATTGTCGCTGCCTGATAAGTTCCGCTCATCTGGGAAGAAAGGTGGATAGAAAAGACCTGTGTTTCCTCTCCATTTCTTTCTCTTAGACGTTCAAATACGGTTTCAAACTCATAAGGTGTCGGCTGAGAAGTGGTGGGCACAGATTCATACTGCGGCAGCTTCTCATAAAACTGTTCTGGAGATAAATTTTCTCCGTCACGATAGGTTTCTTTTTGGTCAAACGTAACTTTTAAAGGAATGACGGTAATACCAAGCTCTTTCGTAAGGTGCTCGGGTATATCTGCAGTACTATCGGTTACAATTTGTATTTGTGACATAAAGGACCCCTTTCTGTACCTGTTTTGATGGGGCTTATTCTACTGCAATGATATAAGAATAAAGCGGCTGCTCCCCATTATGGACTTCTACTTCCACTTCATCATAATTTGCTTCGATGAACGTCGTGAGTTGTTCCGTAATTTCCTCATTGGCACCTTCACCTTGAATCAATGTCACAATCTCTGCGTCCTCATCAATAATTTCCTTTAACAGTGACTTCGTTACCTCGGCAATAGAAGAGCCAGATGAAACGATTTTCTTTTCAGCGATTCCCATAAAATCTCCTTCGCTGATTTCTTTCCCATCAATTGTCGTATCCCTTACTGCATACGTAACCTGCCCTGTAGTTACTTCACCAAGCGCCTCAGTCATTGCTTCCTTATTTTCTTCCGGTGAAAGCTCGCTGTTAAATACAAACAAGGAACTTAATCCCTGAGGTACTGATTTTGTCGGTATGCAAATGACATTTTTTTCGCTGACTTCAGCAGCCTGCTCTGCAGCCATGACAATATTTCCGTTATTGGGAAGGACGAAAATGTTTTCCGCATTTGTTTGCTCAATGGCTTTTACGATATCTTCTGTACTGGGATTCATCGTCTGCCCCCCAGGAATCACTACATCTGCTCCCAATCCTTTGAAAAGGTTTGCAATTCCCTCGCCCATTGAAACCGTGACAACCCCATATTCCGCAGTTTCTGTCTCTTGAGACGGCTCCGCTTTCTTTCCTTCTTCCGCAGCCACGTGAGGTTCTTCCTGTTCATGAAGAAGGGACGTATGCTGCTCTCTCATGTTTTCAATCTTAATGTTTACCAATGAACCATGTTTCTGAGCTAAAGAAAGCACTTCTCCAGGGTGTTCTGCATGAATATGTACTTTTACTAAATCCTCGTCGCTTACTACAAGCAGAGAATCACCGTGACGGCTTAACTCTTCCCGGAAATCTGTCTCATCAAACGGATGCTGCTCTAATTTCTCTTCTTCAAACCTCACCATAACTTCTGTACAATACCCAAACTCTATATCTTCCGTGTTCATATGAGATTGAGCACTCTGATGATGTTCCACTTTAACGAGCTCGTCCATAGCAGGTTGGTTCACTCTTTCGGCTGGAACTGATTTCCCTTCCAGATTGGCGAGCATTCCTTCATAAATATAGACTAATCCCTGTCCACCTGAATCAACCACCCCTACTTCCTTTAACACAGGAAGAAGTTCAGGGGTCCGCTGTAAAGAAGCATTGGCTTCCTTAATCACATCTACAAGCACATCATGGACAGATTGTTTTTTCTTTGCAGACTTCTTTGCAGATTTTGCTGCATCTTTTGCCACAGTAAGAATAGTTCCTTCTACAGGCTTCATTACAGCTTTATATGCTGTTTCAACACCGGTTTCAAACGCCTTTGCCAGCACAGGGCCATCTACTTCCTGCTGGCCCTCCAAACCTTTAGCAAAGCCACGGAAAAGCTGGGATAGTATGACCCCTGAGTTTCCTCTTGCTCCCATTAACAAGCCTTTGGAAAATGCCTTTGCAACTTCACTGGCAGCTTCCCCGGGAGATTGCTTTACCTCCTTTACGCCGGAAGTAATCGTTAAATTCATATTGGTGCCAGTGTCTCCATCTGGAACAGGAAAAACGTTAAGTGCGTCAACTTCTTTAACGTTTTGTCCTAATAAAGAAGCACCGTGGATAAACATCTCTCCAAGCTTCTTTCCGTCTATTGATCTTGCTGTCACAACAGTTCCTCCTTACGTTCTCCTGCTATGGATTAGTTACCCGGACTCCTTGAACGTAAACATTTACAGAGTCAACAGTTAATCCAAGCATTTGTTCAAGCTGGTACTTCACTTTTGTTTGTACATTATAGGCTACCTCAGAAATTTTCGTTCCATAGCTGACAATAATATACATGTCTATATGGATATCCTCTTCATCCTCTCGAATCACTACCCCACGGGAAAAATTCTCCTTCTTGATGAGGTCTGAGAACCCATCTTTTAACTGTTTTTGAGATGCCATACCAACGATACCGTAACAATCAATAGCAGCACCTCCTGCAATTGTTGCCACTACCTCTTTGGAAACGTCTATAGAACCTAGCTGTGAATTCATTTCAATAGTCATATCCATCCTCCTAAAGCAGTCTCAGTTTTTCAGCTACGGCTATTTTACTATACTCCACCATTTTTTAAAAGAAAATTCCTGCTGCCAAGGGGTTTTCCAAATAAATGGCTGTCAAGTATATTTCCTTGAAAAAAGAAATCTTCCTTATTGCATAGAAGTCATGCATGTGCTAAGATAATCAAGTATGATTGTTAGACAGTGGTAAGTACAAGGAGGTGCACGTCATGGCTCGTAAATGCTACGTGACGGGCAAGGGACCAAAATCTGGTCACAACCGTTCTCATGCAAACAATGCCACAAAGCGTCGTTGGGGAGCTAACGTTCAAAAAGTACGCATTTTGGTTGATGGTAAACCTAAGCGTGTTTACGTTTCTGCTCGCGCTTTGAAATCCGGCAAAGTAACTCGCGTTTAATGAAAACAAGCTTGTTTTGCAAGCTTTCTCGTTTACAGGATAAACGCAATGGATGAAACATGAATGAAGGAGAGCGTTCTGCTCTCATGTAAAAAAGCACCTCATTTACGCAGGTGCTTTTTTACATGGATTTAAAAGAGTGAATGCTTCTTTTCTCTCTTACTCCTTTACCCCTTTTTTAATGAATTGAGTACGGCCTTCACTACTCCGCCCAAAAACTTTGGCAATTTAATTGTGTAAAACTTCATTATTAGTCACTCCTCCTCTGAACCTGAATGGCCGTCATCATAAAGATGAGAATAAGTCCTCAAGAGAGATTCTTTTATATGTATATTCAGCCCCCTTGAAAAAGTACATCTTTTTTTCCGACAGACGAGAAGGCATAAGCTCTTCAAACCCTTGGCCCCAATACTTTTTAATCCCTATTTCCCTTGCAAAGGATAAGCCTTTTACAGGCAGCGAAAGCTTTTGATTTGCAAATAATACCGTGAACTCAGCCTCTTTATTGGAGTGATTTACAGGAGACAAATAATAAGAGGGCGTACCAAAAGTCTCGCTCTTGATACACCCTCTTTCATCACTTTCCTGCTTCTTTTTTTGTCTCTATCCTCGAATAGCTGCGATGGCAGCCTTACGATCTTCCTCCTTATAAATCGCAGAACCGGCTACTAATACGTTCGCTCCTGCTTCTCGGCAAAGCCTGGCAGTCTCTTTATTTACCCCGCCGTCTACTTCAATCTCAACAGAATGATCTACCTGCTCTGTCATTTTTCTAACCTCTCTGATTTTCGGGAGGACACTGTGAATAAAAGACTGGCCTCCAAACCCTGGGTTCACTGTCATTAAGAGAACGAGATCTACGTCCTCTACCACATGTTTAATGACTTCTACTGGTGTGGCAGGGTTCAGGACCACTCCTGCCTTCACTCCTTTTTCTTTTATCGCATGAATGGTCCTGTGAAGGTGCGTGCACGCTTCCGCATGGACAGATAAAATATCTGCTCCTGCTTTTACAAAGTCATCTACATATTTATCAGGGTCGGCAATCATAAGATGGACGTCTAAAGGAAGATCAGTGTGCGGGCGGACAGCTTCCACAATCATTGGACCTATCGTAATGTTTGGAACAAAATGACCATCCATTACATCAATATGAATGTAGTCTGCCCCCCCTTTATCCACCTCAATAATGTCTTCTTTTAAAGAAGCAAAATCTGCTGATAAAATGGATGGAGAAATTTTCGTCATTGGTTAGTACCTCCGTTGTTGTTCGCTTAATTCTTGATAAAACTGCAAGTAATGGTTATATCTTGATTCACTGATTTCCCCTTGCTCCAATGCTTCTTTTACAGCACAGCCAGGTTCCTTGCGATGAGTACATCCACGAAATTTACAATCTGGAAGGCGTTCTCTCATTTCGGGAAAATAAAGGCTCAGCTCGCTTTCATCCATTTCCTGAAAATCGAGGGAGCTAAATCCCGGTGTATCTGCGACCAGCCCCTCATAAAGGGAGATCAGTTCCACATGGCGGGTTGTATGCTTCCCCCTCCCAAGATGGGTGGAAATGGCTCCTGTTTCAAGGTTAAGCTCTGGGACCAATGCATTAAGGAAGGAGGATTTACCTACCCCCGATTGGCCTGCTATTACAGTGATTCTATCTTTGAAATGCAAAGCCGCTTCCTCTAGACCCTTGTTTGACGTATTGGAAACAACGTAAAAGGGATAACCGAGTTTTTGATAAATTGCTTTATAACGGGCGACCTCTTTCATCACTTCCTCACTGGCCAAATCTTCTTTGGTCACAACAATTAAAGGATCAATATCACTTTCTTCCACATGTACTAAAAACCTGTCGAGCAGCAGAGGGGAAAAAGCAGGCTCAACCGCTGAAAAAACCAAAAGTGCCTGATCTACATTTGCTATAGGAGGCCTGATTAATTCATTTTTCCTCTTCTTAACCTCGGTAACCGTGCCCTCTTTGTAGTTATCAGCTTTGTAGACAACCTGGTCTCCTACAAGGGGCTTTATTTTTTTATTTCTAAAGACCCCACGGCCTTTACATTGGACTGTACCTTCCGGGCCGCTCACATAGTAAAACCCGCTGAGTGCTTTTATAATCCTGCCTTCCGCCATAACTCCTCCTTTATTAATCACCATAAGTAAATGAGTTTGATTGAATTTCTTCATCGTCTATATATAACGTATAGCTTCCCTCTTCTTCAGGTGTAACTATTAAAGGTATTTGATAGGTTCTGCTTTCTGAAATTGTTTCTTCTACAAAGACAGCGGGCTCACTTGTGGTGGCATCTTCATACGTAAGCCTTACATCAAAGGTCACCCCTTCTTCCATCTCTTCCTCTGACATTTCAATAGGGATGACTGCTTCTACTTCTTCGGTTACCTCATTTTCCTCACTATCTTCTGAATCTTCTTCGTCCACTGCCTCTTCTTCGCGTAATTCTTCCTGTTCCTCTTCATCAATTGCGTCTTCTTGTTCTTCTTCTTCAGGCCCAAGAGACATAATAAAAAGGATTTCATCACCGACTTGTATTCTTTCATAGGGACCTGGATCGTGGTCAATCACACGGCCCTCGTCATATAAGTCAGAATGCTCCTCTTCAAAACGGCCAGCAAGTCCTTCTGACTCTAAATAATTGTTGATTGTCTCCATTGTTTCCCCTCTTAGGTTAGGAATGGAGACTTCTGCCGGCACACTGTAGGTAAGTTGAACATTCGTTTCATCGGCTATTAATTCCTCTCCTGCAACAGGGTCCTGCTCTACAATAACGTTAAGCGGGGTATCTGTTGTTTCCACAGAAGAAAATTCCACATTTTCAAAATCTTCGAGAAGAGTTTCTGCTTCCTCCCGAGCAAGACCTGTAACATCAGGCATCTCAATCATTTCTCTTCCTTGACTGACAAAAACATTTACCTGGCTTTCCACCTTCACGGTAGATCCTGCCTGGGGTCGCTGTCTAATGACAAAGCCTTCTTCCACCTCTTCATCATACACTCTCTCCACATTTCCGGTAAGCCCAGCTTCCTGGAGTTCTTCTTCTGCTTCTTCAAGAGTAAGCCCCTCAAGGTTTGGGACATCGACATCCTGGACCATAAGCCAGCCGGGGATCACTGTGAACGCAGTCGCAAAGGAACCTGCAAGGATGACGAAAAATAAAACAATGGGAAGCACCCATTTTTTCTTTTTCTTCCCTTTCGCTGGTGCAGGTGGAGGGTTGGACGCTGAAGCGGAAGGGGCAGGCCCTTTTTCTGTCCCTGCTACTTTTGTTTCTCCCATATTTTCAGTTGTATCTTTTATCACCGGTACTGCCTTTGTTGCTTCTTCATCGTCAGCAGGAGCTATATAACGGGATTCACTTTGGCGCTCAGGCCACAGGGCAGTTGAAAGATCTTCGTTCATGTCCTGGACTGACCCATAACGGTGAAAGGGATCCTTCGCTGTTGCCTGAATGATCACATTTTCAATACTCTGGGGCAGATCAGGACGCAGTTCTTTTGCAAATGGCAGCGGCTCCTGCAGCTGTTTAATGGCAATGGAAACAGCTGATTCACCATTAAAAGGAACCTCTCCTGTAACCATCTCAAACAGAACGATACCCAGTGAATAGATGTCAGACTTGGCTGTCACTGTTCCTCCTCTTGCTTGTTCAGGAGACAAATAGTGAACAGAGCCTAAGACAGAATTTGTATGTGTGATTGTTGCTGCCGAAGCAGCCCGTGCAATGCCAAAGTCAGTTACTTTTGCATCTCCATGCTTATCAATAAGTATGTTATGTGGCTTTATGTCACGGTGGATAATCTGATTGGCATGGGCATGTACTATCGCTGATAACACAGACGACATAATATTGATCACTTTGTTAACAGGCAGGGGGCCTTGCTGCTGGATATATTCTTTGAGTGTGGAGCCGTCTATATACTCCATCACAATATAATATAAGTCTTCTTCTTCGCCTACATCGTATATATCTACAATATTCGGATGAAAAAGACTCGTAGCTGCCTGTGCCTCACGGTGAAAGCGCCGGATGAACTCCTCGTCATTTACAAATTGAGGCTGAAGTACTTTAACTGCTACTTCCCGCTCAAGAATCATGTCCGTTGCTTTGTAAACATGAGCCATGCCGCCGCCGCCAATAAGGGCATGTATTTGATAGCGCTCGTTTATTCTTTTTCCAATTAACCCGGCCATGCTCAGCTCCCCCTTGGAGAGGAAGGATGAGTAATGGCTGCAATCGTAATGTTGTCCTCTCCGCCGCGCTCATTTGCCATATGTACAAGTCTCTCTCCTTTATCAGAAAGAGACCCTTCTTTGGTCATCATGCGCAGCAAATCGGCGTCAGACACTTTGTTACTTAAGCCGTCAGAGCACAGGAAGACCAATTCTCCCTGTCTCCATGAAAAAGAAGAGACCTCCACGGTAATCCCTGCTTCTGTACCTAAAGCGCGGAGCAATACATTTTTTCTCGGGTGATTCTCTGCCTCTTCTTCACTAATCTGGCCGTTTTTTACCAACTCGTTAACAAGAGAGTGATCATCTGTCTTCAAATGGATGGAGTCATCCGTTATTAAATAGGCACGGCTGTCTCCCACATGGCCTACAGCGACATATTCCTCTGTACATATAGCCGCCACCACGGTAGTGCCCATGCCGTAACAGCTCATATCCTCTTTTGATTTCTTAAATATTTCTTCATTTACTCGAGTAATGGTACTGCTCAGCCATGTAACAGCCTCCCTTTCTGTAAAGGAAGAAGAGGCTGCAAGCCACTCGTCTTCGAGCACCTTACAAGCAATGGCACTTGCCACATCCCCTGACTTATGGCCGCCCATTCCATCTGCAACCACTCCCAGCACAGAATCAGAATGACTGTTTACATATACTCCCCCGTTGTCTTCATTATGGTCGCGGACTCGTCCTACGTCAGTTTTAAACAACCAGTCCATTTCTCCTCACCTCGTTTCTTTCTCCCGCTCCTTTGCTCGAAGCTGACCGCAAGCTGCATCAATATCATGCCCTTGCTCTCTTCTTATTGTAACGTTTACTCCTCTTTCTTTAAGGGTTTTCTCAAAAGCAAAGATGTCCTCCCGGCTGGTTCTTACATAGTCCCTCTCAGGAACGTAATTGACCGGAATTAAATTAACATGGCACTTTACATCTTTTATTAACTCCGCTAACTCTTCCGCATGTTCCACCTGATCGTTTACGCCGCCAAACAACCCATATTCAAATGTAACGCGGCGGTTTGTCTTTTTAATGTAATATTGAATGGATTCCATCAGCTTTTCTAAAGGCCAAGCCCGGTTTACCGGCATTAAACGGCTTCTGATTTCAGTGTTTGGAGCATGAAGAGAAATAGCAAAATTAATTTGCATTTGCTCGTCTGCAAAATCATAGATTCGAGGTACCATTCCGCTTGTAGAAACGGTAATATGGCGAGCCCCGATATTCAGTCCTTTATCATGGTTAATTGTCTTCAAGAAAGAGATTAGTTCTTTGTAGTTATCAAATGGTTCACCAATTCCCATTACAACAACTGAACTTACTCTCTCCCCTTTTTCATCCATTGCTCTTTGAGCATCAAGAACTTGAGCAACAATCTCTCCAGCTTCCAGGTTGCGCTTAAGCCCTCCAAGGGTGGAGGCACAGAAGGTACACCCTAACCGGCAGCCGACCTGTGTCGTCACACAGACACTGTTTCCATAATCATGCCTCATGACCACTGTTTCGATAGAATAACCGTCATGAAGTTCAAAGAGAAGCTTAACCGTTCCGTCAGAAGATTCCTGTTTCATAATTTCTTTAAGCGTTGTTAAGGAAAAAGCGCCTTCCAGCTTTTCTCGTATTCCTTTGGAGAGGTTTGTCATTTCTGAAAAAGAGGTAACTCTTTTTTGATACAGCCATTCAAAGATCTGCGTTGCCCGGAAAGCAGGCTCCCCCTCTTCCTTCAGCCATGACTGCAATTGATGAAACTCCATAGAGAAGATCGAAGGTTTCGCTTTTGTCTCTACTCCGACCTCTTTCTTTAATTGTTCCACTCTTTCACTTCCTTCTTCATTTTTTTTTCGTAAGACTGCATATATAAAACCCATCGGTCTCGTAGTGGTGAGGCAGAATAGTAATCTGCCCTCCAGTTGCTGCCGTGTTGTTTTTCATACGTTCCGGGAGGCGCTCAATTAGCGTTTCGTCAAACTTAAAAGCCGGATTGGCTTCCAAAAACTCTTTTATCACCTGTTCGTTTTCATTTGCTTCTACGGTACAGGTGCTGTATACCAGACGTCCTCCCGGCTTGAGTACTTTCCCAGCCTCTTGAAGAATCGCTTTTTGAATCTCCGGGAGACGCTGAATATCTTCCGGTGATTTCTCCCATTTTAGCTCAGGCTTTCTTCGAATCACTCCCAGTCCGCTGCAAGGAGCATCAACAAGAACTCTGTCAAAACTGTCTTCAGGAAACTTTTCAGTTAACTTTCTGGCATCCAGCGCTTCACTTTGTACAGAAGTAATTCCAAGTCTTTGGACCTGCTGATTGATTAAATTTATTTTTTTCTCATGAAGATCCAGAGCCGTAATACTGCCGCTGTCCCCCATTCTTTCTGCTGCATGGGTTGTCTTTCCTCCGGGAGCGGCACATGCATCCAGCACTTTCATTCCTTTTTCAGGAGCTAGTGCTCTAGCTACCAGCATGGAGCTTTCATCCTGTATTGTACACCAGCCCTCCTGAAAAGCCTCTGTCATCATTACCTTTCCCGAAATAATTTCTACCGCATCTTCCGATAATCTTCCCTCTTGGACCTGACACCCTTCTTCTTCAAGCCTCTCCATGAGCTCCATTTTGTTCGTTTTAAGCACATTTACCCTGACAGTCACTGGGGCAGGCTCAAGATTCTTTCTTGCCATGGCCTCAGCTTCTTCTCTGCCATATGCCTTCTCCCACAAGGATAACAGCCATTCAGGATGACTTGTTTCTATGCTAATTCTTTCCCTTGGATTACCGATAGAGGAAGGGTCTGGCAGTCCTTTTCGCTGAATACTGCGAAGCACGCCGTTTACCATTCCGGCAATTCCCCTGTGTCCTCTTTTTTTTGCTATATTAACTGCTTCATGAATAATAGCTCTCTCGGGGATTCTTTCTAAATAAACCATTTGGTATAGAGACAGCCTTAAAAGACTCAGCACCCATGGATCAAGTGAATTGGTTCCTTTTTTTATGAAAGGAGATAAATAAAAATCAAGAGTTGCTCTGCGTTTTAACGTTCCATATACTAATTCAGTTAACAAAGCAGTGTCTTTTCCCGGAACACTTTTCTCTTTTAATGCTTGGTTTAAGGCAAGATTACTATACGCCCCTTCTTTTTCAATACGCATCAGCAGATCAAGAGCTACCTCTCTTACGTTTTTGTCAGCCTTGGTCATCTCCGAATCGATCTCCTTCTTTTAAAGCGGTACCGGCTCCACGCAAATAATCGGAAGCCTTTAACCTTTTTTTACCGGATGGCTGCAGCTCTTTAATCTTTATCGCTGTGTCATCCCCTGTACCTACTATGATTCCATTCTCTTCTATTGATAATACTTCTCCAGGTTTTCCCTTTTTTGGAGAAGCTGTCTTTTCAGCCCACCATATTTTAACTGGTTTCTCATTATAAACCGTATAAGCAACCGGCCAAGGGTTCATCCCTCTAATTTGATTGTAAAGCTCCTCTCCCGTTTTGTTCCAATCCAGGAGTTCCTGACCCCGCTGTATATTCGAAGCAAAGGTCACTTTATTTTCATTTTGAGGTTCAGCCTGTATTGTGCCCTCTTTAATTTTTATTAACGTATCAGACAACAGGTCAGCTCCAGCTTCACTAAGCTTATCATGGAGAGTGCCTACCGTATCTTTCTCGTCTATGGGCACCCGTACCTGAGAAAGGACATCTCCGGCGTCTAGCTTTTCAACCATATACATAATGGAAATGCCTGATTCTTTTTCCCCATCTATAATGGCTTGATGAATCGGGGCTCCCCCCCGGTATTTTGGCAATAGTGAAGCATGTACATTAATGCATCCATACAAAGGAGCATCCAGAAGCTCATTAGGAAGGAGCTGTCCGTAGGCAGCAGTTACCACGATCTCTGGGTTTGTTTCCAGGATCGGCGAAAGCTGGTCTTTTTCCCTTATTTTCTCTGGTTGAAAAACAGGGAGATCGTGTTTTTCTGCTTCTACTTTTACAGGGGGAGGTGTGAGCGTTTTTTTTCTCCCCTTCGGTCTGTCTGGCTGAGTCACTACACCGACAACTTCGTGCCCCTCCTTCAGAATTCTCTGCAGAACAGGAACGGAGAAGTCCGGTGTGCCCATGAACAAAATTTTCATTGTTTGTCTTTCCTCCTGAAACTAGTCGTGTAATTACATGAGAAAACTTGGCTAAAAGCCAAGTCTCTGCAGGCGATTGATGGTTTGACGAAACTGGGATTTCCCCATGACCTTGCTGCTTCTTCAAAGGTGTAGGCGCTAGCGAAGGATTATCCCTTTACCCTGGCTACATAAACATATGCGGGTTCATATCTATTGAGATAAACAGCTTATCCTTGGCCATTTCACTTTGAAAATGATCAGCTATTTCTCTTAATGTTTTGGTTAGGTCTGGCTCATTTCTATATTTTATCATGCATTGGTAACGATATCTATCTTTCAGGCGTGCAATGGGTGAGACAGTCGGGCCGAGTACTTTTGTCTGGATCGACAACCGTTCCCTTAAATGGGAGGCAATTTTTTCTGAAGTGGTGATGACCTGGGATAAATCTTCGTGAGAAACCGTTATAAGAGCTAAAAAGAAATACGGAGGGTATCCCCCTACTTTCCTCTGCGTCATTTCCTGCCGGCTGAAAGAAAGGAAATCATGTTCCTTGGCATGAACAATGCTGTAATGTTCGGGATTATATGTCTGGATGACCACTTCACCCTTTAATTTATCTCTGCCTGCTCTACCGCTTACTTGTGTTAAAAGCTGAAACGTCCGTTCTGGCGCACGGAAATCAGGCAGGTTTAGGAGTGTATCAGCTGCCAGTACACCTGCGAGAGTGATATTAGGGAAGTCCAGTCCTTTTGCGATCATTTGCGTGCCAAGAAGAATATCTGCCTGCCCGCTGCCAAACTTGGTGAGCAGCTTTTCATGGGCGCCTTTTCTCGAGGTTGTATCCACGTCCATGCGGATCACTCTGGCGGTTGGCAGCAAGCGGGTTAATTCTTCCTCTACCTTTTGCGTGCCTGTTCCAAAAAAGCGTATATGCTCGCTGTCACAGGAAGGACACTTATTAACCATAGACTCTTCATGACCGCAGTAATGACATTTCAGCTGCTTATTTACATGATGATACGTAAGGGATATTTCACAGTGAGGACATTCTGTAACAAATCCGCAGCTTCTGCACATCACAAAGGTCGAATACCCTCTTCGGTTTAAAAAAAGGACGACTTGTTCTCCTTTTTGCAAACGATCCTCTAACTTTTCCAGCAGAATGTTAGAAAAGACAGAGCGGTTTCCGTTCTTTAGTTCTTCCCGCATATCGACCAATTCTACTTCAGGCATTGGAAAGTTATTTACTCTATTATTTAATTCAAGAAGACGGTAGACCCCTTTTTGAGCCCTGGCAAAAGATTCTAACGAGGGCGTAGCACTTCCAAGCAAAACGGGGCATTTGTGGTATCTCCCTCTCCAAATCGCCACATCTTTTGCGTGATAGCGGGGATGATCTTCCTGCTTATAGCTTCCTTCATGCTCTTCATCTATTATGATTAACCCAAGTTTCTCAAAAGGGGCAAATACAGCTGAACGTGCTCCTACTGCCACTTTTACTTCCTTGCGTTGAATTTTTCTCCACTCATCATATTTTTCCCCTATGGATAACGCGCTATGAAGGACGGCTACCTGGCTGCCAAATCGACTTTTAAAGCGATTAACCATTTGGGGGGTAAGAGAAATTTCGGGCACAAGGACAATCGCTTCTTTACCCTCTTCGATAACTTTTTGAATTGCCTGGAGGTACACTTCTGTTTTTCCGCTGCCTGTCACCCCCCGAAGAAGAAATGTTTCATGCGTTTGCGTCCCCACTGCCTCTCTGACAGGATGCAAAACCTCAGCCTGGTCATTCGTTAATGATAAAGGAACGGTTTTTTGAAACTCTTTATCTTTGAAAGGATCTCTGTATTGTTCAATCGTTTTTTCCACAACACACCCCTTTTCAACAAGAGCTTGCAGGACAGCACGTGTAAATCCTCCTTCAGCTTCCACTTGTTTGAGAGGGACAGGGGTTTCAGGATAATGTTCTAAAAGCCAGCGGAGGGCTTCCAGTTGTTTTTTAGCACGATTCCCCGCCATACCTTCAAGCTCTTCACGGCTTTTTTTGGGAGTTACTTGAATCGTTTTATAAGACTGCTTCCTTGCTTGATCTTTCACCTCATATTCAAGAAGTATTCTCCCATCCCGGACTTCCTTTCTAATTAGGGAAAGAAGGTCTTTATCCATAGGAACTTTGTTCCATTCAATTGAACTTCGTTTGCCAAAAAGAGTTTGAATGAAAACAGGGAAGTGAACAATCTCTTCTTGAAGATACAGGACTTTTTTCGCTTTTGCCCTCATTGCTGCCGGAATCATCGACTGATAGGCTGTGATCTGGTAGCAGATCGTCTCCTCCGAAAGCCATGATCCAAGGTCCAGTAATTCAGGAGTCAAAACAGGAGTGACATCAAGCAGTTCATCAATGTTCCTTACTTTTTTGACAGTTGTGTTCTCTGTTAATCGAATAATAAACCCTTGAAGTTTTCGTGGACCAAAAGGCACCACAACTCTCATACCCGGGGACACAGCACCTTGGAGACTCTCAGGCACTTTGTAGTCAAACAGCCTGTCTGTTTGGCCGGCTGGTACATCAACCACAATTTGAGCAAACATCACTGCCTTTCCCCTCCCATGCACCGCACAGCTGTCTTAAGGATTTCCGAGGCTACTTCTCGTTTTGAAAGAAGAGGCAGTCTTTTTATTTGGTCCTCATGCTTACTGATAAGAGAAACGATATTTGTATCATGTCCAAAGCCGGCATTGTCTGAGGTAATATTATTAGCGACCACCATATCAAGGTTTTTATTTTCCAGCTTCATTCTTCCATAATCCTCGACATGCTCTGATTCCGCTGCAAAACCTACTAAGAACTGATTTGTCTTTTGTTTTCCAAGCTCCGCCAATATATCCTTGGTTCTTTTCATTTCAATTATTAAATTACCTGGCTGCTTTTTAACCTTTTGGTCTGACGTTTCTACCGGGGTGTAGTCAGCCACGGCTGCAGTTTTCACAACTACATCAGCCTTATCAAAGTGTTCCATCACTGCATCATACATCTCTTCAGCGGTAGTGACATCAATTCGTGCCGCTCCCCGGGGAGTTTTCAACTGAACCGGACCGGAAATAAGTGTAACTTCACCCCCCATTTCCACTGCTTCCTCTGCGAGGGCATACCCCATTTTTCCAGTGGAGTGGTTTGTAAACACTCTGACAGGGTCAATGGATTCATGGGTTGGCCCCGCTGTGATTAACACATGTTTTCCCTGAAGGATTTTTTTGTTCGCCTTTTGAGAACCAGCCTCTTCCAGGAAAGAGACGATCCCCTCCGGCTCCGCCATTCTTCCTTTGCCTATCCAGCCGCACGCCAAATAGCCTTCTCCCGGCTCGATAAAAGTACATCCATCATTGTGCAGCCTTTCCATGTTTCGCTGGACAGCAGGATGCTCGTACATATTAACGTTCATTGCCGGAGCAATAAATACTTTCGCTTTCGTCGCAAGCGCTGAGGTGGTAACCATGTCATCGGCAATGCCATTTGCAATTTTGCCGATGACATTAGCAGTCGCCGGAGCAATCAGAAAAATATCCGCCCAGTCTGCTATATCTATATGGGCTACTTTTTCCGGTTCTTCCTCCGCAAAGGTATCATCATAGACTCTATGACGAGTTAAGGCTTGAAATGTAAGAGGCTTAATAAATTCCTTTGCCCCTTCTGTCATCATTACTCGTACGTCTGCACCAGCCTGAGACAGCTTGCTGGCAAGCGCTGCCGCTTTAAAAGCTGCGATTCCCCCTGTCACAGCCAAAACTATATTCTTTCCTTTGATCATGGTCTCCTCCTCTTTTCTCGTATACTTCCTGGCTGAAAAAAATAACAACCTATGAGTGGATAGGTTGTTATTAGTCTAAGTTTTAATCATTCTTTTTTTAAGCCAAGTTCTCCATGCTTAATTTCTTCCAAAGCAATACCCACGTATTTTGAAGATTCATAATCTTCTACTAACGGGGTCATTTCGTCCATTTCAAGCAAATCTCTTGCCCTTCTGGCTGATAATGTTACAAGCGTATACTTAGAATCAATCTGCTTTAACAAGGAATCTATCGAAGGATACAACATAAAGCTATTCAACCTCCACAAGTTGTTTATATTTTTCAATCAAACGTTCTTGTTTACAATGCTCTGCTGTCACAATAGCCTGGATACGTTCAACTGCTTTTTCGACTTCATCATTTTCCACAACATAGTCATAATTTTTCATCATATCCAATTCTTCTCTTGCAACAGTCATTCTTTTGTTAATGAGCTCTGCGTTCTCTGTTCCCCGTCCTTCAATGCGCTTTCTTAATTCAGCAAGGCTTGGAGGCATAAGGAAAATAAAAACCCCTTCAGGGTAGCGTTCCTTCACTTTTCTGGCTCCTTGAACCTCGATTTCAAGGATGATGTCCTGGCCCTCATTCAGTGTTTTCTTAACATTTTCCAGTGGTGTGCCATAATAATTATCCACATATTTTGCCCATTCCAGGAACTCGTCTTTTTCGATCATTTCCTCAAACTCTTCTTTTTTCTTAAAGAAGTAATTCACCCCATCCACTTCTCCTGTCCGCGGTGCGCGGGTGGTGGCTGAAACAGAGTAAGAGATGTCTGTATCCTTTGTTCGAAGAGCTCCGCAAACTGTTCCTTTCCCTACACCAGCCGGGCCGGAAAGAACAATCAATAAGCCTTTCTCTTTTTTCATAAAACATACAACGCCTTTCAAAGAAATTTCACTTATTCATCTATGTCGTCTTTCGTATTTAACCGTTGAGCGACTGTTTCCGGCTGTACAGCAGACAAAATGACGTGATCGCTGTCCGCAATAATAACAGCACGAGTTCTCCGCCCGTATGTAGCATCTATTAACATATTGCGGTCTCTTGCTTCCTGGATAATACGCTTGATCGGCGCAGACTCCGGACTTACAATAGATATAATCCTGTTTGCGGAAACAATATTTCCAAAGCCGATATTTATTAGTTTGATATTCATCATTATCCCCCGCTTTTTGTGCTGAGAGTCTCGAATACTCTCTATTTTTACCGCTTATGTACTAATATATACGAAATATCGTTCGCTGGCTACTCAATATTCTGCACTTGCTCTTTTACCTTCTCCAGCTCACTTTTCAAATTGACGACCTGGCGGCTAATTTCGATGTCATTTCCTTTTGACCCTATCGTATTGATTTCCCGGTTCATTTCCTGGACAAGAAAATCAAGTTTTCTGCCTATGGAACCTTTTTCCTCTATAATGCTAAGAAACTGTTTAACGTGGGAGGTCAAACGGGTAATTTCTTCATCTATATTGGCTTTATCTGCAAACAGAGCAACTTCAGTCAAAATCCTGCCTTCTTCAAGCTGATAGTCTCCCCCGAGGAAGTCCTTCATTCGCTTTATCAGCTTTTCCCGGTAATTTTCAACCACCTGGCCTGTTCTTGCGTGAATGATATCCGTCATTCTTGAAATGGAATCAATTCTTTTACTTATATCCTTTTCAAGGGCCGCGCCTTCAGTTTGTCTCATTCTATATAACATAGCTGCACTTTCCTCGACACATTGTACAAGTGCCCCCTCCCATTCCTCTGGAATGTCTCCTTCTTCCTCCACAGTCGTAATATCCGGATGCAGAAGAAAGGACTCAAGGGACAAAGAAGTATCCTTAAACCATGTTTGTTTTTTCATATCTTCGGCACTTTTCATAAATCCCTGCAGCAGTTCCCAGTCTACCTTTACATGGCGTCCCAATGCACCTTGCCCATCAACTGATACAAACACATCAACTTTCCCGCGCTGAACAAAGCGTTTGACAATTTTATGAATGCGCTCTTCCATATACGAGAAATTCTTTGGAAGACGTACACTGATTTCATTATACCTATGGTTAACAGACTTCATTTCTACTTGAACTTTCCCGCTGTCCACGTTTAAAGCAAAGCGACCAAAACCAGTCATACTCATTACCAATGTCATCACACCCGCTCTACTTTTCTAATTAATTCTAACATTACATGGGAGGAGAAGAAAAGAAAGAACGGCTATAAAGAGGTGAAAAATTGAATAAAGTAACCCATCAGTTAAGAAACTGACAGGTTACTCGTTATTTTTTCCGTTTGCTTCTTCTTGCGTGACTTCTCTGGAAGACGTGGTTTCCCGCTAAAGCCACAGTTGGAATAGCAGCAAGCCCTAACACCAATGCCCACTCTCTAACGTTCAGGTCCGTTGTATGGAAGACCGGCTGAAGAACAGGGGCGTAAATGACAACAGCCATAAGAATGATAGATGAAAGAACCGCGAAAACAAGGTACACATTTTCAAAAGGATTGCGATGAAACACAGAATGTTCGCTCCGACAGTCAAACACATGGATCAGCTGGGCCATCACTAACGTGGCAAATGCGATAGTCTGCGCTTTTGTCAGGTCATCGGGAGCGAAATGCAGGCTTGTCATAAAAGCGGCCAGCGTCACAAGCCCAATCAATATTCCTCTGCTGACAATCTTCCAGCCCAGTCCTCTGGCAAATATACCTTCTCCAGGATGCCTTGGGCTGCGCTTCATCACATCACCTTCTGCTTTATCAAGGCCAAGAGCCATGGCAGGAAGCCCATCTGTGACCAGATTTATCCAGAGAATCTGGATGGCTACAAGAGGAAGAGGAAGGCCAAGCATCATCGCAAAAAGCATAACTAAGATTTCCCCTACGTTAGAGGCAAGCATGTAACGGATAAACTTTCTGATGTTATCGTAGATGTTTCGCCCTTCTTTTATCGCTGCTTTAATGGTGGCAAAGTTATCATCAGCTAATATCAGAGAAGAGGCTTCTTTCGCTACATCAGTGCCTGTCTTTCCCATAGCCACACCTATATCAGATGCTTTCAAAGCAGGAGCATCATTTACCCCGTCACCTGTCATTGCCACGATATGCCCTTGATTTTGCAAAGCCTTAACAATTCTCAGCTTATGCTCAGGGGTTACCCGGGCGTATACATACACCCGGTTTACTTCTTTTTCAAGCTGTCCGTCATCCATTTTTGAGAGTGTTTTTCCTTCCATTACTTTTCCGTGGCTTGGCAGCAGGCGGAGGTCTTTTGCGATTGCTGTTGCTGTTGCGGCATGATCTCCAGTTATCATAATAGTTTTAATGCCTGCCTCCCGGCATTCTTCTATAGCTTTCTTTGCTTCGGGGCGGGGAGGATCAATCATTCCTTGAATGCCTACCAGAACTAAATTCTTTTCAGCCTCCTCGGCATCATGAGGAAGGACTGGCCCTTTTAGTTCTTTATATCCTATGGCTATGGTCCTGAGCGCTGAATTTGCCATAGCTCCCAGTGCTTTTTCAATCTCCTGCTTCCTAAAGGAAGTGAGCGCCTCTACTTTCCCGTTATATTCGCAGCTGTTTGCTCTATCTAAAAGCACATCCGGTGCTCCTTTTGTTACTAGAAGCTTTCTTCCTTCCTTGCTTTCCACGATGACTGACATTCTCTTTCTCTCTGAATCAAAAGGAAACTCTTTTAAGATTTTAAAATGTTCCCGGACATTTGCCGGATGGATATCCCCTTGTATGGCAGCCTTTACCATGGCAGCTTCCGTAGGATCCCCGGTTACTTTCTGCTTGTTCCCTTGTCGTCCTCCTTTTATTTCAATTTCCGCATGGTTACAAAGCACTCCGTAACTTAAAAGCTTTGTAAGAGGAAGAGACTGTGAGACCTTTACCTTTTGGTTCTGTTTATAAATCCCGTTCTCCTGAACACTCCAGTGATTTCCCCAGCTCCATAACGCAGTAACTGTCATCTGATTTTGTGTCAGTGTACCTGTCTTATCTGAACAAATGACAGAAGCACAGCCCAGAGTCTCTACCGCCGGGAGCTTTCTTACGATCGCCTTTCGCTTGATCATTCTTTGAACACCAAGAGCAAGAACGACAGTTACAATTGCTGGCAGCCCTTCTGGTATCGCAGCTACAGCAAGTGAGACACCAGACAAAAACATAATATAAGGAGGCTGTCCCTGCATCACACCTAGAATCACTACAAGAGCTGTAAGCAAAAGAGCCGCAGCAATTAATACTTTTCCTAATTGCTCTAGTTTCCTTTGAAGAGGGGTAGCAAGAGTGATCGTTTCCTGGAGCAAATGTGCGATTTTCCCCATTTCGGTTTTCATGCCGGTGGAGATAATGACTCCTATGCCGCTTCCACGAGTGACCATTGTTCCAGTGAAAGCCATGTTGGATTGATCGGCAAGCTCTATGTCTTCCCCTTTTAACATATCCGCTTGTTTTTCAGAAGGAACTGATTCCCCTGTTAAGGCTGACTCTTCAATATAAAGTCCATTTGCTTCAATTAATCTGATATCTGCACTGATCCGGTCCCCGCTTTGGATTTTAACAATATCACCGGGGACAGCTTGTACCGAAGGAATTGATTTCCACTCACCATTCCTTTTTACTGTCATTTGCGGGGCGGCCAGATCTTTTAAAGCATCCAATGACTTCTCTGCTTTTATTTCTTGAATAAAGCCCAGGACTCCATTAATCATGACTATGATCATGATCGTAATAGCGTCAACAAATTCACCAAGGAGCCCGGAAATAATGGTAGCAGCTAACAATACGAGAACCATAAAATCCTTGAACTGCTGAATAAATAAAATCCACCAAGGCCGCTTTTTCTTATCTGAAAGCTTGTTATATCCGACTTTTTCAAGTCTCTTCTTTACTTCCTTGTCCCCAAGTCCCCCATGAATAGAGGTGGACAATCCTTTTTCCACTTCTGAAGGACTAAGTTTATACCATTTCATTTTTCCACCCCTTACCCCACTAGGACTTATCGTCACATCTTATTCAGACAAGCCGCAAAACATGCTATACTGTTTGTGAAATGAAAGGGTGATAAGTAATGTCGTTCGATGGCCTTATGACACGAGCAATAACAAATGAACTAGCAAAAGAGCTGGTGACAGGCAGAATTGCAAAGGTTCACCAGCCTTATCAAACAGATCTTCTCATAACAGTCAGAGCAAACCGGAAGAATCACCAGTTATTACTCTCTGCAAACCCCAGTTTTGCAAGAATGCATATAACAAAAGAAAAATATGAAAATCCTACTGAGCCGCCGATGTTTTGTATGCTTCTTCGCAAGCATATAGAAGGCGGCTTTATCCAGGCAATTGAGCAAAAAGGAATGGAACGGGTCGTCATCATTACAATAGAAAGCAAGGATGAGCTTGGCGATACTTCGATCAAAAAGCTCGTTATTGAAATAATGGGAAGACATAGTAATGTCATGCTTATAGACGAAAAAACAAATATGATTCTCGACAGCATGAAACACCTCCCTCCATCCGTAAACAGCTACCGTACAATTTTGCCTGGAAGAGAATATATAGAACCCCCGGCACAGGATAAAATATCCCCTCTTTCGGTAAATGAAGAGGAAGTTCTCACGAAATTAGACTTTAACCAGGGAAAAATTGACCAGCAACTCGTACAGCAGTTCAGCGGCCTTTCTCCTCAGGTCTCAAAAGAAATAACCTACCGGGCGGGAATAGGAAATTACAGAAAGATTGCTGAGGTTTTTACCGATCTAATGACCGAGGTAAAAAACCATCTTTATACACCCGAAATTACGTTTACAGATAAAAAGGAATATTTTTCTGTTATAGAACTGACCGGAGTAAAAGGAAAAAAGATAACCTTCACCAATGTCAGTGAAATGCTGGATAGATTTTATTTTGGCAAAGCTGAAAGAGACAGAGTAAAACAACAGGCTCATGACCTGGACCGTTTTCTCCGCAACGAATGGCAAAAAAACAAGAAAAAAATCAAAAAGCTGGAAAAAACACTGACAGATGCAGAAAAAGCACAACGTTTTCAAAAGTTCGGGGAACTGCTTACAGCAAACCTCCATCTGCTAAAAGGCGGAGAAAAAGAAATAGAAGTTCTTGATTACTATGACGAAAATGGAGGAACCATTACGATTCCCCTTCAGCCTGAGAAGTCACCATCGGAAAATACACAAATTTATTTCCGAAAATACAATAAAGCCAAAAATTCAGTCGAAATTGTCAAAGAACAAATTACAAAAGCAACGGAAGAAATGGACTACCTCGAGCAGCTGATTCAGCAGCTCCAGTCTGCTGCGCCAAAAGATGTAGAAGAAATAAGAGAAGAGTTAGAAGAGGAAGGCTATGTAAAAAGAAAAAAATCGAAGAAAAATAAGAAAAAGAAAAATCAAAAGCCTGAATTGGCCTCTTTTCGTTCAAGTGAAGGAATCCCCATTCTTGTAGGAAAAAATAATAAACAAAATGAGTACCTTACTAATAAACTGGCGCAACAGCGAGAAACATGGCTCCACACTAAGGATATCCCCGGGTCACATGTAGTGATTCGAAGTACAGACTTTGGTGAGGAAACATTAAAAGAAGCAGCAAACATCGCCGCTTACTTTTCAAAAGCAAAGGATTCAAGCTCTGTTCCGGTAGACTATACCTTGATTAAGCATGTAAAAAAGCCAAATGGTGCAAAGCCTGGGTACGTTATCTATGATGAGCAGACAACCATTTTTGTCACGCCGGATGAAGATTTAATTCACTCTCTTCAACAAAAATAAAAGGCAAGACCTTATGTGGTTAATAAAGACAACTTCTTGTGAGCAAATGTTCAGAGCCTCGAGACCTTCAAGGGTGTCGAGGTTTATTTTTTGTAAAATACGAATCAGATTAACCTCCGACCTAGAGAAGCCTTGACAGGGTTGCGACATAGTCGTCCTCGCCTGTCACCCTTATGAGCCTTTAGCATTTCATATGGCAAATGCAAGAATGCCTGGGTCAGGCAGAAACTTCGCATGAAAAAGAGCCAGGACATCCTATTCCTGGCTCTTTTTTCTTTCAGCCTCAGGGTCTTATAAGAAGTCCCCTGTGTCTATATGCCGTTATGCTTTCCATTCCACTCTAGTGATCAAGCCCAGCCCATCTAACACAGGAGTATGCTGTGTATGACGCGCACCTAATGAAGAAAGAATCTCAGAAAAATCTTCTTCTTGCCAACGATGGCGCCTTGTACTCACGTTAGCCCAAGTTAACAAGGATTCTTTTTCAAAACCTTCCATCCCATGTTTTTCAGCGTAGGCACGTGCCCTTTCCTCATTCATATCCGGGCCTGGGTTTAACATAACAGTGGCTCCTTCAGGTAAGGTTACTCTTTTTAATTCCTTTAACGCTGTTTCTGGTTCCGGCAGTAAAAAGATAACTAACGTCGCAAAGCTGTAATCAAACGAACGTTCCGGGAAGGGCAAATGGTATGCGTCCCCTACTAGAAATTGAGAATCAGCTTTCCCGGTAGAAGTTTCAAACAACGAACGAGCAAATTTAATCATGCCTACTGAAAGATCAATGCCTGATAATTTATTTGCTTCATTTTTTCCCTTTAGCAATAAACGGCCTGTACCGCATCCTACATCCAAAATATGTTTACCTTGCCATGACCCTGCTATATCTTTTAGCTGCTGATGGATGGAACCAAGCCATTCAGTCTGTGCCATGTGATCAAAAAAAGTAACTCGTTCATTAAACTCCTCGCCGGTCATTTTACGCAACCCTAGTCATCTCCCATTTTTTTGTTTTGAGTATAGCATATCCATAACCCAGGATAAAGTTGATATTTTTTATTCATTGCCCTGGTCAAAAAGCTAATTACTGCGCCTTCGCTGTTGGCTTTTTTCCTCGTACGTCCACTGCTGCCAAACTGTCCTGCTCACAAAGCAAAGCTGCTGGCAGATCATGTTCTAAATACCCATACTTCATAGAGCTTAAAAAAAGGACGGCTCATTGGCCGCCCTTGATAGGTTGTATTGTAGAATGGCATGTGCGGACTCCTTCTTCTTTTCAGGAGTGCATCCAGGAAGTATCAGCAGGATCTTTTTTCCAAATACGAAGCTTACTTCTATCTTCCGGCTTAATTAACTCTTGTTCAGCGGCTATTTCAATTAACGTATCATAATCAGTGAGCGTGACAAAAGGCAGGTCAGCTTCTTCCAGCTGCCTGAAGCCCTTTTCAAGCTCATATGTAAATATGGCCGCTGCCCCTGTTACTTCCACCCCGTCTTCTCGGAGTGCTTCTGCAACCTGGATCATGCTGCCGCCGGTAGAAATAAGATCCTCAATAATAACTGCTTTCTGGCCTTTTTTTACTACACCTTCAATTTGATTTCCTTTTCCGTGGGATTTTGATTTCCCTCTCACATATATCATTGGAAGACCCATTCTTTCAGCGACCAGAGCGGCATGGGGAATCCCGGCAGTAGCTGTGCCAGCAATCACTTCTGCTTCCGGGTAATGGTCTTTTACAAGCTGGGTCAACCCATCAGCCACCTGTTTTCGGACTTCCGGAAACGAAAGGGTAAGGCGGTTGTCACAATAAATCGGTGACTTTATTCCTGAAGACCATGTAAATGGTTCATTGGGCTGCAGGCTGACCGCATCGATGGTTAATAAAGACTGAGCTATCTCTCTTTTCATATTTGACCCCTCCATAATTTGTTCATATCGTAGTATGCTGCCAACGGATCTTGTGCTTGTGTGATGCTTCGCCCTACCACGATTGCTGTGCTTCCAAGCTCTCGTGCTCTTTCAGGAGTGGCGACACGGTGCTGATCTCCTTTATCCTCTGAAACCATCCGAATACCTGGCGTGACTTTCAAAAAATCCCCGCCGCATTCTCTAGAAATCACCGGAACTTCTAAGGCAGAGCACACCACACCATCCAACCCTGAAGCCTTAGTATTTCTCGCATAATGAGAAACTACAGCTTCCATGTGTTCACTGATTAAGAGGTCATCTGTGAGCATCTTTTCAGTGGTGCTTGTCAGCTGAGTCACTGCGATGCATGCGGGACGCTTATTCCCTGAAATCGTACCCTTATCAAGCCCCTCTATTGCTGCTTCCATCATCTGTTTTCCACCGGCCGCATGGACATTGACTATGTCTACATTTAATCGGGCAAGCCTCTCCATGGCTGATTTCACAGTATTCGGGATATCATGGAGTTTTAAATCAAGAAATACTCCGTGGCCCCTGCTTTTTATTTCTTCCACAAAACGAGGCCCTTCACTGTAGAAAAGCTCCATTCCAACCTTTACATACAAGGATTCCTTGCTAAAGAGAGATAAAAAATCCAATGCTTTTTCTTTTTCCGGAAAGTCCAGTGCAATAATCAAGGGGTGATCCATTACCGGGCCACCGCCCTTCTTTGCAGTTCAGCTAACGAATGTATCTCATGCTCTTCAAGCTTTTGAGGCAGTTCTTCGATAATGGACGGGCATACAAATGGATCGGTAAAGTTAGCCGTGCCGACAGCTACTGCATCCGCTCCTGCGATAAGAAATTCAATCACGTCTTCTGCAGATTGAATGCCGCCCATACCAATAATAGGAAGATCCGTCACCTGCCGGACTTGATACACCATTCGGATTGCTACTGGCTTTACTGCAGGCCCTGACAATCCACCCATTGTATTAGCAAGTATCGGCTTTTTGGTTTTCAGGTCAATTCTCATTCCCAAAAGGGTGTTAATCATTGTTAAGCCGTCGGCCCCTGCTTTTTCTACAGCTTTAGCGATTGCTGTAATATCAGCGACGTTTGGAGAAAGCTTTACATAAACGGGTACTGTCGCTGCTTTTTTCACACGTGCAGTTAACTCTGCTGCAAGCTCCGGATCCGTGCCAAAAGCAATTCCCCCTACTTTTACATTTGGGCAGGAAACATTCAGCTCCAACGCACCAACATTCGGGGAAGCCGAAAGCTCTTTGGCTGCCGTTTCATAATCTTCCATTGTGGATCCAGCTACATTTGCCAAAATAGGGACATCAAATTGCTCAAGCCATGGAAGCTCTTCTTCCTTTACCTTATCCAGTCCTGGATTCTGCAGTCCGATCGCATTTAGCATGCCAGCTGTGGTTTCAGCAACACGAGGGGTTGGATTCCCGAATCTTGCTTCTACGGTTGTTGCTTTAATGGCTATGGCTCCTAATTGACTTAAATCATAAAATTTAGCAAATTCTTTTCCAAACCCAAAACAGCCAGAAGCCGGCATGACAGGGTTTTTCATAGGCAGCCCCGGAAGGTTTACGGATAAGTTCATGAAAGTACCACCTTTCTTAGCGGAAATACTGGTCCATCGCTGCAAATTTTCTTGTAAGAAGTCCCTTCAGGATCGTCCTGCAAATGACAGACACAGGCAAAGCATGCGCCAATTCCGCAGCCCATTCTTTCTTCAAGTGATACATATCCCCTGGCTTCTGGATAAGAAGCTTCTAACGCTTTAAGCATAGGGGTAGGTCCACAGCTGTACATCCAGTCAAAGGAAAGGCCCTTTTCTTGAATGGCATCAGTCACAAAACCTGAAATTCCATAACTGCCATCAGCCGTAGCAACTACTACGTCTCCAATTTCCTTGAATTCCTCTTCATAAAAAACAGTCTCCTTGTCTTGAAACCCAAGAACCGACGTGATATGAAGCCCTTTTTCTTTTAACTTTTTTCCCAGGTAGTAAAGAGGAGGGACACCTATTCCGCCTCCTACCAGAACAACAGACTCTCCAGCTTCTGCTTCCTCAATAGGAAAGCCGTTGCCAAGGGGACCAAGTACATCAACTTGTTCCCCTTTCTTCTTGGCTGCAAGCTCTGTTGTCCCTTTGCCTTCTGCTCTAAAAAGAATGGTAAAGCAATTGTTTGTATGGTCAATATCACAAATGCTGATCGGACGGCGAAGCAGGGGGTCAGTCCCTGCGCTGGTCTTTATGTGAACAAACTGACCCGGGCTTTCCATTTCCTCTGTCATCGTGCCTTGAAGAACCATTTTATAAATTCCTTTGGCAAGAGGCGTGCATTCTATCACCGTCAACCATTCTTTTTTCATATTTGCACCTCTTCTTTTACAGCAGTCTTCTCTTCAGCCATGGCAGGCATCGGTTCAGAAGCAAACGTGATCATCTCAAGTACTCCAAGCAGGGCGCCCGCAGTATCCATGGAAGTTAAGCAAACGACACCGTTTTCCACGGACTCCCTGCGAATACGGAACCCGTCTCTTACTGGCTGCTTTCCTTTGGTTAATGTATTGATGACAAATTGAGCTTCTCCTTCCCGAATCACATCTAAAAGATTCGGTTTTGCATCACCAATTTTATTAACTACTGTGACAGGTATTTGTTCATCCCGAATCAGCTTAGCCGTGCCTTCCGTTGCCATAATATTATAGCCAATCCGGTGAAAGCGACGGACAAGAGCCATGGCTTCTTCTTTGTTTTTGTCAGCAATCGTAAACAGCACTGAGCCATGCTGAGGAATTTTCATTCCAGAAGCAATTAGCCCTTTATAGAGTGCTTTTTCCAACGTATAGTCTCTTCCCATTACTTCTCCGGTTGATTTCATTTCAGGCCCAAGTGTAATATCGACCCGGCGGAGCTTTGCAAAGGAAAACACAGGAACCTTCACAGAGACTTCATCTTTTTCAGGATGATAGCCCGTTTTGTAGCCAAGGTCAGCGAGTGACTCTCCAAGGATGGCGCGGGTGGCAAGCTTAGCCATCGGCACACCAGTGATTTTGCTTAGAAATGGAACCGTACGGCTTGATCTTGGATTCACTTCAAGGACATAAACCTCATTGTCATGAAGGACAAACTGAATGTTAAGAAGGCCGACAATGTTTAGTCCTCTTCCAAGGGCAATAGTCCTATCTATTACTTTTTGTTTTACTTCGTCAGACAGCGTCTGCGGAGGATACACTGCGATAGAGTCTCCTGAATGCACTCCTGCCCGTTCAATGTGTTCCATAATCCCGGGAACAAATACCGTGTTTCCATCTGAAATCGCGTCGACTTCAATCTCTTTTCCGATCAAGTACCGATCCACCAATACAGGGTGCTTTGGATTTACTTTCGCTGCTTGTTCCATGTACCGGAGAAGTTCGGTCTCATTATCTACGATTTCCATCGCACGTCCGCCTAGTACGTATGAAGGACGCACAAGCACAGGATACCCGATAGAAGTGGCAATCTTTACAGCCTCGTCTACAGAAGTAGCCGTTTTCCCTAGAGGCTGAGGAATATTTAACTGGTTTAACGTTTGTTCAAATTTGTCACGGTTTTCCGCACGATCCATATCTTCAAGGCTGGTGCCAAGAATGTTTACTCCATGAGCAGCCAGGTCTTCCGCCAGATTAATTGCAGTCTGGCCCCCAAACTGTACAACTACACCTTCCGGCTTCTCTTGGTCAATGACATGCATGACATCTTCTACAGTTAATGGTTCGAAGTAGAGTTTGTCGGATGTGCTGAAGTCTGTGGAAACTGTTTCAGGATTGTTGTTAATAATGATAGCTTCATAGCCCGCTTCTTTGATTGCCCATACCGTGTGAACAGTCGCATAATCAAATTCAATTCCCTGCCCTATTCTAATCGGCCCGGAGCCCAGCACAAGAATAGATGGCTTGTCAGTGTTCTCTGCTTCATTTTCCTCTTCGTACGTGCCGTAATAGTATGGGGTAGCCGAAGCGAATTCAGCTGCACATGTATCGACCATTTTATAGACGGGGATGATTCCATGCTTTTTGCGGAAATCACTAATTTCTTTCTCTGTGCAATTCCATAATTCTGAAATCATTACATCAGCAAAGCCGTATTCTTTTACTTCCTGCAAAAGCTCTTTGTCAAAAGGATGTGCTTTCAATTTTTCTTCATAGGATACTAATCCTTCCATTTTATACAGGAAGAATAGATCAATAGCTGTAATATCATGAATCTGATCTCTCGTCCATCCTCTGCGAAATGCTTCCCCAATGTAAAACAGTCTTTCGTCATCTGCTTTTGCAAGCTTTTTCGTTAATTCGTCATTGGACACATCTTTTGTTTTTTCCAGCTTCAGATGGTAAACGTTTGTCTCCAGAGAACGAATTCCTTTGAGAAGGGATTCTTCAAAGTTTCTTCCAATAGCCATGATTTCACCTGTCGCCTTCATCTGGGTGCCAAGTGTCCGTTTTGCTGAATCAAACTTATCAAAAGGCCAGCGTGGAATCTTTGTGACTACATAATCAAGAGCTGGTTCAAAGCTTGCATAAGTTGTCTGGGTAATAGGGTTAATAATTTCATCCAATGTATAGCCGACAGCTATTTTCGCTGCGATTTTCGCGATAGGATATCCAGTAGCTTTGGAAGCAAGTGCCGACGAACGGCTCACCCGCGGGTTTACTTCGATAATATAGTAATCATAGCTGTATGGATCAAGGGCAATCTGAACGTTACAGCCCCCCTCAATTTCCAGTGCTCTAATAATTTTTAAGGAAGAATTTCTCAGCATATGATATTCTCTGTCAGCCAGCGTCTGACTCGGTGCCACTACAATAGAGTCTCCCGTATGAATTCCTACAGGATCAATGTTTTCCATATTACACACTACGATAGCTTGATCATTGCTGTCTCTCATTACTTCATACTCAATTTCTTTATAGCCTGCTATGCTTTTCTCAAGGAGACATTGGGTTACCGGGCTGTACTTTAATCCAGAGGCCACAATTTCTTTCAAATCGTCTTCATTATAGACAAGTCCGCCGCCTGTCCCTCCCAGAGTATAGGCTGGACGTACAATGATGGGGTATCCTATTTTTTCAACAAATTGATACGCTTCTTCAAGCGTGTGGACAATTTCGCTTTCAGGCACCGGTTCATTAAGTTCATTCATTAAAGAACGGAAAGCATCTCTGTCTTCGGCTCGTCGAATGGACTCAAGCTCGGTTCCCAGAAGGGTCACATTGTATTCTTCGAGGATGCCATTATCATATAATTCCATCGCCATATTCAGTCCAGTCTGCCCCCCTAATGTAGGCAGCAGTCCGTCCGGTCGCTCCTGACGAATAATACGACTCACAAATTCAAAGGTAATGGGTTCAATGTATACCTTATCTGCCATGTTGGAGTCAGTCATTATTGTAGCTGGATTGGAGTTGATTAAAATAACTTCATACCCTTCTTCTTTCAATGCCTGGCATGCCTGCGTGCCAGCATAATCAAATTCAGCCGCCTGGCCAATCACAATAGGTCCTGAACCAATCACTAGTATTTTTTTAATATCCTCACGTTTTCCCATGTTGTCTCTCCCCTTTTCTTATCCATTAATGAAAACTAAGCAGCTTTATGCGTTGACAGTCTTTACGCTTTCTTTTTTACTCTCTTCTATTAATGTTACAAACCGGTCAAATAAATGATTGGCATCTGCTGGCCCTGGACAAGCTTCCGGGTGATACTGAACGCTGAAAGCCGGATATTTGGAGTGAGAGACTCCTTCTACTGAACCATCATTTACATTAACGTGGGTGAGCACAAGATCCGTTTCATTCAATGACTCACGCTCCACCGTATAGCCGTGATTCTGGGAAGTAATATCTACTTTCCCTGTTTCAATATCCTTTACTGGATGGTTGGAGCCGCGGTGGCCAAATTTCATTTTTGAAGACGTGGCCCCAGCAGCCAGACATAGAAGCTGATGACCAAGGCAAATTCCAAAGATCGGTACTTTTCCAAGAAGACCTTGAATGGTTTCAATGCCTTCCTTTACATCTTCTGGATCCCCAGGACCGTTGCTAAGCATAATGCCGTCTGGTTGAAGCTGCATAATTTCTTCAACAGGTGTGTTATAGGGAACTACAAATACATCGCAGCGCCTTTGGATAAGATTTCTTACAATTCCGTGCTTGGCACCAAAATCAATCAATACGACACGGTGGCCGAAACCGGGTGCGTGATAAGGATCTTTAGTGGATACTTGCTGAACCTGGTTTTTCACTAAAGCTGTATTTCTCAATTCCTCCGCTACCTGGGTTACATCAGCATCCATGGAGCAGAGTCTTCCTCTTAATGTCCCATGCTCTCTAATTAAACGGGTCAATTTTCTCGTATCAATGCCTTCGAGCCCAGGAATTTCTTTTTCCTTTAACATTTGATCAATCGATTTTTCATTTCTCCAGTTATTTGGAAAAGAGGAAGCTTCTTTAACAATAAGGGCTCCTACTGATGGAGCAATCGATTCAAAATCATCCCGGTTAATGCCGTAGTTTCCAATTAAAGGATACGTAAGGACGACAAGCTGCTGACAGTAAGAGGGGTCTGAAAGAATCTCCTGATATCCCGTCATTCCAGTGTTAAACACCACTTCCCCTGTCATTTCTTTTTCACTGCCAAACCCTTTTCCGATAAAAACTTCGCCGTCTTCTAATATCAATTGTCTTTTCATTGGACAACCTCCTCTTTCTCATACACGACTACACCGTCCACCAAGGTTAAAACAGGCCATCCTTGGCACACCCATTGTTCAAATGGTGTATTCTTTCCTTTGGATTCAAATGCTGAGACATCTATCTTTTCTTCTTTTTCAAGGTCTATTAATATAAGGTCTGCTGATGCCCCGATTTGAAGCGTCCCTTGCGTAAGGCCAAATACTTCAGCCGGCTTCTTTGTTAAAGAGGAGACAAGATCGGCTAATGAAAGATGGCCTTCTTTAACAAGGTGGGTATAAAGCAGAGGAAAGGCTGTTTCTAGACCTACAATTCCAAACGGTGCTTTCTCAATTCCCGCCTCTTTTTCCTCTTTTGTGTGGGGGGCGTGATCTGTTGCGATAAAGTCTATTGTACCGTCCTGAAGTCCTTCCAGGAGAGCGTCTCTATCTTCTTTTGCTCTAAGTGGGGGATTCATTTTAAAATTAGGGTCAAGACCTGGGATATCTTCATCGCATAATAGCAGATGATGAGGGCTTACTTCTGCTGTCACGTGAATTCCCGCGCGTTTGGCATCTCGAATGACACGTACAGATTCCTTAGTACTCACATGACACACATGATAATGAGCGCCAGCTGCTTCAGCGAGCAGAACATCCCGGGCAATATGTACCGATTCACATACTGACGGAATACCATTTAATCCGTGCTTCTCTGAAAACGTCCCCTCATGTACTGACCCCTTATTGATCAATGTGTTTTCTTCACAGTGGGCAACAATGGCCACCTCTGCCCTTGCTGCAGCTTTCATGGCGGCAAGCATCATAGAAGCATCCTGTATACCGACTCCATCATCCGTAAACGCAAAAGCACCCATTTCTTTAAGCCTGGCAAAATCAACTAGTTCTTTTCCCAGCTGTCTGGTAGTAATAGACGCATAAGGGAGTACCTTTACGAGAGCCTTTTCTTTAATTTTGTCTTGAATCAGCTGAAGATTACCTTCTGAATCAGGTACCGGCCTTGTATTTGGCATTGGGCAGATCGTCGTAAACCCGCCGCGCGCAGCTGCTTTCGTTCCTGTTTCAATGGTTTCTTTGTGTTCTCCACCAGGCTCTCTCAAATGCACATGAACATCGACCAGTCCAGGAGTAAGGAGTCTTCCGTTCCCTTCAATCACTTTTTCAGCACCCGGAGACACAGAGCCGATTTCTGCAATTTTACCTTCTGTTACTTTTATATCCCCTTGTTTTATGTTTCCATCTTCCCCTATGAATTTCACATTATTAATTAAGATACTCATTTTTTATATCCCCCTTTGGTTAATTGAAGTACATGATCGAGTACAGCCATTCGCACTGCTACTCCATTTTTCATCTGTTTAAAGATGCGTGACCTTTTGCATTCTACCAATTCGTCTGCTATCTCTACATTTCTGTTGACCGGCGCAGGGTGCATGATTATGCTGCCTGGTTTCATCAGCCTCTCTCTTTTAACAGTCAGGCCATATTTCTGATGAAATTCCTCCACCCCTGCTACCATTTGGACCGCGTGCCTTTCATGCTGGATTCTCAGCATCATCATTACATCAGCCATTTCTGCCGCTTCATCCATTGGGATATATCTGCTGCGCAACTCACCTTCCATCCACTCTTCCGGACCGCTGACAAAAACGTTGGCTCCCAGTCTTTCCAAGGCTTCTATGTTCGAACGGGCCACACGGCTGTGACGTACATCGCCAGCAACTACTATGTTTAAATCTATAAAACTCTGAAACTCTTGCTTAATCGTAAGCAGATCTAGCAAAGATTGGGTAGGATGATGACCGCAGCCGTCTCCTCCGTTAATCATTGGAATATTTATTTTGCCGGCCAGCTCATCAAAGTAACGATCGGTCTCATGTCGTATCACTACTACATCTGCTCCAAGACTTTCAATGGTTTTAACCGTGTCATAAAGAGTCTCGCCTTTTTTTACACTGGACGTATCTGCTTCAAAATTTAATACTTCAAGCCCCAGTTTTTTCTCTGCTGCTTCAAAGCTTAATTTTGTTCTTGTGCTTGGTTCAAAGAATAGATTAGCGGCGAAAACGTTTTTTTTCTCGAACCAATAAGGAGTATGTGCAAACTCTTGAGCGTTTGTAAGAATTTTATCGATTGTCCCTAACGGAAGGTCTGTCATTGTCAAAATATTTTCCGTGGCAGGTTCTGTTACTTTCCCCATCTCTTTTTGCAATTCAGTTTCAAGCATCATCTTTCATTCCTCCTTATTTTTGAACTCGCTTTTTTTCTATAAAAAAACCCTGAAGAGATCATCTTCAGGGTGAACAGAAGCAGGCGAAAGAAGAGAGGCAGCTTGCCTCGCATAACTTTATCCAGGCAGACCGTGGGCAACCACGGTCTCGTTCCTGGTGCCTGTTTCACCCTTATGAGTCTCTCTGTACTCGATTAAAGGATGTTAAGCAGCATTGTCATCATCTTTTAGTTTTTCATCCAGGGAGGCAAACATTGAGTTATTTCCCAGACCATGTTCTTTTCCTGGAAGAATCAAGTTCAACAAGATGCCGATTATTGTCGCGAGAGCCATTCCGGCGATCTGCACATCATCGGAAACCTGTATAAAGGCGCCTCCGATACCGATAACCAGGATCACAGAAGAAATAATTAAGTTTCTTTTGATTCCAAAATCAATCTGGTTATCAATCAGCATTCTAAGTCCTGAGGAAGCGATGATCCCAAACAACAGGATTGAAATTCCTCCCATTACCGCTGTCGGGATGCTTGCAATCAGCGCTTCAATTTTTCCTATAAAGCCGAAAATCAGTGCAAATACTGCTGCCCCACCGACCACAAAAACGCTGAACACTCGAGTGATCGCGAGAACTCCGATGTTCTCTCCGTACGTCGTATTAGGAGGCCCCCCAACAAAGGAAGCAATCAACGTTGCAACTCCATCCCCCATAATAGAGCGGTGAAGGCCGGGTTTTTTCACCAGGTTCTTTGAAACCACTTTGCTCAGAACCATTTGGTCTCCTATGTGTTCAGAAAGGGTTACAAGGGCAATCGGAACCATAAGGAAGATAATCGTCCAGGACCAGTCTGGTGTAAAGGTGACAAAGGGTACGACAAAATCGGGAGTTCTGATCCACGGTGCTTCCATAACTGGTGTAAAGTTAACCAGTCCCATAAATACTGCTACCACATACCCGCCGACAATACCGAACAAAATTGGGATCAGGTTAAAAAATCCTTTAAAGAAAACTGCAGCTACGATCGTTATGGCGAGGGTTATGAGAGCTACACTGAAGTGAGTCATTGGCTCTACAAACTGTCCAGCCTCACTGTCATAGTTCATCGCCATTTCAATCGCCGTGCCTGCAAGCCCAAGTCCTATGACCATAATAACGGGCCCCACCACAATCGGCGGAAGAAGTTTGATGAGCCAGTTGACACCAGTCGCTTTAATTAAGAGGGCAGTCAGTCCGTAAACAATACCTGCCATAAACGTTCCTATCATCACACCTTCCGGCCCTCCGATAGCCATCGCTGAGATGATAGGCATGATAAAGGCAAAGGAAGACCCCAGGTAAGCAGGTACCTGACCTTTCGTGACCACAAGATAAGCAAGGGTACCCAGACCGCTGGATACTAATGCGACGGCCGGACTAAGACCAGTTAATATCGGCACGAGAATGGTGGCTCCGAACATTGCAAATAAGTGCTGCATGCTTAAAATGATCCAGTAATTCCATTTTGGGATTTCTCTGATGCCTATCTCTCTTTTGTTTCCCATGTAAGTCTCCTCCACTCCTGATTTGATCTCTTTCTTATACGATGGTATTTTGGACGATTAGATATTCTGGAGAACTGTTTCCATAAAAAAACTCTTTGCAGAGAGCAAAGAGGGCACAGGGGGCCATCACCACAACAGGGATGGCTGCATCATGCCTCTTTTCAGACTCTCTGGACTGTATTTAAAGAGGATCTTTATTTATCTTTCATGACTTGTAATACTTACTTGGTCTATCTGGTCGGTTTCTTTCATCTTAGCAGTGATGACTTCCGCTTTAGAGGTAGGAATATTTTTACCAATATAATCAGGGCGGATCGGCAATTCCCGGTGACCTCTGTCCACAAGTACTGCAAGCTGAATCTGGGCCGGCCTGCCCTGATCCATTGTGGCGTCCATGGCAGCTCTTACGGTTCGTCCTGTATATAACACATCGTCAACTAGAATGACTTTTTTGTCGTTAATGTCATAAGGAATATCGGTCCCCTTTAATTCAGGTTCCTCAGAAGTGTTCTTTAGAGAAAGATCATCCCGATACATGGTAATATCTATTTCCCCTACTGGAATTTTTGTTCCCTCGATTCGTTCGATACTTTCGGCTAATCGATCAGCAATATATATCCCTCTTGTTTTGATTCCTACGAGAACGCAGTCATCGATTCCTTTGTTTCTTTCAATAATTTCATGTGATATACGGGTAAGTGCTCGTCGTATCGCCTGCTCATCTAATAAAACTGTTTCATCTTTAACCATTTGATTTGCCTCCCACTGTCTAGTTTCTGCAAGGAATGGCCATTAAAAAATCCTCCCGTCCGATTGGACGAGAGGATGGTTAATAACATCGCATTGATCCCTGGTAGTTCCGGGACGTTCCCCCTGGTCATTACAGGCAGGGAATACATGCACCATTTCCTTCTCAGCCTCACGGGACTGTAATTAAAGGTGGTTCGTATTTGATTCTTTCGTTAGTATGACAAAAGTATACAAGAAAGTCAAGATTTTTTTCTCAGATCGTCCAGCAGGCCATCCATGTCTTCAGGCATAGGAGCTTCCCACTCCATGTATTCCTCTTTTGAGGGATGTACAAAGCCAAGGCGGGCTGCATGTAGAGCCTGACCGTTTATCGGCAGCGTATTACGATGCCCATACTTAGGATCCCCTGCAACAGCATGCCCAATGTATTGCAAATGAACTCTAATCTGGTGTGTCCGCCCTGTTTCGAGCCTGCATTCAAGAAACGTATAGTTCCCAAAACGTTCTATTACGTTAAAGTGAGTCACTGCATCCTTTGCATTTTTATCAGTGACCGTCATTTTCTGTCTGTCCATTGGATCTCTTCCAATAGGAGCGTCAATCGTTCCATGCTCATGAGGAATATTGCCATGAACAATTGTTTTGTAAATTCTTTCTGTTTTTTTATCTTTCAGTTGACGACTAAGGTGTTCATGGGCTTTGTCGTTTTTTGCGGCCACCAACACTCCCGATGTGTCCTTATCGATGCGGTGGACAATACCAGGCCTGATTTCCCCATTAATGCCTGAGAGATCTTTACAGTGGTACATTAACGCGTTCACCAGCGTCCCCCCGGGATGCCCAGGTGCTGGGTGGACAACCATCCCCCGAGGCTTATTGACAACAATCACATCATCATCTTCATACAGGATACCAAGAGGGATGTTTTCAGGAACGATATCTATTTCTTCTGGTTCCTTAGGATACACGACGACTTCATCACCTGACTGTACTTTATGGTTACTTTTGGCCGCTTTGCCATTTACTTCAATGCGTCCTTCTTTAGCCCACTCCTGGATAATCGTACGTGACCATTCTCCGTGCAGCTTAACAATTGCCTTATCTAATCGCTCCTTATTGTGCTCTTCAGAAATCACCCATTTTGTTTCTTCCATCATTTATGCTTGCTCCTTTTTCTCTTTTCGTTCATCTGCCATCATTTTAATAATCAAAGCGATTACACCTACGACGAGAGCCGAATCCGCTACATTAAAAATCGGGAAGTTATAAGCAAAGATATAAACATCCATAAAATCAATAACTTCTCCTCTGAAGAGACGATCGATGAAATTCCCGATCGCACCGCCTAGCACTAAACCTAATGGTAGTCCGATCCATATGCTTTCTTTTCCATACTTTTGCATGTAATAAAAGATAGCGATGACGACCCCGACAGTTATAATAAAGAATAACCACATTTGCCCTTGAAGTATACCAAAAGCAGCTCCTTGATTCCGGTGGGAAGTTAAATATGCTAACCCTTCAATTAACGGAATGCTTTCCCCTATTTCCATATGTACGTCCACTAAGTACTTTGTCCATTGGTCAAGGCCGATAATTACCAGCGCCAGGACATAATAAAAGAGTATCATTGTCTGCTTCTCCTCATTTCCCGGTCTATGTATGTATGGGAAAGGCCGAGACAATCCCGACCTTGTGGTACATGCTCAAAACAGCCTACTTTAAGCATTTTAGCATAAAAGAAATGAAACGGTAAATGTAACCTTATTTTATTTTGCTCTTGTACGAGAAAAGAATGAAATCTTGTGCGAAAAAGTCGTTTTAGTTTTTTACTGTAACTGGTTTAGCTTTTCAATTACACTTGTAACTTTTTCCCATTCTTGCTGGCGCCCTACCTGCAAAAGGGATGCTTTATGCTTTTCAAATTCCCTCATTGTGCTAATTTTTGCTTCTTCTCCGCTGACTGTTCCGTTTCCTTCGCCAGCGCCCTGCCGTTCCAGTTCTTTTCTTCTTGCTTCAAGCATCAGAGAATACCATTCAGTGTTCATTTGCTTCACCTTTCTCTTCGCTCTCTTTTTTTAAGGTAAGCTGAACACCGTATTTTACACAGCGTAATTTTTCCCTCCCTCCTCACTTTTTTTGAATTTCTTTTATAAGAAAAGCCCCTGTTCTTATGAGAAACAGGGGCTTTCACTGGCAGGTAAAACGAAGGCAAGTTATCCTTTGATGCCTTTCATGGGTTATTCAGTTTCTGCATAATTTTCTTTAACAATCGTAGCGCAGGAATCACAGAGCTCAGGATATTTTTCCTGAGCACCTACCGTTTTAGTAACAGTCCAGCAGCGTTCACAAGTCTCTCCGTCAGCTGGTCTGACTGCGATTGCCAAATGCTCATGTATTTCTGCATCCTCTGGTGCTTCATCTTTCGTTCCGTCAATGACAGCTTCTGAAACGATAAACAAACGAGTCAGTTCCCCAGCACCTTCAAGCACCGTTTTCGCGTCTTCAGTAGGGTAAAGAGAAATGGAAGCAGTTAAAGACTTTCCGATTACTTTTTGGTTTCTGGCATTTTCAAGAGCCTTTAACACTTGATCGCGGATGCTCATGATTGTGCCCCATTTTTCCTTTAGCTGATCACTTTCAGGTAAGTCCTCTGCGTCTGGAAGATCAGTAAGCTGGACACTTTCCTCTTCTACCCCTGGAATGAACTCCCATACTTCATCTGCTGTATGAGCGAGGATTGGGGAAGAGAGTTTTACAAGACTCACGAGCACATCATACATTACCGTCTGAATCGCTCTTCTGGATAAAGCATCTTCTGCTTCAATATATAACGTATCTTTTGCAATATCCATGTAAAAGGAGCTTAAATCAATGGTGCAGAAGTTATGCAGGGCATGGTATACCGTAGAAAACTGGTACTCATCATACCCTTTTTTCACCTGGCCGATAAGATCGTTTAATTTCACAAGAATATAGCGGTCCATTTCAGGAAGCTTCTCATAAGAGACCCGATCTGTCGCTGGATCAAAATCGTGAAGGTTTCCAAGCAAAAATCGGAATGTATTGCGGATTTTACGGTAGGTTTCAGCAACCTGCTTTAAAATCTTATCTGATATCCGAACATCTGCCTGATAATCTACTGAAGCTACCCACAGCCGAAGAATATCTGCTCCAAGCTGGTTCATTACTTTGTTTGGAATTACAACGTTACCGAGTGACTTACTCATTTTTTTACCGTCCCCATCCAACGCAAAGCCGTGGCTGAGAACACCTTTATAAGGCGCTTCTCCAGACACTGCCACACTTGTGGACAAGGAGGAGTTAAACCACCCTCTGTATTGGTCAGAACCCTCTAAATAAAGATCTGCCGGACGCTGAAGTTCTTCGTTTTCCACCAAAACAGCCTGGTGGGATGAACCACTGTCAAACCAGACGTCCATAATATCCATCTCACGAGTAAAGTTTCCATTTGGACTTTTAGAAGAGGTGAAGCCTTCTGGCAGGAGATCTTTTGTTTCCCACTCAAACCAAATGTTAGAGCCATGTTCCCGGAAAAGCTGGGATACATGATTGATTGTCTCATCAGTTACAATTTCTTCTCCATTTTCCTCATAAAAAATTGGAATTGGAACTCCCCACGCTCTCTGGCGGGAAATACACCAGTCGCCCCGGTCCCTGACCATGTTATGAAGCCTTGTTTCTCCCCATTCTGGAACCCATTTCACCTTTTTCACTGCCGAAATCAAGTCTTCTCGGAAATCTTTAATGGAGGCAAACCATTGAGCCGTGGCTCTGAAAATAACAGGTTTCTTTGTGCGCCAGTCATGTGGATAAGAGTGAGTGATAAAGGTCAGCTTTAATAAAGCCCCAAGCTCTTCAAGTTTTTGGGTAATCGGTTTGTTCGCTTCATCATAAAAAAGACCTTCAAACCCAGGAGCTTCCTCAGTGAAAACCCCTTTATCATCCACAGGACAAAGCGTCTCCAGCCCATACTGCTGGCCTACAATGTAGTCATCTTCCCCGTGACCAGGGGCAGTGTGGACGCATCCTGTTCCAGCATCAAGGGTTACATGTTCTCCAAGGATTACAAGTGAATTTCTGCCGTAAATAGGGTGTGTTGTCATCACATGTTCCAATTCTCTTCCTTGGACTGTCTTTACCACTTCAGTATCTTCCCAGCCAATTTCTTTCTCAATGGTCTCTAGAAGCCCAGAAGCTACGACGTATTTTTCTTCTCCTACTTTGACAACACTGTATTCAAGTTCAGGATGAACTGTAATGGCTAGATTCGCAGGAATGGTCCACGGAGTAGTGGTCCAAATAACGAACTTTTCATCACCTTCAAGGACTCCTTTTCCATCTGTTACTGCAAAGGACACATAAATGGATGGTGAACGTTTATCATGGTATTCAATCTCCGCTTCTGCCAGTGCAGACTCCGAGGAAGGTGACCAGTAGACTGGTTTTTTCCCCTTGTAGATGTACCCTTTTTTGGCCATATCACCAAATACTTTGATTTGCTGGGCTTCGTATTCCTTTGTGAGAGTGACATAAGGATTTTCCCAGTCTCCTCTTACTCCAAGCCGCTTAAATTGTTCCCGTTGACGATCGATCTGTTCCATCGCATAGTCAGCGCAAGCTTTACGAAATTCAGCGACAGACATTTTTTTTCTGTTGACCTTTTTGTTTTTCGTTAAAGCTGTTTCAATAGGAAGACCGTGAGTGTCCCAGCCAGGTACATACGGTGCATGAAACCCGCTTACAGACTTATAGCGGACAATAATGTCTTTTAATACTTTATTTAATGCATGACCCATATGAATGTCACCATTGGCATAAGGCGGGCCATCATGCAGAACAAAAAGAGGACGGCCTTTCGTGCGTTCCTGCACCTTTTCGTATATGTTCTGCTCTTCCCATTTTAGTTGTCGTTCTGGTTCCCGATTTGGAAGGTTTCCCCTCATCGGAAATTCAGTTTTTGGCATTCGTAATGTATCTTTATAACTCATTACTTTTTCCTCCTCATTTAAAATAAACAAGCGATCATTAAGAGATGAAAGCAAATACCCAGGAAACAAATTCTTTGCGAAAGCTGTTCTAAAAATAATTATAGTTGAGTGATCTTTTATCCATAAAAAAAAGACCTCCTTCGTCCCGGGTATAGGGACGAGAAGGTCTCGCGGTACCACCCTAATGATCTGCTATATGCAGTCACTTCATTGTAATATCGGCTTTCACCGCTGGAACCTAACCAAAGTTTCGGCACCAGAACTCCAGGGTGATGTCCGCAGCTGCTCCTGTCACCAGGCTTCCACCATCCCCGGCTCGCTATCGAAGGAAGACAGAACGGCACGTCCCTTTCAACGTCTTGTTACCTGCTATGATACTTAGTCTCTGCTTTACAGAACATAAGCATGATAGAGGGATATTCATTTATCATTCTCATGGTTTTGTCAAATTATAGAACAATCATAATCGAGAAGTCAAGTGGGGTATTCTTTAGTCTTCCCCCGGAGAAGAAGACTCAAGCTCTTCTTCCATTGATCTCGCTAATTCATCCCAATCGTCATTATGTAACATTTCAAGCTGGGCTTCAATAAGCATCTTAAATCTCATGCGGTATACTGATGCCTGCTTTTTCAGTTCTTCAATTTCCAATGAAATCTTTCTTGATTTGGAGAGAGCATCATTAATAATTCGGTCTGCATTTTTCTCCGCTTCTTTCACAATCAGCTGAGCTTCTTTTTTAGAATTTCTACGTACTTCTTCAGCTGATTCCTGTGCTACAAGAATGGATTTATTTAACGTTTCTTCAATGTTAGAAAAATGTTCTAGTCGTTCTTCCAGTTCATCCACCTTTTCAAACAGTTCATTTTTCTCCCGAATAACAGTTTCATAATCTTTAATAACTTGATCCAGAAATTCATTTACCTCGTCTTCATCATATCCGCGAAAACCTCTTGTAAACTCTTTATTGTGAATATCTAAGGGAGTTAACGGCAAAAGAAGCACCTCCGTGACTTAATTGATTAACTGATGTTACTTTTTTCGACAATTACATGTAAAAACCCTTCTTTTCTATGAAGGATCCTGTTTTTTTCCATAGCTAACTCGCCATTTATCTTTTTTTGACTTCCCTTCCACTGTAAGCAGTTTCCTGCGGCCAAGTCCTCTTACTGATAGATAATCTCCTTCATTTACTAGAAATGAAGGCTGATCTGCAATTCTCCAGTTGACCTTGACTCTTTTTCCATCAATGTAGGGTACGACTTTACTTCGAGATAAGCGGAACATTTCCGCTAAAAGGACATCAAGACGCAAAGAAGAGACCGTAGTGGATACTTCTTCCCATTCCTCTCTGACAGGAATTGCTTCTTCTAACGAAACAGAGTGGAGTTGAATGGATGCAGATGCAACTTTTGTAAAATTCATTTCTACAAAAGAAGCAATTTCTTCTGCAACTGCTATCTGAATTCTTTGTGCCTGTAAAATGATGTCCCCAAATTTTTCCCGCTTTACCCCCAGGCCTAGCATGGAACCCAGGACATCTCTATGGCCGACAGAAACAAATTTAACAGGATAATCCAGCTCATAAATTCTAATGTGAAATTGATCCTGTTCCGGGGCTTCATAAAAGGGAAACAGCAAGGCTCTTTTCCTTTCAGAACCTTGGGGCCCCCCGAAAAACTCAAGTTTGACTACTTCATCATTGCCAATTATAGATCTCAAAATATCCTGTTCTCTTGGATCTAAAAAATCAGTCAGCTTCGATTCATAACGCGTTTCCACTTGTTCTTTCCATTCACTGGCCTGTTCCACAAACGGCCGCTCTTCTTTTCGAAAATGTTCGTATAGTGCCATAAAGAACCTCCTTAAAAGAAGAGAGCCTGTACTCCAAAGCGAGCAAAGTGAAGAGCAACAAGGGCCACAATTGGAGAAATATCTATCATACCCAGCGGAGGGATTATCTTTCGGAAAGGTTCCAAATAAGGCTCTACTAAAGATCCTATAGTCTGGCCAAATGACGACTCCCGAGCGTTTGGAAACCAGGACATAAAAATATAGATGATTACCATAAATGAATATATCTGCATTCCTACAAGAAGCAGCGTACCTATTGTCTGCATATCTTTCTCATCACCCCAACCTCTTACTTGTCTTACTTATTGTATTTTTCATACATCAATTCTGATATTGCACCTGAAACATCCACGTTATCAGGAGTACATAGGAAAATATTCTGCCCCACCTTCTGAATATCCCCTCCTATAGCATACACGGTACCGCTTAAAAAATCGACAATCCTTTTTGCCTGATCCTGTGAGATTAACTGCAAATTAATAATTACGGCCTTCCTGCTTTTTAAATGATCTGCCACCTCTTGAGCCTCTTCATAAGCCCGGGGCTCTACTAGTATCATTTTTGACGACTGCTGAATGCTTTGAAGACTGACTACATTTTGGGTATTTCCCTTTTTCTTTGCAGCTGTAAATTCGTTTTCTTGCTCTGGAAAATGTTCTATTTCCTCTTCGACTACCTCATCATCCAATTCAAAAAAACGTTTAAATTTAGATTTGAACCCCATGAGCTTTCCACTCCTTCACCTAAATCTTCATTCTTTTCCTACGAGACTGCTTCCAATGCGAACAAACGTGGCTCCTTCTTCAACCGCAATGACATAATCATTAGACATTCCCATCGATAAATGAAGGCAGGGTGCGTGACTCAAATTTAAATCCTTAATTGAATCTCTTAACAATCTAAGATTTCTAAATACCGGACGTGTCTCTTCTGGATTTTCCGTATACGGGGCCATCGTCATTAGTCCAACCACTTCAATAGCCGGGAATTCTTCTAAAGACTTTATAAACGACAAAGTATCCTCTGGAGAAAGCCCTGATTTTGATTCTTCTCCTGAAACGTTAACCTGGACAAAGCACTTCATTTTCCTGCCTTCAGGCATGCGTTTTTGAATCTCTTTGGCGAGTGATATTCTGTCTAGTGAATGGATGTAGTCAAACTTGTCAATCATGTGCTTTACTTTTTTGGATTGAAGAGAACCAATAAAGTGCCAGGTAGCAGGCTTGTCCAGTTTTTCTATTTTGGCGGTTCCCTCCTCTGCCCTATTTTCACCGATATGTCTGATTCCAGCATCCAGAGCTTTAGAGGCGGTCTCAACACTGACGTATTTTGTGACTGCGATAATAGCTATGTCGTCCTCGCTGCGGCTACCACGCTGGCAGGCAAGTTTAATTTCGGATTCAATGTGTGTTAAATTTTGTTTAATATCCAAGTGCCTCTGCTCCTTTCTTTCATTATGAAAGTTTCAAATTATTGTGTTTTTACTATAAAGCTCATCATTCTCCCAGTGGTTCCCTGGTCACGGCGATGGGAAAAAAACAGTGTGTCCTCCTTGTATGTACAGTAGTTTGAGATGACTATATGGTCCTCATCTACTCCTGCTTCCAGGAGGAGTTGTTTATTAACTTCTTTTAAATCCAGCTGGTACTTGCCTTGTGTGGTTTCCTGCCAGCCCGATTGTCTATCTGGAGAAAGCACTTTCTTTAATTCATTGACCACATGGTCATCAACCTCATAAGCTCTGGGACCAATAGAAGGTCCGATCGCCACATAAATGTCCTCTGCCTTTACTTGTTCTTCTTTGCTCCACAGGGTAACCATTTCTGCAGCGATGTTAGCGGCTGTGCCGCGCCAGCCTGCATGAGCCAAACCGATGACTCCCTGCTTTGGAGCCGTAAAGTACAAAGGTACACAATCCGCATAAAAGCTTACTAAAAAGAGATTCTGCTCCGTTGTATATAACCCGTCAGCATCCCCTGCCGAATCTTCAAGAGATACAGATCCTTTCCCTGCATCCTTATGGCTGACTTTCTTAATGTCACTGCCATGGACCTGGTTAGATGCAACCCAGCTGTTTACAGGAAAACCTGTTATATCACCAATGATCTTACGATTGACAGCTACCTTTTCTGGATCTTCTCCTACGTGAAGAGCTAAATTAAGACTATCGTACGGCCCGGATCCTGACCCGCCTGCTCTGGAGGTAAACCCGGCCTCTATATGAGTGAACTTTTCTTTCCACGGTTCTATTGTGAGTATTTGAGAAGTCATGGGTTGAAACGGTTCATGCTTCATTTGACTATCATCCTTTTTGCTAAGAATTGGACATAGTGATTCGCTTTATTGTAACACATTTTGCACTTGTCCCATAGAGAAGGAAGAAAAAGAAGGAAAAAGGAGGAATGCCCTTTATCCTTCCTGATCATAAAGGTTGACCAGTATGACATCGGATCCAATTTTAACAATATTAGGCCACGGGATGATATAGTCATCTTCTTTGTTAAAAAAACCCATCATTTTTGCTGACCCACCAACGATGATTGCTTCAACCTGACCAGTCTCAATGTTAATATCTATATCGCCAACATTTCCCAGACGCTTTCCTGTTTGCATGTTCACTATGTCTTTCGCCTGTAAATCAGATATTCTCATCATAGACTTTATCCTCTCTTCTTTCGGGTGTTGTCACTTCCACCATCAGGGTATGATGTAAAGCAGGCATTGTTTCGAGATCTGACTCCACATATTTTTTCTCATTACTGACTTATACAAATGTATGTACGAAGATAGAACAGCATGCGTTAAACGAAGAAGTGCATAAAAAAAGCAGCCACTTTGGCTGCTTTAGCTTTTAGAGTGTTTATTCATTTGTTGAATGGCTGCTTTTTCAAGCCGAGAAACTTGAGCCTGGGAAATCCCAATCTCATCTGCTACTTCCATTTGTGTTTTCCCTTCAAAAAAACGCATGTTCAAGATCATTTTTTCTCTTTCGTTCAGCTTAATCATTGCCTCTTTCAACGCAAGATGCTCCAGCCATTGACTGTCTTTTTCTTTGTCGTCACTAATTTGGTCCATGACATAAATGGGATCCCCGCCGTCATTGTATATCGGTTCAAACAAAGATACCGGGTCCTGGATTGCATCTAATGCAAAAACAACTTCTTCTTTAGGAACGTCAAGCACCTTGGATATTTCCTGTACGGTTGGTTCTCTTTCCCTCGTTTTATCAGCCATAAGCTGATCTTTTACCTGCAGTGCCTTATAGGCAATATCCCTCAGTGAGCGAGACACCCTTATCGGATTGTTGTCTCGTAAGTATCTTCTGATCTCACCAATAATCATTGGCACAGCATATGTCGAAAATTTAACATTCTGACCCAGGTCAAAGTTATCAATGGACTTCATTAAACCGATACATCCAACTTGGAACAAATCATCCACATACTCTCCCCGGTTATTAAACCGTTGAATAACACTTAACACTAACCGCAAATTTCCATTTACAAGGGTTTCTCTTGCATTTTCATCTCCACTTTGCATTTCTGCGAACAATTTTCTCATTTCCTTGTTCTTTAATACGGGCAGTTTTGATGTGTCTACACCGCAAATCTCCACTTTGTTTCGTGACACGGCGTTCCCTCCCATACAGCGATGATGTGCAAAAAACAACTTTCCTGGATAAGAAAGTTTGTTTTTTGGAATCTTGCAGCTTTGTATGAGTTCAGTATGTCCCTGGTCAGGAAAAATATGCACATTCTTACCTATTGGGTTTTTGCTTAAAAGTAAAAATTGAGAAGCGGAAATTGATTACTCCTCGTATAAACAAGGCTTATTATGAAACAAGGCAAAAAAAAACTCCTTTACGGAGTGAAGAACATTACACCATTTTATTAAATTCTTTTTGCAGTCTTTTTATAATTCTTTTCTCAAGCCGGGAAATATAAGACTGGGAAATTCCAAGAAAGTCTGCAACATCTTTTTGCGTCTTCTCTTTCTCCCCGGCAAGGCCAAACCTCAGTTCCATAATCTGTTTTTCTCTGTCATTTAACGTCTCAAGAGCTTTCCTCAACAGCTTTTTATCAACTTTTTCTTCGATCCCTCTAGTGATGATATCCTCATCTGTGCCTAGGATGTCAGATAATAAAAGTTCGTTGCCGTCCCAGTCCACATTAAGAGGCTCATCAAAAGAAACCTCAGACCTGGTTTTGTTGGTCCTTCTAAGATGCATGAGTATTTCGTTTTCTATACACCTGGAAGCATAAGTAGCTAACTTAATTTTCTTCTCAGGATTAAAAGTATTCACTGCTTTAATTAACCCAATCGTACCGATGCTTATTAAGTCCTCTATGTTGATCCCGGTGTTTTCAAATTTTCTCGCAATGTAAACAACAAGCCGGAGGTTTCTTTCAATCAGCATGGACCTGACTACTTTATCTCCTGTAGAAAGCTTGCTGATTAAGTGAGCTTCTTCCTCTTTTGATAAAGGCGGCGGAAGGGCTTCGCTTCCCCCTATATAATATATTTCGTCTGGTTTGACACCTAAAAAACGAAGGACCTTATACCACATAATTTTTATCTTTAATTTTATCATACCAGTTGTTCTCCCCCTTCTTCCCTATGATGCAGATTCCCCTGAAAACTCCTCCACTTGCTCAGATGGGACAATCATTTGAAAATCACTGGTCGCTGATAAAGCACCTTCTTCAAGGCCAATAAAAATACGGGGCAGGATATGCTCCTTCTCGCCAATATTTATTTTCACCTCATCCGGCTTAAGAGCAATGAGCCAATCCTGCTGTTTGCCTACTGCCCTGAAAGGAATGATTCGGATACGTTCCTGCCAGAACACCGATATTGTTTCTTCATTCATATTTTCAGTAAGTGATAGTAAGCGAGAGAATTTCTCAAACTGGCTCTCGCTCATCCGTTCCTTAAATAAATCTGTCTGCACAATCATTACTGGGGTCTTAGTGATCGGGTCTTTTAACTGGTTGCCGGTGTCCACTAATCCTCTTCCTTCAATCACCAGGCTGTCAATTTTAATTTCAACATCAACACATTTTGCTTCTTGTTTTCCCCTCGTTCTATGGTACTGAATAGCTTTGACAGTTATCAGCCATATTAGAGGCAGTGAAAGGATAATTGTAAGCCAATGCAAGGAGGCATAAGAGGCAAAAGAAGCCTGTTCAGCCCATGTCTTCAATACAGGAGAAGTATGGAAAAAATTATGAAAAGCAAGCACTCCTCCGCCGGCTACAAAACTGACCATATAAAACATAAATAAACCTTGGAAAAGAAAAGAAAAATTATAAAATCCAAAAGTACCAATGACCACACCTACTGATAAAAGAAATTTTCCTAGTGGGTGCAGGAAAAATCCTTCTAACGGAGTGAGAATGAGAAAAACAGTTGAAGAGCTGACGGCAGCGACGATCAGCAGGCGTTTCAAACTGATTTTTCTTTTTAAAAATCTGGCTGTTAACAATAATAATATTATGTTAATAACAAAGTTGCCTATCCAGATTAAATCTAAATATAGAATCACCCCTATCATCCTTCTTCGTAGTCTAAGTAAGGTAAGTATATTCCCATTCTATATAAAAGTCTGTCAATTTATGACAGCTTGGCTTCACTTCTTTTGCTTGATTTTGTCAGCCTTTTCACTCCTTTTTACAATAAATTTCGCAATGAAAAGCTATGTGATTCTGTACCAGGGGACACTCCCCCTTTCCGCGGAGGGAATCGGCAAGCCTATCAGGCTTATGCCAGCGGGGTCTCGTCTGATCCCTCCTACCGCTTGAGTGTGGGGAAAAGCTTTTACATGTAGTGAGCAATCAAGCTTAGTAGATGGAAAAGAATTGAACTAAATGATAAGAGTGCTTAGTGCTTTTTAGAATAAAAAATAGAGGACCCCTCTAAAACGGGGGTCCTCTATTATAAGATTGACCTTTTTAGTTCTTTATCTTCTCTTCCGACGGTTTCGCAGGAAGGTTGGTATGTCGAGTGCATCAGACTCTTCCTGTTGAGGCTGCTGTCTCTGTTGAGGTTCAGGAGTCTCTTCTTGCGGACGCTGCTGCTGTGGTGCAGGTCTGCTGTTATTTGCCGGAGAGTAGCTTGCTGATTGCTGTGGTCTGTTATTTAACCCTGTGCCTCGAGATGGGGACTTAGAAGGCTGGCTTTCATCAGCTTCTTCAAATCCTGTCGCAATCACAGTAACCACGATCTCATCTTTTAGGTTCTCATTAATGACAGATCCAAAAATCATGTTAACTTCCGGATCTGAGGCATCCGAGACAATCTCAGCCGCTTCATGAACTTCAAACAAGCTTAAATTTGTTCCGCCTGTGATATTCATCAGCACACCTTGAGCTCCATCTACAGATGTCTCAAGAAGAGGGCTGGAAATCGCTTTTTTCGCAGCTTCTGCTGCCCGGTTTTCGCCGGTGGCGATTCCGATACCCATTAAAGCTGAGCCTCGTTCATTCATAATGGTTTTTACGTCTGCAAAATCCAGGTTGATAAGACCAGGTACAGCAATTAAATCTGAGATACCTTGTACACCTTGACGGAGCACGTTATCCGCTTCCCGGAAAGCTTCAAGCATCGGAGTATTTTTATCAACAATTTCCAGAAGTCTATCATTTGGAATGACAATCAATGTATCTACTTTTTCTTTTAAGGCACCGATTCCTCCGGCAGCCTGGCCTGAACGTTTTCGGCCTTCAAAAGTAAATGGACGGGTTACCACGCCAACTGTCAAGGCACCAATTTCTTTAGCAACCTCAGCAATGACTGGAGCAGCACCTGTACCCGTTCCTCCTCCCATGCCTGCAGTGATAAAGACCATATCGGCACCGGTTAAGGCTTCTTCTAATTGTTCCTTGCTTTCTTCAGCAGCTTTTTTTCCGATCTCTGGATTTGCTCCAGCTCCCAGACCACGGGTAAGCTTCCCGCCTAACTGAAGCTTCGTTTCAGCTTTTGACAACTGCAATGCCTGAGCATCTGTATTAACAGCAATAAACTCAACACCTTGCAGGCCGTTTTCGATCATTCGATTTACAGCGTTTGAACCGCCGCCGCCGACACCAATTACTTTAATCTGCGCCAGCTGATCCATATCCATTTCAAATTCTAACATCTCAGGTCCCCCTAATCCGTCAAATCTGGCGAGTTTACATGAGTTTGCATATATTTACTCAAAAAACACTTTAAAAAAGTTTCTCACTTTTTGTTTTACACCAGGCTTGTCCGTTTCTTCTTCCTGCTGTTTTGGTGCCTTCTTTCTTCTCGCCGAACGTTCTTGTAATTCATGTTCTTCTTTTACTGTAACTGATGCTGCAACTTCTTTACCCTGAATTTTAACATTTCGATAAGCAAATTCAATAAGTCCGATTCCTGTTGTAAAACGTGGCTCTCGTACACCAATATAATCTGGAACGGCTATACGGACATTATGCTTGAGCACTTCACGTGCAAGTTCTAGAGCTCCAGGAATCATTACACTTCCTCCTGTGAGTACGTAGCCTCCCGGAAGATCTGAAAAGCCCAGTTTGCGTACTTCGTCTTCGACCAGTTCATAAATTTCTTCCATACGCGGCTCAATGACATGAGCTATATCGAATTGAGAATACTCTTCCTCAACATCACTTCCAATGGTCTTCATTTGGAAGGTCACTTCATCGGAAGCTCCATCGATATAGGCATGTCCATGCTCAACCTTCACCCGTTCTGCTTCTTCAGCAGTTGTCCTCAATCCTACAGAGATATCATGGGTGATATGTTCTCCTCCAACTGGAAGAACTGAGGTTGCCTGGAGACTGCCATGCTGGAAAACAGAAACGGTGGTGGAGCCGCCACCGATATCCACCAGCGCTACTCCTAAGGATTTTTCATCTTTGGAGATAGCTACGGCCCCTGCAGCCAGGGGCTGAAGGCAGATGTCGGCCACTTCAAGCCCTGCTCGTTCTACACACCGCAGCAGGTTATGTAAAGCTGTCTTGGATCCTGTAATAATATATCCTTCCATTTCCAGCCTGACTCCAAGCATACTGCGTGGGTCATTGATTCCTTCTTGTCCGTCTACAATAAACTGATTCGGTATGACATCGATAATCTCCCGGTCCGGCGGAATGGCTACAACCTGGGCAGCATCGATTACTCGCTCTATATCTTCATCGCCTATTTCGCGATCAGGGCTGGATACAGCTACGACATCACTGCATGGCTGTAATTGTATGTGATTGCCATTTACGCCGACGATGACTTGTTCAACCGTCAGGCCGACCATTCTTTCCGCTTGTTCGACTGCGCGACGGATTGATTTCACCGTTTCATCAATATCAACGATAGCCCCCCTTTTAATTCCTTCAGAGGAGGCATTACCTACTCCCATTACTTTAAGGGAGCCATCTGACATTTCTCCGATGATGACCCGGACACCGGATGTACCGATATCTAAGCTGACATAAATGTCCTGGTTGTTCATGTACTGGCACCTCCCGTTGGCATCTGCATCTATTACTGCTTTTCCACCTGCATTCGTTCCCATCTTTCATCTATAATAGCATGATCAACCTTTGCTTTTGTGAAAAAATCATAAAAAGAATAAGGGAAATTGTTTGTTTACCACTAACATTTCCACAACTTCTTGCAATACCCTTTTTTATTGGTAAAAATAAAATTTCATGCAAACTATATGTAGCACACAGTAAAAAGAACAGAATGTTTTCTTTTCATAGTCAAAGGGATTTGTTTTTTAATAATAAAAAAAAAGAAATATCCAAAAGCAAAAAATTGCCGCTACTTATAAGTCTACACCAAGTTGAAGACCTAGAAAAGGCAAAGTTGCAGGCTACCGCAGAAAAATGAAGAAAATAGGAAAAACAGAGGGCTAAATTCAGGTTTCTCGGAAAAGTCATAGCACTATATAAAGTTTCTTATTCCAAAAAACAGGAGAAAGGTTCTATCTTTGTATTCAGATTAAGAACCTCTCTCCTTTGCTTTTACATTCACTTTGTGGAAATTTGCCCCACCTCTGGACTACTCTTCCTCTGCATTTCCTTCCTCTACTTCACCAGCCCCCTCTTCTACTGTTTCCTCTAGTCCTTCATCTGACATTTCAGCTTCTTCCTCAAATGCTTCAAAATAAGGAGTCATTTTCATATGGAGAACTCCTGCAGCTTCAGGGTCAATTTCTTTAGCTACTACGGGATAAGGAGTCATATGGTCTGAGAAGTTTCTTATCGTAGACTCTACCTGCAAACCATCATTCATATACATTAGCAGCCGGAGAGGATCTTCGTCATCGGGCACATGATGGATTTCGGAGATGCGGTTTAAGATTCCCTCCCCTACTTCTCCAAGTTCTGCAGAAAACTCCTCTAAAATTTCTATGGAAGAAAATCCTGAGAGCACCGGCGCGTCACCTGGAACCGAAGCTCTGGCAGCATTCTGTAAAGTCTTTCCGTTTCTTAATACAGGCAGGTATTCATCACCATTCTTAACATAGGCAATACGGGGATATTCTTCTACTTCAATGGCTATCGTTGCGGGAAGTGACCGCTGAATGTTCACATTCTCTATTTCAGAAAACTCTCTTACTCTTTCCTCTGCCTGCGTCATGTCGACATTCCATATGCTTGTCCCTTTTTTTACATTGCTGGCTTTTTCTATTTCTTCTGCCTGAACATATTGCTCGCCTGCTACTTGGATATTCCTTACGTGACTTAACGGGGATTGGAAATACACAACCAATAGTATAAGGAAAAAAAAGATGGACAGGTATGTAATAAGGCGGCGGTTGGCTCTCTTCTTTCGCTGTTCGTGCAAGGCTGTGTTCGCATTATCCAAGGTAACGACTTTTTTGTCTGACATCTTTTTTTCTCCCCCAATCCTTCCCGCTCGTTTCCTCCTGTACAGAGGCATATTTTGGGGAAATGCTCATATGGTTTGTAAGGAAGGACAGAGCACCATTTCAAAAATAATCTTGTCTGTCCCTCTTTGTTACTCTTTACCTTTTGACAATTTCTACTTCAGTGTGCATCTCAACGTTATTTTTTTCCTTGATGGTTGTCTTCACGTGATCAATGAGTGCTAACACATCTGCTGCCTGGGCATTATCGATATTGACAATGAAATTTCCATGCATTTCAGAGATTTGAGCTCCGCCAATACGGTAGCCCTTTAAGCCAGCTTCTTCAATGAGCTTTCCTGCATGATCTGGAAGAGGGTTGCGAAACACACTGCCAGCACACGGGTCCTTCCATGGCTGAGTGTTTCTTCGGTAATCTTTATTTTTCTGCATTTCTGATACAATCTCATCCTTGTTTCCCTCTTTAATTTCAAGAACAGCTTCCAGGCAGATGCCTTTTTCCTTTTGCAGCCTGGATGTCCGGTAAGAAAATCCCATGTCTTCTTTTGCAATCCATTTCATTGTCCCGTCGGGGTATAACACATGAGCTTTGATCAATATTTTATTCATGTCAGAGCCGTGAGCCCCCGCGTTCATAAATACTGCTCCGCCTACCGTTCCAGGAATGCCTCCGGCAAACTCAAGACCAGAGAGACCTTTTTTACTGATAATCGTAGCCAGCTTAATAATGGAATATCCACCGCCTACTCTGATCTCCCCGTCTCCAATTTCCAGATGACTTATATTTTCTCCGAGCTTGATCACAACTCCTTCAATTCCTTTGTCATCTACTAATAAATTTGACCCTCTGCCGATTGCCCGCCAAGGAACATTATGCTTTTGAATGATTTCCATGGTCTTTTTCATTTCCTCTATACCGGCAGGCTCTACTAACACATCAGCAGGTCCGCCTATTTTCCAGGTTGTATGTTTCGATAAAGGCTCACTTTCTTTTACTTTCCCAATTTGCGCATCTTGAAGTTCCTCAATAATCTCTTTCATATAAAAGGCACCTCTCTTTTTTCATTCTCTGCCCTCTGAGTAACTATTTGCCGACCGGCTTCACAAGGCTTTGGATAAGATTGTAAATTTGTTTTGCTGAATCCGGCATAGCCAGCTCTTTTGCCGACCTATTCATTCTCTCCCAGGTCGCTTCCGTCCCTAAAATATCTTCCACATCTTTTAAAAGCATATTACCGTTCATTTCTTTTTCCAGACGAATAACCGCTGCACCATTATCGCTGAGGCTGCGGGCATTTTTTTCCTGATGGTTATTGGTTACATAAGGGCTTGGAATTAAAATGGAAGGCAGCCCTAAAGCTGTGATTTCCGCTAGTGTGGTCGCTCCTGCTCTTGTTACAATCACATCAACGTTTGACAACACCGCAGGCATATTGTGAATGAATGGTTTAATGACTACATTACTTGGGTTTCCCGCCTTATCCACTTCTTCCATCACTTTATCATAGTGGACAGCACCAGTAACATACAAAAACTGCCATTTTTGTTTTCCCGCTTCGGGCAGCGCTTCTAAAAACGCCTCATTGATCGGCCGGGCTCCCCGGCTTCCTCCAACCACTAGCACGACCTTTTTATGTGGATCAAGACCCATTTCCGGAAGAGGATTAGAGCCTGCTGCCCGAACTGCTTCCGAAGCGCGGGGATTTCCGGTAAATACTACTTTCTCCTTTGGAAAAAAAGAGGAAGACTCCTTAAAAGAAATGGCTACCTTATCTACATATCTGCTTAAAAACTTATTTGTTAAACCTGGAACACTGTTTTGTTCATGTACAAGAGTTGGAATCCCAAGCTTTGCTGCTGCAAAGACAACCGGTCCCGCTACATACCCTCCGGTTCCTATCACAGCGTCAGCTTTAAAGTCCTTAATCAGCTTTTTTGCACGTCTGGTTCCTTTGACGAATCTCATTACTGTTTTCACATTTTCCAAAGACAGCTTCCTTTTAAAACCAGTAATTTCCACTGTTTCAAAAGGAATGCCCTCACGAGGCACAATGTCGCTTTCTAATCCCTTTTTCGTACCAATATACAAAAATTCACTTGCTGGATCGATTTCTTTTATTTCTTTAATCAAGGCAAGAGCAGGGTAAATATGGCCCCCTGTTCCTCCCCCGGTTACAACAATTTTCATGTGTAAACTCTCCTTAACTAGGCTTCTAATGATGCTAGTGCTTTGCCTGTATGCTTATATTAAGCAAAATCCCTATGGCAAGCAGCATTAATGTTAAAGAAGATCCTCCATAGCTGAGAAAAGGCAAGGTGATGCCTGTGACCGGAAATAAACCTGTCACCACTCCTACGTTAATCATAACCTGTATGAGCAGCATCCCTACTATCCCAACTGCAAGAAGGGCACCGTACATGTCTGGAGCTCCGAGTGAGATGCGTATCCCCCTCCACATGACGATGGTGAATAAAAGAATAATAACTACTCCGGCTATATAACCGCCTTCTTCTGCAATAATAGCAAAAATAAAATCTGTCTGAGGCTCCGGCAGGTAAAAGTATTTCTGCCTGCTTTCCCCAAAGCCCATCCCAAACAACCCGCCGGGGCCGATAGCATACAAGGATTGAATGATTTGAAATCCGCTCCCTAAAGGATCTGACCATGGGTCTAAAAAAGAGGTAATTCTCTTAATACGATAAGGAGCTGACGCAATCAAAGCTACAAAACCGGCGGCTCCAACTACTCCTAACCAGACAAAATGGCTGATTCTAGCTCCTGATACAAAGATCATAACCACACAAGTAGCGACCATGACAGCTCCGGTTCCTAAATCAGGCTGGAGCATTATGAGTCCAAAGGCTGTAAAGATCAGCAGTAAAGTAGGTAGGAGACCTTCTTTGAATTTTGTAATTTTCTTTTGGTGCCTGGATAAGTACCTGGCCAGGAAAATAATCATGGCCAGTTTCATAAATTCAGAGGGCTGAATAGAAAAAGCACCAATCCCCAGCCAGCTTCTTGCTCCTCCCCGCATAAGCCCCACACCAGGGATCAGTACAATCAGCAGGAGAATAAAGCATATAATTAAAAGCAGCTTCGACCAGCTCTGCCACGTCCAATAATCTACCTTTGCTGTAACGTACATGGCCGCCAGTCCAGCTCCGGCAAATAAAAGCTGGCGCTTTGCGAAATAGAAAGGATCATCAAATTTATATACACCCCATGCTGAGCTGGCACTGTACACCATTAATATTCCTATAATCAGTAAAAGCAGTGTTGCGCCAAGTAAAAGAAAGTCGGGCATCCGAGTAGTTTTTGACAAGGCCGTCACCTCTTGCAAAGTAGAGTAGGAAGACAAGGTCTGCCTCTCTAAAATGTATGCAAGACATGCCCGAACATGCTCTTAGATAGCCGGGTAAATAAGTTACTTTACTGGAGATGCTGTACAGCTTTAATAAACGTCTCTCCCCGCTCCTCAAAAGTTTTAAATTGATCCCAGGAAGCGCAGGCTGGAGAGAGAAGAAGCACATCACCCTCTTCAGTCAATTTATATGCTGTTTTCACTGCTTCTTCCAGTGTATTTTGCTTCTCAATATTGCTTACATCTGCCTCATAGGCAGCTTCTGCAATCTTCCCTTTGGTCTCCCCGTATGTGACGACTCCTTTAACTTTGGCCAGATACGGAATTAAATCATCAAATGAATTCCCTCTGTCCAGCCCTCCGGCCAAAAGGACAACAGGCTGTGTAAAAGAAGAGAGTGCTTTTTGAGTAGCAAGAATATTAGTCGCTTTAGAATCATTATATATTTTTCTTCCATTGAGGTTCCCGACAAATTGCAGACGATGTTTTACACCGTTGAACGTTTTCAGAACATCTATAATTTGGGTGGTAGAGCCCCCGAGAATTTTAGCCGCAGCTACGGCAGCAAGCATGTTTTCTACATTATGAGCTCCAGGAAGCGACGCTTCTTTAAGAGAAAGGATGGACTCTTCTTTAAAGGTAATCCATCCATTTTCCACATAAGCACCTTCAGACTGCTTGGAGGAAGCAGAGAAAGGAACGAGCTGCGCTTTTGAATGTTTCGCCAATGTTTCAACCACTGGGTCATCACTATTGTAAATAATGACATCCTCGGAGGTCATGTTACTAAACATTTTCCCCTTTGACTGTTCATAATCCAGGCGGTCTCCGTGATAATCAAGATGAGCATCAAAAATATTAAGTAAAACAGCTACGTGAGGGTGAAAATCCTTTGTTCCTTTTAGCTGAAAGCTTGATACTTCCGTGACCATGATATCCTGTGCTTTTACCTCCTGGGCAACTTCACAGGCTACCGTTCCAATGTTACCTGCAATCCAAGGCTTTTTATTCTCGTTTCCTTTTAACATCTCATATAAAAGTGTAGTTGTAGTTGTTTTTCCATTGGATCCCGAGATAGACACTATGTCTCCTTCACAAACAAGGGAAGCCAATTCAATTTCAGTGACTACAGGCAGGTTCCTGTTTACAGCTTCACTGACTAGAGGGTTGTGATAAGGGATACCCGGATTTTTAACCACATAATCTGCTTCGTCAAGCAGAGAAGCAGGATGCCCTCCTGACACGAGTGTAATTCCCTCCTTGCGGAGAGCCTTTTCTTCTTCGGTTCCCGCCAGATCCTTTGCATCGTTTACGGTTACGTTGGCCCCCAATTTTTTTAAGAGCCGGGCTGCAGCCATTCCGCTTTTTGCCAGGCCAAGGACAAGAACCGCCTTATTTTCAAAATCTTTTATTTGTTTCATGTTATCCACACCTCAATATAAATGCCTAACACTGCAAAAATGAGTCCCGCCAGCCAAAAGGTCATGACAACTCTCCACTCGGACCAGCCGCTTAACTCGTAATGGTGATGAAGTGGGCTCATTTTAAAAATTCTTTTTCCCCTAAGCTTAAAAGAGAGGACTTGAATAATGACAGAAAGAGTTTCTATCACAAATACTCCTCCGATGATAATAAGGAGAATTTCCATCTTTGTAATGATCGCTATAGCTGCAATAGCTCCTCCTAATGCAAGGGATCCTGTATCTCCCATAAACACCTTTGCCGGGTGAGCATTGAAAACTAAAAACCCTAGAACGGCTCCGACGACCGCTGCACTAAATACAGCCACTTCTCCCATGCCAGCATTCCAAGCAAGGACAGCGAAGGCTCCAAAGGCAATAGCCCCGGTACCAGCAAGGAGACCATCTAACCCATCAGTAAGGTTCACCGCGTTAGAAGCTCCCACGAGCATAAGAATCACAAGAATCAAATACGCAATTCCAAAGTCGATTCCCATGCCTGTGCCTGGAATTGTAACTTCTGTAGAAAATCCTGATTGGGCAAGAACTACATAGAAGATAACTGAAATAACCAGCTGTCCAGCGAGCTTTTGCTTTGATGTTAACCCTAGATTCCGTTTCATCACTACTTTTATAAAATCATCGAGAAACCCAAGTACTCCAAAACCAATCGTTACAAGGAGAAGAAGCCAGACTTCAACGGTGACTTCCAGAAATATAGAAGTCATCAATAGAGTAGTAATAAGGACTGACAGGAGGATCATGACTCCTCCCATAGTAGGAGTCCCGCTCTTTTTCTGGTGAGATTTAGGCCCTTCATCTCTAATCGCCTGGCCAAATTTTAACCTTCTCAGCATAGGAATCATGATAGGGGATAATAAGACCGCTATAAGAAACCCTGCTATTAACGTAATAAGTATTGACTGTGCAACCACGGTTGCTCTCTCCTTCCATGACTAAAAACATCCATAATCTATCTATCAGCTTTTATCTTTTTAATTGCTTTTCTTGCTTCTTCCCGGTCATCAAACGTAAGCACTTCACTGCCTATGATCTGGTAGGTTTCGTGTCCTTTTCCGGCAATGACAATGATATCTTTGGCGGCAGCTGAATGCACAGCATGTTCAATGGCTTCCTTTCTGCTTTCAATCACAGTGTAATTTGACTTCTCGACGCCCTTCACCATATCCTCAAGGATCGCTTTGGGATCTTCGCTTCTAGGGTTATCAGAAGTAAAGATGGCAGTATCGGCAAACTCAGAGGCAATAGCTGCCATCTCCGGCCGTTTGGTCTTATCTCTGTCCCCTCCGCATCCTACGATCACATAAATGTTTTTTTCTGCCATCTCTTTGACTGTCTTTAAGACATTTTCTAATGAATCCGGGGTATGAGCGTAGTCAACAACGACAGTGAAATCCTGTCCGGCATCTACTGTTTCAAAACGTCCGTCTACTCCTTCAATAGCTTCAAGACTTCTCTTAATATCCGCGAGTGAGATATTTGAAAGAAGAGAGGCTGTAATTGCTGCTAAGGCATTATACACACTGAACATACCAATTAACTTCAAGGAAAATGTTTCTTTCCCCCAAGGGGTCACTGCTTCAAACGATGTGCCCCATGGCCTTATGGCAATGTTTTCTGCTTTAATGTCACTTTCGTTTTTAATTCCGTATGTAAGAACCTGCGCTGAAGTCATTCTTTCATATAAGCTTGAAGCTGGATCATCGGCATTTAAGACAGCTGTTTTCCCTCTTCCTTCATAATGATTTCCAAGCTGTGCAAACAGTAATCCTTTTGCCTGCTTATATGCTTCCATTGTTTCATGATAATCTAAGTGGTCTTTTGTCAGGTTTGTGAATACAGCAATATCAAAATCACATCCCCGCACTCTCCCCAAATCAAGGGCGTGGGAAGAGACTTCCATGGTGCATGTTTCTATGTTTTGAGAAACCATCTTGCCAAACGTTTGTTGAAGCACTAAGGATTCTGGTGTTGTGTTTTTGTTCTCAATGGTTTCTTCACCTATTTTTGTGTAGAGAGTTCCTACCATTCCTGTGTGTTGGCCGCTGTCTTTTAACACATGATCAATCAGATGAGTGGTTGTGGTTTTTCCATTTGTCCCTGTAATCCCTATTAATCGCATTTTTCTTGTAGGATGATTGTAAAAAACACTGGACAAAACAGCCATCGCCCGTTTTACATCGCGTACTACGATGACCGGAACGTTAACATCGAGCTCTCGTTCGGCCAGCAGGGCAGCTGCTCCTTTCTTTACTGCCTCGCCTGCATACTCGTGGCCATCTACCGTGTACCCTTTGATGCACACGAATAAACTCCCGGGCGTTACCTTGCGGGAATCCATTTCCATGGATGTAATGTCAGGGTTTTCCCGGGCTGTTTTTGTATAACTGATCAAAGAGCTGCAAAGATCATTTAATAACATATTCACTGTCCTTTCCTCTTTTATCGTTACTGTCACTGATTACCATTTTATAATTCTCTCCATAACAGAAGCAGCCAAGGTCGACTCCCTTGGCTGAATGACACAACTTTCATTTTAATCGGAAGAGGACGATTTGTCATCAAGATAAATACGGATCGTAGACCCTTCTTCTACTTTTTCCCCCGGTCCGGGAGACTGGGCAACAATTCTATCTCCGCTTCCGCTTTTCTCTATTCCCAAAGGATAGTAGGCTTCGTTTACCTCCCGCAGTGTCAGGTCCACCAGGTCCGGAACTTCTATTAATGGCGTATCATTCCAGGCAAGTTCTTTTTCCACTTGATCCTTTCTTTTCTCCACCCCGAGTGCACGCAGGCTGTCTTCCATAATATTACCAACGATCGGAGCCGCTACGATGCCTCCAAACTGAAGTGTATCTTTAGGATTATCAATCGCCACATAAACAACAATTTCAGGGTCATCTGCGGGGGCCAGGCCAATAAAGGATACGATATGGTTATTTTCCAGGTACCGCCCGTCTTTAGCCTTTTGTGCCGTCCCTGTTTTCCCACCAACCCTGTACCCATCCACGAATGCTCCCTTCCCTGTTCCCTGGGCAACGACGTGCTCAAGAGCCTCTCTTACTTCCTTTGATGTCTCTTCTGAAATAATCTGCCTTTTCATTACAGGGGTATTTGTTTTCACGACTTCTCCCGTTTTAGGATCAAGCCATTCCTTAGCCAGAAACGGCTGGTATAAATAACCGCCATTTACTGCTGCTGACACGGCAGTGACCTGCTGAAGAGGGGTGACAGATACTCCCTGCCCAAAAGCAGTCGTAGCTTGTTCTAAAGGTCCTACCCTTTCTCGGTTAAAGAGTATTCCTTTCCCTTCTCCTTGAAGGTCAATCCCTGTTTTCTCCCCAAACCCAAACGCTTCAATGTAATCAAAAAGCCTGTCTTTTCCCAGTCTTTCCCCCAGTACAACAAACCCGGGGTTGCAGGAATTTTGCACCACTTCTAAAAATGTCTGTTGTCCATGCCCGCCTTTTTTCCAGCATCGCAGCTTTCTTCCAGACACTTCGATATAGCCTGGATCATGAAAATTATCTTTGTGCAAATCCACTTCATTTTCTTCAAGAGCTGCCGCAAGAGTGATGATTTTAAAGGTAGAACCAGGTTCGTACTGGGACCAGACCGGTTTATTCTGGTTAAATATTTCAGGGGGAACATCCTGGAATTCTTCAGGATGAAAATCCGGCCGGCTTGACATAGCAAGCACCTCACCTGTATTAGGATTCATTGCTATGGCAATAGCACCATCCGGATTGTAGGTGGCTTCAGCAATGTCCAGTTCCCGCTCGACAATTGTCTGCACCCTGGAGTCAATCGTAAGCTTAACATCCAATCCATCTTCCGGCTCCTGATATCTATCTGCCATATCAGGCATTCTCTTCCCCTTTGCATCAGAAAAAAACGATACATGTCCACTTTTTCCTTTCAGCTCTTCTTCGTAATAAAGCTCAAGCCCCGTCAATCCCTGATTATCGATCCCGGCAAACCCCAAAACGTGGGAGAGATATCGGCCCTGAGGATAATGGCGTTTGTTGTCCTCTGCGATGTAGATCCCTGGCAGCTGCAATTTCCTCACTTCAGCTGCTTTTTCCTTATTAACCTTACGTCCTTCTGGATTAATTCTTACAATGGACTCTTGTTTTGTGATTAATTCATAGGCTTTTTTTTCATCCATATTTAATGCAGCCGCCAGCTGCCTGGCTGTATCCGCCGGCTCCTTCACCTGCCTGGGAACTACAAGAATAGAGGGTGCGCTCACGTTAGTTGCAAGAATTTCACCATTGCGGTCAAGTATTTCCCCTCGCTCTCCTTCAAAGGGCACATTTCGACTCCAGGAATCTTCTGCTTCTTCGGTCAGCCATCCTCCTAAAGCAAACTGTACATATCCAAGTCTCATTGCAAGAATAACTGACACACATAAACCTGCGATAAACACCCAAATCAAACGTTTCCTAACGGTAACATACGAGACTCGCATTCTTCCACCACCGTCTGTTCTACTAAAAGGCCATTGCACCTTTGCTTATGCCTATGCTTGTATCCCTCTTAGTAGAACGACCAGCAGATCGGGGAAGGAAGATTATTCTCTTCTGATTCTTTCCTCTTCATCTTCAGAATCTTCTTCTCCGGAAGATTCCTCAGCTTCTGCTTCTTCCTGTGCCGCTGCCTCTTCCTCTCTTAAATCCCTGATTTCTTGAGGACTCATCATTTCTACCGTTAGATAGCCTTTTCCTTCAAGTCCTGTACCGGCGGGGATGCTTTGGTCTGTCACATAGCCCGAGCCTATATGGTGAAGTTCCATCCCCGCTAGATCACTCAGCTTTGTGGCATCTCTCATGGACCATCCTGTAATATCAGGCATCACTGAAGCTTCCTCGGTCCTGATCAGCACTCTCTCCCCAAAAATGACGTGACTTTCCGAACCGGGGCTCATTTCCTCTACGGTTTCCCCATCTCCAAGAAATACAGGCTGAAGGCCTAGTGAATGAAGAATGCTTTCAGCCTCTTCCACGCTTTCACCTTCAAGCTCAGGGATTTCTATTCCGTCTTCTTCGTATACGGCTTCCTCGGAAACGGCAGGCTCTATATTAAGGTATTGGAGACTTTGCTTCATAACTGAGTTGAAAATCATGGACACAGGCGCCGAACCTGATTCGTCACCAGCAAGGTTTGGTCTGTCAACTGCCACATACACAATGATACTTGGGTCATCCTTTGGCGCCATACCAATAAAGGAGAAAATATTCTGGTTATTTCCGCTTAAATATCCTCCTCCATCAGGATTAGGTATTTGCGCTGTTCCTGTCTTCCCTACTACATTAAACCCTTCAATAAAATAGGGGCGTCCTGTTCCGCTTGATGAAACCACGACCTGCTCCATTAAGCCAAGTACTTCTTCTGAGGTTTCCGGGCTAATAGGTTCACCCTTCACTTCTGGCTTGCCTTCATAGACCACTTCTTCAGTCGCAGAGTTACTGATGCTGTCAACAATATATGGCTTCATCATTTTGCCCTCATTCGCTATTGCAGTTGCAGCTTGGATAATTTGAATGGGAGTAACCGCGGTCCCTTGCCCGATGGCAGTGGTAGCAGCATCAATTTCATACTGCTCTGCTATCAGGCTACTTGCTTCCCCAGGCAAATCCACCCCTGTGGTTTCCCGAAATCCAAAATCAGTAATGTAATCATACAGCCGCTCAGGACGCAGCTTTTCCATTGCAAGCTTTGCGAAGGCCACGTTAGAGGAACGGTAAAATCCCTCATTAAAGGTGATTTTTCCCCATCCTTGTCCGTTATTGTGATCATGGAGTCGGTGAGAACCTACCTCATAACTGCCAGATTCAAATTCTTCCTCTCCGTCATAAACCCCTTCTTCAATGGCCGCTGCCAATGTAAAGATTTTCATCGTCGAGCCAGGCTCAAATCTGTCTGCCACTGCAAAGTTTGTAAAGTTTGTAATCTCTTCATACTCGTTTGGATTAAAGCTCGGGCGGTTGCTCATTGCCAGGATTTGCCCCGTTTTGGCGTTGGCTGCGACAGCTGTTATTTTTTCAGGGTCATACTCTTCCTCCACCTGATTCATTGCTTGTTCCATAGTTGTTTGAATATTAGAATCAATAGTCAGGGTGACGTCATCTCCGTTTTGGGGTTCTTCAAAGCTTTCATTGCTATCGAGCAAAGGAACGCCTCTTTGATCCCGCTGGTAGGAAAGAAAGCCGTCTTCAGGTGTAAGGTATTCATTCAATCCTGACTCAAGGCCCATCCTTGCTTCACTCATATCCCGTTCTGTATACCCTAAGACATGGGAAGCGAACACTTGATTTGGATAAAACCTTCTAGACTCTGTTCGAAAACGGATACCCGGAAGCTCAAGCTCTTCAATTTCAGCCCTTGTGCTGTGGCTTAAGTGCCTGGCACCTGACCCAAGTTCTACTTGATACCTTCCTTCGGTCTCTCCCAGGCTTAACAGCTCTTTAAGCCTTTCCTCGTCCATGTCTATATAAGGAGCCAGCGTTTCGGCTGTCATTTCCGGGTCTTCCACATGCTCTTCATGAGTGGCATCAAGAACAGCATAAACCGAGTAGGATTGCACTTCTTCAGCAAGGGGATTTCCCTGCCTGTCGAAGATGGTTCCTCTTTCTCCTTGCAACTCGTGACTTGTCGTCCACCTGGACTGAGCTAATTCTTCTAAATTTTGACCGTCCACCTCTTTTACTGCCTGAACATAGAGCATACGACCGGTAAAAACAATAAAGCACACAAGAATAATTCCAAGAAGCCAAATTGTCCGATACATAATTTTATTTCTCTTATTTCCTTCCACTTTCCGCCATCACCTGTCCTTTATGGCATCAGGAGTACCACACTCCTGTTTCATCACGATTCACATGGAAAAAACTAGCTCTTATTGAAAGAACTAGTTTTGTACTACTCTTACCTTTTCCTCTTTTAACTGCATTCCCAGCTCTTCTTTCGCATAATACATAATCCGGTCCGGTGAGCTTAGCTCTGCCACTTGCAAATGCAAGCCATCATTTATCTCTTGCTGCTGACTCACAGTGTTTTGCAGGGCGGAAATCTCTCTTTCCTGGGAATATATATTAGCATAATTAGTGACAATCAAAGAAGAAACAGCGATGACCCCGGCAATCATTCCGCTCATGATGACCTTTTCACCTTTCGTTACCTTCCCTCGCAGGCGGTGCTTAACTTTTGTATGTACAACCTGCTGCTGTTCTTTTTGTCTTTGAACTTGCTGAGCCAGATTATTCACGATTCACATCCCCCTTTTTTTCAGCGATTCTTAATTTGGCAGATCTTGCCCGGCGGTTGTTGTCCAATTCTTCTGTAGACGCTGTTATGGGCTTTCTTGTAATCAACTCAAGGATTGGTTCAGCTTCTGACGGTACAATAGGAAGTCCCCTTGGAAGCTCTGGACGCTTGCCAGCCTCTCTCATTACTTGTTTACAAATGCGGTCCTCCAGCGAATGGAAGGTGATAACACACAGGCGGCCGCTTGGGGAAAGAAGATTAATCGCATCCTTCACCGCTTCTTCAAAGGCAGCCAGCTCATCATTCACTGCTATACGGATCGCCTGAAATGTCCGTTTAGACGGATGCCCGCCTTTTCTCCGTGCAGGAGCCGGAATCGCTTCTTTAATAATTTCTGTTAATTCGTCAGTGGTCTGAATCTCTTTTGTTTTTCTGCGAGATTCAATAGCTCTTGCAATCTGCTTTGCAAACCGTTCTTCACCGTATCGAAAGATTACCTTTACCAGCTCTTCATAAGGCCATTGATTAACAATATCTTTTGCTGTAACTTCCATTGACTGATCCATTCTCATATCAAGAGGAGCGTCATGCTGGTAGCTGAATCCTCTCTCTCCTTCATCAAGCTGTGGAGAAGATACTCCTAAGTCAAAAAGAATACCGTCCACATTGGAAATCCCCCTATGTCCAAGCTCCTCTTTCAGATACCGAAAGTTGGCAGGGATGATGGTCAATTGCTCTTGATATGCGGCAAGGCGTTCATTTGCAAAAGACCTGGCTCTTTCATCCTGCTCGAAAGCAAACAAATGGCCGTCGCCTTGAAGCCTGTGTAATATTGCTTCGCTGTGTCCCCCTCCGCCAAGAGTACAGTCTACATAGACACCATTTTCTTTAACATTTAGTCCTTCTATTGCTTCTTCTAGTAACACTGTTTCATGCTGAAATTCTGCTGCCAACTTGTTTGTTCACCTGCCTTCACTTTACATGTCAAAATCTATAATGTTTTCTGCGATTTCACTAAAGGATTCCTGGGAATCTTCAAAATAAGCTTCCCATTCACTTTTACTCCAGATCTCTACCCTGCTCGATACTCCGATAATGACACATTCCTTTGTTAGCTGAGCGTATTCCCGCAGTGTCGATGGAATGTTTATTCTGCCCTGCTTGTCCACATCACATTCGGCAGCGCCTGAAAAAAAGAAACGAGTAAATGCACGAGCATCTTTTTTAGTGAAAGGGAGAGTTTTTAACTTTTCTTCTAATCTTTTCCATTCATCCGGGGGATAAACAAATAAACAGCGATCCATTCCTCTTGTAATGACAAAGGAGCTTCCTAGTCCCTCTCTAAACTTTGAAGGGACAATCATTCTTCCTTTGTCATCAATGTTGTGGTGATGTTCCCCCATAAACATCGCTGTACCATCCTCTCCACTTTCTACCTTTAAGGTACCACATTCCCCCACTACGTACCACGATTTCTTTTATTTTTTTTGCGACAAAAAAGATCTCCCGTATTCGGGAGATCTTTTAGTAAACAGCCAAAAGGCTCTGAAAATATCTTGTTTTTTACAAATAAATCAGTTTATGGTTCTTATTTCTTGTAATACCACTTTGACAAATGTCACGAATGAAGCTTTCTCCGTACTCATTCAGCACCGGGTATATGCTCCATACCCGCTCCTGGGGATTCGCGGCCGGGAACAGTGTTTGTTCAATAAAATCAAGGCGATGCAGTGACGTTTGTACCTTTTTCTCTTGGAGATCAGTAATCTTCTCCCCAAGCTTTTTTACTTCATTTACTATGATATGATAGTTCTTTTCTCCATAAGAGGTATGAGAAGGGTTCACCTTGGAAAGAGCCTCCTGTAAGGGAGCATGGATCTCCTTTATTTTCATGACGGCCTCTTCGGCCATGGAAATACCATCAACCTCGATTGCATTTTTTTTGACCTCTTCTCTCTTTTTGCCTGTTCCATGCTGAATAACCTTCCACGGATCAAGGTTTTCTTCCTTTAGAATTCTGGCTCCCTTTCTGTCAACCACGGAAAAATGCATCCTGGGCAATACGGGTGGCATGTGATACCCAAGGTGGTGAAACAACGGCTGCAGCAAGCCCCAATACTTAATTTCTCCGGGACCAGCAACAAAAGACAGCACTGGAAGAACTGCTTCCTGCACTAATGGCCTCGTAGCTACATTACTGCTCAGTTTTCCAGGAGAGTGGTGGATCTTTTGGATAATATCCTCTTTTGTGAACTGTACTTGTCCCTTTTTCCCTTCAAAAAGACCACTACCCTTTCTAAACAAAAGCTCACGGCCAAATTTCGTATGATAAAAAAAGTGAGCTGAATCAGATTGGGCCTTCACAGGTGAATCATAGCCCCTGGTATTATAAAGAGAAATTCTTTTCATAAGCCGACTGGAAAGCTCCGCGTTCTCTTCAACTATTTTTTTAAAAATTTCTCGTTCCAGCTTTCTCATTTCTATGTGGTTGGCATCCAGTAATACCAGTCCCTCTTCCTTAAAGAGCCACTGCATCAGCTCACCAAAAAAATGAGTCATTGAGGAGGAGCGGGATGCCAGTTTTGTTATCGTCCCGGTAATTTTTCTTGTAAAGGGAGTTTCCCGGTAGGATTTCACCGCTTCCTCCATCCATGTAACAAAAGCCTCATCATTCAGGCGCTGCTCTGAAACAGGTTGCCCGGGATTGTATGACCCCTTATAGGTATGCTTGCGGGGACCTTTCATTCCAGGAAGGAAAATATGGTTCACTTCATGCCAATCGTGATCCTCACCGGCAATCCAAAAAAGCGGGATCACCGGAATCCCCAGCTTTTCTTCCTGTTCTCTTGCTTCAAGCACAAGGGTGACTGCTTTTGAAATAGTATAAAAAGGACCGGTGAGAATCCCAGCCTGCTGTCCTCCGACCACAAAGACTGAGCGATGGTCCTTAAGTTTATCAATTTGTTCCAGAGCAAGCTCATTATGTGTAAACGTCTGCTGGTAATTGACCAGGTGTGTATGTAGTGCCTTTCGGTCAAAGGACCTTTTTGTTAATTCCATAAAACGCTGCTTCATGTCTTCATCTTTATAATGATAATCAAAAAGAGAGGAAACAAAGGGATCTCTGTTTCTGTATTTTTGGACGAACAAAGATGAAGAAGGAAGGTTTTGTTCTTCAATTTTCATAAAGGTCAAACCTTTCTTCCTAGTGGTGATTTATCTTGATTTCAATTACAGTGTATCAAATCCAGAGAAAAAACCGCTATCTTTCTGGCTTATAAGATAGCGGTAGTAATTCGAAAAGACAACCCGTAAAGGGATAAGCCGAAATATGCAATAAAAAATAACATAAAACTAAACCGCCAAATCCCTCTTGCAAGCCGTGGAATTTCAATGTCCGCCCGTGCTTTCCAATGAATGAAGGTAAAAAAACAAGCAATGCTCAGCACTATGATGATCATTAACCAAAGAAATGATCTTCCCCAGATTTCAATTGCAAGAAAGTAAACGGCAGCCATAAAGAACAGCGTGGAAACATCAGCTGCCAGCCTTACCGCCCGTCCCTTTTTCTTTGTGATTTTCACCGTGAAAATGTAAACCAAGTAAAAGCCTAACAGGGGCAGTGTGATGACTGTCGCCAAAATCCAGGCTAATACATCCCCCATTTTCCTCCCCTCCTTTTCTCCAGTCCTTTAATACTTTGATACACAAAGTTATGGCAGGGCATAGGGATTCTCTGGCTTTCCCCTTTTTTAACCAAGTAACCAGTGATGGCGTCAAGTTCTGTAGGGCGATGATGCAAGACATCTCTTAACATAGAGGATTGATTTTCAGCGGTGTTTTCACAAAGACTGCAAAGATCGTGCCAAAGATTTGGACTATGCGGCAAAGAAAGAACTGAGGAGGCTTCCATGAATAACTGATTCATCACTTTTTTAAAATAAGGATTATCGATTAATTCACCGTTTTTCACTTGAAAGAGAGCCGTTAAAGGGTTGATGACACTGTTAAATAAAAGCTTCTCTTCCATCTTTTCCTTCCAATGTGCGATTTTCTTAGCCGCTAACCCTGCTTCATCAAAAATATGTAACATTTGCTGTAAAAGGGGGCTCTCTTTTGTCACTGCCCCTATGTGCAGAATCCCTTGTCCTGTATGTTTTACTGTATTATCATTCACTTTTAGAGCTCCATGCTCGACTATGCCCGCAAATGTGTGATAGACATTCTGTTTTTGACTCTGTTCTAGCAAGGGAGTATGAGCCATACCATTCTGCAGAAACAAGACTCCTGCTCCCGGCTTTATTTCAGGCAGGCTTTTCCAGATTTTCTCAAGATCGTATGACTTTACGGCAATTATTATGAGATCAGCATGTTCTACTGCCTTTTTCTTTTCTCCCCATGTAACTGCCTCAGCTTCTGCAGTAAACTGTCCTTGAACATGAATTCCGTGTCTCTCTATCATTTCTTTTTGGGAGTGACGCCTGCAAACAAGAACTGTTTCAGCTATCCTGGCTGTATATCCAGCGAGGAGCAGACCGACTGAACCTCCTCCCACAATGGCAACCTTCGCTTTCATCTTCATTCCAACTTTCTTCTTTATTACCAGTTGAATATAGCATTTAAATTTTAGCACAAAGGAAAACAACTTCCTATTGCTTTCTTGCGATAAATTTTTTGATAATTATGCATATTTATAATTTTCATGTCTAAAGCCGACAAATGTGAAAAACTATAGTAAAATGAACTTATTAGCTGCAAAGGAGGATGAACTTATGAGTACAGCAGAAGTTAAGCGCTTACTTGTTAACTTCAAAACACTTGAAGAATTCCAAAATTTCAAAGAAGTTGGCGTGCAAGAACTGTCAATGAAAGAAGAATTAGAAGAAAACATCATTGAAAATGACAGTGAATCTCCTTTTTATGGTATTTATTTTGGCGATAAGCTTGTAGCTAGAATGTGTTTGTATAAAATTGAAAAAAGGTTCGATTTGTATTTTGAGCCTCCTCAGGATTATTTAGAATTGTGGAAGCTTGAAGTTTTAGAACCTTACAGGAATAGAGGTTTTGGTGAGGCCCTGGTCGCTTATGCCAAAAACATGGGACTCCCTGTGAAAACAAATGCTCGACAGCAGTCTCATGGCTTTTGGGAAAAAATGGGCTTCGAGCCGGTTACCTATCAGGAAGGACGTGACCGGGGGCAAAATCCTTACGTGTGGTACCCAAAAGGAGTAAAAGAGCAGCAGCCGGAGAATACTCCCTCAGCGGATGTCCAGTCTGTAGAATAATGTATAACGGCAAGGGGCCGGGCTCAAAAGTTAACCTTTGAGCCCGGCCCCTTTTTCACATAAATCTTTACTGCAGTACGACACCGGATAGAGGCGTATGCTTTCACCCAGGAAACTTTCCCTTTCGCTCCTGGGGAAGAAAAAATCAGGGTAGATCCCAGCAGACACAACTCTTGAACAATTAGCACCAAAAAAGAGCCCTAAGAATAAATATCGTAACACCCTGCTATGGTTCTTACCCTTCACGTTCTGCATAAGGAAAGTTTTTGACGGCATGAACACTTGTCAGTTCTTTCGCCCGGTCCATGATATCCATAAAAATCTCATAATCACTTCTTAACTTATCATATTTTTCCTGCAAAGAAAGCAATTGTCGTTGATATGCCTTCTTTTCTCTCTCTAGTTCTACTGCCTTCTCTTCTATTGCTGAATATTTTTCTTTCCAACTCTCATTGCTTTGCTCCTCCTGATGAAGAGAATGCAAGAATTCAATAATCTGAGGCATATCAAGAGCCTTCTTTTCGGTCTCTTCCATACTTTTTTCGCCGAACCCTTGATTGGTTATACTATTCCTTTCCTCAAAAGCCACATGGCTTTCTGTTGCCATCTCCAATTCAGCAGGTATATAGCTCTTGTCCTGTATCTCGGAAGCAGGTTCTTGTCTATGTTTCTTTGCCAGCGCGATCGCACTTTCATATTTTTTCCGAATAGCAGCATTCCACCTAAAGCCGCATGCTGCAGCGGTTCGTTTTAATTTCTCTCCCACTTCTTCAAAAGCAGCAAGCTGGGTACTTCCTTCTCTTATATGCCTTAAAACCACTTCGGCCAAGATTAAATCTTCATCTTCATTCCAAGCATCCTGCCTTGCAGCCTCCATAATCATCCCTCCATTTACTAGCTTTTCTTTTCATAGCTATGAAAAGAGGCTTACAGATAGAATAATGTCTACCAAAGATTATCTCCTTATTCTTCTGTTATTATTCCAATGGAAAAAAAGATGGGAGAAAGCACTATTTACGGATAAATTTGTCCACAGCATCATGATGAGCATCTTTTGCCCACAGAGTTGAGCAATCATCTATTTCTCGTTCTATTCTTTGCTGAAGCTTCTCTCTATCTATTCTATCGGTGAAACGGGCCTTGTAGGCAGCAAGAACATCCGAGTTCAGATTCACATAGGAAGATAGATAACGTTCACTCTCTTTTTTAAAGTCTCCTTCAATCAAAGAGGAAATGAAACCCAGGTTCTTCCCTTCCTTTGCACTATACATTCTGGCTGTCATTACTATCTCCAAGGCTTTAGCAGGCTCGATCCTTTCGAGGAGCATGGAAGTACCACCCCATCCTGTCGTTATCGCAAGCTTCCCTTGCACAAAGCCAAACTTCGCATGAGGAGCTGACACTCTGATGTCACAAGCCGACGCTATTTCACAGCCGCCTCCAACCGCTGTTCCATTTAAAAGAGCAACCGTTGGCTTAGGGAATAAAAACAAACGAAAGAGAACCTGAGACATTTTCTGAAGCATGGCATGGGCTTCTTCTTTTGTCCTTAAGTGATGAAAAACGGATAAATCTCCCCCTGAACAAAACGCTTCATTTCCTGCCCCAGTGATGGCCACTACTTTATCAGCCTGGTTGTTTTCTATTTCGTCCAGCTTTTTCTCTAGTAAATCCATGCTTTCCATATCCATTGCATTACGCTTTTCTGGTCTGTTTATTGTAATGTATGCTACATTCTCTAAACGTTTTATATGTACTTTTTCTTTCACATTCTGCTCCCCCTTTTATCTTCTTACCTTTCATTCGACAGCGGTCCTTCACTTTCCCTCTTTTTTCACCTTTTAAAAAACTTTGGAAGAGACCTTCATTGAAAGTATGTTCAAATAAAAAGAACGGGTAAGTGTGATGGGATTCCTCACCAAAAAATCCCCTGCCATATCGGCAAGGGATTGGGGACACCTATTATTTGTTAATAACATTTTGTCCTTTGTAAGATCCGCAATTCTTACATACGCGGTGAGATCGCTTCATTTCTCCACAGTCCGAGCATTCAACCATACCTGGAACCTCTAGTTTGAAATGAGTACGACGCTTGTTCTTACGAGTTTTTGATGTACGTCTAAAAGGTACTGCCATCATTCCCACCTCCTTTAAGGTGCGTAAAGTGTTTCATAAAGAAACGAGGTTTCTTTATCTCTTATTTGTCAAAATACTTGGCTAAATCAGCCAGTCTTGGATCTACTTTCTTTTCCTTTTCTTCTTCCCTGGCTTCCTTAAGTTCATCCTCTGTTACTACTTCCCAATCCTGGCCTTCTTGAGGAGCCTGGGGTTCCTCTCCATTTTCAGCAAAGATTTGAATAGGGATTTGCAAAAGAATATGCTCTTTGACGTACGGGAGAAGATCGACAAACCCATTCACTGGTTCATGGGTATCTTCGTCTTTTTCCTCCAGAGCACTATCTGTAAGAATAAACCGTTCCTGAGCTTCCACATCAAATGGGAGCTCTACGTCAGCCAGAGTACGTGAACAAGGAAGAACCATAGATCCTTGTATGCGAAGAGTAAAGTTAACTGTTTGTCCAGTAAACTCTCCACGGCCAGTGACATTGACAGGAGTAATGCGGCGGATTTCCTTATCTCTATCCACTAATTCACTCACATCTACCTGCTCTTCTTGAATCTCAAGGCCTGAATGCCTTTTCGCTAATAATTCTTGTATACTCCATTTCATTGGATATCACCTCAAGGCAACAAGGGTAATTATAGCTGTCCATAGATTGTTTGTCAACATTTTTTCTTTACATTATAATGTAGAGAAAACATGCTTATTTATCATAACATGAGACAACAATCTTACAAAGAAACAGCTACTGATACTTACTTTTTCTAATAACCTAAATAAAGCTGATAAAACACCTTTTTTACAGCACATCTTAAAGGAGGCATCTCTATTTGAAAGTTACAGGGTTAATTGTTGAATATAATCCTTTTCATAATGGTCATTTATATCATTTGCAAGAATCAAGGTCAAGCACAAATGCAGACATCATTATCTGCGTCATGAGCGGCTACTTTTTGCAAAGAGGAGAGCCAGCCCTTGTTTCAAGGCGCACACGGACGAAAATGGCTCTTGCCGGAGGTGCTGACATTGTTGTAGAACTTCCTTATGCTTATTCCGTGCAGCATGCATCTTTGTTTTCCCGCGGGGCCGTAGCTGTGCTGGAAGCTATGGGAGCAGATACTGTGGTTTTCGGAAGCGAACATGGGAAGATTACTCCTTTCCTTGAGCTGGATTCTTTTCTTATGGACCACCAGGCTCAATATGAAAGTCATATACAATCTTTTGTCAAGCAGGGCATGAGCTATCCACGAGCATCTTCTGCAGCCTTTTCTCAGCTGAATCCCGGTCATGACCTTCCTGACATTTCGCAGCCAAACAACATTTTAGGGTATAACTACGTAAAAGCAATACGAGAGCTGAAAGCAAAGATTAAGCCTGCCACGATAAAGAGAATAGGTGCAGGTTATCATGAAAAAGAGAAGAATTCTCAATCGATTGCCAGCGCTACAGGGATACGCCATGAGCTGATTGAGAAGCAAAATCATTTGGAAGCTGTTGCCGATACGATGCCTTCTTCTTCCTTTGACCAATTAAAAGAGGATCAGGACCACCAGCCTGATTTCTTTCATTGGAATCTTTATTATCCCTTTTTACAGGCAAATTTACTCACAGCTTCTCCTTCCCGCCTCCGGGGCATATATGAAGCGGAAGAAGGTCTTGAAAATCGTTTTATATCCCAGGCAAAACAGCACTCTTCTTTCACTGCCTTTATAGAAGCTGTGAAAACAAAGCGGTACACATGGACAAGGCTGCAGCGCTTAGCAACCCATATCTTGACTGACAGTGACAAAGAATTGATGCTGAAAGTGCTGCAAGCACATAAGCTGGAATCTATTCGCCTGCTTGGCATGAATGAAAATGGGCAAAAATACCTGAGTCTCGCAAGAAAAGAAATGGAGATTCCTCTTGCTACAAAGATGAACCGAAAAAAAGGGCCTCAGGCGGTACTCGATGAAAAAGCAGCTCTTGCTTATTTTCTTCCCCTACCCCCTTCCAAGCGAATACAGCGTTATAAAGAAGAGTACTCCCTGCCTCCTGTCCGATTTGCTTCAAAGGAAGACCGCTTTTTAAGTAATTGAAAAAAGAGTCTGGGACAAACCAAGCTAATAAGAATGACCTTACCCTGCAAAATTCAGGAGCGTGCCGTTGCTTTTGCTGTCAACGATCTCGTGAAATCCATGCCGGATGAAACATTCAGTGACTTCCTGGGTTCAGCCGGATAACGAACTATGTTGAAGGTAAAAATAAGGCTCCAATTATCAAAGACGATAATTGGAGCCTTATATATTATCCCATCCTCTTTCCTTTATAAAAGGCTGATCAACCTAGGGCTCGTAGCTTTCTAAAAAGGTGATGGCATCGTCAAAAGTCTCAACCGCTACCACTTCCATTTCTGCATTGATATCCTCGGCAGCTTCCATTGCTTCCTCATAATTAGAGATTTCTCCTAAATCATCGTCAGGGGCAAAGAAAACATCTATACCGGAATTCTCAGCAGCCACTACCTTTTGCTTGATACCGCCAATCCTTCCTATGTTCCCATCTTCATCAATGCTTCCTGAGCCTGCTATGTTCAAGCCCTTGGTTATGTCTCCCTCAGTCAATTGATTATAAATTTCTAAAGAAAACATCAGTCCTGCTGAAGGCCCTCCAATAGCACCGGCTTCAATATTTGTCTCCGGCTCGAAGGTGACTTCTCTTTCGGTTACTGGATACATAATCCCAAGGCCTGCTCGCTCTGTATCATCCATGTCAGATGGAAAAGTATCCATTTTTACAGTAACCTCTATTTCCTCATTTTCCCGGACAACAAGAAGCTCCACTTCATCTCCCGCTTCTTTTCCATCCAGGTTCCCATGAAGGTCGTCTAGTGTGTTTATACGCTGGCCGTTAATTTGCTGAATCAGGTCGCCTCCCTCTAAATGATTGGCAGCATCCATTTCATCGATCACTTCGGTGACTCTAACCCCTTGATAATCAATGTTGACTTCATGACCAGCTTCCCGGTAGGCGACTATTTTTGCAGCTTCCTGAGAGTCTGTCATCAGCATCGTCTGCCTATGAAAGTATTCCTCATCTGTTTCCCCGCTCCGCAGAAAAAGCTCTTCATGGAGCAGCTCCCGGTAGTCACTCATTTGTGCCCACATATACAAGGGAAGATTGGCCCTTCTCTGCCTGACGGTTGTTAAATAAAACTGACCTTCTTCTCCATACCCTTCTGTCACTTCTATCATGTCAGCTAATGCAACAGCTTCTCCCGGCTGTGAATAATAATAAGGCAGAGGAATTTGATAGACAGCCAGCAAAGCAATAATTAGAATAACAGCAATCCAGCTTCTGGAAATCCCCCTTTTTTTCTTAGATTCCATTGTTTTTCTCCCTCCACTTCGTCAGCATTTCTTTGATGTGGTGAATCTGCCCTTCAGCTGCTTTTTCGCCAAGGGCGATTAATTCATTAACTTCTTCAAAGACAATCGAATTATAATACTTGGTAATGGGACGAATCATGATATCTGCTTCTATTTCTCTGTATTGTAGCAGTTGTCTGCCCATAATTTCCATGCTTTGCATAATAACGTCATAAATAGAAGAAATTTCAGTTTCCCTCTCATAAAAAGAAACATCAACTGCTATCGTTAGATCCGCTCCCATTTCTTTTACAACGCTGGCAGGAACCCTGTCTATCACCCCTCCGTCTACGAGAAGCCTTCCATCTATTTTCTCAGGAATGAATATACCGGGGATAGAGATGCTTGCCCTGACTGCATCAGCCACTGGTCCTTTCTTAAACACGACACGCTCCCCGCTTTTTAGGTCGGTCGCTACAATATGGACTGGCACTTTTAAATCTTCAATATTTTTCTGCTTAGAAAGCATATAAATAAGTTCTTTTAACCGTTTACCAGTAATCAATCCCATTTTAGGAACAGTGAAATCAATATAAAACTTCCTTCTAAACATCACTGCCATCTTTTCCATATTTTCAATGCTGTGACCTGCTCCGTACATCGCTCCGACCAAAGCTCCCATACTGCTTCCGGCCACAAAATGAATAGGAATCTCATGTTTAAGAAGAGTTTTTATGACACCAATATGGGCGAAACCCCTCACTCCTCCTGAACCTAGAGCAAGTCCGATCAAAGGTTGTTGTTTTTCCAAAAGGCCAGCACTCCTTTTACAAAAAGGATATGGTTCTACTTTACGCCAGTCCGCGTATATTGATTACAAAACATGTCCAATTTTTGGTTGAAATAAGCTGGGATTTTTAATCTTACTTATTTTCCAGCGAAGGAGGCAAGCATTTGCAAAGAGCAAAAGCTCAGTCACTTTTACTCGCAGCAGGGGCCGTCTCTGTCGCGGTTTCTTTGATGGTGTTTCCAAAACAATCTTTTGAAGCTTCCCTTAGAGGCCTTACAATGTGGTGGGAAGTGGTGTTCCCTTCCCTGCTTCCATTTTTTATCCTTTCTGAACTGTTGATCGCCTTTGGAGTAGTCAGCTTCCTTGGAGCTATGCTTGAGCCATTAATGAGACCTTTGTTCAGAGTGCCTGGAACGGGTGGGTTTGTCTGGGCCATGGGCCTAGCGTCAGGGTACCCGGCCGGAGCGAAGCTGACAGTAAGGCTGCGGCAGGAAAATATAATTTCAAAAACAGAGGCTGAACGCCTTGTATCCTTTACTAACTCTTCAAATCCATTATTCATTATGGGGGCAATAGCTGTCGGTTTTTTCCATGACCCCCAATTAGGGTTAGTGTTAGCCGCTGCCCATTACCTGGGCAATCTTTGCGTAGGACTTGTCATGCGTTTCCACGGAAGTAGTGAGACGTCAGGATCATCTTCTACCCCACCAAGCACAAAAATTTCCCTTAGTTATGCTGCAGACCTTCTGCATAAAGAAAGAATGAAGGATACGAGACCTTTTGGGAAAAAGCTTGGGGATGCTGTCCGCTCATCCATCGATACGTTATTAATGATCGGCGGGTTTATTATTTTATTTTCTGTATTCAATGAGCTTTTGCACCTCGTAAATATTGCATCACTTCTTGCTTCTGCATTGGCTGCTTTCTTTCTCATTTTAAAGCTTCCCCCTGACTTAAGCCTCCCTTTTATATCAGGATTATTTGAAATCACTTTAGGGGGTCGGCTGGCAAGTGAAACAACAGGCGCCAGTCTGAAAGAGCAGGCTGTCGTTACAAGCTTTATCCTTGCTTTCAGTGGGTTTTCCGTACAGGCGCAAGTGGCCAGTCTCTTAGCTGAAACTGATATTCGTTTTAAACCTTTTTTTATTGCCAGAATATTTCACGGATTCTTCGCTGCAGCTTTGGCTCTTTTATTATGGGAGCCTCTTTATGAGAGCAAGGAAGCTGCTGTTGAGCAGTTCATTCCTGTCTTTTCACCTGCAGATTCCACTGCCTTATACTCATACTGGGAAACTTTCCTGGCGTGGGGAGGCTTATTTACTTTTATCATGCTGGTAGTCTATGTTTTTCTTCGGGCCAGGAAGCTTTTTCTGTACGCTCGCTGAGTATAAAAACGGCACTCCTTGCAGAGTGCCTTTTCACCTGTTCTCATTAGCAAATTTCTTAAGCAGCTCCTTTTCCACCACGGTAGGAACCAATCCGGAAACGTTCGCTTCGTATTTAGCCACTTCTTTTACAATACTTGAGCTTAAGTAAGAGTATTGGTTGTTTGTCATCATGAAGAAAGTCTCTATATCGGGGTTAAGCTTTCTATTAATGGAAGCAGCCTGCATCTCGTATTCAAAATCAGAGACTGCTCGCAACCCCCTTACAATTGTCCTTGCCTCTTTTTCTTTCATATAATCAACGAGCAAGCCATGAAAGGAATCGATTTCTACATTCCCCATTGTATTTGTAGCTTCTTCAAGCATTGCCACTCGTTCATCTACAGAAAAAAAGGGTGTTTTGCTTCGATTGTGAAGCACAGCTACGACCACGTGGTCAAAAACTTTTCCACTTCTTTCTATAATGTCTAAATGGCCATTGGTCACAGGATCAAAACTCCCTGGATACACCGCAATACTTGCCATTGTGCCACCTCTATTCCTCTTCGTTATTTTGCTGTAATCCAAGATAAGAGAAAATACTTACCTTTGTATCTCCGTATTTATCTTCATGCTCCATTACTACGTTTTTTATTTTAGCTGGCAATTGTACGTTTGCATCATGCTCACAGACAATAAGGCAGCCGGGGTTTAATAATTCATATTCTAAAAACAGCTCTATTTCCTGTGCCAGCTTTTGACTCGCATAAGGAGGATCTAAAAATATGACGTCAAATGCTGCGTGCCTCTTTGCTAAGGCTTTTAGGGCTCTGTGCGAATCATTTTTATATACTTCGGATTGATCCTCAAACCTGCAGGCCTTTAGGTTTGAACGGAGTGTTTGCAGAGCCTGTCTGGATGAATCTATAAAAATCATATGCTCCAGCCCTCTGCTGATCGCTTCAATTCCAAGGCCGCCGCTTCCTGCATACAGGTCCAGACCTCGCCCGCTTGCAAAATATGGACCGATCCTGTTAAAAATAGATTCTTTAACCTTATCAGTCGTTGGGCGTGTATTTGTGCCTGGTACAGCTTTTAAGGGCTGTCCTTTTCGTGTTCCTGATATTACTCTCATAGCATGCCCGCCTTTATCTGCTGTCATTATTATCCTATATAATCCTAACATAAAAAGGGAAAAACCTTAATTCATTCAACTAAGGACCTGTTACCGTCAAATTTTCTTGTTTTCTTTAAATCGTGTATAAAAAATTCCGCCCCGGTTTATAATGTGGATAGCAGCATGACCCCATGTTGCTGACAACCGCGGAGAAGACTTACGTTTCCCCATAAGTTCTTCCTCCGGTTTCTCCTCTCCCATTGCTTGCTTAATATGGCAGGCGCCCCCCACGCTTCGGCGCAGGGGGTTTTTTTATGGCTGCGGACCCATCCATGTAATCCCTTTCTTTCTGAAGTGAGAAAGCAGTGGTATGCTTAGTTATGTAGAACTAGAAAAGCAAATAAAAAGGAGAGACAAGGATATGATACAGCGATTTATCGAGCTTGGAGAAGGCTACGCGGATATTTATGAATGGCTTTCGCTCGTTGAAGCGAATAGCCATCGTGTAAAATACATATTAAGATTAGATACGGAAATTAACAACCGAAATGTGTCTTCCATTGCCGCTGTGTTCACTCCTTCAGGGGAGAGCCACTTTCAGCCGGTATATATATGCAGGGAAGGTCTTTTAAATCCTGAACATAAATCCACCCAGCGTTTTGACATGGTCTATAAAGCAGCCAGCTCCCTTAACAAGAACATTATTCCTTTATCGGTCAAACCATCCAGTATGTTTCCAGAAAAAGAGTTATATTATCAATATTTAATAGGCATCTTACGAATGAATAAGTATCTTACTCCTCTTTCTTAGCAGTCAAAACTGATTGCATACAGGTCCATGTTGTGCAAAAGAGGAACATAGAAAATAGTAAGCTCTTTTCTCACTCACCACCCCATGACGACCCGCCTCCCACGCATTAAAAAACCCCCGGAACAATTCCGGGGGCTACAATCCCATGTTATAGTCATAGGATTTAACCTTATCTGGTACTTTGCTTTGATATTCAGTACTCACATAAGGACGCATCGATGGTTCTACTTTTTTAACATAGTGAAGTGATTCTATTTTCTTCGCTGTTTCATCTGTATCTTCTTTATTACAATAGACGATTGCGTATTTCATCTTTTTCGAAACATAATGAACGTTGCCAAATTTTCGCAGCTGCCGGACATGTTTCAATGAACGCAGCCAGACGGCCAACCCTTGACGTTCTGTGATCATGGCATGCCCGCTCCTTTGTACGTATGTTTGCTCCTAGTCTAGCATGACTTTTACAAAACGGCAATATCATACAGTAATTTCCATAGTTGTTCTTTCTTTTATTATTGAAGTACGTCTTCTACTATGTGTATTAGATCTCTTTACCTATCCAAGGAAAGGAGCAAAAGGTAATGGAAGAAGCATGGAAACGTTTTTTTATCTATCTTCATGAAAACCATCCTTCTATACATATTCAACGAAAAAAGATAGCTGGCACCAATTTCCTTTATGTTGAAGCTATACACCGGCAAAGTCTAGTTGAGGAAAGCCTAAGAAAAGCAGCTGCGTATGCAGCCAAAGGAAAGCTGCTGACTACTTTTTTAACTTTCGTACGCATGGATGAGCCTTCAAACGAATATGTCTATTCCCTTCGCTTTCAGGTTCCAATGCAGAAAAGATTTTGCTGTGGAAAAGGGTGTGTAGACTGTGTTCGTTTTCAAAACGGCCCTTAAACATGAAACAGCTGCTTTCCTGCCACCAGGCAGAAAAACAGCTACTCTTAAAAGGCCAGGACAACAGCCGTGACTAATGAGCCTGTTCCAATGAGAAACAATACACCATTAATAATTTTTAGATGCTTATTTCCTTTTTCATGAAGATAATATAAGGTAAGAAACACTGCCACACAAACAACGATGAATAAGGAACCTATCACTGCATCCCCAATAGCATATTGTGTAAATTGAAGCATAATCGCCACGCACCATAAAATGGCTAAGCCAATTCCTACCCATGTAAATAATTTCCTTGGTTGAATTTTCGGCACCTCCTACGTTTCCTCGCTCTTTATTTTAACAAACACACCTGCACCTATGCATTCTTTTCCCTCGTAATGTCCTCTTTTTGTTAAAATAATGTGTAGTTCTAACAAAGAAGGGTGAAAAATGAATGATATCTTCCCCATAAAAAATTAAAAAACATCCTATACCCAAGGATCCGGCGATGACTTCCTTCCTTTTACCAATGAAGAACTAAAGCATATGGCCTCTGTTATTAAAGAGCAGCAGCTGGTCCTTGACCTAAGCCTCCATGAATTTGCCTATGATGTTGTTTACCGGAGAGTCGGCGGCAAATCCTGACTGATTTTATTTTTGTTTAAACTGCTTTCCGGCAGCTCTTTCCAATAACCTCGGTGCTACTCCATAAATCTTTGCCCCTGCGTTCATCCACAAAGGGAGATTCATTTCTCTCTTTGGCTTCTTAATAAGCTTTAGGGTTTTTCTTGCCACCTTATCAGGAGACAACATAAATTTCTCAACATTTTTTTCATAGGTGCCTTGTTTATCTGCTTTCTCAAAAAATGGGGTTTTTATCGGGCCGGGATTAACGGCGCTTACAATGATTCCATCGTCCTCCACTTCCATGCGAAGACTGTTTGTAAAGCCAAGAACAGCATGCTTCGTTGCAGAATATACTGCTGATTTTGGGGTCGCAATTTTGCCGGCCTGAGAAGAAATGTTTATAATGTGACCTTGTTTTCTGGCTGTCATAGAAGGAAGTACAGCCCGAGTCATTTGAATAAGACCGACTGCATTAACAGCAAACATCCCTTGTATATCTTCAATTGGCGTATCGATAACTTTTTCAAACAACCCATAACCTGCATTATTGATAAGAACATCGATATGCCCTTTTTCCCTCAGGATCTTTTCTATCCCTTTAATCACCTGCTCCGTTTCTGTAATATCTCCAGGAAGCACCATCGCATTGCCACCAAGCTTTATGATTTCCTCCTTTAAAGCAAGCAATTTATCTTCTGACCTTGCGATAAGGACTAGCTCCTTTGCTCCCTTTCTGGCAGCCGCACGTGCGATCCACGCTCCTAGTCCGCTTGACGCGCCTGTAATTACAATGACTTTATTTTTCATTACGATTCCTCTCTTTGCTATAGATCATTTTCTTTGCCATTTATTTTTTTATTCTATCATTTACATACCCTGAGCCCCATGTTAGTAAAGTTGAGTTTCAATTTTTTTAGGGGAGATCTTGACATTTCTTCTGTTTACAACACATAATGTAATATAAAATGATCGATCAGGTGTTGAAAGGGAATAGTAGATTATCATTCAAGCGTCAGAGAATGGAACCCATAGGCTGAAAGGTTTCATCGCTGTGAAGTTTTCGAACCTGCCCTGGAGCCGTCGGGGATAAACCCGACCGTTTCCCGCGATAAGGGTAAGCGAGTGGACGTTTAGATTGCGTCAACAAAAGGTGGTACCGCGGAAAGAAGCCCTTCCGTCCTTTACTGGACAGAAGGGCTTTTTTTATTGAAAAGCATTTCAGAAGATGTCTCTTTACGAGCTGTGAAATAAAAAGAACCAGGTGATAAATGTGGCCAAGGAAAGAATTGTCATTAAAATCGGAAGCAGTTCTCTCACAAATGCAAAGGGTGGATTAAGCCGCGAAAAGCTTCAAAGGTATGTGAAAGAAATCGCTGACCTAAAACATGCAGGGCATGAGGTCATCCTCATCTCCTCAGGAGCAGTGGCAGCCGGATTTACAGAAATCGGTTATCCTTCAAGACCTGTAACCATTGGCGGAAAACAAGCAGCAGCTGCAGTAGGCCAAGGGATATTAATGCAGGCTTATACCGAAGAATTAAAAAAACATAACATCTCGGCTGGTCAAATCCTCTTGACACGCGATAACTTTTCAAGCAGGTCCCAGCACAAAAATGCCTATACAACTTTAACTGAACTCCTTCACCGAAAAGTCCTTCCTATTATAAACGAAAATGATTCCATCGCAGTCGATGAGTTAACATTCGGTGATAATGACCTGCTATCTGCTCTTGTCAGCGGACTGGTTCATGCCCAGACATTAATTATCCTGACAGATATTAATGGGATTTATGATGCTAACCCTAATGACACCCCTTCAGCCAAACGTTACCATTTCTTACCGGAAATTACCGGGGAACTCCTTTCCCAGGCAGGCTCCTCTGGGAGCAAGGTGGGAACAGGGGGCATGCGTTCTAAGCTGGAAGCTGCAAAAACCGCTCTTTCTTTAGGAGTAAGCTGCTTTATCGGCTCTGGTGAAAACGAGGGAGCGCTGATGGATATCTTATCTGGCAAAGGGGACGGTACGTATATTGGTTTTCCCGGTGCATTTATTTTAAAAAACAAAAAGCAATGGATCTCTCTCCACTCACAAGTCTCAGGCCAGGTTATTATTGATGATGGAGCAAGGGATGCTATCCTTTATAAAGGGAAAAGCCTGCTTCCGGCAGGAGTGGTAGATTTTTACGGCTCCTTTTCTAAAGGAGCTGTGGTAGAAGTTATTGATGAAAAAGGAAATGTTCTAGGTAAAGGGCAGATCAATGTCTCTTCTACTGAGCTTAAACAAATAAAAGGGAAACCGTCACAGGAAGCCCTTTATTACACAAAAACCGCGCGTGCCGAAGTCATCCACAGAGATGACTGGGTGCACAGCTAAAAAGGAAAGGATGTTTCATACATGGATGCGATTTATCAACAAGGAAAACTGGCGAAAGAAGCTGCTGCTGTGTTGGCTCCTCTTTCTACATCAATAAAAAATGAAGCCATTCAAAAGATGGCAGAACAGCTTGAATTAGATAGTGATAAGATCCTGTCTGCCAATAAAAAAGACCTGGAAGAAGGAGAAAAGAAAGGCTTCTCTTCCACTCTTTTAGATCGACTTCGCTTATCAGAAGAACGAATAAAGGATATGGCTGAAGGCATGAGACAAATTGTCGAGCTGCCTGACCCGGTGGGTGAAGAGATTGAATCCTGGACACAGCCAAATGGACTGGATATTCAAAATGTCCGTGTGCCAATCGGTGTCATTGGCATGATCTATGAAGCAAGGCCAAATGTTACAGTTGATGCCTCTGCTTTATCACTGAAAACCGGAAATGCTGTTCTTCTTAGAGGCAGTTCCTCTGCTTTTGCGTCCAATCAAGCAATTGTGTCCTCCCTCCACTCTGCTTTGGAGAAAAGCGGGCTGCCAAAGGAAGCTGTTCAGCTCGTTCAAGACACTTCCAGGGAAGCTGCATCTACCATGTTTACAATGAATGAGTATTTGGATGTATTGATCCCCCGTGGAGGAGCAAACCTGATCCAAACAGTGGTCAAACAGGCATCTGTTCCAGTGCTTGAAACGGGAGTAGGAAACTGCCATATATACATTGATGAAACTGCTGAAGAAGACATGGCATTATCCATTGCAATTAATGCCAAAACCCAGCGTCCTTCTGTCTGCAATGCAGCCGAAACCATACTTGTGCATGATAAATGGGCTGAAGACCATTTATCTCGACTTCTTCATGCTTTACAAGATAAAGATGTCACTATCCGCGGCGATGCTAACGTACGTAAGTATGATTCAGCTGTTGCAGAAGCTACTGAAAAAGACTGGGATACAGAGTATTTAGATTTGACAGTGTCTATGAAAATCGTGGACAGTGCCGAGGAAGCGATTGCGCACATAAAAAAGCATGGCACCAGCCACTCAGAAGCGATCATCAGTGAAACCAGAGAGAATGTAGAGAGCTTTTTTTCCAATGTGGATGCTGCAGCCTTATATCATAACGCATCGACCCGCTTTACTGATGGATTCGAATTTGGCTTTGGAGCAGAAATCGGTATCAGCACACAAAAGCTTCATGCAAGAGGGCCAATGGGCCTGAAAGCATTAACTTCCACGAAATATCTTATTAAAGGCAATGGCCAAATCAAAGGCTAGGAGGAATAAAAATGCTGCGTAATTATCATGTGACGTTTGTGGGTGCAGGGTCTATGGCAGAATCCATTATTGGCGGCCTGCTCAGTAAAGAGCTTTTGGCTCCTGAACAAATCACTGCAACGAATAACTCAGAAAAAGAACGGTTAACGTATCTTTCAGACCAGTACGGGATTAATACAACTTCAGATAAAGAAGCAGCTGTCGGAAAAGCAAATATTGTAGTATTAGCCGTAAAACCAAAGCATGTAGAGGAAGCCATATCTGATATCCAAAGCGTTTTAGGTGAAAATCAGCTTCTCATATCTGTCTTGGCCGGCATTTCCACAGCATACATTCAAAAGCTTTGTCAAAAAGAAATCCCTATTATCCGCACCATGCCAAATACTTCAGCAAAGGTGGGAGCATCAGCAACGGCTATGACTCCAGGCAGTTTTGCTTCCAAGCAGGACCTTGCTGTCAGCCAGAGCTTGTTTCAGGCCATTGGCACTGTAACTACCCTGGAAGAAGGCAAGTTAGATGCTGTCACTGGTTTATCAGGAAGTGGTCCTGCCTATGTTTATTATATCGTCGAAGCCATGGAACAAGCAGCAAGGGAAACAGGACTTGAAGAGCAAGAAGCCAAAGAACTAATTATCCAGACCCTTTACGGAGCTTCCAAAAGACTGCAGAACACAGACAAGTCCTCCAGAGAATTATATAAAGAGGTCATGAGCCCGGGGGGCACTACTGAAGCTGCCTTTGAGGTCCTTGAAAGTCATGGCGTCCAGCATGGTTTACAAAAGGCAATTGAACGCGCAGTCAAGCGTTCAGAGGAACTTGGGGTCTCCAGCAAAACACCGACCTCCTCTTGACTTCCTTCATGAAAGGCTTTGGGACATCCAAAGCCTTTTTTTACGGGACTAGTCTCTTCAGAGAAGCTTCACAAAATAGTTGAATCTTAAACTCTTCCCTCTAGAGATAAAGTTTAGTAGAATCATAACGACTGGGTTTTGTCGTGATTTCAGCCTAAGTTGCAGCTCTTTATTTATTTAAATAGGAAAGTGGAGGCAAACCTTGTATGTCAACAGAAAAAAAGCCCAGGACGATGCGCGAAAAAGCCGCTGTATTGGTGAACCATCCTGCGTTCACTTACACCGTCCTCACTATTATTATCATTAATGCCATTATTGTCGGTATTGAAACTTATCCAGGTGTTTACGAAGCCAACAGAGATACTTTCTTTTTAGCCGACCGTATTCTCATCTGGATTTTCACTATAGAAATTGCCCTTCGTATGTACGCGGCTAAACCTTTCACATCTTTCTTTAAAGGTGCGTGGAACTGGTTTGACTTTTTAATTGTTGCAGCGAGCCATGTTTTTGTTGGAGCGCATTTTGTCACAGTGCTAAGGGTACTACGTGTCCTTCGTGTTCTTCGGATGATTTCTGTCATTCCCTCTTTGCGTAGATTAGTAGATGCACTGCTCATGACAATACCAGCTTTAGGAAATATTCTTATTCTGATGAGTATCATTTTTTACATTTTTGCTGTGATCGGTACGATGCTGTACGCTGATATAGCACCTGAATACTTTGGGAATCTTGAACTTTCCTTACTGACTCTCTTCCAGGTTGTTACCTTGGAATCATGGGCAAGCGGCGTTATGCGCCCGATTTTTGCGGAAGATCCATGGTCCTGGATATACTTTGTAGCGTTTGTCCTTGTTGGAACGTTCGTTGTCTTTAACCTCTTTATCGGGGTTATTGTAAATAATGTGGAAAAAGCCAATGAAATGGAGCTTCCGGATGTGAAAGCTGACCTAAAGGAAGATCATAAAGAACTGGCAAAAGGACATGAGGAACAAGAAACAGATATAAAAGAGCTGCGAAAGGAAGTTGCAGAGCTTAAAGAACTTTTGATCGAGCAGAATAAAAATATAAAAAACTAGGAAATTCATAAAAAAAGCAGCCTTTTATAGGCTGCTTTTTTTATGAATTATTGAAGCACTGTTTTTGCACTGAAAAATTCTTCGTAAAGCCCACTGATGGCTTTATCAACATTTTCCTCCTTAATACCGAAGGCCAGTGAGACCTCGGAGGAACCCTGGTTGATCATTTCAATGTTTACTCCATTATCAGATAAAGCTTTGCTCGCTCTAGCAGCAATGCCTACTGTTTCATGCATGCCTTCTCCAACAAGCATGATCATAGCAAATCCTCTTTCAATATACGCATCATCTGCACCTAATTCATCCATAATTCTGCGTATAATGCGCTCTTCTTTTTCTGGGGTCATCTGGCTGTCTTCGAGAATGACAGAAGTATCATCAATACCTGATGGAATATGCTCGTAAGAAATCTCCTCGTCCTCAATGATTTCTAATAAACGACGTCCAAAACCAACTTCACGGTTCATTAAATACTTACGCACATAAATAGTGCTAAAGCCTTTATCTGCTGCAATTCCTATAATTGGATTTAATGCATATTCTCTTTCTGCGATAATCATTGTGCCGCTGCCTTGAGGATTATTCGTATTTTTGATGCACACAGGGATGGATTTTCTAAACGCAGGGATTAATGCCTCATCATGAAAGACCGCAAACCCCGCGTAAGAAAGCTCCCTCATTTCTCTGTATGTCATTCTTTTAATCGCTACAGGCTCTTCTACTACCTTAGGGTTTGCAGCAAATACTGAATCTACATCAGTAAAGTTTTCATAAAGTTCTGCCTGTACCCCTGCCGCAACGATAGAGCCGGTAATATCAGACCCTCCACGTGAAAACGTAACTAACCGGCCTTCTTTGGAATAACCGAAAAATCCAGGGAAGACTAATACCCCATTTTTTTCACGCAATTTATAAAGGTGATCGTACGCTTCAGGAAGTACTTGAGCATTTCCTGGCTCATCACTTACATATAAACCTGCTTCTTGAGGGTTTACATACTCAGCAACCACACCAATGCTTTGAAGATAACGAGCTACCACTTTAGCATTGTTATCTTCCCCTGCTGCTTTGATCTGGTCCATAAACTGCTCAGGGTTTGCGGTATCATATGAAAGACGGCTTCTAAGGTCATCTTCAATTGTTTTTACTATATCTTCATCTAAATTCAAGCCAGCTGCGATATCGCTAAAACGCTCAACTACATCCTGAAGTTCCTTCTCCGCTTCTTTTTTCTCTAAGTATGTTTCCCCTAAGCGAATAAGTAAATCAGTGACTTTCGTATCTTCATCCGTTCTTTTTCCTGGTGCTGAGACAACCACTAGTCTTCGGTCATTATCAGAAGTGATAATATCTGCGACTTTCTTAATTTGTTCTGCACTAGCTAAGGATGTACCACCAAATTTGGCTACTTTCATCTCCTATTTACAACTCCCATACTGTTTTTTTCTCTTCATTTTCTAAATATTCTCCAAAGATAAGGCTATCACAATGAATAGTCACACTCAAAAGGTGTTTGCTGGCATTATATCGTAATTATCCGGAAATAGGAGTGTGAGATTCATTGACTGGTCAATCTCATTCAATCGATAGCAGATAGTGTCAATCACACTCATTCTTCCTTCATTTAGCAAATATTCAATAAACTTACTTCTTGATGAGGTGATGTTTTATCTTTTTCGTTGTGCTTTGCTGCAAAAGCCAGTATCCCTTTATCCGTATTACCCTGTATATAACTCTTTTAAGCTTCTTTTTTCTCTAAGATACTTCTTTTTGAGCTATCATCAAAAAAACTCTAATATTATATTTTTACCATAGAAATGGAGCTTAGGCTATGGGGTATGTAAAAAATATGAATGAAAACACCTTCCAATTAAGGAAGGTGTTTAGTTCGCCATATGATCGGGCCACTCAGCCCATTTTGTAGGAACAATTCCCATTTCTTTAAGTAAAGCTAGATTTAATGAGACATCCTCTTCAACCAGGCTGTCCGACGTGCATTCTGCTTCTGCTTCATAACCCAGCGTAACAGCATGCTCTAAAGCCACCTCCTGAAGATTATTCGTGAGCTCAGCTTCCTCAAAACATGGAGGCGATACATATGTCTGGTTGGTGTGATCAATAATCACCCTTACACCCTCGGGTGCATACAGGCTTGTAGAGACAAAGAATCCTAGAATAATCAGGATGCCAAGTAAGGCAGCCATTGTAGATACAACGATTTTCATTAATTTAAATCCTTTCTTTTCTCTTTCTTTTTTCTAAATATGCTTTCAAAGATTTTCAATCCTATGTAAACAGAAACCAAGTTTATTATACACGCTGCCGGCTCGCATGAGTAAAAAGAAGTTTTATCTTCACTAAATAATCAAAATGCCTATTTTTCCTCACTTGTTATGGACGAGACTCTATTTTTAGTTACTACCAAAAAAAAAAATGGCTGTTGAGAACATTTTCTCAACAGCCTGATTCATTCATACAAAGCAATTACAACTCCCGATCCCAATAATTTTCTTTTTTGAAGTGACTATAAAGATCTTCTTCAAAGGATCTTTCTACAGGATTCCCAGTTTCATAATCAGGAGCCTGCTCTATTTCTTCCTTGTTCACATTCATGTGAATATCACCGTTTACCCAGTCTACTTCGTTTACCCAATCTGTAGATAAGAGAACTTCTTTAGAGGAAAACATTTTAGATGAGCTGACGACCATATACCTTACCTTCCAGGTTTTATCTTCAATCAGAAGGTTGGAAACATTGCCTGCAGCTTCTTCATAAGCAACAATATTATACCCGGTCCAGTCTCCTGTTAATTCCTTTGCGCTTCTAAGCTTCGGTCCTTCCTGCTCATTTTCTTCAGTATCCTGCTCTTTAACTTCATTAGCAAGATCATCACTTCCAAGGCTTGCTAAATCTCTTGCGTAAGCATGATGCCCCCAGTAGCCTGCAAAGGGCCAGTAATACGAAAAACCATAATATTGATGATACTCTTCTTCTTTTTGTCGGGATATTGCTTCACTTGAGTCAATATCAGGTGCATCTTTAATCTGGTCTTTGGTTAGATCAACCCTCACTACTCCTTCTGATAAGTCAACGCTCTCAATAGAAATTGGGGAAATAAGAACCTTACCTCCGGGAAGCCACGGGTTTGTGTTAACGACCATATACCTTACCGTCCAATTATCTTCTTCAAAGAATAAATCGTCCACTTTTCCAATATCACCGTCGGTTGCTTCTATAGAAAAGCGGACAAGATCTTTTGCTGGAAATAACATAACCCTTCCTCCTTAAACAATCTTTGGTTATGTACATTCCTCAGTTGTAAAAAGTTCAAACTTTCCTGCAGCTCTTTCTATGGCAGAATGGCATCTTCTAAAGCATTTTCTTCAATATCAAAACCAAGATCTTTAATCATTTGATGGTCTGATTCAGCAATTTGTCCGCCCGTTGTAAGATAATCTCCTACAAAAATGGAGTTTGCAGCATACAAAGCTAACGGTTGAAGGGATCGGAGGTTCACTTCTCTTCCTCCGGAAACTCTGATTTCTTTATGTGGAAGTATAAAACGACTTAAAGCCAGGATTTTTAAAGAGCGCATTGGTCCTACCCCATTTTGGTTTTCAAGTTTGGTCCCTGGGATAGGATGCAAAAGATTAATGGGGATGGAATCTGCATCTAGCTCTCGTAGAGCAAATAAGGCTTCAATTAACTGCTCGTCCGTTTCTCCCATTCCGGCAATTAACCCTGAACAAGGAGAAAGACCTGCTTCCTTTGCATGGTTGACTGTCCCAACCCTGTCCTCGTACGTATGAGTAGTTGTTATTTCTCCATGGTGATCTTTATGAGTATTTAAGTTATGGTTATATCGATGAACCCCTGCTTCTTTAAGCCTGACAGCCTGATGCTCCTTTAAGATTCCGAGACATGCACAGATTTTAAGTGGATAAGCAGCAGTAATTTCTTCTACAGCAGAAGCCACGTGTTCTACTTCTTTGTCGGTAGGTCCTCTTCCGCTCGCAACGATACAGTACGTTCCTGCTTTCCGACGCATCGCTTCCTCCGCACCCTTGACAAGGGCCTCTTTCTCCAGAAGTGGATATCTGTCTATTTCATTTTGTGCTTGGGAGGACTGAGAACAGTATCCGCAGTCCTCTGGACAAAGTCCGCTTTTGGCGTTCACTATCATATTAAGTTTCACCTTTTTTCCATAAAAATGCTTCCTGACCTTAAACGCAGCATCCAGAATGGAAAGTACTTCGTCTTCATCAGCTCGTAAGACAGCCAGCGCATCATCTTTTGATAAGGTTTCTTTTCTAATCCCCTTTTCTGCTAAAATCCCCCACTCGTTCCATCCATTTTTTAATGTCAAGTTAAACCCCTCCCATTAATGTTAACCAATTATAATTAAAGGTTAACATTAATGGGAAGGGAAAACTACATAATTGCATAATTGTTTCGATTTTTTTACATTTTTAAATACTCTCACTTTTTAATGTTAGATTTTCTTACATAAGGGGAGCCGGTAATCCATATCTGTGTTAACATTTTATTAAAAGAAAAGCAATTGTGAGTAAAAGGAGTGGAATCCGGGTGGCTTCTTACAAGGATAAGAAAGTGATAACTATTGGGGTTGTAAGTGAGTTGACAGGCCTATCAGAAAGAAAAATTCGTTACTACGAAGAAAGAAAGCTGTTAGCCCCGGAAAGGTCAAAGGGTGGAACAAGAAAATACTCATTTCAGGATGTTGAAAGGCTTGTTGATATTGCCAATAAAATGGAAGACGGAATGCAAACTTTTGAAATACGTAAGATGGAGCAACGTGAACTAAAGAACAAACAGCTTCGTGAACGGATGCTTCGAGGACAAATTAACGCAGCCTTTAACATGAGAAAATAATGAAAGAAGCTTCTGTACATAGAAGCTTCTTTCTTTGTTAATGGATAGAGAATGTATGAAAGGGAATCCTATTTTAAGATAATTAAGAAAAGAAAGGATGACTCACGTGAAATACTGGATGGCACTTTGTCTTCTCCCGCTTTTTTTCTCCTATTATGTCACTTCAGTAAATGCTGCTTCCCCCCCTCCTCAAGTATCACTTATTATTGATGACTTTGGCGGCAAAGTGAAGGGCGTAGAAGAAATGCTTGATTTAGATCTTCCTCTCACGATTGCGATTATGCCTTTTATGGAAGACAGCCATAAGCAGGCAGTCCTGGCTGCGGAAAAAGGTCACGAAGTAATGCTTCATTTGCCGATGGAACCTCTCAAAGGAAAAGCATCCTGGCTCGGACCTGGTGCTATCCGCGCAGAGATGACAAAAGAAGAAGCAAAACAGGCCACTCAAAAAGCTATAGACAGCCTTCCTCATGTGAAAGGACTTAACAACCATATGGGCTCCAAAGTAGTAGAAACTTCTGAAGCCATTTCCGGTGTTCTTGAAGCAGCAAAGGAAAATCAGCTTTACGTTATCGACAGTGGTACGAATCCTCGTTCACTGATCCCTGAGCTTTGTGAAAGTATGGGTATCCCTTACGAAGTGAGAGATGTGTTCTTAGATGATACTTTGTCTTCAGCTGCAGAGGTTAGACAACAAATGAAACACATGGCACAAAGGACAGAGTCGGATGCTAAGACAATCGCAATCGGTCATGTTGGCATTAAAGGCGAGGAAACGGTAACAGGAATCAAAGAGGGTCTTTCTTTTTTGAAATCAACAGGAACAGAAATCGTTCCCGCTTCCAGGCTGACTCTTTCAAACCTATCACGTAACCCTTTTTCTTTCTGGGAATATTAACAGCGCCCTTCAAAAGAAGAAGGGCTTTTTGCAGGCAACCGCTTTTTCGTTACAGTTTAGTTCTATTACGAATCAGCACTCTGATATTCATACCAGCCACATTTTCCAGAAAAAGGTTATTTTATTGGTTTAATCCATCTTCAAAGCGGGTATCTTCATATGTGGATAAGAGCCTGCAAAACAAATACTTTTGTACCTGAATATATTGTACCCTCCATTTGCAATATCTCTGCTCAGATCGGTGAATAGAGTGGGATTAAGACAAGAATACGCTTACATGTACTTATTGACATTAGAAACCATTCTTCCTATGATAGAATTGGGATCGATGGAACCCACTTTCTTTTACCCTTCCTAACTACACAAAGAAAGAAAGTGATAAAAATGATGCAAACTTTAAAAAACAGCCAGATTATGGATAACGAAATAAAAGAACTAATGATACCAGAAGAGAAAGTAGCTCACGTCCAATTAAACAACCCTCTGGACCACGCCCTGCTTGTTCTCATTAAATCTGGCTATACCGCTATTCCTGTACTGGATAAAGATTACAAGGTATGCGGACAAATTAGTAAAGCACAAATTCTGGATTCAATATTGGGTATCGAGCGAATTGAAATGGAACGTCTACACGAAATAAAAGTTAAGGATGTCATGTCCGAGAAGATACCAAGAATGAACAAGGATGAAACCTTTGGAAAAGCCTTGACTCTCTCTATCAATCACCCATTTGTCTGTATTGAAGATGACATGGGATCTTTTATTGGTATTTTAACGAGAAGGTCTATTCTGGCTCTGATTAACCGGTACCTTCGAAAGTAAGACCTTCCCTGCTGCCAGGGGCTGGGTCAAAACTCAGCTAAGTAAGGGCCTTCACCGTTGGTGAGGGCCCTTACTTATATTATAATTCTGTTGGTTGATTGTTCAAAAATACACTCGCTTGCACCTAAGGTACAAGTACGACATCCATTCAGGCTTCATCTCATTCGCTTTCACGGTGTCTTTTTACCATTTTTCACGAAAATATAGTTTTTATTTTTTTTTCTCTGTCCTTAAACATTCGTTTAAGTCCTGTTTTCACAACTGCGGGAGGAAGCCATGAAGTATAAGCGACCTCATCTTTCATAATTGTCATATTATCCTCTTCTATAAATCTGTGAATGTGCTGCCAGGTAATAAAAGGAAAGGGAAGCTTTTCTCCTTTATCGATAAAATAATTCCCTTCGTTTACCTCCGTAATACGGACTTCCCAGACTGGAGAAACAAGCCCTCCCTTTATCTGAAGCTGGATCGTTTCCCCTTCCTCCGTTCTTTCACCATCAACTACTTTCACCTTTGGAAAACCACTTAGCTTTTCGAGGTTCCTTGTGTATAAGAAAAATTCCCAAACGTTTTCTTTCTTATCATGTATCGTAGTTTCATAAGTGAATTCTCCTGAAAACATGCCCTTCCCCCCCTTTTGTTTTTTATATTCCTTCTTTTTCTTGTACAATAAACATTAACAGGTCGAAAGGAGCGATAGTCATATGAGTTTTCGTTTTCAAAAACGTGTCAGCGTAGCACCTGGTGTAAGGTTAAACTTCAGTAAACGGGGAATCAGCACAACTGTGGGCCGTCAGGGGGCATCTGTCTCCCTTGGAAAAAAAGGTCTCTATGGGAACATTGGTATCCCTGGAAGCGGATTGTCATACCGATCACGGCTGGATAAAGGGGCTGCCGGGCAAAGGCACTATGAATCTACTGAGAAGCTTCCCTATGATGCAAACCTTGTCTACGATGATTCTTCTCATTCATTTACCTTTGTGGACAGGATGGGTGATGAACTGCCTGCTAATCATTTGCGGGAATTAAAAAAACAAAATGCCTCTAAATTAAAAGAATTGTATAAAGAAAAAGAACGGGAAATCAATGAACAGACAACAAAACTGCTGGAAATTCATCATGAGCTTTCACCTCCAAAGACAGTAAGTGAAATTGAAAATGAAATTAGGGAAGAAACTACAGTGACTGCTTCTCCTCCACAGCGAGAAGAGATCTACCTGCGGGAAAAAGCAAAGCTTGAAAATGAAACGTCTTCTTTTTTAAAGGTACTTCGTTTCCTTTCTCCCAAGCAAAAAGACGAGTTTAACGAGCGCGTTAAACAACAAACCATTGAAACCTTTAATAATGAACAAGCTTCCTATGATGAGCTTATAGAACTTGCCAAACAAGAAAGAACATATCGCATAGATTTACTTCACCGCATGATGGCAGGGAGCCTTGAGGCCATGGATGAATGGCTCACGATGATGCTTGAAAAGCTAGACTTCCCGATAGATACAGACATTGACTTTCAAGTACTCGGCCCTAAAACCGTCTATGTCGATGTAAAGCTTCCTCCTCTTCAAGTTGTTCCAGTGTCGAAGGCTTCGATCTTAAAATCCGGCAAACTAAAAATTGAAAGGAAGTCTAAGAAACAACAACGAAACCATTATGCAAAGATGGTTGGAGGAGCAGCTTTATATTTATCTTCCTATATCTTCTCCTTGCTGCCAAATTGTGATCGTATCGTCCTGTCTGGCTATACGATCGAACCTGATCCAGTTACAGGTCATGATAACGAATGGTACTTGTATAGCATAGATGTTGATCGAGAAACCTTATACACCTTAAAAATGAGACAAGTTCATCCGATACAATCATTTAAGCAGTTTCACCCAAGGATGGACGCAACAAAAACGTATATTTTCAAACCCATTACTCCATATGAGCCAGAGGAAATTACTGTTTATGAAAAGCAAGCATAGGTACAAGAACATTCCATTGTGGGCAGGACTCCTTCTTGCCCACATTTTATTGTGGGGAGTTTTTGCGCTCCCCTCCCATCTTTTTTGGTATTGCTTTCCGCCTGCTATCGCTGTTTTAGGGGTTACTGCCTTTCTAGGAACCCATATGAAACAAAAAAGCCGGCTGACTGTTATAGCTGCCTTCGGCCTTATAACGGCTGTCATTTTTTATCTAGCTGTCTACCTTGCAAGCATAATAATTAACCGGTTTCTGCCGGATCTCAATGTTGAAATTACAAGTCTTTACAAAACAATTATGCCTGTCCATTGGTGGCATCATCTTTTTCTTGTCCTTTTAATTATTCCTGTTGAAGAATTATTCTGGCGCGGCTATGTACAGGAAAATTTACCTTTATCCCCTCCGTTGAAGGTTGCCGTTGCCACTTTGTTATACGCCTCTGCTCACATAACAAGCGGCTCTTTTTTGTTGGTCACCGCAGCCATCGCCGGAGGATTGTTATGGGGATGTCTATACTTGCGATTTCAGGATATCCGCTTGTGCATCCTTTCCCACCTCCTTTTTAACATCTTACTTCTTTACCTCTTTCCACTTGCATAATAACCCCATAAAGGAAGTACCTTTTCCTTGTTAGAAAACCAAGGGGATTCTTCCCTATGTGTTTACACCCGTACCTTTCTTGCGATAAAAAATTTATCGAGTTTGATAAAATGTGTATAATAAAAAAGGTTCCAATTACCATGTATGATGATAATTGGAACCTTTTTCTTTTTCCTTAAGACTGTTTTGTCCAAATTTCCTCAATCTGCCTGGCTTTCGCCATAGCTCTTACAACCAGCCAGCTTACCCGCAGCCACAGCTTCCCCCGGAGCCACAGCCCCCTCCACAAGAAAGGTTATCGAAATAAGGGTTTCCCGTTGGCACCTTTATATTTGGTGACACTGCATAGCCAATTTCAGCGCTGATTTCATTTAATAATGACTCGAGCTCCTTTTCAGCTTTTTTAAAGGCGCTGATCGAGTCATTTACATCAAGCTTGCGCTTTAACTGTCGAACGTTGGAAGAAACAGTCTTATAATCTGGATGATACTTACCAAAGCGCTGAACTTCCTCATATTGTTCTTTTATATTTGTAAAACGATAAATGAGCTCCTGAGCTTCAGTATCCTCATCCATTCGTTCTTTGCAAGTAAGATAAGCTTGAAACACTTCTGATCGAATGACTAAATCTCCAAGAGCTGCCGAAGCAGCAAGGACATCAGCCGGCGTTGAAACCATTGTAGTCATAGATCCACCTCCGAATAGAGATAGTATAACACGTACCAGGTTGTTGGTGAAAGGTAGCTTCTATTGAAAGGCTGCTCTATTATTTAGTTTTGTAAAATCATAGAAGAAGATTGACCGGAAGTTCATTAGCTTCGTATAATATTCTTCGTAATGTAAGGTTACGCAAGCATACTATCTCAGGAGGAACATTCATGAAAATAGTAACGTTTAATCCTTTCCGAACCATTGGAATTCCAAATATTCAATATATTAAGCCTGAAAAAATGTTTCATCCTATCGAAAAAGATAAGATCTTACAAGCTGATATATGTCTTTTTCCTGAAAAATGGCAGGTAAATGCCCTTGTATATGGAATGAAAAAGAAAATCTTCCCTTCTATAGAAACGATTCATCTTGGCTATGACAAAATCGAAATGACAAGGGCATTGCTTAGTGTCTGCCCTTCACATGTTCCCTACACTGAAATACATGGGCGTTCAAAGGAAAGCCTTGAAAATATCCTTCTTACGTTTCCCTTTCCTTTTGTAGGCAAAGAAAGTCGTAACTCTATGGGAAAAGGTGTGTTTCTCATTAACAACCAGGATGACTTTAAAGATTACGCACAAAGTAACAGCACCCTGTATGTTCAAGAATATCTTCCAATCAACAAAGATTTACGCGTTTGTGTCATTGGAAATAAAGTGGTAAATGCTTATTGGCGGATTAATGATGAGAGCAGTTTTTATAATAACATCGCCCAGGGCGGCACTATCTCCTTTGATAATATACCTCAGGAAGCGTTGGATTTAGCACTGGAAACTGCCTTGCATTTAGGAATCAATCATGCGGGATTCGACCTTGTGTTTGCTAACAATCAATACTACTTTTTAGAATTTAATGTTTTATTTGGGAATCAAGGATTTCAGGAGAAAGGTATCCGAGCAGAAGATTATATAATAGAAGCGATATCTCACTAAAAAACGATGCCTCCTGAAAAGGCACCGTTTTTTTTGTTTCCCCTTCCAGCCTAGGCAATGGTGATCTCAAAACTCATTTCTTTAGCATGAGCTTTTCCTTCATGATCAACTGGCTGTATGGTGATTTCATGATCACCTGCCGGCAATCCTTTTATCACAAAAGCGGCTTGGTCCATCCTTCCGATCTCTGAGCCGTCAAGCTTTAATAGTAAGTAACCGTCTCCTTTCTGCTCGTTCATGGACAGAGAGAAGTCTGGAAGAATACATTCAACATAAATGTTGGCTTCTTTCACTTTATATTGCAGGCTCCATCCATCTTCTTGCATGGATTCTTTTGTGACTTCACTGGTCACTTTATTCACGGGAACTATTTGTAATGGTTCAATTTCTATCATTTCCTGGCTATAGGCTGCCGAAGCATAAAAAATAGTGCAAACCAACGCAAGCAGGAATGCCGTTTTTATTTTTGACAATTCGTAAACCCCCTTTGCCTGTATGTTGTGACAAAGAAGGCTTACTTATCCACATTTATTGTGCCCTTAGCATATTTAGAAGCATCATGACCATATTTAATCCATGATTCATTTTTTCCACTCTTTGGGGGAAAGTCTTTCCGTGATAAATGTTGGCTTCTTTTTCAAATTCCATGATCCTTTGAGGATTTCTATTTAACCTTCTATACCAATGAGGATGAAAACGGATGAAAGCTTTTAAGTCAGGCCGTGAGCTCACGTAGGAATATACGTCTTGACGCAAGTTTTTCCACCTCTTTTAAAACCATCTAAATGAAAAGGGATCTTCCGGGCCTCTTTGAGGGGGCTGTGGCGGCTGCCGCTGGAACTGCTGAAATAATTTCTGTACATTCCCCATTACACCGCTAAACTGGGAAAGATTTTGCTGTAAATCATGCATATTGATCCCATTTAAGCTTTTAAACAGCCCACTAATCATATCAGACTGACCGCCAGAAGTACTTTCTTGCGGGTCGCTTTCTTTTTTGTAAGGCGACCACTCTGCAGCATCAGATCCTAATACAACCCAGTCCTGGTATAAATGGTTCCACGTTTTTCTTCCTTCTCTTACTTCTTTTATCAGCAATGGATGGCTTTGAACAAATTTTTTGAACTCCTCTACCGATGGATGAAGTGACTCTTTTTCCATAACAATTCCACCTCCCGTAAAACATATCTCATGCTCTTTGACTTCTTCTCTTCTATAATTTACGCCCTCCTGTTTTAAGAAGTGCGCCCAATTTTTGTTTTGCTTTGAAATTACATGCTACAATATCGATAATCGGTAAAAGCATAGAAAGGAAAAGTCGAATGGAAAATAATCTTTCTCACGTTTTACGTAATGAATTTGAAGACTTTTTAGCGCAAAGCAGCAAAGAAGACCAGGAGGTTCTTTCCAGCTTTTTAAGAGGCCTTAGGGAAAAACAAAAGGGTAATTACGTGTCTTATATCGGAAGCTGGCTTGAAACTGAAAGAAGGTTTCTCGATGACGGCACGTACGAGGTATCGATCCCTATAAAGCCATCCATTATGAACGCGTTAAATATCGTGCATGGGGGAGTAACCGCGACTCTTTTGGATACAACAATGGGAAGCATGGTAAATCTAAGCCTTCCTAAGGGACAAGTTGCCGTGACACTGGACATGAAAGTAAACTACATAAAGGGTGGCACAGGTAACAAACTCCGCTGCCAAGGGGAAATCATTTCTCGGGGGAACAAAGTGTGCGTGACAGAGGCGAAAGTTTTTAATGACGAAAATAAAGTGATCGCTTTGGCAACAGGGACTTTTTATGTGTTGCCTGCAAAATAACAAAAAGGGTGCCAAGTATGCTATGAAAGCTTCCTGGCACCCTCCTTTTTTACCAAGGAGTAAGGAAATTCTGGGTATAATGTCTTTCGTACACTCCTACACCAAGATGGGAGAAATCTTCGCTTAATAAATTTACTCTGTGGCCTTCACTATTTAACCAGCCTATTACGGCTGAGGTTGCATCAACATACTGTGCAGCTATGTTTTCTCCGGCTCTCATAAAAGAAACATCTCCTGCTGTCATACGGTCCTGAAGCGCTCCAGAAGTTGGAGAGTCGTGGGCAAAGTAATTATTTTGAGCCATATCCTCACTATGCAAATAGGCGACTTGTGCAACCTCCTCATCCCACTCCAGAGGGTCTTTTCCGAAGGATTGCCTGATAACATTTGTAGCTTCAAGAACTTGCTGCTCTGCTGCCTCTTCCACCGGCCTCCACTCTTCTCGACCCCAATTAGGTCTTTCTTCTAAAGAGCCCCGGTACGTAATAGAATAAGGCCTATGGTTAACGATTGTTTCACTATTTAAATATCTAACACCAACAAGTCCGTCATCTATCGTATCAAAATATAGCTGTGCCCATATCCCATCTTCGAGCTCTACAAGCGGCCTGTCTGCTGCCTCTTGTTCATCTGGATGAAAGGTAAAAGAACCGTCATCCGTTTCTACAGTCGGCTCTTCTTCCACCTGAAGATGATTTTCAACTTCACTTCGGCTCATGCCTGCCTGAAGGGGAGCAACTGAAGCTTCTTCACCAAGAGCAAGAACAGTTTGAACGACGTTATCCATAATCCCGACAAGAATATATTCTTGATGCTCCTGATTCAAATAAACATGAACGTTATAGCCATAAAGAGAAGGATCCACCCTTTGAGCTTCGCCAAGTAAGTTTTGCACTGCCTCTTCACTTTCACCTATAAGACTTTGCAAACTGTCTTCAGCAATTGTTTCTTCTTCTTCAAGGTGTTCAGACTCAGACTGTTGCTCCTCGTTCCCGGTTTCTTCTTCGGAAATTTCTTCTTCATTGGAAGCTTCTTCTTCAGAAGCTTCTTCTTCCTCTGTTTGTTCGGTTTGAGTTTCTTCCTCCAGCACAGGCAGTATTTCCTGCAAATTAAGTTCATCTATAGTAAGCCCTTCTAAATCTATGGACTCCAGATCAATCTCATCTAAGTTTATATTATCTCTGGTTTCACCCAGGTTACTTAATAAATCTTGAAGGGAATCTTCCATCGTCATTGATTCCTCAGGTATTTCTGTTGAAGTGTCCTCTTGGCCTTCCTCGGCAGGCATAACCCATTCCGGCCAGCCTAGCTGCCAAACAAGCACCCCAAACGTGATTCCAAATACAATAAAGATAAATCCAAGTTGTCTGAACATCCTTTGACTCCTCTCTTCCACTGCACTACTAAGGAGAACAGCTTCCCCGCTTAATTCCTTTTCTATTCTCTATTAAAACATTTTTATCGGTGTCTGCGCCACCCGTTATACATACCAAAAAACCGCCCATAAATATATAGGCGGCTCTCCTGGTAATAATACTAAGTTTTAATGATGCACTTCCGGTCTTTCTGAAATCTCGCTTAATGCAAAGGAAGCTTCATCCGCAGTAGTCCTTCCAACTGCCAAATCACCCAGTGCTACAATCCCTACAAGCTTTTGATTCTCCACCACAGGAAGTCGTCTTATTTGTTTCTCTGCCATCATCCTCGCAGCTTCATCTACTGACATTGACGGTTCAGCTGTGATTAAATTCTCACTCATTATGTCTGAAACTGGGGCGGAGTTCGCTTGTTTTTCAGCAATACAACGGACAACAATGTCTCTGTCCGTTATCATTCCCATTAGATTTTGATCTTGAACAATAGGTATAGCTCCCACATGAGTGTTTTTCATTTTAACAGCAGCGTCGTATACCGTGTCCTCCGGTTTACAAGTTTCTACCCCAGTGGTCATGATATCTTTTAAAGTATCCAAATTTCTTTCCTCCTTTATCGATAAAAATGATACGACACTTATAATCCCTCGAAAGTAAAAAATCATACACCTATAGTGAAGGTTAACTTCAAACGGCAGACAGTACAGGTGTCATAAAGTTTCCATACTAATGCGTTGCATCTTCTCGGTAAACATACTATGATAAAGAAGGATAACAGGTTATTTAGACATAGGAGGGACAGAAAATGAAGATCGAAGGATTTGATATTCAGGAGCAAGAAGTCTCCTTTGGAAAGCTACACATGGTTATTGAAGAAAATGGTTTCGTTCATTCTGAACAATGGGATTATGAAAGAGTGACGTTTGATTACAGATTTTTAGACAAAGCTGAAGATGCTACGTACTATCTTCGTATACCAGCCTACAGTGTAAGTGGAGAAATTGGAAAAGAAGATACAAGAGTGAAACTGATGACTCCTTATTTGGGCCGTCACTACTACCCCCACGGTGTAGAATATGATGAGGAATTCCCGGAGAAAATCGTAAACAAATGCAAACAAAAGCTTGCAGCAATCGAAAAAGAACTTAAGGAAGACTAATTTTTGAATAGTCATGCTACATAATGTAAGCCAAAACTTCAGGAAAGTAAAACCGGATGAAGCATTTTTCACCCGGTTTTTTTGAAATATTTTCCTTTCTTTTTTGTCCTCAGTTTTTGTCACACAACACTGAGACAATGATCTATATGTGTCAAGAAAGGGGACTACCATTGTCTGCGCTGCTTAATAAAAAAATACTGCTTACCATATTAACAATAATTATTGTGGGGGTTGCAGCATACTTTGTGCTGCCTGTCTCCCTTCCTATTATTTTAGCTTTATTAACTGCTCTTGCACTTTCACCGGTAGTCCGCTTTATGACCGACCGGTTGAGAGTCAGGCGCAACCTCGCAGTCATGCTTGTCTTTACAATTTTTGTCTGTTCTATTGGTATCGGAGGGTACATCCTCGTTACACAGGCTGTCACGCAAATCGTTGATTTTGTAGAGAATCTTCCAGCTTACATCAATGATTTAAACCGGGCATGGCTAAATTTCCAAGCCAATTTAGAAAACACATATGAAGATCTGCCTCCAGAGTTTGTTTATGAAATTAACAGCCAGGTAACACAAACATTGAACAATCTTCGTCTCGAATTTACTGACCGTAACATTATTACTGACCTTACATCCATTGTTGCATCCATACCAGGGTATCTTGTCACATTTATTGTTTATCTTATCGCTTTGTTCTTATTTATGCTTGAGCTTCCTCGTTTAAGCAAACAGGTATATTCCTTTATGAGCGACAAGACAGAAGAAAAGGTTAAATTTATGACTTCCCGCCTTTCTTATGTGGTAATTGGATTTTTTAAAGCGCAGTTTTTGGTTAGTATTATTATTTTCGTTGTGACATTTATTGGTCTGTTGATTATCGCGCCTGACGTTGCTTTAGTTATGTCATTAATCATATGGCTGATCGATTTTGTTCCAATCATTGGTTCCATTGCTATCTTGGGACCATGGGCACTCTTTCACTTGATCGCCGGAAATATCGGCCTTGGTTCACAGTTATTAATCCTTGCTGCCGTCCTTTTAATTATCAGGAGGACTGTAGAACCTAAGGTGATGGGGCACCACATCGGACTCTCCCCTCTTGCCACGCTCATTTCATTGTATATTGGCCTTATGCTGTTTGGGGTCATTGGCTTTATTGTTGGTCCTCTCATTGTGATTGCCTTTACTTCTGCAAGAGAGGCAGGGCTTATTAAACTAAATTTTAAAATTTAAGCTTCTCCGCTGCTTCTCCAGGGGTGTTTCTATTCTTTTACTGAACGTTGGGTGATAGAATCTAAAGGAAGTATTAGGTAAGAATACAATCATTTAAATCCAATAGAAGGATCACGTTTTTTCTGAAAAAAAGAAACAGGCTGTTGAGTATACATTTCTCAACAGCCTGTTTTTAGGATTACCTGAATTTTTTCAATGGCAGCAGCTCTTCTCCTCAACTAATGATGTAATCATTCTCCTCTCATTAATAAATGTGACACCCTGTTCAATCTTCACTTCAATCGTCTGGCAGAGGAAACACTTCTTTATTTAATAATGATCAGCAAAAAAACCCCCGCCTTTTCATAAGCGGAGGCTTCTCGACACTATGCGCCTCTCATTGGGAATGGCGTTATATTAATCATTTAGTAGTAAGGTGAAATCATTAAATAAACCAATACACCTGTAATACTTACATACAGCCATAAAGGCATTGTCCAGCGGGCAATCTTCCTGTGCTTATCTACTTTGTTGCTGATCCCTCTGAAAAAAGAAAGCAAAGCCATAGGTACAATGATAATTGCTAAAATAATATGGGAGATAAGGATAAAATAATAAAAGCCCGCATACAATCCACTGCCCCCAAAAGCAGTTGACTCAGCCAGAAAATGATAGGTTACATAGGTTACTAAAAACAAGGAAGTAGAACCAAATGCAGCATAGATAAATCTTTTATGCATTGTAATATTCTTTTTCAAAATAAAATAGAGAGCAGTAAATAAAAAGACAGTGGTAAAGCTATTAAAGATGGCATTCATCATTGGTAAAATCGTAATATCGAAACCAACATCACCGCTATACCCTTCCATAAAAAACAACACAGCAACCAAACCATTAATGGCGACTGTTAAAAACACAATAAGAGGAGTATAATTGCGTTCTTTAGCAAGGGCACCTTCTGCTCCTTTATTTTCAAACTGATTCATCGACTATCCCTCACTTTTTCATATTTCCACATCCTATTATACACTAAGAAGGAAACCTCCACCTAGGGTATTCTATAACAAATAAGTGAACATCAAAACAAAGACATTACTCTGCTGCTGCCTTTGTGCCTAATCCTTTTTGACATGACTTTAGCACGTTTATTGTTGGTTTATGTAAAAAAACGCTCACTTGCACGTAAAGCTACACGTCAACATTCATTCATGCTTCCTTTCCTTCGCATACACGATATCTTCTATGCCTGGGTCATGGCAGCCGCTTTCTCGGTGCGCGGTCTTCATCACCTGCTATTCCCCAATAGTCTAGGGCCATTATCTACCATCAAATGACTTATCCATTAACTTACTCCTTTAACAGATCCCTATGGTAGAAAAAACCCCCTTCTGCTGAAGCAGAAGAGGGTTTCTCCATCTTAACTTAATATTTCACGACACCAAGCAATAGGGATAAGGCAATTAATGTAGGAGTAGCTACAAAAATCCCTGCCACCATAAAGGCATTTGGCCATGCATGGTTTTTATCCTTCAAATGCATGAAGTAGAATAGCTGCAAGAAAAACTGAACTGCAGCCAGCAACAGAATAAAAGGAATAACAAAGTTCTGAGGGAATACATCACTTCCTACTGCAAGAAACGCAAGCAATGTGATAAAAATCATGAAAGCAAAAGCTGTAATTTGAATGTTTCTTTCGCGATCAATCTTTTTTCTTTCCTGTTTTGTCATTGCACTTTTTTCAAAAGACTGAGATAAGTGTTCTGCCATCGCATTAACCTCCTATTCCCATAAGATAAACTACTGTAAAGATAAATACCCACACTACATCAATAAAGTGCCAGTATAAACTAAACAAGTAAAACTTAGGTGCATTTGTCAATGTAATGCCAGCCTTGCGGTAGCGGATCAACAACGTAATAATCCAGAGGAGACCGAAGGCAACGTGAGCTCCGTGCAAACCTACCAATGAGTAGAAAGCAGAAGCGAAGGCACTCGTTGAGAAACCAAGTCCGTAATGATAATATTCCACAAATTCGTAGATTTCTAAACCAATGAACCCTAGACCAAGAAGAACAGTTATCCATAGCCAAATCATCATGGCTTTGAAGTTATTCTTCTTCATTGCAAACATAGCAAGCACACTCGTTAAAGAACTTGTTAAAAGGAGCATGGTCATAATAAAGACCAGGGGAAGATGAAACAGGTCTGCAGAAGCTGGCCCGTCACCTACGCCGCCCCGAAGTCCGAGATAAGCACCAAAAAATGTTGCAAACATTGCTGTTTCTCCGCCCAGGAATACCCAGAAGCCTAGAAACTTATTCTTTCCCTCGAGAGTCGCTTTCTCAGGGTTGGAGGGTAGACCTTTTGACACATCAATTGCATCTGCCATATTAGCTTACCTCCTTTTCTATCTCTTTCACGCGCTCGACTGGGATATGATAACCATGATCCTCTTTGATGGAACGGACAAACATAGCACCAAAGGTGACTACACCACCAGCTACAGTAACAGCGATGGCTGCTACATCTGGAACGTCCATATTAAACATGATAAAGCCGAATCCCATGATAAAGAGACCTAAACTTATGATAAATGGAAGGATTGAGCCGTTTGGCATATGAATATCCTGCAGAGGTTCTGCTGGTTTCATCTTTCCATCACCATGGATTTTCTCATAAAACAACGGATCTAAAGAACGCACTTGCGGAGTTTGTGCAAAGTTATACTCAGGTACCGGAGTGTTAGTTGCCCACTCAAGAGACCTGGCATCCCATGGATCTGCCACAGTAACACGCTCAGATTTAAATGCTGAGTAAATCACATTAATAACAAGGATAATTACACCGGCACCCATCATGAAAGCTCCAATGGAAGAGATCAGGTTATAAAAATCCATTCCTTGTCCTTCTAAGAATGTATAAACACGACGCGGCATACCAATAAGACCGAGAATGTGCTGAACAAAGAATGTTAAATGGAAACCAACATAGAATACCCAGAAAAAGAGCTTTCCTAACGTTTCATTCAGCATATGTCCAAACATTTTTGGATACCAGTAGAACAAACCAGCAAATATACCAAGAACGATACCACCTACAACAATGTAGTGAAAGTGAGCTACAACAAAGTAAGTATCATGATACAAATGGTCAACAGGCGCCATGGCAAGCATAATTCCTGTTACACCGCCAAGAACAAATGTCGGTACAAAGGAAGCCGCACAAAGCATGGCTGTTGTAAAACGAATCTTCCCGCCCCACATCGTAAAGAGCCAGTTAAAGATTTTGATACCTGTAGGTACGGCAATCGCCATTGTTGCAATCGCGAAAATAGAGTTTGCAATTGGTCCAAGACCAACGGTAAACATGTGGTGAGCCCAAACCATGAAACCGTAGAACGCAATGATTAATGTTGCAAATACCATTGCTGTGTAACCAAACAGTCGTTTCCCAGAAAATGCTGGAATAACTTCTGAAATGATACCGAAAGCCGGCAAAACAAGAATATATACTTCCGGATGACCGAAAATCCAGAAGATATGCTGCCAGATCAGTACGTTACCACCCATGTCAGGTGCAAAGAACTGGCCGCCAAACAAGCGTTCAAGCATCAGCATGGCCAATCCAGCTGCAAGCGGTGTAAATGCAAATACAATTAAGATAGATGTAATAAGAGACGTCCAGCAGAACAATGGCATTCTCATCATTGTCATACCAGGTGCTCTCATATTAATGATTGTAACTACAAAGTTAATACCGGATACTAATGTACCGATACCACTTACTTGCAGTCCGAGTACGTAGAAATCAAGACCTAAATGGCCGTATTCATTTGTCGACAGGGGAACATATGCAGTCCATCCTGCATCAGGAGCTCCTCCAAAGAACCATGACAAGCTTAAAAGCAAGCCACCAAAGAAGAAGATCCAGAAACCGAGGGCATTTACAAATGGAAATGCCACATCCCGAGCACCAATTTGCAGCGGAATGACAAAGTTCATAAACGCAAATAGTAATGGTGTTGCTGCTAAAAACAGCATGATGGTACCATGCATCGTTATAAATTCGTTAAAGGTTTGACCACTAATAAACTGCATTTCCGGATACATAAGCTGAATACGCATAAATAGCGCCATGACACCAGCTTGTACAAAAAACAATGTACCGGCAATCAGGTATAAAACACCCAATTTCTTATGGTCAACCGTGGTCAGCCAGTCCCAAAGAACGCTTTTGGACTGAGTGTCAGCAGTTGTACTAGCCACTGGGTTTACCTCCTTTATAAATTATTTTATTCTTCTTCATCCATTACGCTTAGTTCCATAAGGTAATCTACAAGCGCATCCATTTCTTCCTGTGGCATATCTGGATATTCAGGCATATTGTTGCCTTGTTTTAACGCTTGAGGTTCACGAATCCATGCCTCAAGGTTTTCCTCATTCATTTCAAGGTAGTTGGCAATCGTTTCACGGTCGCCAAAGTTCGTTAATGTCGGACCTGCTGCAGAACCGGAACCGCCGATCGCGTGACATCCAATACATCCTTGGTCTTCAAAAACTTCTCTTCCCTGGTTAGCAACTGTTTCTTCAAGTTCCTCTTCAGGATCTTCCTGCATGCTCTCTACCCAAGCATCATAATCATCTCTTTCAAGAGCAATAAGTTTAAAGTCCATCAGAGCATGAGAAGGACCACAAAGCTCAGCACATTTCCCCATGTATACTCCTGGTTCATCTGCTTCAAGCCATAAGGCGTTCTCTACTCCTGGAAGGTTGTCCACCTTACCGCCGAGTGCCGGCACCCAGAATGAGTGAATTACATCACTGGCATGAAGATTAAACGTTACTTTTTCACCAACTGGTATGTACACATCATTAGAAGCAGTAAAGCCTTCCTCATAGTCAAACTGCCACCAGTACTGATGACCAGTCACATCAATGACTACCGCATCTTCATCTCCTTCTTCCGGCTCAGTATCTGCCAAAAGAAACGTACCTGTTAATGTAGGAATAGCCAAAACAACTAGTAATAAAATAGGGATAACTGTCCAAGTAATCTCCAGTTTATGGCTTCCTTCTACCTGCTCAGGTATTTCATTATCTCCAGGTTTTTTTCTGAATTTCACTACAGCTATGAAGAACAAGGCAAATACAACAATAATAACAAGAGCCATTACATACAAGCTCAAAATCATGTTGTCAAAAATCCATTGAGACTGGGGTCCCATTGGATCCAAGGCAGTCATTCTCTGCTCACCACAGCCTGCCAGGAACAAAAGCAGTGCCGTTAAAGGCAGAAACCTTGATAAGTATTTCCACATCATGGAATCATCAGACCTCGCTTTCTTTTTTAGTTTTCATACATTTATCTTTGTATTATGGTCATCATCCTTAGATATGAACAATGACCATAAGCACAAACAAAATTGTTAGATAGTTTAAAGAATATACAAACATCAGACGTGCCCATTTAATGTCATCTTTCATCTTAAACCCATAAATGCCTAACGCGAACCACCCAATGCTTAGTATAGCAGCAACGGTAGTATACACCCAGCCAAAAGGATAAAGAAGCAAAGAGATTGGAATGAGGGCTGCTACATAAACTACCATTTGTCTTTTTGTTACTTTAAACCCGGCTACCACTGGAAGCATAGGAATACCTGCATTTCTGTATTCTTCCACCCTCTTCATAGCCAATGCTAAGAAGTGAGGCGGCTGCCAGATAAACATAATGGCAAAGAGAACCCACGCGTAATGATGAAGGCTTGGATCTACAGCGGCCCACCCAATTAAAGGAGGCACAGCTCCTGAGACACTACCTACAATCGTGTTAATAGAATGAGTTCGCTTTGTCCACATTGTATAAAGGACAACATAAACAAAAAGACCAATCATACCAATAATGGCAGCTACAGGTTCTACCAATAACAGAAATAATATACCAAGACTCGACTGGGTAATACCGGCCCATAGAACATTCCTTGCGGGCATACCGTTCACAGTTGGACGATCTTTGGTACGTTCCATTAAATGGTCAATATCTCTGTCAATATAGTTATTAAGAGTACAACCTCCTGCCATAACAAGTCCTGCCCCTAGTAACGTAAGTATCAGAATATGTAGATTCTGAGTCAAACTGAACCCTGTATACACTGAAGCTAGGAAAATACCTGCGAAAGCAGTTATTAAATTAGAAGAGACAATTCCCATTTTGGCAAGGGTAACATAACTTTTCCACGATTTCACTGATGCGTCTTCAGTCACTATCTCCTTCGGGTGCTCCAGCACCTTTGTTGACTCAAGTACCGTGTTTGTCTTACTCAAATCCGTTCACCCCCCTTAAAAATTACGATCAGTTCCTTATAACCTGCAGTTGTAGTTAACTAAATGAAGCAGGAAGTAAGCCCTTACCTAGTTTATCAGTAACTAAGGTGCAGGAAAATGAAAATTTTATTTCACCTAAGGAAACCAGCATTATTGTGAACAACAGCTGCCTTGCATAAAAAGGCACATTGACTGTGCACTACAGACATTATAGCTTAAAATCTTTTTTGTTTCATTACTTTCCTAAGTTTCACAGTTTCTTCACATTTCTTAAATTCCAATCAAAGTTCATTTTTAGGAAATTGACTTTTCCCTGCAATATTCATACCATTAGAATGGTAGTTTTCGTGTTGTTATAAATACAGATTTAGGGGTGAATACCTTGAATAAAGGGTTAAAAATTTACGGGGTCATTACATCAATCGGGATGTTAATTGTCCTTTTACAAGGTGCCCTGGTGACAAAAACAGAATCAGGCGATGGGTGCGGGTCAACCTGGCCCCTTTGCTTTGGGGAAGTTGTGCCGACCTCTCCTGCTGTTGAAACCATCATAGAATACAGCCACCGGCTTGTATCGGGCCTTTTAGGAATCATGGTTATTATATTAGCCTTCTGGGCATGGAAAAAAATCCCGCACATTAGGGAAACAAAATTCATGGCAATTATGGCTGTTTTATTTATTATTTTCCAGGGTCTTATGGGCGCTGCTGCCGTAGTATGGGGACATTCTGACATCGTTCTGGCCCTTCATTTCGGAATTTCTGCCATTTCCTTTGCTACTGTTGTCTTGTTAACCGTACTTGCCTTTGAAGACGGACGCCGTTCACCTGCTCCCCAGGTCACAAAAGGATTCCGTAATTATTTAATTTTCGTATTGGCGTATTGTTATGCAGCCATTTACACCGGAGCCTACGTTAAGCATTCCGAAGCTACATATGCTTGTCAGGGGTTTCCGCTGTGTAATGGCCAGGTCATACCGGATATGAGCGGTTCGATCGGGTATGAGATCGGCATTCATTTTGCTCATAGAATTTTTGGGATGCTTCTATTTGTCTTCCTGCTTATATTAATGATTCTTGCCATCAAGCATTACAGCGGCTCAAAAGCTATTTTATGGTCAAGTATTCTGGCATTTATTCTGGTGATCGGGCAAATAACCGCAGGTGTTTCCATTTTATTTGCAGACAGTTATTTGACACCCGCTCTTTTCCACGCTATGATCATTTCACTTTTATTTACAGTACTAAGCTATATGGTTATGATTTCAACCAGAAAGCCGAGTATATGACTTAAATGTCTCCTAAATAAGTTGAACCCCCTCCTTGAGGGGGTTTTTTGTAAGAATACCATGCCTAGTGACATTATTTCCAAATACTTCATTATTTAAAAGAAATCATATAAAAAAGGTGTAAGAGGAGGAAGCATGGCTTTGAATCCTCTGATTTCTGCTTCGTCTCCTGTTAGTAAACCGGCATTTACTGCATCTTCCACAGATGTATAGCCCATCAGAACGGAAGAGAGGGTATTAATCGTGCATGCTACCCCCTTGCCTTGTTCCACTCTCCTTACGAGGTTTTCTCCCGGATCATGCACCTCAACCTTAAAAGAACCGTCATTCCAAGAGCAGAAGTTATCCGTTACATGGATAACAGCTGCCCCTTTCTTTATAAACGGGTACGTTTGAAGCAACGAAAACACATCCACAATTCTTCCCATAAAATAGGATTCCCGCTCCTCCTTTATGTGAGGGTTTACAAGAAGAAGACGGGACGGATCATCTATGGCAGCCTTCATTACCATTTCATCAATCATGGAATCATGGTTTGCAAGAAAATTCCATAATCCTTCCCTGGACTCATTCGTAGTATGCACAAACTCATGTACGGTAAGGGTTCTTTCTTTAACCTGATAGATAAGATACCCTTCATCTTTCCCCTCTGAGTTTGTAAAGACTGCTATCTGTCCTTTTTTTCTTTTGAACACAAATTGTTTCCACCAATCTTCTGTCCTCTCAATAGCCCCTGCATAGTGTTGGGCAAAAGATTGGTAGATGGTGTTCAGCTCCTTCCAGTCTTCTTTTGCTAATCTCTTTATTGTACCTGTTGATTTCCCATCAGGAATTGGCAGTTTTTCTTTGGGAATTGTCCATTTTTTTGTATCAGCAGAGAGCTCCCAGCCATACTTTCTATAGAAAGGAATAGAAAAAGGGTACAAAAAAGACAAAATATGCCCTCTGTCCTTCATGTCTTTTAATGAAGCTGCAAGAAGCTGACTGACAAGCCCGTTTCTTCTTTTTTCAGGCCAGGTCGCCACCCCGGAGACTCCACCGGCAGAAAGTTTATGTGGCCCGATATATACTTCCATAGGAAGAATGGTTAGTTTACTGTAGATTTCATCTTCTCCTGCTGCCACCCACACGTTTTCTGGGTTAATAAATTTTTTGCGTTCTTCCAGCTCTTCACTGTTCATTTCTAATTGAAAGGCAAATTGGCCAAGCTCCATTACTTGATCTATTTCACTTGTTTTCATTTTTCGTATTTCCACACTCAGTCACACTCCTGAATCTTCTCGTTCACTGTAAGCAAAAAGGCAGCAATCATCTGCTGCCTTTCTCACAGTGTTTAATTTTTTAACTCAATTAACAGGTCTCCAGATTCTATGGCATCTCCATTTTCAACATAGATTTCCTTTACTTCACCATCAAACGGAGCCTGGATTGTTGTTTCCATTTTCATTGCTTCTGTAATCATTAAATGGTCGCCTTTTTTGACCTTTTCTCCCTTTGCTACGAGAGCCTTAATCACAGTGCCAGGCATGGAAGCTCCGATTTGATTTTCACTGCTCTTATCTGCTTTTGGGCGTACTGAAGCCGCCGTTTTTACATTTTGGTCTTTTATCACCACTTCTCGCGGCTGACCATTTAATTCAAAATAAACGATCCGGTTTCCATTGTCCTGGGGTTTTGAGATGGAGACAAGTTTTACAATTAATGTTTTTCCTTGTTCAATTTCCACTTCTATCTCTTCACCAAGACGAAGACCGTAAAAGAAAGTAGGAGTATCAAGGACTGTTACATCGCCAAATTGCTGGCGGAACCGCTCAAAATCCATAAACACTTTCGGATATAAAGCATAAGACAGCATGTCATGGCTTGTTACCTGTCTTTCTAGTTTATGGTACAGCTCTTCCTTCATTTCATGGAAGCTGACCGGGTCCATGTTTTCACCTGGACGGTTGATAATAGCTGTTCTGCCTTTAAGGATAATATTTTGCAGTTCTTTTGGAAAACCCTGATAAGGCTGTCCCAAAAATCCCTGGAAAAATTCAATCACCGAGTCAGGAAAGTCCAGTGATTCACCTTTTTCATATATATCATCTACGGTCAAATCGTTTTGGACCATATAAAGAGCCATATCACCTACTACTTTGGATGAAGGGGTCACCTTCACAACGTCCCCAAACATATCATTTACTTGGCGATACATCTTTTTCACTTCATTCCAGCGGTTCTTTAACCCTACGGCCTTTGCCTGCTGCTGAAGGTTGCTGTACTGTCCCCCAGGCATTTCATGTTCGTATACTTCCGTGTGAGGTGAATTCATTCCACTTTCAAAGCCTTGATAATATTTCCGAGTATAATCCCAGAACTCACTCAATTCTTCTACGGCTTTTACGTCAATGTTCGGTTGTCGTTCATTTCCTGCTAACGCATAGTACAAGCTGTTTCCACTTGGCTGTGACGTCAGTCCTGCCATGGAGCTTACCGCTACATCTACAATATCGACTCCGGCTTCAATCGCTTTGGAGTACGTAAAAATACCGTTTCCACTCGTATCATGTGTATGAAGGTGAATAGGGATATCAATGGTTTCCTTAAGCTCGCTGATAAGCTGATAGGCTGCTTCCGGTTTAAGAAGGCCAGCCATATCTTTAATGCCAAGGATATGAGCACCTGATTTTTCAAGCTCTCCAGCAAGGTTTTTGTAATAACCAAGATCGTATTTTGTTCTTGAAGAATCAAGAATATCCCCTGTATAACAAATTGAAGCTTCTGCGATTTTGTTGCTTTCCCGTACAGCATCTATGGTCAGCTGCATTCCTTCAATCCAGTTTAAGGAATCAAATATCCGGAAGACATCTATTCCGGCACTTGCTGATTTATCAACAAATTCTTTAATGACGTTATCGGGATAGTTCTTGTAACCGACAGCATTGGATGCTCGCAGGAGCATTTGCATCAGTACATTAGGCATTTTCTCCCGCAGCATAATGAGTCTTTCCCATGGATCTTCGTGAAGAAAACGCATGGCCACATCAAAAGTAGCTCCCCCCCACATTTCTGAGGAAAAAAGATTCGGAAGCATACGTGCTGTAGGCTCTGCAATTTGTTTTAAATCCTGGGTCCTGATTCTTGTGGCAAGCAACGACTGGTGAGCGTCTCTAAACGTTGTATCTGTTAACAGAACTTCTTTTTGCTCTTTGACCCAGTCCGCCAGCCCCTCCGGCCCGCGCTCATCCAGAATCTGCTTTGTTCCCGGTGGAACAGGTTCACTGTACTTCACCTTAGGAACCTGGGGCTTATCAAAGATTGGCTTCTTTTCTTTTTCCAGCCCTGGATAGCCATTTACAATGGTTTCGCCAATAAAGGTAAGCATTTTCGTTCCCCGGTCTTTTCTTTTCGGAAAGACAAATAGTTCCGGAGTAGTATCAATAAAGGAAGTATCATACTCTCCAGTTAAAAAAGCTTCATGCTGGACAACATTTTCAAGAAATTCAATGTTGGTCTTTATGCCCCGAATTCGAAATTCTCTTAGATTCCGGAGCATCTTCACTGCTGCCCCGTCAAAGGAAAGAGCCCATGTAGAGACTTTAACCAGCAGGGAATCATAGTGTGGCGTAATGATCGACCCTTGAAAACCGTTCCCGGCATCCAGACGGACTCCAAAGCCTCCACCCGAACGGTACGCCATAATCTTCCCTGTATCAGGGAAGAAGTTATTGCTTGGGTCTTCAGTTGTTACCCGAGATTGAATGGCATAACCATGGGTATATATATCCTCCTGCTTAGGGATTCCCAGCTCTTTTCCATGAAGAGATTTCCCATCCGCAATGTGGAGCTGGCTCTGGACGATATCAATTCCGGTGATCATTTCTGTAATCGTATGCTCCACCTGGATTCTTGGGTTCACTTCAATAAAGAAGAACTCACCATCTGGATTAACCAGGAATTCTACAGTCCCTGCATTGACATAGTTAATGTCTTTGGACAGTTTAACAGCAGCTTCACAAATTTTTTCACGTACATTTTCAGACAAAGAAACACTTGGCGCCACTTCCACTACCTTTTGATGCCGCCTTTGAACAGAACAGTCTCGTTCATACAAATGAACGATATTGCCGTCTTTGTCTCCTAAAATCTGAACTTCTATATGTTTAGGGTTTTCAATAAACTTTTCTACGTATACCTCATCATTTCCAAAGGAGGATTTCGCTTCAGATTTTGCTCTTTCAAAAGCGTCTTTAAGGGCCTCAGGACTGCGGACAATACGCATGCCCCGTCCGCCTCCGCCAAGGGAAGCTTTGATAATAAAAGGAAATCCGTGCTCATCAGAAAATTTCTTTACTTCCTCAAAGCTTTCCAGAGGGCCGTCACTGCCTGGAATAACAGGAATCTCTGCCTTTATAGCAGTTTCTCTTGCTTTCACTTTATCTCCAAACATTTCCAGATGTTCCGTTTCCGGCCCTATAAAAATAAGCCCTTCTTCCTTGCATCGTTTAGCAAACTCCAGGTTTTCAGACAAAAACCCGTAGCCTGGATGAATGGCATCGACGCCGTTTGCCTTGGCAATTTCAATAATCCCTTCAATGTCTAAATAAGCATCGATGGGTTTCTTTCCTTCTCCTACTAAGTATGCTTCATCAGCTTTGTAGCGGTGATATGCCCCTGTGTCTTCTTTAGAATAGACCGCTACTGTGCGAATATGTAATTCTGTGCAAGCACGGAATATACGTATTGCAATTTCGCCCCTGTTTGCTACCAATACCTTTTTGATGTTTTGTAACCTGCTCATGAACATCCTCCTTGTTATGTTTTCTCTCCATCTGCCTTGCCTGCAAACCTTTTTCTTTTTATAGTTCGCTTAGGTGTCTGATTATTCTAAATATACTTATCAACTTATCATACCATCTCAAAATGATCTGTCAAAAAAAACCTAACATTACTATGTGTTTTTATTTTCTTTTTTACTATATTTTTCTTAGCTCTGCGTCTCTTTGCACATAAAAAAATCCAAGCTATCATCTGTGGATAGCTTGGATTTTTATTTGCCTACGGTAGCTTCATGAAGAGCCGCTAATTTTCTTTCCAGCTCTGCAAGAATATGTTTTCCCGTTTCTTCATCAATCAGGCTTAAACGGATAGCAAAATCAATTTCCCGAGAAAGGCCAAACATCTGAGTATCTAGGACCTCTTCATAAAGAGGACATTGGGGCATTGTTAAATTGTCCATTTGAACTTCAATGAGTTTGCGGATTTTTTCTGCATCGGCTTTCAGAAGGGCATAAGCTTTCTCGCTATGTTCAGTCATTGCCTTTATGCTCAAGGGTGATCCCTCCTACTATGAACTCGTTGTAGTGCTATCATATAAGGTAAAGACAAAAAAAGCAAGATGCCGCAGCTAATTGTCCCAATTTCTTTCCTTTCGTAATATGACCCAAAACCACCCTGCAAGGAGATAATCTTGCCTGCAGAGATCAGTGCCTCACTTTCCTGGACACCCTCCATGGTTAAAAAATACTTAAATCAAATCGCTTGGAAATTGTTTCAAGAAGCTTCATCCCTGCCATACTATTTCCTTTTTCATCAAGGGAAGGACTATATATTCCTATCCCTACTCCAAAAGGGACCGCTCCAAGCACAGCACCGGAAACCCCGCTTTTAGCTGGTATCCCTACTCTAATTGCAAACTCTCCAGAGGCATTATACATTCCGCATGTGACCATAAAGGTTTTGACTATCCTTGCAATATGAAGGGGGACAATTTGTCTTCCGGTACATGGGTCCTTTCCCTGATTCCCAATAACGTAGCCAATTTTCGCCAAATCAAGGCAGTTTACCTCAATGGCGCACTGCTTTGTGTATAAATCCAGCAGCTCCTCAACATCTCCTTTAATAACGCCGTGCTGTTTCATAAAATAACATAGAGACCGATTAAGATCTGCTGTTTCGTACTCTGATTTTGCTACTTCTTCTGAGTAAGTGATGTCTGTGTTATCTGTTAAGTCATGTACAAATGCCAAAAGCCTGCCTAATTTTTCTTGACTCGTATTTCCATGAAGCATATTGGTTACCGCCAGTGCTCCAGCGTTAATCATTGGATTCAAGGGTTTTGAAGGAATCATTGTTTCGAGCTTACTTATAGAGTTAAAAGGATCTCCTGTCGGCTCCATCCCTACTCTTGAAAAAACTTCCTCCTCTCCTCTGTCCATTAACGCAAGAGCCAAGGTTATAATTTTGGATACACTCTGCAGCGTAAATCTTTGTTCTTTATCCCCTGCTGTCAGCACATTGCCGTCTTCAAAAAACAGAGAACATGCGACTGCTCCAGGATCTGCTTTTCCCAGGGCAGGGATATAATCTGCAACCTTTCCATCCTTAGTATATAGTCTGACATCGTCAATCATTCTTTCTAAATCTTCCTTGCTGCAAATGGATGTGGCCATACTCTCCTCCTCCGTTTTCCTTTTCCTTATGTTTTGTATAAAATAATGTATTCATTCCTTTACCCTGCTTCAGAAATGAACAATCTATGATAGGATAGAATTATTGCAGTTTTTAGATTCGAAAGGAAGGATATGTATGGACTTTATAGTAATGATTGAAGGACGAATAAAACATACGATCACCATCGATCCTACAGTTTGGATTTTTGATGATAGAAAGGTTGACCTTACTACGTACTTCGATGAGCTTCATGATGAAAACGATCACCTTGAAGATTATAAGAAGGCCGTGTCAAAACAATGGGACAAAGAAATTTCTGAAGGAGCCCAGGTTCCAAAGAGATCTTCTACAAATACGATCCGCACAAAAAAAGAAGCTCTCATTAATGGAACATTTGGTATCCCTTTCGCTCCATTTTTAGAGAACGCAGAGCCGGCAGCTGATGCTTCCCAGGTTGTTGTGGAAACAAAATCCGGTGAGCAGTTTCCATACTCCCTTCAAGAAGGAAAAAACTTTATTATCGGTTTTTCTCATGAAGGAAAGCCTTTAAAAGAAACCGGGCCAATCCACGTTTATGAGAAAAACGGCAGCAACAAAGACAACCCCATCAAACATGTTGTAAAGTTTATTGTCAAATAAGAAAAGGGAGATAGAGCTGCCTCTTTCTCCCTTCTTTTAGCTCAGTGATTTATAACAAGTCAGCTGCCAGCTGGGCGAGCCCGGAACGCTCCCCTTTTTCAAGCTTCACATGTCCGCTTTCCCTTTGTGACTTAAAGGTTTCCACAACGTAGGCAAGACCATTGTTCAATTCATCAAGGTACGGGTGGTCAATTTGGGCGGGATCGCCCATTAGTACAATTTTACTTCCTTCTCCAACCCTCGTAAGAATGGTTTTCACTTCGTGCTTGGTCAAATTTTGAGCTTCATCTATGATGATAAATTGATCAGGAATGCTTCGACCCCTGATGTACGTCAACGCCTCAACCTGTATTGAACCCATACCGGCTAGAATCTGGTCAATTTCCCCGGGCTTTTTTGTGTTAAACAAAAATTCCAGATTATCGTAAACGGGCTGCATCCAAGGCCTGAGTTTTTCCTCTTTTTCTCCAGGAAGAAAGCCGATGTCTTTTCCTACCGGTACAACCGGTCTAGCCACTAACAGCTTGTTATAGCGGCCTAGATCTTCCGTCTGCAGCAAGCCTGCCGCAAGAGATAATAGTGTCTTTCCTGTTCCTGCTTTTCCCGTTAAAGTGACAAGTGGTATATCTTGTCTTAACAAAAGCTCTAAAGCCATTTTTTGTTCAACATTTCTTGGTTTAATTCCCCAGACTTGATCAAGCTCTGTTAAAAAAGGCCTGATCACTTTTCCGGTTTCATCTGCTTTTCCGACAGCTGAAGCAGAACCGCCGAGAATATCCTTCAGTACAACAAATTCATGAGGACGCAGTATATCTTTTCCTATTTCTGAAACCGCCAAAGATTGATCTTTATAATACTTATTCAGGACTTCAGCGGGTACTTTCGTGCGTAAATGACCGCTGTAAATATTATCGTATTCTACAACCCTGTCACTTAGAAAATCCTCAGCTATAATACCCAGTGCATCAGCTTTCACTCTTACTAACGCATCTTTGCTTACAATCACTACAGTTTTTTGCCCTTGTACTTCGTTTTGCAGATTTTTAGCTACAGCTAAAATGCGATTATCATTCGTCATTTCTGCGAACGTTTCTTTCAAGCATTTAAAAGAGCGGTGATTAAGTTCTACCCTGACTCTGCCTCCGCCTTGCGTTCCTACTCCTTCATGTAGTTTCCCTTTGCCTCGCAAACCATCTAATATTTTCGAAACATGACGAGCATTACGGCCAATCTCATCCATATACCGTTTTTTTGAATCCACTTCTTCTAACACGACAGCTGGAATCACTACTTCATGCTCTTCAAATTGAAAAATAGCACGTGGGTCCTGCAACAGGACATTTGTGTCTAATACATAGATTTTTTTCAATAGGCTTCCTCCCGACTAACGAGTCTCATACCTAAACCTTTCTGTTATCATCTAACTCTAGGAGTGAGTGGTTAAAAAAGATTCTTATTACTTACTATGCATGAATGGGGATAATATTGACGGCGTTTGAGGATTTGTCCATAAAACTTTCCATCATGTATTCTTTAACAAATGACCCTGCTTCTTCTTCCCATTAAAAGAACAAAAAAAGCCAAACCAGGAGACCTCCCGGCTTAAGCCTTTTTAATCGCATCCATTACTTGTTTGTCAAGCTTAGCTGCTGCTTCTGCATCATATGTTTTTTCATAGCTTGGTTCTGTAGAAATACGTGCGCCATAAAACATCACATCTCGAATTTCATCAATGGACAATTCAATTAAAGCAAGCTTAAGAGGGACACCTTCCAGTTTCTCTGCTTTAATGCTTGCCTTTCCGGAAATTGAATACGTAGAGCCGCTGCCAATGACAGTCATTGTCATACCATGGTTCTTTTTAATATTTTCCACAATTCGGGAGCGGTTATCAATAGCGAAACAAACACGTTTGCTGTCCGGGGCAAACACCCAGGAAATAGCGTTTACGTTAGGTACGTTCGTTTCGTAATCTACCGTAGCTATCGTTACATATCTTTCTTTTTGTAAGAGTGGTAATAAATCCTCAGTCAATTGTTGTTCAACTTTGTTTGCCATTAGAACAAACCTCCAATCAATAGTCGCCCTTACTTAAAAGCTTTCTACATCCTTGTATGCATCTACTTTATCTTTACCTTGATCACACTACCCTAAAACTACCTTATATAAGTTATACGACGCAACACCTGTAAAATCCTTGTACTCTGTATTATTTCTCTTCTTTATAATAAAAGGCAAATCACACGCTTTTCTACGTCATTGGCAAGTAGTCGGCTGTTCTTTCCCATGTTATACTGAGAAAAGGCAGTACAATTAATGATTGAGATGAACTGAGGTGGAATCATGAAAGTGAAATGTGTCATTTGTGATACAATCAACGACTTAAAAGATGATTCCCCTTTAGCCAAACGACTTAGAAACAGGCCGATCCATACCTATATGTGTGATCCCTGTCATGAACGTATAAGTGAAAAAACTAATGAACGTTGGGCTAGCGGGAATTTTACTATGTATCAAAGCAAAACAAAAGAGGATAACTGGAAATAAGTAAGAGTGTCTTTGTGGTCTATGCTCACCTAGACACTCTTTTTTTATTTTTTGACCAATTTATGATAAGCCTGCTTTTCCCGCCTGATTGTTTTTTTCTGCTTCCTCCTTTCTGCCTGTAAAGATGTGCATCGGATTCTCGTTTAAAATCTTATTCAGCTTTTCTTCCGGACAGCCTTTTTCCTTCATCATCGGAATTATTCTTTCAAATAAGTGAACAGGAGTCCAATTCCTCAACAAATGGGCGATTGATTCAGGAAGAATCGGCTCTTTTCCAAGCCAGATATTAACCGTGTCGTGAGATAAGAGAAGCTGTTTTTCATATCCCAGAGCAGCCAGCCCTAAAAAAACGGCCATCCTTTCTTCATCAGCAGGAGCCCCCACTATTCCTTGCAGGCCAAAACGATCAAACGCTACGTACACTCCCTGCTTTAATACTTCAAAATGTTGATGAATATCTGTTGTACCGCACATATGCCCAATCACTAATTTTGATGGATCAGCTCCATGCTCAAGTAAGAGCTTCACTTGTTCGAGTCCCATAGTACCTTCCTGTGTATGAGTGAGAATGGGAATTCCTGTCTGCGCCTGAACTTTCGCTCCAGCCCGAAAAAACATCTTCTCATATGGAGTGATTTCACCTTTGCTGGATGCTAGCTTAATTATGCCTGGTTTAATACCTGTTCCCTCAATTCCTTCCGTCACCTCTGTGAGAAATAATTCGTGTATTTCATCTTCTGCCGTTCCAAGGCTTTGACGAAATGTAAAGTAAGGTGTGGCTCCCTCCCCTTCGTAATAGTAACCAGTCGAGCATATAATCTGAAGGCCTGTGGCTTCAGAAATTTCTCGCAGCAATAAGGGATTCCTGCCACAATCATTTGGAGTTGGATCAATTACTGTTTCAACTCCATGCTGCATTATCCGCTCTGCTACTTCAATACCTTGGTTACGTTTTTCATTCCAGTCAAACCTTCCTCTTGTAAAGTCTCCGTGAAACCCTGGATAGCCAAAAAAGAAATGTTCATGGACGAGCGTTTTTCCAAGCTTACTTGCATCAACCGGACCTGTCACTGTTTCTACACGTTGATTCAAGCCTTCTCCTCCTCTCGCGCCCGGTTCCATTCCCTGTCCTGAAGAGTACGCCAAAGTATTTTACCGCTTGCAGTCTTGGGAAGCTCTTCGAGAAAATGGATTTCCTTTGGCGTTTTATAAACAGCCATTTGGTTCCGGCTCCAATCTATTACATTTTGTGCCAGTTCTTCACTGGGTTCGTATCCCTTTTGAAGGACCACATAGGCTTTAACCACTTCCCCTGTCCTTGGATCAGGAGCCCCTACCACACATGCCTGCTGGACAGCCTCATGCTGATAAAGAACCGATTCTATTTCTGAAGGCCATACTTTAAAACCTGCTGTGTTAATCATGCGTTTTTTTCGATCGACCATAAAAAAGTAGCCTTCAGGATCCATATATCCTATATCTCCGGTACGAAAATAAGCAGTTCCGTCCTTTTGAATAAACGATTCAGCAGTTTCTTCAGGCCGGCGCCAGTATCCTTTAAAAACCTGGGGACCTGATACGGCAATCTCTCCCTGCTGGCCAAGGGGAATCTCTTCACCAGCTGATGGATCGAGCATGATAACATCTACATCAAATGAAGGAATCCCTAAACATTGAAGCTTAGGACGATCTGGTGGATTGAAATGAGTTTGTGACATCGTTTCACTTAGCCCGTACCCTTCACAGTAAGTGATCTCTGTAAGCAGCTGCAGCTTTTTCCCTACCGCTTCTGGCAAAGGAGCACCTCCGCCGCCTATGACTTGTAATGACGATAAATTCTTCTTTTCGATCTCTGGGTGTGAAAGAAAATCTACTACCATGGTGCTGATATTGATCCAATTTGTGCACCCATAATCCTCAATCAATCTCACAGCTGTTTCTCGGTTCCAGCGCGTCATAATCACGATGGCCCCTCCTGCAAAAAGAGGTGCATTCATACTGTGCTGCATTCCGGTCACATGGAACCAGGGCAAAGAAGCAAGGGAGACACTATTTGGGGTCATGCTCATCCAGTCCTTAGCTGCTGCAAGATTGGCCTGTATGGAATAATGAGTATGCATGCACCCTTTCGGCCTTCCGGTTGTCCCTGATGTATAGGGCAGACAGGCAAGATCTTCACTATTAACAAAGACAGGAGATAATTCATACTTGCTCTCCCTCATGTCCTCCCAAGTATGAATTCCTTCATTTGATTGACTATCCCCAGACGGAAGCATTGCTTCATCCGGGAGATCCTTCCGATACTTTGGACTTGATACAAAATCGCCATAAGATGCAGCTAATATATTTTTCAATGTTGTTTGGCCCAGGTGCCCTTGGATGTTTCCAAGGAGCTCCTGCCCTGCGATCGCGATTTCAGCTTCACTGTCTTCAATATAAAACGCGACTTCCTGTTCCTTGTTCATAGGATTTACCGGGACCACTACGCCACCTGCTTGTAAGATTCCGTAATATGAAATAAGAAAGGAAGGAGAGTTTTGCATGTATAAAATAACACGGTCGCCTTTTTTCATATGCCATTCCTTTTGCAAAAACGCTGCAAGCCTGTTTACTTCCTTAAATATAGTTTCATAGGTAAAAGCTGAACCGTAATAATATACAGCAACCTTATCCGGGTAACGCTTTGCAGATACTTCCAGATTATCAACAATGGTGGTTTTAGGAACGCTTAACGATGATGGAAGCCTTTTGGGCCAGTATTTTAACCACTCTTTCATCCAGATCCTCCTCTACATTGTTACTGTAAAGAAACTACTAAAAGGTTTTATTCTTCTAAAATAACAATTTCACCGTTTTCTACAGCTGCTGCTCCTCCCAGCCAATCAAAGCCCTGATCTTCTACTCCTTCTAAATACCACACGATGTCCTCTTCATCCAGTGCTTTTACCCCTTCGTCCATGGCCGCCATAATAGCCTGGGCATCATCTACTGAACCAGATGCTTTCATCGCCTCTACGAGCACATACATCGCCTGGTAGTTAAAAGCACTTTCAGAGGTTGGGATTCTGTCATACTGTTCCTGGTAACCAGTGTTAAATGCTTCTGCGCCGGCAGCATCACTTTTAAGCTGAGGCAATACACCCACGGCTCCTTCTAATCTTTCATAGCCTCCGAGAACCGCTTCCATTTCTTCAAGCTTCGCTTGGTCCATTACCATAAATCCTCCCTCAAAGCCAAGCTCTTTTGCTTGATCAATAACTAACGCTGTAGGTTCTGAGGCACCGCCGACAAATAAAACATCAGGGTCAGAATTTAAGGCATTGGATACAATGTTATAAAAATCAGTGTCCTGACTAAAATCAATTTCGCCATCAAACACTATTTCTCCGCCAGCTCCCTCCCACTCTGGTACAATGGTTTCCGTCCAGTCCTTCCCGTATTGCGTGGCTGTTGGAAGCAAGGCAAGGCGCTCTCCAAAGTTCTCCATCTGGTAATCAATAAAGAAATCAGGGTACATGGTGTAAGCCGGCGGGATTCTAAGTGTTAGCTCATTCCCCTGCTCTAACACATCCGGTTCACTTGTATATGCTGCAATTAAAAACTCTTCCTCTTCATTAAATACTTGCGTGGCAAACACTCCTCCGCTGTGAGGAACAAAAACGACGGATGTATCATTTTCCTGAACGAGGCGTCTTGCGTTTGTACCTGCTTCATTAGGAAGATACATATCATCATAGGCAATAACGTTTACTTTATAAGTCACACCATCTATTTCAAATCCTTCTTCATTAATTTCCTCTGCTGCCATTCTCATGCCATTTAATGTATTTTCACCGTAGTAAGCAGCCGGGCCGCTTAACGGGCCAGTATATCCGATATTAACTACCTCTTCATCTCCTTCCACATCCACTTCTGTTTCTACTTCTGCCTCCCCGCCGTTTTGCCCGTCTGCATCCGTTCCTGTTTCCTCCGCGCACCCAGCTGAAACCATAAGCATTCCACCTAAACCAATGAACCACCAAGCCGAATTTTTCATAGTTATCCCCCTTTTTATAAATAAAGAAAGCTATGCTCCAATGTACGCCTTGCGAATATCTTCATTGTTCATCAGTTCTTTCTGTGTGCCCTCCATGACCACACTGCCGTTTTCAAGTACATAACCTCTGTTTGAAATTTTCAATGCAGCATGTGCATTTTGCTCAGCTAACAACACAGTGACCCCAGTCTTGTTAATCTCACTTATTGTCTCAAACATCTGCTCAACAATAAGAGGAGCAAGCCCTAAAGAAGGCTCATCGAGGAGTAACAAAGAGGGCTTTGCCATGAGAGCCCGTCCAATGGCAACCATTTGCTGCTGCCCACCGCTTAAAGACCCGGCAGGATCCTTCCTTTTTTCTTGTAAAATAGGAAACAAATCATAAACATTTCGAAGCTGTTCCTCTTGGACTTTCTTATCTCTCCGGTGAACATAGCTTCCCATTTTCAGATTTTCAAGGACTGTCATGGCAGGAAAGAGCATCCTTCCTTCTGCACACTGGACAATCCCTTTTTTCACCATAAAGCTGGGGGGTTTCCCAAGGATAGAAGTCCCTGCGGCCTCCATGCTGCCTTCCTGAACCTTGACCAGACCGCTGACTGCCTTAAATAAAGTTGACTTGCCGGCTCCATTGGAGCCTAGAAGAACGACTAACTCTCCTTGCTCAGCGTATAAAGATACATTTTCCAACGCTTTAAAACTTCCATAGGAAACAGAGACATTATCCAGTTTCAACATTTTCCTCACCTCCAAGATACGCTTTGATCACTTCAGGGTTATTTTTTATTTCCTCGGGTGTCCCTTCTGCTATCTTGCTTCCGTGATTTAAGACGATGATATGGTCAGCTAACGACATAATCATCGGCATTTTGTGCTCAATTAAACAGACAGTGACTCCATTTCTAACTATTTTTTTGATTAAGGAGGCAAGTTCTATTGTTTCATCAGGATTAATACCAGCTGCCGGTTCATCCAGAAGGAGCAGCTCAGGGTCGGTTGCAAGAGCAAGTGCAATCGCAGTTCTTTTTTGTTCCTCCTGAGTAATGGAGTGAACAGGGTTATTTTCCAAATGCGACAAGCCTACAAAATCGAGCATCTCTCTCGCTTTTTCATAACACTTTTTTTCTTCATTTTTTTCACGTTTCGTCCGAAAAATAGCATCAATGATAGTTGCTTTCGTACGAACCCGATGGCCGATTAACACGTTATCAATAACTGTGGACTGCTCAAATAAATGAGTTGTTTGAAAGGTACGGCTGATTCCCAGGGCAGCTGTCTTATGTGGCGGTGTTTTGGTAATATCACTGCCGTTATATTGAATGGACCCTTTTGTGGGCTGATGAAAACCGCTTATTAAATGAAAGAACGTGGATTTGCCGGCACCATTCGGTCCGATGACAGCTGTAATGGTCCCTTTTTCAATTACAGCATCCACTTCATTTACTGCCGTAAGTCCACCGAAGGATTTTGTTAAGCCATTAATCGTAAGCATCAGGACCGGGCCTCCTTTACGCTGTTCTCTTTCCCTGCATGAATAGACGGCTTTTTCTTAAAATTCCTTTTCATTTTCCACATATAATACTGCCCAACAATTCCTTGAGGATAGAAAAGAATTAACAGGACTACGATAGGTCCGAAAATGAGCATGCGATATTCCTCTAAAAATTGAAGGGACTGGGTAAGGGTCACAACAATAATCGTGCCCACAAGAGGTCCTGCCAACGTCCCGATTCCACCTACCAGCAAGTACAACAAAATTTCAAACGCAACTTCAATATAAGCGATTTCAGGTCCCAGAAATCTTATATACGAGGCGTAAAGAATCCCGGCAAGACCAGCAAATATGGAAGAGAGCACAAAAGCAAGGAGTTTGTTTTTCATCACTGAAATCCCGATTGTTTTTGCAAGGTCCTCACTGTTTCGAATAGCGGTAAAGGTTCTTCCCAGAAGTGAATGAACGATCCTTCTCATAAGAAAAATCGTTACAAGAAGAAAAAAGATCACAAAATAATACTGGCTGGTGATTGACTGAAACGTCACGGGACCGATGCCATCGGGTGCGGAAATTCCTATCAATCCCCTGACACCTCCCGTCAATTCATCCCATTTATAAATGACAAGATAAATTAAGAACCCTACAGACATGGTGTAAATCGCAAAGAAATGGGATTTAGTCCGCAAAGCGACAAGCCCAATCAAAAGGCCAAACACAGCCGTTATAGCAAGTGATAGAAAAAAAGCTGCCCAAAAAGGAATCCCTGCATTTAACGTAAGCAGGCCCAGCGAGTAGGCACCAATTGCGAAGAATCCTGCGTGGGCCAGTGAGAGCTGGCCAATATAGCCGGTGATCAAATTAAGACCGTACACCGCAATTGACCAAATCCCTATCAATATACCAATTTGGATAAAATACTGGTTCGGCAGGATGAGGGGAAACAATAAAGCAATGATAGCCAAAGTAATGAGCCATCCATTTTTTTTAAAAAAGGTCATCCTTGCACCCCCCTGACAAACAGCCCCGTAGGTTTAACGGTCAAAATAAGAACAAGCAGAACAAAAGCAATTAAATCACTGTACTCGGCTGAAATATAAGTTGCTCCCAGGCTCTCTGAAATTCCCAGGATATAGCCTCCTACAATTGCCCCGGGTATACTTCCCATCCCCCCCAGAATGATAATGACAAAAGCTTTCATTATTACGAGATTTCCCATACTCGGATATACCAGGTTGATGGGAGCTGCCAGTGAAGCAGCAGCAGCAGCCAGTCCGCCGGCAATAGCAAAGGTCAGCATAGCCACTTTGTTTGCATTGATCCCAACCAGAAAGGCTCCTTCTCTGTTTTGAGCCATCGCGACTATAGAAGAACCTGTCATCGTTCTTGTTAAAAAAAGATGAAGGATAAGCATCAAAAACAAGGCCGCTCCAATGATAATCAATCGCTGCAAAGTAACGGTCATCCCAAGGAAATTAATGGATTCTCCATACGGAGTAACCATGCGTTGGTACTGACTTCCCCAGACCAAGTGAGCAAATGCTTCCAGAAAAAAGAGAATACCAATGGCTGCAATCATCATGGGAAGAGGGTTATTTTGATCAAGACGGCTGAACACCAGACGTTCAGTTATTATCGCAAGCAAGGCTACCATTAAAATTGATATACCTACAGCAAGCCAGTAATGTACCCCCATTGCTGTCATGACAGTCAAAGTAAGATAAGCTCCAATCATGTACATTGCTCCATGGGCAAAATTAGGAACATGCAAAATCCCAAATATAAGAGTTAACCCTAAAGCAACCAGACTGTAAACGCTTCCAATCGTAACACCGTTAAATACTTGCTGAAAGAGAAATTCCATTGTATTCCTCCTTACAGAATTTTTTGCAGAAAATTCTGATATTAAAGTGGCTGCTTAGTTATGGGACAAGAATAAGTTTCCCTGACGTTTCTCTTCCTTGAAGCTTTCGGTGAACATCAGCTGCTTCTTCCAGGGGGAAGACCCCGCCGATTTTGAGCTTAATCTCTTCTTTTTGAATGTAGGTAAAGATATCTTTTAAGCTGCTTTCCAGCAAGTGAGGCTTACTCATGATCTGGGGAAGGAAAAAACCGATGACACTTTGATTTTTTTCCATTAATGAAGAAGGGTAAAATCTGCTTTGTTCCCCGCTTGCTACTCCATAAATGACCAGCCTCCCAAAGGGAGCTAAACAATTCAGAGTCTGGTTAAAGACTCTTCCGCCAGCCATTTCCAAAGCCACATCCACGCCTTTTCCTTTTGTTATTTCCATGATCTCTTCTTCCCATAGCTCGTTTGTATAATCTATGGTGTGATCGGCTCCAAGCTCTTTGGCAAATTGTCTCTTTTCTTCCGTACTGGCTGTGCCGATAATCTTTCCAGCTCCAAAAATTCTGGCAAGCTGAACCGCAAATATTCCAACTCCCCCGGCAGCCGCATGGACCAGAACGGTTTCCCCCTTCTCCATTCTTCCCATTGTTTTTAAAACATGGTAAGCACTTAACCCTTGCAGTGGGATGGAAGCTGCCGTCTGTTCATCAAGATTTTCTGGAAGGGGGATAAGTGCTCTTTCGTCAGCTACTGTGTACTCCGCATAGCCTGTCGCTCGTCTGCCCCCCAATAAGGTCACAACCCTGTCTCCAGCTTTAAATCTTTTCACACCTGTCCCTGTTTCAACAATAATCCCGGCTACCTCAGAACCAGGGACATACGGCAGAGGAGTGTCAACAACATACTGTCCTTCTCTTCTTGCCGTATCTGCATAATTCACCCCTATTGCCTTAATTTCGATGAGTACTTCATTTTCCTTAGGGCTCGGTCTTTCTAAATCTACAAGACGTAGTACGTCAGGACTGCCAAATTTCTCTAACTGTACTGCTTTCATCCTAATTTCCTCCTTGTATACGAATAGTTTTAGCTTCCTGAAAAGGATGGTGCTCTCTTTTCCACAAAGGCTTGTACGCCTTCTTTATGATCTTCACTTGCCACCATTAATGTTTGTGAAATTCGCTCCTCCTGAAGTATTTCTTCAAGGGAAGCATTCAATGAATGATCCATTACCTTTTTCATCATGCCGTAAGCTCCTATTGGTCCTCTGGCTATCCGGGCGGCGTAGGACTCTGTCTTTTCTTTCATTTCATCAGGATCAAACAGCTGATTTACTATGCCTATCTCATAGGCCCTCTCAGCTTCAATCGCTTCTCCGCTAAACATAATTTCTTTCGCACGGTGAATTCCCACTAGTTTGGGAAGGAAGTATGAGCCGCCTCCATCAGAAATTAATCCCACTTGTCCAAAACTCATCGCAAACTTACTGTCTTTGGATGACACGATCAGGTCACACGCTAACGCCAAATTGAAGCCCGCTCCGGCGGCAAAACCGTGAACCGCAGCAATGATAGGCTTTTCAACCCTTTTAATTTTTTTAATAACTTCATTTAAGCGTTCAATATGGCTATACACCTTTGCCGGTGTGGCCTCTCCCATGCTTTTCACGTCTCCTCCGGCACTAAAGGAACGACCGGCACCGGAAAGGACAATCGCTTTCACTTCACTCTTTTCTTCTGCCTCGGACAAGGCTTGAAGTAATCCTTCCATCATATCGGGACTGAAAGCATTTAGACGTTCAGGCCTGTTTAAGGTTACATACATAACTCCTTGTCTCTCTTCAACCAATAAGTGATTACTCATCGTTTCTCCTCCTTTTTTAGATCCCGTCTTGCGTTTGCAAGAAAGAAGTCACCTTGATCGATCTTTAAAGCCTATTATTTTGCCAGCCATCCCCCATCTGCGAGAAGATCGCTTCCAGTCATATAAGACGCTTCCTCTGAGGCAGCAAAGGCAATCACATTGGCTATCTCTTCAGCCCTTCCTGTTCGTTCAAGAAGCGTGTGGCGCCTGACGGCCTTTTGAAATTTTTCATTTTCCAGACTTTTTTCTGTGAGCGGTGTATCTATAAAACCAGGAGACACAGAATTAACCCGGATTCCAAAAGGAGCACATTCACCAGCCATTGTTTTTGTAAGATTTAGAACTCCTGCTTTCGCAGCACTATAGTGAGGAATATTATTTCCTGGCTTATGGCCGGATAAAGATGATACATTCACGATGGACGGTCTTACGTGAGGCGGTCTGTCAGTATCTTTCTTTAATAAAGGGAGCACTTCTTTAGCGACAAGAAAGACACTGTTTAGATTTAAACGCTGGACACTTTCCCATTCATCCAGGGAAAGAGAGAATAAGCTGCCCTTCATTCCTGATCCACCTGCATTATTGATGAGAATATCCAGATGGACGTACTTGTCTTCAATAAAGCCGGCCAGTTCATGCACATCCCTTTCCACAGTAACATCTGCTTGAAAGATGTCAGCTTTGCCCCCTTCCTCTTGTATTTCACTCTGTACCTTCTTCAGCTTTTCTTTCGTACGTCCAGTGAGGATGACTTCCCCTCCCTCTCTGGCAAATTTCTTTGCCGTGGAAGCTCCAATGCCGCTTCCTCCTCCGGTAACAAGTACAATATAATCATTAAATTTTCCCATTGCTTTCCTCCCTGCTAGACAGAATAAGAAGATTGACTGTACATCCAATCAGCGATTTCTCTTTTCCCTTGTAAACTACCAGGGAAATGAAAGGATAAGAGTCGATTGTATATGGCTTCTCTTACCTGCCCTGAGCTTTCTTTCAGCAGCAAGGAAGGCTCCAGCTGGCGGATAAGGGAAATAATAGAGCAAGCCGTGTCCTCTAAAATCGTTTCTGTAAGGAGATGCTTGATCTTTTCTTGTTGTTCAGAATTGGCAGCTGCAGCCTTTTTAGTACGAAGGACAGCTGATTCTGCAGCATATAGAAGAATGGCTATCTCTGAAAGCTTCATCACGACCTCTTGTTTATCTTCTAACTTCTCCCCATATACCTCCTGAGCCTTGGCAGTGAGAATGAGAAAGGAAGCTCTCACAGTCTTGAGAAAATCCTCCCAGCTTTGACCTTTTTGTGATAATATTTCTTTGGCTTCACTGTGAGCTGCCTGAAATGGCAGTTCCCCTTTTAGCGATTTTTTCATAAACTGCCCAGATACAAGCAGACGATTAATTTCATTCGTTCCTTCAAAGATCCGATTAATTCTCGAATCCCTGTACATTTGTTCGATTCTGTATTCTTTTATAAAACCTGCTCCTCCATGAAGCTGCACAGCCTCGTCCGTGACCTGATCGAGCGTTTCAGATCCATATACTTTACAGATCGCGCATTCAAGAGAGAATTCAGCTAATTTCTTTGTAACGACAGATGAGTCCTTTTCTTCATATAGCTCACCTAAAGCTTCTTCAAGTAAAAAAGCTGTCCGGTATTGAAGAGATTCAGAAGCATATAGTCTTGAAGCCATCAAAGCTATTTTTTCTTTCGTCGCTCCAAAATCAGCGAGCTTTCTTCTGAATTGCTTCCTTTCCCCAGTATGAGTTAATGCAAGCTCAAATGCCTGTTTGGCTGCACCAGTACAGGCTGCTCCCAAATTAAAACGTCCTAGGTTTAAAACGTTAAACGCGATGAGATGACCTTTCCCTGTTTCCCCGAGAAGATTTTCCATAGGAACCTCGCAATTTTCCATGATTACTGACCTCGTTGATGAACCGCTGATTCCCATTTTTTTCTCCTCGGGTCCAAGGCTTAAGCCAGGAAAATCTTTCTCTACAATAAAGGCAGAAAACTGACCATCAATTTTGGCGTAAACAATAAAAGTATCGGAAAAAACCGCATTCGTGATATAAATCTTTGTTCCGTTTAATAAATAATGAGTTTTCTCGTCATTAAGGACTGCTGTTGTTTTACCAGACATGGCATCCGAGCCGGCAGAGGGTTCTGTTAAGCAGTAAGCTCCGAGATATTCACCACTTGCAAGCTTTGGAAGATACTTTTCTTTTTGATGTGCTGTTCCGTAGTAAGTAATGGGAAGCGTTGCAATGCACGTATGATTGGAATGAGCAACCCCGTAGCTGCCTGTTCCTCCAATCGTCTCTCCAACCAGTGCTTTGCTGATTTTATCAAGCCCCAGTCCCCCGTAAGATTCTGAGACACTGTGAGCTAGTAAACCCAGGTTTCCAGCTTCTTTTAATAGGCGGACGGTCAAATCAAAATCTTGATTTTCTATTTCCTCTCTGTGAGGCTCCACTTCTTTTTCAACAAACTGCCGGGCAGTTTTCGCAATCATTTTCTGTTCTTCGGTGAAATCCTCCGGGGTAAATATTTCTTCATGGCCTTGTTGATGGACGAGGTAAGAGCCTCCCTTGGTCTGTGTGCTCACTTCCTTCACGTGATTGTCCTCCTTCATCAATAATCGACCCGTCTGCCTGCATACAAGGGACGATATTCATTGTATTTTTGTTAGCGATAAACTCCAGATCCTCCTGAAGACCAAAGCTTTCAAGCATGATGCCGACAGAGGAGCCTCCGAGAATAGGGAGAGCTTCATCCTTGTGACCTTCGTAAAAAAGGTGAGCAGAGCGGGCAGCATCTGTCAATGTCAGCTTAGGATCTGCCTGTAACAGGCAGTGCAGGTAATGCCCGGCACCGTAGAAATCCTCTATACAAAACTCCCCGGCTGAACCGGCACAAATAATAACGATGCCCGAACCCATCTCTTTTACTGTCTCATCAGCCACAGCCTGGTTGTTTAATAGAGAGGAGGCGAACACCCTCCTGGCTGAACTTGACTTCCTGATCGCCACTGTCCCGTTGGTCGTACAAAGAATAACCGATTTTCCTCGTACCTTGTTTTTAAGAGAAAGAGGGGCCGGCAGATGAAAACCTTCTATTGTAATGCCATTATTTTCCCCGGCCACTGAGCACGCATTTTCTTCGAAGGCTTTTTTTCGAGTAAGGGCTTCCTCTCCCGTTAACACAGGAATGACTTCTGCTGCGCCGCACTCCAATACTGACGTTATCGTTGAGGTGGCAAGCAGGATGTCAAACACCACTACCGTTTTTCCTTCCAGCTTTCTTTCATCAATGTCTTCTTTTTTAAAAAGAAGGTGTACTTTCTTTTGCTCTTTGTTACTCATTTACATTATCCCTTTACGTGAAATGTAGTCTGCGTGCTGAATTAAGGCTGCTGTCGTCTGGTGAAACTTTGAAAAGCGCTGATCGTTTGTCTGCCCTTTTTTAAACCGGTAATAAATCTGCTGGGCGATAACAGCCAGTTTGAAATAAGCAAAGGTTAGATAAAAATCAATATTTTCTACATCTCTGCCCGTCTCTTTAGCATACTGTTCAACCACATCACGCCTTGTATAAAACCCAGGCTGAACAGTGACAGGAGGCTTCCCAAAGCCCTTTTGCAAAAGCTCAGGGTCACCGCTTTCAATCCAATAGCTAAGGGTCACACCCAAATCAGCTAAAGGATCCCCAACCGTGGCCATTTCCCAATCAAATAATCCAATGATCTTAGAAGGATCAGCAGCATCAAACATCGCGTTGTTGAATTTAAAATCGTAATGTATAACGGAAGCTTCCTTTGTTTCCGGTATTTTTTCAACCAGTTGCTTTTTCAGTTCATTTTCGCCTGGTACCTCATGAGTCTTCGCACGCTCATACCGTTTAATCCAGCCCTGAACTTGCCTCTGCATAAACCCATCTGGCTTTGTCATTTGCATAAGGGGGGTATCTTTGTAGTCCAGGCTGTGAAGTTCTGCCAGCGTCTTAACCATGACCGAAGACAGCATTTTTCCTGCTTCCGGAGTAGACTTCAGGCTTTCTGGAAGGTCTGTATCTATCACCACTCCTCTTCGCCTTTCCATGACGAAAAAGGGGCTTCCAATAATTCCATGATCATCAGAGAACACATAGGGACGAGGAGCAAGTGGGAAAGAAGGATGAAGCGCTTTCAAAACCTGATACTCTCTTTCCATATCATGAGCTTTAGGTGCGACAGGTCCTAAAGGCGGCCTCCTCAGCACCCCCTCCCAGTCCCCGGCTTTTACCTCATAGGTTAAATTCGAATGACCTGAGGGAAACTGATTCATTTGCAGGGGCTCGTCAGGAAAATCATCAATTGTCTTGCGCAGAAATTCCTCTAGACGCTCTATGTTTACCTCTTCCCCTTCCCTGACAGGGATGGTATCTTGAAAAGTAAAAGAACTCATGTACATCACTCCTTACTCCTGGGGAGTTACAGCTGATCCACCTCTGTAGCTTTTTAAGGTTTCAATCATATCCGGTGTCAGCGGCTTTGTTTTTTGTTCGTCAAAATCAAAGTGAACAACGACTGCTTTTCCTTTAGCTGTCAGTCCCTGCTCACCATATATTTCATGATCGATGTGAAAGCTTGAATTTCCGATGCGGCTGACTGAGGATTCCACCTCAAGATGCTGCCCAAAATACGACTGCTGGATGTAATCACAGGTGGTAGAGGCTAAAATAAACGGCCAGCGGCCTATTTCCTCCATTATTCCTAGATTTCGAAAAAGCTCCACCCTGGCTTCTTCTAAATAAATGAAATAGCTAATATTACTTACATGACCAAGAGCATCTGTTTCACTGACCCTGATTTTCACAGGAAGTCTGTGGACCATCTTCGAGAGCCTCCTTTTGTTTTCTATTATCGATGCTCAAATAGCGGCTTTCTTTTTTCAATAAAGGCCTGTACTCCTTCTTTAATGTCTTCTGTCTGGAACACTTCTTCAAACAGTTCTGCTTCCTTTTCTAATCCATTGTATAACCCTGTTTCCACTCCTCTGTCCACCGCTTCTTTAATCCGTGAAAGCGATTCAAGGGAATAGCCGGCGATCTTTGAAGCCATTTCTGTTGCTTTCTTTATTCCCTCTCCTTCTGGTACCACATGGTTTACGAGTCCAAGCTTTACCCCTTCCTCAGCTGTTACCGGCTCCCCTGTGAACATGAGTTCCTTTGCTTTAGCTTCTCCAATCAGTCTTGGAAGGCGCTGGGTGCCTCCACCTCCTGGAAACAGCCCAAGCTTCACTTCAGGAAGGCCGATTTGCGCATGAGACTCTGCAATTCTTATATCGCAGGTCAAAGCTAATTCGCAGCCACCTCCAAAAGTCAGGCCGTTTAAAACGGCTATGGTAGGCTTAGGAAGGAAATCGATCTGGTTCAGCATTTGGTGGGTTTTCATTACGTCTTCCTTCATGCCTTGTTTACCGATGGATTCAGGAAACTCCTTAATATCAGCTCCTGCCATAAAGGCTTTCTGTCCTGCGCCTGTAAGAATCACAGCAATGATCTCCTTGTCACGTTCCACATCAGTAAATACTTCCCCAAGCTCTTTGGTGACCTGCTGATTCATAACATTTAATGGAGGGTTGTCAATTGTGACAATGCCTATTCCTTGTTCTTTTCTAAGACTTACAGTTTCACCCATTTATTGATTCACCTCGGTTTTTGAATAATCATACCAGCCTTTTCCAGTCTTTCTTCCCAGCTCTCCAGCTTTTACTTTTTCCTCAACTGTTTTTGCCGGTTTATCTTTTGGGTCTCCCGTTTCTTCGAAAAGCTGCAAGTTTGCGTAGTAACCTACGTCTATTCCTGACAGATCTGCAATCTCAAAGGGCCCTAATGGATGACTTAACGCCTTCTTACAAATAAGATCAATATCCTTGTAATCAGCGTAGCCTTCCTCATACAGAGTTATGGCTTCCTTAGATAAAGCAAATAACAGGCGGTTTGCAATAAATCCATAAATCTCTTTGTGAAGCAAAACTCCTGTCCGTCCGATTTTCTCGCAAAGCTCCATTGCAAGCGCCGCTGTTTCCTCGGATGTTTGTTCACTTTTGACCACTTCCACACAGTCCATCACAAGAGGAGGAAAGAAAAAATGCATATTGCAGACCTTGTCAGGCCTTGCAGTTACCACAGCCACCTTGGAATTAACGATTGTTGAACTATTTGTCGCAAGGATGGCATGGGAAGGGGCAATCCGATCCACGTCCGCAAACACCTCACGCTTAACATCCAGCTTCTCAACCACTGCTTCTATTACCACGTCAGCTTGTCCGGCTGCTGTTTCCAGACTGGTAGTAAAATGAAGATTCGAAAACGCCCGGTTCTTCCCTTCTTCGGTTATCTTTCCTTTCGTCACCCACTTAGCCATAATGCGCTGTAATTCAGCTTCAGCTTTGACAAGAGCTTCTTCTTTTACATCCTGCAAGTGAGTTTTGTACCCCGCTAAGGCAATCAACATGGAAATTTGATGCCCCATTGACCCAGCACCCAGTACAGCAATGTTCTTTACATCCTCTGCTTTCATTTCATTCACACCTTCCCTTCGTATACTGACCAGTTAGTATGTTTGTGGCAGAAAAGGACTAATGTCCTTTACGTTTCGATTCCATGAAGAATCATATCAATGTAGATACGTGCTACTTCTTGATCTGAAAACTCCCCTTCAGGATTAAACCAGTTATAGCTCCAATTGCACGCTCCCAATATACCAAGAGCGACTATTTCGGGATTGAGGTCTTTACGGAACTCACCTTCTTTAATACCGGCTTTAATAACATCGGTCATTCCTGTTCTGATTTGGTCACGTTTTCCTTTAATGAATTCTAGGTTTTCTTTGTTCAAATGACGCATTTCCCGAAAAAAGACTCTAGCGTTCGTTCCTTGCGTTTCTATGTTTCGTAAAAGCATATATACAAGCTCATAGACCTTGGCCCGGTTATCCAGTGTCTCATTGCGAAGGATTTCATGCTGCTGGGTTAAGAGCCTTTCCATGTAATCCAAATGAATGTTCATGAGGAGCTGTTCTTTGCTTTGGAAATAATAATAAAATGTCCCTTTTGTCACTCCGAGACAGTTTACAATATCCTGAATCGACGTATTGGAAAAGCCAGCTTTTTCAAAGAGAGCAATGCTTGTTTCATAGATTTTCTGCTTCATAAAGAACCCCTGCCTCTTATTCTTTTTTACACGTAGTATAGCACACTCATCAGGCACTACAGGGGGCTTTGTTTTTCTGCTGCTTGTTTTCTCGCTTCTTCTTTAATCGCTCGGCGCAGTATCTTTCCTACATTGGTTTTTGGCAGCTGCTGTCTGCTCTCAATGTAGCTTGGCACCTTATAGGCCGCCATATTCTGTCTGCAAAATGAGATCAGTTCTTCTTCTGTGGCGCTTTTGCCATCTTTAAAAACAACCACGGCTTTCACGGCTTCTCCCTTATATTTGTCCGGAATCCCAACGGCCACAGCCTCCTGTACCGCTTCATGCTCATACAGGACTTCTTCGATGTCTCTCGGGTAGATATTGTATCCGCTTGCGATAATTAAATCCTTTTTCCGATCAACAATATAAAGATAACCATCTTCATCCATCTTCCCAATATCTCCCGTATACAGCCAGCCGTTCCGAAGAGCTATGGTGGTTTCTTCAGGCATGTTCCAGTACCCTTTCATCACCTGGGGACCCTTAATGATGACTTCCCCTGTCTCACCAGCCTTCAATTCCTTTGTCCCTTCTCCTAAATCTACAATTTTACATTCAGTAGAAGGAAGAGGAATTCCTACACTTCCTGGTTTTCTTTCGCCAAAGGACGGATTAACATGGGTTGTGGGAGAGGTTTCTGACAGACCATACCCTTCAAGTATGGTGGAGCTTGTTTTATTTTCAAAGGACCTCATCAATTCTAAAGGCATCGGAGCGCTCCCGCTGTTGCATACTTTAATGCTGTCGATTCCATAGCTCTCTGCCTCAGGATGACTGTTAAGGGCTACGTACATCGTTGGAACTCCCGGAAATGAAGTGGGCTGCTCTCGTTTAATCGTCTCAAGGACTTCTTCCAGTTCAAAACGAGGGAGCATAACGCTGAGTGAACCGGAATAGACTGATAGATTCATGCATGCCGTCATTCCGAATACGTGAAACAAAGGAATTACAGTTAAATACCTTTCTTCTCCCTTCTTTAGATCATGCTTAAAGAACTCATAGGTTTGTGTCAGATTCGCGATAAGATTCCTGTGAGTAAGCGTCGCTCCTTTTGAGCGCCCTGTTGTGCCTCCAGTATATTGTAAAACTGCTGTATCTTCTTCAGGGTTGATCTTTGGCGGCTCAACCTTATCTGTTCCAGAAGCCAGAAAGTGGGAAAATGGAATATAATCCTCTTCTTCTGATCCTTCCTTCCCCTTCAGGTCCACAGTTACAACCTTCTCTAATGATAGACTGTCTTGAACCTTTTCAAGTACAGGAAGAAGATCCTTATATATGACAAGTACTCTTGCACCAGAATCATTTAAAATGTGGGTCAGCTCCCGGCCTACCAGCATCGGATTAACCTGCGTGACCACAGCACCGGCGGTAAGGATGCCATAATAGCTGATAACATATTGAGGGCAGTTAGGAAGCATAATCGCCACTCGGTCCCCTTTTTTTATTCCTTTTTCCTGAAGGGCGGAAGCAAAGGCAGAGGTTCTGTACTGAAGCTCTTTATAAGTCATTGTCTGTCCATAAAACGACAACGCTTCCTTTTCCCCATATTTTCTTACAGTGTCCTGCAGCATGTCTGGAATTGAAATCTCAGGTATATCAACTTCATGCGGGATATCTTCAGCATAATGCTTCAGCCATACGTTTGGCATATCAACCACCTCCATGAGATTCTAACCACTGTCTGGTTTAAAGGCGCCTTTCCCGTGATTTGATTAAAGGGCATTCATTCCCCCGTCTACAGCTATCGTTTCCCCTGTCACGTAATCTGAGGCTCTGGAAGCCAAAAACAATGCTGCTCCCATTAAGTCCTCGTCTCCTCCTAACCGTTTCAGAGGTGTTCGTTCAATAATCATCTCTTCCCCTTGTTCAAGAAGACCTTTTGACATTTTTGTTGGAAAAAAACCAGGAGCAATGGCATTCACATTAATATTATCCGGACCTAACTTGGCAGCCAGGTCTTTCGTGAAAGTAATCACTGCACCTTTGCTTGCATTGTAGCCGATCGTGTCCATAAACCTGGGATCAGATCCGTTTAACCCTGCCACAGAAGCAATATTAATGATTTTCCCTCTTTTGCGTTCAATCATATGTCCAGCTGCAGCCTTTGACATAAGGAATGCACCTGTGACATTTACATTCATTACTTTTTGAAAGGCTTCGAGTGGCATCTCAAGGAAAGGAGCTCCCCAGGTTGCGCCACTATTATTCACCAGAATATCAATCGAGCCAAATTCCTTCATCGTTTCTTCCACCACATGGTTGACTTGCTCTTCATTTGTGACATCACAAGCTAATGCAAGAGTTTTCACCCCTTTCTCTTTGCAAAGTTCAGCCACTTCTTCGCACGCGTCTACCTTTCTGGAACAAACGACAATATTAGCTCCGGCATCCGCAAAGGCAAGCGCCATTTGTCTGCCAAGACCTCGTCCTCCCCCGGTGACAATGGCTGTCTGGCCCTGTAATCCAAATAAGCTTTCTATTCTGCTATCCATAATCAACCACCCTTAGGATGAAATTTTTAAAAGTAAACGGTTACATTTTCCTTCACAAAACCTCCTGCTTTCGTTTCGTGCGTTGTTCTTTTAACTCCAGCCTGGCGATTGACCTTCTATGGACCTCATCGGGGCCATCAGCCAACCGTAATGTTCTAATGCCTGCAAAAGAATTAGCTAATGGAAAATCTTCGCTGACCCCTGCTGCGCCTAATGCTTGAATTGCCCGGTCAAGAACCTTCAAAGCAATGTTTGGAGCTACAACCTTGATCATGGCGATTTCTTTTTTGGCTACTTTATTTCCAACTTTGTCCATCATGTCAGCGGCTTTCAGCACAAGAAGCCTTGCCTGTTCAATTTCTATCCTGGAATCTGCAATCCATTCTTGAATGACCCCTTGCTCAGCAAGTGTCTTTCCAAAGGTAACTCTGCTGTCCACTCTCTCGCAAAGTATTTCTAATGCTCTTTCTGCAGCCCCGATTGTTCTCATGCAATGGTGAATCCTGCCAGGACCCAGTCTGCCTTGAGCTATGGCAAACCCTTTCCCTTCCCCAAGCAGAATGTTTTCTTTAGGTACCCGGACATTTTCAAAGGTGATTTCTGCATGACCATGAGGAGCATCATCATACCCAAATACCGGGAGCATTCGTTCTACTTGAATTCCTGGTGTATTCATAGGCACCAGAATTATGGATTGCTGTTCATGCTTCGGTGCATCCGGATTGGTTTTCCCCATAAATATGAGGATCTCGCAACGTGGATCTCCCGCTCCGGAAGACCACCATTTTCTCCCGTTTATAATATATTCATTTCCGTCTTCCCGGATATCAGCTTGGATATTGGTAGCGTCTGATGAAGCGATATCAGGTTCTGTCATGCAAAATGCAGATCTGATTTCCCCCTCCAGTAGCGGCTTCAGCCACCTTTTTTTGTGTTCTTCACTCCCATACCTGACCAGCACTTCCATATTACCGGTATCCGGCGCATTGCAATTAAAGACTTCAGGAGCGATAGCTGATCTTCCCATGATTTCACATAAAGGAGCGTATTCAAGGTTTGTGAGCCCAGACCCAAGGTCACTTTCAGGTAAAAATAAATTCCAAAGCCCTTTTTCTCTTGCTTTTTTCTTTAATTCTTCCATAATTGGAGGTATCGAAGAAAAACGGCCTCCTTGATTATTTAACTGTTCTTTGTAGGTTTGTTCATTTGGATAAACATAACGTTCCATAAAATCCTGGATTTCTTTTTGAAGATATTCTACTTTTTCGCTATAGGTAAAGTTCATTTTCTTCCTCCCTTCATACTAACCGGTCAGTATGTTTAAGCCATAAAAAAAAACCTATGAAATTAAGTTTTCAAATTTTAACAATTAGGTTCTCTTTAAATATAATGTCTGGTTGTAAAAAAATCAATATATTATTTAAATTTTCTAACTATTAAAATTTTCATTAGCTTGCTTGCTCTTGTTATTAAACAGCAAAACTCTCTACTTCTTCATGTTATAACCTAATAAAAAGGCTGTTGAGAAGTCTTTCTCAACAGCCTTTCTGCCTCCATGCCAAAGGTAATTGTTTTCCACTATTAAAACTCTGTTATCAGTTTATTAATAAGCTCCGGCTGTTCATGAAGGATCCAGTGAGTAGAATCTCCCACTAGAATTAACTCACCATCCAAGCAGTAATTCATGCTTTTCTTTGCTGATTTCACAGTCAAAAAGTGATCTTCGATGCCCCAAATCATTCTCGTAGGGACTGTAACATCCGGAGATGTGATAGTCATCCCCTTACTAAATATTGCCCGATACCAGTTCAGCATGGAAGAAATCGCTCCTGGAGGCGACCATGCATCTTTGTAGTAGTCCATATCCCCAGAGGAAAACGTTCCAGGTTTACTTGAGGAATACATTGTTTTCTCCAGTGTTTTATAATCGTTTGCCTGAAGTAATTTTTCCGGCCATGAAGGAAGCTGAAAAAACAGCATGTAACTGCTTTTTGCCAGTTGGGATGGGTGGCAGGCCATCACAGCTGGCATAACACTTGGGTGAGGGATGTTAATAGGTATAAATTTTTCCACGTATTCTGGTTTCGTTGCAGCAAGGTACCACCCTACAGCTCCTCCCCAATCATGACCAATTATGACCGCTTTTGTTTTTTCGAAATAGTTTATGAGACCAATAATATCATCTCTTAATAGATCTATAGAATAATCCTCTACTTCAGGTGGCTTGTCGCTTAAATTATAACCACGCTGATCAGGTACTACTACCCGGTAGCCTTGCTTGGCCAAAGGCTCAATCTGATTTCTCCACCCATACCAAAATTCCGGAAAACCATGGAGAAGGATAACGAGAGGGCCATCTGCCGGACCCGCCAAAGCTACATGGAGAGTAATTCCGTTCACCTTCACAAACTTAAACTCTACATCTGCCGCCATACTCCACACACCTTTACTGCATAATGAAAAGGGCGGCTGTTACGCCGTCCCTTTTTTGCTTTCTGTCGGCCGTGCTTACGCTATCGTTTTGACCTTTACCCATTTTTGATCATAAGAGCTAATATTTAAAGCTTCACAAATAAGATCTATAGAAATACCGAGATCTGAAGCGAGCATTACTTTTGCTAAATCTATTGCCACCTTTTCATCATCAAAAGGGGTAACCTCTACTTCGACACTAAGGTTATAAGAGCCTCCCAGGAAAAAGGTTACTTCTTTTTTTTCACAACCCTTGTTTTCTTCGGTAATTTCCTTCTCATCTGTTTTTCTGTGTCTATCTGCTTCCACCCACTGTGACTTAATCATTCTCTGTAAGGTATTTTCGGTAAACTCTCCGACAATTTCACATCTGCCATCCTTTTTATCTTCAACAATAATGCGCAGTGAACCGTTAGTCCATATCCAGCAGCAAGATCCTTCGTGAGCTTTATTGTCCTCTTTATCAAAATGGGTTAAACAGCTGAATCCATTTTCTTTGAGCTCGGAAAACGTCTTAATTTCCGCAAGCATGGGCTTTATTTGATTATGCATCGGAAAACACCTCGCACTCTTTAACCAACGTACTTATTAATTACCCTTTTTTCTGCTAAACTATTCCTTACATCATTATGCCTTGTTTTACCTTTTTTCTGGTCGATAAGTTGACACTAAAATTCCATTCCCATCTTATGAGTTGACAAACCTGTTTTCTTCTTAAATTAAAAAAGACTTCATTGAAAATGCTTCAAAACTCAGTCAAGGGTCCGCCCACCAGAAAACCTACGCCATCGCTAAATTTATTGCATTTACTCCCCCATCATTTGTTCTGGCCGGTGGAAGCTGGCTGCAGAAAAACAAAAAACTGTCTTCTGCAACGTATACGTTACAAGAAGACAGTTTCTCTAGTCTTATCCTTCAGTTTCTTGTTCTTTCTTGTGGGCTCGAAGCCTGATCTTATATGTTCCCAAAACAGCTGCTGCAATTAAGAGTGACTCTACAATCGGCATACCAATTGCAAAGATCGTTAAAGGTAAGGCACCTGCTAATAAAGCAGCATAAACAATCACATTTTTCAGGATAGGAAGTTTGCGTGCAAATCCCAAATTAAACACAAGGATACAAGTAATCACTACTGCTGCATATAAGGCCCAGAAACCAAACACAGGATTTTCGTGCACTTGTAATAACCCGGCAAACCAAGAGAGGTCATCTCTGGTCACATTAACCTCTTCATTCATCTTCCATTCACCTCACAGCGACACAATACGGCTGCAAACATTCTTAGGTTAAGAATTTTTCTTTGCAAGCTTTTTTCTTTTTTCTTCACGTTCTCTCATGCTTTTATCTAATATTTTTTTACGAAGACGGATGGATTCTGGTGTAACCTCACAATACTCATCTTCATTTAAATATTCAAGAGCTTCTTCTAATGTCAGAATTCTTGGGCGCTTCATTGTAACGGTGCTTTCTTTAGTAGCAGAACGAATGTTGGTCTGCTGCTTTAATTTCGTAATGTTTACCGTTAAATCATTATCCCGGTTATGCTCCCCTACAATCATGCCTTCGTAGATTTCTGTTCCGGGCTCTAAAAACAGAGTTCCACGGTCTTCTACTTGGAGCATGCCATACGGAGTAGCTTTTCCTGTTTCCATAGAAACAAGAACGCCCTGGCGCCGTCCTCCGACTTGCCCCTGGGCAACCGGCTGATAACCATCGAAGGCATGATTTAGTATTCCATATCCTTTTGTCTGTGCCATAAACTCAGTAGTGTAGCCAATCAATCCACGAGATGGAATAATAAAGTCCATGCGTACTTGTCCATCACCTTTGTTGACCATATCAATCATTTCACCTTTACGCTCACCTAATGACTCCATGACTGCTCCGGTATAATCTTCAGGAACATCAACTTGAGCTCTTTCTACAGGTTCACAAAGTACTCCATCCACTTCTTTGATAATTACTTCAGGCTTTGATACTTGCAGCTCATAGCCTTCCCGTCTCATATTTTCAATAAGGATGGATAAGTGCAGCTCACCTCTCCCGGAAACTTTCCAGACTTCAGGTGATTCTGTATTTTCCACACGAAGGCTGACATCAGTTTCAAGCTGAGTTTTTAATCTCTCCTCAAGCTTTCGGCTTGTTACATAGCTACCCTCACGCCCGGCAAATGGGCTGTTGTTTACAAGGAAGGTCATTTGCAGGGTCGGCTCGTCAATTCTCACCGGCTCTAATGGTTCCTGGTGCTCTACAGGTGTAATTGTTTCACCAACATTAATATCTTCCACACCTGCAATTGCAATTAAGTCTCCAGCTTTTGCTTCATCAATTTCCATACGCTTTAGACCCATAAAGCCAAACAGCTTGGTGACACGGAAATTTTTCGTGCTGCCGTCACGCTTAATAAGTGTTGCCTGATCTCCTGTTTTGATTGTTCCGCGAAAAACCCTTCCTACCCCGATTCTTCCAAGGTAGTCATTATAATCAAGCATCGTGACCTGGAACTGAAACGGCTCACTGCTGTTATCTTCTGGAGCAGGAACGTTTTCGACAATGGTCTCAAACAAAACCGTCATATCATCATCCTGCTTTGCCGGGTCAGCACTCGCTGTTCCGTTTATCGCAGAGGCATATACTACTGGAAAATCAAGCTGCTCTTCATCCGCACCAAGCTCAATAAATAAGTCCAGTACTTCATCTACTACTTCTTCTGGTCGAGCTGCATCTCTGTCGATTTTGTTTAGAACTACCAGTGGAGTCAGCTTTTGCTCCAGAGCTTTTTTCAATACAAAACGTGTCTGAGGCATACAGCCCTCATAAGCATCAACAACAAGGAGAACGCCATCAACCATTTTTAATATGCGTTCTACTTCCCCGCCAAAATCAGCGTGTCCAGGTGTATCCATAATATTGATTCTTGTATCCTGGTACCGGACTGCTGTATTTTTTGCCAGAATTGTAATACCCCGTTCTCTTTCTATATCATTGTTGTCCATGGCCCGTTCGTCTACCTGCTCATTTTCTCTGAACGTGCCGGACTGTTTCAACAATTCATCAACAAGTGTAGTTTTCCCATGGTCTACATGGGCAATAATCGCTATATTGCGTAAATCTGTTCGTACATCCATTAGTTATTAATCGCTCCTCATTCGTACAAAATTCCTCAACTGTATCATTATAGCACACGGTGGAAATGTATTCAGCAAATGATGAATGTTTTTCCTTATCTGCTGCCGGGCCTTTAATAAGATTCACCCAAAAAGCCGGCACAGGACCTCCCTCTCCCCGGTACATGCATGACCTCTTATTTCTTCACACCGCTTTTATTTTCTTTCAAAACACGTTACACTAAACACATAAACATTCTTCTATGGTCTGACTGTTATGCAACCCGGGTACATATTTTACTCCCCATTGGCCGGGCACCTTTTTTACCAGACCTTTGAATTAATGAATAAAAAAATTCAAGCAGGTGAAAAAATGACAAAGTCAAAATGGATTTTCTTATCCTTAGCTGTTCTTGCTACTATAGCCATTATGGGTTTTGGAGTAGCAGTTGCAGAAAGAAGTTTTCTTATTGCTCTTGTTTCCTTTGTCGGTCTTTATTTTTCTTTTAAATACGCTCGTGTGGTCAGAAACAGCTTGGAAGACGATAACTCTATGGAAGAAGAAGCTGCAAAAAAAGTGGAGTAGCCGTGAGGCTCTCCACTTTTTATATTATTGTGCCGACACATAGGAAATCAGGTCTTCATGTATACCAGGGCGCGCAGCAATGAGTGAACTTGTACCTAAAAGAGGAAGCTCTTCTCCGTCGAAGGAAGTAAGCAGCGCTCCCACTTCTTTTAATATGACTGCTCCCCCTGCATAATCCCAAGGAGATAAACGGAAACTGACATAGGCATCAAGCCTGCCGGCTGCCACATAAGCGAGTTCTATCGCCGCAGATCCGTACGAACGAATTCCCCGTACATCTTTTACCAACCTGTGAAGGGATCCATCTTCAACGCTCGTTTCCTTTAACAGCCACCTTGCGTTTAAGCCCACAATCGATTCATTTATGTTGCCTTTTGTTAACGATTGAAGAGGGGAATCATTCAGATAAGCTCCCTCACCGTTTACAGCAGTGAAGCATTCATCATCCATCACATTATAAATAATGCCAACACGTTCCTGTCCATTTTCAAAAATCCCCAGGGAAATTGAAAAATTATACTTTTGGTGGACAAAATTTGTTGTTCCGTCAATCGGATCAATAATCCATATTATTCCTTCCGTGGACGTTAGCTCATCACCTCTTCCCTCTTCCCCAAGAACAAGGTGAGCAGGGTAATGATTTTTTATTTTATCAGTCAAAAACTGTTCAATTTCATGGTCCATCTGTGTGACTAAATCATTGGGGTTGGATTTAGCCTGTACATCAAGAGGGTTGTTTAAAGAGCTCCTTAATATGTCTCCGCTTTCTTTAATCCACATTTCAGCTTCTATTTTTACCTTATTCCACTCCATAGATTTCATGGTCTCCCCTCTATTCTCTTTCTAGTATGTATTGTTCCTTATTATGCCATAAATTTATGTAACGTAATAGAGAAAGGCTTTTTTGTCCTGTCAGAAACCTTTAAACCAAAAAAAAGCAGGCTCTCTGCCCGCTTTGTATCCTTTAATTCTATTTTCACACTTCTAGTCTGATTAGTTCTTTGCGAAGAATCTCAAGCCGGTTCTTGCACTCTTTCATCGCGTCAAGATCTTCTTCGAGCATGGCATCATGTAAAGTTGCGAGTTCATAATCAATTTCTAGACGCAGAACAGGAATACGTTCTTCAGCATCAGTTCTTTTGAATGTTTGAATCACTTGTTCCATGGTCATCCACACCCCTTTTTTCGTAATATAATCTCTAGAAAACTGAAAAAATTATATTACTGATTCATTTAACTAAATATTCTGAAATATTTATTGTTATCATTGTATCATACTTTTCGAAAAATTCAAACGAATCTCTCAATAAATATTTTCTCTCTTTCCTTTTAGAAGCGGACTCCAGCTCCTTCATTTCGACTCCTGTCCCTATTTATTTGCTTTAGCTGCTGCTAAAAAGCTATTATAAAAAAGAATAGAATACTTGTAAGGAGGTTTTGAATGATGACTATTCAAGGCTTTACAAAAAAAGACTTCGATGTTTTTACCATTGACGGGCTGGATGAAAGAATGGAAGCAATCAAAAGCACGGTGCGCCCTAAACTTGAAGCTGCAGGAGAATATTTTGCTCCGGCTATTTCTTCAATGACTGGCGACGAAATGTTCTACCATGTGGCAAAGCACGCCAGAAGAAAAGTTAATCCTCCTGATGACACATGGGTTGCTTTTGCTGATAATAAAAGAGGCTATAAAAAGCTTCCTCATTTTCAAATAGGGTTATTTGAAAGTCATCTTTTTGTGTGGTTCTCTGTAATTTATGAATCTCCAATTAAAGGTGCTTTGGCAGACCAGTTGTTTCAAAAGGAAGAGATACTACATAATATTCCAGACCATTATGTGTGGTCAATGGATCATACAAAACCAGACGCGGAACTTCAAAAAAATCTTTCCGCCCAAGACAGGCTAACCATGATTGACAGGCTGAAAAGTGTAAAAAAATCTGAGCTTTTGTGTGGTATTCATTTAAATCGGGATGATGAAAGAGTGCAGGACGGGGAAAAACTCACACAAGTGATCGAGGAGACATTCGAAACCGTTCTGCCTCTTTACAGAACCGCTAAGGAAGTACATGCAAATATCTGACAAACCTAAGGCAAGGGAGAAGTACGATCCCTTGCCTTTTTCTTACCTCACTTTCACTTTCGTACCTGGCTCAGTCTTTCTCGCAGTCTGAACCGCTTTCCAGCAGGAAACTCCTGCCTCCTGGTCAAATTGACGAAAAAGCTGTTTTTCCTCACTTTTAGAAGGCACAATCTCTTTAAATCGATTGTATAACGCTAAAATATCTTCTCTGTAAACGGCATTGAAGTGAGCTTTTTCAATAATATGAAAAAAATTAACTACATCAGCTACCTCTTCCTTTGACCAGTCCATTGAGACCGGCATGGGGATGTTTGTTTCCATATCCAAAAAACCTCCTTAGTCCTTCCCCCATTTCAGCCTTATATCGGATGCTTCATTTATGATGCGGTCAAAGAGCTCCTTTACACTGGGACAGTCATTTATTCTTCCCATAACCTGGCCTGCCCAGCCAAAGCCTTCTTTTTCCTTACCCTCATAAATAAAATGCTTATTTGCTTCTCCGCTTATAAGATCTTTTAAGGCTTCATAGGAAGGCGATACCTTTTCGGTTTCTAGTATTTTATCCGTCCATACGCTTTTTAATGCCCGGGCTGGCGCACCTATTGAGCGCTTAATCACCACGGTATCACTTTCCGTTCCGGTCATCAAGGCTTGTTTATAGGCTGGGTGGGCATGAACACATTCTTTCGTAGCTATAAACCTGGTCCCCATTTCAATGCCTTCCGCTCCAAGCGCTAAAGAGGCCATTAATCCCCTGCCATCGCCAATGCCACCTGAAGCAATAACTGGAATGGACACACTGTCAACGACTTGAGGAATAAGTACCATCGTTCCTGTATCGTGCTTTCCTAAGTGGCCCCCTCCTTCCTGCCCTACAACCATAACGGCATCTGCACCAAGTTCTTCTGCTTTTTCCGCCTGTCTTCTGGCTGCCACAAGCACCAGTTTGTTTACCTTCACACCTTCCAGGAAAGAAAAAATAGGAGCCGGGTTTCCCCCTGTCATTGTAATAGTCTCTACTCCCTCCTCAACGGCGGCTTCAAGCATATGTTCAAATGGGCGGCCATGCTGGCCAATGGCAAAGTTGACACCAAAAGAACCGTCCGTTTTTTCTCGTACTTTCTTGATCTCCTCTCGAAGTTCCTTGGGAGATGAAAGAGACATTGCCGTAATTTGTCCCAGTCCTCCCGCATTTGACACTGCTGCCGCTAGATCAGAATAAGCTAAGTAAGCCAGTCCTCCTTGTACAATAGGATACTTAATATTAAGAAGTTCAGACACTCTTGTTTTCCATTCCATTTTATCTTACTCCTTTCTCCCTCAAGTTCCGTTGTTTTTGTTGAGTCTAGAGCATACAATATGTCTTTTTTCGATTCATACCTTCTTATATCCTTTTTTAATTTTCAATACCTGACGTTTTTTGATATAATCTCATTGTTTTAAGTCATGTTTCTACTATTTTCAGGGGGTTAACGATGAGTTCGCAATGGAAAACACCTTTATTTACTGCACTGAAAGACCATGCCGAAAAAGAACCCGTTCAATTTCACATCCCGGGTCACAAAAAAGGGAAAGGAATGGACGAAGAGTTCAGTTCTTATATAGGGAAAAATGCTTTATCTTTAGATTTAATTAATATTGAGCCGCTTGATGATCTGCACCATCCCCATGGGATCATTGATGATGCACAGCAGCTTGCTGCTGAAGCCTTTGATGCCGATTACACTTTTTTTTCTATACAAGGGACAAGCGGCGCCATTATGACTATGATCTTGTCCGTGTGTACTCCAGGCGATAAAATCATCATTCCTCGAAATGTTCATAAATCAATTATGTCTGCAATCATTTTTTCCGGAGCCGTGCCAATTTTTATCCATCCAGAGCTTGACGATCAGCTAGGTATTTCTCATGGAATTACAACCGAGGCAGTGGAAAAGGCTCTGAGCCATCATCCCGATGCGAAAGGGCTCTTAGTCATTAATCCCACTTATTTTGGGGTAGCAGCAGATTTGGCATCTATTGTTGAGATTGCCCATTCCTACGACGTTCCTGTTCTCGTAGATGAAGCTCACGGTGTTCATATCCACTTCCATGAATCCCTCCCTTTATCCGCCATGCAGGCAGGAGCTGATATGGCGGCAACGAGTGTGCATAAACTGGGAGGTTCCATGACCCAAAGCTCCGTCCTTAACGTGAGAAAAGGCCTTGTCTCTCCTCAAAGAGTGCAATCCATTATGAGCATGCTGACAACTACCTCAACATCTTATCTTCTCCTTGCTTCTCTTGATGCAGCAAGAAAGCATTTAGCCACTCAAGGAAGAGATCTGCTTGAAAAGACGATGAGACTGGCGAATCAAACCCGCAGCTCGTTAAATGAGATTAAAGGGATTTCCTGTACTGATTTTTCCAATAACAATAGCAAAGCTGTCCATTCATTTGATCCAACAAAGCTGTTAATCTCTGTTTATGATCTAGGAATAACCGGATACGAAGCAGAATTATGGCTGCGTACTCATTATAATATCGAGGTTGAACTTTCGGATCTGTATAACATTTTATGTATTGTGTCTTTTGGTGACAGCGAGAAAGAGACATCTTTGCTCGTTAAAGCAATACAGCGTATGTCCCTTGAAAAGGAAGCAGTCCATAAAGAAACAGAAGTAACTTCTCTTTCTCTCCCTGATATCCCAACGCTGTCCATGCTTCCTAGGGATGCTTTTTACACAGATACAGAATTGATCCCTTTTTATGAAACCGCAGGAAGAATTATTGCTGAGTTTATTATGGTTTATCCGCCTGGGATTCCAATTCTTCTGCCCGGCGAAATTATTACAGAAGAAAACCTAATCTACATTGAAAAAAACATGAAAGCAGGCCTCCCTGTCCAAGGACCCGAGGATCCAAGCCTGCAAAAAATTAAAGTTATTAAAGAGCACAAACCAATCATATAAATTAAAAAAAGAAGGCTATGTAAAAGCCTTCTTTTTATATATGTGTTATTTTTTTGTGACTTTCTTTGTTTCACATTTCTCACAGTCACTGCTCACCGCGTAGAGAGTGGCCACCTTTTCTCCATCAAAGTGCTCAATTGTACGATTACAAGTTTGGCAAACGATGATTCCCATTGAACCCATCTCCTTTTTGAAAGCGTTTAATGTTTTGTTACTATTATATTATTATGTCACATTAAAAATGTCAACAATAAATTGTATAACACATTTATAGTAAAATACCTAATTAATAAATTTATTATTATCAATAGGTTTAAAAAAGAGGGACTCCTTTTGGAAGTCCCTCTTTTCTGGTATTAAATTCTTGATATCTTTAGGTCACTTACATACACACCGGTTTACTTATATAATTACCACTAGACTCGTTATCATGTTATTAGAAAAGCCCCTCAGCTCTTTTCACTCCTCATACGACCGTAAGATGACCTCTTTGGCTGCCATGTCTGAATTACTTGGCCTGAAGTCTAGTGGATGGCAGAGATTCCTTTAAATACGCAGCCACTTCTTCTCCTGCCTTCCTGCTTGATAGTTGAAAAGCGAGCTGTATATTGCATGAGCTCAAAAGATCTTCATCACCGAGCAATGTGGAACGCCCCGTTTGCATACAAACGACGAGAGGCTTTCCAAAAAACATATTTGTGTAGATAACTCCAAAGTCATAACGTCCTTCTGAGGTGGCCATCCCCACATAAGTGACATTAGCTTGTTCTTGTTCCTCATACAAATATTTTGGAAAATTCATGTAAGCCCCTCCTTTGAATGTATAATTTTTCTTCATTATAAAAGGAGACAGGAACAGCAACTACAAGTTTGTCACTTTATATACCACCTTTTGTTTATTTTCTTCATAAATAAAATAAAACAGAGCAGACCTGCTCTGTTTTTGTAGCGCTCAGGAAGCGTTTCGTCCTTGAAAACGAGGTACCCTGGATGATAAAAATCTGCTGACTTCTTCCATGAACAGTAAGTCTTCTTCTTCTATCCTGTATTTTCCGTGGGGAACTCCAACGATAAAGATACCAAGAAGCTGGCAGCCTTTATAAAAGGGTGATAATAAGTAATGCTTATCTATCTCATAATAAACGGTAATGGATCCCCTGATAGCACAAAGACTTAATGGTTTGTGGCCAAAAGGCACAGAAGCTGGCATATGCCACGCTTTACCGCTGCAATTCTTCACAAACTCATTCCAATGATTCTCATATATTGCACAGCAGAAATCCTCAGGCAAGCTGTCAAAGTTGTAGACAATACGGCTGAAAAAATCATCCAGGGATTCAGCATAATCAAAGGAAAGACCGATTTCCATCCTTAACTCATCTAATATTTCAGGCTTGTTCATCATTCCCCTCCCCCGCTTACGTTAGCTTATATCTATGCTTCTCCTTGATTTCTACCGATAGAATAGCACAAAAGAAAACCCTTGAGGAGGGAAATTTTCACTTTCGTCAATACTATAAAAAAGTTCTTTTTATTCGACGTTCTTTGATGTATTTTTCTATCAGCTATATACCTTTTCGCAAAAAAAGAACTGCCTCCTTACTTCATTTTTTAGAAGGCAATCCTTTTTCCTTTATATGTTTCATTCTGCACGGAAGGAATAAAACTACCGGCGCGTTATCCATTTTTGCTATAATCACTTCTGCATTGTCACGCACATTTTATTTTCATTACTCTTCAATTTGGTCAGGATGGACAAAACCATAGCCTTTTTCTTCAAGGCCAAGAACAATATCCTCTAACGCTTCCATAGTCCACTCTCTGTCATGCATCAACAGGTTTGCACCGTCTCTTAACAGTTCGGTTTCTACCATTATTTCTGCTAAAGGTTCTGGTTCTGTATAATCAGCTTCCCAATCATAACCATACGTCCAGTTCATAAGAATCATGTTCTCTTCTTCCACAACTTCTCTGGCATGGTCTGTATTCACACCATGAGGAGCACGGAAGTACTCTGGCCGTTCTCCAATGATATCTTCAATGAGATCGTTTAATTCCACGATTTCCTCTGTCTGTTCTTCTTCACTCACATCGTCAAGCTTTTGATGATTCATTGTATGATTGCCAATGGCAAAGCCCATATCGTAGATAGCTTCCAACTGCTCCTCTCCTTCTTCGCTTTGAAGAAAGTGGCCATTTACAAAAAAGATAGCAGGAGCATCAAGTTCATAAAGGATCTCAGCCATTTCCACCCCATGATTATCAGGAGCATCGTCTATTGTTAGTAGTACGACTTGTTCATCGGCATCATTCACAGGTTCAAGAGACCAGTCATTTTGGTTTACTGTATAGCTTCCTTCATGCTCAGCAGCCTCTGCATCCCCCTGATCCTCTTCTTCGTTCAGAGCCTCACTTCCCGGATCTTCATCCACGCCCCCGCCTTCTTCCGTCTCCTCAATATCAGCCGTCTCATCATCCGTTTCCTCGATATTGTTTTCTTCCGGCATTTCTTCCTCAACTTCCTCCACATCGGTTTCAGTCTCCGTACATGCCGTAACTGTTAACGCTAAAGCAAATATTCCTATGTATTTTTTCAAATAATTCCCCTCCAGATCCGATTTATGCTATGTCCTAAGTTTACCAAAATTTGTGGAAATTGTGGAAAGAGAAACCTTCTTTTTATGACATGAAATTCATTAATATAACAAAGACTAAAGGAAATGTTTATTTCCAGCAATGGAAGGGTATGGCTCAGATAGTCAAAAAGTAGGAGCCATATTACTGTTGCATACGGTTTTGTTCATGTTATAATGTGTACCGGCGCTTATGTGCGGTAAGGTTTTTTTAAAGATTTCCAATTCAATTTCACTTATCATGTTCCATGGAAAAAAGGATGCTTTCTAGGTCTTGAGTAATAGAAATTATTTCCATTTTTAACACTAGATGTATCCCTCTAAATTTGACTTGAAAGGTGGTTTTTCTTTTTTATGAAGAAGCTGACACCCGTGTTTCTTATTTCCCTGGTGATTGCTCTCGCATTTATCCTTTGGGGAGTCATTGCACCAGATAACGTAGAAATGATCACTGGGGAAATCCAAGGATTTATTTCTACACAGTTAGGCTGGTTTTACTTACTGGCGGCCTCAGGCTTTTTGCTTTTTGCCCTGTTTCTTATCGTCAGTCCTTACGGTAAAATTAAACTAGGTAAGCCTGATGAGGAACCAGAGTACAATTACTTAACTTGGTTTTCTTTTTTATTTACAGCGGGTATGGGAATCGGACTTGTATTCTGGGGAGTGGCAGAGCCTCTTTACCACTTTTATGGACCCCCAACTCAAGAGCCGGAATCAAATGAAGCAGCCGCTGCCGCATTACGCTATTCATTTTTCCACTGGGGGCTTCACCCGTGGGCAATTTATACTGTCGTAGCATTGGCCCTTGCATACTTTAAGTTCCGTCACGATGCTCCTGGGGTATTGAGCGCAGCGTTTAAACCTTTATTAGGAGATCGCATTAACGGCGGTATCGGTACAACAATCAATGTTATTGTGGTATTTGCCACGATCTTTGGTGTTGCTACTTCCCTTGGGTTTGGTGCCGCTCAGATGACAGCTGGACTTGCCCACTTATTCGAGCCTATTGTTAATGACACGTTTACTCAATTAATGGTGATCTTAGGTGTTACAGTGCTTTACATGGCTTCTTCCATGACAGGCATCAACAAAGGGATTCGAATCCTAAGTAAAACAAATATTATTCTTGCGATAGGTTTAATGCTCTTCCTCCTCATTGTAGGACCGACTGTATTTATCATGAATGTATTTACACAAACGCTTGGAAGCTACATTCAAAACTTGCCAAGTATGAGCTTTAGCTTAAACACATTCACTGGTGATTCGGCCTGGGTAGAAGATTGGACAGTTTTCTATTGGGCATGGTGGATTGCATGGTCACCTTTTGTAGGTACATTTATTGCCCGTGTCTCCAGAGGAAGGACCATCCGTGAGTTTGTTGTAGGGGTACTTGCAGTTCCTACGTTATTTGGCGGCTTATGGTTCTCTGTTTTTGGAGGAACGGCTATTGATCTGGACATTAACCAAAATGGACTTGTTTATGACATTATGGGCGAGCAAGGAATGGAAGTCGCCTTGTTCTCTGTATTGGAGCAATTCCCGTTAGGGACGGCTATGTCTGTACTTGCTGTGCTGCTGATTATGTCGTTCTTTATCACATCTGCAGACTCTGCGACATTTGTGCTCGGCATGCAGACAACAAACGGCAGCATGAATCCGCCTATATCTGTTAAAGCTGTATGGGGTATTATTCAATCCTCTGCTGCTGCAGTGCTGCTTTTATCAGGCGGATTGGCAGGCCTGGAGACTGCACTAATTATCGCGGCCCTGCCCTTCACCATCATTATGATCTTTATGGTTATATCGATGCTGAAAGCTTTGAAAGCTGAAAAAGCCGCTCTTCAACAACAAGCAGCTGAAGGAGATCGGACGCCAAGGCTTAAAGAAGAGCGCAAAAAGTTCAGGGAAGAAAAAGAACGCCTGCTCCGTGATATTGAGGAAATGAAAAAAGAAAGAGTAGAAATGAGAAAAGAAAGAGAAGAATTTAAAAAAGAACGAAACGCTTTTAAAAGAGAAAGAGAAAGAGACAAAGATAAATAAGAAAAGCCCCTATCACCGAAAGTGATGGGGGCTTTTGACATTCTAATTCTATACGTGAGAAAAGCCTCGTAACATGTAACATGAGAGACCTTAATATTTCTTTTTGATTACAAGTTATGGTTTAACGTTTTAATCCACCAGCTTCTGGTAATACAATAGTAGAAATACAGCCTGTTACTAATGGGGGTGGAGAGATTGAGGGTCTTATGCCGTTTTTTCATTATTGTTATATTGTTAGGATTATCCGCATGCGTGTCTTTTTCTGAAGCTGAAACCTCTCCCCCCTATTCATTAAATGAAAATGAGAAAATCACACTTTTCTTTTCCGACGAGAACAACCTTGAAAAAGAATCTCCCTACTACGATGCCTTACTTACCTTGCAAAATAACTTTGATGACCAGAAAGTCATTATTATAAATTCCTCTGAAGAAAAGCTAGTTAACTCTTTTGATATTCAAGAGTTCCCTACTCTGTTAATAATAAAAGGTGAAGAAGTAAAAGGAAGCCTTTCTGGATTTCAAAATTATGAACAGATTGAAGCCTTCCTTCAGGAAGTCATTTTACCTTCTAATGAAAGATTCTAGAATAAGCTGGATACTCACCTAAGTAAACAAGGTTCCAAATATTGTCTGAAGCTGAACCGATGTCGTACTTGTGCGTTTAGGTGCAAGCAAGTTTATTTTTAACAGGCAACTATTAAAACTGGAAACAAAAAAGGCTCTCACCGGATGGTGAGGGCCCTTCTTATTAGCTGGGTTTTGTCCCAGTCTTTGCGTACTATTACTTAATGTGAATTGGTGTTCCAAGAGCAACTTCAGCTGTTTCCATAGTAATCTCACCAAGAGTCGGGTGAGCATGAATGGTCATAGCCAGGTCTTCAGCTGTCATACCTGCTTCAATGGCAAGGCCAGCTTCAGCAATCATATCGGATGCATTTTGACCTGCAATTTGTGCTCCAATGACCAGCCCGTCTTCCTTACGAGTAACCAGCTTTAAGAAACCATCTGTTTCATTAAGTGAGAGGGCACGACCATTTGCCTGGAATGGGAATTTAGAAGCTACTGCATCGTAACCAGCTTCTTTTGCCTCCGCTTCTGTATAACCAACACTTGCAAGCTCTGGCTCTGCGAACACAACCATCGGAATTCCAAGATAATCGATTTCAGATGCTTCACCTGAAATGGCTTCAGCAGCGATTTTCCCTTCGTAAGATGCTTTATGAGCAAGTGGAGGACCGGCAATAACGTCACCGATTGCATAGATGTTAGAAGAGCTGGTACGGCACTGCTTATCTACTTTAATCAAGCCTTTTTCGTCCAGCTCGACTCCGATTTGCTCTAATCCAAGCTCATCAGAATTTGGACGGCGTCCTACCGCTACAAGAACATAGTCTGCATCAAACGTCTTTTCCTCACCTTTTACTTCAGCTGTTACTTTCACGCCATCTTTTGTTTCCTCGGCAGACTTAGCAAAAGCTTGTGTTTCAAACGTAACGCCTTTTTTCTTAAGGTTACGCTGTACAAGCTGTGCCATTTGCTTTTCAAACCCGCCTAAGATGCGCTTTTCACCTTCAAGAACCGTTACTTCGCTTCCTAGATTAGCATAAGCACCAGCAAGCTCAATTCCGATATAGCCTCCGCCGATAACGACCAGCTTATCAGGAACTTCATTTAAATTAATAGCGCCTGTAGAGTTAATAATACGGTCGCTGAATTTAAAATTAGGAATTTCAATTGGGCGGGAACCCGTAGCAATAATACAATTCTTAAACTTATAGGTCTGTGAGCCATAGCCATCCTCTGAAGAAACTTTTACTTGGTCACTATCAGAGAAATATGCCTCTCCTTTTACAAGGTTAACTTTGTTCCCTTTTAAAAGGCCTTCCACTCCGCCTGTAAGCTTATTAACAATCCCGCTTTTCCATTCTTGTACTTTGGAAAAGTCTAAGCTTACATTTTCAGCAGTGATACCCATGTCATCGCTGCCTTTTGCATTATGGTAGCGGTGGCCGGCTTCGATTAGTGCTTTTGATGGAATACATCCAACGTTTAAGCACACACCGCCTGTGCTTCCCTTTTCAACTACTGTTACCTTTTGTCCAAGCTGAGCTGCTCGGATTGCTGCTACATAGCCTCCTGGTCCGGAACCTATTATCAGCGTGTCTACTTCTTCTGCGAAATCACCTACAACCATGTTTTACCCCTCCATTACGATTAGTTCAGGATCATTAAGTAAGCGCTTCACGTGGTTTAATGCGTTTTGCGCTGTGACGCCATCGATGAGACGGTGGTCATAACTTAATGATAAAGCAAGTACAGGTGCGATGACAACTTCTCCATCACGAACTACTGCTTTTTCTTCAATGCGTCCAATTCCAAGGATTGCTACTTCTGGATGGTTGATAACTGGAGTAAACCATTGTCCCTGAGCAGAACCCACGTTTGAAATGGTTACAGTGCCGCCTTTCATTTCTTCAGCTGAAAGTTTTCCGTCACGGGCCTTCAATGCAAGCTCATTGATTTCTTTAGCAAGCATAAAGATGGATTTGCGGTCTGCGTCTTTGACTACTGGAACGACCAGCCCTTGTTTTGTATCAGCTGCGATACCAATATTAAAGTAGTTTTTATAAACGATTTCCTGGTTCTCATCATCAATAGAAGCATTTAGTGCCGGGAATTCACGCACGGCAGAAGTTAAAGCTTTCACTACATACGGCAGATACGTAAGCTTAATATCTTTTTCGGCAGCAACCGGCTTGAACTTCTTACGGTTTGCAACGAGATTTGTTACGTCTACTTCATCCATGTGCGTAACATGAGGAGCTGTCTGCTTGGAATTAACCATAGCATTTGCGATCGCTTTGCGGATCCCTTTTAGTGGTACGCGCTCTTCAAGCTGCTCTGTAGCTTGTGCGGATGCAGCAGCAGGTTTCTCTTGCTTTTGTTCTTGCTGTTCTTGTTCGCTGGCTGCAACTTTTTCATCAGTGCCGGCTGTTTCCTGTCCGCCATCAAGGAAGGACTCAACGTCTTCTTTCAGCACCCGGCCATTTTTTCCGCTGCCGCTGACTTTACGGATATCGACACCTTTGTCTCTGGCAAATTTTCGTACAGATGGCATAGCGATGACACGACGGTCGTCATCAACATCCGTATCTGTTTCAGCTGCTGGAGCAGACGCTTCAGAAGCTTCTTCTTTCTTTTCTTCCTTTGGTGCTTCTGTTTCCGCTTCTTTTTCGCTGCTGTCGTCCCCGGAAGGAGCATCTTCACTTCCGTCATCAATAATTAATACTGTCGTCCCCACAGTTGTGGTAACCCCTTCGTCCACTTTTACTTCTTTAACGGTGCCATCAACAGGAGAAGGAATCTCTACAACGGCTTTGTCATTCTGCACTTCACAAAGAACGTCGTCTTCCTTAATTGTATCGCCTTCTTTTACAAACCACTTAACAATTTCACCTTCATGAATACCTTCACCGATATCCGGTAGTTTAAATTCAAATGCCACAGATAGTGCCTCCTTTTTAACTAACTAAAAATGATAGAAAAATCCCTTGTACTTTCACCTTTTACGGACAGGAGAAGTCTCTATTTTTCTTTACTTTCCCTAAACAAGCTGGGTGCATGCATTGGTAAAAAAAGAGACTGAAAAAGGTAATCAGGATTACCCTGACTCCTTTTCCAGTCAGGAATCTATGAGCTTCAATTAAAAGTTCATTACTTCTTTTGCTTTTTCCACTACATCATTGTAATGCGGAAGCCAGATATCTTCAGCTACTGCAAACGGGTACGTAGTATCAGGAGCCGTTACTCGCATAACAGGAGCCTCAAGATGCAGGATGGCACGCTCAGTAATGTCAGCCATTACCTGTGCTGCGATACCAGCTTGTTTTTGCGCTTCTTGAACGACAATCACGCGGTTTGTTTTTTCTACAGACGCAAGGATTGTATCCAAGTCGATTGGGCTGACTGTCCGAAGATCAACAACCTCCAGTTCAATCCCTTCCTCTGCAAGCTCTTCGGCAGCTTTCAAGCATGTATGGACCATTGCTCCATAAGTAACTACCGTGATGTCTTTTCCTTCACGCTTTACATCTGCTTTTCCAAGCTCAATGGTGTACTCTTCCTCAGGTACTTCTTCACGGAAAGAACGGTAGAGCTTCATATGCTCAAGATAAACAACTGGGTCGTTATCTCTAATAGAAGAAATTAAAAGGCCTTTCGCATCGTACGGTGTAGATGGAATAACCACTTTCAATCCTGGAGTCTGAGCCATAAGGCCTTCCAGGCTGTCCGCATGCATTTCAGGTGTCTTAACCCCTCCTCCAAAAGGAGAACGAACAGTGATTGGAGAGTGGTAGTGCCCGCCGGAACGGTAACGCATACGTGTCATTTGACCTGCAATGGAGTCCATTACCTCAAATACAAATCCAAAGAACTGAATTTCCATAACAGGACGGAATCCTGTCACACCAAGTCCGATGGCAAGTCCACCGATACCTGATTCGGCAAGGGGTGTATCAAACACACGCTCTTCGCCAAATTCTTTTTGAAGCCCTTCTGTTGCACGGAATACTCCGCCATTTTGTCCTACGTCTTCACCGAAAACGAGCACGTTCTCGTCGTTGTTCAGCTCAGTACGCATGGCATCTGTAATTGCTTGAATCATGGTCATTTGCGCCATAGCTTACTTCGACTCCTTCGCTCTATATTCTTCCAATTGCTCTTGAAGGTTAGCTGGCAATGTTTCGAACATAAATCCGATAAGGTCAGTGACCTTCTGCTTTGGTGTTTCATCTGCTTGTTTAATCGCAGCTTTAATGTCTTCTTTTGCTTGTTCTACAATTTCATTTTCTCTTTCCTCAGTCCATAGATCTTTGCTTTCAAGATACTTCCGGAAGCGAATAAGAGGGTCCTTTTTTTCCCATTCGTTATCAAGGTCAGATGTACGATAGCGCGTTGGGTCATCCCCTGCCATCGTATGAGGACCATAACGGTAGGTTAGCGTTTCAATAAGGGTAGGCTCACCTTTTAACGCGTTTTCGCGGGCTGTTTTTGTCGCTGCGTAGACCGCTAGTACATCCATGCCATCAACTTGTACACCATGAATTCCTGCCGCTACTGCTTTTTGGGCAATCGTGCTTGCAGCAGACTGCTTTTCAACCGGAACAGAGATCGCAAATCGGTTGTTTTGGACAATAAAGATAGCTGGTGCATCATAAGCTCCGGCAAAGTTCATGCCCTCGTAGAAGTCACCTTGGGAAGCACCGCCATCTCCCGTGTAAGTAATTGCAACGTTTTCTTTTCCTTTTCGTTTTAAACCAAGGGCAACCCCTGCTGTTTGAACGATTTGAGCACCAATAATGATCTGCGGCATGATTACATTTAAATCCTCAGGGTACTGACCGCCATGAAAGTGTCCTCGGGACCATAGGAAGGCCTGATACAAAGGTAGACCGTGCCAAACAATCTGTGGAATATCACGGTAACCAGGAAGAATCCAGTCCTCCTTATCTAGTGCAAATTGCGAACCTAAAGCAGAAGCCTCCTGCCCAGCTACTGGTGCATAAAAGCCAAGACGACCTTGACGATTTAAAGAAATGGCACGCTGGTCCCAAATTCTTGTATAGACCATACGCTTCATTAATTCCTGGAGCTCCTCATCTGAAAGATCAGGCATAGCGTCTTTGTTCACTACTTCTCCATCTTCATTTAAAATCTGAAATGTTTCAAAGTGACCTTCGACTTGCTCAATTGTATTAGTAGCCACTATGTTCACCTCTTCCTTTCCTCTAAATAAGAAATCATTGTTTCCATTGTAAAGGGTGACAAACTATATATAAGAGAAGAGGAGTGCCCTCGCCTCTTACTATCTAGCTGGATAAAAACACCTAAACGTAGGGTAACCATAAGTGATCAAACTCATTAAGAATAAGCCTAAAAATCCTTATTCCCTTTTCTAATCCTCTATAATCACTGTCCACCCATTTTTTTCATATTTCTTTCTGTATCACGATTTTTCTTAAAAAAGTAATACAACCTTTATCCAACACTTAGTCTATACTAATTGAAAAAGGTTCGTCAATCCTTTTGTAATTACTATTTCACTGCTTTGTTAAAAATTTGCACATAGAGAAAATCCACTAAACTGTTATATATCATTTTAAAGTTTACACTAAACAGCTTTACATCAAACCCTTCTAACTGGCTAAGGAAAAATGTAACACTTTATATAACATAAAAAAAGAATGGCCAAATCAAAAAGATCAAAAGATAAACCACTAACATATCGGATGTCTTTGAGAAAACAGTCCCGCCTTTTAAGGTTGGTATACAGGTGGTTGAGCCATTACCTAGTTAGATGTGTCACTCCCTAAAAACATTTATTCCGTTTTATACACAACAAAAAAAGGTAACAATTATCAATCTGATAATCGGTACCTTCTTTATCTATAAGACGCAATGTCCCCTTGGGAAATTCAACTTTTACCCGTTATCGACCACATCGCCAGGTTCTTCTGCTTCTGGTTCTTCCTCTTCTTCACCATTGTCTTCCTCTTCATTATCTTCATCTGGACCTTCTGCTTCAGGGGCTTCTGTTTCTTCTACATTCAGCCCTGCAGCTTGATAAAAAGAAGATTTAGCTTCATTGTATCTGTCTGTATATTCATTAAATCGCTCTTTACTGTCTACCACAGAGCGGTACCTTTCATTTATCGTATCAATATGATCCTGAAGTTCATCGATTTCAAGTTCTTCATCCTGAAACATATGGTAAAGTTCACGATCTAACTCAATGGCTTCCGAATAATTTGTATAGAGCTCCTCATATGAGGCATACCTCTCGTTCATTGTGTCTCTAATATTCTCGGCAGCAGCAATTTCCTCTTCTTCCTCAAGGTTCTCCATTTCCTCTTCTGCTTGCTGGTACTCTTCATAGCTGGCTTCAATACTTTCTCTTTCCATTTCCAACCGCTCTTCTCTTTCATCTACCAGCTCAAGGGCTTCATTTGAAAGAGCCTGTATTTCCTCTAATTCAGTCAGACCCAGGGATAAAATTTCTTCATAAATCTCATATTCCTGTTGTTCAGCCTCCATTAATGGCTCCTGTTGCTGCTGAAATCCCTCTTCAAGCTCAACTGCTTCTTCCAAATGATTATAAATTGCTTCGGAACTACTTTCCCCACAGGCTGAAATGACTAAAAGGCTGGATGCAGCTATGCTGCTAAGTATTATTTTTTTCATATGTCTCGTCCCCCAGATTCAATCATAAAAAGGTTTATTTCTACACAAAACCACAAATAACCAAAAAATGTTATTCACTTCCCCAATGATATAGCAATATTTCTTTTAAATCAATTAATCTTCCATATTAATCCTGGAATAAAAAGCTGATAATTACTGGGCATTTGACCATCCGTTATGGTTTCTTTTACATACAGTGATATAGAAACGCTCAAGAGAGCGGATTTTTGAAGGAGGGATGAATAATGTGGGGTCACGGTGGATGTTATGATCCTTGCGGATATGGATATCCTACTCAAGTAGCTGGTGTAGGACACGGACCAGGAAGAGGCTTTGCTTTGATTGTAGTTCTTTTCATTTTGTTAATCATTGTTGGGGCTTCTCGTTTCCATCATCACACACCAAGCAAATAATTGGTTTTGTAAAGGCTCCGTGCCAATTCCGGCAGGGGCTTTTACTTTTACATACTGTAGTTTTTTGCTTATAATATATTTTGGACCTTAGTATTGAATTTACCGGGATTGTTATATGAATTAATATGAACTACCACGAGTAAGAAAGGAGTGAATTCAATGATTACAATGAATGATATTGTTAGAGAAGGAGATCCAGTACTGCGACAGGTAGCGAAAGAAGTTCCTCTTCCTCCCTCGGAAGAAGATAAAGCAACAGTGCAAAAAATGCTTGAATTCTTAAAAAACAGCCAGGATCCAGAGATCGCTGAGAAATACGGCCTTCGCTCCGGTGTAGGTATCGCAGCCCCTCAACTTGGAATCAGCAAACGATTCTTTGCTGTGCACCTTATAGATGAAAAGGAAAGGGAATACAGCTATGGACTATTTAACCCACGTATCGTAAGTCATTCGGTTGAAACAACGCACCTTGATAACGGTGAAGGATGTTTATCCGTTGACAGAGATGTACCTGGGCTTGTACCCAGGTATTCCCGGATTACTGTTAAGGCTGCCACAGAAGACGGAGAAGAGGTTCAGCTTCGACTCCGCGGTCTTGCTGCTATCGTGTTCCAGCATGAAATTGATCATCTAGACGGCATAATGTTTTATGACCGAATCGAAGATTATGATGACAAAATGAAAAGGTCACTGCCCGACCTGTAAATTATTTACTTGCAAAAGGCTCCGGAAACGGAGCCTTTTTTCATTATACTTTATTACCTTCAAGGAGACCGAGTGTCTCCAGGCCTGCCCGTATGCCCCCTTCATCAACGGACGCCGTTACAAAATCAGCTGCAGCTTTTGTCTTGTCTAATGCATTTCCCATCGCCACTCCAGTACCTACCATTTCCAGCATTTGAATGTCATTTAACGCATCTCCAAAGGCAGCAGCTTCATCAATGGTAAATCCGAGATGACGAGCAACTGTTTTGATACCTTCTGCCTTCGACCCTCCCTGAGGAAGCACATCCACAGCAAGATTATGCCAGCGAACAAAATCAAACTTCGGATGGGAGTGTAAATATACATGTTCCTCGTGTCCGCTGCAAAAAAGCAAAGCCTGATAAATTTCTCTTTCCTTAAAATAGTCTGGATCCTCAGAAGGATACGGTAATTTGAGCCCGCCTACACTTTCAACAATATGAGGGTGGTTGCTTACCGTAGAACGAAAATCTTCATGATCGACAAAAACCATGGGATGATTCTGCGATTCTGCATGCTCCTTCAGACGAGTTAGATAGTTAAAATTCAAAGGCTTCTTTTCAATAACTTCTCCTTCTGCCACTACGTATGAACCGTTAAAGCTGACAAACGTTTCGATACCTAATTCTTCTCTAAGCTCTTCAAACATGAAAGGGGCGCGTCCTGTAGCAATAGCCACATAGACTCCTTTATTTTTCAGCTCAGCAATTGCCTCCTTAGTCGAAGGGGGTACAATCATTTCCTTTGTATAAAGCGTACCGTCAATATCAAAAAATACAATGCCTGGCTTCTTCAATTTCTCCACTCCTTTTTTCTCTTACCACAGCTTACTTCTATGTAAAGTATCTGCTTCTATAAGGAAAATTCCACTGTTGCCTGATTTCCTACCATTATGAAGCAAACAGATAAGAATGAAAAGAAAAAGACAGCTTCTTTTCTTCCAAGTTTTTCAGGGCAAGAATTCCGGCAGGCCGCACATAATAAGGGCAAACCAATTACAAGGAGGGATAGTCAATGATGCGGAAATGGAGAAAAAGATTACTGAAGGGATGCCGGAATCTTTTACCAAAACAACGCTTATTGAATGCCTGAATTTAACATTCGGCCTCTTTCTCTATTGAAAAATAATGAAAAATACCTTACAATTTCTAGACTGGCATGTACGGAATGAAAGGCTTTACCTTTCATGCATACCAAAAGCATGAAAAACACAGTCCAATGTTTTATAATAGGATAAGCATTATTTAACAGAACAAGGAGAGGTCGAAGATGATTTTTAAAGTATTTTATCAGGAGAATATTGAAGAAGCTCCTGTCCGGGAAAATACTCATTCACTTTTCGTTGAAGCAGAAAGTGAAAGAGAAGTACGGCATAAACTGGCAGACAGAAACTACAATATTGAATTAGTCCAGGAAGTTTCAGGAGATTTCTTGGAATACGAAAAACAAAGAGAAGATTTCAAAGTGGAGAACATCTAGAGAAATGAAACAAATTAAAGAGAATCAAGTTGCCGTTTTCGCCCTTGGAGGCCTTGGGGAAATCGGCAAAAACACGTATGCCATTGAATACAAAGATGAAATTATTCTTATTGATGCCGGAATTATGTTTCCTGAAGACGAGCTTCTAGGTATCGACTACGTCATACCTGACTATACGTATATTATTAGAAACAAGGAAAAGATTAAAGGTCTTTTCGTTACACACGGACATGAGGATCATATTGGAGGAATTCCTTACCTTTTGCGGGAGGTCAACGTTCCTATTTATGGCGGAAAATTAGCATTGGGCCTAATCAAAGGAAAACTTGAAGAGCATGGGCTTTTGCGCCGGGCCAAGATGATTCCTATTGAAGAAGACCATGTGATTAAATTTGCCCATACACAGGTTTCTTTTTTCCGTACTACACACAGTATTCCAGATTCCTTGGGGATTGTCGTACACACCCCTGAAGGAAATATTGTTCATACCGGTGATTTCAAGTTTGATTTTACACCAGTAGGTGCCCCCGCCAATTTAACTAGAATGGCTCAAATTGGTGAAGAAGGAGTGCTTTGTCTTCTTTCTGACAGCACAAATGCCGAAATCCCAGGATTTACGATGTCTGAAAAAAAAGTCGGCAAAAGCATCGAGAATATTTTTACCCAAGTAGATGGCCGAATTATTTTTGCAACTTTTGCTTCTAATATTTATCGTCTTCAGCAAGCTGTAAATGCAGCGGTTAAGCACGGAAGAAAGATTGCGATTTTTGGGCGCAGCATGGAAAATGCGATGACCATCGGCCAAGAACTAGGATATATTCAGGCGCCAAAAGGAACATTTATTGATCATTCACAGTTAAATCGCATTCCTGATAATCAAGTGGCTATTATATGTACGGGAAGCCAAGGAGAACCTATGGCTGCTCTTTCCAGAATTGCTTTTGGTACACATCGCCAAATTCAAGTGATTCCTGGAGATACAGTCGTTTTCTCAAGTTCTCCAATTCCAGGGAATACGCTATCTGTAAATAAGATCATTAACCAGCTTTACCGCGCAGGTGCAAATGTCATCCATGGTTCATTAAATGACATTCATACATCCGGCCACGGCGGCCAGGAAGAACAAAAGCTAATGCTCAGGTTGATGAAACCGAAATTTTTCATGCCTATTCATGGAGAATACCGCATGCTGAAGATGCACACAGTTCTTGCCAGTGACTGCGGCATCGAAAAAGAGAATTCTTTTGTCATGGATAATGGAGAAGTTTTAGCTTTAACAAGAGATGAAGCTTCCGTTGTCGGTAAAGTACCATCTGGAGCCGTTTACGTAGATGGGCATGGGATCGGGGATATTGGAAATATTGTCCTGCGCGACCGACGTATCCTATCCGAAGAGGGATTAGTTGTTGTGGTTGTCAGCCTTGATATGAAAAACTTTAAGGTTTCCGCTGGACCAGATATAATTTCCCGCGGTTTTGTTTACATGCGTGAATCCAGTGATTTGATTAATGACGCTCAAAGTATGCTCGCAAAACATTTACAAGAAGTGATGAATAAGAAAACGACCCAGTGGTCTGAAATAAAAAATGAAATCATTGACTTATTGTCCCCGTACCTTTATGAAAAAACAAAAAGAAAGCCAATGATCCTTCCAATAATTATGGAAGTATAATAAAAAAGCTGCCTGCTGGCAGCTTTTTTATTATAGGCACATCGTTTTCAAAGCAGAATCAGGATTAAATGAAGAAAGAAATAGTATAGGAACTGATCACACCAGGCTTCTCTCTAGCTTTGTCTCTCTCCGTTTCTACGGAGGCGTGTCTTCTTAAGCGTTTCCTTCTTCATCAATCCATCTGTTTTCCAGACGATTAATGTCTTTGTCAGCCCCAATAACAATCAACACGTCCTGTGTAAGGATCTTTTCTTCAGGATACGGAGACACTTTGATCTCCTCTCCCCTTTTGATTGCAAGAATGTTACAACCGTACCGTGTTCGCAAATCCAGGTCGACAATGCTCTTATTATTGATGGTGGGTCCCGCTACAAGCTCAACGATGCTGTATTCATCAGAAAGCTCCAAGTAATCCAATACGTTCTCCGATACGACGTTATGTGCGATTCGGACGCCTATGTCTCGTTCAGGATGCACAATTTCATCAGCTCCGATCTTGGCAAGCACTTTTGCGTGGTAATCATTTTGTGCTTTAGCGATGATATTTTTGACCCCCATATCATCCAATATTAAGGTAGTTAAAATGCTTGCTTGAATGTCATCTCCTATTGCAACCACCACTTGATCGAAATTACGTATCCCAAGACTTTTCAACGCTTTTTCATCTGTTCCATCAGCAATTACCGCCTGAGTGACAATGGGAGCAAGCTCGTTTACTTTATGTTCATCCATATCAATGGCTAATACGTCCATCCCTTCAGCAGACAACGCTTTACAAATACTTCCCCCAAAACGTCCGAGGCCGATTACAGCAAATTGTTTTTTCACTCGTTCTTCCTCCAAATACAATCCAAATAATTAATTGGGCAATAGACCTTTGCTAGTTTATTTTAACTTATGCTAAATTGCTTGGCAAAATATTATTACAGTCCCAAAGAGAACCAAGTATATGGACCGACAATCCCATCAATAAACAGGTTGTTTGCCCTTTGAAAATCTACAACTGCTTTTTCTGTAAGAGGACCAAACATTCCGTCTATACCTTTTGGATCAAATCCCTTTTTAATTAATGCTTGCTGAAGAAACTTCACTTCCTCCCCACTTGCCCCTCTTTTTAATAAGGGAAGGAGATGTTTCTCCCTTAATTGTCCACGAAATCCTTCCATAGATATACCTGGGCATAAGGACGATCCGTGCCCTTTATATTCGTTATGTCCCCGGACATTTGCAATTGGGATTTCTCTTTCTTTTGCAAGAAAGCGAATGAAAGCAAGGGCAGCTTTTTTCTGAAAATCTGTGAGAGACTCTTTTGTGAAGTCGCCAATCAGACAGACCCCAATGGATTGTTGATTATGGTTGGCTGTATGATACGTGATCTCTTCCTGAGACTGACAATGAAATACCCTCCCCTTTTTGTCAATCACATAATGGTACCCTATGCCCGGCCAGCCATGGTGATTCACATGATACCTTGCAAAGCTCTCAGGTGAGCCTTCCTTGGTGCCGCTATGGTGTATGACAATTTGCGTGATGTCTTCCCTTGATCTTCTTCTGTATTTTTTATTGTGATGCCGTGGCAATTGCCTTCGCTTATCAATAATGTGTATCTTCATAAAAAAACACCTCCTTCTTTGACATAGCTTTTCAGTCAAAAAAAGGAGGAAATAAAGAATCCTGCCGTATGCCATCCTGCTAAAAAAGGATTCATTCATTTTGCTCAGAGTCCAGTCAGGTCTTTTACAATCTCTTCATTCTATGTAGATAAAATAAAACCAATCAATCTCGTGCGGTAACATGCGATAAAAAAGGTGTCTCCACCGGTTACTGTTAATGCAACCTTCTGAGACACCTTTTTATATTTATTTATCTTTAATGCCCAGTACGCGGTTAACACGCTTAGTAAGCATCTTCATTCCGCCTCCGCCAGCTTGAAAGTGACGAAGCGTTCCATCTTTATCAAATACGTAATAAGAAGGAACATATTCATTTTCAAAGGCATCAGTAAGCTTATGCTCATTATCGACAAAGATAGGCTGCGTGATGTCATGCTCATCCGCTACTTCTTTAATTTGATCCAGGTCCAGATCTTTTTCAGAACGTGGCATGTGAACAGCAATCACATTTAAATCATCCTTATAATTATCACGGAACTCATTCACGTTTGGCATAGCTTCTTTACAAAGTCCGCAGCTGACTGACCAAAAATGGATTAATGTCGGCTTGTCTCCAATTAGATCTTCCTTTGTGACCTCTCCATTATACCAAGTCGTAGCTCCTTCAATTTCAGGCATCTCCGAGCGTAGTTTAAGTGCCATATTTATTTCCTCCTTTTTATATGAGTAAGAAAAAGGCCTAACATTGCTGCTAGACCTTTTCCACTATAGTTGTTAGTGAATTACAAAGTAGCTTGGCCTGGCTTCCAGTTAGCTGGGCAAAGACCGCCAGTTTGAAGAGCTTGAAGCACACGTAGTGTTTCATCTACATCACGGCCAATGTTGTTATGGTTAACAACAGAGTACATCAGTTCACCTTCAGGGCTGATGATGAATAGACCGCGAAGAGCAACCCCTTCTTCTTCAATGAGTACGCCGTACTCGCGAGATACTTCATGGTTTGTATCAGCAGCTAATGGATAGTTCAAGTCACCAAGACCGTTATCATCACGGTGTGTATTAATCCATGCTTTATGAGTGTGGATTGTATCAGTAGATACACCGATTACTTCTGCATCAAGGTCTTCAAACTCGTCGTAACGATCGCTAAGAGCTGTGATCTCAGTAGGACATACGAACGTAAAGTCCATTGGATACCAGAAAAGTACAGTCCACTTATCTTCTTTCATGTTTTGCTCAAGGCTTACTTTACCAAACTCTTTGTTCGGCATTACCGCATCCATTTCAAATCGTGGTGCTTGCTTGGCTACCATACGCTTATCAGTCATTAATAATTACCTCCTAAATGAATTGAAATGATCTCTGATTACAAAATATATTATAAATGGCTTGTTATTTAAAGTCAATATTAAATTGTAATTAATTTAAATTGATTGCTAAAACGCCATTTATCCCTTATGTAACATTCCCTATCGAAGAAAAAACAAACACAATTTTATCAATGACAATGAGAAAAGATGATGAAATTGAGAATGCAATGAAAAAGAAATGTAAAAGCCTGTCTCACATTTACTCTACCCAACAAGTGGAAGCTTGTAAAATAAAATGCTCATAAAACATCCTTTTATATTTTTGCTTAGTTTCTGTTTTTTATTCAGTCGGCTTCCTGTTATCTAGAGAGTCCATCGGGAAAGGATAATTTTTTTACAGGTTGTCATAATGTGTTATACTTCGACACGTACCCTTTGCCTTTAAAGGCCGGGTATCCTTTTATTGAGTAGATACATCAGAAAGGAGCCTTATTGATGGAAGAGCTTTTAAATGATACGTTTTTAGGCGTGTTAGTAGGCGGGGCGGTTATGATCCTCCTGCAGATTATCCTCGTGATTATCGGCTACCTTATTGCACGCAGCATAGGAAAAAAAATTATCAGCCGAAGTTTTGAAAGAATGGCTGAACAGCGAAACATGCATCCGGGAAGAGTGAAAACCTTAAAGAACCTTTCTCTTAACGTGTTTGCCTATGCTCTAATTTTCGTTTTGATCACAATTATTGTGGGTATTTTTGATTTAAATATCGCTCCAATTATAGCTGGAGCCGGGATTATAGGGCTTGCTGTCGGTTTTGGTGCCCAGGGTCTTGTAAGTGATGTAGTCACCGGTTTTTTCCTTCTTTTAGAAAAGCAGATTGATGTGGATGATTATGTGACAATTGCCGGGCTGGATGGCGTAGTAGAAGAAGTCGGACTGCGAACCACTCAAATCCGCGCCTTTGACGGCACACTCCACTATATTCCTAACCGGGAAATCAGCTCCGTCAGCAATCATTCAAAAGGAAACATGCAGGCAATGATTGATATAAGCATTTCCTATGATGACGACATTGACCGCGCCATGAAAGTTCTTCAGGATGCTTGTGACCAAGTAGCAGCTGAAGAAGAAGTGATTAAAGACGGCCCTCACGTCTTAGGTGTAGCAAGCTTCGGAGATTCTGATGTAATTATTCGTATTATTGGACAAACGGAAAACATGGAACAATGGGGGATTGAGCGCAAACTTAGAAAAGCCTGCAAAGAAGCACTAGACGCTAATGGAATTGAAATTCCGTTCCCTCACCAAGTTAATATCCAAAAAATGTAATGACCTTAAAAACCGGCTGCCTGTAAAGAGACAGCCGGTCTTTTTATTACAGATCTTGATGTGGATAAAAAAGAAGCACCTAACACCTGCCATAGTAGTTTAAGGGGGATGATATACCAACCTTTATTAGCCTGGCTTATTTCCCTCGCCCAAAACAACAAGCCGTTGAGAACAATAATCATCTCAACGGCCGAAGAGACCTCAGAAAGGTCACTATTTCATGTATATGTGTATGACGAGACTATTTTTGATTAAGCTTTTCCTCAACCTGACTGCACACTTCGTTTGAACTAAAGCCATGAGCATTAATCACAGACCCTTCCATTGCAGTCTGCTGAATGTTCATCATATTCTCATCCTGACCGGTAATGACACAGCAATCACAGCCCTCAGCGTCCTGCTGTTGTCTCAAAGTAACCACTTCATGTCCAAATTCCTGAAGCTGCTGTTGCACATCTGTTAATGATTCTTCTACACCAATTCGAGCCATTTTACTACCTCCTTCACGTGTTTTCTCTGTTAATATGTACGTTGAATAGGTGATTCATGCAAAAGAAACAGAAAAAACTTGGCTTCCCATTTACAGGGCAAGCCAAGCTTTTGCCTACGTCAAAAAAACACCAAGTGACGGTGGCTTTATGAAAAACTATTATAGTAATCAATCATGTGCTTCACAGCCACTTCGACAGCCTCTATTTGAGGTTCGATTCTGGCATCATGAAGCCCGTATGGTGTATCCACTCCCAGCCAGAACATAAACCCGGGGATATCATCAAGAAAATAGCCAAAATCCTCTCCTGTCATAGCTTCACTGCACTCGACAAGATGGATATCTTCTTTTAAGCGGGTAAAATCCATGAATCGCTTGGTCGTTTCTGATTCATTATATACCTGCCTGTAATTTGCACCCCAATCGATAGACCCTTCACATTCAAAGCTAGCTTCAATCCCACTGACCAATGCTTGAATCCTGTCTTTTACTTTGTGCATGCTTTCAATCGATAACGTTCGGATTGTTCCTTCCAGCCTGGAGGTCTCAGCAATAATATTTTGCTTTGTCCCTCCTGTTATTTTCCCAATCGTCACCACCGCTGAATCCAAAGGATCTACATTTCTTGCTACTATGCTTTGAAGCTGTGTCACCAAGTGACTGCCTGCCACAACCATGTCATTGGCTAAATGAGGTCGTGCTGCATGTCCTCCTCTTCCTTTTAAATCAATAAAAAGCTCAGAAGTGTTGGCAAACAGAAGCCCTTCACGGGTGGCAATGGTGCCGACCGGGTATTCTGGAGCAATATGCAGGGCAGCCATTTCATCTGGCTTCCACTTTTTGAAAGTCTCTGTGTTCATCATCGGTTCTGCTCCACCAGGACCTTCTTCTGCAGGCTGGAAAATGAAAAGGAGATTATGCTTGGGCTGATTTTCAGAAAAATAACTGAGGATTCCCAGGGCAATTGTCATATGAAGGTCGTGACCGCAAGCATGCATACATCCTTCATGCTCTGACTTAAAGTCATAAGTCGTTTGCTCATTCATTGGAAGGCCATCTATATCCGTTCGGTAACCAAAGGTTTTCTCCGGACTGCTACCCGTAACAAATACAAAAATTCCAGTCTTCCATGTTTCAATGGTTAAATGGTTTTGTGGAAATTCGCTGATACGGTCAAGTAAATATTGCTGAGTTTTGTACTCCTGAAATCCAAGCTCCGGTATTCTATGAAGGTCTTTTCTTATGGTCTGATACCTATTCATTAGACTCATGAGGAGACGCCCTTTCTAATCACGGCAATTTCATCTTCGAAGGCAGTAACAAAACGATCAGTATCTTCTTTTCGCAAGGTCAACGGCGGCAGCAGACGAACAATATTTCCTTGTGTGACATTTACCATAAAGCCTTTGGAAAGCAAGTTTTTTTGTAGAGCTTTTATTGTAGAAGCATTCTCTTTCATGACTACCCCAAGCATCATACCGATCCCTCGAATCCCTTCCACATGTTCAGGATATTTCCCTTGAAGTCCTTCAAGACGCTGCCATAAGTAGGCTGCATTTTCTTTTCCATATTCAAGGCCTTTTTCCTCGTAAAGAACATCTATTACAGCGTTCCCTAACGCTGAACTCAAAGGTGACGGGGCAAAGGTGGTGCCATGATCTCCAGGCTCAAACAATGACTCCAGTTTTTCTCCCGCAATGATACCGCCTAAAGGAAGACCTCCTCCAATACCTTTGGCAAATAAAACAAGGTCAGGGGTTACGTTTGAGTGCTGGTATGCAAAAAACTCGCCGGTTCTTCCAACACCTGTTTGAATTTCATCTATACAAAAAAGGACATTGTATTTTTCACATAACGATGCCGCCCCTTCCATAAACTCCTTGCTTAATGGAAGAATTCCTCCTGAACCAAGGACCGGCTCCATTAATAGAGCTGCCGGCTTTTTCGTTTTCAGTACGTCTTCAAGATCCTTAAGATTTTCAGGTTCAGCTTCATATACGGGATAATCTGCTGCAGGAAAATCCTGATAAATGCCAGGCTGCCTTGTTAATTTTATCGCTCCTAACGTCCTTCCATGGAAACTCTTTTCAAGCACTACCACGCCAGAACGGTCTTCCTCCTGTCTTGTTCTCCACTTATGGATCAGCTTTACTGCTGCTTCTGTTGCCTCGGCTCCAGAATTAACAAAAAACACTTTTCCAGGGATAGAAAGCTCAATTAGTCTCTTCCCAAGCTTAATTGCCTGTTGGTTTAAGAACACGTTAGAAATATGCAGATACTTCTCACTTTGATCCTTTAAAGCCTGAATGATAGTAGGGTGAGAATGACCGAGAACATTTACAGCCAGCCCTGTAAATAAATCCATATATTCCTTTCCCTCGTTATCATATAAGTAATTTCCTTCGCCTCTTTCTATCACGATAGGCAGCCGTTGATAGGTATTCATTAAATATTTCTCGTCTAGCTCCTGCCAGTTTGCCACCTTCTGTTCCCCCTTTATGCTTTTAAGACTCCCGCAAGAGAGCACGGGAGTCTTAACATGGTACCTTCTATTTATTAGTCTTCTTTTAACTGACGAAGCTCTTGTTTAATTTCTGTTTTTCCTTTTGTCTGCTCGTCGATTTCTTTAATTACTCGTGCTGGAGTTCCGGCAACTACAGTGTTTGGAGGGACATCTTCCGTTACAATGGCTCCTGCTGCTACTACTGCCCCTTCTCCAACAGTAACACCTTCAAGTATTACAGCATTGGCTCCAACAACTACGCCGTCTTCTACAACAACCGGCTTAGCAGATGGAGGCTCAATTACTCCCGCAAGAACAGCACCCGCTCCAATATGGCAGTTGTTTCCGACCGTTGCCCGGCCGCCCATGACAACGTTCATGTCGATCATTGTTCCTTCACCGACTACAGAGCCAATGTTGATGGACGCTCCCATCATAATGACAGCATTTTTACCGATTTCAACTTGGTCGCGGATAATAGCTCCTGGCTCAATTCGCGCTTGAATGCCTTTAAGATCAAGAAGAGGGATAGCAGAATTTCTGCGATCATTTTCCACAACATAATCTTCTACTTTCTCTTCATTTTCTTTTAGAGCCTTCTCAATTTGTTTCCACTCTCCAAAAAGAACTCCTGTATCACCGGTGATAAATGATTTGGTTTCTTCACCAAAATCAATACCGTCCAGCTGGCCTTTAATATGTACTTTAACCGGGGTTGATTTTTCACTTTCTGATATAAACTTAATAATTTCGTTTGCATCCATTTGTTTCATGTCACGTTTCCTCCTTAAAAGTCTTTTACGCCAATAGGTTATCATAGGATTTACTATATCAAAAGGGAAATGGTTCCCTGCTGTTCTATTATTGGCATACTTAATCATTTTATCATGTTTTTCTATCTTCCTCGACAAGAAAGCTGTAAAGAGTATAAAAAACAAACAATTTATGAGAAGGAAGAGGATTTCTCTTCTAAAAAAAGAATACAAAAAGAGACTTAAAAAAAGGAGGAATACATATGATACCAACGACTGATTTATGTGATGAATTTAGAGACCAACTAACACTGGCCAAACCTATCTTTCGACAGTTCGGACTAAAACGAACGTTTGCCGGTCCAATTAAAACCGTAAAAGTTTTTGAAGACAATGTCCTCGTTAAGAAAGCTCTTGAAACCATACCGGAAGGCTCTGTCCTGGTGGTAGACGGCGGTGGTTCCATGCGCTGTGCTTTAATGGGAGACATGCTTGCAGAAATTGCTGTAAATAGAAACCTTGCAGGAATTATTATCCACGGAATGATCCGTGACTCCCAAGAGATCAATGAAATGAACATAGGTATTTTCTCCCTTGGCACCAACCCATTTAAATCCATTAAAGAAGGAAAAGGAGAAACCGATGTACCTGTAGAATTTGCAGGAGTAGAATGGAAGCCCGGTGAATGGGTTTATGCAGATGAAGACGGAATTGTCCTGGCAAAGGAAAAATTAAAATAAACGCCGCAAAGAGGCTGTTTACTTGTCGTACCGAGCAAACAGCCTCTCATTATTTATTACCAGCGTATCGTATTTATACATTCAATAACCTTATTTTCTTCTTCTACTGGCAGCCCCCAATTCGTAAGGTCCCTTTTTATCTCTTCCATGGTTCCATATCCTTTAACCAATCCATTTAATCTCGCAGCAAGTGTAGAGTTGACCATTTCCTGATGGTCAGTAAAGAGACTTGACAGATGAGCGATCGCATGCGGGAACCTTTTCAAATAATATTTCTGATGGTAATCCTCCGCTTTTGTAAATCCTTGAAAAGATGCGATTTCTGTCCGTATCGATATCCCTTCCGCATTTTCTATTTCTTGTTTTACAGCATTGGCAGTCTGATACTGCTCTTCATTGTAATAAAGGAGCAACGACATATATTGCCTTGAACTCCCATAAACTAGAGAAGTATTATGATGGGCCCAGAATAAACGAACTAAATGCTGATAAGAAACTTGTTCAGGATCATATTCAATACGAAGGGTTTCTGTATGGTCCCCCATTCTCCTGTAAGTCGGATCTTTGGTTGTGCCCCCTGCATATCCGACCGTTGTGCTGCGCACTCCAGGTATATGCCCGAACCGGGCATCAGTTCCCCAAAATCACCCCATACCAAACACAGCGTATCCCGTTGACTGGGTACTGTTTTTTCCGTTCTCGTTTATCATGTCATTCCTCCTTCCCTTGCTAGTATCTCCTAAAAGCTTTCCTCATGTTTCTTTCATTCTGAATGGGTGTGATCCGTTTTTCAACCTTTTTAGATATTGACCACTGTTAGGGCAATACATTACTCATAGTGATAACAAGTGTGCAAGGACACTTTTACAATATTCAAAATAATTCCAAAATCTTTCGAATTCTTATTGACTTGATAATGGTTCTCAGGTAAACTGAACTTAATAACATTGATAATGACTTTCAATTTCAGAGATATTGCCTGACAGGAGGGTTTTTTTATGGGGTACAGTGTAGATGGGTTCGCAGACATTCATACAATTCTTTCTAATGAAAGAAAAGTGGGAGGGGCAATTGAAGCAAAGCGAATCCGCTTAAGAACCGGAGAAGAATTTACCAACCCTGTTATTACAAACATTGATTTCTCTGGATCGACTTTTTATTCAGTCTCCTTTGTTACAGACCAAGGAGAAAGCTATGTAGTAAATGTTCAGGATATCAGCATGATGCAATCTTTAACTCATTGCAGAGTCCATGAAATGAAAAATACTTATTATAAACCAATTAAAACAGAACAGCGTATTCGTTATTTAAAAAAGCTTTGTGAAATTAATGAAGGGTCCTATACAAAGATTTTCCGGGAAGAAGCGGCAGCTCTTATTAAAGATATTGGGAAAGAGGCTTTGCGTTCCACACCAATTGCTGCCCATATTGACTATACAGAAAATAATGTAATTCAAATCGCATAATCCTAAGCTGTTGAATGTTTCAACAGCTTTTTTGTTGGTCTCACCTCTTCTATTCTTTCTAGGCAGACTTGGTATAAGTCTCGGAAGGCAGTGTTGATTGCTGCTTACCTCTACTTCTTGTACAAGCATTGCATGCCGCTAACCATTACAATCAATTTGAATGGTGGGACGCGTGTACAGCACAATTACCCAGCAACTCCTAATAAAATTTCTTATCTGCCTTTTTGGGCCACTTCAATGAACTGATGCCAAAAAAATGAGCCAGGATTAAAATCCTGGCTCATTTTTTTGATAAAAGGATGTACGATAATCCCTTGTTTGTCTACTCCATAGATTCCAGAGTGCAAATTGCGCTTGGCCTTTTGATTCGGAGTACTGTGCTTTCATATACCCTGAAAAGGTAATTCATATTTTCTGTATCCATATATGCTGTATCAATATCCTCTGCAATAACTAAATCAAGATTCTCTCTTCCCGTTGCAACAAGAACTCCTGTTTCTCCTTTAATAACTGGAGATTGATAGATGCCATCAGTTACCAATTCTCTAATATGGTCAATTTCCAATACATTTGTTCCTTCATGCACCCTGTGTGCGAGAGCATAGAGTTCCGGAGATAAAATAAGTGAATAAGGGCCACTGTGTCCCATTCTCAAAAGCTTATTTCGCGCTTCCACGACATCAGAAAAGGCATTCCCTGATTTCTTCCAATCCTCTCTAATGTGTGTAACTCTTCCTTTTACGTTCAAAAGACCTTCCAGCTCAAACTGTTCTGCTCCGTTAAAAATCATATCGTCTTCAAGGAGAGCACACTGCGCTGCTGCATTTGCTGCCGCAGAAAAATCAACAGGAACATCCAAAGACTTTGCCTGCTGCAAGTCTCTCCAATAGAGCATAAAATCTTTGTAAAGAAGAGGAATTGTTAAATTAACTCGTTTTGTCGGTTCGGACATTTGGAGGCTTTCCCCATGATAACCGAGCGTCCCTAGTCCAGGATCGCCGTACACATCATTTGTAACGGTTTGAATCCCTTCACCAAGCGGGCCGTATATATCAATAAATCGGCGTCCGATCAATTGACGTTTAGCACTTTCTATAACTGTATCGTCCAAGTTTTCCCAATCTTTCCCTGCCAATGGGGAATCAGAAAATTTATTAAGTTTATTCATCCACATCCACTCCTTATTTCTTTAGGCTTCCAACAGTAAGTCTTTTTTTGTAGCTTGTTTTTTCTTGAGTCTCCTCAGGAGAGCTTTCCACCTCTACGCTACCCTTCTCTCCACTTCCTCCATTGTCTGAAGGCTGCTGTGTGTACATCTCAATTTTCAGGTTATCTTTTCCATTTTCTTTTTCATCTGTGGGGACAGATGCTGCAAGGCTCGGACTTCCCCCGGCCTGTTCATTCAACTCAGTCATCAGTTCTTTGATTGTTTGATAATCACTGGCCGTTACGTTTCTCATTTCCTGAAGCTTTTCTTCATACTCTGTTCCTTTAAATGAAAACAAAGCCAGATCCAGATGCTCTAAAAAGTTATGAAGACCAAATTTCTCCAGGCTTATATCCTGAAGAAGGTGGATAGCATCATTGTTATTTGGAACATATGCTTCTGGATTTTCAATGTAGTGCTCAAGTTTTGGCATTAAATATTCTAATCGGTCGAACCTATGCTCTTCCTCTTCATAAATATGATGATAGTAAAGGCGCTCGTGATCATCTTTCGCGTTCTCAATAACCGGCTCTAAAATGCCCATAAAATCAGTCAAAGCGGCTTTTGTTCGCTTAAACATCTCTAAAAGCTGTGGAAAATATGTAGTCATAACATCCTCCTTTGCAGATTACCTAAAATAAAGTTTGAAGTAAAAGTTATCATCTGGTTACTGCCTGACACGCAAGGCGAACGCCTTTGTTCACTTGTTCTTTAAGCCTGGACTGCTCTCTTTCAGAAGGCGGCATAAGCCAATCCTTTCCGCTTTCTACCGTAACAGCACACTTACCGCAAGTTCCCTTTCGGCATTTGTAATCAACATCCTGGCTTTGCTTAAGGGCAGCGTCGAGAAGAACTTTCCCTTTTTCGGGTTGAACATAGTATTTATTCCCTTTTTGGGATAAAACTATTCTTTGATTTTTAACATCAGGCCTGACAGACTTCATCGGCCTTTTTTGAGGCTTTTTCTTTTCAATAGGGGCTGACGGGAAGCTGTCTTTTCTTGCGGAAGCATCTTTCTTCAAGGAGCCAACCGTTAATTTTTTGATAGTAACCCCTCCTTCTTATTAGATAACCTATCATTGTTGTGCCAATATTACAAATAAAAACAGTATATTAGCACGTTATCTCTTCGCTCGGGCTGTCGCCCTGCTCTTTTTTCTTTAAGGACTTTCTCACATTTTATGTTTTTTGTTAAAAGAGCTCACTGCATCAAATGGCACAAGTGTGACAGTCATTCATATTTCGCTACACCCGCACTCACAGTTTGTTCTATGCCAAGGGCAATACCACAGTTTCTTTTTTGTGAAAACCATTATGTGAAGCTTTTTCCGAAGGCTTCTTGCTCGTTTTTGTACAAGCAATTATTCATAAAAATTAGCTTTGGAAGAGCCTTCTTTCTAATTATTTTCCATATGCCGCCTATTTTTTCCTTCTTGTTTTGCTTTTAAATTCACTTCCTTTTGGGTAGGGAAGTTGTAATTGAGGTGGAAATGATGATTGTACTACTAAGCTTTCTTTGCGCCCTTGGTTTTGTGGCCGTTCACATAGCTTCTAAGTATCTAACCTTTTTACATGTCATTCCTAGGAGTAAGCTTTTATCCGGAATGGGCGGCGTTTCAGTTGCATACATCTTTATTCATATCCTTCCAGAGCTGAATGCCTACCAATATGAACTCAATTCCGGGGACACTTCCGGGCTTTTTATGGACAACCCTGTTTATTTTGTCGCAATGATTGGGCTTGCTGTTTTTTACGGATTAGAAAAAATGGGAAAAGTCGTTAGAAATACACCTTCAAAAGCTAAGAAGCACCCTTTCCCATGGCTATTTTGGATTCATATGTTTTCTTTTTTCACTTATAACTTTTTAATAGGTTATTTGTTAATTCAAGAGGAATCCAATAATGTTACTGAGTTGACCCTGTACTTTTTCGCCCTTTCTCTTCATTTTTTATCTAATGATCAAGGATTAAGACAGGACCACCAAAGGATGTATGATCATTATGGCCGCTGGCTGTTAGCTGCTGCTGTTCTCATTGGATGGACGGTGGGATTTATTTTTTCAATGGGTGAAAACATTGTGACATTGCTCTTTTCATTTTTAGCTGGGGGCATCATTTTAAATGTGTTAAAAGAAGAGCTGCCAGAGGAAAAAGAAAGCAACTTCTGGGCATTTGCCGTTGGTCTGATCTTTTACGCTGCTTTACTTTCTTTCATCTAACTGCCACTTTTCCCTTAAGGCAGTTGGAAAATTTTCATAGACAATAATTCACGCAGATGTAGGGGCAATATTCAGCATATACAGGCAAACGAACAAGTATGAGAACATGACTTTTCGTAAAAACGTATATGGAAATCACAAACCACTTTTATCACAACGGGCAAAAGTTACTGACCTTTTATGTAAATTTGTGATTACAAAAGAAATAAGAAAATCCCTTGTTTTTCAACACGGGACTCCTTAAAAATTGAGGCTCCTTTCCAGGAAAGGAGCCTCTTCTAAGCATATAATTAGTTCTTTTGGAATTGTGCTTCTTCAGTTGAACCTTTTAAAGCAGTTGTAGAAGAAGTACCGCCTGAGATTACTTGAGAAACTTCATCAAAGTAACCTGTACCTACTTCACGCTGATGGCGAGTAGCAGTGTATCCTTTCTCTTCGCTCGCAAACTCTGCTTGCTGAAGCTCTGAGTAAGCACCCATACCGCGCTCTTTGTAGCCTCTAGCAAGTTCGAACATGCTGTGGTTAAGAGCATGGAAGCCGGCAAGAGTAACAAATTGGAATTTGTATCCCATTTTACCAAGTTCAACCTGATACTTCTCGATTGTTTCTTTATCAAGGTTGGCTTCCCAGTTGAATGATGGAGAGCAGTTATATGCAAGCATTTTTCCAGGGAATTTCTCATGGATCGCATCCGCGAACTTTTGAGCTTCTTCAAGACTTGGCTTGGATGTTTCGCACCAGATTAAGTCAGCATACGGGGCATAAGCTAGACCACGAGCGATCGCTTGGTCAATTCCTGCATTCGTGCGGTAGAATCCTTCTGGAGTACGTTCTCCAGTAATGAATTCTTTGTCTGCAGGGTCGATATCACTTGTAATAAGGTCGGCTGCATCCGCATCTGTACGGGCGATTAGTACAGTTGGTACACCGCTTACATCTGCAGCAAGACGAGCAGAGATTAGGTTTCTCACAGCATTTTGAGTAGGAAGAAGAACCTTACCGCCTAAGTGGCCGCATTTCTTCTCAGATGCAAGCTGATCTTCAAAGTGTACACCAGATGCCCCAGCCTCAATCATGCCTTTCATTAGTTCAAATACGTTAAGCTGTCCGCCGAATCCTGCTTCTGCATCTGCCACGATCGGAGCGAAGTAATCGATGTCACCTTCGCCTTCCATGTGCTGGATTTGGTCTGCACGCTGAAGGGATTGGTTAATTCTCTTCACTACGTTTGGCACACTGTTTGCAGGGTATAAGCTTTGATCCGGGTACATTTGTCCTGCAAGGTTAGCATCCGCTGCTACTTGCCATCCGCTTAAGTAGATTGCTTTTAAGCCTGCTTTTACCTGCTGAACTGCCTGCCCGCCAGTAAGAGCTCCTAAAGCGTTTACATATGGCTCATTATGCATAAGATCCCAAAGCTTTTCAGAACCTTTTTTTGCTAATGTATGTTCAATTTGCAATGAACCTCTTAATTTGACTACTTCTTCAGCAGAATAAGGACGCTCAATCCCTTTCCATCTCTCTTCATTCTCCCACTGTTGCTGCAGCTGCTGTGCTTGCTCTTTTAAGTTCCCCATAACTCTCATCTCCCTTAATTAGTAAGATTTTATAGAAAGAGAATGATCTTTGCAGTGATGACCAATCCCTGTCTTAACACAAATAACAAAGCTGAAAAGCTGGTAAATCCTGTGTGTCAATCTGTTTTAATACAGTTATTATTTGATGTCTTTATGTTATAACAGACCATAAAATTTGGCAACCTTTATTTTCTAATTTTTAGCGATTTACTAAAAGTTTAAATTTTCTGTTTTTTTGACCCCTTATTTAAAGGCATTTACAAGACATTTCCATATCATACAACCATTTTATAATACCTTCTGTTTTAATACAGTGATTATCCTCACACTATAAAAAAAGCCAAAAAAAGAGGGTGTCGCCAAAAGTTAAAATTTTGCGACCCCTCTTCTGTTATTTACCCATGATTCACTGCGTGTTCAGCAGAATCAATGGACCTTTCCTTTTTTTCAATTTGCTTTAACCTTCTTGTGTAAAAGCTTGTAATGCACAAAATCACGAGTGACCCTGCTATGACACCGTTCCATGCAAACTGGCTCCATAACCATCCATAATAAAAACTGCCAATTCCTCCTCCTAAATAATAAGAGGTAAGATATAATCCCGATGCACTGGCTTTAGCGAAGTCCGCATGCTTTGTCACCCAGGAACTGGAGGTTGAATGAACAAAGAAAAACCCGAAGCTTAAGATTAAGAGTGCAACTACAATCATTGGAAAGCTCGGTACTAAAGTAACAAGTAAGCTTATTACCATCAAGGAAATGCCAATGAGCATAATGGTTGTCTGCTCCAGCCGCTCTGCTGCTTTTCCTGCTAGTGTTGAACTGACCGTCCCGGCAATATAGGTTAAATATAAAATGCCCAAAACAGATGTTGATACGTAAAAAGGCGGTCCGCTTAATAAGTAGGTCACAAAGTTAAAGATCCCCATAAAAACAAAGAAATGTAACCCGCCAATAATATATGCATATCGCATCGGCTTATTTTTCAGATGCTCCCAATTGTTTAGAAAGAGTCCTTTCAGCTCTAACGGCTTCGACTGAAAGTTCCTGGAGGAGGGCAAGGTTACAGCAACAATGGATAGGATGAGGACGCTGAGTACACCCATTACGGCAAAGGCTGTGCGCCAATCGGTGAAATCTGTTACTACACCACTGAGAAGCCTTCCTCCCATTCCCCCAATGCTGTTTGCGCTTATAAATATACCAATTGCAACTGCTACACCCTTTGTGGAATACTCTTCACTTATATACGCCATACATGCTGTAGGTATCCCGGCCAATGCTATCGCCTGGATAACTCTTATGAAAAGGAGCACTTCAAAGCTTGGAGCAATAGCTATAGCAAAGGTAGCAAGCGTGCCAAGCGTCATGGCAGCCATAATAATGATTTTTCTCCCGTACGCATCCGATAACGCACTGTATAGAAAAAAACTTACTCCAAGACCAAGTAGCGCCAGGGAGATGGCTAAACTTGAGACAACAGGTGTTACTTGAAACTCCTCGGAAAACAATGGGAGAAGAGGCTGAGGATAATAGATATTAGCAAATATCAGAATAGAAGACAGACCTAAAGCAAGTGTTGCCTGCCAAAATGCTTTTGTTTTTAATTCAATCATTTGATTCCCTTCCTTCATATCTCTCTTCTTATGCTAGCATGGTATTTTCCATAAATAAAATATATAATATTTATAGTTTCTATAACTTTTAAGAATGAAAAGAAAGAGGGATAACATGGAATCAAGGCAGCTGCGTCATTTTGTCGAAGTCGCTGTGCAAAAAAGCTTTACGAAAGCTGCTAAGCAATTACATATTGCCCAGCCAGCAGTGAGTAAATCTGTAAAAAACCTGGAAGATGAAATTGGGATTCCCCTTTTTGCGAGAGAGGAACGAACGATTCAGCTGACCGAAGAAGGGAAGAGATTATTTGCCCATGCTACTTCCATTCTGAATCAAATGGAACAGGCTGTATTGGAAATGGAAGAATTGAAGGGGCTTAAAACTGGAAGAGTGAGGATTGGCCTTCCTTCCATGGTGGGTTCTTTTTATTTTCCTGAACAATTTGTTGCCTTTAAGAAAAAATATCCTCAATTAGAATTGTCGATTTATGAGGCTGGAACTACTCGCATCCGTGATGATATCAGAGAAGGAAATATCGATTTGGGGACAATTGTTATGGATGATGCGACCGAAGATTTAATCACACACCCCTTTCTAAGAGAGGAAATGATGGTTGTCGTACCTGATTCTCATCCCTTTGCTTCGTTATCTTCCATTTCATATGATCAACTGCTTACAGAGCCCCTTGTTTTGTTTAAAGAAGGGTATTATCAGCGAAACATCATCCATAAAATTGAGCAGGCAACAGGCAGATCCCCTCATATCGCTTTTGAAACCAATCAAATTTCAATGGCTAAATCATTAACCCGTAAAGGGTTAGGAATAACGATTTTTTTAAAAATGGTTATTAGTGAAGACAGCGACCTTGTTGGAATTCCGTTTGAAACCCCTTTTTCTCTTACCCTTGCACTCTCACACAGGAAAGGGACATACCTTTCTAAAGCAAATAAAGCTTTTTTATCGTTCTTGGTCAATCAGCATGTAAATCATTGAAAAAAGAGACAGCAACACAGTCTAAAGAGAAGAGCCCTCACCTAAGTGAGAGCCCTTTTTGGTTTCAGTATTCTAATGGGTGGTTGTTCAAAGGTACACTTGCACGCACCTAAAGGCTTCAGCTAACCGGTGATGATCATCCCGGTCGATTCTCAGCTCTTCCTTTCCCCAGGCGTCTCGTGATTTTTGTACAAGCAAAGACAAATCTATTACCAGAATCAAGTCGTTTTGCCGGTGGTCCAGCCTGTAAACTTCAAGAGAATGATGTTGCTTTTGCCGCTATCGATCTAGTGGAAGACATGCGGGATGAAGCATTCAGTGGTTTTCTGCTTTAATAGTCTGTATTCTACCTAGTGTTTGTTATCTTCCCGTTCCAAGTTGTCTGAAGGTCCGAAAAATTCAAAGTGAGTTCTTTCTTCCGGTACTCCCCATTCTTTCAGTATAGAATACATGGCTTTCATAAAAGGCAAAGGTCCGCAAAAATAGAATTCTGCGTCTCTGCTTACTGCAAGAGAATTCAACCACTCTTCGTCAATAAAGCCTTCTTTATCGTATACCTTCTTCTGTTTGTCAGATTCATTTGGTAATTCATAGCAGAGGTAATATGAAATCTTCTCGTTTCTATCTGCTGTGTCTCTGATCTCCTGATCAAAAGCATGCACGCTGCTGTTTAGAGCAGCATGGATGTAGGTAATGTCTTTTGTTGGTGAATCTTCTGCTGCAGTCTTGAACATGCTTACTAATGGCGTCTGCCCTACACCACCACTTAAGAAAACAGCTGGCCGACTGCTTGCTTTGTCGAAAAAAAAGTCTCCAGCCGGGGCGGTAAGCTCTACCTTATCACCAGGCTCAATCGAATGGTGCAGGTAATTGGAAACAATGCCAGCAGGTGTTTCCCTTCCATCCTCTCTTTTCACGCTGATACGATAATAATGCCTGCCAGGCACCTCAGATAAACTGTACTGACGAATATGATTATATTCTTCTTCCTCTATTATTGCCTTAACGGAAACATATTGGCCAGGCCTGTAGGAAGCAAGACGTTCTCCATCGGCCGGCTGAAGATAGAAAGAGGTAATGACTTCGCTCTCTTTAACCTTATCGATAACCAGAAAACTTCTAAAGCCTTCCCAGCCCCCTGCCTGATTTTCAGCCTCTTCATACATTTCTTTCTCGACTGCTATAAAAACGTCAGCAATCACACTGTACGCCTCTCCCCAGGCATCAAGAATTTCGTCGGTAGCTGCCTCTTGCAGCACATCTTTCATTGCAATAAGTAAATACTTCCCCACAATCGGGTAATGTTCTGCTTTTACTTGCAGGCTTCGGTGCTTATGGGCGATTTGTTTCACAACTGGAAGAATTTCATCTAATTTGTCTATATGGGCAGCCGCCGCATAAATCGATTGGGCCAGCGCTCTCTGCTGCTTGCCTTCTGATTGGTTCACGTGATTAAACATATGTAACAGTTCAGGATGATTGGTAAAAAGAAGATGATAGAACTGTTTCGTTATAGCCTCCCCATGTTCTGCCAGTACAGGAACTGTGCTTTTAATAATTGCTATGGTTTCCTCACTTAATTTGTTTTTTGCAGTCATAGAATCCCCCTCCATTTAAATATGTATTTGAAATGCATATTTAAACCTTTATTTTTATTACAACATTAAAACTGTTTTTTAACAATGAATATTCTCTTTATTATGTTAAAAAGCAGGTGAACAGATGATGCTTATTTCCTGATAATTCCTGAAAATCCACCTTTCAAGACTACTTCATTTCTCTGATTCCTGCATGAAAACGTGGAAGAAATAACATACTTCTTCTCTTCCTCTGATAATTGTTCTATTTTCACTTTACATTCGATGACATCATTTGTGTAAACCGGCCTGATAAATTCAAAGTTCATATTCCGGGCCAGCACGTTATGTTCTCCTCCTACTTTTGTTGGCAGTGTAGCAGTTAACAAACCCTGGACAATTAAGCGTCCCTCTTCATCGGGATGAATATGGTGGCTTCCTTCATCACCTGAAATTTCCGTAAATAAACGTACATCTTCCGTTGTAAAAAATTTTTTAAACGTAATAACATCACCGACCTGTACCATCTTCCATATCCCCTTCCTTTCCTTGTTCCCTCCCTTTACAATTACGCTGTAATCTCTTAATTTCCTGCTCGCACAGGACTGGAAATCCGGATAAGCTCTTGAATCCTCTACTTGTTCTACTTCTATTTTATGACCTTGCACGCAAGGTTTTCTTCAGTTTACAATAAATGAAAATACTCATACGTACGGAGGACAGAAGTGAAATCTTTATATGTAGTACTATTTATTGCATTACACCTTCTCCTTATCCCTGAACAGGCCCATGCCAGCACTGCTCAAGATCAGGATATTACGTTAGAAGATATACTTACCCTTGAAGAACCGTTTGCCGATAACGACTACAATGGAAACGTGGATCACTCTCTGCCTTTTGAATACCGGCCAGGCTCCACTCCAATACTTATCACAGCTCCCCATTCAGTTGTTCACCTCCGTGAAGGGGAGGAAAAAGCAGCTGAAATTTATACAGGGGCCTTAGGCTTTCTTCTTCATGAGAAAACAGATGTTCATTACTTGTACTCTACAAAAAGGGCTGAGGATGCTAATTATGCTGAAGGCGGCTTATTTAAAGAAGCAATGACACGCATCATTTCCCAATATGATATCCAGTTGGTAATAGACCTCCACGGAGCAGGACGGGATCATGATTTTGATATTGATCTTGGAACGGTGTATGGAAAATCTCTTCATTCCGGGAGAGTAGAGGAGTTTATGAATCTTTTTTCAAGGCATGGCATTACTGATGTCAGAGAAAATGACACTTTCCCTGCAGAAAACCCTGATACAATTACCCACTTTTCCTGGGCACAGTTGGCGACTCCTGCTGTTCAGGTAGAGATCAATCAGAAGTATCGTGATCCAAGAGATAATATAGGCGCCTTCTTGCAAGTGTACAACGGTCTTGCCGATATTATAAATTCTCATTCAGTTGCTGCTGCGTTATTGTCGAATCAGTCCGGATCCATACCCTTTTGTGGAGGCCACAGGGTAGAAACGGCTTTGTGGAAAGCTGCTCCTAAAGAAGGATTTCTTTCTCCTCCACCGCCAATCTGTAGACGCCTGCTGTAAGCCTTTAAACTCTAAATTATTATATTAATATTGGGCAATGCCATCATGATTCACACTACCAAAGTCTTTATGTAATAGAATCGAAAAAAGCTGGAAGGCATCCTTTTACGTAAAAAAACAAGCAGACCGTTGAATATAAAAAGGACAACAGTCTGCTTGGAAACTTAGATGCTACCATCTTTTATTTCGTTGGCATGTCCAACGCTACATCAGCTTTTTTGAGATCATGCTCTACTTGCTCTTTAATATCATACGCATGGTACATATCATTCTCGATCATATAAGTGGCTATTTTATGGTGAAGGTCAATTGCGTCATTTAATTGTTTTTTTAATACTTTATGGATTTCAGGACTGGCGGTTTCTGTGATTGCAACAGAATAGCTTCTCACTGCAGCCTTAGCAGAAACAAGCATGTCAGTAGCAATCACCTCATCTGTCATTAACTCTTTATTATTCAATTTATCTAAAATACTTGCCATTTTAACACCCTCCTTACTTTGCCTCTTCTAAAATACCTTTTAACTCACTAATTGCATCCTGGGAGATTTTTGCATCTTCTTCTAATAGTTGTTTAAGCTTTTTATCAGAAGCAAGCCCTTGCATCAGGGAAGACTTCGCTGCACAAGCAGACTTAACAGTTAATATTTCATGCACTTCCAAAATTTCATGTTTAGCATAGGATGACTTTGCCACATTTCCACCTCCTAAGTTTAACTACAATAATGGAATTACCCGATCCTCGTTTGCTTAAACCCTTAACGGTGATCGGGGCCAGTAGTTTCTCTCGTTACTGGCTCAGTTTCGTGCAATCACTTCTTTCTTTTGCTTTCTTTCAAATTAAATTAGAAAAAACGGATGCTTTTCGCCTGGATGCCATTTACAATCTTAAGGTTCAAGTTTGAAATGGTCGTTGCCATTTATCTGTCACTTCTCTTTTATTAAATTTAAATAAGCGTGGAACGATTCCTCGTACCACGCTTATATTACTTTTTTCTCCTAGGAAACAACCCAGTTCTTTGCTTCTTGTTCCTCTTCCAAATCAAAGGAACGGACATTGGCTCCTGTGAGCTTATCCATACCTTTTGCCGCTGCCTTTAGTGTCTTCTGATCTCCGACAAGAGCATATTTTTCAATTTGTTTTAAATCATTATCTTTCAAAAACTTAACGCGGTCATTTAAGGTTGAAACGTCTGCCCCTTCCAAATCAGGCACTCTGACAAATATCCTGATACTCTCATATTCATCCATTTTCCTTTCAACCTCGTCTACAAGCTCTTTATACTCATCTTCTGTAACCTTACTGTCAATTTCATAGGCAAGAATATTTTCAGTACTCCATTCGAGTTTCTGGTTCACGGCTCTCACCTCTTTTAAAATATTAATAGTACTTCTATTTCACGATGACAGAGGATGTAATCATGAAAAATATAGATTTTTGAACTATTTGTGAAGAAGATCACAAACATGGATTCGTATGTTATGCTGGAAAAGCAGTTCAATAATAAAACAATTTCATTGAGGTGAATTATGATCAATAAATACTGGATCACAGCAATCGTGCTGTTAGGTCTTTTTTTTACACCGTTTTTTGCTGACGCACATGTGAAATGGTTCACAAATGAAGAACCAGTAAAAGAATCGATAGAAAACATCATTACTCCATTTTTTATGTTTATGACGATTTTTACTGCCTTTGTCCTTGCTATTCTCCCCCAAATCGTCCCAAAAATGATGAAATGGGATATTGTTCAGAAGATAGATAATAAGATGGATGATTACAGAAAGTACAACATGAGTATTTTGCGGTACGGAACAGCGATTGTTCTAATTATTCAAGTCCTTTCAGGGTCATTGTTTGCTCCTGAATTGCATCAACAGCCGAATTGGTTCCCGGTCCTTGCCTGGATTGCAATTATCCTCCTATTTGTCCCAAACTTCCTGGCAACAAAAACAGCCGCTGTGATCCTTTTAGGAATGTTCAGTATCGTAGTATATGACTTTGGAATCTTCCACATGCTGGACTATGCTTTCTACCTGCCTATATTCATTATATTTCTTATTGCAGGCACAAATTACGAAAAGTGGAGTTTTCCGTTTCTTTATTTAGCCACAGGATTGTCTCTATGCTGGGTAGCTGTGGAAAAGCTTGTATACCCATCTATGACGATTGATATTATTGTTAACCATAATGTACCGACCTTTGGGTTTCCGCCGGAAATCTTCATTGTCATGGCTGCGTTTATAGAATTTATTGTGGGGTATCTTCTTGTAGTCGGGATCTTAAACAGGCTTCTTGCCATAGTCCTTACTGGAATTTTCATGTCCACAACGATGCTGTTTGGCGCTCTTGAATTAGTTGGACATGCGATGATCCACATTATCCTCGTTCTCTTTATTATTGAAGGGACCTCTTTTTACCGGCCGCCTGTTAAGATTCACAAAACCGTTATTGAACAAATGATCTTTGTTTTCTTAAACTTCATCTTTGTGCTGGCGACCATTCTGCTCATTTATTATCGTTTTGCTTAAAAAAACTCTGTAAAAGGCTGCAGTTGATCTGCTGGCGGCTTTCCCTTGCTTCACTCCTCCCTTTCCATCTGAAAAGGGAGGAATAAAATGAGGGCCTAACCGTCTTACACCAACACCTGCCTTTCACAGAGTTATACAAAATTAATGATTAGGTGGTATCTATTGATCTGGCATTCATGATTATTTTCTTAGGTAAATCGGGGAACGTTTCATTTCATCATCTGTCATTTTAAACTGATGGCTTGTACATAATTTTTCCTCGAGTCTTTCACAAATGTCACGTTCATTATAAGCACAGACAGAGACTACTTTCATCTCCCTAACCCCTTCATCTGCCAAATGTTCAAAGGAAGTGATCTTAGAAGCAATGTCATCTCTTGCGCCCCATTCCACATGAGCCCAGGTTCGCACTGTCCGATTTTGGTCCAAATGAGGAGACAACTTCCTGGCAAATGTAGAGATAATAGAGGGCACGTGGAAATCCTCACTTATATAGTAAAACTCAAAGTTGCTGACAAAACTTACATCTTTCCAGTCCTCAGGAGACAAACAGGCTTTCAACCTCTCATTCAGCTTCACAGTAATTCTCTCATTTCTTAATAAATGCAAGAGCATTGTTAATATACTTCTCAGTATCTTGAAACACGTACAAAATATGACCGTCGCCCTGCTGCAAGTCTAACTCTGCTTCCTGCAATTTCCGCACTTTTCTCCATCCCCTCTTATGCCATTTTTTTCACCAGGGTCCTAAACCACTTCTATATTTATATTTTACACAATATTCCAAAAGTTATAAATAATTAATTTAAACTATTTTTTATTTTAGACTGAATTATATCTGGCTGTTGGTTCTCTTAAATAGACATTTTAAAACTTACCTCAAGCTCCTACTATGCAATCCAAGTAAAGGTGCCTTCTTTCTTCATAAAAAAAAGAAGGCACCTATTCATTGCTCCGTCAGTATTCGAGGACCATTCGCCGTGATGGCAAGAGTGTGCTCATACTGGGCTGAAAGAGACCCATCAGTCGTTCTTGCCGTCCAGCCGTTTTTATCGAGCTTGCTCATCCACTTTCCCATATTAACCATCGGTTCAATCGTTATAACCATGCCTTCCTTCAATCTCTGACCTTTGCCCGGAGAACCAAAATGGGGAATTTGTGGTCCTTCATGGATGGTAGGCCCTATACCATGGCCGGTAAAATCCCTCACAACAGAAAACCCCTGTTCCTCTACGTATGATTGAATGGCATGCCCAATATCACCAATCCGATTACCTGATACAGCCTTTTCAATCCCTTTGTATAAAGAAGTTTTTGTCACTTCTAATAGGTGCTTCACTTCTTCAGAAACCTCACCCACTTCATATGTCCACGCTGAATCAGCCAGTCCCCCATTCAGGTTCACAACCATGTCTATTGTCACAATATCCCCATTTTGAAGAGGCTTCTTCCGGGGAAACCCATGGCAGATTTCATCATTAATGGAGGCACACGTAGCATACTTATATCCCTGGTACCCTTTTTGTTCTGGAGTGGCCCCGTGCTTTTTTAAATACTTTTCTACAAACTTGTCAATCTCATGTGTAGTAATCCCCGGTTTGATGAGCTTTGCAAGCTCTCTGTGGCAGGAGGCTAACAGCTTACCTGCCTCTTCCATTTGCTTAATTTCTCTTTCTGACTTTAAGGTAACCATCTTCCTGTCTCCTTGTTTTCAACATGTTCTTATAGTATATGCTTCCTTACATTACGTTGCTTCTTTTGTTTGAACTAAGGATATTACTGAATTCGTGTTTTCAATAAGGATAGGGCCTGATCAATCTCTTCTTTTGTTGTAAACCTTCCCAGGCTGAAGCGCACCGCTCCCATCCCCCTTTCTTCTTCTACTCCCATGGCCCGGAGTACAGGGGAAAGGTCGACACTTCCAGCGTGGCATGCTGAACCTGTGGAAGCTGCAATTTCAGGCACAGCCTGAAGAACATCCTGGCCTGCACGATGGTGAAAGTTTACATTCAATGTATTGGGAAGAAGGTGATTGAGCTTTCCATTTAACGATATGTCTTCTCCAAACGAGGTTTTTAATTCTACCCAAAAGTAATCCCGAAGCTTCTTGATACGCTCCTGTTCTCCCTCACTGCGTTTGGCCAGTTCACATGCCTTACCAAGTCCAGCAGCAAGAATTACATTCTCCGTGCCAGCTCGTTTGCCCATTTCATGGCCCGCTCCATGAACCAAAGACTCAATCTCAATGCCTTCCCTGATATATAACGCTCCAATACCTTTTGGAGCATACAGTTTATGACCTGCCAGACTGAGGAAATCCACTTGAGCATCCTGGACATCGATAGGGACCTTGCCTGCCGACTGAGCTGCGTCAGTATGAAAATACACTTGACTGCGTTTGCAGATCTCACTGATTTCTTTGATAGGCTGAATCATGCCAGTTTCATTATTAGCGTGCATCACTGTCACAAGTATCGTATTCTCCGTTATTGCTTCCTCAATGGCAAGCGGGTCTACTCTGCCCGTTTCATCCACAGGAACATAGGTTACATCCGCCCCTTCACCCTCAAGAAACTTGCACGTATTTCCGATAGCCGGGTGTTCAATGTTTGTTGTAACAATATGATTGCCTTTATCTTTACTAGACTGGAGAACCCCTTTTAATACATGGTTATTAGATTCCGTCCCGCCGCTTGTAAAAATAATTTCGCCTGCTGTACTGTTGATCAGCCCTGCCACTTGCTTTCTTGCTGTTTCAACTGCCTTTTTTGCTCCCATGGCTGCATAATGGGAAGCGGACGGATTTCCGAAATGAGCGTCCATCAAGGGCAGCATCGCTTCTTTGACTCCGGGGTCAAGAGGAGTGCTGGCATTATAATCTAAATAAATGTTTTCCATATCTACTCACCTTTTAATTAAATTCTTCCTTAGCTGGGAAATTACCAAATATGTATGTTTCTTTATTTTAATCATATCAAAGTGTAGAAAAGAATTCACAGCAAGCAGCTTTTTTCCTCCCCTTCCAGCAAGGAAAACTGTTTTTTCGTGTTTCCTTAACGAACAAAAAAGAGACTGCTCATTGGCAGCCCCCTGGCAGCTTATGCATCAAAATGATCATCAGGATGGAGGTTGTTCTGCATAAATTCCTGCACTTCTTCTATCTGTGCAGGGGTAGCCGCCGCTGTCTTGTACCATCCTTTTCCTTCCATTTGCTCAAACAATTTATACTGATTCACGCTGCACGTATCAAACCATTGATGGTAAATTTCCCGAAGCTCCCCGTGGCTTGTCTCTAATAGGGTATTGCTGATGCTTCGGCACCGGCCTTTTTCAAGTTCTAAACAAAGCTGCACTAATTCACGATCCGTAAGCCCGCGGCCCTCAATATTATTAGGCATAACGAACGCCTCCTTTATTGAACCATTCTGGATTTATTAAAATACTGAGACAAATCGGCAATATTGAACTGATGCACTTCAGCAAGGTCTTCGAGCATGGAGCGAAGATCATGATCGCTGCATTGAGCAGCACACCAGTTCATTGTCTTTGCAATAATCTCCTCTGCGCGAATTTCATCTTCAATAAATGCAAGCTCTTTGGTTGTCAGTTCATGTTTCATCACTCTTACCCCTCTCTTGCTCATAATATCTCCTAGGTAGTATTTGTCTTTCTTTCCTCCTTATCCATGGAAACATTTGTTGTCAGTTTTTTACGCCCGTTCGCTGTCTCAGCTGCCTGAGGACAAGCTTTTTCCAAAGAGAAAAAGGAAGAAACCTTCGAAGAAGAATCATGCCTTGAATCCCTTTACCAACCTGTACCCGGAAAGGAACTTTCTTTCTTGTTGCTGCTTTATAGACTGCCTCTGCCACCATGTGAGGGTCTTGAAAGGAATTTTTTCTTGCCAGGATATCTGAAACCAGGGCCTCTTCCTTTCTGTTCTGCCTGCTCTTTTCTTTTCTCTTAGACCATTGTACTGATCCTTTTTCCCAAATATCGGTTTGAAAGGAGCCGGGCTCAAGTAAAAAGGCTTCAATACCAGTACCTTCCAGCTCGTAGCTTAACGACTCTGTCATGGCCTCTAATGCATGCTTAGAGGCCGCATAAGGGCCAATTACAGGAAAAGGAATGATACCGCTTACGCTGCTTATGTTGATGATCCGTCCTCCTTCACTTTCTCGCATAGAAGGAAGAACACCCTGCGTAACTGCTGCCACGCCAAATACGTTGGTTTCAAATTGCTGTCTTAACTCCTCTACTGGAAAATTCTCCAAATAACCTGCTGCAGCATACCCTGCATTATTAACAAGGACATCGATCCTTCCTGCTTCCTTAATCACAGCCTTGACTTCTTCTTGAATGTCAGTGCTTGTAACATCAAGTTTTTTAAAATGTATGTATTCAAGCATCTTCAAGTCCTTTGCCCGAACATACAGTGGTGAATTTGCTTTCTCATTTCTTATGCCGGCAATGACTTTCCACCCCTTGCTCGCAAACAGCAGGGCCGTTTCCATTCCAATCCCTCTCCCACTACCGGTAATAAGCACTACCCTCTCTGTCATAAATATCCTCTTCTCTTTATTATTTTATGCCTGTAAAGAAAAAGACGTCCTTTCCAGGACGCCGTTACGCTCTATAATTAATGTCTTGTCGTTTTTAAATATGATTTCGCAAGATTTCTCACGTCAGGAGACCAGCATGTCAACGAAGACGTCATCGCTTTTTCAACGGTTTCCACGCCTTCTTCTTCATAGTAATCGAGAAGCTCCTCACCAAGGTCGGCCTGCTCTACAAACGTAACGATGGCATTCACCAATTGGTCAGCATCATCGCCCTTTGCTTTTACGTTCACAATCTCTCCTACACGCACAGTGGTTAAAAGAGACATCATCCCTAGAATACTTTTTCCGTTAGCCATCTTTTCCTTCTTTTCAAAAAACAAATCACTGTCATACTGCTCATTTAAATGTACAAATTCAACTACCTTATGAACGCTCAAGCCTCTAAATAACGACAAACTTTCCTGCCGCTCCATTGAGATCATTCTCCCTTCCATGAAATCCATACCCATTATAAGCCTAAATTCTGGGTAATTCTACCCTTTCGTAAGGAATGTTCACAGAAGAAAAACATTCTAATTATTACGAATTGACCAATAATTATTATAGTTCTTTACTATAGCTGAAGAAGCTTTTGATGAATGATTTCTATATTTACAAAATAGGATGAAAAGGGTACGTTTCATCACGGGTCATGGGAAGGAGTATTCAAATGGCAATCAGACCTCCCCTTCTACAAGCGGGTGACACAATCGGCCTTGTCACCCTAGGCAGCCCTCAGGATGCTGCTTTAACGAATGAAAGGGCACAGTTTCTCACAGATATGGGATTTAACGTTCTCTTTGGACAATATGTCTATAGCTTTGAAGGGATCACCGCTGCTCCTGCTGAAGCACGAGCCGAAGACCTCATGAACATGTTTGCTAACCCAGAAGTGGATATGATCCTCCCTACAAGAGGGACGACTGGCGTACAGACAATTCTTCCTTTTCTCGACTATAACTTTATAGCAAATAACCCTAAAATTATAAGCGGCTATAGTGATATAACGGTGTTGCTGAATGCCTTGTATCAATTCAGCAATCTCGTTACCTTCCATAGCCTGCTCCTTATTGATTTTCGCCCCGGCACTCCAGCCTATAATTATGATCAATTTTTTGAGGCCGTTTCTACTCTTACAGCTCCTAGACCCATCCTAAATCCTCCGGGCATGCCGCTGATCAGCCTTATATCCGGGAATGTCACAGGACCAATGGTTGGTGGAAATTTAACCTCGATTGTCAACACTCTTGGTACTCCTTATGAAATTGATACCAGCAACAAAATTTTATTTCTGGAAGAAATAAATTCTCCTACCACTATCGTTTTTCGGCACCTCATTCAACTTGCGATGGCAGGTAAATTTAACGACTGTTTAGGAATCGTAATGGGAGAATGCACAAACTGCCCGGTTTCCTATGGAGAGACGTACAATGATTTAATTACCAGCATCATCGCTCCGTACGGAAAACCATTAATGACCAACCTCGCTACAGCTCATGGTACGTATAAAGCGGCCATACCAGTTGGAGCCACAGTAAATCTTAATACCATAAATAACACTCTAACCGTTACCGAGCCCTCGGTTTCTATCTAGGAAGGCCGAACTTCCTATGAGACAAATTGGTACACTCCGAGACCGATTAGAAGTATTCCTGGCAAAAAGCTCAGCCGCTTCATCCATTTGATTCGAATGAGGAAAAAACCAGCTTTTTCACCTAGTACAAAAAACAATACACTGCATACCGCCACAACTGCTGAAGTCAGCAGCAATGAATACTCGAAAATAGCCGCCGTAATTCCTGCCCCCAATGCATCAAGAGATAATGCAAAGGCCAGAAACAGTCCTTCCTTCCAATCAGATAATTGGTGTTCTGGTGCTTCACTTTCACCTTTTGTATGCTCCGTAGCATGACTCCTGTATATGTCACGAAGGCTAAATAGACCAATCACTATAAATAAAAGGCCGCTCAGCATGGAAACTCCTCTATCGGGAAGCAGCATACGAAGCCCTTCACCAAATATGCCAGCTATCAAACAGGCTCCAAAAGCCATAAGGCCGATGGCCCCGAGAAAATACGGCGGGATATGCAGTTTCCTTATGCCATAAGCTGTGCCAACGGTAAGGTTGTCCAAAGAGACAGCTATCGCCAGCATGATAATTGAAAGTAAAGCCATGGGAAACGTTCGACTCCTATCCGTAAATGATGATCGCAGAAAAAACCCGGTGCTGTCACCGGGTTTTTACCTATCTGATGTGTAAATTTCAGTGTTATTTTTATTGTGTAAAAGGAGTTTCTCTTCTTCCTCACTGCTAATATAAAGATTTTGGCTGGGCAGTGCAATTTCTACTCCTTCTTCTTTTAGTATATCCATAATCTTATAGTTGACTTCTTCTTTAATATTATACCAGTCTACCCATCCGGTAGGAATGGTATAGAAATAGATAAAGATATTTAAAGAAGACTGTCCGAAGTCACTAAAGCGGACCAGAATTAGTTCTTTATCTATCTGTGGGTGAGACTGAAGGTAATTGTCAATTCTTGCCACACAATTTTGCAGTCTTCCTTTTGGAGTAGAATACTTTACTCCAATTGTGAAATCAATACGCCGAACCTCCATCTCGTTCCAGTTGGTAATGGGTTCATGGGCAAGAGTGGAGTTCGGAACAGTAACAAGAGAATCTTCAAAGGTTCGTACCTTGGTACTTCGAAACGATATATCCTCGATAAAACCTTCGACGGTTGGTGTTTGAATCCAATCACCCTTTTTAAATGGACGCTCGGTAATAATAATGATACCGCCAAAAAAGTTTCCAATGGTATCCTGAGCAGCAAGAGCAAAGGCAAGCCCTCCAAGACCAAGACCGGCAATAAAGCCGTTAATATCGTAATCCAGCTCAAAGGCCACGACAGTAAGTGTCAAGGCAATAATGATAAAACGAAAGAGCTTGGACAGGAAGGGCACCATCATACTGTCTTCGCCCACATCAATTTTCTTTGCCATATTCGTAAACAAATACGACTTGGTTGAAAAATAATTATACAGTCCCCATCCGATCGTGATGATCACTAAACAACGGTAGATGGTAGTTACGGTTTCCATTAAGCCTGGTGATAGAGGAAGATATATCAAAGCCACATATATCCCTAGCACAGAAAAGAAAAAGCGCAGCGGTTTTTCATAGGATAATAGTAAATTTGTAAATAACGGCGTCGGCGTTTTGCTGAAGAGCTTGATAATCAAACGAAATAAGTATTTAGTAAATAAATCCCTAAATAAATAGATAAGAACAAAGATTAACACAGCAATCCCAATATCTACCCATGGGAGATTTATAAAAAACGATTGTATATCATTCCATACATTCACTGGTGTGCCTCCTATTTCCATTCAGTGATTCCTGTAAGCATAGTATATCGTATCATGCTTATTTAAGCTTTGCTAACCCACAATTTTACTATTTCTGATATATCATGAGCCCCTTCTTCTTTTCCCGGTATTTATTGCAAGTAATCTCTGGCCAGGAGCAGTGGTTTCAGATTGTTACCTCAGACTGATACCTACTTCAATTTTTCTATAATCCAATGTGACTACATATAACTAGCAATATGTAATAAAAAACAGCGAATCCAGAAGAGGATCGCTGTTTTTGTTATGCGGAACATCATATATTTTTTGAATTTAAAATAAGGAAGTATCCTTTTCTAGGTTCGCTCATACACTTTCTCTCCATTAATGAAGGTCGCTTCCACCTGGCTCATGTAATGAAAAGGATGATTGCTCCAAATAACAAAGTCTGCATCCTTTCCAGCTTCCAGTGAACCTACCCGATCTTCAATTCCAAGGTGTCTTGCCGCATTCGTTGTGATGCTTTGAAACACTTTTTCTTCTGAAAGGCCTGTTCCTGCTGCTTTGGCCGCTGAAGTAATTAAATATTCGATGTTTACAACTGGATGGTCCGTTGTAATAGAATAGCAGATCCCATGTTTATCAAGCTCAGATAACGTATGCCAGCCTTTATCTGCAAGTTCTACTTTCGATTTTGAAGACATTGTTGGTCCGACAGATACCATTACTTCATGCTCAGCAATATATTCAGCAATCTTGTGGCCATCAGTACAGTGCTCAAGTGTAAGGCTAATATCAAATTCCTTTGCTAAACGGAGTACTGTGACAATATCATCTGCCCTATGAGCATGAATCCGAAGAGGGATTTCTTTCTTAAGGACTTTTGCCAGCTGCTCCATCCCAAGGCTGCGCTCCCTTACTTCACTATTATCCTGTTTGCGAATATAATTATCCGCCTGAATAAATGCTTCCCTGAAGGCTGCAGCGATTCCCATTCGTGTTACAGGCTTTTTTCCATGGGAACCATAGACAGTTTTTGGGTTTTCCCCAAACGCAGCTTTCATTCCGGAAGGACTTTGGATGACCATTTTATCTACAATCGTTCCTGCCGTCTTTAACGTACACATCTCACCGCCAATGACATTGGCACTTCCTGGCATCACCTGCACAGTGGTCACACCGCTTTGTCTTGCCTGCTCAAATCCTTCTTCTAACGGATTAATCCCATCGATAGCACGCACAGCCGGTGTCACGGGATCGCTTGTTTCATTAAAGTCCGCTCCCGGCTTTCCTACTCCTTCTTCATGCACTCCCAGGTGTGTATGGACATCTATTAAGCCTGGCGTTATGTAACGTCCGTTCAGATCAACTCTTTCATAGTCAGCAGGAATTTCTGCTGATGAAATTATACCCTGGACCATTTCCCCGTTAACAATTAGTGTATCTTTTCCATCCACTGTTCCTTCACCATTTATAATGACAGCATTGGTATACGCCGTTTTCACCAAACCACGCCTTTCTTTTCGGAATGTGTTTCGTTCTCCTAAATAGATATTATACACACCTCTTCTTTTTTCTTATGAAAAAGTTATTACATATTGACAACAATTAAGGAACATTGTAAATTATAATAGTCGCAGATATTCCTAACACGTTCCGTTAGCTCAGTTGGGAGAGCGCCACCTTGACAGGGTGGAGGTCACTGGTTCGAGACCAGTACGGGACACCATACATAAACTACTCAACCCCTTGGATTCCATGGGGTGTTTTTATTTTTAAAACTAAGCTGAGTTACTAGGACTTCCTCGCAACCCTCATGGTCCATCAAACAATCGATCGTTAACTTAATGAAAAAAGACAGGTTTCCCCTGTCTCTTCATCCTGTATTCTCTTCTTTTTCAATAACCTCCATGGCTATTTTCCGTTCCGCTTTAAAGAACATTTTTTGTATCCTTTTCTCTATCATTTCCCGAATTCTCATAAGGTTCCCTTCTCCTACAAGAATGGTGTGAAAGATTAATAACGTCTCATCATCTTCTTCATCGATATCCAGCATAAGCATTTGGAATTCACCCGATTGCTGCACCTGCTCTGATACTTCCTGAACAGTCTGTGAAATATTAATCGGTCCATCCCAACCCTTTTTGCGGAAAGTTTCTTCATACACCACGTATAAACTTCTCGCCTGTTTATAAAAGTATAAAGAATCTGCTTTTTGTATAGTAAGGCTGTCGGCAGGATAAATCCACTCAAAACCAATGTTGTCTGGTAAGTCAATCACTTCTATATATTCATGCTTTCCTGCCTCCAGACAAAAGACAGGGATGATCTGCTTTTCTGTGACATCAGGCCTCTCTGATCCTTTTTTTAAGGCCCCGCCATGTAAATATACATCACCATTAATGACTTGGAACATATACGCCACCTCCTGCCTACAGCTCTTCCCAAACAATCAGTTTTTATACTATATCCTCTTGAAAGCCAGGAGCCAGGAACAGTTATTTGTAATATCCCTGTTGACGAAATGGACGAGGGGAGAATCCCCCATACTGAACATCACTGTGCCACTTTCATTTGGTACTGTTATCCTTCTCAAATGAAAAACCTATGTTAGATTATCTCACAATGTCGTTGCAAACATTTTTTATAGTCTTTAAGATTACATATAACAGCCGATGTTAATTAAGTTTACATTATATGTGAAAGGATAGTGTTATAAAATGAGTATTGTTTTAACACAAGAACCAACAGTAGCAGCAATTAAAGAGACAATTGAAAAGAAAAATGTAGATCTTTTGCACTTGCAATTTGTGGATATCGAAGGGTCTTTAAAAAACGTAACAGTAACTGCGGAAAAAATTGACGACGTAGTAGAAGGAAAAACAATGTTTGATGGCTCATCAATCACCGGTTTTTCTACGATAAATAAATCTGACCTTTATTTGCAGCCTGACTTAAATACCTTTGCAGTGTTACCGTGGTCGGAACAGGAAGGATATTCAGAAGCACGCTTTTTGTGCAGCATTACGAATCCGGACGGATCTGATTTTGAGGGAGACCCAAGAAATGTATTAAAAAAAACAGTAGAACGAGCTGCTGATAGTGGTTACTCGATCAGTGTCGGGCCGGAATTGGAGTTCTTCTTGTTTGAAACTGACGAAAGAGGACTTCCAACAATGCAGACCCAGGACGTTGGCGGCTATTTTGAGCCTTCCCCTTTCGATGAGGGAGAAAAAGTACGTCTTCAAATTTATCGTACACTAAAACAAATGGATTTTACAATTGAAGCTTCTCACCATGAAGTAGCTGAAGGACAGCACGAAATCAACTTTAAATATGCAGATGCTCTTGGCTCAGCAGATGCAGCAACTACATACAAATGGGTAGTAAAAACAGTTGCTAAGCAGTTTGGTTATCATGCATCCTTTATGCCAAAGCCAATTGGCGGGGCAAACGGAAACGGTATGCATATCAACCTCTCCCTCTTTGATTTAGAAAAGAGCGAAAATGCATTTTATGATGATCAAGCTGAGCAGGGGCTCTCTGAAACGGCTTATCAATTCATTGGCGGATTAATCCATAATGTAAAAAATTTCGCGGCGATCACCAACCCTCTTGTAAACTCTTATAAGCGACTTGTTCCTGGTTATGAAGCGCCTTGCTATATCGCCTGGTCTGCTTCCAATCGATCTGCCCTTGTACGCATCCCTGCAACCCGCGGAGCTGGAACACGGGTAGAAATCCGTTGCCCGGACCCTTCAGCAAACCCGTACCTTGCTTTTGCAGTGGTAGCCTCTGCTGGTTTAGACGGAGTCGAGCAAGAGCTCAGCCCAGGAGAAGAAACCGTTGACGATATTTTCAGCATGACTGAACAGGAACTTTCAGAGCGAGGGATTGACAACTTGCCAACAAACCTTGAATCTGCCCTTCTTGCCCTAGAAGAAGGAGAAATCGGCAAAAATACATTAGGTGAGCATGTGTTCAACGAGTATTTACAGTTAAAACGTGATGAATGGAATGATTTCCGGACTACAGTGCATGATTGGGAGATCAGCAAATACCAAGCTAAGTTTTAATGTCATTACTATAAAACACAACAACCATGGCCCGTAAGAAGCCATGGTTGTTTTAGTATTATCATTCTTTTCAGCGAAAGGTCTATGAAATGATAGAATAGATAGCATCTTGAAAAATGACTTTCCTCAGTTCGGTAAGACTCTCTTACTACACCAGACATGTGACTTTTTCTGCCTGATAAGCCTCCCTTTACACAAAGACATGCTGTGCCTTATGCAGGCCAGCATAATGGCCGTTTAAAAGGAGCAGCTCGTCATGCGTTCCCTGTTCTTCGATTCCTTTCTCAGTTACGACAATAATACGGTCTGCATGGCGTATGGTAGCAAGACGGTGTGCAATAACAAGTGTGGTCCGTCCTTCGGCCAGTTCGTATAGAGAACGCTGGATCGAAGCTTCTGTTTCTGTATCGAGTGCGGATGTGGCTTCATCAAGAATTAAAATTGGCGGGTTTTTTAAAAACATCCGTGCGATCGATAATCGCTGTTTTTGTCCCCCAGACAGCTTTACCCCTCGTTCGCCGACAACAGTATCAAGCCCATCCGGCAGACCCTGAATGAAGCTTTCAAGCTCCGCCCGCCGGGCAGCCTCCCATACTTCCCAGTCTTCGGCATCAAGTTTCCCATACCGGATGTTTTCACGGAGGGTTCCGGAAAACATAAATACATCCTGCTGGACAATTCCGATCTGCCGGCGAAGGGAAGACATTTCGATATCACGAATATCCACTCCATCTACCCGGATACTGCCTTCCTGAATTTCATAGAAACGCGGAAGCAGGCTGCAGAGCGTTGTTTTCCCCGCTCCAGAAGGACCGACAAAGGCAACGGTCTCTCCTGCTTGAATCGAAAGGTCAATGTCGCTCAAAATAGGACGATTTTCATCATAACCGAAGCCGACGTTTTCATACGTAATATCACCATGAGCCTGTTCCATCGTCTTTGCGTGTGGATGGTTTTGTATATCCGGCTCAGTGTCCATTAATGAGAGAAACCGCTTGAACCCGGAATAACCTTTCGGATAACTTTCAATAATGGCATTAATTTTTTCAATCGGACGGAAAAAAACGTTCGTCAGTAGTATAAACGCCATGAAATCTCCAATCGAAAGAGTTCCTTGTACAATAAAATAGGCGCCGCACAACAGAACGAACAGAGTCATGATCCGCATCATCATATAGCTGAGTGAGTTGTTAATTCCCATAATACGGTAGGACAAGACTTTGGCTTCCTTAAATTTCAAGTTATCTTTTTCAAACAGCTTTTGCTCATGCCTTTCATTGGCAAAAGCTTGAACAAGACGGATCCCTCCGATCGTATCTTCTACCCGGGCGTTAAAGTCTGCCATACGGACAAACATAGATTTCATTGCCCGAGACATTTTCCGGTTGCAATACACAACGATGAAAAAGAGAAATGGCACGACTAGAAATGTCAGCAGTGCAAGCTCTATATTGATATAAAGCATGACAGAAAAAGAGCCAATAAATGTCATTAGAGCAATGAAAATATCTTCAGGCCCATGATGAGCTACCTCTCCAATCTCAAAGAGATCATTGGTCAAGTTTGAGAGAAGATGGCCGGTTTTATTGTTATCATGGTAAGTAAACGATAACTTCTGCACATGCTCGAACAATTCTGCACGCATATCAGTTTCAATATTAATACCAAGGCGATGTCCCCAATAGGTGACAAGATAATGAGCACCCGAGTTTAATATGTAGATAAAAAACAATGCTGCACTGGCCCACAAAATCACTGACAAATTACCACCAGGAAGCAGAGTGTCAACAACATAATTTACAATTAGCGGAAAGGCCAGCTCAAGCAAAGCTACTAAAATGGCACAGATAAAGGTCACCGTAAATAGTTTTCTATAAGGCTTATAGTAACGGATAAACCTTTTTAACATTTTTATCTCCTCCCCTTTATCTGTTTTATCATAGCAGAAAAGAGAACGAGAACGGTAGTGAAAATGAAAATCATTATCAAAAAAAGTTTTCTACGAGCGATTGGTTCTTTGTGACCGAGAACTGAACTAAATAAACATTTATTATATCGAACGACTTTGTACAATTCTGCTTAACCATGAAAGTTTCCATCCTAAACCTACAGTATATGCTCCAAAAATCGATCTTATGTCAACTTTTTGCACCGGACAGATGACCAACTTAAGCCCATTCGGTTTCTGCATCAGTAGAACGCTCTTCATAGACTACCTTCCCCTTCAACATATGTTTCACTTCATCAGTAAAAAGCCACGAGGAAAATTACTACTTATAATCCCTATACCAGAAGAAACAGGGGTACTAATTTAGCCCCCCTTTCTCTTTATCTTATATGAATGTTTTAATTTAGTAATACATGAGTCAAGTAACGGGTGCTGGATTAAACAATGCTAAATCATTGTGTATCCCCCAGTGGTCAGCCCATGTTTCTTTGCGGCCGCTGGCAATATCGATGATGAGATTAAAAATTTCCCATCCTACTTCTTCAATTGTCGCCTCTCCCGTAGCAATTGTCCCTGCATTCACATCCATTAAATCGTTCCATTGCTCCTTTAAGGAATTTCGAGTAGATACTTTTATTACAGGTGCCATGGATAAACCGTAAGGCGTTCCCCGTCCTGTTGTAAAGACCTGCAAATGCATACCTGAAGCTAATTGGAGCGTTCCACACACAAAGTCGCTCGCTGGTGTAGCAGCAAAATTCAATCCCTTTTTTGTAGCTTTTTCACCTGGGGACAACACATCAACGATAGGACTGCTTCCTGATTTTGCGATCGAACCAAGTGATTTTTCCACTACGTTGGTAAGCCCACCTAACTTATTACCGGGTGATGGATTAGCACTGCGATCTGATTCTCCTCTTTGCAAGTAGTCGTCATACCATTTCATTTCTTTTATCATTGCTTCTCCTACTTCTTTATTGGCCGCCCGAGGCGTTAATAAGTGAACAGCATCGCGCACTTCGGTCACTTCTGAAAATAAAACAGTAGCTCCCGCCCGGACTAACAAATCGGAAGCATATCCAAGAGCCGGATTTGCTGTGACACCTGAAAACGCATCGCTTCCGCCGCATTGCATTCCAATTACTAAATCTGATACTGGGCAAGTGACCCGTTTACGTTGATTTAACTTCTCTAAACGTTCTTCTGCCATTTCCATTATGGTCTGTACCATATTGGTAAATCCTGCTTGATCCTGCAAAGAAACGATATCATCAGTACTGCTATTTGGAGTTATTCTGTTTGGGGCAAGTTTTTCGCATCCTAAACCTACAACTAAAACTTCTCCTCCAAAATTAGGGTGTATGGCAATGTTTTGAACCGTTCGAATGGGAATGTCTGCTTCAGGTGCATTGATAGCAACCCCGCAGCCATAGTTATGGTTTAAAGGGACGACATCATGGACGTTGGAGTATTTCGGAAGAATCTCTTCCTTCACTCGCTTTACAGCATAATTTAACACTCCAGTTACACATTGGACACTGGTCGTAATTCCTAGCACATTTTTTATCCCCACTGATCCATCTTCGTTTCGATACCCTTCAAAAGTATATCCTTCAAGCTTCTCCATAGGGTCTGGCACATTGTTGGATATAGGCAGCTCATCGAGCTTGGGTGGCGTTGCCATCACCACGAGTGATTCCTGGATCCAGCTTCCCTTTTCAATCATTTGCCCAGCATAGCCAATCACTTCCCCGTACCGAATGATAGGTTCCCCTTCATTTAAGTCCGATAAGGCTACTTTGTGACCTTCGGGCACATATTCTTTTAATACAAGACCACAGGAAAAAGATGCCCCTTCACGCAAGCCGCCTGAATTCACTATAATTGCCACGTTATCTTTATCGTTTACTTTTATATATAAAGGGGCTTCTGTTGAGTGTATATTTTTAGACATAAATATCGTCTCCTTTTTAGCTTTTTTTGTTGCTTTTTACTACAAGATGAAAGAAACAGTACTAATGATAGTAACTCTTAAACGAGCCCTTGGTGTTCTTCTTTAGGATATTTCTCTAGGGTTTTGTTAATAATCTTCTTTAATTGCTGGTAATGTTCTTTTTCTACAGGAATCACTGGCGGCCTGACACTTTGTCCTACTGGCAAACCAACAATCTCCATCCCTGCTTTGATTAAGGAAACAGCATATCCTTTCTTTTGATTTCTGATCTCATTGATTGGAAGAATGACTTCTTTGTACAAGGCATTAACCTGTTCCGTATCACCTTTTACCAAGGAATCAAAGTACAACCGTGAAATGTGCGGGATGTAATTGGATATCGCAGATGAATACGAGTCAAATCCTAAGGGGTAATACGCCGGCATCGTCACTTCTGCGAGCGGCATGCCATTCATCCATTCGAGGCGGTTCCCTAAGTGCTGGGTCAGTTCAAAATTCAATTCCATATTGCCAACCCCATCTTTCAAGCCAACGAGCTGTGGAAGTTCAGCTAGCTTTGTAACCGTATCCAAATTCGCGACTGCGTTATTTCTTTGGTACATGATGGCATTTAGGCTTGTACTACTGATAATGGTTTCATAGTATTGGTACATGCCTTCCTGTTCTCCCTCAATTAAATATGGGGGAAGAATTAAATATCCATCCGCTCCTAATTCTTCTGAAACCTTAGCATGATCTAATGCTAATTCGATGTTCCCCCCTACCCCTGTGTACACAGGCACTCTTCCTTTGGCTGTCTTCACTGCCAATTCCACCATGTTACAGTACTCTTCTTCTGTTATGGACTGAAATTCACCAGCGCCGCAGGCCACGAAAACAGCCTTTCCAAGGCAGGAAAATCCACATATCGACGTTCTCTGAAAGGGGTTACAGGAAACCCTAAAATTCCTTTCGGAGACTTATTGTTTCTTTCTTCCATACCAGCAGCACCTCTTATTAAGATTTATTCATTCACAACCCTGCTCAAATTGTGTAGTTAGATATAATGCAAATACCATGCCAAGTTTCAACTCTGTGAAACTTTGATATTTCAGCACCTTTACATGAGACTCCACCACTTCACCACACCGATTGTAGGAATTTGTGCTACAATTGTTGCATAATTCTAACTTTAGGAAGGGAGCCATTCGGGTGGGGAAAATCGCTTTTATTGCACCGGATAAGCATCTATATATTCAAGGGAAGAAAATTATCCGTGAACTTGGGATCGAAAAAAAGACTACTATATACTTAGCCAGACTAAACAGAGCAGTCCGACTTGCCAGGAAACTTCAACACGAAGAAACAGACGTAATTGTTTGCAGAGGAGGAACCGCAAGCTTACTAAAAGAATTGAACATCAATGTACCTATCGTAGAAGTGCCCATAACAGGGCAAGATTTAGCCCAGGTTTTTCATGAAGCAAAACAACTATCTAATAGCTTTACACCCAAAGTGGCGATATTAGCCTTTCAAAATATGATTTATGACATTGAAATTCTCTCCGACATTTTAGATATAAAATTGTCTATCTATCCAATAGAAAAACCAGAGGATATCCCCTTAAAGATTAAAAATATTCCTGCTAACAATGTTGATATCGTCGTGGGAGGTATTAAATCTACTATTTTGGCAGAAAAACAAGGGTTCAAGACCATTCGTATTACTTCCGGCGACTATTCCATTCAATCAGCTTTGTTGGAAGCTGAAAAAATATTGCTGGCCAGAAAAATAGAAAAAGAACGCTCCCAAAAGTTTAAAGCTTTAATTGATTATTCAGTACAAGGAATTATCAGTGTCGATCGCAAGAAAATCGTCAACGTATTTAACCCTACTGCTGAGCGCCTACTACATATTTCCTCAGAAAACGTCCTTGGAAAAGAATTTGATAGCTCCCTTAACTTTCTAGATGTTGATGAGTGTTTATCGAAAGGGACCGAATCCATCGGTCAGGTAATCCAGTTTAGAAATGTCTGGCTAACATGCAATATGGCACCGATTATTGTAGATAACCATATTGTTGGGGCAATGATTACCTTTCAGGACATCACGCAAATTCAAGAACTGGAAGCAAAGATTAGAAATCAAGTGACAAAAAGGAAGCTTGATGCAAAGTATGTTTTTTCCGATCTCATAGGAAGTTCAAAGGAAATAAAAGAAACAAAGAGAATTGCCAAAGAAATAGCTGCAGTGGATACTACTGTATTAATTTCAGGGGAAACGGGGACCGGAAAAGAGTTATTTGCACAAAGTATTCATAATAGCAGCTCACGAAAGAACGGTCCTTTTGTCGCCATAAACTGTGCTGCTCTGCCTCCAAACTTGCTAGAAAGTGAACTGTTTGGTTATGTAGAAGGGGCTTTTACCGGAGCTTCCAAAAAAGGGAAGCCTGGTTTGTTTGAAATGGCTCACCAGGGAACAATCTTTCTTGATGAAATCTCTGAAATGGATCAGTACGGGCAAAGTCGATTGCTTCGCGTTCTTCAAGAAAAGCAGGTCATGCGCCTGGGGGATGATAAGTACTTACCTATTGATGTACGAATTATTGCAGCTACTAATAAAAATTTACGAAAGCTCATTAACGAAGGGGAATTTAGAGAGGACCTGTTATATAGATTGAAAGTGTTAACTGTAAATATACCTTCTTTACGGAAAAGAAAAACTGACGTGAATGATCTTTGCCAGCATTTCTTATCGTTCTATTCGAAACAACACAATAAAGAAGTTACTATCACTCCATCAGGTCTCGAAAAGCTCAAAGAATATCAGTGGCCGGGAAATGTCAGGGAGCTGGGCCATTTTATTGAAAGACTTACAGTGATAGCGAAAGAAAAATCCATCACCGACTATGAAATTGGAAAATATTTAGAGGGAAACGAATTTGACCTAGTAAACAATGACGTATCAAGCCTCACTGACATTGAGTCGGAAAAGGACAGGATTGTTGAAGCCTTAACCAGGTGCAACTCCAATATATCTCAGGCCGCTAAGCTATTACAGATTGATCGAAGCACCTTATATCGAAAACTAAACAAATATAACATTGAAGTAAAAAAATCATATTAATACATCTTCTAAAATTTACAATTCTTTTATTTGCCCATCCTAGCTCTGCTCTTCTATAAGCAAAAAACCTCAAAAGGACTCACCAAGAGTCTTCATTTGAGGTTTTTTCAGTAACAGTATGGTGTCCTTATATAATAAACTAACCTTTTCTCTTCACATTAAAGGTTTTTGCTTTTCTCAACCAATTGATCAGCTTCTCTTTTCAGCTCAACCGTTTCATTAATAATATCAATGATATGAGATAATAATCTTTTCATCTTATTACCCTTCTTTCTTAATGGAATATCTTTATTATCCTCCTATTATTTCCATTAAGCAAAAACCGTGAAAAGCAATGAAAACGAAAACATTGTTTATGTAAGCGGTGTTCATACCTTCATTTCTTCCCCCACCGCTTTTTTTCTTTATTTTCCACCTCACATTCCTGCAGTCGATTGGTAAAAAAGGATCACCCATAATGAAGCAAGGCTACAAAAACCATCCCTACAACAAACATAACAGCCACATAAGACCCGTTCCATTTAAAGCCGACTGTAATGGTATCTTTGTGTACAGCCTGGGAGATAAAGATGGTGATAGCATTAAAAGGGCTTAAGATAGAAGAAAGGAACCAGGCAAGGAGGAATACAACAGCTAATGAAATCGGATCGGCTCCTAAAGCTTCAGGGCTTACCTGCATAGCTAAAAGAGGGACGGTAATAATTTGATGAATGCCTACAAAAGCCATAAGACTCACAAATAACACGACAATTACTCCAACCAATAAGAATGATATGGAAGAAAGAGCCTGAAAGGCATTACTGATATAAACAGAAAACGGTGAAGCAGCCAGAGCACTTCCAAAAAGGCCAGCGCTTAGAAAAAGAACTATTTCTGTGTTAACTCCGTAATCAAGCTTATTAAAAAAGGCTTTACCTTCGTAAAAGAAGACTCTCCAACTATTCGTCCCAAGAGACCATAAGATAGGGATGATTATCGAGGTTAAGCTAACAAGCAGCAGCATGGGAAGACCCGTTATTGATTCCAGTACCACGAGCATGCCTATTAGTGAACCTAGAAGAATGATCACTTTACTAACCAAAGGAAAAACTGACATTTTTGCCGAGGGAGAGGAAAGTTTCTGTGTCTCCTTGTCCTTACTTGAAAGGAAAAGAAGCATGCCTACACCCAGTTGTAAAAACGCTAACACCAAACCAATAAGAATATAGTCACCAAAGGGTATATTAAGATAGTACAGTGTCAAAGCAACAGAACCAAAATAAGGAGACCACACCATTGCTGTAGAAAAGCCAACAAAATAGGCTCTTGCCAAAAATGCAGAGGAAAACTTATTTTCTCTTACGATGTCATGTAACAGCTTGACTGACCCTACACTTAAGACAGGTGTGATCGCAGCTAAAAAAGATGCCAGGCCGGCAAACAACTTGTTTGGCGAATCCATCATTTGTTTTAGAATCTGCTGAATTGAACCCATGAGGCTGCTGTTCGTAATTGGAATAGCTAATAAAGGGGCAAGAGTCATAAGCACCACCAAAGGAAGGTTTTGCTGCATTCCTTCAATAGTAGCCATAACCGTCCCTTGATTCACAGTTAAGTTGATTACCGTTCCAGCAACAAAAAGAACACTGCCCATTATCATTGTTTTTTTGTTTGCATGAACGATTGATAAGAAAAACGTAAGAAGTATGACAATAGATAAAACAGAATAAATGAAAGTTGATTGGGAAAAGGATGCGATAAAATATAAAAGGCACATGATGATAATAGAACTTCTTTTTACCATTGGTATCATAAATCGTCCCTCTTTTACATGAAAGTATAAGGAAACCGGCCAAGAAGAAAAGACAAGGTGCTCACCCGCACCCTGTCTTTCCATCAGTTATAGTTTCTTTCCTTATTCCTCTGTAGCTTCGTAGAGGCTTTCATAATAATCTTTTTCATCGTTTAAATGCTGTTCCGCTTCTTCAGGACCCATAAAGTTTGGAGTAACCCCATGTCCTTCGGCTTCACTTCTATAATCTTCATTCTCTTCTATCACTGTTTCCATGGCATCTGCGAACGTGTTCACTACATCTTCTGGGGTTTCAGGCGGGAAGGCCCACATGAAGTTTTTATTAAAGACAATATCGTAACCTTGCTCTGCGAACGTTTCTTCCTCAGGGAATTGTTCTAGTCGTTCTTCAGCCAAAACACCTACACTTCTCATTTCATCAGCTTCTAAATATTCATCTACTAGACCTAACTGAGTAGGTACCACGTCAACCTGTCCGCCAAGAAGAGCCGTAATTTTATCTGAGGCACCGCCTGCATCTATTATTCTAAATTCAATGTCTTCTTGCTCTTCTAGAGCTAGTAATTGCAAATGAGTAAATGCGCCTGTTTCTGTAGCAACGGAAACCTCACCTGGGTTTTCTCTTGCATACTCTACTAAATCATCCAAGTCTTCAAATTGTGAATCGGCACTAACCACGAATGCATTCCCTTGATCCTGCACACTGATCCCAGCAAGTTCAAATTCCTGATGAGAATATTCGGTAAGCCCTAAAATACTGTTAATCAGCATACTGTCATGAAATGCAAGTACCTTATACCCATCTGCATTAGCCTGCATCACTTCTCTTGTACCCACACTTCCCCCAGAACCTTCAACGTTCTGAACAACGAGATTTACTCCAAGCTCATCTTCAAGGTGTCTCGCTAATGTTCTTGTGTTGCGGTCCGTGTCGCCACCTGCTCCAGCAGGAACCACGACTTCAATGGAACTTTCAGGATACCCACTGGCATTAGCTGCATCCTCAGAGTTTGTATCCTCGCCGCCGTTTTCTTGCTCTTCGCCGCCAGTCTCGTCAGCGCCGTTACCACAAGCTGCCAAAAATGTAACAAGTGAAAACACCAGGACTAGTAACAATGTTTTAAAAGAGACTAGTTTCATTTAAACCCCTCCTGCTATTCTTTTATTTTTATAGTTTTTCCATGCCTTAAACCCTACAGATCCAATGGCGATTACCCAAAACACCATCGCAATAGGTTCCGTAAAGAAAGGCAGGAAATTTTCATCGGTATGCTGAAGACCTCTGCGAAGGTTCGTCTCCGCTATTGGTCCGAGAATAAACCCTAAGATGACGGGTGCAATCGGAAACTTAAATTTAATGAATAAATAACCTAAGATTCCGAAAAACAATAATGCGCCTACATCAAATAAACGGTTATTTTCAGCGAAAGCCCCTACCGCACATAGAACCACTATAATTGGCAACAGAATATGTTTATGAATACTCAGAATTCTGACAAAAAACTTCATTCCTAGGAAAAGGAACAGCATCATAGCGATATTGGCGATAATCAGAGCTGCAAAGATTCCATAAACAATGTCAGTGTTTTGAGCAAAGAAGATCGGACCAGGCTGCAGGCCGTGTATAATAAGGCCACCCAGCAGCATTGCGGTTACCGTATCTCCTGGGATTCCAAGCGCCATTAAAGGAACTAAAGCTCCTCCAACTGCAGCGTTATTAGAAGATTCAGACGCTACTACACCATCAGAGAATCCTTTCCCAAACTTCTCCGGTGTTTTTGATTGATTCTTTGCCGTCGCATAGGCAATGATATTAGCTGTTCCTCCGCCGATACCAGGAAGAATACCTACCGCTACCCCTATCACTGCAGAACGTAAGAAGTTCCACCCTTGTTTGAAAAACTCGGCTACTGAAAAACCAAACCCTTTAATTTTATGAGTCAGTTTTTTCTGCCCCATAGGGTTAATCTTTTTCTCAGAGATTCTAAGAATTTCCCCGACTGCAAACAAGCCGATTAACGCTGGAAGCAGATTGAATCCTGCATTCAAGTCATCCATCCCAAATGTAAATCTAGGAAACGCATCAATTGGCGCTGAACCTACCATGGCTAAACTGATACCCAATAACCCGGCCAGCATCCCTTTAACAATTGACCCTTCCGACAAACTCGAAATAAGAGTTAAAGCAAACATCGTAATGGCAAAGTATTCAATCGGACCAAATCGTAAAGCAAAATCTGCTAAAGGAGGAGATATGAGTATCAATACTGCAATACTTAATATTCCGCCTAAAAATGAGAACGTAATAGCAAGCCCAAAGGCCTTCCCCGCTTGTCCGTTTTGGGCCATGGGGTACCCATCAAATGTACTTGAAATAGAAGAGGGCGTACCCGGCAGTTTTAATAATATAGCTGGAATTAAACCACCTGAAACCCCGCCAATATAAAGACCCATGAGCAGAGCCATACCAGATCCCGGATCCATTGTAAACGTTATTGGTAAACATATTGCAACAGCCATTGTCGCGGTCAGTCCCGGGATGGACCCAAACACTAAGCCAAGTGCTACCCCTATAATAATCAGTATCATGTTGTATGGAACAAACATCGCAGAAAAGCCTGCAGCCAAATCACCCAGCATTTCTGTCACCTCCTATCCCAGGATGCCTCGCGGCAGCATTACTTCAAACCCTAAACGAAATGTATAATAGATACTTGTAGAAACAACAATAGATAATATAATGAACAATGGAATGTTCCAGTATTTTCTTTGAGCCAGGAGCCCAAATTGGACAAATAAATAGACAGCTGTAGTAATCAAGAACCCAATAATGGGCATAAGCCAGAAGTACAAAGCAATCAGCCCAACAGTCATGCCTAAATTTTTATACCTTTCAGCATTAGAGACCGGGCTCTCCGTTATGTCCTCTGCAATGTCTTCTTGTGCCTCTTCTTCAGCCAGCTTGCCTTCCTCACTTACTGCCTGTTCATCTTCTTTTAATGCTATTCTCCAATCTTTTATCGTTTGGATTAAGAGAATGATACTTAAAATAAAAATTCCTATGGCAACAAGCCTGGGTGCAAATTCAGCTCCAATTTGTGAAACAGTGAGACGACCTAAGTTGAATGTCGCAGAATACATAACAATGGAGAAAGCCAACAATACAACTGCAGCGATAAAATCTTTTGTCTTTATTAAATTACTTAAATTACTCATGCCTCTCTCCCCTCTGTGTCATCTCGGTTACAAAAAGCATACATGTAAACCTGCAAATTTTCACTATTTAAATATAACTTCAATTGTAAACGCTTACCATTTGTTTGTGAAAAACTGTTCCGAAAGCTATATAAAAGGGAGTAATTTATTTGATAGGGTGAGGTTCTTAAAGAACCTCACCTTGCTTTCGGAACAGAGCCACACTCATTTACTTTACAAACACCGTTTTTATTGAAGTAAAGAATTCAATGGCAGCTTCACCTTGTTCTCTTGAATGAGAGCTTGAACGCTTCATCCCACCAAAAGGAGCTTGGAGTTCAACGCCGGCACTCTCAGCATTAACCCTTACCAATCCTGCTTCCATGTCATCAATAAAGGATAAAAAGTTTTGAATATTGGTAGTGAAAATGGAAGCACTAAGTCCAAATTCTACATCGTTTGCCACTTCAATGGCTTCTTCAATGGTTTCTACTTTCATCAGGGCGAGGACCGGCCCAAAGATTTCCTCTTGGGCAATCGCCATCTCTGACGTAACATTTTCAAAGACTGCTGGCGTAATAAAGTACCCTTTTTCTTCTTTCACAGGCTCTCCGCCGTATAACAAGACGGCACCTTCTTCTTTTCCTTTATCTATATAACTAGATACGGTGTTGAATTGACTTTCGCTGGCACAAGGCCCCATCCAGCTGTCTTCTTTTAGCCCGTCGCCTACCTTAATTTGTTTTACTTTTTCCAGGAGCTTTTCTTTAAACTCATCGTAAATACTGCTCTGGACAATAACCCTGCTGGTTGCCGTACATTTTTGTCCGGTTGATTTCAATCCTCCACTGATCGTAGCATCGACAGCCAAGTCAAGGTCCGCATCTGCTGCGACAATAACTGGGTTTTTCCCGCCCATTTCCAGCTGATACTTTGCTCCTCTTGCCAATGCTCCTTGACCAATTCTCCGTCCTACATTTTCGGAGCCTGTAAAAGTAATTCCATCCACTTTTGGGTGGTCAACTAATCCTTGGCCAATCGTTGAACCTGAGCCGGTAATGAAGTTCACTACCCCTTGAGGCAAATTAGCTTCAGCCATGCATTCCATAACTTTTGCGGCCGTAATCGCTGCCTCTTGTGCAGGTTTAAATACAACAGTATTTCCATAAACCAAGGCAGGTGCCATTTTCCAAATAGGGATCGCTACTGGAAAGTTCCATGGTGTAATGACGCCCACTACGCCCAATGGGGATCGCTTTGTAAACATTAACGCATCTTTGTCAGTGGAAGGAATGACATCTCCTGTTTTTCTCATTCCTTCTCCGGCATAATACCTGAGGATAGCTACTCCCCGCATGGTTTCCCCTTTTGCTTCAGGAAACGTCTTTCCCATTTCCCGTGTCATTGTTTCTGCGATTTCATCAACTCTTGTCTCTAGAATATCTGCAATTTTAAACAGGTAGTTTCCTCTTTCAGGGGCTGCTAGTTTTCTCCAGGCTGTTTTGGCATGATCAGCGGCTTCAATGGCTTGATTTAAGTCTTCTTTAGTGGAGAGCTGGTAATTTCCTACTACTTCGTCAGGGTTGGTAGGGTTAATGCTTCCTTGACTTTTTTCAGAGGATGATGCTTGCCATTCACCATTAATAAAGTTCAAATAAGTTTGATTTTGGGTTGCTGTGCTCATGAATTAGCCTCCTAGTTATTAATTGCTTTGATACTCGCTTGCCGGGTACTTCTCTAGTGCTTTGTTAATAATTTTCTCTAATTGCTGGTAATGTTCTTTTTCTACAGGAATCACTGGTGGTCTGACACTTTGTCCTACTGGCAGGCCAACAATCTCCATCCCTGCTTTGATCAAGGATACGGCATATCCTTTCTTTTGCTTTCGAATCTCATTAATTGGGAGAATGACTTCTTTGTACAAGGCGTTAACCTGTTCTGTATCTCCCTTTACTAAGGAATCAAAGTACAAGCGCGAGATGTGCGGGATGTAGTTCGAAATTGCAGATGAATAGGTATCAAACCCTAAAGGATAGTAAGCCGGCATCGTCACTTCTGCGAGCGGCATACCATTCATCCATTCAAGACGCTCCCCTAAGTGCTGAGTCAACTGAACATTTAATTCCATATTGCCAAGTCCATCCTTCAGGCCCACGAGCTGTGGAAGTTCCGCTAGCTTTGTAACCGTATCCAAATTTGCTACTGCGTTATCTCTTTGGTACATGATCGCATTGAGGCTTGTACTCTTGATAATAGTTTCATAATATTGATAAATGCCTTCCTGCTCGCCATGAATTAAGTATGGAGGAAGGATTAAGTATCCGTCGGCTCCCAATTCTTCTGAAACTTTTGCTTGATGGAGAGCAGTCTGTATATTTCCACCTACTCCTGTGTAGACTGGAACCTTTCCACCAGTAATCTCTACTGCTGTCTTAACCATGTTATGGTATTCTTCATCCGTTAACGATTGAAACTCTCCAGCTCCACACGCGACAAAGATAGCCGCTAACTTTTCCTCGATCAAAAATTCAATATTCCGTTCTAACGCAGAGTAATCGACCTCCCCATTATCATTGAACGGCGCTACTGGAAATCCTAAAATCCCTTTTGGAAACTTACTATTTTTTTCTGCCATTTCATCCACCTCTTTATTTGAAGTAACACTATTATTATAAACAAAACATCATTAGTATGATTGTTTATTTGTTATTAATTTTTATTGTAAGACAATTTAAAACATAAGTCAATCGAATTTTTAGAAGATTATAACCTTTCAAACAAGTTGGTGCTAACGTACTAAACAAGGCTGTTTGCTATTGAACTCCCATCCTGGAATGAGATATTGCATAGCTTTAGAATCATCTCTTACTCCTAATCCCTTCTCATTATACAACCGATTTGCTTTTTCAATTTCCTCACGATTGATCTCTACTCCTAATCCTGGTGCAGTAGGTACTTCGACTTTTCCATCAACAATTTGTAGGGGGTTACTAGTCAAATGTTGCCCATCCTGCCATATCCAGTGAGTATCAATGGCTGTAATCTCTCCCGGAGCTGCCGCTGCCACATGCGTAAACATAGCTAGCGAGATATCAAAATGATTATTAGAGTGCGAGCCCCATGTCAATCCCCATTCATGGCACATTTGTGCTACTCTTACCGAACCACGCATGGTCCAAAAGTGCGGATCTGCTAGTGGAATGTCAACCGATTGCAGTTTTACAGCATGCCCCATCTCTCGCCAATCAGTTGCAATCATATTTGTTGCTGTTTTTAACCCTGTTGCCTGCCGGAATTCGGCCATGACTTCTCTGGCTGAAAAGCCATTTTCTGCTCCGCATGGGTCCTCAGCGTAAGCTAATACATGATGTTTATCTTTGCATAATCTAATAGCGTCTTTAAGTTTCCAGCCTCCATTAGGATCTAGTGTAATCCTGGCATCAGGAAATCGTTCTGCCAGTGCTGTCACTGCTTCTATTTCTTCTTCCCCTTTTAAAACGCCGCCTTTAAGCTTGAAATCTTTAAAACCATAGCGTTTATAAGCTGCTTCAGCTAAACGTACAATTGCTTCTGGAGTAAGCGCTTCCTCATGACGCAATCTTAACCAATCGTTACTTTCATTTTCTCCGCTTAAGTACGGTAAATTGGTTTTATTTTTATCGCCAATATAAAAGAGATAACCTAGCATTTCTACTTCATTTCTTTGTTGTCCATCTCCCAAAAGAGCTGCCACCGGGACGTTTAAATATTTCCCTAACAAATCTAGTAATGCAGCTTCTAAAGCTGTAATCGTGTGGACAGTTACTCGTAAGTCAAATGTCTGTTTTCCTCTTCCCCCTGCATCTCTTTCTATGAATTCATTTCTGACCTTATTTAGTATATTGTTATACTCACCTATTGATTTGCCAATAACAAGGTCCCTTGATTCTTCCAGAGTTTGTTTGATTTTTTCACCGCCTGGTACTTCCCCGACACCGGTTTGGCCGGAACTATCCGTTAAAATAATCAGGTTTCGAGTAAAATACGGCGCGTGTGCTCCGCTTAAATTTAGAAGCATGCTGTCATACCCGGCAACTGGGATGACTTCCATTTCTATTACTGTTGGAGTTTGTCCATTCATAAAAATAGCACCACCTTTATAAAATTTAAAAGATACTGAATTATTTAATAAAAATTCACCCCGCTTTCTCTATTTAAGAGAAGCGGGTAAATGTTACTCTTCTTCTGAGCTTGACTCTTCTGTTGCATATGCTCTCTTACGTACATGATCTAAATGTTTATACATACATTTATAAGCCTCAAAGGGATCTCTTTTTTGTAAAGCCTCAAAAATATCTATATGCTGTTGAAGAGTGCCTGAAGGATCTCGGTGTTCATTGGAAATTTGATCCCACGTTTTATCGAAAAGATTTAACAAAGATTCGACAATTGCTTCTAGTAGCGGATTGCTGGCACTGTGAGCAATGATTGCGTGAAATTCCCTGTCATATGCCCTGTAATCTTCAGGACAATTGGTCATGAGTGATATTGTATGCTCTAATTTTTTTAAAGAATCGTCTGTTATATTTTCTGCCGCTAAAGTTACTAAACCTAATTCAAGAGAAATCCTGGTTTCCATTAACGATTTTAAATTACCTGCAGAAAGTGCAAGCATCATAGTAAAAGGTTTACTTCCTATCTTTTGTGAAAAAAAGGTCCCGTTACGGGTTTCTCTTTTTACAACACCAATTGCTTCTAAAGAAGTGAGTGCTTCTCTCATAACAGGCCTGCTTACATTGAACCTGTTCATTAAATCCATTTCAGAAGGTAAGCGGTCTCCTGGCTTTAATTGTCCGCTTGTCAAAAGGCCAATAATTTCATCTATAACTTGTTTAGATAGTGTTTTTCTATCTATAGATTTAATTTCAACTTCCTTCATATTAACCAACTCCTTTCATTAATAGAATACCACCTCTCTTTAATAAAAAGATTGGTCTTTCATCGTTAGTTAATCTTATCTTGTTTGTTTAATTGTAAGACAATTTATATTTGATGTCAATTATTATCATGATAAATATTGTATAAGTGACTTAATAATTTTAACTGACTTCTATAGGCTTCTAGTATTGCACTATCTGCTATGTTTCAGTTATTACTAAAACAGGTTTAAATACATATAGTTAGAGCTCATTAATAACTAATACGCTGCATAAAACTACTAATACTTGATTTTTGAACGCTAAAAAAGACGCCCTATGATTAAGGGCGCTTCCTTATATGTTGAATATTACTTAATAAAGATTTTCTGACCGTCTATTTCAATGAACCATTCTCCCTCACTAAACTTTTCCTTTGAAACTTCAAATACAGCTACACTAGTAACCGAAATATCAGGATTTAAATCGCTAAGGACCTTGGAATCATCTACACCCGTTTCAACAGAATAATTAAATGAAGCGTCTATATCTGAACTGTACTCAGTTCCATTTTTATCGACTAGCTTAGCTGTTGGCATAGAAAATGAACCTATTGGTTCCTCGGAGATATTTTTAATTGTGTACTGAATAGCAACCAGGGTACCTCCATCAGAAGCAGCTTTCCTAGTAAATTCTGCTCCCACTTCTTCTCTTTCTTCAAAACTTACTAAAGTTACCTCTGTTTCACCCAAGTTAATAGGATCGGCTATGTTATATACTACCTCCTCAGATTCATTATTATTTTCCTGCGTGCCGGCTTCTTTAGTTTCTACGAGTATTGTTCCTCCCTCCTCTCCGTCAGTAGCTATCCCAATAATACCAATGAAAAATATTACACCAAAGAGTGATAAAATTTTATGCTTCATAAAGAAATTTCTTTGATCCTTACCACAACTTGGGCATTTCTTTACACCCTTTGCGATCTGATGCTGGCATGTTTTACAGCTAATTAATTTAGACATTCTGTACCCCCTGTTTTTATTTTTTCTTCAGAGTCCATATAATATATTGATGAATTTTTCTATTGATTCCAACAATTCATGTGTTATAGATAAATGGGAGTGTCCTGTATTATAGGTGGGACGGGATGGGTTATTTTTCAACGTCTAAATTAACTGGACTACGTATGCAGGGTAAGCAAAAGAGGCACCCAAATCTTCTTTGATTCGGGTGCCTCTTACGAAGCCTTTCTTTTCTTTCTTAAATAGTATCTTATTCTTCTGAGCTGTGATTTGTTCTTTAGTCTCTTAAAGCCGACTAAACCAGGCCAACGATTCAGCTCAAAGATATACAAAGAGCCTTTCCTGTCCATTCCAATATCTACTGCGAATATTCGCTGACGAGGAAAATAGGCACCTAACGTGTTCGCTGCCTTTAAAGATATTCGTTTAAAGTCATTCTCAATTGCTTGTCGCGTTTTAGCTTTTTTATTTATTCTCTTCAGAGATCTCCGTAAAGGCATGACTCTACCATTTCTGTGTCTGTTTGTAACTTTGTACCCTTTTCCAGCCTTTCTCGCGATCATTCCCGTCACTTTCCACGGCGAGCTTACGCTTTTTCTCTGAACGATAACCCTGAAATCAACCGGTCTGCCTTTTATTTTTGCAAGTTTGATTTCTGGCTGAATATTAAATCTTCTTTTTCTCGTCTTCTTCCTCATATATTGATAGAGACTGTTTTTACTTTTGAATACCCTTCGTCTTCTGTTAATGTACATAACATAGTTTCCGGAATTAACCTTGATAAAATAAATGCTTCGTCCTTTCTTTCCATTGTTGGGTTTCACCACAATCGATTTATATCGCTTAAGCATCTTATAAAAGTTAGCTTTGCTCCATCTCACGGTACGTGGCAGATACGGCTTAAGATTATTATTTTTTCTCATTGCAGCGTGCATCTTATATTTATTTCTGCCTTTTAAACGCACAACGATTTATCCCTCCTTCCCTAGGTTTCAAAAGCTAGTGTATGCAAGAAAAAGAAGGAAGGCAGGGTGTTTCAAGGAAGAAGTTCGTCCAATTAAAAAAATACCAGCCCCTTTGAAGAAGCTGGTATTTCATCTAGTAGAAATATAACGAAATAGAAAGTTACAAAGCTGGGGAGTTCCCCAGCTTTGTGCAGCATATTAATCCAGCACCACTTCGACTGCAGCCAATTCCTTTCCCGTCTTGGTTATTGTCTCGCCCTCCTCATTTTTTACGGTAATCTCTGAATCTGTTCTTTTGATTTCCTGCAAGCTCTCAAGAAACCCCTCTTCCATCTTTAGTTTTTCAAAGCTCTTGTCGTTTTCCATATTTACATTTAATCCGTCTTTAAATTTCAATCTTAATATCATTTCCCTCTCTCCTTTACTTTAATATTCTGTAAAATGTGAGGTTCATTTAATTTAACCTGTGTTTTACTAGACGAATTCCTTATTTTCCTCAAGTTTAAAAGTCCTTTTTCATATTATTTCTTCTGGAATTTTCATTGATGCTTAGGGTGAAGACAAATATGACTGTTTTATATAGGGAGAGAGACTTACGCGAGGGGGAGTTTTTATTAATTGGGTCAAACTAGACGATAATTGGGTCAAACTGGACCATAATTGGGTCAATTTAGAGCTTAATTGGGTCAAACTAAGACATAATTGGGTCAAATCAGATGATAATTCTGCCAACCAAACCATATAGGTCAAGTGCCAACTTCTCCGGTCAAAAGTCAACGGTCCATTGAATCTCTTTCAGCTCATCACTCTGTTCATACGGTATCATTCATTTCGTTAGCCAGCCTTTGTAAATACAGCTTTGTTCCCTGCCAGAAAATCGCATAGACAACAATGAAAAGTAGCAGGCCAATGAGTACAGGCATCACACTAAATGGAAGCCAGCCAATAAAGATGGCTAAAGGAAGCCAAAGTCCAACTGAAACCATAAAGTGAACAGTTGTTTGTTTTAACGGGCTCCAACTTTCGATTTCATAAATAAAAGAAGCACAGCCAAAGTACACTCCCATTAAGATGCTGCCCAGCATATTCAGCCATATCGTTGACACAGATGCCTCAATTCCTTGAACCATCATAATCGTGAGCGCTGCAAATGTGAAGATTCCAGCAAAACCCAAGCCAGCAAATCCTCTTCGTATGACTTCAATCATTTTCTTTCCCTCATTCCCATGATTAATTTATTTTTCAAATTGAGGACATATTTTCTCGACACATACTCTTTGCTTCCTGATTTGAAAAACACACACAGATTCCCATTAAACGCAACCTCAAATCGCTTAATGTTGTTTACGTTTCCGATAACGGATTTTGAAAAACGGGTAAAGTCATAAGGTAAAAGCATTTCTTCCGCTTCATATAATTTCATGTTCAATTCAATGGTGTGGTTATTTATAGAAGCAAATACTTTTCGCTTCTCTGCATAGATAAAGTCTATTTCCCCGGGCTCTAATAATATAGATTTATCCTCCTCTGTCCCGACGATCCTCTTTGGCGTTTGATGATTAATCTTCTTTATCAACTCTTCTATATCCGGTGACCACTCTTTTGCGTGGATGGTAACATGCATTTCATTATGGTTATTATCAATATCTATATTAACTTTTATCATTCATCGTCCCCCTCCCTCATTATTTACTATATCAACCTGATCCTTTTTTGAATGTAAAAAGTGAACAACCTGCAGAAAAAGCGTCCTAAGATGCAGCAATCCTTATACTAACTGATTGACAAAAAAGGCTCCCCCTAGAATAAGAGGAACCATATGCTGAGTTTGTTTAATTTCCTGCATTTAAAAGCCAGTTGCGTAATTTTGTCTTAGGATAGTATGTAGTTCCATTAATTATGATATGTGGGATATCTGAATGCTCTTGAATTAAATGTCTTGCATCTTCTTTAGTGATTCCGATAAAGTGATGGACTTCATTTTCCTTAATTAGTTCATGTTCGTCCTCGTCTAAGTAATCTATGATATCTTTAGCATTCGGGTTCTTAAAATTTTTCAATCCATCACCAATAAAATACCCTGCTGCTGCAATTCCTATAGCCAGCCAAAACAGGCTCATATCCATGTTCATTCCCCCAACATTTTTGTTCTATTTGTTTCCCTGTATATTCTGCTGTCATTTATAGTGTATCAGACGTTTCTTCATTTAGTGTATTAGCAGACGTTATGATTCAGGTTTTTGGGGATGAAAACATACTAGAGACACGGCACCCCTCTATGTGCCCTCTGTAAGAACATTAATCACTATTCTTTTGGAGTAAACTGGCAAGAAAGATTCTTTTCATTCCAATCGCTTTTTTTGTATAATAAAAAAGCAGTTGAAGCTTCACCTGTCCCTTTTCTATGAATTTTTTATTAAACATTTTTTTAGTGTACATTTTTGGAAGCCCATATACTTTGGGCTTCTTTTGTGTTCTGTGTCCGAAAAAGACAAAAGGGCAAAGCTTATTATAGATATGTAGAGAGGTTTTTGATATGTATGCTTCATAATCCTACAGGTAAAGAACGTCTGGGGTTGGCTTTCCTTCTAGGTTTGCTGGCAGTCCTCGGCCCTTTTAATATTGATATGTATCTGCCGAGCTTCCCTGAAATTGCTCATGATTTAGAGGCAAGTGCCTCCTTAGTACAACTTAGCTTAACAGCATGCTTAATCGGACTTGCACTCGGCCAGCTCGTTGTGGGGCCGATCAGTGATGCCCAGGGCAGAAGGAAACCATTATTAATTTCCATTTTTTTGTTCGCTCTTTCGTCCCTTCTTTGCGCTCTTGCGCCTAATATTACTACGCTTCTTATTGGACGTTTTCTGCAAGGCTTCACCGCATCAGCTGGAATAGTCCTTTCTCGCGCTGTAGTCCGTGATGTTTTCAGTGGGAAAGAGCTTACGAAATTTTTTGCCCTTTTAATGGTTATTAATGCAGTAGCTCCTATGGTTGCTCCTATGGGCGGCGGAGCCATTCTACTTCTCCCATTTGCAAGCTGGCATACAATTTTCTATTTTTTAACTCTGCTTGGTCTCTTTATCGTAATTACTGTGGCATTCCGTTTAAAGGAGACGTTACCACCTGAGAACAGAATTCCCAGCTCCATTGGAAATTCTATCCGGACCATGGGCAGTCTGGTGAAGGACCGTTCCTTTATCGGGTACGCTTTGGTTGTCGGGTTTGTTCACGGTGGAAGCTTCGCTTATGTTTCAGGTACCCCCTTTGTTTATCAGGGGATCTATGAGGTCTCGCCTCAAGTATTTAGTATATTATTTGGCATCAATGGGCTTGGCATTATTATGGGAAGCTGGCTTATCGGCCATTTTGCTGGAATCATCCAGGAAAGAAGTCTTCTTAAAGCAGCAGTACTTACAGCCGTAAGTGCAACTTCTATTCTTTTAGTGATGACTATTATTGAGGGACCGTTAGCATCCATTGTCATTCCTATTTTTATTTATATGACATCTATGGGGATGATTTTAACTAGCTCCTTCACACTGGCTATGGAAAAACAGGGTCACCGGGCAGGCAGCGCTAGTGCTTTGTTAGGGATGTTTCCTTTATTATTAGGTGCTGCTGTTTCGCCTCTCGTTGGGATTAACGAAACCACAGCAGTACCAATGGGAGCCATATTATTCATCACTTCCTTTATTGGTTTGCTGGCCTTTTTTCTCCTCACTCAAAACAATCAAGAGCAACAAAACAAAGAGTTGAAAATGGAGGGATAACTCCCCCATTTTCGACATAAAAAAAGACAAGGATCTCCCCTTGTCTTTTTTGCTTTCCTTTTCTCTAAAGCTCTCCCCTGTCATCTGCTAGTCAGTCATCCACCTAAAATTCTACAGAGATCGAGAAAAACAGACAAATAAACAAAATATTCTGACATTTATTATCGCATTTTGTCGATCATTTTATTTAAGCGCCAAGGCTTGCTTTTCTATTTATTTACCTTCTTGCTTCCACAAATTTGTGTAAGTATGTGGCGCACTGTAATGTAGTTTCTTTAATTTCCCTTTCGCTTTTGTGAAACTTTTTTGCTGTCATTTCTAATGGATTGTTCATTGGATCGTATAACTGCACTTCAAGGTAATATGTGTATATTCTCCGTTCCTCTACTCCCATTTGCTGAAGTCCTACTTCCCACAGCATGTCAGCTTCATTTTCCTTATTTCCTGTAGCATACATAATTCCCTCGATACGATCTGTAACAGTTGTGCTCATTAAAACCATCCACTCCTCTGAAAGTTTTCTAAAAGGTAATTTCTTCAAATTATACAATAATCCTTTACTGGTTTCAAATTTCAAATTTAGTCCATTTTAACTAGTTTTATTTTTTCTTCTTTACCTCGGTAAATTCTATGTGCCGCAAATGAGGAAAATTCCAATTTGTTTGTCAACTCACATAACCTGAATCGGCTGTTATGAAAGGAAAAATCAACAAACCAATTATTCTTTTTAGAAAAGTACATAGGTGTTTATCTGTATAAATTATCAGACTTTTTCAAAAATCATTAGATTTATCATATAATTTTTACAATAGATGGTATAAAATAGATATATGGACCTATTCATTCATTCTGATAATTTTATTACTTATGCACATAGTAAGTAAAAAGAGGAGGGTACTCATGATGTTCACTTATGGCAAAGACATTCCCCTGGAGAACGTGCCTAACGAAAATCAATCTGCTGATTCACAGGAAGCAGCCACTCCGACTTCAGAGCAAGAACGTTTCTCTTATGATTACAGAAAGCCAATTCCCTTGGAAAACATCCCGAAATAGAAAAACCTCGTGATGAGATTCTCATCACGAGGTTTTTTCTTTATTGTGCTTTGACTGCATCTTTAGCGAAACGTTTTGCTGTTTCTTTTGCATTTTCGATTGCCTCTGCCTTGATCTCCTCTGATTTTTCAGGATTTTGAGCCATTCCTTCGGCAATGACTGATTCAACATCTGTTACACCCATAAAGGCTAATACCTGCTTAATGTAGCGGTCGCCCATTTCCATTTCCTTTGCAGGGCCTTCAGAGTAGATGCCGCCCCTCGCTTGAATGTGGATCGCCTTCTTATCTTCAAGAAGTCCCACAGGGCCTTCTGCTGTATATTTGAATGTCTTGCCTGCAATAGCAATGTTATCAATATAAGCCTTTACTCTTGGAGGAAAGCTGAAGTTCCATAGTGGAGTAACAAAGACATACTTGTCAGCTTCAATAAACTGGTCAGTCAATTCATTGATACGTGACACTTTATCTTTTTCATCATCACTTAGCTCTTCATAGCCTTTTCCTTGCTGAAGCTTGCCCCAGCCTTGGAATACATCGGTATCAATATAAGGAAGGTCTTTTTTATAAAGGTCGATATGCACCACTTCATCATTTGGGTTTTCTTCTTTGTATGCTTTTAAGAATTCTTCCCCAACTGCCAAACTGATAGATTCTTCTGGTGTTTTAGGATTTGCAGTAATGTACAATACTTTTGCCACTTGTATCTTCTCCTTTTTTTCCGTGTTTTTGTTATGGTTTCCTAACTCTTCATGTGTCATGCAGACATGAGAGTCAGAATAAATGAATGTATCTTCAAGATAAGAGGTTGCTATAGCAACCAAAACCCTAAAAAATTTTCTACAATCCCCACTATAATATAACTAAGTTGTTACAGCAACTATTTACACTCAATTTTTGATAAAAATTTTCCTGCCTGATCTAGTACACATTGTCTCTCATTTTTGAAAGCACTTTTCGAGTCGTATTTAATTCTTCCTCTGTAATCCCTCTGCATACTAGCTGGTTAAATTCTTCAGCTACGGGAAGGACTTTTTCTTTTAAAAGCTCTCCTTCTTCTGTGAGATATACTCTTTGAGACCGGCGGTCTTCCGGACAGCCTGCTCTGCGGACAAATCCCTTTCTCTCCAGGCTGTATGCCATCCGTGCGATATTAGTCTTATCCTTGTTTAAACGCTGGCCGATTTCATTTTGAGTAAGGCCATCTCTTTCCCACAGAACCATCATAATTAAATTTTGCTCTGGCGCTATATTATAAGGAGATAACTTTCCCTTTACGTAGTTCGTTAGCGTTAAGTCTGTCTGGTGTATAAAAATGCTGATATAACTCTCTATTGATATATTCATTTCCATTCTCCCCTGTATCTCTTTCCATCTTGTAGTCCTTGTCTCCATTATTTAACATTCTGCATTAATACTATACTTTTATTCTACAATGAACAAGGGAGTGAACCAAACTTCTTTTGTATCTTTAATATAAAATGGCCACCAGCGAGAAAAAGCTTGGGCTGCATTTTCAAGTTTTTTTCTTTGTGATTGACGGAAGTCACTCTATATGAACGGGAAATATTATAAGGCAAGCCTTCCAGCATGGAAGGCTTGCCTTGTTCCTAATTGACAACAATATATCCAACCATAGGGCCATTATCATCATGATGGGAATGCGTGAGACAAATCAGACGATAGATTCCACTCTCTGTAAAGTGAAGATCTATTTCTGTCTCTTCTCCTTTTTTCACAGTTCCTTTAATATCAGTACCTTCGATCATAAAAGGGTGCTCTTTTCCATTCACACCGTATATCTTTAATTTCACCTGTTTATTTTTTGGAATGACAATGGTTCCTGGATCCCAGCGATAGGCTTCAATTTCTTTACCATCCTCAGTAGTCGTCTTAAATTCAGTTGTTACCATTTGAATCTCAAATTCCTCTGCCTGACCGGCTGTCTCATATGATTGAACTTCCTCATTGTACCACCAGGCAAAAATTAAAAAGAAAAAAACAGGTGAACAAATAATGACAGGAAGCCATTTTTTCTTAATTATGATCGAGCGCATGTTTCTCCCCCTTTGCTTGTCATATAATACATCTATATGACACGAAGAAGGATAAGCATGTCTATATCTTCCATTTTCCTTATAGGGGTTTTTTCTTTTATGCCCCCACCACCTGAACTGTCCCCCGTTAAAACAGATACTTAGAGGTATCTAAAAGAAGGCTGGGAATCGTCCCCAGCCTTCTGATGTTTCCCTGTTAGCTTTTCTTTTTTGATTTCTTTGGCTTCACAAAGGTAACTCTTGTTACCAGATTCATGTTAATGGCTGTATTTTCCTCATGAACCAGCCATTTATCCTTGCTTTTAGTAATCTGATCGAGAATCTCTTTCTTTGATTCACCTTTTATTCCGACAGTTTTGTAATTATCTCGGTCGAAATAAAATCTCACCTTATAGGTTTCCATAATTCCCCTCCCTTTCGGTTATACATTTTCCTAATGCTTTATTCCCTTCTTTATCAATACAGTAACTTCAATCTTTTCCTTCAAACAAATAAAAAACTGTCCGTTATCAGGACAGTCCTAAGCCTATGCTCCTTCTTTTATAAAACCTCTCAGCACATTCTCTTGCCGGTACTTTAAATGGATATCAATCAATATGCTGTCTATCAGCTCTTCATCATTTATTTTGTGTTTACTTACCAAATTCTCTTTCCGGCAGACTCTCCAATCATTTTTTGAAAACCTCACTAAATAAATTCCCTGAACATTACTTTTCACAATTCCGTCTCTATTTGTTAAGGAGCAAGTAACTTTTTCTTCAGGATAATATTCCATTGTGAATTCCTCCTTTTCCCTAATAGCACATGCCTGGGTCTCGGTGAATCCTGTGAGTAGTGTTTTTTTATTTATATGCGGACAAGTCTGTAAATAGTAGGAAGATTTTTAGTAAATCTATTATTAATAAATTAATAGTTTTAATGGAAGATAAGAAATAATGGCAATGTTGAACATAGGAACATGTCTACAACATGGTTGGAAAAAAGAAGAACATATGAACTTCGATTAATAACTTACCCAGTATCAGCTGCGTTGTAAAGTTCTATCGTATCATTTGGCTGAAATGAGGATAAAACACCAAGTCCACTGATAAAAAACAAAAAAACAACAAGAGCAAGTACACGTCTGTTCAATCTGCTGCTTTTCATTAGCTCCTCCTTTACTACCGTATTCGTATTAAACCAGGATGCCCTAATTTGTAATTTTAATCCGTGTAATTATAATTCATTGCATGTTCTGGTTTTCCTCTTTAAAGCTATAAATTAATTGTATATTCTGAAAATTAAACAAAGTATGTTGCTTTATATGAGGAAACCAATATTCTTCCTTGTTATTCTGAATATTTGAGATAAATAAAAGGAATAGGAATGACAAACCTACAATACGAAAGGGGAGAGTTTCTATTAAGAGAATACTGATTGCAGCCACGAATCATGAGACATTGGAAAATCCGAAGAAAAGAACAGGATTATGGTTAAGTGAGCTGACCGAATTTTATGATAAGGCAATTAAAAAATATGAAGTAGACATTGTGAGTCCTACAGGGGGTGAAGTTCCTTTAGACCCAAGGAGCAAGCTTACTGCCCTTCTCCGAAAGAAAACGAGAAAGTATTTAAAGGATCCGGCCTTCAGGAATAAGCTTCAACATTCATTATCTCCTGAAGAAATTAAAAGTGATGAATACCATGCTATTTATTTTGCAGGAGGCCATGGAACCATGTGGGACTTTCCTGATTCGACATATCTGCAGCGAATCACAAGAGAAATTTACGAAAACAAAGGAGTTGTCTCAGCGATCTGCCACGGTCCAAGTGCCTTAATCAATGTAAAGCTTTCGAACGGGAAGTATTTAATCGAGGACAAGACGTTAACCTCTTTTTCTTATAAAGAAGAGCGTCTGCTCATGCTTCATAAACAAATCCCTTTTGTCCTTCAATCAAAGCTGGAGAAACGAGGAGCAAATTATAAACAATCATTGCTTCCCTTTACCTCTTTTGTAAAACAAGATGGACGACTGGTCACTGGTCAAAACCCACAGTCGGTTAGAAAAACAACAAAGAAAACGTTAAAGCTTCTTAAGAAAACCTATAAATAAAGAAGGGGACGTCTCCCCTTCTTTATTGTATCATATATCGGATGCTCTATAATTATGGAAGATCCTCAATTGAGATTCAGTTAAGGCGTACGTATTCATAGCATCCTGTCTTGTGATCCCGAATTTTTCACTGGCTTTCTTTTCTACATAAGCGTCATATTCTTCCACATCTGTTTGTTTCCCTGCTGCTGCTAAACGCTCGTACTCATCACGCATATAAACGTAAACTGCACGTTGATCTTTAGGCAGGGTTTGTAAAAATTCTTCCGTTTTTTGCCTGCTGTCTGGCATTTCTCTTCCACCCTCTTTCATCCATCGATCTCTACTTTCTATATATTCGACAAAATCAGGAGAGTTTCCTTTAATATATAAATAAAAAGTATTAATCAATTTTACTGTTTGGACAAAAGAAACAGTCTTTTGACTTGCTTCATTCTTCGGTACGTTACCCATAATTCTACAAGTTATTTGATATAACCTTCATACCCTTTAATCACTGCTTCTGCATAGTGAAACAATGTATTCGTCCAATTTACACATTCTCTTCGTCTTGGACGATTCCACTTTCCTTCAGAAAAAAATGACCTCCTTAGTCCTTCACTTAATTCAAATTGAACGCCTTTCCCAATTTTTGTGCGGTTGCAAACGTTGACTGGGTTATTTCCTCCAATATGAAAAGGTGCCAGTTCAACCTGGAACCCGTATGCTTCAAGACTTGACCAAATAGCGTTCCGCAATGAATAATCAAGACCTCCAATATATGTGACACTCTCTTTTCCCATGCACCCATGAAAGGCAAGGTGGTGTTTCTTCTCCTGAGATATCCGTAAAATATTCTTTTCATCATAATGATTTGAGGTTACATGAAGGATGGTGTTACTTTTCCTAAGCCTTCCATTAAAATCAAAATAAGTAAAACCTCCCTTTTCTGAAACAAGGCAGGCAACCTCCGTGGTTCCAGGCTCAATTCCCCCGCCGTGAAGTGAAGAAACCACGGTCTCACTGTCGTTTTCTTTTATTGTAAAGGAATAGTCTCTGCCCGGAGTCCAATAAGGATCAGAAAGAAGCTCTGTCATTGAATCGTATGCGTCCTGGCAGCCATCCCACCTTTCAAAAGGTGTCTTCATCTATACCCCGCCTGTTCGTTTGCTCTTTTTTTTATTCTATAGATACTGCTTTCCTATTGAAAGAAACCTGCCTGTTTTTTCTGAAATAACCCCAGTATAAATCATCACGTAAGGGAAAAAGTAATCCACAGGGGGGTGAAAACATTGAGAAATAACAACAATAGAAATAACAATAATAACAATAACAACGAGAATAACAATTTGGAGAATGAATTAAATGTTGACGATTTAAATACAGAATTTGCTTGTGAAGTAAATCTGCAGGATTTAAAAAACAGAGATAACCGCGAGCGTAACAATAATAACTGTTAATTGAAAGGGTGCCTGGCACCCTTCTTTTTTGTAATGATTCTGTAATACTGATAAGTGCGGAACCTTGGGTTTAACTCTTTGTCTCCTTTTCCTGTTTGTGGGTGCCAGGCACCACTGACAGGCACCTTTCTGATCTCAAAATTTTGATTATTCCCATCCTTTTTCTTCCAAAGAAACTTAGTATAAGAATGTTAAAAAAGGCAATGCTATTTTTGGGAGGTGATAACGATGAATAACAATAACAACAACGACAACCGCAACAATCGCAACAACCGTAACAACCGCAACAACAACAATAACAACAATAACAACAACGAACTAAATCTTGACAATGTGAACACTGAGTTCGCAAACGATAACGATCTACAAGATTTAGACCGCAACAACCGCAACAACCGTAATAACCGCAACAATCGCAACAACAATGATAACAACAATAACAACTAATGATTCATCTCCAAACCCTCGTAATATACTTTACGGGGGTTTCCCTTTATTGTATGTTGGCCTATATTTAGAAGCTGGAGGCCTTGTTTAGCAGCACAAAAAAAGGGCTCAACGCCCAATGTTTTTCCCTTCTTTTACCCCTGCCTTTCTGCTTCTTCAAGAGCCCGGTGCGTTGCAGGTCCGGCTATACCGTCTACCGTGATTCCTGCATCCTGTTGAAAGCTCCTTACTGCTTCTCGTGTCACCGGCCCGTATATTCCATCTGCTCCGTACGAGCCTAAATCATATCCTAAGTCCAGAAGTCGCTGCTGCAAATCTCGAACCAACGGACCACGGGAACCCTCTTGCAGGATCTGTCCGCTCCAGCCCCCGGACACTTCTTCCATTGCCCGATACGTTTTGGGTCCGGCTATACCGTCTACCGTGATTCCTGCATCCTGTTGAAAGCTCCTTACTGCTTCTCGTGTCACCGGCCCGTATATTCCATCTGCTCCGTACGTCCCTAAATCGTATCCTAAGTCCAGGAGTCGCTGCTGCAAATCTCGAACCAACGGACCACGGAAACCCTCTTGCAGGATCTGTCCGCTCCAATTCTCTTCATCTGGCGTATCAGGTGTATCTTCATCTCCTCCACCATTTCCTCCATTTTCAGTAATATCATCAAAAGCTGCGGCCAGTGCTGCAGCATGAGCTCGTGCAGCTTGCTCAATAAAACTTGGATCTTGTAAATAGCTGGCATCATTACTGTTAGTAACGAAACCTCCTTCAGTTAAAATAGAAGGCATTGTGGTGTGTCTAATAACATAAAATCCTGCAGTCATACTGCCACGGTCTGGCATTCTTCCGCTCCAGGCGAAATTATATAACTCCCTATGAATTACTTCGTGAAGTTCTTCTGTACGTTGCGGAGCGCCCTGGTACCGATATGTCTCAAACCCTGATACCCCGGAGGCTGCTGCATTGTAATGAACCGAGATGAATATGTCAGCTCCCCAACTGTTTGCCTGCTGAACCCGATTTTCCAGGCTGACATCGACATCCGTCGTACGGCTCATATTTATCTCTGCCCCACTATATTCGTTTTGGAGAATATCTCTTATGTGAAGAGCTGTGTCCAATGCCAAGTCTTTTTCCACCAGACCATTTCCAACTGCCCCCGTATCACTGCCACCGTGCCCAGGATCAATAAATACCCGTACACTCATGAGCCATCTTCCTCTCCTTTTATTTCTGTTTGTTCCTTGTGAGAATTTGTCTAGTACCAGCCAACATGAGTGTGGCTTATTGGCGGGTTACCTTTCAGCTTACGGTAAACTCACTGGATACGACTCGGCCATACCCCATGTACATATAAAAGGGCCGGCAGTCCAAGCTTTCTCTTACTCTATTTACTAAAAAAAGGTTTTTGAGATATTGTATAAGAGAGAAAGGAGAGAAAAATGAAACGATCGTCTAAACCTGTCTACGTCATACTGTATGAAATATTCATGGTCGCATTAGCTATTTTATCTGTATCGATGATTTGGATCGACAATGTGTACGTTCCCCAAATCGATTTAATGGTTTGGCTCATTTTTACAATTGATGTTTCCGTCCGCTTTTTCAAAGCAGGTTCAAAATGGGAGTATGTAAAAAAGAACCCCTTTGATATCCTGGCTATTGTTCCCTTTGATTCATTATTTCAAATGGCAAGGATTGCCAGGCTAATCCGTGCGCTTCGGGCGGTAGCTATCATTAATTACTACGCCAGAGGACTTACTGCCGTTTTGATGACAAATAACTTACATAAAGTGTTAACAGTCACGATCATGCTCATAATGTTTACAGCCATACCAATGCCTTACATAGAGCCTTCTATTGAATCTTACGGTGATGCAGTGTGGTGGTCAATTGTCACCTCAACCACTGTTGGGTACGGAGATATTTCTCCAGAAACCGGTGGTGGACGCATGATCGCATTACTATTGATGCTAAGCGGAATAGGCGTGATCGGAATGGTTACTGGATCTGTTGCCACGTACTTTCTTTCAGATAAAAACAAGGAAAACCCAACTGTTACCCATATTGTTGACCAACTTTCAAACTATGAAGAATTAACAGCTGATGAAGTCAAGCGGCTGGGTCTTTTGCTTACAGAATTGGAAAAGGAAAAGTCGAAATCTGAACAAAAAGTTTCAGACACTCATTAACCGTGCCTGCTATTCAGGCGTTTCCATACTCCTTGCTGCATACCATGAAGAAAGACAGCCCTGGGATATCCAGAGCTGCCTCTTTTTTATTAGCTTTGGTCTTCTTTAGCGCCGTCTCCTTTTTCAGGCACAGCAAGGCTGTCAAAGTTATCAGCAAGATCCTGCAGCCCCTCACGAAGCTCTTCCCCTTCCATTGGATACCCATGCCCTGTAACTGCAAGGTCTAAAGGAAGACTATTTAACTTGCTAACTGAATGCTTGGCTGCTTCCCAATCAGGCGTTAAATACTTGGGAGGACCACATATTTCTTTTTCTTGCTTCATCGCCTTATACAACGATTCTTGTTTCACCGTAACAAACGCGTCTCCTGCAAGTAATACTTTGTCGTCTTGTCTGTATAAAGAAATATGCCCTTCTGTGTGGCCTGGAGTGGATAACCATTCCCACTCAGGCATTCCCGGAATGCTCCCTTCCTCAGGAAGAGGCTGCACCTTCTCTCCCAAATCAATAGAATTTGTAGGAAGCATTGGCGCCAGCTTAGGAACCATGCCCCCTTCAACCGAGGAATCAGGCTCTCGATAAGTCTCTTCTCCTCTTAAAAAAGGGAGCTCCTTTTCATGAGCATAAACGGGAACATCCCATTCTTCCACGATATCAAACAATGCACCCACATGGTCAAAATGACCATGGGTAACTACCACCGCTTTCGGCGGGTTTGTTTCACCAAATCGTTCCTTCGCTTCAGAAATGATATCTTTGCCTGACCGTGGCATACCTGCATCTACAATAAACCATTCGTTTGTCTGCCCAGGATAGCCGACAAAAATAACATTGGCAATTTGAACAGGATAAACGTAAATATCCTTACGCACTTCTTCTCCTTTCCCGCTTCTGACGGTGGTCAAGGGGACAAATCTTTTGTTTAGCTTGTTATCTACCTTGTTGCTCACTGCCTATTCCTCCCTTCCATCTTTATGACATACCTTCCCTTTTTTTCCCTCCATGGAAACTAAAAAAAACAGAAGCTGGCTAAAAGTGTTTCCACTTAAGCCTAGCTTCTGTTTTTGGTTTAGCTTGCTGTTCTTTCGCATTCATCTTTCTTTATCACCAATCTGTGAAAAGGGAATTCTTCCTCTTTATCCTCAATTGGATATTCTAACAATTCAATACAAATCGTCCGTTGATATTCAGCGATAACTTTTGCCTGTTCGCCTTCATAAATCACAATTTCTTCTTTTTCAAATAAGGTTTCTGGAGCATCATCTCTACCATACATAAAAACATCCCCTTAAACTTATTATTACAATTATAAAGGTTTCTACGAATAAAGCAAGGGAAAGTTTCAAAGGCCGATAGAACTAACGATCCTTGAGAAATCATTATGATAATTGCTGTATCAAAATAATTCCATAATTTAAATGAATCTATATGTATCACAGCTGACTGCCGAAGAAGGAAACGATCTGGACTATTCACTCGTTCTCATAACCGTTAAAAAAGCTTGGATGATTACACATCCAAGCTTGGAAAAATCCTTATTTCTTTCTCCAATAGACAGCATCATTTTCTGTTGGCATTGGAGGAAATCTATCTTCTTTTTCTAACTCGATCTCTTCCATATTTTCCATCGGCGGGTTTCCTGACTCCGTGTTTACATAGCTGTCAAACACATACGTGCCTGTTTCTGGTGCCTTTTCACCTGTCTTGTAAAGAGTAGCCATAGTTTAAAACCTCCTTGGGAAATGTGATTCATAGAAGATTTGCCCGATCTAAGGATCGTATAAACCTTCTCATTTCACTTCACAACTTTTGTCTTACACACACTACTCCTTAGACTCTATTAACAATGATTATGCATGATTCTAATGCAGCTGTTTCATCTGGTGCTTTAAGCTCCTGCCAGGTGATTTCGATTCGGCTTACGATCACCCTATTCCAATGTGCCTATTTATCAGATTGACTGTGAAGTAAATACCAGGCGATCTGAGTACTCGATAAGACACCAAGCAAGATTGCGCTGAGAACCCAAAAACCTGTCTCCTCAACTACTGGTATAAGAACAATAATCAGTACATTGGCCGCAAAGCCGCTTTGGTACCAGGCAGTAGTTAGAAAACGCATAAATGTAAAAAATCCAGCCAGACTTACTGCAAATATGATAATAACGGCCAGTGCATACGGATACTGCCGTGCTCCCTCAATTGAAAAAAACAGGACAGCTAGGGCAGCTGCAAAGATCAGCATAAATATTCCTTTTGTTTTCCCCATTTTTTCTCCCCTTATAACAAAATCCTCTTTTAAAACAGCATAACAAAAAAATGTTCAGGTGTATAAAGCAGACTTAATGTAAAGATAGATGTTTGAGCCATACGTTCTGAAGGAACAATGAAGATAGACATTCATAAAGGAGTGACGAAGGGTGAACAAACAGGAAATCAGGCAAAAGGCCATTGATATTATTGACAACAATAAAATTGGTACATTGGCAACCGTAGTACATGATAAGCCACATTCTCGCTATATGACTTTTTACAATGAAGATTTAACTCTTTATACGCCTACCAGCAAAGAAACTCATAAGGCTGAAGAACTGGAACAAAATCCGAATGTTCACGTTTTACTCGGCTATAATGGCGAAGGCATCGGGGATGAATTCGTGGAAATTGAAGGAACAGCGGACATTAGAGATTCAAATGAAATTAAGGAAAAAATATGGAATGAAGAGCTTGAAAGATGGTTTGACGGTAAAAATGATCCTAACTTAATTGTTCTGGAAATTAATCCGACTGCGATCCGCGTAATGAATGACAAAGGTGAACCTCCTCACTCTGTGGACCTGTAAGCTTTAGTATGTACCGCTCATCTCAGGCTGTTGATAACCCTATTCAACAGCCTTTTTTGAGTAGTAATTCTTTTCTATGCAAGCTGTGATCTGAAACTTAGGGCAATCGGGGGATAGGCTTTACAAGAACAACTCCATTTTATGTTTGATCATTTATAAATCCAGAGATTACATCAATATTCTGTTTGCTGATAATCTAAAAAGAGAGCGTTCGGTTGTTACCCCTAAAAGTTAGAATGTCTACTCTAACTTTCGGGGCGGTACCTTCCCGCTCTCTTTTTTATCTATCTAAATAGCTGGCTGTTAATTTCTTTTTCCACATCTTTGTTCTTTTTATGGTCAGCTTCTCTTTTTTTCTCAACATCCATGATGTTATCTACATCTTTTTTGTATTGTTCATGGGTCAATCCATGAGACTGCATAAGGCCTTTTTCCATGTTTTCCGTTACATTCGGTTTTTCTTCTTCACTCATTTTTATACCTCCAAGGTTTTTATAAACTTTTTTTGTGAGATATTCTCACTTATATTTTTCTTCATTCCTGTTTATCTCACACTTAAAACTGCCAAATTGTGTCTATTCCATGGACACTTTTTTCCAAGTGAAAGGCTTCTTTATTCCAGAGGGTCTTTGGATTTACCGTACTTTAACAAGTCATATATGGCCATAGAGTCACTTGGCTGATCTTTCGAATAGCGTGCCGGAAACAAAGCAAAAAACATGTAGTATACAGAAAAATAAGCAAAATAATACCAAAACATATGCTCATCCATCACACCCGACATAATTAAGCCGTTAACTACAAAGATAGAGAGCAAATTAAAAAGCGGGCCGCCCAGGTATATTAAAACCCTTGCAGCAGTTGTGTCATGCTCTATTTTTTCAAACTGGTTAAATGCATGCCAAAAATATATCCTTCTTATTTCAACAGGTCCTATAGAAAAGAGTGGTTTCCCGGTTCCAATGACTAGCCTTGTCTTTCCTCCAAAAATCCACACAAAAAAAGCATGCCCCAATTGGTGAATGATGGTGATCAAAGGCAGCAGGACAAACAGGGAAATAACAAGGACCCATGTATCTTCCCATGAAAACATGTTTTCCCTCCCTGTTAAAACTATCTTCACTGACTCTCTTTATATATCCTCTTCTTCTCTTTTTAAATCTATTTTTTTCCCCTTTGTTCCTTATAAAGCGTATGTTTTGAATACCATTATTAAGGAAATTGGTAAGTAACGCGAAATATTAACTCTCCATGACTAATTCACTTTTTTTGAAGGAGGTTGTATATGAGCACGGAGGAAAAGATTAAACAATATATTTCCAACAACCGGGATCATTACATTGATCTTCTGCGTGAGTGGGTTCAGCACCCGACAAGATCAGGCCAGGAGTATGATTTACAAAAAAAGATCGCTGAGCGCCTTGAAAATTCTGGTCTGGACGTAGACTTTTGGGAGCCGGACAGAAGAGAACTTGAAGATCACCCGGCTTTCACAAGTCCCCGCAAAGACTTTAAAGACAGCCCAAATGTGGTAGGAACCTTAAAGGGAAGCGGCGGAGGACACTCTCTCATTTTAAATGGCCATATCGATGTCGTACCTGAAGGAGACCTGGAACAATGGGAGGATGACCCATTTTCCGGTGCCGTTAAGGACGGAAAAATGTTTGGACGGGGAACGACTGATATGAAAGGCGGAAACCTCGCTCTTCTCATTGCTTTGGAAGCCATAGTAGAAATGGACATTACATTAAAAGGAGATCTTATCTTTCAAAGTGTGATAGAAGAAGAAAGTGGCGGAGCCGGCACCCTTGCAGCGATAAAAAGAGGGTACAAAGCAGACGCAGCCCTTATTCCTGAACCCACCCAAATGAAAATCATTCCAAAGCAACAAGGATCCATGTGGTTCCGGGTAACTGTACGTGGGATCTCTGCCCATGCGGGAACACGATTTGAGGGGATCAGTGCTCTTGAGAAATCCTGGAAAGTGTATGACACATTGATGGCTCTAGAAAACCAGCGGAATATCCGGCTCCAGGATCCTCTATTTAAGAACATGACTATTCCTATTCCTATTAATGTTGGTACCATTCAAGGCGGAAGCTGGCCTTCTTCAGTTCCATCTAAGGTAGTAATGGAAGGAAGGTATGGCATCGGTCCTGATGAGACAATTGAAGAAGCAAAAGCGGAGCTCGAGCAGTCTCTTCACCGTCTCCAGCAGTACGATGACTTTTTTAAACAGCATCCGGTAGATGTCGAATGGTTCGGCGCAAACTGGATACCTGGCTCTGTCGATCTTTCTCATCCTCTTCTTGGTATCCTGCAGGACCAATATGAATCTTCCCAACATGAAGAACCTGTGATCCAGGCTTCTAACTGGGGTACTGATGGTGGAATGCTTACCCAGTACGCTGATACCCCTGCCATCGTTTTTGGACCTGGAACAACAAAAATGGCTCACTTTCCAAATGAATGCATTGAATTAGATAACATTTTTGAAATTGCAGAGATTTTCTTCCACTCTATAATTGAGTGGTGCGAGAAGGAAGATTAATTACCTTGCTCACTGCGAGGAGAACATCGCTGGATAAAAGCTGCTTCTATTATGAAGCAGCTTATTTTATTGATGTGGACCCAAAAGTAAGAGGAACTGAAGATCCCTCAGTGGTCACCCTTCAAAACGTAAGAGCTTCCTGCACCATAGACCATGAAAGAGAGAAGTGTTGCACCTGGGACTTCAGGGTAGAATGAGATGTTTTTTAGCTGAAAGATCCTTTTAAAACAGATCATTATTTGTTTCTATCTAAATGCTGAGTGCCATATTTATAACGGCATAGTGAAGGCAGACACTATTTTTAAAATTCTATTTTAAACTAGTAATTTTATCCCCTGGAATTGCAATGATACTTTGGTCTTATTTTCTTGAGATAATGTTTTGAAATCTATAAACCTGGCAATATTTCTAGTAACAAACACAAAATAATAAATTAAAAACTGACAAAATACAAAAGATATTCAAGGAGGAAAAAACATGAGTTTACACGAGTATATTGAAAACATTAATAAAATGCTGGAAGAAGCAAAAGAGGAAGAAGAAATAACTGAAGAAGATATGGATCTAGAATAACACTCTATTTACTTAATTCTTGATGCCAACAGGGACTATCCTGTTGGTTTTCGTATTTCAACTCATATAACTTGTTTACTAGAATAATTGTTAGGGAAATATGGTACTGACCATAAAAAAGAGTGACAGAACTCTTCTAGAAAACATAGAAAGGAGAATTTTCATGAAACCATACTTGCTTAAATCACTTCCTATTGCGTTAGCTGCCATAGTCGCAGCTGGCTGCCAGACTCAGGACAGTCCAGGTACTGAAGATATGCAGCAGCCGTCTGATTATGATGAAGACGTAGACGAAATGGATGAGGCTGAAATTCCTGGCGGGGAAGCAGAACCAGAAGCTGAACCAGAAGCTGAACCAGACACTGAAGAACAAAACGGTGAGGCACAGGCTTCTATTATTGGTTATTATGATGAAACAGGTGATGAAGTGGAAGCCCAGGCTGTCATGAATACACCGAACGAAGAGGTTGGCACTGTACAATTTTACACGACAGCTGAGGACAACGTCCTTGTGGAAGCCAACTTTGTTGATCTGGAAGTAGAGCCAGGCTATCACGGGTTTCATCTTCATGAAGAAGGCGTTTGTGAAGTAGACGATGATGGAGAGCCATTTACATCTGCCGGCGGTCACTGGAATCCTGATGATGAGGATCATGGCTCCCACGCAGGTGATCTTCCTCCCGTTTATATTAATGAAGATGGAACTGGGTACTTGCTGACAAAAGTTGATACGTTTACTTCTGAGCAGGCAGCTGAAGACGAAATAGCAGTTATGCTTCATGAAGATCCAGACAACTTTGCTCACATCCCTGACCGTTACCAGTCTGAAGATGCAGATGAACCGGGTCCTGATGAAGATACTCTTGCAACCGGTGATGCTGGTGACCGCTTAGCCTGTGGTGTAGTAGAGGCTGTAGAAGAATAGCAGATATAAAAAAGGATGCCCGGAGCGGTCATCCTTTTTCTGTTTAATCTATCGGATCTTTTCCTTTGCCATATTTAAATAAATCATAGATAGCCATCAAATCACTTGGGTGATCTTCTGAAAAACGAGCAGGGAACAAAGAAAAGAACACAAAATAAATCGTAAAGTACACAAAGTTATAGAAAATGATGTGTTCAGGCAGTATACCTGCCACAATCATACTATTGACCACGAAAACAGACAGTATATTAAATATCGTTCCTCCTAAAAGGATAAGAACGTGAGCTGTTTTTGTATCCCACTTCAGCTTCTCGATCTGGCAAAAAGAGTGCCAGAAATATATTCTTCTAAATTCCATCGGACCAATATTAAATAATTTTTTTCCTGTTCCTATTGTAAAAGTAGATTTCCCCCCAAAAACCCATATAAAAAATGCGTGACCCAGTTGATGAACCATTGTGATAAACGGCAATATAACCAGGAGCGAGAGAAAGAAAACCCACATGTCTTCCAGTGTAAACATTTGTCCGATCCTCCTTACCCTTACCTATAATACAGCATTATTTCTTTTTCCTCGTTTTGGACAAATTAATCGTATTTACGCTTTAATTTATCATTTTACATAATTCCTCAATTTTTCTGGCTCCAGACTTTTCCACAGCTAATAAAAAAAGCACCTGCCAGTGGGCAGATGCTTTTTCATACTCTCTTATCCGTTGACTACAGCTCCTCCATTCACATGAATCGTCTGTCCTGTCACATAGGTTGAATCATCTGAGGCTAAATATACATAACTTGGAGCAAGCTCTGCTGGCTGTCCTGGCCGCTGCATCGGTGTAGGTGCCGGATCGTCAATCCCAAAGTCTTTTACCACATCTTCTGGAAAGGAACTTGGAATGAGAGGTGTCCAGATTGGGCCTGGCGCCACCCCATTTACCCTGATTCCTTTGTCAACCAGGTTTTGTGATAAAGATCGTGTCAGGGCCACAAGGGCGCCCTTCGTTGCAGAGTAGTCCATTAACACCGGCATTCCTTGATAGGCCACGATAGATACCGTATTAATAATTGAGCTGCCTTCTTTTAAGTGTGGCAAAGCGGCCTGGATGAAGTAAAACGAACCATAAATATTGGTTTGAAAAGTCCGGTGAAGCTGCTCTGAAGAAATATCTCTAATATCTTCCTGGTAATGTTGCTCGGCTGCATTATTAACCAGAATATCTAATTGACCGAATTCCTCTATTGTCTTCTCAACAGCTTCTTTGCAAAATGCTTCCTCCCCTACATCCCCTGGGATAAGAAGGCATTTTCCTCCCTTTTCTTCCACTAATTCTTTCGTTTTCTCAGCATCTTCGTGTTCATCTAAGTAAACAACGCTGACATTGGCTCCTTCTTTTGCATAATAGATGGCAACTGATCTGCCAATCCCGCTGTCGCCTCCAGTAATCAAAGCAACTTTATCTTTCAGCTTGCCGCTGCCCTTATAAGCTGGATCGTCATATATTGGTTCTGGATTCATTTTGTATTCATAGCCAGGCTGTTTGTCCTGTTCCTGTGGAGGAGTTCCCTCAGACTGCCGGCCTTTAAAAAGGTTATAGCCTTCACTCATTGATTAACACTCCTTCTTCTTTTTTAAATTTGCCTAAACAGAAATAGGCAATACTAGTGTTTATCCGATAATCATTTTCATTAAACTTTTTTCCACCTTTTTCTCTCCCTTACCCTGCCCAGGATAGAAAGAAGCTGACAGCTTTTCCTCACTTTGATTTACATTCAAACTTTTATCCATAATAAGGTCTGTAACAAAAGCCCTTCACTACTAATGACTCATAATTTATGTAGGTAAATTTGTATATACGTCTTCAAAATAAAAGGCATATTTGTTAAAATTTTCACGAGATTAAATGACAAGGTGGTACATATGAAAAAGCTTGCTGCAACGATATTATTTTCCTTTCTTACTTTAGTAGTGTCTGTCCCTGTTTTCTTTGCAGATTCTCTTGATGACGATAATGTTGATCAACCTGAGGAAGAAACATATTACCAAACCCAATTATAAGCAACGACAAAACACTCATCTGTACTCTCAGATGAGTGTTTTTTAAGAGGTCTCATGTTGAATTAAGGCTGCAAGTGCTTTTGCATCTTCGTAGATCATTTCTTCAAGCTTCCTGTTATAAAAAACAGAGGCCGGATGAAAAAAAGGAAAAAGAATATATTCTTTCATTCCATAAACCAGGGTATTGTCTTTTGTATTTTTCAGCTTGAGTATTTTTGTCTTTTGCGCCTCCCCATGAATCTCTGTCATTTTGTCCTTTTTTCCTGTCAGTCTTTCATAGGCCACACCTCCCAATGTAACAATGATCGTCGGATCTATTTTCTCAATCTGGTAATCAAGAATAGGCGCGTGGGCAATGATTTCTTTTTTTGTCGGTTTTCGGTTCGGCCTTTTGATAACCACTTCTTCTCCTTTTTGTTTTCTGACTATTTTATACGGGCGGCTTCTTACAGCACTTGTAATGTATACATCCTCCCGTGATATCCCTGCACTTTCAAGAAATTTATCCAGTTCCTTTCCCGCCCTGCCGGTAAATGGCTGCTTAGATATTAGCTCATGCTCTCCAGGCGCTTCTCCAACAAACAGGACATCAGCATAAGGATTCCCTCCGCCGATGAGAAAGCCCTCAGCAGGATAAGGCTCCATTCTTTTTTTACACGTATCAATTAAAGCTTGCGGAATGTCCATGGTTTCCTCCTTTTGGCAGAAACGAAAAAGGCCATCATAACAAATGATGACCCTTCGCTCTATGCTCGATCTTCAGGACCTTCGTGTACGCCTAATGCGATCTTGGCGTACCTTGACATTTTACTTTTATCCCATGGTGGATCCCATACAATATTTACATCTACTTCATTTATTTCTCCAAATTCTTTTAAATCCGATAAGGCATTTTGAATATCATTGACAATCGTTCCAGCAAGAGGACAGCCCATGGATGTCAGTGTCATTTCCACTTTGACGTTCTTGCTGTCATCAATATCCACGCCATAAATCAATCCAAGATTCACAATGTCTACTCCAAGCTCAGGGTCTTCAACATTTTCCAGCTCCCCATACACCCGGTCAATCATTTCTTGTTTTTCCTCAGACATTTTATCCCTCCCCACATCTATGAGTACGGGCTCTATTTTCCATGAATGTAGAACCTTCTTCACTTGTTTTAACCTTTTTTTATTTTATTTAAACCTCACTTGTACTGTGTCTGACGGTACAGAAAAAGAAAGATGAGGGGCGTTCTGCTCCTCATCTCCTTCTTATTTACATTTTGTTTCATGCTGCTGTCTTTCTTACTCTTACGTAGAACAATCCTCCAAGCACTGCCGCAGCTAATCCAATGAGAACCTGTAATGGATAAGAGGAAGCTGTTTCAGGAAGTCGCCCTCCTGTTTCCGTCCGCTCAGCCGGTCCGCTTACACTTTCTCTATCTCCCCCTGCATCAGCCGAAACCTCAACGATAGTCTTTATTTCATTAAACTCTCCAGTCACTTGATCAATAGAGTCGTAAGCAAATAATTCAGCTGATAAAATGATGTCGGCAAGAAAGTCTCCTTCTGCGTTGTATAACTCTATTAACAGATCATATCCATTCGTCGTTTCAAGAGAAAGGAGATCACCAAGCGTAAGAGAAAGCTTTTCTTCTTCCTTGGTCAGATAAAAGTCGGCTTCAAGCTGGAAAATGCTTAACAGCTCCTGGCAGATGGATAAGAGTTCGGCAATATTTTCTGCCGTTAAATCATCAGCGCTTTCAAAGTAGGGGAAGCTTTCCAGCCTTTCAAGCAGTGCTTCTAATCTTTCCAGGACTCCTTCATTCAAGTCTCCGTTTTCAGTAAACAATACTTGATAAAAGTGTTCATACAGTACCCAGAATTCATCTTCATCCAGACCAAATTCTGCAAAATAATCATCATAGAGCATTTCAGCTTCTTCAAAATCAAGCTCAGCAAGCATGTGGTCAAACAGGAAAAAATCTAAATCATCAGTAAACTTGAAATCTGCTAATGTCTTGTCGTCTGCTTTAAGCAGCTGCTCAAGCTCCTCTATTGACATCTCGTAATCTGTTAACAGCTCATGTAACGATTCGTCTGTTAGTAAGTCTCCTAAAAATATTCTTAACTCCTCTGCATCCTCAAAATCAGAGAGCTCTGTCCCATATTCAGTCTCCAGGTACTCCTCTAACTCTTTCTGAGTCCAGTCAATCTCCTGCAAGTACAAATCAAGCTCCTCCTGCTCGGGTGCAGCATATGTATGTACCGGGACCAACGCCAGCAGCACAACAACAGCCAAACATTTCATCAGTAAACGACTCACGGTTTACTCCTCCTGCCATATGTAGTTGTAGGATCAAAGAATCAATTGTGATCAAGATTAGTATAATTAGTATTTTCCTGAATTACCACATATTTTTTCTTTATTCTGCAAATAACTTAATCACTATTTTAAAACGCTAAAGTTCTCTTATATTCTTTTTTATACTAGTATTCTTGTATTTTGTTATTCTTTGAACCATTCAAGGAAACCGACCTTCAGCGGATTTCATTCCGTTTATCTATGAATAACTGAAAAAGCCGCTCCCTCTATGAAGGAACGGCTCTAAAAAGATCTTTTTTTCAGTCTTCAGCCTGGTCTTTGGCCCGTTGGTTTGTCGCTTGCACGGCGTTCTTAATCAATTCTTCAAACCCGGCTTCTTTTAATGTTTCTATCCCGGCAGCTGTCGCTCCTCCCGGTGACGTCACCTGTCCTCTAAGATCAGCGGGATTATGGCCTTCCTGAAGCATGGCGGCTGACCCGGCTGCCATCTGAACGACCAGCTTCCTGGCCTGCTCTCTTGTCACTCCGTATTCCATTGCTGCCGTTTCCAAAGCTTCGCAAAATAAATACATGAAAGCAGGAGCGCTTCCTGTCACTGCCGTTAAATCATGAACCTGCTGGGCACTTAATTCTTCATACTCCCCGATCGCGTGCAATATCACTTCTAATACATGTCTATGCTCACTGTTCACATACTGCCCGCATACATAGGTGGACATCGACTGTTGAACTTGCGCAGCTGTATTAGGCATAATCCATGCCACAGGGGTGCCTTCTGGAAGACGCTTCTCCATATAATCTGGATCGATGCCTGCTGCAACTGTAATAACGAGCTGCCCATCTACAACTTCTGCCAGCTCCTTTAGTAACTCATCATGAACTCCAGGAGGAGCTGCCAGTACGATCACTTCAACCTGGTCTGTTTCCTCCTTCCACTTGGTTGTTTGCTTTACCCCGTACTGCTTCGCTTGATTATGTAATCGTTCCTCATCGGATTTATTTGAAACGATAATTCTTCCGATATCAGGGTGGCTTTGGCGAAGCAAGCCGGCGTAAATCGCTTCCGCCATTCTTCCTGCTCCAATAAATAAAATGTTATTTTTCTTCATATACCGCTGCCCCTTTCTTAAATGGCTCAAAGGTGATCTCTTTCTATTTTACCGTATCTTCTTTTGAGGGAACAAACTATTGACGTTTTGCAACGAAATGCTGCTAGAATGTTACTTTTCTTCTGTGCTTTCTGGGATGACTTTATGTAATCAGAGGATATTGTACGCTTTGAGTATTAATCCGGTTGCTTTGCGGATTAATTGGGTCGTTTTACGCAATAATTGGGTTGTTTTGCAGGTTAATTGGGTCTATTTTCAATTAATTGGGTCAAAACCAACACTAATTAGGTCAAACGACAAATTTCAACACTCCTCGCACTCTCACCCGCTTCCTCCCTTCCGCTTATCTCTACTTCTGCTCCCATAGAAAAAAGCTGTTGAGATTTTACTCAACAGCTCTTCCCTACTTTTCTAATTGCGTAAACCGTTTAAATGACCTACACCTTTTAGCGTAATCACACTTTCTTCCACAGTGGAATCAAGAGCCTCCACAGAAATGATTCCATTTAACGTTCCCCGGTCTGTTTCAAATGTGAGTCTTTCCTTGGTGTCATCCTTCATTGCATCTGTAAAAAAGCGCTGGTTCTCCACGCCATAAAGCTTTGCTTCCCATGATCCGGAAGTTTCATCTTCAACGATTAACTCTCCTGAAGTTATATGAAGCTCGTCATTATGCTCATTAAATACTTGATCAATTTTCATTTTGACGTCCTCCTTCATTAAAGCTCTTACTCTTTTAATAACGCCATTCCCCGGGGAAGAAAAGATAAAACTGGGAAGAAGAGATTATTCTTCATCATCTTCTTGAGTCTCTTCTACTTCATCTCTTTCTTCCTCAGACTCCTCCAGCTCTTCATCCTCAATTGCTGGATCCTGATCCCCTTCTTCTCTCTCTTCCTGTTCTTCTTCATCTATAATTTCTTCACTATCAGCAGGTGGATCCTCTTCTTCATAATCCTCAACCGGCTCTTCATCAATCGGCTCCTCGGGAGCTTCATCTTCCTCCCCGCAGCCTGTTAGAATCCCAGCTGCTACGAGAGCCGAAGCTGCTGAGTAAACAAATTTCTTTTTCATATAGAAAAACCTCCATATTAGAAGCTGGTGTATGATAACTTCCTATTCAAACATTTCTATTCCCACCCAAAGTATGTATTAAACAAGTCCTAGGCAAAGCGGAAAATGTAGATAACATAGGAACAAATAGCTAACAGGCCAGCGGAAGTAATCAAAATCCATAATTGAAGGCGGCTTATGTATCGTTTCAGCACTGCCGAAGCCGTAGTTAACCCGAAAGTAAGCACCAAGTTTAAAAGAAATAAATAAACCAGGGCAGCTTCTATTCTTTCAAAGTGAAAGAAAAAAGATAGAATAAGACTGATTAAAAGAGCAATCATGAGAAAAAAAGAATATACACTTAATTGTGCAATTCGCTCTTTTGTATCTACCTTTTTCTTTTCCTCTAATTTCTTTGTTCTCGTCATTCTTGCCATGTAAGTTCTCCCTTTCTTCTATTAAAAAAGTATAAAGGCAATATACACGACTGCCGTTACAGTTATGCTGCTTAAAATAGTAGAAACCAGTACCATTTGAGCCGCAAGGTCAGGATTGTTGTCATATTCAAGGGCAATGGCCGCGCTGTTTCTTGACGTAGGAAAAGCACTTGAAATCAAAAGTGCCTGGGCCATCATTCCCGAAAGATCCAATAACCATATCACAGCAAGGGCAAGCATTGGGGAAAAAAGCAGTCGTAAAAAACTGCTAAAGGCTACAATTCCAAGGTTCTTATTAAGCTTTAAGTATGCTACCTGAGCGCCCAAAGACATTAAAGCCACTGCCAGAAAACCAGCTGCTGCTGAATCTAAAGGAATAGCAATGGCTGCAGGGAGGGTAATGCCGGCCCAGCTGAACAACAGTCCTAACAGAAGCGCATGAAGAACCGGCATTTTCACAAAGCTGGCTGCTGCTTTCTTCGCTCCCTGCTGCGAGGCTCCCATAGAAAACACGCCATATGTAAAGGTTAAAATATTTTGAAACGTCATTATGATAATTTGAATCGAAGCCGCAAATGGATCATTCCGAAACACGAGCGCATTCACAGGAAGACCGAAATTGCCTTGATTATTTAAAAGTATACTATTTTGCAAGGTTACCCTGTAATCCCGCTGGTATCCGAAAATTTTGCTGCCGGCATAGCTTGCCAGCCATAACCCTGCTGCCTGAATGAAAAGAAAAAGAAGCACATTTCCTATCAATTCAAAAGAGAGACTGCTTTCATAGATCCGCAGAAAAATAACCGCCGGAATCAAATAATAAAAGTTTACTTTTGATAATGTAGACAAATCCATTTGGAATTTTCGTTGCAGGAGGACTCCAACAAAGATAAGAACAAACACAGGTGCAATAATTTCTGAAATAATTAACAACAAAACGTCCATCGGCGTCACCAACTTTTCCCTTACCACTGTAATATTTCTACCAGAAGTATAGCACACTCCCTTTTAACAAGAGGAAAAGCTCACTTGATCTCCTCCTCCCTTTAGTTCTTCTTACTTCTGAAAAGAAAAAACCTGCGCCAGAAGGCACAGGTTAGTTCTCTTCTTTACTTTTACAACTGAATAAACCAGTTTTTCCAGACAGCTGGCTTATGACTAATGCTCCGGCCAGGCAGCCGATACCCGTTAAGAGGAAGCGGTTAAGGTCAAAAGCAGGGATAAAGATCGTCTCTTCATCAGTTACCTCGTAGACGCCAATTGGCTTTTCCCTGACCGCTCCGCCTCCTCCTCCCCCTTCTCCCTCTTGAGAGGATTCTTTTTCAGTACCTGATCCCCCTCCGCCTCCAAAGGACAAGATTTTTTTTGAAACCGGGATCACTGTTTTATCCCCATGTCTGACCGGCTCGCCGTATACAAGCTGCTTTTTCATACCCTCATTAAGTATTTCTCCTGCTTTTTCGAAAATATTTATTTTCTCCATTCCATCCTCTCCTTCCTTATCTTCATATCTATTATCTTTTTTCACACAAATGTCCTGCTTTATAAAAAAATCTTCTCCTGCAATAATAAAAATATTCAAAATTCAACTTCAATTTAGTATAATAGGATGATAATAGATTTTCAGGAGGGGATCCTTTGAGTACTGAATCACTAATTGCACCTGCTAAGTATAATGTAACGAATGAATTGGAAGCGTTTTCAAATGATTCGACCCGCACGGCTATCCGATGGCTCGATGAGTCAGGAGAACGCCGGGAAGTCTCTTATTCCTTACTTATTGAAAAAATGAATCAATATGCCAACGCTCTGAAAACGGTAGGCATTGAACAAGGAGACCGGGTAATGATCATTCTTCCCCGCTCACCTGAAGCTTATATTACCTATTTAGCTTGCTTAAAAGCAGGCATTGTAGCCATTCCATGTTCGGAAATGCTTAGAGCGAAGGATTTATCATACCGAATTAATCATTCCAGCGCCACCGCAGTTATATCTTTTCACACCGCTGTCGGTGAAGTTGAAAACATCTCTGATCCGACTCCGTCCCTTCAGTACAAACTGACAATCGGCGGCTCGCATAGCGGATGGGAAAATCTGGAGTCTTTAGCGGATTTGCAGCCGGCTGCCTTCTCTGGCGCTCAAACCTCTAAAGATGACATGGCATTCTTGTCTTATACCTCCGGCACAACAGGAAATCCCAAGGGGGTTGTCCACAGTCATGGGTGGGCGTATGCTCATGTCCGCACCGCAGCAAAGAAATGGCTGGACGTCAGAGAGAATGACATCGTTTGGGCGACTGCTGCTCCCGGCTGGCAAAAATGGATTTGGAGTCCTTTCTTATCCACGATTACATTAGGTGCTACGGCCTTTGTGTATAACGGGAAATTCGATCCTTATATTTACTTGCAGCTATTAGAAAAAGAAAACATTCAAGTTCTTTGCTGCACACCTACTGAATACAGGCTCATGTCTAAGGTAGATACACTTGCTTCCTATAAGCTCCCTCATCTTCGTAGTACCGTTTCCGCCGGCGAACCTTTAAACCGCCCGGTGATCGAAGCGTTTAAGAATGCTTTTGGAGTTGATGTCCGCGATGGCTACGGCCAAACGGAAAATACTCTTCTTGTCGGCACCCTTCTTGGAATGGAGATTAAACCAGGCTCCATGGGAAAACCGACCCCAGGCAATCATGTAGAAATCATCAATGAGCAGGGTGAACCTGTTGCGGTCGGTGAAGTTGGTGACATTGCCGTTCATAAAGACTGCCCGGCTTTATTTAAGAAATACTACAAAGATCCAGAAAGAACTTCCGCTGCCTTTCTTGGTGACTGGTATTTAACCGGTGATCAGGCGTCAAAAGATGAAGACGGCTACTTCTGGTTTGAAGGACGCAGCGATGACATCATCATCAGCTCCGGCTATACAATCGGGCCTTTTGAAGTCGAGGATGCACTAACAAAGCATGATGCAGTCAAGGAGTGCGCAGTGGTTGCCAGTCCGGATGAAGTCAGGGGAAATGTCGTCAAAGCCTTTATTGTGCTTAAAGATGAAGAAAAAGTATCTAACCGGGAAGAATTGGTAAAAGAACTTCAGGAGCATACGAAAAACCTTACAGCTCCTTACAAGTACCCCCGTAAGATTGAATTTCTTCATGAGCTTCCAAAGACCACTTCCGGAAAAATCCGCCGTGTGGAGCTTCGTGCCCGTGAAAAGCAGGCAACATAAACATGATAGATTTAAAAAGAGATGCCTCTCTGGGCATCTCTTTTTGCATTATCGTACTTGTCTTACCGGCTTTATCTCAGCTCGAGCTTTGCTTTTAAAAATTTTATATACAATATAACACAGGACAAGGAAAATGCTGTAAACCGCAATAACATAGAAAAGATCCCATGGGTTCGTTACCGCTACCGTTCCAATGGTAGCAAATAATACCATGGCGGGAACCTTTCCTGCCGAAGAAGCCACCGCATACGGCATAAATCTGACTCTGCTCAGCCCTGAGTATATGTTAACTGCAATCGATGGGACTACAGGAACCAGCCTTGTCAAAAAGATTGCGAGAAAAGCATTTTTTTCAAATAAAATCGTTACCTTCTCCAGCGCCTTATACTTTCTCAGTACCTTGTATCCCCAGTCTTGATAGCCGTAACGAACAAACAAAAACATAATAATGGAAGCTGCTGATGATCCAATCCATATGACAATTGTTCCTAATAACGGTCCGTAAGCCGCCCCGATAATTCCTCCAATGACAGGGTATGGAATAATAGGAAACAATGAAAACATGGTTGCTGCAATGGTTGTTATGGTAACATAGTTATGGCCTTCTTCATTTATCCATACAATTAACGGCTCTCCATATAAATAAATAAGAAAGCCAATAACAATATATAGTAACGCGATTCCTGCTTTCTTAATCATTGATGCCCTCCACTTAAAGTGTACTCTATTTTATCTTATGGACTCTTTACGTGGAAAGCAAGAGTCTATTACTGGCAGAGCTATTTATCTGAAGAAATTCTTGTGGTGACAAAATAATTTATAATTGTTTATTTTTTCAAAAAAATGATACTATTATATTATTCCTTTAGCCTTCACTTCTGCTAGTTTAGTATACATAAGCAAAAGTGAGGGGCTTTTTATCTACAAACAAAGAATAGGGGGAACAAACATTGACATTCAGTGAATTTATCGACATGCTGAGCGGGTTAGTCTGGGGGCCGCCTCTTTTAATCCTGCTTGTCGGGACAGGGATATTTCTTACGATCCGGCTATCATTTCTTCAATTTTCCGCCCTGCCCTATGCATTGAAGCTTGCCTTCAGCCGTAAACAGGACAAGACATCAGAAGGGGATATCTCCCACTTCCAGTCTCTCATGACAGCTCTTGCAGCTACTGTGGGAACAGGTAACATTGCCGGTGTCGCTACAGCTGTCGTGCTCGGGGGACCTGGTGCCGTATTTTGGATGTGGCTCTCGGCTCTCTTCGGGATGGCAACAAAATACGCGGAGGCCATTCTTGCGGTAAAATACCGTGTCAAAGACCCAGAGGGCAAAATGTCCGGGGGGCCAATGTATTATATTGAAAAAGGTCTCGGCCTTCGCTGGCTTGGCATTATCTTTGCCCTCTTTGCAGCTGTGGCTGCGTTTGGTATTGGGAATACGGTTCAATCTAACTCTGTCGCAGATGTTTTGGAATCAAATTGGAACGTAGCACCTTGGCTTACTGGAATTCTCCTTACTGTATTTACCGGCCTTGTTATTCTTGGCGGGATTAAAAGTATCGGCCGCGTTGTTGCTTTTATCGTTCCTGTCATGGCACTCTTTTATGTTGTTGCCGGACTTGTGATGATGATTATGAACGCAGGACTTGTTCCCGCAGCAGTAGGCCTTATCTTCACAGATGCCTTTACCGGCCAGGCTGTAGCCGGTGGTGCAATCGGGGTCGTGATTCAATACGGGGTTGCCCGTGGTGTGTTCTCGAACGAAGCCGGGTTAGGTTCTGCTCCAATTGCAGCTGCTGCCGCCCGTACAGATTACCCGGGCCGCCAGGCGCTCGTTTCCATGACACAGGTATTTATTGATACGATTGTGATTTGTTCCATCACGGGGATTGCTCTTGTGATGGGTGGTATGTATATGGAAGAGGGGCTTGAAGGTGCGGCTCTTACATCCGCTACATTTGAGTTCTTCCTTGGCCCAATCGGCGGAATTATAGTCGCAGTCGGCCTTGTGTTCTTTGCCTATTCTACGATCCTTGGCTGGTCGTATTACGGGGAACGCTGCTTTTTGTATCTCTTTAAGAAGCCAGGATCCGTTCCAATTTACAGGATCATGTTTGTGATCGCCGTATTCTTTGGGGCCATCATGGACCTCGGCCTTGTGTGGGGAATTGCCGACGTATTAAATGGACTTATGGCAGCTCCAAACTTAATCGGCTTACTCGGTCTCTCCGGTGTGGTTGTGGCAGAAACCACCTACTTCCTGAAGAAAATGAGAGAAGAGAAAGCCCAGAAAAAAGCATCGCCTTATCACGACGCTTGATAACAGAAACCGGATTCCTCACAGAGGGATCCGGTTTTTATTTTATATGGAGGGTTGTGGCTTAGAAAAACCCTTTAAACAACAGATCCATAGTCTTACGAAACTTCATTTAGATTTAGCTCACTAAAGCACGTATTTAGTACAAATAAAGAGCATCCGGCGTATTTGAGTGCAGGGTGAAACTAAAACTCTCATCGTAATTATTAGAATTAGTGATGGTAAATGAACATAATGATGGTATAAAAAAGTTTGGAGTTGATTGCTTGAGTCATTTCAATCCAGAAAAACTATTTGTGGAATACTTGAATGGTGTTACTACGATGAAACCTGTTTTCCCAAGACGTTATACATTAACTCACTCGGATGAGACAGGAGAGCTTTTTTTAACAATTGGAATGGATTATGCGTGGGATAAAGTCAATCCTATGAGAGATGAAGTCTTAGGAGAATGGAAAACAAAGGGTAGTTCCTTAGTTTACCGTGTTTATTTGCATGTGGATCAAGGAGAATATAATCAAAATGAAGCAGCAATACGCAATGAAATCTTTAGACGTGAATTGCCTCTTGCCTTGACAGCTATTCGCTACGGCGATCGGTTTTTATTTGACACATATCCTCAACTAGATCACTCTCCTATTATTATTACGTTTATGTCCGCTTATCCTCAGTTTGCTAGACAGGAAAATTGGGGGCCTTTCCACAATTTTCTTTTTAATGAGACTTTATGATTTAATCTTGTTAAAAAATGCTCGCTTGTACTTAAAAATCGGATAGTAATGTTTATGTTTCAGCTAAAAAAAGAAGGGTTTTCTGCGGGGTCAATTGCTAGAAAGTTTAACTTATCAAGGGTTACCTAAAGTACCATTGAAACTTTTAACCGAAGCTAAATAGACAGATTCGGCTTATGGCTACGTTCAAGCTCACTTAAATAAGGTTTGGCTACTCGTAACTTTTAGTTATAGCCATCCTTTTTTCTATGCGTCTTTTTTTATTTGTGGAAATATTATTAATAACCCCCCCCTTCCTAAAATTTCCCTTTAAGTAGTTTCATTATCATTATAAGTTTGACTATAGTTAAATCTACACAATTTTGCTCCTAAAAAATCTGACAATTTATTCTCAAAAAATACGATTTACTAAATTGTTAAGATAGATCTGCTTTCATTGATTCCCTTTGTATATGAGTGTTATGACTAAAGTGGTGTCGCTAATGAGGAAATTATTTTAAGGTAATTGATTAAAATTATTAAACAATCTAGGAAATAATGTGTATATTTGCCGAAACAAAATTCTTCCATATTCTATAAAACGAATATATAATTCGAAATATAGGAATGCACTACTATTTCAAGTGGCCACAGAAAAGAAGGTGCAAAGTCCTATATATCAAGTTTGGGGAAGCTGAAGCAATGAAGTATACCCCCTTGAGGTATATGGAGCTAGTGGTGTAACCGGCCCTCTTCATGATTGATATTACTTTTGTAAATAATAATTAAGTTAAGAGGAGAAGTGAAAAAATGAAGAAATTTAAAAAGTTGGGTGCAGCAATATTAGCTGGAGCACTAGTATTATCTATGGGGACTGGGGTATTGGCGAAAGGTCCTGCACCAAAAGAGAAACCTGTTGAGGTAGCATTATCTGTAACTTCTGAACAAGAGTTTGAAGTTATTTATGTGGGAGATGAAGTAAAACTTCAGGCTGTTACTCCTAAACATGGATCTTCTTATAAAGATGGATGGGTTGTAATTAATGAAAATGGGAAAGAAGTTGCTTTAGAAAAGGAGGAGGACTTCGAAACTTTGCTTATAGAAGTAGAAGGAGTTAACTCTTATGTTTCAACTGCTAAGTTTGAAGCACAAGAAGCAGGCACATACACTCTTAAGTATTCAATTGATATGGCAGCAGGCAAGAGCCATGTTACATTTTCTGGGAATGAAAAGAGTGATGAAATTGTAGTAAAAGATCAAGAAGCAGCTTACATTACTGGAGTTAAAGTTGAGAATTATGAGGTTACACAACAACGACAGGGTGTAAACTACAGAGCGGCTGGAGATATCTACTTTACTATGAGTGAAGGTGAAAATCAATTTGCTCAAAGCTTCAGTAATGTCGTACTAAATAATGGAAATAGCTATACAAACACTGTTGAAGTTGAAGCCGAAGGCCAAACCTACATTATCACCGTTACGAAAAAAGGCTGGTCTTTAAACTAATATTTTAAGGATAAAAAACTTCATCATTTTTACAGTAATAGGTTCGGTTGAGAAGGTGAAAACATGAAATAATTTAGCAATTGGAGGTGCAATTAGCATGCCTAATTCGCGCCTCTTTTTATTGTTAATTTATCACGTTTACGAGTATTTATTACGTTCATATACCTAATAACAACCTTTTTAGCGGCCGGATTATACAAATCAATAAATTTATCCACAATTTCAAAGCTTTGCTTAATTTCTCTCTAAAAATAGCGCACACATTAATATAACAACAAAAATAGCGCACACATTAATATAACAACAAAAATAGCAGTGTAATTCATTTACGAATTACACTGCTTTGTTTACAAGTTTGCCCCCCTGTAAACCGGTTAACTGTAACAATGGAGGTTTTTCTTATGAGGTTAAGAGAAAACTTAGCCTTAATTTTTTTCATGTTAATTTATGCCTTCAAGAGCTTCCCATAAAACTTTTATATAGATAGTTTCCTATGTTTTCATTTATGGTACGGTTCCCCTCACTTTATTCTATACTTTCACAGACGATCAGCCGTTCTCAAAAACAGTGCTTGACCCTCGACTTTTCTGTTTTCCCCTAGAAGTCTGGCGGGTAGCCTTTCAGAGAATATTCTACATAATCAGGACTAAAGCTGTTCCTTACACTCATGTAGAAGAAAAGGCTCCATAGGCAGCGCCCGTTTAGCTTTGCCCATTCCTCTACAAAATCCTCTACAAAACGACCACGCTCCGCATGACCTCCTGGAACCTCACCTACGCCCCCGTCTCTGCTCTTTTCTTCAACTGAATCGAAAGAACATTATCCATCTTAAATATTCTTTCGCCTTTCCTTAAGTAACAGTATCCGACAAAGCGGCCTGCCAGAATCTTTTTCACTTCTACCGTTCTTTGGGTCAATTCCCCTGTCTTTGCCTCATAGATAAACGTTATGGCTGTGTTTGTCATCATGGCTTTTTTGATTATTTTTTCTGGATTCATTGTTGTACCCTCCTTCTTGGTAGCACGAACAGTTTCTCTATATATTATTATGTCAGAACAAATGTTCTTATTCAAGGTTTAAAAGAACGTTTGTTCGTGTATAATAAGAACAAGGAGGGATTCGAATGGATATTAAAGATCGTGGAACAATCAAGTGGACAGCAATGATGCTGCCTGAGCACGTAGAGCTCTTAAAGCAATTGGAACACGAGCAGCAGAAAGTCAAAAAGCCGGAACTTGATGAGCAGGCTTGGCAGGAGATCGAAGAAAAGGTGTGTGAAGCGATGGCGGACCATCATCCCCTGCTTTTTATCTATTGGATGAATGGTTTTATACACAAAGTTTCTGGAAGGATTCACCACCTTAACCAGCAGGAAAGAAAGTTTCATATTGTGACCAGGAAAGATGAAGACACCTTTTACCTGCCCTTTGACAGTATCGTTTATATTAACAGGGACTCTGATGAATGAATCATAAGAAGAACTCCAAGCACTTTGGCTGCCTTTTTGTTTTTTTCACTTAAACATTTACATACACCCTTCTGCAGCCAAAAAAAAAACGATCCATTACGGATCGCTTAAAAGGGGATGATGGATGGTAAAGAAGAACATAGCATACCGGCCGATGGGATGAATAACTTACTACAGGGGGAATAGATAGAAAAAGTATGCAGAAACCGCAAAGATAAAGTAAACCATTACCAGGAGTTCCTGCATACTTTTTCACTTATAGCCGGCAGCCAGTTCTCTTTAATCCTATCTTTCCTTTTTCTACTCTGTGTCTAAACCTGTTTTTTCTTTTAAAACGAAAAAAGTTCAATAAAATTTCAAAAAGAGACCTATTGTCCTATCCCCTTATAGGTTCATCCTCCCACTAAATGATCCGGACGTTCTCCAGATAAAGATTGCAGGATATGACGGGCTGTCATTTCAGCCATTCTCATTCTTGTTCTTTCACTGGCGCTCCCAATGTGAGGAAGAGCCACCACGTTTGGCAAGGATAACAGCGGATGATCTGGCCCTATCGGTTCATCTTCAAAGACATCAAGACCTGCTGCCCATATTTCCTTTTCTTTTAGAGCTTCATATAAGGCTTCCTCGTCTACCGTGCCGCCTCGGGAGGTATTAATAAACACAGCTGAGTTTTTCATTTTTTTCAGCTCTTCTTTTCCGATCAAATGAAACGTTTCCTGCGTATACGGAGTCATTAAACAAACAAAGTCCGACTCGGCGAGCAGCTGCTCTAATTCTGCATACCTTACACCAAGATTGATCTCAGTCTCATGCTTGCGGTTACGGTTATGGTAAAGAACCTTCATGTCAAACCCTTTCGCTCTTCTCGCAAGGGCTTCACCAATTCTCCCCATACCAATGATTCCAAGGGTTGCCCCGTGTATATCCTGTCCAATCAGGTGAAACGGAGCCCATGTCTTCCACTCTCCGTTCCTTATGCTATCTACCCCTTCTGGAATGCGCCGGGCTGTGGCCATGAGCAGGCCGAAGGTAAGGTCAGCCGTCGTGTCAGATAAAATACCCGGAGTATTAGCAACCATGATTTCTCTTCTCGCTGCGGCCTGAACATTGATATTATTGTAGCCGACCGCCATGGTGGCTATGATTTTAAGGTTCTCAGCTTTATCAATAAGATCCTGATCAATCTCTTCTGTAATTGTACAAAACAAGCCGTCTGCTTTTTTTATTTCTTTTTCCAGTACTTCCCTTGGCACGGGCTCGTCTTCTTTCTCCCACATGGAAACATCACATTGTTCTTCAAGCATTTGTATGATTGATTCCGGCATTTTTCGTGCTACGTATACATACGGTTTCATGGGGTCACCCTCTCTCATTTATACCTTTCTCTCTTTACCATACTTCTATTTCAATTCTTTGTCTTCCTCTTTGTCTATATAATAATTATGTCGAAAAAAGCAACACTTTCAAAATAACCAATCCGAATTCTTTTTTCAAATCAAACCCAGGAATTCACTCCTCAAAGAAACCCCGAGGCTGGAGAGAGATTGAAATAGGGTTGGAGAGGGTAATTATGAAAAGAGCCTCAGATTCTGAAAAAAGCAGGGCGTCAGGATAAAGGATAAGAAAAAATTACTTTTCTGAAAGATATCGTGTTACATAAAAGGAAAGAGTGACAAGCACTCATGGAGGAAAGAGTAATATAATGAAACCTAAAGAGGCTGTGTAACTGCCTTCTGCTTATAAAAAAATTAGAACATCACAAAAGAGAAAACGCTCCAGGAAATGAGGTGCTAATGTGGCACGCAGCATGACTGAAAATGAAATGACACTCGCTTTGATCAAGACCTTAAAGGAAGGAAAAAAGACAGTCTTTCAAGAGATCATTAATGAACTGCAGCCGTATGACCTGGCTCAGCAATATCAATATCTCCCTGCAAAACATCGCAATAAGTTTCTGCTTTATTTATCAATTGAACAGCTGACTTATCTCATCGTTGAATTAGATCAGGATGATCAGCTCGAGGTGCTACATAAACTGGGAACCGAAAAATCCTCAAAAGTCCTTGATTTAATGGAAAACGATGAAATTGCTTCCTTGTTAACGGACGTAGACCCTGAAAAAGTTAATGAACTGCTCTCAGAAATGAAACAGGAAGAGTCTGAGGCCGTTCAGTATTTAATGAATTACCCTCCGGAAACAGCAGGGAGAATCATGACGGACCGGTATGTCTGGATTCCAAAGCATTACACGGTTCATGAAGCCGTAGAAAAACTGAAGCACTTCTATGAGCTTGCTGAATATTTAAATTACATTTATGTAATTGATTCGGAGAAAAAGCTTGTAGGAGTCGCATCATACAAGGATTTACTCCTTGGAAAACCTACTGATAAAATAGAAGATATCATGTTCAGCCGCATCGTTAAGGTTGACGTGTATACAGACCAGGAAGAAGTAGCAAAGCTAATCAATCGCTATGATTTTATTTCCATGCCTGTTGTGGAAGAAGACGGCAAGCTTGTCGGTATTATCACAGTAGATGACGTAATTGATGTCGTCATTCAGGAAGCAAATGAAGATATCGAAAAGCTTTCCGCCTCAGGAAAAGCCATCGATTTTAACACAAAGCCAACCATTGCCGCTTACCGGCGGCTTCCATGGCTTATTCTCCTATTGTTTATCGGACTGGTTTCAGGGGGAATCATCAGCGGGTTTGAAGGAACGCTTGAGCAGGTTGTCGCTTTGGCCTTTTTTATGCCATTGATTGCCGGAATGACAGGCAATACCGGGACACAGTCCCTGGCCGTAGTTGTTCGGGGATTAGTATCACAGGAATTAAATTTTAAACAATCTCTCAAATTGATATTTCGTGAACTCCTAGTCGGTATTATTATCGGAATCGTCTGCGGTATTCTCATTGCTTTGATTGCCTATGTTTGGATGGGAAACATAATTCTTGGCCTGGTTGTGGGAAGCTCCCTGCTAGCCACCTTAATCATCGGGACGTTAGCCGGCACCATTATCCCATTGATTCTTTACAAATTTAAAGTGGACCCTGCCGTAGCATCCGGCCCCTTAATTACAACGATTAACGATATATTATCCTTGCTCATTTATTTTGGGATGGCGACCATGTTTATTGCAAGGCTTACGTAAATTTAAAGCCTGAAGGGGGAGACCTTCAGGCTTTTTCTTATTCCTTGTTTTCATAAAAAATGTGCTCTGTTTTCAGTTCTTCCCCAACAGTGAGAACTCCAAATGAATAATAAGGCATCTTTCGTTTGCTCGTAGCAGAACCGGGATTAAACAGTAGTGTTTTGCTGGCGAACCTGACGTATGGGATATGGGAGTGACCAAATATAATGCAGTCAAGAGGCTCTTCAAATCCTTCGAGGGCTCGCTTTTCCGTCGTTTTTTTCTCGCCATGGCCGTGTATAATTCCAATGGTAAAGCCGCCAGCCTCTATAATCTTCTTTTCGGGCATCACTTGCCTGATATCCTCCCCGTCCACATTGCCACATACTCCATCAACCGGGGCATATTTCTGTAGCTCTTCATACACCTCTATTGTCTGCCAGTCTCCGGCATGGATGATCCTGTCTGCTGTTTCCAGCTCCTGAAGCAGACGAGAAGGAAGCTGCTTTGCACTTTTAGGAATATGTGTATCAGCTGTCACTACAATTTTCATGTTACATCTTCTCCTTGCCCGTCAGTAAACAACAGGGTGTGCCACTCTTCTGACTGTCTGCTGTTACAAAGCTTGAAACCAGCGTCATGAAATAATGCAATGATCCCGTCTTTGGACCAGTCAACAATGCCCGATACTAAATAGAGAGAGCAGGTGGATTTTTCAAATACTCTTTTGCTCTGAAGCCACTCCTTTGTCACGGAAGCGCCAATATTAATGATAATGAGGTCATAATGATAGGTTTCAAGATCTTCTGAAAGAACGTCCTGTTCCTTTACGATAATACGCTCCTGCACATGGTTAAGCTCGGCCTGGTGAGTGACTTCCCTTTGTACCGGCTGTATATCAAAAGCGTCTACTTGAACTCCTTTTACCGCAGCACCAACTGCAAGAATTCCCGACCCTGTTCCTATATCAGCGGCTTTTCTGCCATTTTCAAGGGGAAGTTCCATCAGGATATCAAGACTATCCTGGGTTGTACCGTGGACGCCGGTTCCAAAGGCCCCCTGGGGATCAAGAAGCAGCTCCTTTTCTCCTTTCTTTGCGGGAAAAGGAGGATAGATTACTTTCCAGCCAGAGGGAAGCGTAATATTTTCATAAGCTGCCTGCTCCTCTTTCCATTCCTTTTCTTTTATATCCTCTACTGTGACACCGACAATCGCTGCTATTTCTTCAGTACTCCAGTCGTCCTCAGGAAACAAATGAAGCTGGGCTGTTCCCTCCTCCAACTTCTGTACCCCGTAGCCGTCCTCCGTTTTGATCTGCATGATTGGCTCTTCTATGTAAAAGTGGTGAAATCCCGCTTCATACAGCTGAAAAGATACTTCTTCTTCTTTTTGAAATGAAAAAGGGATGACCCATTCTCTCATTCTCCTCGCTCCTTTCTAAAAATGTATAATGCTCACAACATTCCTGTGATAAAATAACCGGGGCAACTATTAAACAAAGAGGGTGATATCCTATGGCTCACCCATATGTATTATTGCTGTTAGCCATGCTTATGTTTTCAGGGAACTTTATTGTCGGAAAAGCTTTTAGCGATACTATCCCGCCATTAACGCTATCCTTTATGAGATTTGCCATGGCCGCTGTCATCCTGCTTCCATTGGGCTGGCAGGAGATTATGAACAACAAGGCGCTGTGGCGCCAGGAGTGGCGGCCGTTAGCCGGGCTTGCTTTAACACTCGGCTTATTTAACGTCATGCTATATACATCAGTTCATTATACTACTACCATTAATGCTTCCATAGTAGATGCGCTCACTCCGGCTGTAGCCGCAATGCTGGGGTTCTTATTTTTAAAAGAAAGACTGCTGTCAAAACAGGTCGCCGGGATTATCATTTCCTTTGCCGGCGTTGTCTGGATTGTATCTCGGGGCTCTCTCGGAACTCTTCTCTCTCTTTCGATCAACCCAGGAGACCTCCTTATGCTTTTAGGAGTGGTAAGCTGGGCTGTGTATTCCATTTTTATTAAGCAGTACGGCCACCGTTTTCCTTTCTACGGAGGTATTATTATGACGATGGTGTTCGGGGCTGTTTTTTTGCTTCCTGCTGCAGCCTTTGAGTGGAGAGATGGGTTCCCCATTCAATGGACTGTCTCTCATATCTCTGGGCTGCTGTACATTGGAATCTTTCCTTCTGCGCTTGCCATCCTTCTCTGGAATCGGGGGGTTGCTGAAGTCGGTCCTTCTCAAGCGAGTATTTTCTTCAATCTTGTTCCCCTCTTTACCACAGTCGCTGCCGTGCTTTTTCTCGGCGAAAGCTTTGGTCTCGTCCAGCTTGTAGGAGGAGCTCTCGTCCTTGGAGGCGTGTACATCGCCACCAAACCATAAAGGGTGCCTCATAAAAGGTGCCTGGCACCTTTTATGAGGCTATTGCCCTTTTTCCCGGTACACCGGGGTTTACAGCCATTTTTTGTTACAGGAGTGTAACATCCTACTGGGGTGCCAGGCACCCTGAATGGGACTCTAAATGATGTCGAGTGGGACTTTTTTGTCGGGCTCAGGAAAGGCTTCGTCAAGCTGTGCCATCTCTTGTTTGCTGAGAATAATAGAAGCAGCTTCAGCATTTTCGATCACGTGATTCTCCTGAACGGCTTTAGGGATGGCAATGGTATCGTGATTTCTAATGGTCCAGGCCAAAGCAATCTGCAGGGGCTTCACCTGGTGCTGCTCTGCGATCTCCCTTACAGTTGGATGGGTAACAAGGCTGACTCGGGAGTGATCATCACCTCTTGCCAGAGGACTGTACGCCATAATCGGCATGTTGTGCTTACGTTGCCAGGGAAGAAGATCATAATCAATCCCCCGTGAACCTAAATGGTACAACACCTGGTTTACTGCGCAGTTGGACCCTTGTTCTTTCCCAAGTAATTCTTCCATGTCCTTTGTATCAAAGTTCGAAACTCCCCACCTTTTGATCTTTCCCTCTCTTTTCAACTGTTCCATTCCTTCTATCGTTTCCTCTAACGGAATGCTTCCTCTCCAGTGAAGCAAATATAAATCTATATAGTCTGTCTTAAGGCGTCTTAAGCTTTGCTCGCACGCCTTCGGTAAGGTATCCTTTCCACCGTGATGGGGATACGCTTTTGAAACGAGAAACACATCTTCTCTTTTTCCTTTTATCGCTTCCCCTGTTACTTCCTCAGCTCCACCGTCAGCATACATCTCTGCCGTATCAATTAACTTCATGCCGGCTTCAACTCCAAGCTGGAGAGCCTTAACTTCCTGGTCCTTATTCCTAGGATCTTCTCCCATATACCAAGTTCCCTGGCCAATGGAAGGAACAGACGTGCCATCAGGAAGGGTAATTGTTCTCTCCTCAGCCTTGTCTTTTGCCCTCGCCACTCTTTCTTGGTCTTTAAATGACATTTACTTTTCACCGCCTCTTCTTGTTTTCATATAGTAAAAACAGCTTGCCCCGCTCGGACAAGCTGTTCAGTATTCATTTTACTCTGTCTTTTGTTTCGTAATATCTCCGCTGACCGGAGTGATCGGCTGTACGTTTTCACGGTTAGCCAGGAACTCAGGTCGCGGCTCTTTGCCGGAAAACGGCTCCTGAAGCTTATTGGTAATCGAGTTATAGACAAAGAAAACATTGCTTCGCGGATAAGGAGAGATGTTCCCTGCAGATCCGTGCATCGTGTTGCACTCAAAGAACAACACAGATCCTGCCGGACCGGTTGCACGGTCAATGCGTCCTCCTGCCTGATCCACCAGCCACTTCATGCTTTCATTATCCGGCACCCCAAGCTCCTGCTTTTGAAGAGAGCTCTTATAGTTTGCATCCGGAGTTTCACCAGGGCAGGAAACAAACCATTTGTGGGATCCTGGGATCAGCATAAGCGGGCCATTGTATTCATAGTTGTCCGTAAGTACAATCGAGCAGCTGACTGCACGCATGTTCGGCATGCCGTCCTCTACGTGCCATGTTTCAAAGTCAGAGTGCCAGTAGAACTCTTTTCCTTTGAAACCGGGCTTGAAGTTAATACGGGATTGGTTAATGTACACCTGGTCTCCTAAAAGCTGCTCTGCGATTTTCACAAGACGCTCATTTTTGGAAAGAGCTTCAAAGAAGCTGCCATCCTTATGAGTTTCAAATACAGAGCGGATTTCATTGCTTCCAGGCTCTTTGATCACATCGTCAGCTTCACGGCTTTCATTTGCTTCCATTGTACCGTCAAGCTCTCTTTTCATGATTTCGACTTCTTCATCGCTGAACATTTTTTCAAAGAGTAAGTATCCATTTTCTTCATAAAAATCTAGCTCTTTTTTATTCAACGGACCATTACTTTGAGAAGAATCTGAATGAATCACTGGGTCTTTCCGTTCTACAATTTTAGTTTCTTGTCCGATGCGAGATGGATATAAATCTTTCATCGCACAATCACTCCTTTTATTAAAATTATTGTTCGGAAATTTTGGTGTCAATCATTGGAGTTCCCCTCTAAAATCTATTTTAAACACAATTATTTATAGAAGTTAAGTAGATTTTTTAGCAATGGGCTTGTTGTTCGGGATTCTCGAATATTAGCTCATATTTCACTGTGTATGAAAAATATCCTTTTCTATCATTTCTTTCCCACCTTTATTTCTTCTTTTTTCTTTTTATCATACTTTTCAAAAATCTATGATTTGATGGTAAAACTTCAGGGTATATAATAAGGTAAAAATCTTTTTTAGGGGGAACGTTCAAGATGGAATATAGAATTGAAAAAGATACCCTAGGTGAAATGAAAGTCCCAGCTGATAAAAACTGGGGAGCTCAAACCCAGCGAAGCCTGGAAAACTTCAAAATCGGAAAAGAAAAGATGCCCATTGAAGTTGTCCATGCTTTCGCCATTTTAAAAAGATCAGCCGCCCTTGCGAATAAAAGACTCGGCAAGCTGGAACCGGAAAAAGCAGACGCGATCGCCAAAGCGGCGGATGAAGTGCTAAGCGGCCAGTTAGATGATAACTTCCCTCTTGTCGTTTGGCAGACTGGAAGCGGTACACAATCCAATATGAACATGAATGAAGTCCTGGCACGCCGCGCTACAGCTCTACTGGAAAAAGAAGGAAAAGATCTTATCGTTCATCCAAATGATGACGTCAATCGTTCCCAAAGCTCAAACGACACCTTCCCGACAGCGATGCACATAGCTGCTGTTGAAAAAGTGGAGAGCGATGTTCTCCCTGCGCTTGATATACTTAAGAATACACTGGCTGAAAAAAAGAAGGAATTTGATGATGTGATTAAAATAGGCCGCACCCATCTTCAGGACGCAACGCCTCTTACTTTAGGGCAGGAAATCAGCGGATGGCACCGCATGCTGGAAAAAAGCAGTGAAATGATTAAAGAAAGCATCGACCATGTACGGGATCTGGCGATTGGCGGCACAGCAGTAGGTACGGGAATTAACGCCCACCCTAAGTTTGGCGCTTATGTAGCTGAAGAAATCAGCAGCATCACAGAAAAAACCTTCCGTTCAGCTCCTAACAAATTCCATTCGTTAACAAGCCATGATGAGATAACCTATGCTCACGGGGCGCTAAAAGCTCTGGCTGCCGACTTAATGAAAATTGCAAACGATGTGCGCTGGCTCGCAAGTGGTCCTCGTTCCGGATTGGGTGAAATTACAATTCCTGCTAATGAACCTGGAAGCTCCATCATGCCTGGTAAGGTAAACCCTACTCAAAGCGAAGCTCTTACAATGGTAGCTTCCCAGGTCATGGGCAATGATGCCACCATCGGCTTTGCGGCAAGTCAGGGGAACTTTGAACTGAATGTATTTAAGCCTGTAATTATTTACAATTTCCTTCAATCCTCTTACTTGCTTGCAGAAGGCATGATTTCCTTTAACGATAAATGTGCCGTAGGTATTGAGCCTGATCGCGACAAGATCAAAGAGCATTTAAACAATTCCTTGATGCTTGTTACAGCACTTAACCCTCATATTGGCTATGAGAATGCAGCAAAAATTGCAAAAAAAGCTCACCAGGAAGGGACAACTTTAAAAGAAGCTGTGCTTGACAGCGGCCTTCTGACTGAAGAACAATTTGAAGAGTACGTGAATCCGGAAAAAATGGTTTCTCCTCAGGAATAAGAAATGTGGAGACCGTAACAGAACCTTCGCTTTTAAAAAAGTGGGGGTTCTTGCTTTTTGAGGGGGACTACAGCGGCTTAAAAAGACGGAAACCTCTCTTTACTGTTGGCTTTTCGTGCTCATTATCGTCCAGCTTTTTTCCTCTCTTTCCACGCTGTAAAGAGAAGCGGCCTGCTGAGTCACCGTCCAATTATCACAAAACAGGCTGTTGAGAACATCTTCTCAACAGCCTGTTTGTCTATGATAAAAGAGAATATTTAAGAATATGAGTCTTCACTTCCTTGCGGGAGGGAAACGTAATGGAATCTTCTTTTACCTTTTCAAAGCCTATATGCTCATAAAAAGAAAGAGCTGGTTTATTTTCCTGCTCCACTTCTACAAGCAGAGCTTCCATACCAATAAGAGCGGATTTCCCTGCTTGAAACAAAGCTTTCCCTGCTCCTAGATTTTGGTATTCAGGAAGAACAAACATTGCAACAAGCCAGCTGTTAATCATATCCTGCCGGAAAAAGCCTGCAAATCCTATGACCATTTCATTTTGCTCAGCAACAAAATGAAGGCCTTCCTTAAGGTAGTTTCCCAGCCTTTCTTCGCTGTATGCTCTTTGTAAATATTCATCTCGTTCTTCTTTTGAAAGAAGAAAGTGATAAGCTTCATGCCAAGTAATACAAGCGACTCTCTGAACAGAAATAAGATCTTTTTCTTCCATGGTCCTTATTGAAATTTCTTTCAAGTACAGACCCCCCTTTACTTACAAGATCTTTCTCCTGTTATTGTTCCTCGGATGTGTACGTAAAGCGAACTGCTGACCATACATCATCCACAGACACTTGAGAGACTCCTTTCATACGCTCTTTCTCGGCAGTCTCCCATCCCTTATCCCTTGTAAGGTCAGTATCTACTTTTGAAGCCTTTTTTGGATAGGACACCCAGACAATCCGCTTGCCTTTCAGATGGTCTTTACATAATGGAAGCAGTTCGTCTACTTCTTGTTTCCAGCCTGCAAAAAGATGTATAATATCATATTCTTCCGTCAAAGCGGCAGAAATCTCAACATCCTCAGGAAGAGGGTGCAGAAGGCCTGAAATATGAGAGGGGGCGTTGATTCATGCTACCTTGTATCCTGGTTTTATTTGCAGCTTTTTGACCAGTTTACTGATTTCGCCAGACATTTTCCAGGCTCCTTCGCATATCTATGTCAATCTAACCAATTTCATCAAATGTATAACGAACGACGTATTTATCGGTTTTAAGCTTCTTAATCTCCACACACGGACCTATCTCGTAACCATTGTGCCAGTTCTCTTCCAGCTTGGCTTTTAGACAGCCCGCCTGGAATTTGGAGCAAAAAGTCTGCTTCCAGTATATCCAACGGGGTTTCATGACCTTTTCCCATCCTTTCTCCTTCCATATATTTTCAATAATTATGCTATCTATTGTAGTCTAATTGCAAAGAAAAATCACTACTCTTCTTTCTTTACTTATTCAGTTACTATAGGATGTATGCAGCTTCCGAATACTGTGCCACGGTACATATCCCATAGTTATTATTTCCAAGCGATCCTTTTATATGAATCCATTTTCCAGGCCTGCCATTGAAAAAGCTGCTGCCCAAAAGAAAACCTATACAGGGACATTCATCCACAGAAACCATAAGTCATGAGCCCCTGTTTTCCCCAGTGTCTCATATAAAAAGAGCACCTTAGTAAAAAGGTACTCTTTAACTTAGATTTCTTATCCAATTAATTCTTCATCTTCCCTGGCATCAATGTCTTCTTTTCTTTTATTTTCTTCCCGGTCTCTTAAACGGTGAGCCAAGCGGGCTGAAGCACTCGAAGCTATACTGGCAACAAGATCATCTAGAAAGGTATGACACTCGTCTTCCTTTCCTTTATCGTCCAGCGTCTTAATAATACCCACTTTCTCTTTATCTAAAAATCCAAATGTAGTAACCGCGATACTTCCAAATCCAAACACAGAGCCAAGAGCGATGGTTTCATCGACTCCAAACAACCCTTCATCCGTATCTACGAGAGACTGTAATGGTTCGGATAACATATTTTTTTCTGCTAATTTATCAAGCTCCACTCCAACCAGAATAGCATGCTGGATTTCACGCTTGCTAAGTACTGCGTCGGAACTTTCATAGCAGTCTTCCATTGAGAGGTTAGGAACATATTTTGCCTGCATATCGTATACGATTTGAGCTATATCGCTTATTTCTACACCACGCTCTTTTAAAATATCACGTGCTGCTTTTTCTACCACATCGCAAGGTACTGGTTTTTTCATGACAGACCGCCTCCTCTAATTCTATTCTACCATATTTATAAGATGTATATAGCAATCTATGGAATGTCTCCTTGTCATCTGGCCAGATCAGCTGAATATCTTTTATAGGAGCAGAATCCGTATGTTACAATATTTTTATATTATTACTATATGTCTGTGCGTATTCCCCTATGAAAATCAAATAAAACAACGCTCTGCTTAAAGAAAGGATCTATGATAACTATGAAAGGCCAAATGAAAGCTCTTACTTTCACGAGTGAGATTTTAGAGACCACATTTGACTTGCATGTATATTTACCGCCTAATTATAATCCCCTGTATACATATCACCTCGTCATCGCTCAGGATGGAAGAGACTACTTTCAGCTCGGAAAAATCGGCCGGAAGGTAGAGACAGTCATGGAAGAAGGCGCCAGGGAAACAATTGTCATCGGTGTTCCCTATCCTTCTGTAAAGATGAGACGAGTATGGTATCACCCGGACAGTGAGGACCATAAAAAATATATACAATTCCTGGTAAAAGAGCTTCTTCCTTTCCTCGATGACCAGTACCAGACGTGGAGCCTCCCCCACGGCAGAACCTTAATGGGAGATTCATTGGCTGCTACCGTTTCCCTTATGGCTGCTCTGGAATACCCCAACACTTTTTCCCGGGTGATGATGCACAGTCCGTTTGTTAACGAAACCGTGCTTAATGCCGTGAGAGAAAATCCAAGCTGGAATCGCTTTGAGATTTACCACACGATAGGATCAGAAGAAACAAACGTAAAAACAACAGATGGTTCGCGAATGGACTTTTTAACGCCGAATCGTGAGTTAAACAAATTGCTCGCTGGAGGAAAGGCACGTTATTATTATCACGAATTTAATGGAGGGCATTTCTGGAAAGACTGGGAAAAGGATTTGCCTGAAGCACTTCGTTTTATGTTCACCCTTGATTAATACTCACGAAAGAACACATACAGAAAGGAAGACGAAAAAGTGCCAGAGGTTATCAAAGTAACAACACAGGAACAAATGAGTGATGCTTATAACGTACGCTTTAACGTATTTGTAGAGGAACAAAAGGTACCAGAGGAAGAAGAAATTGATGAATTCGAAGAAGAAGCTGTTCATTTTGTCGCTTATGACCAAGACAAACCGATTGGAGCCGGCAGGTTCCGTGAGGTAGAAGGTGTGGGGAAAGTAGAACGAATTTGTGTTCTTGCAGACTACCGTCATACCGGAGCAGGACGATTACTTATGGAAGCAATTGAAGCTTTCGCAAAAGAGCAAAGGGTAAACCTTAAGTTAAACGCCCAAACCCGCGCTAAAGGATTTTACGAAAAGCTGGGGTATCATGTTACGTCCGGGGAGTTCATGGATGCCGGCATCCCCCACGTCGAAATGAAAAAAACCTTGCAGTTGCAGTAACTGCAAGGTTTTTGCTGATTACTTAGGAAATGAGGCATAGAAAATGTATGAGTTATTACAACAATTGACCCGGTTACACGGGCCGTGCGGACACGAACAGCCTGCAGCCCGGTGGATACTAGAATACGTACAGAACCTGGCAGACGATGTAAAGGTTGACTCCTTGGGAAACATCATAGCTGAAAAACACGGAACCTCTCCAGGCCCTTCTACAATCATTACAGCCCACATGGATGAGATAGGCTTTATCATTAAAAAAATAGAAGAAAACGGTTTGCTCCGCTTTGAAAAGCTGGGCGGACACGATGACCGCATCCTGCTAGCGCAAAAGGTACAAATCAGAACGAAAACAGGCTTACTAACAGGGGTGATCGGCACCATGTCAGCCCATTTCGTGAAGTTTGACGATCCTAAGAAGGTAAGAAACCATCAACATCTATATATTGATGTTGGGGCCTCTTCAAAGAAAGAAGCAGAAGATTTAGGAATTAGGATGGGTGATCCTGTTACCTGGAAATCTGACATGGAACCTTTAGGAAATGAGACAACTGGAAAAATTGTTGGGAAGGGGTTTGATGATCGAGCCGGCTGCGCTGTCTTATTACACACTTTAGAAGAGCTGCAAGCCTCCTCTTTTGCCGGGACAGTCATTGCTATTTTTACCGTACAGGAAGAGGTAGGCCTCCGTGGAGCAAAGGTGGCTGCAGAACAGGTAGAAGCTGATGCAGCAATCGCCCTCGATACGACAGCCGTAAGTGATACACCTGAAGAAACTATGGATAACAGTCTTATACTAGGAGAAGGTACAGGCATTAAGATACTGGACTTTAGCTTAATCTCTCATCCTGCGGTAAGAGAAAGCTTAATAGAGCTTGCTGAAAAAAACAAAATCATCTATCAAGGAGAAATATTTCCCGGCATAGGAACTGACGGAGGAGCCATGGCTCTTGCAAACAAAGGAATCCCAACTGGAGTCCTTTCGATCCCATCACGGTATGCCCATTCTCCAGTTGAAGTGATAGATGTTCAAGACCTTTATGCCACCAAGGACCTTCTACTAGCATTTCTTTTAGCAGCAGAGCAGGACACTGATTTTTCTTTCATATAAGCACTGCTTTCTAAAATGTTCATGACGGCTTTACGGATTGCCCGGGAACATGATGAAGCAGGATGAAGCTGCGGGAATACAGCTATGATAACCCAAAACTCCCTCTCCTCTTTCAACGAGGGAGGGAGTTTTGACCTTAGGCTTCTATTTTCTTCTCTTCTTGCCGCCGGCCTTTTTTCATGCTGGCTTTAGAAGACTTTGATCTGATCGAAACCATTAATACTACACAGAGGATCACAGCTGATGCATAAACGGTCATGACGTTCAAAAAGCTGAAAGCAATAATCGCTGTAGCCATCAGTCCTGCCATGAGTAAATAATAAGTGAGCGGAATGATTGTTTTGCGAATAATGAGGCCTTCTTTGCCTATCAAACCAACCGTGGCAGCTGCAGCCACTACATTGTGAACTGTAACCATATTGCCTGCAGCTCCTCCTACAGCCTGCATGGCTACAATTAATCCTTGAGAAACACCTATATTATCGGCAACCCCCCATTGAAACAGGGCAAACATCATATTACTAATTGTATTGCTTCCTGCTACAAACGCCCCCAATGCTCCGATCCATGGGGCAATGAGCGGCCATGCTGTTCCTGCAATGGAGGAAACTCCTTCAGCCAGTACAAGAGGAATACTCTCTAAACCGCTTTCATTTGTTTCTGAATTAATAAGCACCCTTACCATAGGAACAGCAAATATAAGGGCTCCTGCGGCTTTGATCATCGTTTTTCCGGCTTCTGTCCACGCTCTTTTGACCTCTTCCATTTTCATTCTATGAAGAAAAATAACAAGCAGCGAGACCGCGATAAAGACTGAACCAGGGGAGTATAATACCTCTACCGTTTCTGATACGTCTGTGCCAAACATATTGGCAAAAGTGATTTCCTGAGCAGTTAAAAATTGAGTGACGGATTCTACCAGTCGAGTCATGGCTAATATTGCCGCCACAAGTACATAAGGAATCCATGCTTTTATCATGCTCATACCTGGACGAAGTTTGTCTGCATCCGCAGTGACTGAGCCTGTCCATTCCTCGTTCCATTCCTTCTTTGGAGGAAAATCCCACTTTTCCTCAGGTAATAGAAATCCTTTTTTTGCAGTGAACATGACAATAGCCAATGCCACCAGACCACCGATTACTGATGGAAGCTCAGGACCAATATACATGGCAACGAAAACATATGGAAGCGTAAACATGATAGACGCAAAAAGAGCAAACTTCCAAATGCCCAAACCTTCTCTGAAAGAACGATTTTTCCCAAAAAACTTTGTAATGATACAGGAGAGAAATAAAGGAATCAACAGCCCTATCGTTCCATGAATGAAGGCTGCCTGCATTCCAATCTGCATCACATAATCAGTATAGGAAATCCCCATGGCCTCAACGGCTGCATTCACGTTAGGCGCATCGATACCAGTTTGCAAACCGACGATCACTGGCGTTCCGACTGCACCAAAGGTAACTGGGGTACTTTGAATAATTAAGCCGACTAAGACAGCTGCAAGGGCTGGGAAGCCTAGTGCGAATAGCAACGGGCCTATAACTGCTGCCGGAGATCCAAAGCCTGCGGCTCCTTCCAGAAAGCTTCCAAATAAAAATCCTATGATCACAGCTTGTGCTCTGCGGTCAGGTGTAATATCAGTAAAAGCCTGCCTGATTGTGGCAATGGCACCGCTTTCTTTTAACGTCTGAAGTAAAAGCAGTGCCCCAAACACAATGTAGAGCAATGTCAAAGCGATAACAAACCCCTGAACAGTGGATGCTGCGATAAAACTCGCCGGCACCTGCCAGACAACAAACGCTACGACAACGGCAACAATGTAGGAAATTGGCATAGCATATTTCGCGGGCCAATTTAATATTACAAGAAATAGAATAACAGCCAGTATAGGAGTAAACGCTAATAAGGATAAGACTAATAGATTCATCGGTACACTCCCTAGAAAAATAAATCTGAATTTTCAGTCTCTAGTAACCAGAGAGGGATTTCTCCCTCTCTTTCTTTCCTTTGTTATTACCAGCGAGCAGTGACCATCTTTTTCCGAGTGTAAAACTCCACACCGTCTGTACCGTTGGCATGCAAATCTCCGTAGAAGGAATTCTTCCAGCCGGAAAATGGGAAGAAGGCCATGGGAGCCGGTACACCAAGGTTCACGCCAAGCATTCCCGCGTCTATGGTCTGGCGGAATTGACGCACAGCACTACCGCTGTCAGTATAAATGCAGGCGCCATTGGCAAATTCGGATTCGTTTGTTAGAGAGATGGCTTCCTCCAACGTTTCTGCTCTTACAATAGAGAGAACAGGAGCAAAAATCTCTTCTTTCCAGATTGTCATGTCTGTTGTGACGTTATCGAAAATAACGGGACCAATGAAATATCCCTCTTCCATATGAACGGTCTTTTCCCGGCCGTCATAAGCAAGAGTTGCTCCTTCTTCCTGTCCTTTTTGAATATAGTTTTCTGTTTTTTCTTTATGAGACTGACGGATGACCGGTCCGAGAAAGACACCTTCCTCTAAGCCATTTCCAATTGTGATGTTATCAACTTCCTCTTTCAATTTATCTACAAATTTGTCTGCCACATCGCCTACCGTTACGACCACAGCTGCCGCCATGCAGCGTTCACCAGCTGACCCGTAAGCAGCGCTGGCCACTTGGGAAACCGCATTATCAATGTCGGCATCTGGCATGACGATCGAATGGTTTTTCGCTCCTGCAAGAGCCTGTACTCGCTTACCATGCTGGGCGCCTTTTTTGTACACATACTCGGCTACCGGCTGAGAGCCAACAAAAGAAATTCCTTTTACTCCAGGGTTTTCAAGAAGCTCGTTCACGACATCATGGGCCCCGTGTACCACGTTCAGGACACCTTCAGGCAGACCTGCTTCTGTAAATAGCTCGGCCAGGCGATTGGCCAACAGAGGGGTACGTTCAGATGGTTTCAAAACAAAGGTGTTTCCACATGCAATCGCTAACGGGAACATCCAGCAAGGCACCATCATAGGGAAGTTAAAGGGGGTAATTCCACCAATGACTCCGACAGGATAGCGGTACATTCCGGATTCAATGCCACCAGCAATGTCTGGAAGCTGTTTTCCCATCATAAGCGTCGGTGCCCCGGCTGCAAACTCCACGCATTCAATCCCTCTCTGCACTTCACCGTAAGCTTCGTTGTAGCTTTTGCCGTTTTCCATTGTGACAAGACGTGCGAGCTCATCCCAGTTTTCAACTAACAGCTGCTGATACTTAAAAAGGATGCGCGCTCTTTTTGGTACTGCTGTGGTGCTCCAGGAAGCAAAGGCTTTCTCGGCAGCTTTAATTGCCTTGTCTACGTCTTCTCTTGAAGAAAGAGGCACTTCAGCGAGTATTTCCCCTGTTGCTGGATTAGGAACAGTCTCGGCTTTGTCGGAAGCTGAAGCCACCCATTCACCATTAATATAATTCTTTAGCGTCTTTTCTGTTTTTGTAATCATCTTATCTTCTCCTTTTTAAATCACTGTTGTATTTTTAGTAAACCTATAATCATAACAAGCTTGATAAAGCTCTTTCACTTCTTCTTTGGTAGGAACCCTCGGGTTATTACCTGGACTGCCGCTTGCTAACGCATCCTCAGCCATTTTATCAGTAACCTGTTTAAATTTTTCTTCCTCAATTCCCCATTCTTTTAAATTAGGAATGTCTAAATCAAGACAGAGCTTTTTCACTGTCTCTACAGTGCGAATGGCAGGGTTCGTTTCCGCTGTATCGTCTTTCCCTACTATTTCTCCTATTTTTGTCAACTGTTCCTGGCAGTTTTCCTGACTGAATTCCAGTACCGCAGGAAGAAGCATGGCATTAGACAAGCCGTGGGGCACATGAAACAAAGCTCCTATCGGACGGGACATCCCGTGAACAAGGCAGACAGAAGAATTGGAAAAAGCAATACCAGCCTGCAAAGCCCCCAAAGACATCGCTTCCCTTGCCTCAAGATCATCGCCGTGAAAATAAGCCTGGCGAATGTTTTTAATGATAAGCTCCATAGCGGACAACGCCAGAACATCAGTCATCGGGTGTGCTTTGCGTGAAATATAAGCTTCGAGTGCATGGCTTAATGCATCCACTCCCGTAGCTGCTGTTACTGACTTAGGAGATGAACGAGTTAACAAAGGGTCTACGATTGCTGCTTCCGGCATAAAAGCAGGCTGCTTTATCATCATCTTCACTTCCGTGCTCGTGTTCGTAATGACTGTTACATCTGTTGCCTCTGAACCTGTGCCTGCTGTTGTAGGAATAGCAATATGAGGAATCGGGTCTTGGGTCACATTTTTTTTCCCTCCCATATAATCGCCGATATACCCTCCGTTTGAAGCTAAAATGGATACAGCTTTTGCTGTGTCGATGCAGCTTCCACCGCCTAATGAAATAATGAGATCGCATTGATCATTGGAAAAAATCTGTAACGATTCTTCCACGTAGGTATCAGTTGGCTCAGAATCTATATCTAAATAAACAGAAGATTGAATGGCATGCTCTGAAAGATTTTCCCTGCATTGTTCTACATAGCCTAAGCTGTCCATAATCTTATCGGTGATAATCAAGGCTCTGTTTCCACGCAGGCCCGCTTCTTCTCCAACCTTTTGAAATGAGCCTTGTCCATAGAATATGGCAGAAGGCATCCGCAATGTTGAAAACGCTCCCAAAATATCCCCTCCTTGTTTCATTTGCTTATTATAATTGCAAAGATTGTGCCAACTTTTGTCACCATTCTTCATTTTTGTGAAAAACCTTATAGAAACGGGTTTTTTTCTCTTTTTTTTTCACTAATTAAAAAAAGACACTTTGTGCAAAGTGTCGGAAAAATCAAACAAAAATGATGAAAATGTAGTGTTTCTGTCTGGTTATTGTCGGGGTGGCACGACAACTTCTATTTTATCTGAAGCTTTTTCAGCTTTTCATATAAAGTTGAGCGGTGAATTCCTAATTTTTTTGCCGCCTGTGATTTGTTTCCTTTTGTTTCTTTTAAGACATTTATAATGACTTCTCGTTCCTGCTCCATACTTTCTTTTCTGACAGTATCAAGCACTTCAGTGGTCTCCCCGCCAGAGAAGGACACGGGAGCATGACTGTCTTGGTGCCTAAGGACCATGCTGGGAAGATCAGTTGCAGATATTTCTTCTCCTTCTGCTAAACTGACGATTCTCTCTACTATATTAACTACTTCCCTTATATTTCCCGGCCAGTTATAAGCTGTCAGAAGCTTCACTGCTTCTTCTGTAAAATGCTTGGGAGACGCCAAGTACCTTTCACAAATCTCCTTTACATAATAGCTGAGAAGCAGAGGGATATCTTCTTTTCTTTCACGCAGCGGTGGGATATGAAGCCTGATAATGTTCAACCTGTAGTAAAGATCTTCTCTAAATCCCCCTTCACTCACCATTTGCTCCAGCTCTTTGTTTGTCGCCGCAACTATTCTGACATTTGTCCGGTAAGGCTTTAAGCCACCGACACGCATCCCTTCTTTTTCCTGAAGCACACGAAGTATTTTGGACTGCATAATCATTGGCATATCCCCTATTTCATCTAAAAAAAGAGTCCCCTGATCAGCAAGCTCAAACTTTCCCGGTTTCCCGCCTTTTCTGGCACCCGTAAAGGCTCCTTCTTCATATCCAAATAATTCTGCTTCCAAGAGGTGTTCAGGAATTGCCGCGCAGTTGACACTTACAAAAGGTCCGTCAGCAAAAGGACTTAATTGATGAATGCTTTGCGCAAACATTTCCTTGCCGGTTCCGCTTTCACCTGTAATTAACACCGTCGCCAGTGTCTTTGCCGCTCTCCTTGCGATTCGTTTTGTTTCACTCATTTCCTTGCTCTTGCCAATAATTTGATCAAGAGTCACCATTTGCTTTTTATTTTTTTTCTGGCTGTCTGCCAGGGCCTTGTCAGCCTTTCTTTCTTTTTCCTGGTGCATTTCCAATATTTTATGAAGCTCTGAAACCCCTTCAAAGATCAACATACCGACTGCTGCGACCACTTCCTCTCCTCTCCAGATTGGAATCCGGTGCACGACCATTTCCTGGCCGCTGATTACTTGAATCTTTCCTCGTTCTGCTTGTCCGGTTTGTAGTGTCATATGCAGCTGGGTATTGTCGATTATGTCAGTCACTGGCTGTCCTAACGCTTGCTCTTTTTTTATCCCTGTTATTCTGCTGTAAGCATTGTTAAAATGAATGATTCTTGCTTGTTTGTCGACGATGACGATGCCTTCATAAGCACTGTCGAGAACTGTATGTAATATATCAAAGGAAAGCTCTTCACTCATCTTCACAGCAAACCGGCTCCTTTTCTATCATTTGTCCTTTCATTCTATCATTTTGCCGGTTACTATAAGACTGATTTCTATAAAATAGAAAAAGGCTTAGCGTGACCTAAGCCTTTTTCTTTCCATTAACCTGCCGTTATCATAAGCTGATTTCTTTCAAATGTAAGTCTGGCGTGTTCTTCGTTAACAAGACTCATTACATAAGCCGTTACAGCCGTCCGGTACAACGCCCATGATCCAAGCTGGGAAAATATGATTCCTTTGTTCTCGCAAAATTTTCCAATCAACTCATCTAAAGAGATTTGTTTTACTGTCCTCAGTAAAAAAAGCAGGTCATCTTCTACCCGTTGATGAAAATCAATGTTCTTGCTTACAGTTATCTTAAAGTTTTCTTCATAGTGGCCATGCCCTGGGACAGCTCCTTGAACGTCTAACGTCAACAATTTCTTCAATGAGGAGACTGCAGCCTGTTTATCGACCATAAAAGGAATTTTATGTTTTTCAAGATAGAGAGGAGCAAAGTAACTATCACCAGCGTATAGAATGCCGTCAACACGGAAGCCGATCTGGCCGTGGCTGTGCCCTGGCAGAGAAATCACTTCCCCGCTGATGCTGCCAATTTCCACTGTTCCTTCCTCCACAGAATGGGTAACGGAGACAGCGGGGCCTTCAAGAAATTTATTTCTCATTTCCTTTGGAGGTTCGTTTCCCTGAAATAGATATACAGGCTCAAGCTTTGGCTGTTCCAGCACTTGTCTTTCAAAAGACTCAGCCCACACACGTACCTGCTCATTCTCTGCTATCCACCCGGCTCCTCCAAAATGATCCGTATGAGCATGAGTTATCAGCACATCAGTTAACGGCAGCCCCTTTTCTTTTAACTGTTTTACCGCTTTTTTAGATACGGAAGCATCGATGCCCGCGTCAATAAGAAGCCCTGTCTCATTTTTTTGTACATATCCTATGTTGACCGGGCTTGCAAAGCAGGAACACCCTTCTTTAATCTTTTTTAGGTTCATGGCTTCCCTTCTCTCCTTCTTTTTCTCTTTTCCTCAGCTTAATTTGCTGCCAGGAGATAATAAGGAATACAATTCCTATCAGCAGTCCAAAAAAAGATCCAATATGAAATATACCTTGCTGAATCCAATAAAGAAAAAAAAGACCTCCTGAAAACAACAAAATGAGTACTCCTAATATAACAAAAGAAATCACAGAGATTCCCCTTTCTTTTAAAGCTTTTATACTTGTACGCAAAAAAAGGACCTTATCAGATGGTCCCTCTCAGCCATTACGCTTTTCCATCAAATAAACGCCCGTGTCCGTAGAGCTCCTTCTCGATGTCTCTGCGTTTTCTTGTAAGCTCTGCGTTTCTTTCATACCGGTCATATTCTTTCGTTTTCCCGCCGGGCACACGCTGAAAAAGGATCGGCTGAACCGGTGTTACTCTCTTAACAAAAGGCTTTTCTTCAGGCATTCGGCTCCCGTATTGAAGCGCTGTAATGTTATGATGCGGCGGTACATATCCCATATGTAACAGCCCCTCTCATAAATGGTTTATAGTACTATACCCTCATTCTTAAAAAAATATACTTTTAACCAAGACTTACCTTTTCCCTTTGCCCACCTTTTGATAGGATAATAAGGTAGCTTACCAAACACGATATTAAGCATATAGGGTGGAGATTTTGAATGAAAGTAGCCTTGTTTCAAGAGCAGCTGATTCATACAGAGAAAGTAGACAGGTACCATTGGCAGCGTGTGGTCAGCAGTGCAAGCAAAGGACAAGTGTTATGCCCTGTGTGCCGTGCTCCGATCCATGCGAAAGTCGGTATCCACCATCCCCTGTCTTTTCATCACCCAGGGGATGATTCTTTTTGCCTCTCAGAGGCTGAAAAGCTTGCCAAGCATATTCAAACGAAGGACACGTCTCCTATAGAAAACAACGGATTTGAATTACCAAAAAGCAGATCAATATCCGAAGGAACAACTGAAGAAAATACTACACATTTATGGCGCAGTCCTCTGTGGGTAACAGTTCCCACAGAATGCAGTCTCTCCCAGCGAAAGGAACCAACAGGTGACCTTTATAAACAATTTCTCGACAGGCACAGCCTTTCGTTAACCCAGCCTCAGTGGGAAGCCGTCCATACTACTGATGGTCCGCTCCTTATCTTAGCCGGAGCAGGCAGCGGTAAAACCAGAGTGTTAACAGCCCGGACAGCGTATATGCTGACGACAGAAGAGATTCCTCCTAATAGATTGGCGCTTATCACTTTCACAGTAAAAGCAGCCAAAGAAATGAAAAGACGTCTCCAAACCCTTCCCGGTCTGGGCCATATTAATCTATCAGGTCTTTTAGCCGGAACGTTTCACAGCATCTTTTATAAAATGCTGATTCACCATGAAAAGGAGAAATGGCAGCAGCACCGCCTTTTAAAGGAAAATTGGAAGCAAGAAGGAATCTTAAAAGAAAAAGGGAAAGAGCTCGGACTCGATGACCGCTCTTTTGCTTATGATCAAGCCCTGCTGCAAATCAGCCAGTGGAAAAACCAAGGAAAGTCTCCTCAAGAGATAGAATCCGCTGATCCCTTTGAAGAACAAACACTTTCTTTGTTTTCTTATTACGAAGAGGTCAAGGAGCAAAAAGGCCTTTTTGATTTTGACGATATGCAGACTGGCTGTTTAAAAATGCTCCAAGCGAACCCGGAACTGTTAGAACGATATCAGGAACGTTTTAAATATCTTCTGATTGATGAATATCAGGATATAAACCCTATTCAATATGAAATTGTACAGCTGCTGACGGCACGCTATCGTAACCTATGTGTGGTTGGTGATGATGACCAGTCTATCTATGGATTCAGGGGAAGCGATCCTTCTTTTATACTCAGATTCACTGATAATTTTCCGGAAGCCAAAACAGTTACCTTAGAAGACAACTACCGCTCTACGTCTCCGATTATTACATTGGCTAACCAGGTCATTACTAACAACCAGGCAAGACATGAAAAAGAAATGAAGTCGATAGAGCCTGCAGGCCATTCCCCTCTTCTGTATTATCCATTGAATGAAGAAGAGGAAGCTACAGCAACCGTTACAGACATCAAGCAACAGCTTGAACAGGGTTCTTCTCCTAACGATTTTGCTGTATTATACCGTACTCATTCGGCAGGGAGAGCATTATTTGAACGGCTGCTGGAATCTAACGTTCCATTTACGTCTTACGGAAACCAGGAAGCATTTTATTTAAAAAAGCATATTCGCAAAGCGCTTGCTTATCTTCGATTATCCATTAATCCTGACGATGGAAACGCCGTCCGCGAACTCATGTCTGCATTGTTTATTAAGCAGTCAGCATATAATGATGCCCGCGTGCTTTCTATTAATGAAGATATCACGCTCCTTGAAGCACTGCCTTTGCTTTCAGGCCTCCAGGAATTCCAACGGACAAAGCTTAAAAAAATTATCCCTAAGATTCCTTCTTTGAAAAGGAAGGAACCTATAGAAGCCCTGAAAGTTCTGCAGCAGGACCTTGGATTAAAAGAATATGTAAAAAAGAACGGGAAAGAAGGAAATAAACTGGAAAGAGGCTCTGACGATATCAAAGATCTTGAAACGGCAGCACGCAGACATGATACAGTATCCAGTTTTCTAGAACATGCCGATCATATGACGGCGCAATGTGAGCTGATGAAAAAAGAAGGCGAGCCAGCTCAAGCCGTGAAAATTATGACCATTCATCAATCTAAAGGATTGGAATTTGAGAATGTCTATATATTAGGGGCAGTAGAAGGCGGACTCCCCCACGACCATTCCCTTGAAATGCTCAGAGAAGGGAAAAGCAGTTACCTTGAAGAAGAGCGGCGGTTAATGTACGTTGCCTTGACCCGGGCGAAGAAAAAGGTTGCCATCTCTGTGCCCCAGTACCGCCGGGAAAGCAAGGCCAGAGCTTCCCGTTTTATAAAGGAACTCCGGGGACAAAAGCATCTTCCATCTACCCATAAAACAATAAAAGCCGGCCACCCATAAAGAAAAGGGTGGCTTTTACTTTTTTTTGGCACGCCTAAATAGTCAAATTTCCCAGATTTCACTCACCAATTTCCACCTATCTTTATATGATGGTATGGAAAAGATTAAGAAGGAGTGAAAAACATGGGTTGTGGAAAAAAGCATGATACTGGCCACTGTGTATGTGATGCAGTTGCTGCCATTAAAGATGCACAAGATAGAGTCAGACCAGCAGATGACTGCGTAAACAGCTGTTTTACTAATTTATTAAGTCCAAAAGGCAGACCTACTACCATGGATACCATCCCGTTTATCCTAAAAGATAAAAAAGGCGATATGTTCCATGCTTTTGGAGATATTGGAGGAGATGACTGCTTTGCAACCGTCTTTTTCAGAGTAGAAGAGCTGGATGAAGCTAAATGCTGCGCTACATTGTCTTTGCTGCGCCCGGATGCAACAGTGGACTTCCATGGCAGCTGCATTGATCCAACGTTCCTTTGCGATGTGACTGCTCTTGAAAGAACAAGGTTCTGTATTGAAGTTGACTTAAAATGCTTCTGTGCCATTCAATGCCTGGATCCGGCATTAGTCGGACCGATCGATGACCGCCGTCATCATTGCAGCAAATAAAGAACAACCCTCCTCACATACGAGGAGGGTTTTCTTCATTATCTTATAAGCTTGTAATAGCTAAATGTTTAATATCTTTTTCATGGACTGAGACTGTGGTAAAGGTGTCTCTAGTTTCAAGAGTTATGGTTTGATTCTGGTAGGATTTAAAATATCCCTCATAATACTGTTCATCAGTCTCACATGTAATAACCGGATGAATAAAATGAGGCACGGTTTTTAAATAGGCAATGGTTTCTTTTACTTCTTTTGGCACGTTAAAATCAGGCTGTTTATTTAGTATCAGTTCTTCATTCTCTCTGTTTTCTTTTTTTATCGTTTCCTCTATACCCTGTCCTTGTTCAAGCCTTAAAATATCCTTTTCTTTTTCATTCATGTTCTTTTGTTCGTTTTTTGCCCCTTTTTCCTTCCGCTGCTTTGGCTTTCTTTCTTCTCTTGCTTTCTTATCAGAAAGCTTCCTCTTTACAGCAAACATCTGCTGGGGGGCGTCTGAACTTTTAAATTGAGGCTGGTCAATATAATAAAGGGGTTGCTGCACCGGTTTTTTTTGATTGTAAGTGGACAAAAGTTTCCCCTCCTTTTTTAATCTTTTCTTTATATGTATGTGTAAAATACAGAGGTAGACGTTGTTTTCTTTCTTCTTTATGGTCTAAAAGATAAAAAAGAAACAGAAAATAAAAAAAAACGCCGGGTATACCGGCGTTAATAATTAACACACGTAAGCTGCTCCAACAATTACAAGCAAAATAAACAACACAACAATTAAAGTAAATCCGCCGTATCCTGCTCCATATCCAGACATTAAAATTCCTCCTTTAAATTGGTTCTTGAGAAATCTCTCTCACCATAGCTATATGCAAATGTTTTTTGATGGTGTGTTTTCTTACGCAATTAGGGCTGGTGCCTATCTTCGTTTCACTTATCAGCCATTTTTCAGGCATTCGCACACTAGATATTCCTTCTACATATGGTATAGGGAAAAGAAAGTGACTTAGATAGAAAATAAGGAGAGAAAAAATATGTGGTTTGAAGACTATCAGGATGTTCGGCAGCAGCCCACTGTCCAAATGATCCCTCCGCAGGTGATCAGCCGGTACGTAAATCAATGGATTACTACCTCGATTCCAGGGTACGGCGAAGTAGTGGCTTATGTCCTAGAGTATAATCCGCGCACAGGAATGGTATCTTTATTTATGTATCGAGAAGGCCGGGTCACACCTCAATATATTCAAGTTCATTATTCTGACTTAATCGGCATTGCTCCATACTATGGTCCAATTCCTCCTCGTCCTCGTCCTCGTCCCCGTCCAAGGCCTCCCCGTCCGAGACCTCCATGGGGAACCACTCCAGGACCGGGTGCTCCAGGCCAGCCAGGTACCGGGCTTTTTCCTTGGCTATGGGGCCAGTTTTTTTAAAGGATAACTTTTGCTCTTACCCTTTCTTACATGAAGATAAAAAAGCGAAGGGGGGAATACCCCCTCCGCTTTTTGTTTGAGTTATGAGGCGCCGGCATCCTTTTTTACAAAAGCGACTTTTTCCTCTTTCAGCACTTGACCGTTCTTTGTTACTTGTATATATTCACCATCAGTTAAATTGGTAAACACTAGAGGTGTGATCGCTGACTTCGCTTTTCTTTCAATCAAGTCTAAATCAGCTTTCACCAAAGGCTGCCCGGCTTTTACCTTCTCTCCTTCTTCCACAAATACTTCAAAGCCTTCTCCTTTCATATTTACCGTGTCAATCCCAATATGAAGAAGAATTTCCAGCCCATTCTCTGACTTAATTCCTATCGCATGTTTTGTTGGAAACACATTAATAATTGTCCCATCAACTGGCGAGACAAAAATGTTTTCTGAAGGATTGATCGCAAACCCATCACCCATCATCTTTCCAGCAAACACCTCATCAGGCACTTCTGAAATATCAAGTATTTCTCCACTCGCAGGACTAAATAGTTCTTTCTCATTTACAGCTGCCGGCACTGCAGGCTGAGCTTCTTTCTTGGGATCAAATGAGGGTTCATTTGTTGCAGGCTCGGTTGGTACTTTTCCTGCAATAATATCCTGCATCTGGGATTTAAGAGCATCTGATTGAGGGCCAAAGATCGCTTGGACATTATTTCCTACTTCCATCACACCCGATGCTCCAAGCTCTTTTAGGCGGTCTTTATTTACTTTGCTTTTATCATTGACGCTGATACGAAGACGTGTAATACATGCATCAAGCTGATTTAAATTTTCCTGTCCACCAAATGCCTTTAAGACTTCATAAGGAAGTTCTTTGGTTTCTCCCGTATCGCCTTGCTGCTTTTCTTTTGGCTTCTCACGTCCAGGGGTCATCAGGTTAAACTTCTTAATCGCAAAACGGAAACCAAAGTAATAAATTAGGGCAAAAGCAAGACCAACCGGTATCACCAGCCACCATTCTGTTCGGTTAGGCAGTATCCCAAACAAGAAGAAATCAATGACTCCCCCTGAGAAGGTCATGCCAATTTGAACCCCTAGAATGTGCATTACCATAAAAGATAAACCAGCAAAAACTGCATGAATGGCAAACAACAAAGGAGCAACAAATAAGAAACTAAATTCAATAGGCTCAGTAATACCAGTTAAAAATGAAGTAAGAGCTGCAGAGCCCATGATACCAGCCACATATACTTTTTGGTCTTCTCTTGCACAATGGTAAATAGCTAACGCAGCGGCCGGTAGCCCAAACATCATGAACGGATATTTACCGGTCATGAATGTTCCTGCTGTCAGGTCAGCTCCTTCCCGAATTTGTTCAAAGAAAATCCGCTGGTCCCCGCGAATCGTTTCCCCGGCAGCATTTACATACGAACCAAATTCAAACCAAAACGGGGAATAGAATATATGATGAAGGCCAAACGGAATCAATGCTCTTTCAATGACTCCAAAAATAAAAGCAGCCAATGTACGGTTAGATTCGGTCATAAAATATGAAAATGTGTTCAGGCCATCCTGTACAGTTGGCCAGATAAAATTCAAGGCGATCCCGATGAACAACCCGCCAAAGGCGGTAGCAATCGGAACAAACCGTTTTCCAGCAAAAAAGCCAAGGTATGAAGGCAATTCAATATTATAATATTTGTTATACATGTATGCGCCAAGTATCCCTGCAATAATTCCGCCGAAAACACCCGTCTGCAACGTCGGAATCCCTAATACTTCCGCATAGGCCGGGCTTCCATCAACCATGTCAGATTCAACCCCGCCTATTACTCCCATCGTTACGTTAATAATTAAAAATCCAATCACTGCAGCTAACCCGGCAACACCATCACCATTGGCAAGTCCCAAAGCTACCCCGATGGCAAAAATTAACGGCAGGTTGTCAAATACAATCCCTCCTGCGTCTTCCATCAGCTGAGCTATAAGCTCGACGGGTCCAGCCTCCAAGAAAGGCATGATAGCGATCATGTCAGGATTTTGCATGGCGTTCCCAAACGCCAGTAAAATCCCTGCTGCAGGCAGGATGGCTACAGGGAGCATCAATGCACGCCCAATACGCTGTAATATACCAAACGCGTTTTTCATCTTTTATCCTCCTAATAAGTATAAATAAATATAAAAAAGGCATGAGAGAAAATAGAGGCCAGATAAGCAATGGTCAAAAGAGCACACACTGCTCCCTGCCATCAGCATCTGGACATCTAACTTTTTCTCTCATGCCTGCTTTACCAGTAACACGGAATAAGTTCATCCACGTTTATTATTTAGTTCTTGAAAGCCTTTGCATATGAAGCGTTAAATAAACCGCTTCACTGTCGGGTATTGTTGTCTGTAAGGAATGCTGCATAATTTTTATCAACTTCCAGGACAAATTGTAGCACACAGGATATTCTTCCATCAACACCTTTTTTAAAGAATGGGGCTCTTCCTCATTGTAAGTATTATTTTGTATGCGCTGAATAGCTTGGTGTAAATGTCTGAAAAGTCGTTGGTGGTTCATATCCTTAGGATCCAGCTCAATATTTAGACTTTTTTCAATCACCTCTGTGAGATTAGACACCAGCTGTGTGTGTTTATTAACATCTGATAATGAGCGATTAGAAACTGCACTATGCAGATGCAACGTAACAAATCCAATTTCCCCTTTAGGAAGTGAAACCCCCACACATCTATTCATATACTCAATAATTTCTTCAGCGGCTGCGTATTCCTTAGGATAAGCAAGTTCAGTTTCATGAAGGAAAGGATTCTTGATCTCCATCCCCTGCTGCAAACGGCGCACGGCAAAAAATAAATGGTCAGTCAAACCAATGTGGATATGTTCATTTAGCTCAAACTTATATTGTTCTTTAACAAATGACATCGCTTCATTCATGCAGGCAATAAAGTCTTCACTTACCTCGTTTAAAAGCTGCTTATATTGCTCTTGCTCTTCTTTTCCATGCAAAATAAAAAACTTTTCTGCTTTTTCCTCTCCTACTGAGTCACCTGTTTTCTTTCCAAAACCAATTCCCTTGCCTGTCAATATGACTTCTTCAAATTCTTCGTGCTCTGCAATGACGACATTGTTATTCAGAACTTTTAATACTTTCATCTTAAACCCTCATTTACCCGTGTTTATCTCTTTGATCTTATAGCTGTGACCCAAAGGTGTCAACAAAAAAAAACAAGTGCTTATAAACACCGGCGAAGCGTTTTAAGCACTTGTTTCTCTTATTGTTTACATCCCAATGATGTTATATCCTCCATCAACGTGGAGCATTTCTCCTGTGATGCCACGGGATAAATCGCTCATAAGAAATAAGGCTGTATCGCCTACTTCTTCCTGGGTGACCGCTCTGCGCAGTGGTGCCCGTTCTTCCATTTCCTTAATCACATCGTTAAATCCAGCAATTCCTTTGGCAGCCAGGGTACGGATAGGACCTGCAGAGATAGAATTTACACGAATTCCATCTTTTCCAAGGTCGTTAGCCAGATATTTCACGCTTGCATCCAAAGAAGCTTTCGCTACTCCCATTACGTTATAATTTTTCACTACCTGCTCTCCGCCAAGATACGTCATAGTTACAACTGATCCGCCTTCGCTCATCAAGTCAAGGTTTTTCACAGCTTTCATTACTCCAGTCAAGGAATAAGCGCTGATATTATGAGCTAGCAAAAATCCATCTCTCGTAGTATTTAAATAGTCTCCTTCAAGCTCTTCTTTGTTGGCAAAAGCAATACAGTGTGCGAGGCCGTGGATCACTCCTACTTCCTCTTTGATCGTTTGAAAGGCTGATTCAATTGCTTCATCATCACTAATGTCACATGGCAGGACCACAGAGTCATCCTTCTCAAGGCTGTCTGCAAGCTGGCGAACGTTTCTCTCCAGGCGCTCTCCTGCATAAGTGAATACGAGGCGGGCTCCTGCTTTGGATAAGCTTTGGGCAATCCCCCATGCAATGCTTCTTTTATTTGCTACGCCCATCACAACATATGTACGTCCTTCTAACGATAAATTCATTTTCTAACCCCTTTCTATCTTTATTATTTTCCCTTGTTCTTATCACCTGGTCATAAGAAAGTATAACATGTTTTTTTTCTTTATCCTACCAATCAAAAATTGACCTGACACAAAAAGATAAAGGGCTGTAGAGAGACTTTTCTTCCCATAGCTTTTTATATAATGATTAATGAGACTCCTCAGATACGCTCCAAACAGACGCTTTCCCCGGGCAACGCTTCAGCTGCCTCACAGCCAGCTAAGGGGTGTTTTTGCATTTTTAGAGCAAATAAAATGGCTGGGAGACGACATTTCTCCAAAACATTAGGAACCCACGCTTTAAAAAAGCGTGGGTTCCTCGACAGTCTGAGGGCTGTTCCAAGCCCTTTAATCTTCGTAATCGCTTCTTCTCATCACTGTTTTTGGTATTTCTGTCCCTCTTGCCCCTCTTTCGTCCACCTCTTGATCTATCGGCGGGAACATCACCATAAAGCTTTCGGGCGGAAGAGTAGCCAGTTGCTGGGGTAGATCCTCCAATACAGGACTCCACGCACTTGTTCCTCTTCTTCCGCTGATTAAAATAACAAGGGTATCTTTCTTTGTTTCCTGAAGGGGCCCCTCCAGAACCTCTTCCCATGAATCAGCTTCTTTCATGTCAAAGGTAACTTGCGGTTCAGCTCCACTGATAATTCCCTCGAACCGTTTTTTCTTATCTTTTACGACAAGTACTTCTATCTGAGCACTTAGTTGAGCTGCCAATCTCTTAATAGTAATTACTGATTCCATAAAGCCGCTTTGATGGTCACTTCCAGGTGGAAGGAGGAGTACCAGCTTATTTACTGTATTAATTGGATGGGCAAACTTGGAAACAATCAGGTGCTGCTGAGTAAGGTCTAGAATCTGGTCAAGTTTTCGGCCAAACATTTTTGATTCCGTAGAAGTTTCAGCCTTCCACTCAAGAAGAATCGTATCTATACTTTTCTCTTGTGAAGCCCGTTCAATACCGGCGGCTACATTGGCATCAACTGGGGTCAAAATTTGAACAGGCACCTCAGCTGCAGCTCCGTAAACGATGGCGTGACCGAGCATTTTCTCTGCTTCAGCGAGCCGTTTTGCATCCGGTTTCCCCTGATCCTGAACCACATGTAACGCATATACATGCTCTGTGGAATGCTGTGTCCTTAATAAAAAGGCAAGATCGAGCAGTGCATCTGTGGTTGTTGTGGTGGTTTGGGAAAGTGGAATGAGCACTCTTCCGGCATCCTGCTTCGTACGCGAAAAGCTTACTTCCTCGTTTAAAGCCATTTGCCTTCCGTATTTTTCCACTACATATGGGCCAATCATACAAGTAATAAGAATCATAAAGATTACACCGTTTACGGTCGTCTGGTCAAACAGGCCCAGATCGTACCCGACAAGAGTAGCCGCAAGAGTGGCCGCTGCCTGCGGCACGGAAAGCCCAAACATAACTTTTTCCTCGGTTTTATTAAAATGAAATAATTTAGAGGAAAAATAGACAGCGAGCCATTTCCCTATGGGAAGGAGTAAAATCATCCCGCCCGCAAGAGCCCAGGACTCTGGCGACTCTATAAATAGGCGGACATCCATCAACATCCCCACACTTAACAGGAAAAATGGAATAAACAGCGCATTTCCCACAAATTTGATTCGATTCATTAACGGACCATGCTCTAAGATGTACCTGTTTAAAGCCAGGCCTGCCAGGAACGCCCCAATAATGGGTTCCAGCCCGGCAAAAGTCGCTCCTGCTGCGCTGGCAAACAACATTGTCATCACAAAAATGTATTCTCTTGATCCTTCATGACTTGTTTTTCTAAAAAATATTTTAGATAAAAAGGGAAAAATAAGAAAAACAAGAGTGACATAGAGAATAATTGATACGAGCAGAACCATCCAAAAAGCAGCATTAATCTGTCCTTGTGTCATTGCTGCAATAATAGCAAGAACAAGCATGGCTCCTGTGTCTGTTATAACCACTCCGCCCACCGTGGTGGTTATTGCTCTATTTTTTGTTATTCCCAGCCGGCTTGCTATCGGATAGGCAAGCAATGTATGAGAGCCAAGGATCGAACCAAGCAATACAGAAGCTGTTAGTGAATAACCCAATACCAGTGCCAGGACTAAGCCTAGGAAAAAAGGAATAGCAAAGGAAAATGACCCGTAAATGACACTGTCCCTCCGGTATTTCTGAAATCCTTCCAGGTCAATCTCCAGCCCCGCAATAAAAATGATATATAATAGTCCAACTGTACCGAGTAAAACAATTGTATTGTCTCTTTCAAGAAGGCCGAGACCATTAGGGCCGATGATTACACCGGCAAGTATAAGGCCAATCAGGCCGGGAGTTCTTAATTTGTGCATCAGCATTGGGGCAAGCAAAAACGTCACCATAGCTAAAGCGAAAATTAAAACCGGATCGCCAATAGCTGTATACATGTTCCATCTCCTTTATAAAACATTTTATTTTCCCGCTTATCCCATCATGTTTTTGTTCTGTTTAAATAGGGAATGGGTCAATCTCATTACACCGGCAGCGCCCGCCTTCTACTATGTATGGCTGACGACTACCTCTGCAAAGATATCATTATCACATTATTGCTTTCTTGCCGTCAATGCAAAAAACCTGATATAAAAAGTCTTTTTATACCATTGTAAGAGGAAAACGCTTAAATTATTCTGGAGGAGGAAAAACGATATGAAATTGGATTTTATAGGCGATATCCATGGGTGTCTTCATGAATTAAAAGAAATGCTTTCGACGTTGAACTATAAGTACATCGATGGGAAGTGGACTCACCCTGATAACAGGAAACTCGTATTTATCGGTGACCTGACAGACAGGGGGCCTGATTCAGTTGGTGTTATAGAGCTTGTTTCTTCTCTTACTGAAAATAATATCGCTTACTATGTCCCTGGCAATCACTGTGATAAGCTGTATCGGTACTTTTTAGGAAGGAATATAGTGATCAGCCATGGCCTGGAAACAACGGTTGAAGAATTAGAGAACCTTGACCGCAGAACGTACAAAAAGGTTCGTGCCCGCTTTATGAAGCTTTTTGAAGGCTCTCCTCTTTATCATGAACTGGACGAGGGAAACATTGTAGCCGCCCACGCTGGAATCCGTGAAGATTATATTGGGCGCCATGATAAGAAGGTAAAAACCTTCGTCTTATACGGTGATATTACCGGGGAAAAAGAACCGAATGGATCTCCTGTAAGAAGAGATTGGGCAAAAAAATATAATGGAGAATCCTGGATTGTTTACGGCCACACTCCGGTTACAAAACCCCGAATGTTGAACAGGACGATCAATATAGACACAGGCTGCGTATTTGGAGGGGCCTTAACAGCCTTTAAGTACCCAGAGAAAGAACTTATCTCTGTCCCTTCAACCATGCCATTTGTACAGGAGAAGTTCCGAGAATTCGAAGAAAATGAACTCTAAAGTTTTGAAGTCTCCTGTTCTTACCACGGAAGAAAGTCCGGAATTCTCGAGAACAAGATTCACGAGTATTTTGATCTGGACTTTCCTCCCTCTAAATTTTGGTATTTAAAAACAGGCTGTAGAAAAGTCTTCCTTGCAGCCTGTTGTTAGTCAATAGCTTCCCATGCCTGAGCCATGTCAGGAGGAAGTGACGAATGAACGTTTATTTTTTGAAAGGATATGGGATGAATCGTTGAATAATAACCCGAGTGAAGTGCCTGGCGCCGGATATACCGTTGAGAACCTCCATACAGGTCATCCCCTGCAAGAGGGTGCCCGATATGAGACATATGCACCCTAATTTGGTGGGTTCGACCTGTCTCTAATGTAAGCTCAATCATACTGGCACTGTCTTTTTCCTTTATGACCTTATACGAGCTTTCTGCATAATCACCAGTGCTGATCACTATTCTTTCAACCATGCTTCCTTCCCTGCGTCCAATAGGTGCAATGATCTGCCCCTTTTTCGGAACAACACTGCCTTCAGCCACGGCAGTATACCTTCTCACTGACCTTCCTTCCTTTTGAAAAAAAGAAAGCCTCTCATGAATATATTGATGCTTTGCTACCGTTACAATTCCGCTTGTATCTCTGTCTAAACGATTTACAGCATGAAAGGCCGCTGGAATCTTTTGTTCTTTGTAATAATGGATGACAGCTTCAGCAAGAGAGCAGCCCCTCTCTCCTCTTCCCGGTATCGTTGCCATCCCCGCAGGCTTGTCAACAATGAGAAGATGTTCGTCCTCGTACAAAATAGATAGTGGACAGAAAAATGGTTCAAGTTCTTCGGAAGGTTCCTCCATAGGGAAGCACACTGTAACAGTATCTTCCGGCTTCAATAAAGCCCGCACTGTTTCCTCTCTTCCGTTAACCAGCAGATTCCCTTCTTTTTTTATCGCTTTCAACGTACGCCCTGACATGCCGATTTCATGTCTTAAAAAGGAACGGAGAGTGCCTTCTTCAAAGGTAGAAGGCACTCTCCATATAGCTTTAGGCGAATTCATTTACATCACCACTTTTACGTTAGTCGCCAATGAATGATTCCTTTACTCTTTTCCAGAAAGGAAATGGCCTGAAACGAGCAAAGCGAACTTTCTCTTCAGCTACCCGGCATTGAATGGATTTGACTTTATTGTCTACTAAGGTTGTATGATCAATTGTCAGCTGCAAATCTACATCGTTTAATGGTCGTAACAAGCAGGTATGGTGCTGCGGCAGTACCAGGGGAGAGCCTACTGTCCGGTATACCCGGTTATTGATCGACGCCATCTCTGCTACTTGCATCGAAGCAAGAGAAGGATGCAAGATCGCTCCTCCTAGTGCTTTATTATAGGCTGTGCTTCCGGATGGAGTTGAAATACAAAGGCCATCTCCGCGAAAGGTTTCAAAATTTTCCCCTTTAATATCCACGTCGCATACTAAAGACCCTTCCATGGTTTGGACTGTACATTCATTAATCGCAAGATAGCGGTCAGATTGGGGTTGATTATAATGTCTCACAACAACCTCAAGCAAAGGGTATTCCACAATCTGAAACGGAGTCTTTGCAATATGGATGACAAGCTTTTCCACTTCCTCCGGCTTCCAGTCAGCGTAAAATCCTAAATGGCCGGTATGGACTCCCACAAAACACATGTCATCCAGCTTATCTTTATAGTGATGAAAAGCATGAAGAAGGGTTCCATCACCCCCAACAGAAATAACAATTTCCGGATTCTCTTCATCGTATTCAAGGCCAAAATCATTCAAATAACTTTTTACTCTTTGCTGGAGGGCGTTTGATGTTTCATCCCCCCTGGAGGTTACCGTGTATCTCATGTTACCCGTCCCCTGTCCTTCATTAATAAACCAGAAACTGGATCCTGGTGTTTTATCTTTGGTTTCTATTAGTCCTTTATATCCTGTGCTGATATTTGTATGGTGAATTTAAATTATGTAGACCCGCGCTGTTGAGATAATATTTGCTGAGCTTCCCGGACTTCCCCCTGAATTTTGGACATCTCTTCATCGAGCTGGAAAGCTGCTTCGGCCGCTCGCTGAAGACGTCTCTTAATGTCTTCAGGGATCTCCCCGCTGTATTTGTAATTTAAGGAATGCTCTATGGTGGCCCAGAAATTCATAGCCATCGTTCTCACTTGAATTTCCACCATAACATCCTTTTGTCCTTCAATGGTATGGACAGAGTAGTTTACCACCATGTGATACGAGCGATACCCGCTTTCTTTCTTTTCTTTAATATAATCTCTTTCTTCAATTACTTTAAAATCCTTTCGTGCATGAACAAGCGCCACAATCGTATCAATATCGGTAACGAACTGGCAGACAATTCTTACACCGGCGATATCCTGCATTTCTTCCAGGCGATCCAGAGACATATTTTTTCTTTTTGCTTTATCAAGGATACTGGTGATTGGCTTCACCCGCGCAGTAACAAATTCTATAGGCGTGTGCTGAGAAGACCTTTGATACTGTTCTCTCAAACCTTTTAGCTTTACTTTAAGCTCTTCCACAGCCTGCTTATAAGGAGACAAAAAGACTTCCCAGTTGCTCATATGACCACCTGCTTCTTCTTACTTATTTAATTGAAAGGCGTTTTCAAAGGCCGCCACCATATCCTCTCCGTAGTTCCCGTTACCTTCGATGTTATCAAGAAGATATTCCAATTCTTCTTTGAACTTTCCCAGTGTTATATTTTCTGGTCCATCTAAAACAGCTGGAAGTTCTTTTTGATAGCCTTCATGTAATTGGGGCCACGTATGCTTTGGAAAACGAAGCTGGACAAACTGACCGTCAAGCTCCAATATATATACCAAAGCCAAGGCATCAGAGTCTGCAAGCATTCTTTCTCCGTCTTTCAGTTTCAACCACTCATCCTTTGGCCAATCTTCTATAGGAGTAAGTAATAGTTCATTTTCTTTAATTTTCACTTGCGTAATGGTAAGTACGTGCTGCTGCATGGTTTCACCTCATTATATTTCTATCAATAGTGCAGGGCTAAGCCTGAACAATCCTGTATTCCCTTTCTATTTTACCACACCACGCCTTTTCAACTCTAACAGAAGGCTGTCACAAGCCAGTATCATTCAACAAGATTCAGTCGGAGGCAGCGCTTTAAAGAACAGCTTCTATTGAGCCTCCCTCTTTTTTGCCCCATACTGAAGACATGTTATCTTATATTCAATAAATGATTTTTTACCATAAATAAAAGGAGAGAAACTATGGGTCAAGATATTGAAATTGAAGGAAAGAATCTGGTTACCAAAGATGAGTTTGAACGCATCATGAAGGAATGGAACCTTTCTTATGATCAATTCACACGTCAACGCAACACCTATTTTGACACAGAAGATTTTCAAATAAAAGGGAAAAAAGCGGCTCTTCGCATCAGGGAGAAGAACAATCAATGGATGTTGACTCTGAAAGAACCCCACAAAGATGAGCTTCTGGAAACAAATCAGCTGTTAACCGAAAAAGAAGCAGAAAGAGCAATACAAACGGGACATATCCCTAAGGGAGAAGTTGAAAAACAATTAAAAATTTCTCTTTCCTTAACCGATATAAAAAAAGTAAACAACCTAGGTACACTGACTACATACCGTCTAGAGCTTCCTTATCAAAAGGGAGAGCTTGTATTTGACCACAGCACTTATTTGGATAAGGAAGATTATGAACTGGAATTTGAAGGAAAGAGTAGAGACCATGTCGACAAGGTACTGATGTCCATCTTAGATAAATATGACATCCCTAAAAGGGAAACACCAAACAAAATACAAAGGTTTTTTAATAGAAAAAGCGAATTAACAAAGAAAACGGAGTAGCTTTTCATTTAGGTTCATTTCTCCTAATCCTTTTCGAAGTTCCTTACCATCCATTTGCTCTTATGTATACTTTAACGAGGTGAAAGTAATGAATATTTCATTTATATCAGGTTCCTTGTTTTTTGATGGATCAGCCGGCCGTCAGAAGTCAATAAAAGACCCAGCTTTTCATTCATCATTTGACGCCCACTTACAAAACCTGACAGAAGCAATACCTTCTTCGTTTTCAGAAGCCAGCTCTGTAAAGGAAGGGTTAGCTGACCGTTCGCTGTTTTTAACACCTGCCGCAGCTGAGCGTTTTCATGAAGCTGCAATGAAGCTTGCATCAAAAAGTAAAACTTCACCACCTGCAGAGATTTCTCAGGGCTCGTCATCTTCAGAGAAGAAATCACTCTCTGCTTCTTCAAACTATAATCAATTAATTGAAGAGGCTGCCGAACGTTATAATCTGGATCCCCGCCTAATTTATTCAGTTATAAAGCATGAATCAAACTTCAATCCTAACGCCAAAAGTCATGCAGGAGCACAGGGTTTAATGCAGTTAATGCCGGGCACAGCAAAGTGGCTGAAAGTAAATGATCCATATGACCCTAAACAAAATATTGACGGGGGTGCAAGGTATTTAAAAGATATGCTAAACCGCTATAATGGCAATACCCGGCTGGCACTTGCAGCTTATAATGCAGGTCCGGGGAATGTAGACCGCTATAATGGCATTCCTCCTTTTAAAGAAACGCAGGCATACGTGCCTAAAGTTATGAACACCTTTCACTCGTTAGCTTAATAAAAATGATATGTAAGCAGGTCCAGCTTGTAACTGGATCTGCTTTTTTGTCTTCCTCCTTTTCTTCCCTCTCGTTCAGACCGTCATTTTAACCGTACAGCACAAGTTCGTTATATTTGCTGATATAAAGATGCATTGCTACAATAAAATTGTAAATGATTTGTCATTTTTCATATTCCTTTCAATCTAATCGTTTATTTTTACAGAGCTTTTTTCTTGCAATCTATATTCCTTCCCGCTATCTTAAGTGAGAACGATTGTGGAAGAACAACAAGTATGGAAACCGTAAAAGGAGAAAACCTATGAAAGAAGAACAAAGCCCATTTGAAGGAATCGGCGGCCAAGAAACATTAAGCCGCCTTGTTGATACTTTTTATATACATGTGAAGAATCACCCTGAGCTGTCACCTATCTTTCCTGAGGACTTAACAGAAACAGCCAGAAAACAAAAACAATTTTTAACCCAGTTTCTTGGCGGGCCGCCTTTATACACCGAAGAGCATGGACATCCAAGGCTGCGGGCAAGGCACATGCCATTTCCTATCACACCCTCTCGTGCCTCGGCATGGCTTTCCTGCATGAAATTGGCTATGGATGAAGTTGGTTTGGAAGGCCCGTTGCGTGAACACATTTTTGATCGATTAACTTTTACTGCACACCATATGGTCAATACACCTGAAGAATAGACAGAAAGGAGTGTGGACCATTGAAAAAAGAGGAGAAAAAGGTTCAATGTGATGACTGGCTTGGCATATGCGGAATTTCTGCCGAAGAAGCTGAAGCACTGAGAACTCCAAAAAAGAAAATAGAATTATATGTCTTTACAGACCCTCTTTGTCCAGAATGTTGGGCCTTTGAACCCACTCTAAAGAAATTCATCATTGAATTCGGCAGTTATTTTTCTATTCGTTTTTTCATTGCAAGTCAGCTCGAGTCGCGGGATTCTTATGATTCCAAACATAAGAAAAACCCTAAGAATTTAGCGTTAAGGTTTGAAGAAACGGCAGCAAGAACAGGGATGTCCTGTGATGGGGATGTCTGGCTGGAAAACCCTCTTGTCTCTTCTTATGTCCCTTCACTTGCCATTAAAGCTGCCGAGATGCAAGGAAGAGCAAAAGCTGCCACTTTTAGTCGTAAACTGAGGGAAAAACTTTTTCTCGAAAAACAAAATGTGGCTGACGAAAAGGTTCTTTATGAGATCGCCAGAGCAACAGGACTGGACGAAAACAGCTTTCAATCTGACTTTCATTCAACCTGTGCCATCAAGGCGCTTCAGTGCGATATTAAAACGACAAGAGAAATGGAAGTAGACCGTGCTCCCACCTTTGTATTCTTTAATGAAAAAATTGAAGAAGCCGGCCTGAAGGTACCTGGCTCCTATCCATACGAAGTATATGTTGATATTCTCACTGAAATGCTGGGCTTTACGCCCAAAAGGGCAGACAAACTTCCTCTGGAGGATTTCTTAGAAAAGTTTCAATTCGTCGCAAGCAAAGAAGTTGCTGTAGTTTATGATCTTTCTCTCAAAGAGGCTGAATCCTGTTTGAAGAAATTGATGTTGAAGCGAAAAGTGGAGCGGGTGCCAGTAAAGTACGGTACCTTTTGGAAATATTTATCCTCTTAAGCTCTGAGGCAAAGTACAACATTTGCTTACAGCATGTTACTTCATATTGCCATTTACGGTATCTTTTATTCCGCGGGCAGCGCTTCAGCTTCCTTATGTAAAGCCCATTGCTGCATGACCTTGAGCTGTGGCTTTTCACTGAAATCTACAGAAGTTCCACCTGAAAAATTTATTAACAATTAAACCAACATGCCTTATCTTGCAATCTAACGTTTTTCACTTTTCAAAAAGGAATAGCCTTTCAGTCATGGACATATATTCAAGAATGAATTTCATGGCAAAGGGGAGGACAAAGTGCTGGCATTTGGTGTAGGAATCATTCTAATTATATTGAGCTTTTTCTTATTTATACTGGGGGTAATGCATTTTATCCCTGTTGCTGCAGGCAGCCTTGCTTTATTTTTTTCTATTCTTTTTACCGTTCACTGTTTAAATGAGCGCAATAAATTTAAGGGGATATCATAAAAAGGCACAGCTCGGGCTGTGCCTTTTTTCATGGCTTATTTTTCCTTCATCTCTAAAAGCTTTTCCATTTCATTCAATGTGTCCTCAAACACACTCATCGCTTCTTTGATAGGTTCAGAGGATGTCATATCGACTCCCGCTTTTTTCAATACTTCAATAGGATAATCTGAGCTGCCCGATTTTAAAAATTCCAGATACCTTTCTACTGCTGGCTCTCCTTCTTCTAAAATTTGTTTAGATAAAGCTGTCGCTGCACTATAGCCAGTTGCATATTGATACACGTAAAAATTCATATAGAAATGAGGGATTCTGGCCCATTCGAGTCCTATTTCCTCATCCAAAGTTATATCTTCTCCAAAATACTTTTCGTTTAACTTATAATAAGTCTCATTCAGCAAATCCGGGGTAAGAGGTTCACCATTTTTCCCTTTCTCATGAATGATTTGTTCAAACTCAGCAAACATAGTCTGGCGAAAGACTGTGCCTCTGAACCCTTCAAGGAAATGGTTTAACAAGTAAAGCTTTTTATCCTTGTCATCAATTGTCTTCAGAAGGTAATCATTAAGCAGGGCTTCATTTAATGTAGAAGCGACCTCGGCCACAAAAATGGTGTAATCAGAGTAAATGAACGGCTGGTTTTCCCTGCTGTAATAGCTGTGCAAAGAGTGTCCTAATTCATGTGCAAGAGTAAACATGTTATTTACGTTATCCTGCCAGTTCATCAAAATATAAGGCATCGTTCCATACGCTCCGGAAGAATATGCTCCGCTTCTTTTCCCTTCGTTTTCATACACATCAATCCAGCGGTTTTCAAAGCCTTCTTTTATCTTGCTCACATACTCTTCCCCTAGAGGCTGAACTCCGTTTACAACATGCTCCTTTGCCTCTTCATAGCTGATTTTCATATCTACTCCCTTTACAAGCGGGGTGTATAAGTCATAATTGTGTATCTCATCAAGCTGTAACACTTTCTTCCGAAGGCTTACGTACCTGTGAAGGAGATGGAGATGTTCGTTTACTGTTTCAACCAGCTGGTCATATACGACCTCTGGAATGTTATTATTACTTAACGCTGCCTGGCGTGCAGACTCATAATTACGGACGTTAGCGTAAAATAAATTTCTTTTTACTTGTCCGCTTAACGTGCTGGCAAATGTATTTTTATACTTTCCATACGTCTCATAAACAGCTTTAAACGCGTCTTTTCTTACACGGCGGTTCTCACTTTCATAAAACGTCAGAAGCCGCCCATGTGTGACCTGGGTTTCTTCCCCGTTTTCATCCTCAATGGAAGGGAATTTCAAATCAGCATTGTTTAACATGCCAAAGGTGTTCCCTGGTGCGGAAGTTACTTCTGACGCTTGAGCCAAAATAGACTCTTCTGACTCATTTAATACGTGAGGACGGTTTTTATTGATCTCATCCAGTGCGTGAGCGTATACCTGCAATTCCTTTTTCTCTTCAAGAAAATCATTGATTTTATCCTCGGGTACGTTAAGAATTTCAGGGACAATAAAAGCCATAGCCTGCCCTGCTTGGGAGGCAAGGCTTGATGCTCTTTCGTTTAGGCCTTGATAATAGGAATTCCCTGTATCTTCATCGCTACGCATATGAGCGTATGTATATAAACGTCCCAGCTTTTCAGCAATTTTATCCTGAAGGACTAACAATCCGTATAACTGTTCTGCAGATTCTCCCGTTTTTCCTTTGTACTCTTGCAAATCAGGCAGCAACTCTTTTATATGATTAAATTCTTTTTCCCACTCTTCATCCGTGGAAAAAATATCTTCTAAATTCCATGTTGTTTCAATTGGAAGATCTTCCCGTTTCGGTAAGCTATTGTTCTTCTTCTCTTCACTCATTTAGCATCCTCCCACGTAATATATATTCTGTTTCCAATTTTAACGAATGATGAAAAGTTTCTCCAGCAAAAATGGCTATTCCTTATAATCCTTCCCTTTAAAAAAGAAAGCTATGTTAAAGATGAAGATAAATGACTTAATCATCATTTCGGATCCTTCCTAATTACTGGAGCTTCTTCATGTATTCTTTTTCTGCCAGGCGTCAAAAGAAGAGAAAAATGAAAAAAATGCTTTCGATATCTTTACGTCTAAAAAATATCCTTCATCCAGAGATGATGGAAGGTACAAAGAACGTTTCTGCTTCCAAACCCCTTTTTCCACCTCCTCTACCAGCCCTGCTTTTTCTATAAACCTAATGTAGATAAATAAGTATTCATCATGTCCGGTTAATAAAGGCAGAACTCGTTTTTGAAATCCATTCTCCTCCATTCGTCCATTGAACTCCTGCCAAAGAGTCTTTTCCTTTATCGTCCTCCCTTCTTTTACACATGTACTTAGAAAAAAAAGGAGCCAGCTCTGCCACCACAAAGGTTTGGTTATTAATTCCTCCTTGTTTACTATTGGCCAGCCCGCTTCCGCAGAAAACAAGCTGCTGTCTCTATAATGAGAAGCAAATAATTTATTCACTTCGTTATAGACTATTCCTTCGCGATTATTCTTACGACCATATCTCCATTGTTTTTTCACTTTCATCCAGGCAGGAAATAACACGGTCGGGGGCTTTGTTGGAACGGGCGGATTAAACAAATGGGAAAATGAAAGTTCTGTTTCATGAAGTAAGGTCTGCTGATAAAAGGTACGGCGTGAGGAAAGGCTAGTAAGAGGGAACAAAAAATGAAAGCGTTGCTGAGCAGGGGAATAGTAAATAAGAAAACGATGAGAAAGTGAGACGCTTTCTCTTAAGGGGATCCATTCAAAAGAGTAGAGAGAGGTTATTCCTTCGAGGCTCATTGGGTGCCGGGACCTGAATCGCTGCAGGGAAAATATCCAAACAGGCCACACTCCCTCTTTAAGATAATCCCTTGTACGGTTTAAGCATTCCTCATCTGTCATAGAAGCGGATTGGAATTCAATTGCTACGGGACGCGGGGCAAGGGGAAGATAAAGATCAGCTCGTCTTTTTGTAACGGGGAGAGTATGTTCCAGAAATACGGGTAAACCTTGCTTTTTCAGCCAATAATATAGGCGTTGTTTTCCTGCAAGATGCTCTTCTGTTTCAGGTTCATTTTGAGAAGAGCATAACGAAGAAATTTTATGAGCAAAATGCCACTGGCGTTTGGCCCCTTTTTTTAAAATAACCTCACTGCTGCAAGCAGGACAAAACAGCAAGCTGGCATTTTGGGCTTCTTCTCTTTGATAAGAATGTAACAAGGAAATGATAGAACCATTACTTTTTTTAGCTACGAACATAAAACACCTCCAATGAATATTCAATTCACCAGAAGGAAGACGAATTCCTGCTCTGTAGAATAAGTTGGTATGGTTTATGAAAGGAGAATCTAGGTGAATCAATTTAAAAACGGGGACAAAGCTTATGTTATTTACCGCAACCCTCACACTCAAAATGTAGCAACCATTCAGGAAGCAATCATTACTGAAAGCCCGGAAAACAATGAAGAGCTGTCATTATTTCTAATGGATACCCACTATCCTCTTCAGGATGATTATGCGATATATACAACGTATGAAGAAGCAGTAAAGATGTACAATTATTATTTCGAAGACAACGAACAAAGTGAAATGTAAAAAGGAGATGGATGATGAAACCTTTTTATCCCCAGCTTGTATATATTGAGCCAAGAGCCCTAGAATACCCACTTGGCAGGGAATTAAAAGCCAAATTTGAAAAGGAAGGAGTAGAAATTCGGCAAACAACCTCTCATAATCAAGTTAGAAACCTGCCAGGAGATACTCACTTACAAAAATACCGCAAAGCCAAATCAACCTTGGTTGTAGGTGTCCGAAAAACTCTGTCCTTTGATTCATCCAAGCCTTCTGCTGAGTATGCTATTCCTTTAGCCACTGGCTGTATGGGACATTGCCATTATTGTTATCTTCAAACAACAATGGGAAGTAAACCTTATATTCGTACCTATGTTAACCTAGAAGAAATTTTTGAAGCAGCAGATAAGTATGTAGAAGAAAGAGCCCCGGAAATAACCAGGTTTGAGGCTTCCTGTACATCTGATATCGTTGGAATCGACCACCTAACACACACGCTTAAAAAGACGATAGAGCATATTGGGCAATCAGAACATGCCCTGCTTCGATTTGTGACCAAATTCCATCATGTCGATCATCTTCTTGATGCCAATCATAACGGCCGGACAAGGTTTCGATTCAGCATTAATGCTCCTTTTGTCATTAAAAACTTTGAACCAGGCACCTCACCATTAGACTTACGAATTGAAGCGGCCGCAAAGGTAGCAAAGGCTGGCTTCCCTCTTGGCTTCATCATAGCACCCATTTACATCCACGAAGGATGGGAAGATGGATACCTTGGAATGCTTCAACACCTAAGCGAAACATTACCTTCTTCTGCCACGGATGATTTAACCTTTGAATTAATACAGCACCGGTTCACAAAGCCGGCAAAGCGAGTCATTGAACAAAATTATCCGATGACCAAGCTGGAATTAGAAGAAGAAAAAAGAAAGTATAAATGGGGACGATACGGGATAGGTAAATATGTGTATCAGACAGATGAACAAGAAAAAATAAAAGAATTCTTTTCCAAACACCTCTCTGAGTATTTCCCGGAAGCAAACATAGAGTATTTCACGTAAGCACGCTCTTTTTAGCTTGTAGTTGATTTTCCTTAAAAGACGCTCACATGCACCTAACGTACAAGTGCCATATCCATTCATGAATTCTACATCCCAATCACGATATCTTCTATGCTTTAGGCATAACCTCATCTTCCTCGAAAAACACCCTGCGGGACCTTCGGCTCCTCCTACTGCCGAAGGCTCTCGCTCTTTTATTTACAAACAAAAGCCTTATAAAAAGACTATTCGCCTATAACAGAGTCCTATAATAATGGAGATAGAAGCCTGGACGTTGATTCTACGACTCTTGTTACAAATGGCCTCTTTTGAAACTCTGGCAGCATTATCCGGGTGGAATGCTCCAAGTCATAAATATAATCTCCCACCAGAGTGGTTACACTTTTTGTCCGGTAAAGGAAGGCATTAACTTCAAAATTTAAATGAAAACTTCTCATGTCCATATTTGCTGTGCCTAAAGAGGCAATCTCATGATCGACAATCATAATTTTACTGTGCATAAAGCCACGGTCGTATTCATAAATTTTCACCCCTGCGTCCATGAGTTCAGGAAAATAGGAACGCGATGCATAAAATACAATCCTTTTATCTGGTTTTGCAGGCATTAACAACCTGACATCAATACCGCTCAAAGCAGCAATCTTTAATGCAGACAAGATATCATCATCAGGGATAAAGTAAGGGGAAGCAATCCAAATTGATTTTTTTGCAGAAGTAATCATAGAAAAAAACAGTTTTTTAATGACTTCCCACTTTGTATCCGGCCCGCTTGCGATCATTTGCACGCCCCCATCTTGTTTTCCCTCCGGAAGAGCCGGCGACAAGTACTGAGGTTCTAAAAGGGCTTTGCCTGTCGAATAGTACCAATCCCGCAGAAATATTAATTGAAGAGTTCTGACCGCTTCTCCTTGCACCATTAAATGGGTATCCCGCCAGATCCCAAAGTACTTATTCCTTCCCATATATTCATCCCCAATATTGAGCCCGCCGACATATGCAAGCTGACCGTCAATGACGATAATTTTCCGGTGGTTACGGTAATTTACTTGATGTGTGATCAGAGGGAGTCTGACAGGAGCAAAAGGAACCATTTCCACTCCTGCATTTTTTAACTCTTTAATATACTTTTTTGACAGCTTCCAGCAGCCAACTGCATCAAACAAAAAACGAACCTTTACCCCTTCTTCGGCTTTCTGGATAAGTATCTCCTTGATCTCCTGGCCCAGCTTGTCATCTCTTACAATATAATACACTAAATGAATGTGATCTTTAGCCATTTTTAATGTTTGGGTAATGTGGGTGAAGGTTTCTTTTCCGTCTGTCAGCACTTTCGTATTTGTATTGAAATTTATTGGATTATTTCCTATTCGATGAGCTAGACGGAATAATTGTTCCTGCCTTCCCATTTTTCTGAGCTCCCCTTCATCTAAATAGCGGCTTTGTTCTATTTTTTCAAATGCCTGCTCTTGAAGGGCTGCTTGTTTCGTTAAGTTTTTGTTTTTGCGATGATTTTGTCCAAACAGTAAATAAAAAATAAACCCGACAACAGGGAACACACCTAAGACGATCAGCCAGGTCAATGTCTTTGTTGGATTTCTGTTCTCCAGAAAAATAACAATCGCTATAAAAATGACTGAAAAAGTAAAAAGAAGGGTGATAGCTCCTACAATCCAGCCATCCCATAAGTCCCGGCTTATATAAAAAACAGTAACCAATAGTAATAAAAAGACGACAATATTAAAACGGTTTTTCATGGTCATTTCTCCAATTCATAAGCTGTTATTTTATGTATGAGATAAATACTTCCTTTCCACTTCCTTTTCTTCCTCATTCCCTATTTATATACTGTTCAAAAGCAAAGTCTCTCTTGCTCTCTTTTCAGGAACGAGCAAAAAAAGCCGGTTCCTTAATGGAACCGGCTTTAAAAAGGCACGATTTCTCTTGATTATGAAAAGTTATCTTTTATAACCTGCAAACCGTTTTCTTCTACAATAGTCTTACCATACTCTCTAATACGGTAAATCGACACATCAGACTCTTCTCCATATTCGAGCACCCGGCTTAACATATCATCCTGTTCATCTTCTGTGTAGTGATTATCAAAGAGAAGATACAAGTAATAGGAGCCTTGGAAGTGGTATACTTCGTTTTTCACGTACGATGCATCAAAGGATTGACTTAGTGATATCAAATCCTCTAAATCCTTAAATTCAATAACAAGTTCAAGTTCTTCATCCTGGTTTTGACTATATTGACGACTCTTTTGGGAAGAACGGAACTGTTCATCCAGCATATCAACAATGTTATCATCCACAGGCATGTCTTCACCTTTATCCTGAGTTACAGGAATTTCCAGTTTTACATTACCATCAGAAATCTGGCCTCTAGTTACTACTACTTCAAGTCCTTTCTCTAGAGCCTGGATCTGGATCCAAAGGGGACCTTCTATTTCAAATGAATCTTGATGATCCGTTGCTTCATTCATCATTTCAAAAAAGAGCTCTTCTCCACGTTCTCTGTTATACCAGATCTCATCTCTGTCAAAACCTCTATCTTCAATGTCACGATACGTGATATAAAACTTAATTGTGGAGTCATTAATTCTTTCGATTTCCATGATTCTCTCCCTCCTACTAGGTAAGGTCGAATGCTTTTCTCCAAGATATCTTTAGTACGGCTATACCCAGTGCAAAGCATCTATAATCTTATCGTTTATTATATTAATTATTTTATACGATAAGACGATTGTTGTTAAGGCTGGTGCTCATCCCTTACTGTTTTTCGTTTATGATGGGAGCGGAGCGAATCAAGAGAATGGGTCGTGTAAACCTTTTATTAAATCATTATTTTCAAGGAAAGCGCGTGCATTGTCAAGAATTATTTTGAAAATTATAATTACAACAACAATTATTCCCTTCCTACATATATTATAACATTTCTTCAGCTCGTTTCGGTATAGAAAACCACACTTTTCTTCTCCTATATGCTTCGTTGTTTGAAGGATTGCCAAACTTTGTTCTATTTATGTAAATAGTATGTAAATGAGAAAAAGCTTCTACAATTGATAAGTAGAAGCTTTTTCTTTTTATACATTAATTCACCATTTTCTGTGCTTCTAATAAGTTAAAAGTACGAACTTTTCTCGGTAGAAAACGGCGAATTTCCGCTTCATTGTATCCAACCTGCAAACGTTTTTCATCAAAAATAATCGGCCGTCTCAGTAACCCTGGATGTTCACTGATTAACTCGAATAATTGCTGCAAAGGCATGGATTCAAGCTCAACTTCTAGCTCTTGGAACACCTTGGATCTTTTGGATACAATTTCGTCGGTTCCATCTTCTGTCATTCGAACGACTTCTTTAACTTCATCCACGGTAAGAGGAGATGCAAATACATTTCTCTCTTCATATGGAATATTATGTTCTTCCAGCCACGCTCTTGCCTTCCGGCATGATGTGCAGCTTGGAGATGTGAGCAAGGTTACCATTGGTTGAAACCTCTCCCTTCAAAGAAACGATATATTATATTAAATAGTTTTCCACGGTAGTTCTTCATCTTTACAAATATAATTATACAATAATTATTCTAATTTGGGTACATTTTTTCAAGATATTCGTTTTTTTTGACATAGTTACATAATTCACAGCTTACAGATACGCACAATCTTTATATACCTTTTCTAAATTCTCTATAAACCTTTTTTTCATTTTTTATCATAAGGGCTTTGCTTGTCACATTTTGTTGTTGATGTTCAGTAAACGATGCAACATGTCACAGCTTCAACAGAAAAATGAAGCCGCCTTACTTTTATCTACAATCAAATCCCTTATAGAAGTCACCATTGGACTATAACAGAGCTATAAAAAAAGAAAACCGCAGTGATAGCGGCTTTCTTTTTTTGGTTCAGGCAGATGTCTTTGTTGGCTGAGCAGGACCTCTTTCAGGCTGAGGCAGTCTATTAAGATCCTTTAAATTCTTCCTCAGCATATCACGAAGGACCTCTCTTTTATTTTTGCGTTTCAGCTTTTGTTTGTTTTTCATTATTTCTCCCTCCTTGTGAAAGAGATGTTCGAGTAAACTTTGTTTGATTGACAATCCAAAATTAGAACATGCTCTGACAAAAAGAGGATGGTACCTTGAAACCATAGAGGATGAGCAGTTCTAAACTTCTTCTTTCTTCCGTTCTGATGCCTTTTCAGTGTAAGTCAGAACTTCATCAACATCCTGATAGGATTCTCCATATAACTGCTGGTCCTTGTACGTATGAATGTTTTCATAAGTGTGCTTCATCTTCTCATAAATGGTTTCCTCTGATTCATTTCCTGGAGACCAATATAAAATCTCTAACGTGTTCACTTCTTTAGTTGCTAAGGAACGGCGGCTATAGCCTATCGACTTTGCATGTTTAAACCCTTCCCGCTGATAAAAACGAAGTCTTTTTTCACTATCTGTGTCTTCGTAGTCTAGTGGCTCTACTTCAAGTATAATTGGTTTTCCTTTTTTCTTCAACTTATCTATAAGCTTATGGCCCAAGCCTTGTCCCCGGCTTTTCTTCGAAACAAATAGATAGTCAATGAAGACAAAGTCTTCTGTTTCCACATACATAATGACATGATGAGGGCCTTCATCTTTACGGTAAATGTCACCTTTTTCTTTTAAAAGCAGCTCCATATGCTCCTTCGACTTCATTTCTTCTATAGGGAAATACTGGTTCAGCTTTTCGTACCAATTCATATGGTTACTATAACCTCCATTTGTCTTCTCCACTACATTATACGAGAATTCTGATTATTTTGGAACCACCTGCCTTTAGTTTCCGCACCCTTTCACCTTTTATCCACCTAATGATCCCAATAAAAAAGATGCCTCATTCCTGTCACGAGTATGGGACTGGAATAAGACATCCTCTACATCCTCTTTGCTTTAATCTAATGGGGTGTAATCTACCCCTTCGGTATAATTATTACTTGCATTCCACAGCAGGAATTCATCAATGCCATTTTCATTTAAGGCCCTGATTTGAGCTTCCACCTCTTCTACTCCATAAGGGATATAGTTACCGGCACCAAGGTAGCTCGCTGTGAAGTCCTGAATCCATGGTCTTGATACCGGTGGATCATCAAGCTGTCCCAGCACTTCATTTTCTACTTGAGCATAGGCATCGGTCAGTTCGTAGGGGTATAAGTCCGGCTTGTCTAATCCAAAATGAGGAGTCCAATGACTCGGATAAATCATGGAAGAAATAACATCTACATTTTCTGAAATTTTCACGATATTCTGTCCAATGCCAGGAGCGTTTTCCACTGTAAATGCATAACCAAAAACATCAACCGAAACATCTACATCATAGGCGCCTCCAAGCCTCTCCCTGGCATGTGCCACAAAGTCGGATACAGCATCCACTCTCGCTTCCACATCATCATCACTGTCAGCGTAATTTCCATGGTCATAATCTAACACATCGTACCTGTTTTCAAACCCTTCCGGAAAACGCACATAGTCAAACTGAATTTCCTGGAAACCCAGCTGGGCTGCTTTTTCAGCAATGTCAATGTTATAATCCCAAACTTCTTCAACAAACGGGTTCACAAAGGCTTCTCCTCTGTTATTTTTCCATACTTCCCCATCTTGAGTGAAAGACCATTCCGGTCTTTCTTCTGCTAATACAGTATCTTTAAAAACCACCACACGGGCTATCGGATATATTTCATGTTCTTCGAGGGTAGCCATCATTTCCTCAGGGTCATTAATCCATTCCTGGCTGATATCCATGTACGGAGAATCTTCGTTTGGCCTGAATGTCAGGTGGCCATGATCATCCTTGACATCAATAACCATCGCGTTTAGCTCCGTTTCGTTTGTTAATTCAATAAGTTCATTAAACTTGGAGCCACCTGCTGAGTGGCCGGTTACAAATGTCCCACGAACTGCGTCCGGATATTCAAAGGTGTAACCGGATTCATAGCGAAAACGCAGCATTCTTTCTGGCAATTCTCTTTCTTTTGCTTCTGATACTTTATGACTGTGCTGTCCAACGTCAGACGTTTCTTCAGCTTTTGCAGATTCAGGAGAGATAAACAACACGGTAGCCAACAATGCTGTCCCTGCTCCAATAGCATATTTTTTCATTTTCCCACTGCCCCTTTTATGTATAGTTCACATTCTGATTCCCGATTTCCAGACAAATATTTGGAATACATATCATTTTCAATATACTTTCTTCCAAAATTATACTACGCTCAAGATTGCATACCAATAGATTTAGGGAAAAATTTCATTTCTTTTACAACTTTCTTTGTTACTCCTCCCGCGATATGTCATTATCTCCCTTCTCTCGCAATTTTTTATTACTTCTCGCAAGGTTTGTTTACCCTGTCTATATTGAAAAAAACCAGTAACATGCAATTAAAATTATGACGAATACCTTGTATATATTGTGACTAAGATAATATAGGCAGCGGTAAACTAAAACGTTTAAATTTCACTTGCAAGTATGTTTGGAAATCGTTATAATAGTAAAAATATATTTAGAAGAGACTATAAGTATAGGAGGGATTTTGGTGAGACAAGTAACGCTATTACAAATATTTAATCACCCGATCGCCCAAAAATATGTAAAGCGCGCTGGTCTGGCCCATGCCATTTCTGCCTCCTATCATGCATTTCGTCTTTCTCACGAATTCGGAGTGAATCCCGACCTTGCTGCAAAAGCAGCCTTCCTTCATGATATGGGGCATTATACGTGGTATAAAAATGGAGAATGGGACTTTAATTTATATAAAGAGAATGACATTCACGCCATCAAGGGAGCTGAACGGGCTCATAAATTATTAGTGAGGCTTGGTGAAGACCGACGTTTTGCAAAAGAGATTGCATTAGCAATTCTGCTTCATACAGATTCTTATCTGCCTGAAGCCGATTTAAACCGAAGTAATCTTCAGCGAGTCGTCGCACTTGCAGATGAAATGGACGAGGAACCAAACGGACGACACCATTACCGCCGCATTTCCGAAGAAAAGGCTTATGAAAAGCTGAAACAGCTGGATGGAATGATTGAGAAAGCCCTTTATGAAAGAAAGCTTAAAGAATCGGTGTAGCTTTACCTACTATCGGGTGATCAGCAAAGTAAATAAAAAAAGCCATCAACCCCCTTTAAAAAAGGCTTGATGGCTTTTTTGTTATTTGCTTTTTACATATTTGTATAAAGCGCTCATGTCTTCTTTACCTAATTCCATCTCTTCTGCTTTTGCAAAAGCCTTCGTTATACTTTGACCAAATTCTAATGAAACATTTGCTTCCTCAGCCATTGCACTCATCAATCTAAGATCTTTATGAAGGAGTTCAAGGGCAAAGCCTGGTGTGTACTGCTCCTTGGCAATAAAATCAGGATAATGCCTGTCATAAATTCTGCTCTGAGCAAAACTTTTACTAAGAACACCATAAAGAAGGTCCCGGTCAATACCAGCTTCAGCCGCCAAATGCATCGCTTCACTTACAGCCATGGTATGCATACCGACAAAATACTGGTTGATCAGCTTCACCTTCGTCCCGCTCCCGGATGGGCCGGCATATGTAATATTCTCGCCGACTGTTTCAAGAATTGGGGTGACTTCCTGAAACACCTTCTCGTCCCCGCCAACCATAATGGCTAAAGTTGCTGCTTCTGCCCCTGTTGTGCCTCCGCTAATCGGTGCATCTAAAAAGTGCACCCCTTTCTCATTAGCCTGTTCATAAATTTTAACGTTCAATTCTGGGGAAACCGTACTAAAATCAATGATCGTCAATCCTTCTTTCGCATGTTCCAGAAGGCCGTCTTTCCCCATAATCATGTTTTCCACATCATCCGGCATAGGCAGGCATGTCATGACAACATCAGCTTCTTTTGCCAATTGGGCAACAGATTTCCCTACTTTTCCGCCTTGTCCGGCAAACGTCTCTTCTTTTCCTTGAGAACGGTTTTTGCCGTAGACTTCATAGCCAGCTTTCACAAGATTTACAGCCATGGGAAGTCCCATATTCCCAAGCCCTATGTATGCTAATTTTGTCATTGATCTTCCTCCTCTCCGGCTCTTTATTTCCAGTGATCAGACACCAATGCCCATTCATGGACTTCAAAATCTCTTGCCCCTTCGGCCACAAATGGATCCTGCTTTACCAGTTCTTCAACTTCCTCCTGGGATTCTCCTTTATAGATGACCAATCCTCCTGCGCCATCAACAAAGCGTCCATAAGCAGGAATCGTTCCTTCGTCTTTTAGTTTGTTTAAAAAATCTAAATGAGCTTGTCTGTATTTGTCACTAAGCTCCTTATCTTTCATTGGTAAAAATGCTGCAAAATACTTCATCTTACCTCTCCTCCCAAATTCCAGCAAAGGCTGGACAATAGTATAAATTTTCAAAATGTTACTTTCACCTATTTATTTTAAACTTGTTTTCTATATAGATAAAGTATTTTGTTTTCTGGTGTTAGGTTTTATTGTTTCATGGCTTTTCCCGTGAGTAAAAACGGCCAATTATTCAAAATTTTCCATTGACTGAGTACGAAAGCGGTGGTATGTTTAGTTTGTAAACAAGGTTCATTTAAAGGGGAGTAGCGTCCAAATGGTTGGCGGGTCGTCATGACAGTGAGTTTCTCACTCGGTCCGTTGAGCTTTGAAGTCCAGGTGGCTCAAGGTACGCAAGACCTTTTTATGAAAGCTTTTTGGGCAGAAAACCAGAAGGCTTTTATAAAAAGGTCTTTTTTTGTGGAAAAAGCTCCCTGATTTTTCTTAATGAAAAGACCTGAAAATGTCCTTACTATTACGGAGGGAAAAGGAGACAAACACTATGGCGTTCTTTTTATTTACTATTGCCGCCATTTTCACCGTGCTGGCCGCAATCAAACTTTCCACTTATGCCGATGTCTTAAGTGAGAAGTCAAAGCTTGGAGGATTGCTGGTAGGAACGCTTCTTTTAGCAGGGGCAACCTCCCTTCCTGAAGTGACAACCAGTTTAACAGCCGTAGTGCTTGATAATCCTGACATTGCTGTTGGAAATGTATTAGGAAGCAATATGTTTAACCTGCTGATCATTGCAGTATTTGATTTGTTTTACCGTAAGGAAAAGCTCTTTGGTCAAACTTCTAAATCCCATGCTTATACATCAAGTTTAGGACTGTTTTTAGGCTTAATGGTCATCTTTGCTCTCTTTGTGAGAACTGATATTTCCATTCTTGGCATTGGACTTGATTCTTTTCTTATTCTTGCCGTGTATATAGGCGGGATGGTTTTGATCAGCAGAGTAAAAGGAGAAGCTCCGGTCCAGGGGAATGAAGAGGAATCTGACTACCATACACACGCCATTTCATTAAAGCGAGCAAAGATAGGGTTTCTTATTGCAGCGGTGATCATACTGCTTGCCGGTTCTGTTCTTACAATTACAGGAGATCAGATTGCCGTCATTACGGGCCTGGGCTCAAGCTTTGTAGGAAGCTTCCTTATCGCAGCTTCCACATCCTTGCCAGAGGCTGTCTCAGTGCTAGTGGCTCTTCAATTGAAGAACCACAACCTGGCTTTAGGCTCCATTCTTGGAAGTAATCTCTTTAACATCATTTTGTTGTTTGTCACAGATTTGGCTTATCAGCCTGCCCCAATTCTTCAGGCTGTAAGTGATGTTCATATGATTACGGCAGTTGCTGTAACAATTCTGTCAGCTATCGTCCTCTTGTCTATCTTTCGAGGACGCAAAGATCATATTTCATTTTATCCCCTGCCTTCAGCTGTATTGATTGTTTTCTATTTTGTCTCCTCCTATTTAATATTCATTGCTTAAATAATGAAGTCATCGTGAAAAGCGAGTGTAATTGAACTTGAACGGATCGCGCACCTCATTTAAGTGCAAGCGAGGTTCATGTAAAACAAGAAAAATAAAAAATGCCTCTCACCAGCAGGTGAGGGGCATTTTTTTATCTGGTTATTGTCAGCTCGTTCTTTTTAGGTTTCCTTATGTAAAAAGGATGATCATAGCTACTCCGCCTACAATTGTGAAAGCGGCCGCCAATGTATACCCATAAATTTTCTCTTCCTGCCTAAGAAACAATTTACTTAAAATAATAGTCAGCATGGGCTCTAATGCAGCTACCACAGCTACATAAGAAACTGGTATAAACATAATTGCAGAAAAAAAACAGATCATAGCAAAGCTTGTAAAGACTCCAGCTCCTATATAATATATATTTTTTGCTTTTATCTGTCGCTTTATTTGAGTAAAGATACGCGTTTCCCTTGCTTCCACGGATAAAAAAAGTATCGAAGCTACTGAAGCCGAAATAAACGCTCCTAAAAACGGGTCCGACATAATCTCCATTCCTGGCTTCCGAAAAGCCTGACCGATCCCAAACACAACGGCAGAAGTCAGCGCTATGAAGTAACCCTTTCTCTCTCTTCCTTTATCGACAGATAAATCCGGGCCTTGCTGAACCATATAATAACCCTGGATGAAAAGGCCGCATAATACAAGAATGATACCAACCAAGGGAAGACCTGCCACTGCTTCTCCCAAAAAAAGCACAGCAAAAAGTACGGTGAACATAGGCGCACTGTTCTTAACAGCTGTTCCCCTCGTTGGTCCAATATGCCGAAAACTCATAAATAAAGTGGTTCTCCCAAGAAATGTTGTAAATACACCTGCCAGGGCAAACCACCCTAACCCCTGCCAAGTTATTGGCTGTCCTTCTGTAAGGAGTCTGAAAAGTAAAGCGGCGCCTCCCAATACGATAAGATTCACCAACAACGTTGTGAGTACTCCATTATCTTTTTGTGAATGGGCCATCCCTTTTCTTACTAAGATGTTGCTGATCGCAAAACAAAGCCCTGTTAACAAAGCCAGGATAAATCCCATGATTAGCCCTCCTGCTGCCGTCTTAAGTAACATATCTGTGTTTCATCGTATGGCAGCAGGAGCCTATTGTCAATTTTTTCTAAAGTGTTTCTTTAGTTCCTCTTGAGGCACAGGCCCGAAGTATCTTTTTTCTACTTTCCCCTCTGCATCAATGATATAAGTCATTGGCACTCCGGTTACCTGGTACTTTTGAGAAGACGTTCCGGTTTTATCGATTAAAACAGGCATTGATAATTGAAAATGACGGGAGAAGTTCTCAAGGTCCTTTCCCTGTACTTCTTGTGCCGCAACATTAACCACAAACATTTTTATTCCTGTTCCTTTTTCCTCCTGGTACAGTTGAGACAAGGCAGGAAGCTCTTCCTGGCAAACACTGCACCACGTAGTAAAAAAGGTAAGAATAATGGTTTCCCCGTAATAATCAGATAACGTAACCTCTCCTCCTGCAAGAGAAGGCAGGGAGAAGTCAGGTGCTTTCATCCCGGCTTCTATTCCTTCTTTTTCAATGGGCTGAACAACTTCTTTGACCGGAGCTTCCCAATTTTGATACATTAACCCCAGTAAAAAAAACAGCCCGCAAAACAAAACAAATATGAGTCTGCCTTTACCTGTTTTCATCATGCCCTCCTCTCCGGGTCCGGGACTCCATTCCATGTCCCTCTATTATTTTTGAAAGGAGCCCTGCTCTTGAGAATCTGGTGGTACCGGGTCATCTTAACTGTTCTTTCTATTATCATTGGAGGTGTAGTCCTGTTTACATACAAGGGAAACAGAGATCCTGGATGGATGCTCATCATTCCCCTTCTTTTGGCCTGTCTTTTCTATGGAGGGTTACTGTGGGAGAAAAGGAAAAAGGATCAAACGTCAAATGAGAGTTAAGTACGGGGGAAGCTTTCTCCTTTGACTCCTGACACCTTCCCTGAATAAATACCTGACAATTGATGGAGCAGCCGAATCTTTAATAAATTCATACCCAGACTTTTGCATTCTTTGATACAAAAAAGGATTTAAAAGTAAGTCTGATGCTCTTTCCTTCACTTCTTTATAATTTTCAGTTACAAGCGCAGCATTTCTTTCTTGTAACAGCAAAGGGTTTTCTTTATCCCCATCTTTTCGCGACGGCAAACAGATAAAAGGGATTTTTAAGGAGAGGGCTTCACTGCTGGTTACAGCCTCGCCTCTTCCTATGACAATATCGCTTGTCAGAAGATACTCATAATATTTCTTTGTATGAGGTACAATGCGCATGTCATGGCCGGAATGACTAGTTTTAAAGTAGAAGGAAGCTGCCTTTGAACTCCTTGCAGTTAGTAAGAGGAAGGTACATGGCACCGGCACCTTTGAAAGCTGTTTCCACAGTCTCGAATATGAAATCCCTTCCTCCCCTTCTACGATTGTTATTATTTTTTTTCCAGATGAAAGAGAGAATTCCGTCCTTGCTCCTTCTTTTGTATTCTTTATGCTGTCAGCTGACATGACAGGCATACCCAGTGGGACTACAGGTGCGCTTGTATTACTTCCTGCCTCTGCAAACGGAAAGGGAGTGATAATGGCATTCACACCTTTTACATCGTGCATCCTCTCCAGGGTGAAATTTGCATTCACGCCGTATAAAGGTATGCTGCTTTTGCGCTCGCTTTTGTATAATGCCAGGAGATACGTATAAAGCGGGTGAATACTTACAAACAAATCAGCCTTTCTAGAAACCTTATCAAGCCATGAATACATTTTCTTAAAAAGATATCTAGCCCAAGCCTCCAAATACTTCTCTATATACCCAGCGATCTTTGAACTGCTTTCTTTAAGCAGTGTTATCTTCTTTAAATATTGGTGGGCCCCTGGAACGTATTCTTTTAAAGGGTCAACAACCTTGACTTTCATTCCATACGCTTTTCCTTCCTCTTTGACAGCGAGCGCAGCACGATCAGAACCGTTACATCCGGACATTGAAAAAAGCAAGACATTCACACCGGTGCCCCCCTTTGTCCCCTTCTTTCTAACATGCTATGCGCAAAAGGGGAGCGGCATGTAAACTTTAGATGTCCGGTTTACGAGAGGAAAGAGTTTCGGGTAATATGGTAAGAGATCAATCACAAAGCAAACTAAGTATTTGAAAAGACTGAAGTTGTAAAACAGGGTTTCTTAGTTTCTCCCTGTAAAAAACGACCAAGTGTAATTTAGGAGAAGGGATGACAAACCATGAAAACAGTATTTTCTGGCATACAGCCGAGCGGAACATTGACTCTCGGCAATTATCTGGGTGCCATGAAGCACTTTGTAGATATGCAGGAGGATAATGAGTGCTTTTTTTGTATCGTTGACCAGCATGCGATTACCGTGCCTCAGGATAAAATAACCCTCCGTAAAAATATAAAAAGCCTCGCTGCTCTATACTTAGCCGTAGGCATTGATCCACAAAAATCTACATTATTTATTCAATCTGAGGTTCCTGCTCACGCGCAGCTTGCCTGGATTATGCAATGTGTCTCTTACATTGGTGAACTTGAAAGGATGACGCAATTTAAAGATAAGTCGGAAGGAAAAGAAGCTGTCTCCTCTGCGTTATTAACGTATCCTCCTTTGATGGCAGCAGACATTCTTCTGTATCAGACAGATATTGTACCAGTTGGCGAGGACCAAAAGCAGCACTTGGAACTTACCCGGAACCTTGCTGAAAGATTTAACCGGAAATATAATGATATTTTTTCAATTCCAGAAGTACAAATTCCTAAGGTAGGCGCAAGAATCATGTCTTTACAGAATCCTGTGAAGAAAATGAGTAAATCAGACGAAAACCAAAAAGCATTTATATCTATGCTCGATGATGAAAAAACAATTATGAAAAAAATTAAAAGTGCCGTAACTGATTCTGAAAACGAGATCCGCTTTAACCGTGAAGAAAAACCTGGAGTATCTAATCTGATGTCGATTTTGTCTTTAGGAACCGGGGAAAGTCTGGAGGAGATTGAAAGCAGATATGCTGGCAAAGGGTATGGTGATTTCAAGCAGGAGGTTGGGGAAGTTGTTATTGAAATCCTGCGTCCTATCCAAGAAAGATATAATGAGCTCATTGATTCCCAGGAACTTGATAACATACTTGACGAAGGGGCAGAAAGAGCCAATAGAAAAGCCTTTAAGACGTTAGCCAAAGCAGAGCGAGCAATGGGACTTGGCCGAAAAAGAAGATAGCACAAACAACCGGACCGGAAATGAAAAAAGAGAACTCTGTTGACGGAACAGAGTTCTCTTTTTTCCTCTTATTCTTCAAAAAATAAGTATCAATAAGTATTAATAGCCGTTTCTCTTTTTCCAAACTTTACCAACTAATAATGCAAGTGCGATGGTCCCTACTGCATATACGACGGTTAAGATCTGCATAACCAAATAAGCTAACCCGTCCATCTCAAAACCTCCCTGCCATCAAATCTATTCATTCCAACTTCTATTATAAAAAAGAATCTAACACCTGTAAATGTGAATCCTAAACGTTCACATATTAGATTCAAAGCATAAGGGTGATGACAGGGGGTCTGTCCGTTTAATTTTTCTTAATGCTCTCTTCATGCTGCATATCCCACAGCTTTTCAAAAAAGGGCTGACCTTTAATCATCGCTTCACAAAGTTCGTAGTGGCGGCTTGTCCAGCCTGTTTGGATTTCTTCATACAATGCATGCCAAACTTCGTCCTTATCCATCGTTTGAATCACCGGATAGCTCGTTGGTTTCCATTCCGTGTACCAGTAACGAATTTCAGCTTCGTTGCCGGTTGTATAAAGCTGGTCAACAGCCATAAACAAAAGTTGTTTCAATTGACGTTCTTTTCTCGTTAATCCTTCCATATACTGTGGGTGTGGAGATAATATGTGATATTCCTTTTCCGGCATTTCCTCGGTAATATCGTATTCTTTTTCATTTTCTTCAGCCAGTAGATCATAAATGATTTGTTCCTGTCTTGGGGTGAGTCGGCTTTTGCGTATTGGTGTGTTATATCCTAATGTATCCACGGCTATAATTCTTGTCCCATCGCAAGCGATAAAACAGTAATCCAGAGTGACCCGGGACATATTCTTTCTTAAAGAACTTTTTTGGTACACGTCCTTCAACAGAGTATCAGGCAAGTCTTCGAGTCGATTTTCAATGTAATTAAACAACCGTTCTGTTACCTTGACCACCACAGCCTGATCAAGCACTTCCACACGATCTTCGCTTCGCCATTCATGAAAAGGACAGACATTGTACCCGTTTTCTTCTCCTTCAAACCAATTAATCCAAACATCTCTTACCTGGACCATACCTTCAGCCTCCTAACTCTAAGCGCTTTGTACCCACAGTATAGTCAGAGGCAACCCAATTTATTCCATAACCTTGCTATGTCTGAACTTTTCTTTTATTCTTTGTTCCCTCGCATTCTTTGTGGAAAATAAATGCTGACAGCGATAAAAAGAAGGCCGAGAACAAAAATATAGAATTCAATTCGGTGCACGATGAATTCCACATACGAATAAAAGGTATATCCTGCTGCCATGTAATTCATATACGCCAGAAGACTGATCCCGCCCGCCACTGATAATCCAAAACCTACTAGTAAAACAAAGAATCTTACAAGCATTCTCCTCTCCTTTACTTATGGAATCATTCCTCTAAAGCAAATTTGCTTCTATCATATTTTCTTAACCTTTCGCCACGTTCGTATTATTCCCCTTCAAAAAATCCCAACATTTTGAAGTACACCCATTATTCATCTATAACACACAGCAAAGGGCTCTCTTTTTCGTTTACAGCTGTTCTATGGTTCAACTAAAATGTAACTAACTTAAGGGAGTTAGGAGAATTAAGGATGTCCACAAATCGCGAACGCCAGCTTCAGCAATACTATAACAAAGTAAAAGAATTCGATGCCCTGATTACTGACTTAAACGCCAGAGCTTCTCACTTAGGAATTGAAACTAGTTTCACTTCTCTGCGACTGTATAAGGAACAAAAAGACCAAATTGAAGAAATCATGAAGTATTTTGATCAAGTGGAAGTTCCTCCCGAACAAAATAACGTAGAAGCTATTCTTTCTCTTTCATTAAAAGAATTTCACGCTTTCATCACGACGTTAAAAAAACAGGAATAAGGGAAATATACATTCTACATCTACATACGCAGAACAAGTAGAATTGCCATTGACAGTGTCAGAGGAGGAAAAAATGGAAGTTATTGTATCACATACTAATTTAGATTTTGACGCCCTTGCGAGCATGATAGCTGCAAAAAAACTGTATCCCGATGCCATGCTTGTCTTGAACGATAAACAAATCCCTCCGGTTGAAGGCTTTCTGGCCATATACCGTGATATGTTTGATTTTTATAAAGCAAAAGATATTTCCTGGGAGGACGTTACTCACCTCATTATTGTTGACACAGCTTCACCTAACAGAATAGGTTCCTTTTTAAAAGAATGTAATGAGCCCTATATTACTGTTTTTGATCATCATCCTTCTAAAGAAGGCGACATAAAAGGCGATACATCAGTTCTTGAACAGACTGGAGCAGCTGTCACTCTCCTTCTGGAGGAAATTCAAAGGCAAGAGGTTTCTATCACGGATTTTGAAGCTACTTTGTTTGGACTTGGCCTTTATACTGATACAGGATCATTGTCTTATTCTACTACCACCATTCGGGACATGAAAACAGCCGTTTATTTGATGGAACAAGGGTTAAACCTCGAGCTGGTCAATCGTTTTTCAGAGCAAGGTCTTTCATATGACCAGCAGGAATTGCTGCATGAGCTTCTCTCCAACGGAAAAGAGTATCACTTCCAAGGTTTAACGATGATGGTGACGTGGCACGAACAGGAAAACTTTGTGGGAGGCTTATCAACGGTTGTAACCAAGCTTTTGCAAACAACGGGGACTGATGCTGTATTTGCTGTTTCTAAGATGGGAAACAAAGCGTTTATTGTGGCCCGCTCTTCAACCAGCCGAATTGACGTTCTGCCTCTCATCAATCGATTTGGCGGTGGCGGCCACGAAAAGGCGGCTTCAGCTTCTGTGAAGAACCCTGAGCTTAAAAGCCTTAGAGATGACCTTGTCTCTAATTTGAACATAACGGTTAAGCCTGCCATAACGGCAGACGTGATGATGTCAAGTCCTGTGAAATCTATTCCTCCTGACATGAAAGTAGAAGAAGTGAAACAAATGATGTTTCGTTTTGGCCATACTGGCTTTCCTGTTATGGGTGAAAATGATAAGCTTATCGGCATCATTTCAAGAAGAGACATAGATAAAGCCACTCATCATGGTCTTGGACATGCTCCAGTGAAAGGATATATGAGCACAAACCCACTATCCATTGGACCCAAAACGACTCTCGAAGAAATCCAGGAGATCATGATCCGCCATAATGTAGGGAGACTCCCCGTAGTAGACGATGAAAAGGTTGTAGGAATTGTTTCTCGTACAAATGTCATCGAAGTTCTACACAGCAAGGAGCTTCAACATGCATTAGAAGAAGAGCGCAATTTAGCCAAAGAAATGAATGATCATCTGCCAGAAGAGATCTTTGATTTCCTCGAAGAAGTCAGCCATCTCGCAGATGCCTTGGAACTTAAAGTATATATGATCGGTGGAATTGTAAGAGATCTGATCATGGGACGTCCTAATTATGATGTAGATATCGTAGTAGAAGGAAACGGAATTTCCTTTGCAGAGAAGCTCTCTTCACAAGTAAAAGGGGAACTTAAAAAACATGAATCTTTTGGTACGGCTGTAATTACGTTGCCAAAAGGGTTCAAAATTGATATTACAAGCTCCAGAACCGAATACTATAATTTTCCCGGAGCTCTTCCGGAAGTACAGTTATCCAACCTGAAAGAAGATTTGTACCGCAGGGATTTTACCATTAACGCCATGGCCATTGAGCTTAACGAAGGAAACTTCGGGCAGTTGATCGACTTTTATAACGGTCTAGAGGATATTAAAAACAAACGACTTAAAGTCCTTCACAACTTAAGCTTCATTGAAGACCCAACCCGGATTTTACGGGGAATTCGCTTTGAGATCCGTTTTGGGTTTCGATTTGACGTAGAGACAGAAAAATTTGCACGACATTCGGTGTCAGCGGTCTCCTCCCTCTCCAAGGACAGAATTGCAAATGAAATTAAAATTCTGCTCAGGCAAGTAAACCCTGTACAAGCTGTTCCAAGGTTGAAAGAGCTTGATGTACTGAAACACTTTCTTCCGGGTGCAGACTGCACAGAAGAAACCAAAGCATTGCTTCATACAATTGAATTCTGTTTTAAAGAGTATAAGAAACTCCTTTCTGCACAAAATAAATGGTTTATGTGTCTTATGGCCCTGTTTTCAGCTGACAAAGAAAATTTGCTTCGTGCACAAACCTATGCAGCTAACCGCCACTATAATCAAATCCTTGAAGAAGCGGTTACTCTGCTTGAAAAAGAAACTCGTTTTTCACCTTATTCACTTGGAGAAATTCATGATGAATTTTTTTCTTTTACAAACGATGCCTTATTTTTTGCCTATTCCTTCTTTACCGTAAAAGAGAAAAAAATATCCTCAGAATTGATAAAGGAATATATAATCAAAAGATCCTCTCTTCCAAAGCTTCTGGACGGAAATGATTTAAAAGGATTAGGTCTTCAACCTGGGCCTCTTTTTCGAGATCTCTTATTCCAAGCTGAGAAAGCCTATTTTGATGGCTTCATTACAAACAAATCAGAAGCTCTTTCCTACGCTAAAGAACTTTCCCGCCGGAAGTAAATCCAAAGATAAATAGGGAATGTCATCCAGCCCTGGTGGTTCCTCATCAGGGCTTTTCCTTTAGTCGATAAACATTGGAAAAGACAACATTCTTAAAAGAATAAAATTAAAATCTCCTCTACATAAATAGTTGTAATCTGCTATAATCTAGTGTGGATGTAAGGGAGGTTAATATTTTGGAAAGCGAAGACAAGAAGAAACTATTCATATTTAAACCGGTCTTCTTCCTTAGCTCAGTCAGCCTCTTGATTCTTGCAATTATTTTTACCTTTTATTTCCAAAGCTTTACTCAAAACGAACAAATGGACCATAAAGGCTTTGCAAATCAAGCAAATAGTACGGCTCTTGCAGACCCTCCTTCCGGGAACGAGGAAATTGTTCTATTTGTTGGGCTTGGCAAAGAGGATGATGATCATGTAACCCCTCAGACGATATCTCTAGCCAATTACTCACAGAAGGAAGAAAAATTACGGCATGCACTACTATTAGAAGACAGTTATGTTTCCATCCCCGGAGGTCCTGACCATAAATTGAAATTGGCATATTCATATGGCGGTATTGAACTTTTAATAGAAACCATAGAAGACCATTTTGGAGTAAACATTACTTATTATGCTTTATTTCCGCCAAAAGGAATGGCAGACTTGATCGATTTTCTTGTGCCACAAGGTTTTAATACAAAAGAAATGGAATCACGCATCACCTCTAATATCAGATTGCTGGATGATCCTCTGCCTTACCTAGATGTTGGACAAGATCTGCCTGATACCTTGGATGGCAGTCAGACAGTTACGCTTCTTCATACTCTTCAAGGGAAAGAGAACAGCTATAGCCGTAATAAGATACGAGAGGAAATAGAAAGGACATTGTTTCAAGTAACACTTACATTACCGAACAAAGAAGAGATTTCAACTTTGGTAAATTTACTGCGTAACCGCAGCGAAACAAACATGTCCACTTCTTCTATGTTCAGCTGGGTAAATAATTTAGTTCATACTCCTTACACGGAACTTGAAACAGGAGTGTTTCCCCTTGAGAATACCTACCAGTATGAAACATATAGTCATGCAGGAGATGTCATTACGTGGGATCAAACAACAAATGAACGAGCTATCGAAGATTTTTTTAAAGAAGACTAAGGATGGTGGGACAGAACTGGCTTACCTAAGTAAATAAGGCTCCGATTATCTTTTTTGATAATTAGAGCCTTATTTTTGAATTCAAACCTGTTTGGTTATCCGGCTGGGCGGTGCGCAGATTAGCCTACAGGAATCCTAAGACTGGATCCCCGTCGATCTTACGCTTCCCATAGACAGCCTGTGGCGTGGACCTTCGTGCCCAATGAAGATTTTCTCATCATCAATCATGCAACAAGCTGCTTGCCCTCCCCTTTCTTCGAGAAAGAGTGGATTGTGTTTAAGCCAAAGGATCAGCTTCATCATCATTTTTGGATGATAGGACGGACAGCCGGTGCGAATGAAAGGAAGTTTAAACGGTTGTCGTCCTTATCCTTAAGATTCAAGCGAGTGTATTTTTAACAATCAACCAACAGAATTATAATATAAGTAAGGGCCCTCACCGACGGTGAAGGCCCTTCTATTCAGCTGGGTATTGTCCCGGCTTTTTCTTAAGGCTTTAGTCAAGCTACTCTTCAAAGCGTTTAAATGCAATTGTAGCATTGTGGCCGCCAAAGCCTAAAGAGTTACTAAGTGCAGCCTCTATGTCCTGCTTACGGCTTTCATTAGGCACATAATCCAAATCACAATCAGGATCTGGTGTGTCATAATTAATTGTTGGAGGGATAATTCCGTCTTTAATTGCTTTAATCGTAAAAATAGCTTCTATGCCGCCGGCTGCTCCTAAAAGATGCCCGGTCATTGACTTGGTAGAGCTGACTGCAAGGTTATAGGCGTGGTCGCCAAACACTTGTTTAAGGGCCATAGTTTCAAATTTATCATTATAAGGAGTACTGGTTCCATGAGCATTCATATATTGGAATTGCTCTGGTTTTAAGCCTGAATCTTTAATTGCCTGAGTCATTGCCCGGGCACCGCCCTCTCCTTCCGGAGCAGGAGCCGTAATATGGTATGCATCTCCCGTGGCCCCATAGCCGATGATTTCTGCATAAATTTGTGCTCCCCGCTTTTGGGCGGACTCTAACGACTCCAGGATGACTATGCCTGCTCCTTCTCCCATGACAAATCCACTGCGGTCCTTATCAAACGGACGGGAGGCAGTTTCTGCATCCTCGCTTGTGGTTATGGCTTTCGCTGTACTAAACCCAGCAACAGCCATGCTTGTAATTGGCGCTTCTGCACCGCCTGTGATCATAATATCAGCATCACCACGCTGAATAACCTTAAATGCATCTCCAATGGAGTTCGTCCCAGAAGCGCACGCAGTTACTGTACAAGAATTAATTCCTTTGGCCCCTGTCACAATGGATACTTGTCCAGAAGCCATATCTGGTATCATCATTGGCACAAAAAACGGGCTGACTCTGCGGTATCCCTTTTTTTGAAAAAGCCTGAACTGCTGTTCATATGTTTCCATGCCGCCAATCCCTGAGCCAATCCATACGCCTGTTCTTTCTGCAATTTCCTCTGTAATTTCAAGGTTGGCATCTTTTAGAGCCATCAGAGAAGAAGCAACAGCAAACTGAGTGAATCGGTCCATCTTTCTCGCTTCTTTCTTATCCATGAAATCACTTGGATCAAAGTCTTTTACTTCGGCTGCTATTTTCATTGGAAAATCATTTTTGTCCAAACGAGTTAATTCTCCGACACCTGATTTACCAGCTGTAATGTTTTCCCATGTTGTTTCTAAATCATTACCCATTGGATTAACAGTTCCCATTCCAGTAATCACTACACGAGGGGTATCGCTCATTCTTTTCTCTCTCCTTTACGTAGTGGCAAATTAAAAGTAAATTGCTTCAAAAATATCTGGTTACTTTTCATGTAATCATAGTTGCAGTAAACACGGTTTTCAAACACTCCCGCTGCCTTGTAACCCCAGACTTTTGTCCCTCCTTTACATGGAGAAACCAAAAAGTCAGACCGCGTTACCGAGTATTCTTCTAAACTTTATTATTTTCCCCAGCGGATGGCCATGGCTCCCCAGACAAGCCCGGAACCAAAACCTACCATCACAACCAGATCATCTTCTTTTATTTTACCATTTTTCACTTCTTCAACCAGAGCAATTGGAATAGAAGATGAAGATGTATTCCCGTATTTTTTAACGGTTACGGACATTTTTTCTTCCGGCAGGTCCAGTCGCTGGCGGGCAGCTTCCATTATTCTTATGTTTGCCTGATGAGGAATAAGAAAGTCCACATCATCCTTTGTAAGACCGGCTTTTTCAACGACCTTCATAGATGACTCACCCATCTGTCTTACGGCAAATTTAAATACTTCTCTTCCATTCATAGTAAGGTACGGATCCTGGTAAATGTGCATGGCACCAGCCCCATCAGCACCAAGGTCAAATGAAAGGATTCCCCGTCCTTCTGATACTGGTCCCAGGATGGCTGCACCTGCCCCGTCACCAAATAAGACAGCTGTGTTTCTATCCTGCATGTCAACAACCTTAGAAAGCTTTTCAGCACCAATAACAAGCACATTCTCATAAGCACCTGTTTGTATAAACTGCTGCCCGGTTGCCATTCCGTATATGAAGCCTGCACACGCAGCACTTACATCCATCGCTGATGCATTCTTTGCTCCGAGCCTTTCTTGAATCAACGCAGAAACAGACGGAAACGGGTAATCAGGTGTTACGGTTGCTACAAGGATCAAATCAAGTTTTTCTGCCGGAAGATCTGCATCCTCCAAAGCTTCTACGGCTGCGTGGTAACACATGTCAGATGTATCTATATCATCGTGGGCAAATACTCTTCTTTCGATCCCAGTTCTCGTTTTAATCCATTCATCGTTTGTATCTAGAACTTTCTCAAACTCTTTATTAGTTATTTCTCGTCCCTCAGTAAAGCTTCCTATACCTAAGATTCCGGCTTGCCTCATATCTATCCCCCCTAATTCTTTCCTACAGCTTGCTGGTTTTGTTCCTTATTTTTTATTATTTTACAGCTGCTATTATTATCACTAATTATTATGACCTGGTTTTAATTTTAGAGGATTTCTCATTTCTTGTCTAGCAAGCAAAGCTTGGTGTGATAAAGGGATTGAGACAAAAGAGATATGTACATAAAAAAAGAAGCTGTGATACTTGCTTCAACAGCTTCTTGATCTTCCCTTATTAATAAAATGGACTTGACCCGTAGCTACCATATACCGGGCCAAACTGCGGTCCATAGGATGGGCCGAATGAAGGACCGTAGTGAGGACCATAAATTGGTCCATAGGATGGGCCGTAGCCTCCGTACCCCCCACCATAACCTCCAAAGATTAACGGACTGACTGCTAAGCCTGCTAAAAATGGCAGAACCGGAAAGTATCGCTGAGACTCACTGCTGCTTCGATAAGGAACATATTGATACATGAAACTTCCTCCCTCTCGCATTGTCACAACGTATTCTATGCCATATGCCCTTCTTCTGTGATAGGAAACCAACTAATAAAACAATACGCTTTCGTGTATTCATACGTTTATTGTGCAGATTTTCGAGAGAAGGAAAAAAGATTTTTCAAATGTACATGCAAGAATCTCTGTGCTCCCTCTCATTTCACTTGCATTCCAGTGTCTTGCTAACAGAGATAACATTAGGACGAAGAATTTGTTGTACCGTCCTCATTCCTTTGCTGAACGCAGATTATAAGGCTGAAGGAAATAATCGATACAAAAACTATTGCGAAATTTAAAAACCCTCTGGCGTCAGAACCAAAGGGAGCAGTTTTTATTCTCTTTCTTTCTTTCCATCTTCATATCCTAATTCATATGCTTCTCCCATAACACTCATTAACAATTCAAGTGCTGGCTGGAGATCATGCATATCCAGCTCAATTCCCTTACTTTCAAGAAGACCTCTTCCTTCTTGCACGTGAGCCATTGCGATTTGCATAAATTTCATATTAAGTTCTTGATCCATGATGTCACCTCATTTACTGAAATGGTTGCCTCAAACTTTATTCAAGCATTATCTCCCTTAATCGTCAAGAGAGTTCATTAAATCATTAGGGCTATGTACACAAATTAATTTCGTTTTTTCATTGAGTGTTTTTTCTGTAGACCCATTCAGCTGCAAAAGCGAGGAGCAAGGCTGCCAGCACAGAAATTGTTTCGTTTAAGCCGAGTCCTTGAAAAAGCAGTAAAAATGAAAACAAAGCAACGGCACAAAAAATGAAAGTGCCAAGAAGCAAGTGTCTTATTGCCACGTCCAACCCTCCTACGTCAACTCCAGTATCTTTGTTTTATTTCATACTATCACGAGAGAACACGTAAGAAAGTATAAATTATCAGCTTTCTTCTTTTTCTGGGAAATAAGGAAAAAAGTTTGCCCCAGACTCCTCGTAGTGCTGGGCTAACTCTTCAAGCCTTTTTACCCCATGCAGAGTCAGGTTACTTTCTGATTGTTCTTTTAAAGCTTTGTATTCTTCAAAAGACATATGATCGCCTCCTCTTTTCATCATACGCATCAGAATGAATATTTATCCCCGCCTCCGAGATTGTTCTGTAACACTCCTCCATTTCGATAGTTTCTCAACTCATGCAAATAAAAAGCTGTTCCCCCCGAGTGTGCACTTTGGTACAGGGGGAACAACCTACTTATCTTTTAAAGAATGTCAACAATTACGGCAATGGCCAATAACAGTTGAAGCATTAACTGGATATTTACCGCTACTTGTGTGTCAGTCGTTCTAATATCTACACCTCTTGAATTTTCAACAATAGTTTTTTGATAATTTAACTGTTTTGTTTTTACTTTTTGGATAAGCTCCTGCGTGAATTCTGGCACCTCTGCATCGTCACCTATTGCAATTGAAATGATCAAGATAATCGCAGCCTGGATACCTGCTTGCAGGCTGACTGCTGCTTTTGTATCTGTAGTACGGATTGTTACATCAGCTGAATCCTTTACCAGGATACACTCATCAGAAAGCTGAATTGTTTTATTATCAAATTGACCGCTTTGGGTCGCATCATCTTTCGCTAGCGGATGCTTAACATCATCTAATGCTCTCCATTCAGTCCTTTTTGTATCTTTTATTCTGCATGCTCTGCATTTGCAACTCAACGAAAACACCTCCTTGTTTATCTTCATTTTCATCTTATGAGGCTTTTTACTGAAAGTTTGGACAAAGACCTTAGGTTATTCGTTTATTTTTTTCTTTTTTTAAGGTTTAGAGGCTTTTTGTCGCCTTTTTCTTCCTCTTTCTCACTAACAACTACTTGCTTTTTAAGGAATTCATCCACCTCTTTTTGTAAACCAGTAACTACATTTCTAAGCTCGTTTTTTTCTTCATTAGAAAGATTTATTTTCTCGGGTTCGATATTATATTTCTCCATTGTTTTCTTCACTAGAACTTCCATAAGTTTTTGATAGCTTTCCAACTGTCTCCCCCTCCTTTCACAGGCATAGATGCTTTTTAACAATAAGCTGCACCGATAATGATCAGCAGGATAAACAGCACCACTAGAAGTGGAAATCCATAGCCGGCATACATCGCATAAACCTCCTTTATTGCATGGGTTGCTATACTCTATGTAAAAATCCAAAAAGAGGTTGGACTGCCAACTAGATTAACAACAGAAATAGCCATGACTTTTCCAGTCACAGCAAAATACAATGCAAATTGATGAATGGTGTTGATCGAGAACTACTTTGCCTCAGATCTAAATCTATAGGCAATTCAGGTGAGGGTTATGAGACAAAGAAAAACGGGTTTATGAGGTTATTGCTTGATCGGTACATTCATGAAATACAAAAAAACTGCGGTAAAACCAACGGTTCACCACAGCTTTTCTTATCTTTTACTTTATTGTTGCTGCAAGGATTGCTTTTTGGACGTGCAGACGATTTTCCGCTTCATCGTATACCACAGATTGTGGCCCATCGATTACCTCTGCACTTACTTCTTCACCTCTATGTGCAGGCAGACAGTGCAGGAAGATGTAATCATCCTTAGCATTGTTTACGAGATCACTGTTTACCTGAAATCCTTTAAAGGATTCTTCACGCCTTGTTTGTTCCTCTTCATATCCCATGCTTGCCCACACATCGGTGTAGATCACATCTGCATCTTTTACCGCTTCAACGGGATCCTGGGTCAGCACAACCTTACTATTTGTCGAGGTTGCAATTTCTTCCACTTCTTTTACAACCTCTTCATTTGGCTCATATCCAGATGGCGTTGCCACATACACGTCCATGCCCATTTTTGCGCAGGCAATCATCCAGGAATGAGCAACATTGTTACCATCACCTACAAATGCTGTCTTTAAGCCTTTTAGAGTTTCCTTTTGCTCTTTGACTGTCAACAGATCCGCCAGAGCCTGGCACGGGTGGTACCAATCAGTTAAGGCATTAATAACAGGTACATCGGCATGCTCAGCGAGTTCAGCCACTTTCTCATGAGAATTCGTCCGGACCATTATCGCATCAACATATCTAGAGAGCACTTTCGCCGTGTCTTTGATTGGTTCTCCTCTTCCAATTTGTAGATCACGAGGGCTTAAAAACAGGGCATGCCCTCCTAATTGTGTCATTCCAACTTCAAAAGACACACGGGTTCTCGTAGAAGAATTTTCAAAAATCATTCCCAGAGATTTCCCTGCCAGCAGCTGAGGGCACTTTCCCTCTTTCTGCTGGGCTTTCAACTCTTCTGCTGACTGAAGCAGAGCATAAATCTCCTCTGGTGAAAAGTCCAGGAGTGTTAATACATCTCTTCCTTGCAGAGAAGCAGCGTTTTTGTCTTGTACTTGCTGTTGCATATCTTCACTTCCTTTTTAAACTGTGGTAGAGACCGCAGATAACCATTCTTGAATGGAAGTTTCTTTACTTTTCTCCCCGTTCATGGCATCAACCATCACTTTTAACGTAGACGGGTTCGTCACAATCGTTTTTCTGAATTTAAGAGAAGCCTGCCTGTATTCTTTTCCTGTTTGATGTCCTCTTGGAGGAATGCTCACTAAGGCGACACTCTCTTCCCTTTGAATCCAATCCTGGAAATCCATTTGTGTTACACCTTCTGCTGCTTTTTGGCCCGCTAGTGTATATCCTTGTTTCACAAGAGTCTGTAGCGTCTCCTCGCATGCATCTTTCCACTCGGATGCAATGTCGCAATAGATGATTCCCTTCTTTTTATACAAAAGGGGTATTTCACTTTCAGACCAGGCAAAAGCTTTATTAAACGCTTGTTCTGTTGTCTCTGCAATGCTGATAAGTTCTCCGGTTGACTTCATTTCTGCTTCCAGAATCGGGTCTAATCCAGCAAGCTTGTTATTAGAAAACACTGGAGCCTTTACTGTGAAGTATGGTGTTTCTTTTCCAAGCCCTGTATGACCGCCGGTTACCTCCGTAACAGACTTGCCAAGAAGAAGACCGATGGTTGCCTCTATCATGTTAAATCCAGTAACCTTTGAAAGAATAGGTACTGTCCTTGAAGCACGTGGATTTATTTCAATGACAAACAGCTCATTGTTATCAAGTACAAATTGAATATTAAAAATACCTTTAAAATCCATGCCTTTTGCAATGCTGCTTGCGATTTGAGCAACCTTCTCTTTTACATCTTCACTCAAGGTAAAAGGAGGAGTTACCGCCATGGAATCACCGGAATGCACGCCGGCAGGCTCTACATGCTCAAACATTCCCGGGATATAAATATCTGTTCCATCTGTTAAAACATCAATCTCCAGCTCTGTTCCAGGCATATAAGCATCTATAAGAATAGGAAATTCAATGTCATTTCCCTTGTGAGAGAGATATTCAGCTAATTCCTTTTCATCTGAATGAATAGTCATCCCCTGGCCGCCAATGACATAGGAAGGACGCAGAAGAACAGGAAACCCTACTTCTGAAGCTTTCTGAATGACATCTTCTTTGTGATAGCCTGTTACACCAGGAATGTGACGCACGTTCACGTCGCTCATAAACTCATAAAATCTTCCCCGGTCTTCAAGCTGGTCAATAATATCCGAAGTTGTTCCAAAGACATGCTGTCCCGCTTCTTCAAGTGCCTCAGTTAGTGAAATCCCTGTCTGGCCGCCAAGCTGTACGACGATTCCTTCCACACCTTCAAGCTCTGCGACATGAAGAACGTCTTCAGGTGTCAGCGGGTCAAAATACAGGCGGTCTGCCATTTCATAATCTGTACTGACGGTCTCAGGGTTGTTGTTCATGATTATTGCTTCATATCCAGCTTTTTGCACCGCTTTTGCTCCGTGAACTGAACAATAATCAAATTCAATTCCTTGCCCTATTCTGATTGGGCCGGAACCTACTATTAATATTTTTTTCTTTCCGGTGTTCACCTCTACATCGCTTTCTTTATACCAGCTTGAATAGTAATAAGCAGTAGAAGCTGTAAATTCAGCTGCACATGTATCAACCATATGATAAGAAGGAAGAAGATCCAATTGTTTCCTTTTTTCATAAATTTCGCTGCTTTTTGTATCCCACTGCTCGGCGAGCCATTGGTCAGTGAAACCAGCTTTTTTGAGCTCCAAAAGAAGAGAAGGATCGACCGAACTCCAACCTATGTTCTGGACTTTCTTTTCTAAGGACACAAGATACTCCCAATTGGATAAGAAAAAGAGATTAATTTGCGTTTCCTTATGAATCTCTTCAATTGAAACATCTCTTCTGATCAGCTCCATAATAATAAAGAACCGCTGATCATCCTGTCCTTTTAATGCCGTCCAAAGGTCACTTACCGAAGTGTCCTGCAGACTTGGGAGACTGAGACCGTTGACCTTAAGTTCCAAGGAGCGGACAGCCTTTTGAAGAGCCGATTCTAAATTTCGTTCAATGGCCATTACTTCACCAGTTGCTTTCATCTGTGTCCCAAGCTTTCTGTCAGCCTGCTTGAATTTATCAAAAGGCCAGCGAGGAAACTTAAGAACAACATAGTCCAAGGCTGGTTCAAAGCTGGCATAAGTATGGCCTGTTACCGGGTTCAGCAGTTCATGAAGATGATAACCCAGGCTGATTTTAGCAGCCATCCTTGCAATCGGATATCCAGTGGCTTTTGAAGCAAGGGCAGAAGAACGGCTTACCCGGGGATTTACTTCGATTAAATAATATTGTTTGCTGTAAGGGTCCAGAGCAAACTGAATATTACAGCCGCCCACAATCCCCAATGCTCTGATTACTTTTAACGATGAGGCTCTAAGCATCTGATATTCGACATCGGTGAGTGTCTGGGAAGGAGCCACTACGATGGAATCTCCCGTGTGAACCCCAACCGGATCAATATTTTCCATATTACATACGGTAATGCATGTGTCATTGTCATCACGCATCACTTCATATTCAACTTCTTTAAAGCCCGCAATACTTTTCTCTACGAGGCACTGATGAATCGGACTTGCTTCCAATCCGCCTTCAATAATGTATAAAAGCTCCTCTTCATCCTGGGCGATGCCTCCTCCGCCCCCTCCAAGAGTATAAGCCGGGCGCACAATAATCGGATAGCCGACAGAGTCTGCAAATTGCAAAGCCTGCTCTTTGGTTTCAACGATTTCACTTTCAGGAACAGGCTCATCCAATTCCTTCATTAAATCCCGAAAGGCTTCCCGATCTTCCCCTTTGATAATGGATTCAATAGGCGTTCCAAGAAGCTCTACATTATACTTGCTTAATATATCCTGCTTGTGCAAAGAAAGGGCTAGATTTAATCCTGTCTGTCCCCCGAGGGTTGCCAGCAGTCCATCAGGCTGTTCCTTTGCAATAATGTTCTCTACTGATTCTACAGTTAACGGTTCAAAATAGACCTTATCTGCACAAGACTCATCAGTCATAACAGTAGCCGGGTTATTATTTATTAATATGACTTCTACTCCTTCTTCTCTCAAGGCAAGGCACGCCTGTGTTCCAGAATAGTCAAACTCAGCAGCCTGCCCGATAACAATGGGCCCTGAGCCAATAACCAGAACTTTTTTTATTTCTTTATTTTTAGGCATACGCTGTCTCTCTCCCTTTGCTTCTCAGTTGTTCCATAAATTTGTGAAAGATCTCTTCGCTGTCAGCTGGTCCCGGGTGTGCTTCCGGATGAAATTGAACAGTGATGATCGGAAGTGTATTATGAACCAGGCCTTCAATTGAACCATCATTGATGTTCTTAAAAAGGATAGAAAAATCACTTTCGTTAAGAGTATTTTCTTTCACAACATAGCTGTGGTTTTGGGAAGTTATATACACTTTCTTCGTTTCCAGGTCCTGTACAGGCTGATTTGCTCCCCGGTGGCCAAACCTTAGTTTTTCAGTGTCTCCGCCAAACGCTAAAGCCAGGAGTTGATGACCAAGGCAGATGCCAAGTGTCGGGTATGTCTCCGCTAAACGTTTGTATGCTGGCAAAAATGAATTCAGCTGTTTTGGATTTCCTGGACCATTTGAGAAAAGAAGTCCATCCGGATTCAGCTGATGGATTTCTTCTTCAGCCATATCGTACGGTACGACGGTAACCTTGCATCCCTGCTCGACTAATGAAGTCACCATAGATTCTTTATAGCCGAAATCTACAAGTACAACGTGATGGCTACCTTCCCCAAAGATTTCTACCTTTTTCACAGCTGCATCAGCCACAAGCTGCCTTTCACCAATAGGAGTAAAGCTGGCAACATCGATTTTGTCAGGATTTGTGGTGATCACTGCCCCCATGTCTCCATGCTCGCGAATTCGTTTTACGAGAGCTCGCGTATCCAGACCCGTCAATATAGGAATTCCTGCCTCTGCCGCTTCTTTTTCAACCGTTTTATCACAAGCGTAATGGTGTCCTGTTTTGTGGCACTCGCTCATCACCAGAGCTGCCGGCTGCGGCTTTTTACTTTCATTATCGGTAAGATTAATACCGTAATTTCCGATTAGGGGATAGGTAAAAACCACTACTTGGCCGTTAAAGGAAGGGTCAGTCATCACTTCCTGGTAACCTGTCATTCCTGTAAAGAACACGGCTTCTCCATACACTTCTTTGTCCGTATTGCCGCTTAACTCTCCTTCAAATATTTCTCCATTCTCCAACTTTAGAAAGCCTTTCATGCCTTTCCCTCCTATCCATCTGGATGTCAAATGGTTTTCTTTTTTATTCGCTTATTACGTTTTTGATGGCTTCTACACCTTGGAGAAGCTGATCTTTTGTCATGGTTAATGGCGGAAGCAGCCTAATGACATGTGTTCCGGCCGGAATGCAAAGTACTCCTTTTTCTTGAAGCTTTAAAATATAGGGAGCAGCTTCTTTTTCACACTCAATTCCTGCCATAAGTCCCCTGCCTCTGATAGCTTTAACGCCGGGAATACGGCCAACTTCCTCCTTGAGAAGACTGAAAAGATATTCTCCCTTTTCTTCAGTCTCTTGTAAAAATCCGTCGTTCAGTACCTCTAATAATGTCGCTTCAGCTGCAGCCATAGCCAGAGGGTTTCCGCCAAAGGTTGATCCATGACTTCCTGGCCCAAAGGCGTCCTTCAGCTTTTCTTTGCCGATGATTGCTCCTACGGGAAAGCCATTCCCTAGACCTTTTGCTGCCGTTACAATGTCCGGACTGAGATTTGCATGCTCATAAGCAAATAGCTTTCCTGTCCGACCAATCCCTGTCTGCACCTCGTCCACGATAAGCAGTGCACCGTGTTCTTGTGCAAGCTTTTGTACTCCATGTAAAAAAGCATCTTCTCCAGGAACAACTCCGCCTTCTCCCTGGACTATTTCAAGAATTACAGCTGCTGTTTCTTTATCCATTTCTCTTTCCACCGCTGCAAGATCATTGTAAGGAAGGTACGTAAAACCGTCCAGCATAGGACCAAAACCTTCATGAATCTTATCCTGGCCGGTAGCAGCCATTGTTCCGTAGGTTCTTCCATGAAAAGATTGCTTAAAGCTCAGAATCTTCGTACGCTGCGTATGCTTCCGAGCGAGTTTAATGGCAGCTTCGTTAGCTTCTGCCCCGCTATTGCAAAAGAAGACAAGATCTCCTGCCGAATGCTTTGTTAATAAGGAAGCCACTTTCTCCTGGATTTCAAAGTGAAACAGGTTTGAGCCGTGCCAGCCTTTAGATAGCTGCTTTTCTACCGCTGCGATAACATTGGGATTCCCATGACCTACATTAACAACGCCGATTCCAGCCATAAAATCAAGGTATACTTTTCCGTTACCTGCGGTAATGTGACATCCTTCTGCTTTTTCAAATGCTATCTCCCAGCGTTTATACGTAGGAAACAAACTTGTTTTTGTCTCTTGTATCATTTCCATCGAGCTTCACCTTTCTTTGCTTAGAGGGTCGCTGTTGCTTCCTTCACAATTGCTGTTCCTTTTATTGTTCCATCTTCTTTTCTGGAGCCTGCCTTACCGCCTGCAATCACAACCTTTTCAATCTCCCCCTGCAGGCTGTCAACAGCAGCTTTTACTTTCGGTATCATTCCTCCGTACACCGTTCCATCATCTATGAGCTCCTGCACCTGTGCAGCAGATAAGACTTCAAGAAGCTGCCCATCTTTTAACACCCCGTCAACATCTGTCACAAAGACAAGTTCTTGGGCCTTCATATAGTTGGCAACAGATGAAGCTGCAGCATCAGCATTTACATTAAGGTGATCCCCTTCTTCAGTACATGCAATCGGAGAAAGAACTGGGATGGTCCCTTCGTTCAATAAACTATGAAGCAATGAAACATTCACGTTGTTTATTTGGCCAACAAGACCCAGGGAAGCAAGATCTACGGGAACCGCCTGCAACAGAGAGCCATCACAGCCTGAAATGCCAAGGCCTTTACCTCCAGCTCTTTGAAGTCCTTGAACGATTTGCTTATTCACCTTTCCGCTCAATACCATCTCGGCAACCTCTAACACGGCAGGCGTCGTTTTCCGAAGTCCATCAATAAATTGTATCTCCACTTCAAGCTTTTCAAGCATTGAGTTAATCGCTGGTCCGCCGCCATGGACAATTATTGGATATTTTCCAGCCGTTTGCATAGCCACGATCCCTTTGAAGAATTCTTCGTTTAATTCATCAACTGTAGAGCCCCCACATTTAATTACGACGATCTCCATCATCAATCTCCCCCCTTTTCATTTTTGGACATTTACGTCCGGTACCCCGCGTTAATCCTTACATAGTCATATGTCAAATCACAGCCCCAGGCTTTGCCGGTTCCCTCTCCAACGTTCAAATCAACGTGAATCGTTACTTCTTCATTTTTCAGATATTCTGTTGCCTGCTCTTCGGAAAACCAGACCGGCTGACTGTTTTTTAAGGTAGGAATGCTCCCGATGGATATATCAATATTATCAGGATCTATTTTCGCGTCAGTCGACCCTATCGCAACAATAATTCTTCCCCAATTCGCATCAGTTCCGTAAACAGCTGTCTTCACTAAGTCAGAACCGACAATTTGCTTTGCTACCTTGCCTGCTTCTTCATCAGATGCTGCTCCCTTTACTTCCACTTCAATAAGCTTGGTAGCTCCTTCACCATCTCTTGCGATCTTTTTTGCCAGACTTTCACATGTTAGTGACAACCCTTTAACAAAAAGGCTCCAGTCAGGATGATCAGGGTGTAGGGGCTCATTTTCAGACTTACCGCTTGCCATAACAACCACCATATCATTTGTTGATGTATCACCGTCTACAGTTATTCTGTTAAAGGTAGTATTGGTTACCTCTGACAATGCCTGCTGTAAATAAGAGGGTTCAATATTTGCATCAGTTGTAATAAAGCTAAGCATAGTTGCCATGTTCGGATGAATCATTCCTGAGCCTTTTGCTACTCCTCCAATGGTCACTTTCTTCCCATCAACGTTCATTTGGTAGCAGGCATGCTTCTTCATCGTATCAGTGGTCATAATGGCTTCGTTAAATGAATCAGCATCTTTAAAGCTTCCTTTTGTTTCAATGGCTTCTACCCCAGAAAGGATTTTATCCATTTGAAGCATTTCGCCAATAACGCCTGTTGATGTTACAGCTACATAGTGTTCTGGCACGTTAAAAGCCTCAGAGCTTTTTTTGCGCATTTCATAAGCATCCTTCAAACCTTGTTCTCCCGTACACGAATTAGCATTGCCGCTGTTTACCACAATCGCTTGCAGCTTTCCTTCCGCCGCAATGCTTTCCTTTGTTACAGCAAGGGGTGCTGCTTGGATTGGATTTAACGTATAGACCGCTGCACTTGATGCAGGCACGTCACAGAAGATCGCACCTAAGTCATTTCGTTTTCTTTTTACCTTTGTATGGACTCCTCCTGCTGTAAATCCGGCAGGACTGATAATGCTGCCCTTTTCCACTTCAACAATTGACTTCGTTTCTTCTGCGATGCTCACTATACTTCCCTCCAAAGCTAATTAATTAAGGGTAAACCGGTACTTGGTTCAATCCCTCGTTTTCTTCAAAACCTAGCATAAGATTCATGTTTTGTATGGCTTGCCCTGAAGCCCCTTTTACTAAATTATCTATGACTGACACGATTGTAATTCTGCCGGTTCGTTCATCGTAGGTTAGACCAATATCACAGTAATTCGTGCCATAGACTTCTTTTGTGGACGGGTATTTTCCGTCTTCTCTGATTCGTATAAAAGGTGCATCTTTATACATCTCTTCATACAATTCTCTAAGCTGATTTTCTGTAACAGACATCGTCGCTTTTCCATACATTGTGGCCATAATACCCCTTGTCATCGGCACAAGGTGCGGAGTAAAGGTGACAGTTACGTCTGATTCGCTCCAGCCTTTTAGAGTCTGTTCAATTTCAGGGATGTGTTTGTGTTCATTAACCTTATAAACTTTGAAATTATCATTCATTTCGCTGAAATGCGTAATGGCTGAAGGCGACCTCCCTGCCCCGGTCGTCCCGGACTTTGCGTCAATAATAAGCGTGTCTAGGTCGATAAGTTTTTCGCTGACGAGCGGCCCTAAACCAAGCAGCGTTGCTGTCGGATAGCACCCCGGGTTGGATAATAATGAACTGGCTTTAATTCCTTCACGATTCCATTCTGTTAACCCGTATACCGCTTCATTCAACAGTTCCGTATCTGCTGAGTCTCTCTCATACCATGATTCATAGACATCTTTCTCCTTCAACCTCAGGTCACCGGAAAGGTCTATGACTTTAGCTCCGTTTTCAATAAGCTTTCCGCTGTATTCAGCAGACACTCCAGGAGGAGTTGATAAAAATACAATGTCAGCTTCCTTTCCGATCGTTTCTGGGTCAATCTCCTGAAGCTGTGATGTATATAAATCGCTCAAATGCGGATAGCTTTCCTCCATTGCTTTGCCTTCCTGGCTTGAAGAATGAAACGTAATCTCCGTAATGTGGGGATGGCCATGAAGCAAACGAATAAGTTCTGCTCCTCCATAACCTGTCGCTCCTATAATCGCAACTCTCATAAAATTGCACCTCTTTTTATCTTTATGCGTTTTTCGTTGTGTCTTATTATAAATTTGAATAAAAATTAATTCAACTGTATTTTTACTATTTTTTTATTTTTTTTCTGATTTGCTGATTCTCTTACATCTATCCACCTGTGTACCTGCCCTGCGCGAAGGGAATAAATTGGCTGCTGCCTCTTCACTTCCTCCAGGCATTCCTCGTAAAAAAGCAAAAAAAGAACCTGCTCTTTACAAGCAGGTTCTTTCATAATTTATTCGTTCAAAGCCTCGCGGATCCGTTCTTCTGTGTCATCTATTTGCTCACCAAACAAATCATTAACATGAGAATAAATCTTTTCTCCATTTTCATCAAGGATTGAAAAACCTCTATAAGAAATATCCCCGTCAGACATCTCAACAATTTCTATTACTTCCTGATTTGGGTCTGACAGAAAAGAATAAGTAATGCCTGCAGCTTCCTTAAATTCTTCATGGTGGCCTGGTGAGTCAACGCTTATGCCATAGATATCCGCATCCACATCCTCAAAACGATCAAGTTCTTGCTGCAGCTGCACGAGCTGCTGTTGGCAGAGTCCTCAGCCAACGCCAGTAAAATGAAACAGCACGGTTGGCTGCTCTTTATTCACAAGACTGATTTCTTCATAATTTTCATCATGAAGAGCCAGTTCCTCTTCCTCTTCTCCGCAGGCAGCAAGCATCATAACTGCAAGGGCCAGCAGCCCAGCTAAGAGGAGCCTAGGATAAACTTTTTTCATAGGGGTCTCTCCTTTAACATATACATCAGCTCGAACCGATTACTGCTTTTTTCAGGTCCCAAGACAGTGTATCAGTTATTCAATGTCAATCCAATTAAAATGCTTCCCTATGAACCTGTAAGGTATTTCAAATCCTCAACAATTGGAGAAGTATCATTATCAAGTCCATCATATTTTCTGATGACTTGTCCTTCCCCATCAACCAAAAAGAAACTAGTAGCATGGACAATGTCCTCTTCTTCAGGCACCTTTTGGACTACACTTCTAAAAGAGGACTGAGCAAATTCTTCTATTTCCTCATCTGAGTACCCTGTGAGGAAATTCCAGTTACTAAAGTCTACATTGTAATTTTCACCGTAATTTAAAAGTCGTTCCGGCGTATCAAATTCAGGGTCCACTGTAAAAGAAACAATCTGTACAGGTACGCCCTCTTCTTCCAACTCTCCCTGCAAATTAAGCTTATTAGGTGTCATTAAAGGACATACGCTCGGACAGCGGGTAAAGATCATACTCGCAAGCCAGTAGTCACCTTCAAGTTCAGAAAGCCCAAAAGATTCTCCATGCTGGTTTGTATACTCAAAATCCTCAACCTGCATGTCTGCTTCTGAAATGTCATATTCACTTTCTGCAGCCGGGCTGGCGTAAAGCCATCCGCATCCACTTAGGAGAAAAATCATTCCCATAAATATCAATAGTTGCGTGTTGCGCATAAGTCTCCCCCTGTATCTGCAATGACTGCCCATCTACCTCTGAAGCCAGGGCAGCCGTTGTTGCTTTTGTAGTATACGGTTTATTGACCCTTTAGCTGATTCAAATTGGCGGTAGGTAAATCACTAATCGTCAGTTCACCGTCTTGTGTCTTTTCTTTTGTAAGCCATTGTTTAAAAATCACTCCCATCATTACTCCATAGGTGATTTCCTGGACAATCTTCATTGTGACACCTGCCAGCTGCTGGTCGTTCAATGTATCAAGATATTGAAATCCATCTGACCAGTTAAACATTCCAGCCGGAACAGTGGCACCAGCCGGTAAACAATAGGCCATCACGTTTGCCCAGAAAGCAGAATCTGTATAGGTAGCATACAAAGGCTCCCCGGCAAAAATAATAAGAGCACACGCAGGAGTGATTAACACAGAGTTTCCAAAAATATATGCTATCCTGCGAAGCTCCGGAAGCTGGTCTTTGTCAGGCAGCGGGGCAATCATGTGCCACCACATAAGCCATGCACCGGCAAAAAGTGCTATTTCATAAACACTGTGCCAACCTGGAGAAAGCATAAGAGTATCAAAAACAAACGGAAAGTGGTAAAAAGAAAAGAGAGCATTAAAGGTAATCAGCCCTACGATCGGGCTCATAATAATTTTGTAGCTTACCGGTGACCGCTTTTTCCAGCGATGCATCACGGTCTGCAAAAACCACTTAGGCATCGAAGCAATGAACAATGGCACAGCTACAAAGTAAGCAAATAGCATTTGAGCCATATGGAGAGACAATATCATGTGTCCGGCTACATACAACGGGCTTCCCCATCCTAAATAAAGCGCCGTAAGAGCCAGGCCGAAATATACTTTTTGTTTCATCGGTACAGGCTTTGAATTGATAAAGTGAACGCTCCATTTTTCGATAAGTAAATAATATAAAACAATAAGCCCCAGCAATATGATGAAAAGTTCCGGAGTCCAAAGGGCTCGGATTGAAAAAGTAGAAAAGAATTCTCCCATCCCTTTTTTCGCCTCCTTAATGTATGGTATGGAAGGTTACAGGTTAGACAAGGCTAACTCCATGTACTACTATAGCACATTTTTTAATTACTTCTGATAGGATTCTGCCCTATTTCTTTCTCGTTTTTTTACAATCCATTGAACAAGATGGGGCCAGCTTATTATCAGCAAATTCTATGCTAAATCAATAAACAACAACGGAGGGTATAATTATGGATAGACATTTAATTGTCCTTGACCTGGACGGAACTCTGCTTACTGACAATAAGACAATTTCAAAACGCTCCCTTCATGCATTACGAGAAGCCAGAAAAGCCGGACATGCTGTGGCCATTGCAACTGGAAGGCCTTTTCGAGCAAGCCAGATGTATTACCAGGAGCTTGCTCTCGATACTCCTATCGTCAACTTTAATGGTGCTTTTGTACATCACCCAGCCGATTACTCTTTCAAAGGGAGACATTCCCCGCTGGATTTAAATGTCGCTCAGACCATTATTGATACGTGCCAGGCATTTAACGTCCAAAACATTATGGCCGAAGTAGTCGATGACGTATACGTTCATGACTACGATGAGCAGTTTGTTGACCTTTTTTCCATGGGAACAAGCCCGGCAGCCTATGGGAATCTAAAACATATCCTTGATAAAGACCCTACTTCTCTTCTCGTTTATCCAAAAGAAAAAGAAGACGCTGAACATTTACAAAGCCTTCTGGGCAACAAGCATGCAAAAGGTGTTCATCAAAGATCCTGGGGAGCTCCTTTTCACATGCTTGAAATTATCAAAACAGGAAACAACAAGGCCGCAGGCTTGGAATTGGTCACCGAATACTGCAACGTTTCAATGGAAAACGTTATCGCTTTTGGAGATGAGGATAACGACTTGGAGATGATAGAGGAAGCAGGAATAGGAGTGGCGATGGGTAATGCAATATCTGACTTAAAAAACATCGCCAATGAAGTGACCCTCACAAACGAGGAAGATGGGATTGCTCTTTTTCTTGAAGATCGTTTAAGCCTGCCATCCCCTTCTAAAAGATGAGAGAGAAGGGACTTTCTTTGTTCCCAGCCTATATCATTCACTTAAAATAAAAAGTCACGCTTCATTTTTAATAATGAGACTTGTACTATAGGAAGAGAAGGATAAGAGAGGGGAGAATATGGAATGTTTGGTAAAACTAAAGGACTGAAGCAAGGAGATCCATGCCCGCCTTTTAGTCTCCCGGACATACACGGGGAGAAACATAATATTGAAGGTTTTCGCGAAGAGGCTGTTCTTCTTTATTTTATGCGAGGAACATGGTGACCGAACAGCCGAAAAGAGCTCGGGAAGCTCTCTGAGATTTATAATGAAATACGCAAGGAAAATGTTCAACTTTGGACTGTTTTTGGGCAAAAGCCGGATCCAGTACAAGAGTATGCTCAAAAACATAAAGTCCCTTTTCCTATGCTGATTGATGAAGACAGGTCCGTTATTAAAAAATTTGATGTCTACCAAAGCATCGGCATAGACGGGGCTAACATTGCAAAGCACAGCTTGTTCCTTATATCAAACGGCGGTTTCATAACATACCGTTATGTGGGGAAAAGCCAATTTGATTTTCCTTCTGCAGCTAAAATTAAAGAAGTGATAAAACAATCCTGACCCTTTCCTTCAACCTGTGATAAGATAATAATGTTTGCTTATACTACTATTTTTCTCCTATATATTGCCTAGAATGCCTTTTGATCGATTTTCTTTATGAAGAGAGGGAGCAGGAATGAAAATTTACGAAGTGCCCAAGGATGCAGAACAGCCATTACGCGAGGAAATCGCCCGATTACTTATGGGGCAGATGGATGCCCTAGGAGAAGAGAATGCCTACGACCTTCTCCTGAATGCAATCAATTTAGCTTTGGAAGAAGGATCACAAGCTCATATTTTCGTAGCTGAAAGTAATGGAAATGTGCTTGGGGTTGCTTTTTTAAATATTGGAGTAGGATTAAACAAAGGTGGATATTATCTTTGGCTTAATGATCTGTATGTCCATAAAGAGCATCGAAATCAAGGAATTGCAAAGCGTCTTCTCCTAAAAATAATTTATTGGGCTGAAAACAATGATATTAAAGGAATAGAGCTCGAAACAGGAGTTAACAATGCGGCTACTAAAGCCCTGTATAATTCACTTGGCTTCTACGATGTTGTTTCCAAGCGGTATGGATTCCGGTTTTAATGAGGCGGCCTTTTACAATGGCTGCCTTTTTTAGGATTGTTATGGGATCTTTAACAACTCCTCTTTATAGAAATCTCTCTTTTTGATAGTGAATAATCAAAGTCATAACTGCCTGTTCTTCCCCCCCATTTTTGTAAGAATGGTCAACGTTTGCCTGGAACCTGAAAGCGTCCCCTTTCTTAAGCGTATATACCCTTTCTTGAATCATTACCTCTACTTCTCCCTCACTAATGAATAAGCTTTCTTCTACACCATCCTGATGAGCATGAGAGTGATAGTGCCCGCCCCTTTTTAGTTTAATATAAAAGACTTCAAAGGACCGATCACGTTCCTTTGGAAATACTGGCTGAACGACAAAACCACCATGGCCTCCGTCCAGCTCTTGCAGCTCCTCTGCTCTAATATGTATAATGTCAGGCTTAGGCTCTTCAATGAATGTACTAAACGCTTCATCAAGGCCGGACGCAATCTTCCAGAGAGTACTAACTGTGGGATTGGAGATTCCCCTTTCAATTTGACCGAGCATTGGTTTGCTTACCCCTGTCATTCCTGAAGCTTGTTCCAACGTTAACCCTTTTCTCTTGCGTACTTCTTTTACCTTTCGTCCGATCAATGTATTTAGTTGATTTTTTTCCACTTCTATCACCTTGTGAAAATGTATGCTATAACATACAATAATATGGTATATTGTAACATACTTTTCTCTACATATAGAACAACAAAACGACTTGAGAGGAGCCTTGTCATGAGAACTGCTCTTGCCTTTCCCGAAAATACGCTTGCGTCGGGAATAAGAGATGGGCTGCCTATTGCGTTAGGTTACCTACCCGCAGCCGTAACATTTGGGTTCTTGGCTGAAACCACAGGCTTATCGATGGGGGAAGCCCTAGCGATGAGTATTTTTGTATTTGCTGGCGCAGCACAGTATATGGCTCTTAGTCTCCTTGCCATTGGGACCGGCGCCTTGGAAATCATTTTCACTACGTTTATCGTCAATATCCGCCACTTTTTAATGAGTGCTTCTTTGAATGAGAAAGCAGTGCCTGACCATCCTTGGAAGAAGGCGGCCTATTCGTTTGGATTAACCGATGAAGTATTTGCTGTTACCTCCACAAAAGAAGGGAATGTAACCTCTTCATATATATTTGGTGTATTTATCGTTTCCTACTTAAGCTGGGTGATTAATACAGGAGTGGGCCACACCGTAGGGTCACTTTTACCTGAAACGCTCCAGCAAAGCTTAACCTTTGCCCTATATGCTTTGTTTATTGCCCTTCTCGCTCCTTCGCTCAAAAAACACAGGAAGGTCCTGGCTCTTGCGGTCTTTGCAGCTGTATTAAACGGGACGTTCAGTTTGTTTTTAGCCGAAGGATGGTCCATTATTTTAGCAACACTTCTTGCCTCTATTGCTATTGAATGGCTTGAACCTAAGAAAACGTCTCAGCAAAGATCAGATACTATTAAAGAAAGGGGCTCATAAACATGTCATCTTCTCTTTTGCTTATCATTCTAGGAATGGCAGTAGTAACCTATATTCCCAGAATGGTCCCTCTCGTCTTTTTAAACGCTAAAGCCATACCCCCAAGACTTGAGGGTATTTTAAAAAACGTCCCCTTTGCAGCACTGGGGGCTCTTATTTTCCCTGGGATACTCTTTATACACGAATCCCCCTGGTTTGGCGTTCTTGGAGCAGCTGCTGCATTCACTCTGGCTTTTTTGGGCGGGAACCTTATCATCGTGGTCTTAGGGTCAATTTTAATTCTTACGCTTCTTACGCCTTTTTTTTGATAGAACCACTGTCCCCTATGTAAATAGGTTCAGTAAATGACTAATGTTGATAAAATAAAAGCATGAAACTCCTTCGGGAATAGCATGAACAGAAGATCCCCCGGGGTGTTTTTAAGCTGAAGACATGCACGTGCCCGTACTTGTACCCTAAGTTGCAAGCGAACATCTTTTTAGGAAAATCACCAACCATATGTAACAAAGTTTATAAGAATAAAAAAAGAGAGAAAGAGAGAAAGAGAGACGAGATCTCGCCGAAACCCGTCTTTCCTGCCGCTGAAAAAGGCAGTCTACTTTCTTTTTCAGCCAAACAGACATGAATAAGCGGTTGAGTATTTCCTCCCAGATGACTAAAATATAACTACTGAACAAATAGGCAGGTGAACAAGAATGGTTTTCTCTTCCCTACAAGACGATCGTATCTCCCCATCAATCAGTCAGTTATTTACAGATCAGATTAAACAATCAGGGGAAAAACTCTTACATAAACAATTGCTTTTCATGGTCCATACTTCTTCATCTGTCTTTTCGGGACACGTCTTACAAGACTGTGAACATCATATCCCTGTCTTTGACCGTAAGGAGTTTACGAACTCCACATGCACGTGCAGTGCCCCGTTCCCATGCTCACACCTGTGGGCTCTTGTGTTATCCAGCACACATTTAGGCGACGAAGAAAAATATGCACCTTATCATTCTTTCATGCTCCACGAGGCAGCAAGACAAGAAAAAAGGACCGCTAATATTTTCCAAGGTTTTCAAGCACAAGCACATAACGGTGAAAAAAACAAAGATCTGGCTGCAGACTGGCGGTTTATTTACAATGGGCAAAGTGAACCCAGCAAGAAAATTATAAGCTGTCTTACTTTCATAGAATCTATCTTCTCTTTATTCCACTCTTTCCCTGACAATGGAAGAGATACACAAGACAAACACCTGAAGGAATTATTGTCGTCTTTCTTCCTTGAATGTGAGATTTTGTTTTTCCAAACAGAGGATGAACCAGACGAATTTCATGAATGGCTGACGAACTATTTATTTGATCAATACGCTCTTTCTTTCCCTTTTTCCTATACTCCTTACCAGGCGTTACTGCTTTTATGGGCTGTCTCGCGTCAACAACAAACTCAGCTACATAAGATCCAGGAGCGGACAGCAGCTATTTCTAAAGAATTTCCGTTTGATTTATCTCCTGCCCTGGCTGCCTCGGCAATGGCCATGCACAAAGGCGAAAAAGAAAAAAGCCTGAAATACCTCGTTCCCTGGAAAGGCAGGCTGGAGCCGGATGTAGTCTTATTTCACTTACAATCCATGTATGCTTCAAGTGATTGGAGCTTCTTAGAAGCCTTTTTACATAAGCTTTTTACTGATCAAGCAATTTATCGTAAGACCCAGCTTCTTTTTTATAAGAGGGAGTTATTTTTACAAAAGTACAATCTTCCTCCAGAAGAGCTTGACCTATGGGATAAGTGGGTCGCCCGGCCGGGAGTGCTGAAGTTTAACAAACAGCAAAAAAACTCTGCACTTTCCAAAGAACGAATCCTTGAGTATATTCTTCCAAGGTTAGAAGCCAGCCTTCAAGAAGTCGAAACCAAAAAGCTGTATGTCCGGCTTATCTCCCAGGAAAAGTTATACTCTAGAGGATTAAGACATTTATTGAGCCTTCAAAAGTCGCCAGGAAACATGACTGATGAAGAAAGGCAGCTGCTGGCAGCTGCTGAACAAGATTTTCCGGAACAAACGCTGGCCTTATATCACCAATACTTTTTACAATGCATAAAAAAGAAAAATATTACTGCATACCAAGAAGCCATCGTCCTATTAAAGAAAATGAAGCGAATCTATATTTCTCTCGAACGACCGGAAGCTTTCCAGATTTTTTTAAAACAAATCAAACAAAGATACAGTACGTATCAAGCCCTTATCAGGGAGTTGAAAGCCATTGAGCCAGCTAAATAATATGAGTCTCCCTATCCTTCATATAACATACAGCCAGCCGGGCAAATGGGTGGCCTGGTGCGAGAAAGGGTCCATGTCTCCCGCCACTGCCTACGGCAGGTTTCCCTTTCTTTTTCCTATACAAGAATGGGCTCCCTTAGTTTTTTATGAAGAAACAGAAAGTTATTTTGGGACAATGATCTCATCTGTGGAAACAAAAGTAACAGTACCGGTTAAAAATGGCGAGGGGGAAAGTGAATCAGGGGTCTTTCAAGCCCTTCTTTCCTTCAATCCCACAAGCAATCATAGTGTAGAAAGCCTGTCTTCTTTTTTGATAGAAGGCGTTGCAATAGAATATAATGACCTGTTTTTAAAACGAACATCTGCTCTTAGAAGCCAGGCGGCACAAGGAAACATTCTGTTAGGAAAGGACGCTCAGTACTGGCTTGACTTCTTCCAGGAAATTATTTCACTTTTAAAAGACAAGTCGTTTTTTCCGGGACAAGACGGACATTGGTACCTGAAAGGCATAAACACCCAAAAGTGGTTTGAAGCTATGCCTCCTGCTGCGGCAGCGGCCGAAATATCTGACTCTCAAGAAAAGCGTTTTCCTCCATTTCTCTCTGGTAGCTCTTTTACACAGCTTACTCATCGGACGGCGGACTTCATTATAAGAAATACGTTAGGTAAAAACGATACACTGCGGTCATCGCTTATAAACGATATGGAGCACATGGATGCCCAACGGCACCTTGACCCTGGCTTTTCAAAAAACACCCCGTGTGAGCCTGAGCAAAAGCCGCTATTTTCTTGGTTTCAAACGTATCCATTCCAACTTGCTGTTTCTATTACTGAACCCGTAAACATGGCTAAAGAGTGGGAGATGGAAATCTTTTTACAGGATAAAACTTCCCCTGATGTTACAGTAAATATAGAAGACATTTCTCGTGGGCTTCACCCTTGGAAAGAAAACCCTGTTCCTTACTTTATCCGGGCGCTGAAGGATCTTAAAGAGATTGCTCCTTCCCTTCGTGAATTTTCTCTCCATAAAGGAAAGATACGCTTATCAAGGGCTGAGGTTGGCATCTTTTTATTTCAAGAAGCGGGTGCATTGAAGAAGCAGGATATTGCTGTCCTGGTCCCTAAATCTGTCACGGTTAAAAACCAGCCCGATAACATAATCATGAAAGGTCAGCCTTACCATTCGACAGTAGACCCCCTGATCAACTGGGATGATCCAGAGTCTTTACAATATGACATTCAAATTGGGGATTTCCGGCTGACAAAAGAAGAATTTCTTCTTCTTATTGAGCAGCAGGAACGAATTCTTACCTGGAATGATCAATGGGTTGTATGGGATCCAGGCCTCATGGAAGCATGGTACAAGAAGATTCAGCAGCAACCTATGCAGCAAGTCATGAAAATGGCAGTACGAGACATGGAAAGCTCTTCCTCTGTTTCTAAAGAGGAGTGGTACTCTGCCTGGGAAGGAGATATATCAACGTTGTTGGAAAGAGCTTACCGGCAGGATCCTGTGCTACTATCTCCTCCAGCATCATTTAAGGGAAAACTTCGACCTTATCAGCTTGCCGGATACTCCTGGCTTATCCAGCAAAGGCAGCTCGGTCTTGGGTGCTGTCTTGCTGATGACATGGGGCTTGGAAAAACAGTACAGACGATAGCATATATGGTTACTGTTCTTTCCCAAAATAGCCGTCTCTCTTCCTCCCCTTTTCTATTACTTGCACCTACTTCTTTAATTGAAAATTGGAAGGAAGAATTTCAACAATTTGCTCCTTTTACAAACGTTCTTCTTCACTATGGAAAAGACAGGGCTGTGACAAGCGAGGAACTTCTCAGCCAGAACGCTGATGTGATCATTACTTCCTATGGGCTGGCAGCTCGAGACGAGAACATCCTGAAAACAATTATCTGGAACGGTCTTATTTTTGATGAGGCCCAATATCTTAAAAATCTGCAGTCAAAACAAAGAAAGAGTGCTGCAAAGCTGAAGGCTGTCCATAAAGTCGCGTTAACCGGTACGCCAGTTGAAAACCGCCTCCATGAGCTGTGGTCGATTCTTGACCTGTTAAACAGAGGATACCTTGGTTCAAAAGCTCAATTTGAAAAAGACATTATCCAACCCTTGCAAGATGATAATGAAGAAAAAAAGCAGCAGGCATTACAAAAACTGCAAACTCTTATTGCCCCCTGCCTATTACGAAGAAAAAAGAGCGATGAATCCTTACACCTTCAGCTTCCAATGAAAAAGGAACAAACTCATTTACTTGGCTTAACAGAAGAGCAGGCGGCTTTATATCAAGCCGTTGTTAATAACTTACTCCGGGGAGTACAGGGAAAAAATGAGACAGCACGAAGAGGAGCTGTTTTTGCAGCCTTTACACATCTTAAGCAAATATGTAATCATCCAGCACAATATTTAAAACAAGAAAGATTAGAATCTCACCGTTCCAAGAAATGGGATTATTTTCTTTATCTCCTTGATAACATTAAAAACCTGGATGAAAAAGTCCTTGTCTTTACACAATATACAGAAATGGGCTCCTTAATAGAAAAAGAACTCAATCATCACATGGATATACCTGTATTCTACTTGTATGGTTCTTTGTCCAGGCATGCAAGAGAAAACCAAATTAAGATGTTCAAAGAACACGAGGGGTGTGCAGTATTCATTCTTTCCTTAAAAGCCGGTGGCGTGGGGCTTAATTTGACAGAAGCTACTCATGTTATTCATTATGACCGCTGGTGGAATCCTGCTGTTGAACAACAAGCAACAGACAGAGCATATCGCCTTGGCCAAACTTCAGACGTTACCGTCCACACTCTCGTTGTAAAAGGTACCATTGAAGATAAAATTGATCGGCTGATCAAGGACAAAAAAACACTAAATGATGAAGTACTTGCTAATGATCTTCCGCTGTTTGACAAATCAACAGAAGATGAACTAGCAAGATGGTTTCAATTGGAATAAGTGAGGAGGCAGGCGAATGAATAATATAACAAAAGAGCCCTGGAAAACTTATTGGTACGGCACAAAACCTATTCCGTCACCCCACTCTGATGATAAAAACAATGGAAACATTCCCCAGCCAGAAGATATAAATAAGCTTTGGAGCTCCTGCATAGAAAAAATTGCAAAGCATATATAAATAGTTTCCAGCCATCAATCGAGATTAAAAATGTTGTAACTTAACCCAATGAAAAAAAAGGGGCTGTCTCAAAATGTTTTGAGCACGGCCCCTTTCTACATCTAAATCACTGACAAAGACTAGCATTCGTTATCGCTGACGCTTCTCGCATGCGCATTACTTAATTTTCACCTTATTCTATTGCGACTGTCTTGTGGATGGTCATTTCTTCTTCTTGAACAGCTTCATCATTCACTTCAAATGCGGTTACTGATAAGCGTACTTTATTCTCCCCGGGAGGCAGCTTCCGTTTTTCAATATTCCCTTCCCAGGTATGACCTTCTTTTCCCTGAATCACTTTCTCTGTTAACACCTGGGTAAACATCATTCCCTCTGAATAGCGATAGAGTTCTTCACCATCTTCCGCTGTTACAACCACTTCCACTTGCTGGCTAGTGCGAAAAAATAAACGAAGAGGTTCTTCTCCAGTATTTTGAAGAGTTAATGACCAATCTACTGTATCTTCCCTTTCGTCGATCTCTGCAGAAAGCTCCCAGCCGTTGCCCATCGCTGTTTCTCCTTCCTTTGAAGAATCATCTTCATTCATTTGTGTTGAACCGCATGCTGCTGCAAGAAATAGTACTAACAACAAGCCCAACTGCTTCATGACGCTCCCCCTCTATCCTCTCCTGTTTCTCTATCATATCATGTGTAAAAACAGAACAATGCCTTCCCCCTAGATAGAAGAATAATACCCATTGGGCTCATTAAGATCGCAATTTCCATTAGTTATCTTTGCGAAACACTCCAAGAATACTAGTTGTAGTAAGGATATTTGTGAACGCATCAGGGTCCACCTCCTGCAAAACCTGTTGCAGGGCATATAATTCATATCTGGTTATAACAATCATCATAACTTCCTTATCCGAAGAGTCAAATCCGCCCTTGGCAGGAATTCTTGTTATCCCTCTTGTAATGTGTTTATGAATGGCCGCTCTCAGCTCATCTGGTTTCTTCGTAACGATCATTGCTGTTACTTTTACATGTCTAGTATGAATAGCGTCAATAACCCTAGAACTTACATAAAGGGCCACCAGAGTATATAAGGCGCTTTCCCAGTCAATCAGAAAGCCTGCTCCTAATACAATCAAAGCATTGAGCAAAAAGAAATACGTACCAACGGGGCGGTCACTTAATTTTGCAAGAATAAGAGCTATGATATCAAGACCGCCCGCTGAAGCCCCCCATTTCAAGGCAAAGGCTGCCCCTACTGCGGTAATAACGCCGCCAAACACCCCGTTTAACAAAATATCAGGTGACAATTGTATGATCGGTAACGTCTCAAGGAAAAATGTAGTTAAAGCTACATGCATAAAACTGTAAAATGTAAAAAGCTTCCCAACTTTTAACCAGCCCAATATAGCAACCGGCACATTGAGAATAAATAGAAGAATACCCGTTGATAGTGGCAGGAATTGTGCAAGGAGCTGAGCGACACCCGTTAACCCGCTTGCAAAAACTTGAGCAGGAATTAAAAACATATTCAGCCCTATTGCCATAATGACAGCCGAGACTACAATAACTCCTACCTTTTGTACTTCCTGCATTAATGTTGAACTCTTCGTAATCATAAACTGACACCTCGGCAATATAAATAATTCGTCTGCTGCTTCTGTACATTGGTGAAAGAAGAGGACGACTTCACACTAAGTTTCTTCGTTCAAATCTTTCTAGCCACCCATTTAACCATAGCTAACATGCCTTCTCTTGTAACCTTATGACCTGAAGCTGGTTCAAGGTGAAATACCGCATTGTCTTCCTGAACGTCTACGGCTTCATGTAAAGCCTGATAAAATGCATAGGCACTATGATAAGGCACCACATCATCAAGTTTACCGTGCCAAAAAAAGAGAGGCCTGTCCTTTATTTTCTCAACCTGCGTTGATATATCGTAAGGGCGCAGCGCAGCTACCTGCTTTTCCGTTTCCTCAACACTTAGATTTAAAACACCTTCTTGAGTAAGTCGGCTGATTTGTTGACGGGCAAATGTTTCCCAGGACGGGTTTCCCATTAACACAGCTCCTCCTTTAACCCAATTAAATGCGGCAAGCGCACCGCTTGTCAGAATGCCACCCATAGAAGTGCCTGCCATAAATAAACGCCCGTCTGCTATTAACTTCCGCTCTTCTAAGGCATCCCGAACGGCACTTGTATCCCGGATCCCCTGAAGAACAATATCCCAAAATGACAGGCTTAGTTTTTTCTGAGAAATCCCTTCTCCTCTGTCCCCGTGATATAGCGCAGCAGGGAGTATAACACGAAGACCTTCTTTAGCCAATAAAAAAGCATAATGAAGGTTATGCTCTTTTGCACTTGTAAAACCATGCCAAAAAATAACGGTTGGTAAAGACAGCGACTTTCTTTTTTCGTCTGATACGATAAGGGAAGGGATTCCGCGAAGTTTAATATCTTGTACAGCAATCATTCTAGCACATCCCTTTTTCATTAGAATGGGTTTTTTTTCTTTTTCTATGTATTGTCTTTGTCCACAAGGAAAAGGGCTGCCTGGTTCAGGCAGCCTTTTGGCTGAATATGAAGAAGACAAGGGAAGTAACTCCCTTGTCTTCTATCCACACGGTCATGGTGTAAAAATTTTATCACACGTCACTTACCTTAGCACCTGCCGGGGATTTAGCCGGATCTTCATCCTCGCGATCTTGAGCTTTATTATAATGGAACACTGAGGTTTGAGCCCCTTCAGCTACCATGTTGTTATCATCAATATCATAAGGATCAGAATGTCCTACCTTTTCATTTAATTCTTCATCTTCATCCTCTTTTGCTTGTCCTTTAGCTTTAGCTACTAACCGCTGTGATGCATGCATAACCTTTTCTTTTCTTTCTTCATTCTTCATTACGTAAGCTACAATTCCAGCAACTGCTGTTGCAATACTTGATAACATTACTAATCTTTTTGCCATTACTCTATTTCCCCCTATCAGAATATTTATTATTTACTTACCCTACTTGTTTAAATATAAACACTTTTTCCTGACAGGGAAAAAATACTCTGGCTTAGACGCTGTGAACTATTTATCCCATAACACAATTCTTTGAATGCTTTCCTCTTTTTCATCGCCTATAAACCAAAGGCTGCCATGGTCTACTTCATAGATATAGACTCTGTTTCCGTCTATTAATTCAGTTTCATGATCCCGGCCATAGACTCTTTGTACTTCAAATAGAGGGTCCCCAGGAGACACGCCTTTGGATGTAGAATGATCAGCAGACGCCATCATAATATATGTAATATAACCGTCCATTACTTCAAATTGAACATCCGGCACTTGGCCTGTTCTTTTTATCCCATACCTATCTGTATACATAAACTCATTGTTTCCTCCATAAAATCCTACATAGTCAGCTGCCTGGCCAAACCCTGTGTTCCAATGAATATCGAAATTCCTATCTACTGCCTGAACTGAATCCCCTACACTTGCTCCCTCAATTCCAAGAAGGTTTCCAGTTTCCAAATGAAGATGATCTGGATTATCATACCATGAGGCCTTCATACCCAGATCCTGCAGTGCTTCAATGCTGACTGCTTCTTGACCTTCCACTTCTTCAACCATTGAACGTTCTTTAATATAGTCAAACGGCTCAGCAAATTCTCCCTCCCCGCTTCCATACTCTTCATATTTAGAAAGAGCCTGGATCGCTGCCGGTAATGGCAGGAATAACTCTCCTTCCTTAAAAAAAGGGGTGTATATTTGGCGCTGCCCGTCTATGTATAATTCAGGTCCTTCTAAAGAAGATTCATGAAATGACTGTGCTTCTCTCTCATTTATTTCTTCAATTTGTTTTTGGTCCGCTATGCCCTCTCGATCTGCTTCTTTTGCCTGAGTGCTGCCTTCCCAACTAAAAGGAGCTGATAACTGGCCTGAAAACAGGAAAGCAGAAAAGATACCAGATATTATTACATTCACTTCAATCCCCCCCTCACTTTCTTGCTCTATTTAATTTGAGGCTTTTGTCCTCCATACATAAAAAAAAGAGGGACAGGCCCTCTTTTCATTATAAAACGTTATCCATTTTTTTGAAATGTTTTCCTTGCTTTTATCAAGGCCTTCTTCCAGTTATCATCCTAAAGATTAAAACAACTAAGGCTATAACAAGTAAAATGTGGATTAATCCTCCGGCAATTTCAAATAAGAATCCTAACAGCCATAATGCGATGAGCACTCCAATAATCGTCCATAACATGTTAACCCTCTCCTTTGCTTCTCAGCCATCATAGCAGCAGATCACCTTTATTCTCACAGCTGCTCCAATTATTCCTTACCTTTCTCATTTCCTCTTTTCTTCTCCACTAAACTCACGATACTGAAGAGCTCTCTTACCTAAAAAAAGAACCTGACGATAAGCTAAGCTTATCGTCAGGTTCTTATATCATGTCTGCTTGGAGTATAGTCCCTCTATGTCTCTTACTTGCCCTTCCCAGCCGGATTCTGTTTCACTTTCCCAGGCAAGCATTCCACCGGCAAAGTTTTTTACATTTTCAATTCCGTTGTCTTTAAAGTATAAGGCGACATGATGACTCCTTGTCCCGCTCCTGCATATAAAGATGTATTCCGCATCCTTGTGAAATTCTTCTATTCTCTCTGGGATGCTTTGCATTGGGATTAACGGGACGTTGGGAATATGCCGCTCAATATATTCCTCAGGCTCCCTCACGTCAATAAGAATCGGTGAAGACTTCTTTTGGTCAAAGATCTCCTTTAATTCTGCATAATCGAGTTGTTCGACACCATCTAGGTCATAGCTCATTTTTTCACCCTCTTTCCTATTACAATTTGCCGTCCTCCTCAGGGGGCTTTCTTAATTTCAACAATCGGTAAGTATGACTGACAATGACCTTTCCTACGGCATAAGTCGGCACAGCAAGAAGAAGTCCTATCAACCCTGCAAAACGGCCTGCCACCAGGAGCAGGAGAATAATTGTTAATGGGTGAATGGAAAGCTTTCTTCCCATCACCTGAGGGGCAATTACATTGCTCTCTATTTGCTGGACGACCACTACTATAATTATAACTAATAAGGCCATTAATGGCGAATGCAACAGACCGACAATAACGCCTGGAAACGTTCCAATCCATGGGCCGATAAACGGAATCACGTTTGTAAACATGGCCACCAGTGCCAGAACGAGGGAGTAATCTAGTCCAATGATTAGATAGCCAATATAGACTAGCACGCCAACACAAAAGCTCACAATAATCTGTCCTTGTATGTAAGAACTTAATGCGTTATCCATATCTGATAACACTTTCCTGCCCTCCTGCTGATGCTTAAGCGGCAGAAGCTTCAACACCATATTAGGAGCCTTCTCTCCTTCTTTTAACATATAAAAAAGAATGAAAGGAATGATTATAATTATTATAAGGAAATTGGCAATTGCCCCAAAAAGACTTGCTAAATTGCTGCCTAATTGTCCTGCAAAGTCATTTAAATACTCTGCTGCCTGGCGGGTAATTTCTTCAATACTCAGTTCTTCATTCTGTTCAATAACATTATTAATCCATTCATTATTCTGAAGCTCAATAATCATATACCGTATTTCATTGATAAAAAACGGTACATTATTTACAAAACTATAAAACTGACGCTGTAATTCGGGACCTACCAGGTAAATTAAAAAAGAAATGAGACCAGCCCCGCCTAAATACAAAAGAAGAATAGCTGCGACCCTTGGCATCCTCCTGCTTAAGACCTTTACAACTGGCCTTCCCAGGTAATACAGCACTCCGGCCAGAATAATTGGGGCAAACAAGGTTTGAATCAGGACAACAATCGGTGTAAAAATAAAATCAATCAGCGTTCCTAAATATATAATAATAAAAACAACTATAATCCCGTATCCTATTGTGAAAAATTTTCCCTTTGGCATCTGATCACCTACTGAAATTATATGATAAAAATATAACTATTATATCATATATGATAACCTCCTCTGCTTACCTCACCAACTCTCGATCATTGTTATTACTTGGGCAAATACCGGGCAAATATGTTCACTATTGCTTCCAGGCAGTTTACTTTTGTAACATTCACAAATATCTGTCAAAAACAATGTATTTAGTGTAAAAAATATCCAAATGGACTAGGTCCTTTGGTAGTAATCCTTTACTTTTATAGGCAATTTTGCTTTAATTAAAGCGTGAACCTATGTTCACTTCAGACAAAATATAAAGGGGGAAACAAGATGAAATCTAAGTTTTCATTTTTGCTTGTCATGCTGCTTACTTTCGGCCTGTTTCTAGCAGCTTGCGGGGAAGCTGAAGACGGTGCAGATGAGGGTGCTGAAGACGCTCCAGACACTGAAGAAACAGAAGATGACGCAGCAGAAGATGATGGAGAAGCTGCCGGGGATGAAATGACAAGACTTCAATTAGGAACTGGGAGCACAGGGGGTACATACTACCCGCTAGGCCAGGAAATGGCTAATGTTATGAATAACCACGTTGAATATGAGGACTTTGATGTAAGTTCTGTCTCTTCTGGTGCTTCTGTGGACAACCTTGCTCAAATCTCAAGAGGAGAAATGCAGCTTGGTATGACTGTTCACCTTCCTGCACAGGATGCTGTAAATGGCGAAGGTGAGTTTGAGGGCCATGCTGTAGAAAACGTTGGATTTATGGGACACATTTACCCGGAGGTTATGCAAATTGTAACTACGGAAGGGTCTGGTATTGAAAGCGTTGAAGATCTTGAAGGAGCTAATGTAGCAATCGGGCCTCCAGGGTCGGGAACACAGGAAGCTGCCCGCTTAATCCTTGAAGCTGCTGGTCTTGAAGACGGAGACTACAATGCTTATGAAGAAGGATTTGGCGATGCTGCCGGCCAGATTCAAGACGGTAATATCGATGCTTCCTTTGGATTGTTAGGTCTTCCAGACAGCACAATTGATGAGTTAAGCAATCAGCGTGATTTAAGAATTATTTCAATCTCTGACGATATTCTTGATGAAGTAGAAGCGAACAGCGGCTATGAAAGAATGGAAATCGAAGCTGACAGCTACGACTTTATGGAAGAGTCAGCTATGACTGTAACGGCATACGCAGTTCTTGTAGGATCTACTGATCAGGTAAGTGAAGAGCTAGGCTACGAAATCACTCGTGCCCTTTATGAAAACGCAGATGAAATCAGCCATACTCAAGGTCAGCATACTACAAAAGAAAATGTTATGAATGGATCTGATGATCTCCCTCTTCACCCAGGAGCAGAGCGCTACTTTGAAGAAGAAGGTCTTCTAGACTAATATCAGTAGAAACGGGCCGATCTGGTCCGTTTTTTACTTTCCCCCTTTAAATAATGAGAATATTATGGGAATTAAGGTATTTCCGCCTATTAAAATGAAGAGACATAGCGATTCATTTTTGTTATGATGATTGTGATTCCTTTCTCCTCCATGCTTACTGAAACTTCTACTCTGCAGCCTACATACATTAAAGGTACTTTTATACTACAAAAGGTGGTGAGTGAATGACTGACAAAGATAAAAAGAAGGAAAATAAATCAGGCAGCGGTGCCTCCATAACCGAACAAGTGGATGCCCAGGAGAACCAGTTGAAAGAGCAGGAAATCATATCTAAATATGATAAAGAGTCTGCCTATCGTCAGAACTTGATGAAATGGGGATGGGTCGTTGCTATTGTGGGGATCTCCCTCACTATTTTCCACTTATATACAGCAGTTAATGGTCCCTATGTTTCGATTGTACAGGGAGCTATCCATCTTGGTACAGGGTTGGCGCTGATTTTTATCTTATATCCGATCAAGCGCTCCATGACAAAAAAGCCGGGTGTCCCCTGGTACGATGTACTCCTTGCTGCCATAGCTTTATATTGTAATTTCCATATCATTTGGAATTATGAAACGTTAGTCAGCAGTTCAATTGTCGCTGGGTATACAGATTTTGATACGCTAGTTGCTGTCACGGCAGTCGTCTTACTGCTTGAGGCTACTCGACGTGCTGTCGGGCTTCCCATTGTTATCATCGCGCTGGGCGCGATTTTGTATGGGGTTTATGGCGACTGGGCCGGACTGGGCGCTTTCTCTCACGGCGGGTTTACATGGGAAAGATTGACAACACGTCTTTTCTTTACTACCGAAGGGATTTTTAGCACCCCGATACAAATTTCATCCACTTTCATTTACCTCTTCTTATTCTTTGGAGTGATGCTCGTCCAAAGTGGTATTGGAAAATTCTTTAACGACCTGGCCTTTGGAGCTACGGGCCGATTTACAGGTGGAACGGCAAAAGCTGCCGTATCAGCCAGTGCCCTTCAAGGGATGGTAACAGGAAGTTCTGTTGCCAATACGGTAAGTTCGGGTTCCTTTACAATTCCCATGATGAAACGCGCAGGATTCAAGCCTGAATTTTCTGCTGCTGCAGAAGCCTCTGCATCTACCGGTGGACAGATTATGCCGCCTATTATGGGGGCTGCAGCTTTTATCATGGCAGAATACACAGGTGTGCCGTACAGTGAAATCATTTTAGTTGCTATCGTCCCTGCCATGCTTTACTTTTCTGGTGTATTTATGGGAACGCATTTCCAGGCCAAAAAACAAGGAATCTACGGACTCCCTAAATCGGAGCTTCCGTCCTTTAAGGGTATTTTAAAAAGAATGGACTTGATCGCTCCTCTGGTTGCTATCGTAGCACTGCTATTGATGGGCTACACAGCTACCTTTGCTGCCATGTCAGGTATCGTTACAGCCTTTGTGGTCAGCTTGTTCCGGAAAGATACAAGAATGTCCCTCCGCGATCTGTTATGGGCGTTTGAAAAGGGTGCTCGAATAGCCCTCCCTGTCATTGCTGCGTGTGCCACAGCCGGGATCATCGTGGGCGTCGTTACCTTCTCAGGACTGGGCGGGAAACTTGCAGGCGCTATCCTGGAGTTGGCAGCAGGGAATTTCTTCTTACTATTGTTCTATACAATGATTGCTTGTATTTTGCTTGGTATGGGTCTGCCAACAACAGCCAACTATGTTGTGACTGCCTCTATCGCTGCTCCAGCATTGATTCAGTTTGGTGTCCCAGATATTGCAGCTCACTTCTTTGTTTTCTATTTTGGTATTGTGGCAGATATTACACCCCCTGTTTGTTTGGCCGCTTATGCAGGGGCCGGGATAGCCAGGGCCAATCCAATGGCAGCCGGGGTAAATGCCTTAAAGCTTGCCATTGCAGCCTTCATCATCCCGTACGCCTTTGTGTACAATCCAGTGCTGGTGCTTGAGGATGCTACGGCTATGACGCTTATTCCAGCAGTATTGACTGCTTTGATTGGTATGGCTGGTGTAAGTGCCTCATTAATGGGTTACTACTTTGCTAAGCCAAATATCATTGAACGGATTTTGTTATTAGCCGGAGGCCTTATGGCTATCTACCCTGGAAACTTAATGATTTCTCTACCAGGTATAGCAATTCTGGTTGTTATCGGTATTATCCACCATTTCCGCAACCGTGGAAGCAAACAGCAAACAGCATAACATCAAAAAAACTGTGCGGTTTCACTCCGCACAGTTTTTTCTATTAATCATGAAAGACATCAAATGTCCCCCATAATTCCTCTAATTCTTTTAAACGACCCTCTACTTTCTCATGCTCTGAGCGGGTGACCGCAGTAATTAAAGCACTCACTATGCTCAAAGGGGCGCTAAACGAGTCTATAAATGAATTAATCTCCGTTGACGCCAGGAGCTTTCGGTCTCCGTATGGTACAAGGGGCGACATTAAGTGGTCTGTAATGACCAATGTTTTAGCACCTTGCTGCTTGACATACTTTAACACTTCTACTGTTCTTTTTGTATATCTGGAAAACCCAAAGCCTATCACAAGGTCTTCATCAGTGATATCAAGCAAATGCTCTGAAACTCCATCAGCCTGTGTCACCATTTCTGTATTCTGCAAGACCAGGTCTAAATAAAATTCTAAGAAAAGACCTAAACTGGCCGCACTTCGATAAGCAATGATATAAATTCGCTTGGCCTGAATGATATCGTTCACTGCTTCATGAAAAACCTTGGAGTCCATTTGTTGAAGAGTTGTATTCAAGTTTTGAATATCATCTGCTAGTATCTCTGTTACAGCATTTTCAGGCTGATCTTCTTTATCAGTTGTTCTTGCAAAGACCTCTGCTGAAGTCCATTTTCTTTGCAGTGCTTCCTGCAAGTGACGCTGCAAATCTGGGTACCCCTTGTAATCTAAGAAGACAGCGAATCGAACTACTGTAGCCTCACCAACCTCCACGTTTTTAGCGAGCTTAGAAGCTGTCAAAAAGGGAGCCGTTTCTGGATTGTTTATTAAATAATTTGCGATTTTCTTTTGAGATTTGCTCATCTCATCCTGAAGATCAATGATGCGCTGATACACTTCACTTTCCAGCATGGTCTCTCATCCCTTTGTTGCCAAAACCTTCTGAACTGGTATAAAAGGAGGGAATCTATTTTTGCTCACACTTTCTGCATATTAAGATTTATAGGCAGGGTGGCTGCTTATCTTGGACAGCACCCGTTCATAGGCTTTAATGGTCTCATCCACTTCTTTTTTTGTATGAGCGGTTGATAGACTGTAACGATTTAAAGGCTTTGTATAAATCCCCTCTTTTAACAGCTCAATATCTATCTTTTTTCTTGTTTGCAGGTCTGTGTTTTGAAGGTCCCGGTAGTGTAAAATTTTCTTCTTATCAGTTAATACTACACTAAAAATTGAGCCCACGCCAACTGCCTTCATTGGAATTTTATAGCGCTTAAATGTTAATTCCAACCGCTGTTTTAAATAGGTGGTTAAGGAGAATACTTCATCACTTTTCTTCTCAAGTATTTCTATGGTAGCTAACCCCGCAGCCAGAATGGAAGGGTGCCCATTGTACGTGCCGCTGTGAAATAAAACTTCATTAGCAGTAGAGGCTTTACTTTGACTGCTGTCAAAAACATCAGCTCCTTTTGCCGGCGCACTCATCATCATAATTTCTTTTTTACCTCCAACCATTCCAACAGGGTAGCCGCCTCCTACTGCTTTCCCTAACGTAGTAATATCGGGCTTCACATCATAAATTGACTGTGCGCCTCCAAGGGCTACCCGAAAGCCTGTTTTCACTTCATCAAAGATTAATACCATACCGAGCTCTTCAGTAATTTTACGCAGGCCATGGATAAATTCCCTTTCAGCGGGGATAAAACCAGCCTGTACAGGTTCAATCATCACACAACCAATTTCATCTTTTCTCGCTTTTAAAATCTTTTTACAAGCTTTTAAATTATTAAAGGGAAGGACCACCGTATTTCTAACTGTTGATGGACACATGCCTTTTGATTCTGCTATACCTTTTGGTTCGTCTTCTTCTCCTGCGTCGTCGACAGACGGATTTACACTAACAAGCATTTGGTCATAACCTCCGTGGTAATGTCCCTCAAACTTGGCCACTTTTTGTTTACCAGTAAAAGCTGCAGCAAGGCGTATAGCAAGAAGTGTGGCTTCTGTCCCTGAATTAGTGTAACGAAGAAGCTCCATGCTTGGATAATACTCTTGGAGCTTTTTCCCCATCTTGATTTCCAGCTCATGAGGAGTACCAAACAGCCATGTTCCGTCCTCTTCCACCTGCTTGATCACTGCCTTTTTTACTTCTTCATCCCCATGGCCAGTCATAAGGGCTCCGTAGCTCATTAAATAATCAATATACTGATTATTATCTACGTCTGTAAGATAGGCCCCTCTCCCGTGCTTCATGACAATAGGATACGGAGCAAAGTGCTTAATGTTAGCTGTCACACCGCCAGGCATTACTTTTTTTGCCTCTTCCATAAATTCATAAGAGCCTTTCGTTCGTTCTGCCAGCTCCATGACTGGATGCTGCCTCTTCTCAATAGCCATTTTCTTTCATTCCCTCACTTTTGAAATTAATTTTTCTTTTGATGAAATGCATGAATTGTTAATTTCATTCTATGATAACACTACCCAAATGTGAAGGCAATTATTCATAATTTCTCAATAAATGAAATTATAATTTCAAAAAAAAAAAAAAAAAGAGAACTTAAATGAAATATTAGTTTCATTGTACAAACAAAAAAGAAAGTCAAACTTCATATGCACATTGTATGTCCAATATACCGAAATTTCCCCTTCATTTTTCCCTTTTTATTAAAGTTTTCTTTCTTTTTTGACGTTTTTGAACTCATATGTTTTAATCTATATAGCTGTAAATTGACTCCTTACTGAGTCATTTACATATTTTTTAAAGCCTTATAACTCTCTTATTCTATGAAAACAACCGTCTTACTAAGGCGGTTATTACCACAAGGGAAGGTGATCCTATGGCACAGCCGAAGTACATTATGGATATCGATAAGATTAAAGAAATCCCAGAAGAAGAGCGGGCAAAACTGAAAAAAATTACTGACAAATTTGTTTTCCGGGTAAATGAGTACTATTTAAGTTTAATTAACTGGGAGGATCCTAACGATCCGATAAAAAACCTTGTTATTCCTAACGAAGGAGAACTTGAAGAGTATGGACGCTGGGATGCATCAGATGAAGATACAAACTATGCAGCACCAGGATGCCAGCATAAGTATAAAACGACTGCTCTTTTGATCTGTTCGGAGGTTTGCGGAGCCTATTGTCGTTACTGTTTCCGCAAACGTTTATTCAGAAATGATGTAAAAGAAGCCATGTCAGACGTTGATCCAGGAATTGAATACATCCGAAATACTCCTGAAATCAATAACGTGCTGCTTACTGGGGGAGACCCTCTTATTCTTGCAACGAAAAAGCTGCGCTATATCATTGAAAAGCTCCGTGAGATTCCTCATGTAAAAATTATTCGCATCGGTTCAAAGCTTCCTGTATTTAATCCAATGCGTATTTATGAGGATGAAGAATTGTTACAATTAATCAGTGAGTACTCTACGCCAGACAATAGAATTTATATTATGGCTCACGTAAACCATCCTCGTGAAATCACGGCGGAAGCTAAAAAAGGCTTTGATGCATTGCATAAAGCTGGGGCCATTGTCGTAAATCAAACGCCAGTATTAAAAGGGATTAATGATAATCCGGATGATCTGGCAGAATTGCTTGATAAGCTTTCCTGGGCAGGAGTAACTCCTTATTACTTCTTTATTAACCGCCCTGTTGCCGGTAACAATGATTTTGTACTTACCTTAAAAGAGGCGTATGACGCTGTAGAAGCTGCTAAAGCGAAAACAAGCGGACTAGGAAAAAGAATTCGTTTGTCCATGAGTCATACTTCAGGAAAAATTGAAATTCTTGGCATTGAAGACGGAAAAGCATATCTTAAATATCATCAATCCCGAGATGAGGAATATGGTAAGTTTATGGTTCTCGACTATCCTGAAAATGCAGCTTGGTTTGATGATCTGCCAGGAAACGAACAATACTGGACGAAGCCTAAGAAAAAGGTGGAAGAAGTCGTTTCAGTAAATGAAATGCCTGATATGCCTCAAGGCCGAAAAGCCCTCAAGAAAAAGAAAGTAACAACACAGTAAGTAAAGCGTAAGCTTGCGCGCTGGCTTAGAAACTTAAACACAAAACAACGTCCCGCTCAATCAATGAACGGGACGTTTGTTTTTATTTTTTTATCCGATTTATCAATGTACCAATTTCATTAACAGTAATTTCAATCTCATCTCCTGGCTGCAGAAATTTCGGAGGTGTAAATCCTTTTCCTACTCCTGCAGGGGTCCCTGTAGCAATTACATCACCCGGTTCAAGTGTCATTCCTTTAGACAGGATATGTATAAGGGTTGGAATATCAAAAATAAGCTGAGAAGTATTCCCTTTCTGGCGTACCTCCCCATTCACTTTTGTTATCAGCTCCAACTTATCAGGATGAGAAACAGCATCTTTATGAACGATATAAGGTCCCATAGGACAGCTTGTATCTAAACTCTTCCCTAGAAAGAATTGTTTATGATTTTGTTGAAGGTCTCTTGCTGTAACATCATTGATGAGCGTATACCCGAAAATATAATCCATTGCTTCCTCTTTCGAGATCCCTCTTCCCCTTCTGCCTATAACTACTCCAATTTCACCTTCATAATCCAATTCACTTGTTACCTCTTTATGGGGATCAATTTCCTCTTCCTGACCAATAATCGTCGTGGGGGCTTTCGTGAAGACAATTGGGTGAGAAGGAAGATTTTCGGCGCCCATTTCTGCCGCATGATCTGCATAATTTTTGCCAATACAAAGGACGTTCTTTGGCGGCTGAGGGATAGGTGCCATAAGACGCACGTCTCTATCTGATAATGAATAAATTCCATTCGTTTTACTTTCTTTCTGGTGAGAAGCCCACTCTACTACTTTCTTAATTTCCACCATCACTTCTGCGCCCTGTTCAATAATCCCTGAGACCGTTTCAGGAATGGAGACTTCATTTTTCATCGCAAACTGAGCCTGCTTTAAATCAATGATCTGCTCCTGTTCTGATACCACACCTGCTGTTTCATATTCTCCGATTCTTGCTGTCACAAACCTCATGTTCTGTCGCACACCTTCCTGTTTTCATATAGTAATAAATTAGCAGTACAAAAAAGGATTCTCTCCATTATGGAAAGAATCCTGCCTTTTTAGCGCTTTTCCTTATTCAGATCCGAGCCCTACTGAAAAATACGGGAACATGCCTTCAATATCTCTTGAGGCTTGTTCTAAAGAATCTTCTTGCTGAAGCTCTTCTACAATTGCTGACTGCCAATGTCCTTCGTAGCATCCTCTAAAATCAAAACGAGCATGGTTAGTAAACACTCCATCCCCTTCAATACATTCCGGAAATTCTTGTAATAAAGAAGGAGGATCTTCAATAAACAAACGGATATTTATCACTTCTCCCTTCACTTCTTCCTGCGCGGCAAAGCCAAATTCATATAATCTTTCGATTACTAAATAAGAAGAAAAAGGAATCAATACCTTCTGACCCTCTTCTACCTGTTCGAATCCTTGCGGAGTAACAATGGTTTCCCCATAGGAAGCCCTGTCTGTAAACCCTTCAGCTATCCAAAAGTAAAACCCAATCATCAGAATAGCGAGGAGAACCGCTCCGCCTCGTTCCCACCGTTTACTGCCTTCCTTCTTCAAATTTTTTATGCCTTTTTGCATGAGCCAGCCTAAACCTGACACGAGAATGATAATGGTTACTGAGAGAAGTAAATAAAAAAGCCACGGGGTAAATGTCATCATATGTATCATATCCTTTTCCTTTTTCGCCTTCTTCTATGAAAAACCTCTGTTTTATCATACAGTTAAACAATGCCAGCCTGTAAAGACAACAGAAATATGGTATCATACTCCTAGCATAAATGGCGAACGATCTTCTTTTAAAAACATACCCACCTCTTTAAAAAGGTCGCGTCACATAGAAAGAGGGATCTTATGAAAGTCGTAATTAGTACGTTAAATGCAAAATATATTCATACATGTTTGGCTCTGCGCTGCTTAAAAGCCTATGCTGAACCTGATTATCAATTAGAAATGGCTGAATATACCATTAAAGACCCGGCAATGAATATCGTAACCAGCCTATTTGAAAAAGAACCGGATGTCATTGGTTTTTCCTGTTATATTTGGAACATAGAAGAAACTATTCAGGTCGTAAGCATGCTTAAAAAAATCCGGCCAGAGCTCACGATTGTTTTGGGCGGACCCGAAGTTTCCTACGACACAAAGTACTGGATGGAAAGGGTTCCTGAGGTTGATTTCATTGTCATGGGTGAAGGGGAAGAATCATTTAAGCACCTTTTACAGGAAATAGAGGGAGAGCAAAAATATCATTTCCTTTTTGGAACAGCCTACCGAAAGGACGGAGAAGTTGTTATTTCACCTCCTCGTCCCAAATTTAACTTAAACGAAATGAATTCGCCATATCGCTTTGCAGAAGATCTTAGTGAGCTAGGAAAACGAATCACGTATTTTGAAACCTCTCGAGGGTGCCCTTTCAGCTGTCAATTTTGCTTATCCTCCATTGAAACCGGAGTCAGATATTTTGATATGGAAAAAATCAAAGAGGACCTCTTGTACTTAATTGATAACGGGGCTAAAATGATTAAGTTTGTCGACCGCACCTTCAATATTAAGAGAGACTATGCCCTTGAAATCTTTGATTTCCTTATTAAAAACCATAAAGGGTGTCAATTCCAGTTTGAAATTACAGCAGATATCATGCGCCCGGAAGTCTTGGACTTCCTTAATAAAAATGCCCCCAAGGGCCTGTTTCGCTTTGAAATTGGTGTTCAATCAACAAATGATGCTACCAATGAGCTTGTAAAACGAAGACAAAACTTCAAAAAGCTTCAGCGGACAGTAACGATGGTAAAAGAGGGGGGCAAAATCGACCAGCATCTCGATTTAATCGCTGGTTTGCCGGAAGAAGATTATACGCGCTTTAAACAGACATTTAACGACGTATTTGAGATGCGGCCTGAAGAGCTGCAGCTCGGCTTTTTAAAAATGCTCCGGGGAACTGGCCTGCGTCTTCGAGCCGAAGACCACGGTTACGTATATATGGATCACGCGCCATATGAAATGCTCAAAAACAATATACTAAGCTTTAGTGATATTTCCCGAATTAAGCGAGTGGAAGACGTGTTAGAAAAGTACTGGAATGATCATCGGATGGATCATACAATTGAATACCTGGTAGAACACACCTTTTCAACTCCTTTTGACTTCTTTCAGGATTTCGGTGACTACTGGGAAAAGCAGGGCTGGAGCAGAATAGGGCATCAGCTGGAAGACCTTTTCCTTCGCCTTCATGAATTTTTATTAGATATAGATACAGAACATTTATCTGTCATTGAAGGCTTAATGAAGTATGATTATTTCCTTCATCAAAAGCACAAACCTAGAAAGGTATGGTGGGAGCATACCTTATCGAAAAAAGAGCATTCCTCTCTCCTCAAAAGTCTGGCACATGCTCCGTCGCTGGCAGGGCCTTCCTTTGAAAGTCTTCAGGCATCGGAAAAAGAACTTCATAAGCATTCGGTAACTGAGCTTCTTGATTTCTCATTAAGCCATTATTTACAAACTGGTACGTTCTTGAAGGAGCCAGAATACTTGATTGTGTATTACCATACGCAAACGAAAGAAAAACAAGTCTTTCATTTGCCCCTGTCCTCTGCAAAGATTGTAGAAGCGTAAAACGTTCACCTAGTACTTCATTATGAAAAGAGAGGACCTTCTTCATATCCATTTGTCCAAAGAAGGTCGTAAAATCCTCAGGGAGGGGAATTATGACCTTCTTTACATATTTAATGAAGCTGATTCCCTAACTGTAAACCTGCTTTTATTTTACGGCCTGGCAACATTCTACTTTTGGCTCTATACAGAAGCTTTTTCCTTCCCTCCTGTGAAAAAGGGGAAGAAAAAAGCTGTAGGGAAAGTTAGGTATGTAGAAGAAAATAGACACGTTATTGTAATCAGACTGGAAAAAGGAGCAAGATTAGTTTAAATAATATTTCTTGATGTACTCTTTTGCCTGAGAAAGCATCTCCTCATGTTCTTCTTCACTTGCTAACACTACATTGCCAAAATGAAGAGGTGGGAGGGGAGTAAAGCCGCAAAAGGAAAAGATGGCTTCCTCCATTATTTTATTTACACTATCGGCCATCCCGCTTCCCTCATACTCTTCTTTAGGAGAGCCGGTTGTATAAATAACACCAACTTCCTTTCCTTTCATTTTTCCGATCGGATCCTCTCCGTCCAATTCATAAGCAAACCCATATGAAAGAATACGGTCAAGATACCCTTTTCCCGCGGCTGGAAATGTTCCCCACCAAAGTGGAAAAATAATCGTTATCTTGTCTGCCCACTCCATATATCTATGTTCTTCTTTTACTTCTCGAGGATATATGCCTTGAAGAGAATCTTTATATTCTTTTCTTGATAACACAGGAGATAAGGCCAGCTGGTGAATATCTCTTACCATTACTTCTTCCCCGCTGCTTTGAAACGTTTCTTTCACTTTTTGTAAAATGGCTCCGTTAAAACTATCTTTGTCAGGATGCATAAATAATATTAATTGCTTTCCCATCCTCTCTCAGTCCTTTCTATTTTATCTACCTGGTTCATGATCTGAATTCTTACCGCAAATACCTTCCAGTCAGCTGGCTTTCCTGTTTGCCAGTCAATTTTTATCATTAGCCTACTGTCATTCACTTTCTTTCCCTTTTTCTCGTTATTTTACCCATTTACGTATGTATGATAGATTTGGCCGTTTATAAGTCTAAAAAGAAGGATATATAACGAACGAATGACACAGATAAAATTTTATAGCTGGTAACGGAGGCGAAGATCATCATGAATAAACTACTAACAGGACTTGCTGTTTGGACACTGTTTATGTTTATTATGGGAATGCTGTTTCCCATCCAGACAACTTCAGGTGCAAACCAATTTGGGATGATTCTGCAAAGCTATACCATCTATGGATTTTTCTCCTTAATACCCATTGTATTCTTTGGCTCTATCGTATCCTTTATCGCTGACTTTCTTGCTCGTCAGGCTGAAAAACATTTCAATACGATTTCTTTTATCCTTCACCTGATCGGAGGATCACTTGCCTATTTATTCACTTACAATATTGACATTACAATTATGGCTATGATTGCAGCTATGTTATTCTTTGTAGCTGACCGAAGCTTTTGGATCATCAGCAGGATGCCCAACCGTCAGTATATGGCCAAAAACCTTCCTATCGTACTAGGTGTAGTAGGTGTAACCGCTATGGTAATGGGGTCTTCTATGTAAGAAATAGTGTAAAGACTGTTCCCAGTGCACCAAACAGTCTTTACGTGCTACATAATTTCTATCAAAACGACTTGGTTGTTTTGTTAGGAAGAGGGTAATAATTGGGCTTTCCCAAATAATACCCTTGTACATAATGAAAGCCCAGGCTTTTTACAAAGTCTGCTTCTTCTTTCTTTTCAATCCCTTCTGCCAAAAGCTCTATTCCCAGCTGCTCTCCTTTTTCTCTAATTGCCTCTAGTTTCTTTTTCTTTTCTTCATCAGCAAAGCAATTGTGAATGAGGCCCCTGTCTACTTTTCCATAATCAGGACAGAGCTCCTCCATCCTTTCTAATGTGGAATATCCGGAACCAATGTCATCCAAAGCAACCTGAATTCCATGATTACGATACACGTTAAATATCTCTTTTAAATGGTCGGTATCTTTTATGTCCTCTGTTTCCACCACTTCAAAAACCAGGTCCTCAGGATCTACACCGCTACGTTCAACTTCCCGAAATGTGGTTTCCAAGCAATGATGAGGATCATAAATAGAAGATGGCAGGAAGTTGATAAATCTCTTTTCTCCTCTGGCTAATCTATCAGCCCCCGCCCTAATAGAAGATCGCCTGGCCTGGCTGTCAAGTAGCGACTGCAGTCCAGTCTCTTGAGACATGCCAAATAACTTTCCCGGATGAAAGTGCAGGACTCCTTCCAGTGGCCGAAGCAAAAATTCATAGCCGAATACCCGGTCTGTATGTAAAGAAAAAATCGGTTGAAGATGATGTGTAAATAAACCGTCAGTAATGATTTCCAAGTAGATATGTTCTTGTATTCTTTTCTTAAACTTTGGAAAAAGCACCCAGGAAGAGACTTGATTCTCTTCCCGATCTCTCCATGCCCCAAAGAGTGAAGGACGATCGGTTCCTGTAAATAACACCTCTTCAATTTGGGTTACTATTTCCTTGGCTTCTTCCTTTGAACGATAAGATAAACTTACCTCTTTCGTTCTTTCATCAAACGTTACGGTAAAACGAGTTTTCAAACAGTCAATTATAGTGATTTCATCAGAAAAAAATAATAGATCCCCTTGTTCATTAAAAGATGGTATTAAGGTACAGCTCGTGCAGCTATAGTCAGCCATTAAGAATACCCTCCTTAAGGTAAGCAGTAACCCTTTTTTCTTAGAACTATTTTACCATTATTTACTGAAGCTGAAACAAAAAAGCAGACCTCTCTATTAGAGAAATCTACTTATTTTTATTATATTCACTAAGCAATTTTTCAGCTGCCTGGGCAGGGGGGAGGGTCCCCTCTGTTACTTTCTTCTTCGTATCTGTTAAGATCTCTTTAATATAAGGGTTTTCATAGAAGTCCCTTTTTAACTGTTCTTCAATCAAAGAGTCCATCCATTCTGAAAGCTGATTTTGCCTTCGTTTCTGAAAAACACCTGACTTCAAGGTCTTTTCTTTATATTTGTTAATTATATTCCACATGTCATCAATTCCGTTTCCAGTTAAAGCGGAAATTGTATAGGCTTTAGTTTCCCACCCTTGCGTAGCCGGCTGAAGAAAATGAAGAAGGCGATTATATTCAGCCTTCGCATTTTCAGCTGTCTGTTTATTTGGGCCGTCTGCTTTATTAATGAAAAGAGCATCAGCTATTTCCATGACGCCTTTTTTCATTCCCTGCAGTTCATCTCCTGCTCCAGTCAGCATCAGAACTAAGAAGAAATCTACCATGGAACGGACAGTTATTTCACTTTGGCCGACGCCAACTGTTTCTACAATAATAACGTCATAGCCTGCCGCTTCACAAATTAACATCGTTTCCCGGCTTTTTCTGGATACCCCCCCAAGTGTCCCCCCAGAAGGAGAAGGCCTTACAAAGGCTTGCTGGTTTTTGGAAAGCTTCTCCATTCTCGTCTTATCACCAAGAATACTGCCTTTACTTACACTTGAAGAAGGATCTACCGCTAGAACTGCTACATGATGGCCCCTGTCACAAAGCTTTGTGCCAAGTGATTCAATCAGCGTGCTTTTACCGGCTCCTGGCACGCCGGTAATTCCTAAACGAATCGAATTTCCTGTATAGGGCATTAAAAGCCTTAACACTTCCTGTGATTTATGAAAATACTTGGGTGAATTGCTTTCAACCAAGGTTATGGCCCTGGCGATAGTGGCCCTGTCACCGTTTAATACACCTTCTACATACTGCTCTACTGACAGCGTTCTCCTTCTTTTCGGGTGATTTCGGTTTTCCTGGTATTTATTTTCCATGTACACTTGCCCCTTTCGCTGCATGGACTCTCTTATCCTCCATCCCTTTTCGAAACATACAGGGGACTTTGCCGCTTCATTATATTTCCTCTTCTATTCTTTGATTCACTTCCTCTAGGACTTGTTTAGCTGCTGCTGGAATTACAGTACCTGGTCCAAAGATCGCAGCTGCACCTTGTTTCTTTAAGAATTCATAGTCCTGTGCCGGAATCACACCACCTATAACCACCACTATATCTTCTCGCCCAAGCTTTCTTAATTCAGCTATGACTTCTGGCAGGAGAGTTTTGTGACCTGCTGCCAATGAGCTCATTCCAAGGATATGGACATCATTCTCTACAGCCTGGACAGCTGCTTCTTGAGGGGTTTGAAACAACGGACCGATGTCTACATCAAATCCTAAGTCGGCAAATGCTGTGGAAATTACTTTTGCTCCCCTGTCATGGCCGTCCTGTCCCATTTTAGCTACCATAATACGAGGACGTCTTCCTTCTCTCTGGGCAAATTCATCCGTAAGCTCACGCACCTCCTTCATAAGCTCCTCCTCTCCATATTCTGCAATGTAAACCCCGCTGATTGAGCGAGTCACTGCCTGGTGGCGGCCGGCCTTTTCTTCAATAGCATCAGAAATCTCTCCAAGGCTTGCTCTTGCCCTCGCTGCCTCAACCGCAAGCTCTAGTAGATTTCCTTTACCCGACTCAGCGGCATCTCCTAAAGCCTGAAGGGCCTCTTTCACCCTTGCTTCACTTCTCTCTTCCCGAAGCTTTTCCAGCCTTTTTATTTGGGCAGCTCTTACTGCACTGTTATCGATGTCTAATATATCAAGAGGCTCTTCCTGTTCAAGACGGTACTTATTAATCCCAACGACAGTTTCCTTGCCAGAGTCAATATGAGCCTGCCTTCTGGCAGCCGCTTCTTCAATTCTCATTTTAGGAAGGCCAGTTTCTATGGCTTTTGACATGCCCCCTAAATCATCCACTTCCTGAATATGATCCCAGGCTTTTTTAGCAAGCTGGGCCGTAAGAGTTTCCACATAATACGACCCACCCCAAGGATCAACCACATTGGTAATCCCGGTTTCTTCTTGTAAGTAAAGCTGAGTATTACGGGCGATTCTGGCAGAAAAGTCTGTAGGCAGGGCAATCGCTTCATCCAAAGCATTGGTATGAAGGGACTGAGTATGCCCTAAAGCTGCCGCCATTGCTTCGATGTTTGTCCGAACCACATTGTTATATGGATCCTGCTCTGTTAAGCTCCAGCCTGAAGTTTGAGAGTGGGTTCTAAGAGCCATTGACTTTTCGTTTTTGGGCTGGAAAGACTTCATTAATTTTGCCCAAAGAAGCCTGGCTGCTCTCATTTTTGCAATCTCCATGTAATAATTCATCCCTATAGCCCAGAAAAAAGATAGCCGGGGTGCAAATGAATCAATGTCAATTCCTGCTTTCAATCCTGTTCGAACATACTCCAGACCGTCCGCAAGAGTATAGCCCAGTTCCAGATCTGCTGTAGCTCCGGCTTCCTGCATATGATAGCCTGAGATAGAAATGCTGTTAAATTTCGGCATACGTTCTGACGTGTATTTAAAAATATCTGCAATAATTCTCATAGACATATCAGGAGGATAAATATACGTATTTCTCACCATATATTCTTTTAATATATCATTTTGAATTGTACCGGTCAGTTGTTCCTGACTCACTCCTTGTTCTTCTGCGGCGACAATATAAAAAGCCATTACAGGGAGAACAGCCCCGTTCATCGTCATAGACACTGACATTTCATTTAAAGGAATGCCATCAAAAAGAATCTTCATATCCAGTATAGAATCCACAGCTACCCCTGCTTTTCCAACATCTCCTACCACACGGGGATGATCTGAATCATATCCTCTGTGCGTTGCGAGATCAAAGGCAATTGACAGTCCTTTTTGTCCTGCTTCCAGATTTCTCCGGTAAAATGCATTGGATTCTTCAGCAGTCGAGTAACCAGCATACTGGCGTACCGTCCAAGGGCGTGTTTTATACATAGCAGGGTATGGACCTCTTAAAAATGGAGGAATGCCAGATACATAGTCTACATGCTTAAAGTCTTTTATATCCTCTTGACTGTATACCTTTTTTACTGGAATTTTTTCAACAGTTTCAAAGCTGCCCTCAGAAGCAGAAAAGCTTTCTAATTCCGGTTTGGCGGGATTCTCTTGGGGCCGATAGCTTATTTTCGTGAAATCAGGCCTGCTCATATGCTTCAGCTCCTTTCTTTTGTTGAAGTGTTTTCAGAAGTTCATAGGCGTTCGACCCTAGAGAAACTGTGCCATCCAGCCCTTTTTCCGTAAGAATGGTGTGCAGGGAGTCAGGTGTTTTACCTGCAATCATCACAGTAACGGTAGGATCTGTCTTTTTGATTCCTTCAATAATTTCAGGAGCCATGGTTGAGTAATCCTCTTCTTTTCCACACAAAACAACAAAAGGAGCTTTGGCTTTCATTGCTTTTTCAACTGCCTCTTGAGCGTGCAGTGAACCGTTTTCAGAGATTACTTTAAACCCGCCTGTCTGAAAAAATCCAGTAACAAAATCAGCTCGAGGCTTATAATCGCGAAGTTCTCCTAAGTTAACCAGGAACGTTTTCAATGGTTCTCCCGACTTTTCTTCAAAGGCCAGTGCATTTTTGCGGAGAGTCTCAAATCGTTCTGCTCCTCTTTTTTGTTCAATAGATGTAATCTCATTTCCTGGCACCTGCTTTCCACACCACGTTGCGATCTGGCCAAGGGTCCACCCTTTTTTCGCTCGCTCAATTCCCTCGTAAACGATTGAAGCTCTAGTTTCTCTTTCCTCAATATCTTCCGTTCTCTTTTTTGAGGTCGTCTTCTGCACAAATTCTTCAATCTCTTGACTGTCATCTTCCGGAATGACGCTTACTGGATTTTCCTCTATGTCGGGGTATTGATTCGTGCCAACAAATACCTTTTTGCGGTGATTTATATCAATTTCTTTTCTTGAGGAAATGTCTTCTACCCTTTTTTGTACTGCACCGTTTTCTATCGCTTTTGTCATTCCCCCTTTCCGTTCTATTTCCTGAAACAATTTCCACGCTTTCTCTGCCAGTTCATTTGTCATGGTTTCAATATAATACGAACCCCCTGCCGCGTCTGCCGTTTTCCCTATATGTGCTTCTTCCTGCAAAATCACCTGGGTATTTCTTGCTATTCGGCGGGAAAAAGAGGTAGGTTTTTGGAAGCTTTCATCAAATGGGCTCACCTGTATACTGTCTGCCTGACCAATTGCTGCTGAGAAGGCTTCCGATGAAGCTCTTAGTATATTGACATATGGATCATACAGAGTCTTTGTCCAAGAAGAGGTTCTTGCATGGATATTCATCTTCCTTGCCTTTTCGTCCTCTGTATAGGCTGCCATAACGTTTGCCCACAAAGAACGAGCTGCTCTCAGCTTTGCTATTTCTAAAAAATAATCTGACCCGATAGAAAATTGAAAACGGATCTTTTTCGCAGCCTCCTCAGGAGGAATTCTCCGTTCCTTTAATTCTTCTATATAAGTTACTGCTGTAGCCAGTGCATAAGCTAACTCTTCAACTGCGCTTGCCCCTCCATTATGATAGGGAGAAGTGGAAACAAGTATCGTTTTCACCGGGCACTCTTGTTCCTGACACCACCGAACGATTTCAGCCATCCCATTAAAAATCTTTTCAAGTTTATAAGTTAACTCTCCTTTTATTACCCAGGCACCAAAAGGATCAGCCGCTATACTTCCTTTCAGTTCTTTAACGCTTCCATCTAAAGCAGCTAAAAAAAGGGAAAAAACAGGAAGAGGATGCTCCCCGGTTTCAACATGAAAAGGAACGTCTGCCGCTTCTATGCTTTGTAAAGCCGTTTTTACATCCTCTGCATTACAAATGGAGAGTCCTTCTTTACCCGCTGCTTCTTTTCCATCGAATGGATCGATTCCAAGCTTTGCATTTTGGTCCAGCATAATGACCAAAGAATTTTGTCCCCGTTGAATATCATGCTTTAATGCACAGTGGAATCTCTCCGGCGTACTCTCTCTTATTTCCTGTGAAATCTCCCAGGGTGTTTTCACAGGAAGCGAAGTTGAAGTACCCCGAGTATAGGGAAATTGTCCTGGCATTACATTTATAAAAGGCAAGCCGGCAATATCCTCTTTTCTGTAAAGGGGATGGATCGTAATCCCTTCGTAAGTCTGGGTAAGAAGCTTGCGTTCATAGGATGCTCCTTTTAACGATTTCTCTGCTGTTTCCTTCCAGGAGACTGTAGCCGGAATAGGAAAGTCGCAAATTTGTTCCATTGTTTTTTTAACATCCTCTTGATTCATGTTTTTCACCTTCTTTCCTAGAGTGGAATATTGCCATGCTTTTTCTTTGGATTTTCTTTCTTTTTATTTTTCAGCATTTCAAGGGCACTTGCCAGTACCTTTCTCGTGTCTCTTGGATCAATGACATCATCCACCATCCCATTTCTCGCAGCAATATAAGGGTTGGCAAATCGTTCTCTGTATTCTTCTATTTTTTCCTTACGGGTTCTTTCAGGATCGCTGCTTTCCTTAATTTCTTTAGCAAAAATAATATTGGCTGCCCCTCCAGGCCCCATCACGGCTATTTCAGCGTTTGGCCATGCATATACTAAATCCGCGCCTATGGCCTTACTATTTAACGCAACATAAGCTCCTCCAAAAGCCTTTCTCAAAATGACTGTCAGCTTTGGCACTGTAGCTTCCGAATAGGCATAGAGAATTTTGGCCCCGTGACGTATAATTCCCCCGTGTTCCTGCTGCACCCCAGGTATAAAACCGCTTACATCTTCAAATGTAATAAGAGGAATGTTGAAGCAGTCACAAAACCTGATAAAACGAGAGCATTTATCTGAAGAATCAATGTCTAACCCCCCGGCCATCATTTTAGGATTGTTAGCCACCACTCCTACTGTTTCCCCGTTAATTCTTCCAAAGCCTACCACTATATTTTTTGCAAACCCCGCTTGAACTTCCATGAAATCTTCATTATCCACAATCTTGGCAATAACCTTTCGTACGTCGTACACTTTCATGCTGTCTACAGGGACGATATCCAGTAATTCATCCACCCGGTCCTCAGTATCCCTGGCATTGTTTTTTTCTGCCTTTGGCGGCTTTTCTTCAAAATTTGAAGGAAGATAACTGATGAGGCGTCTCACTTCTCCGAGTACCTTTTCTTCTGAAGCTGCTGTAAAATGGGCATTTCCGCTTTTGGTAGAATGAACGGCAGCTCCGCCCAGATCTTCACTGTTAATGTTGGCACCGGTGACGCTTTCGATCACTTTTGGACCCGTAATAAACATCTGGCTTGTTTTTTCAACCATGAACACAAAATCTGTAATGGCTGGAGAATATACAGCACCCCCGGCACACGGGCCCATTATGACTGAAATTTGCGGGACGACTCCGGAGTATATAGAATTGCGATAAAAGACTTGTCCATAGCCATCCAAAGACAACACACCTTCTTGAATGCGGGCGCCTCCTGAATCATTCAACCCGATAATCGGTGCTCCGTTCTCCGCTGCCAAATCCATAATTTTCGCAATTTTTAGAGCGTGCATTTCTCCAAGTGCGCCTCCAAAGACCGTGAAATCCTGGGCAAATAGAAATATCGTTTTTCCATTTATTTTCGCGTACCCTGTCACGACTCCTTCTCCAGGTGATTCGGCACCCCCAAAATCCATCCCTCTGTTTTCAATAAAAGGATTCAATTCTACGAAACTTCCCTCGTCTACTAACACGTCAATTCTTTCTCTGGCAGTAAGCTTTCCCCTGTCATGCTGGGCATCAATTCTCTTGACCCCTCCGCCTAACTTAACCTTTTCCCGCCGAAGTTCCATTTCTTCTATTTTTGAAAACATATCATCCATGCTGCATCCTCCTTAAAAACTGTAATTGTGTAAGTATTTGAAACAGTGCTAAAAAGCGGATTTGAAAAGCCGTCTCATTCCTTCTTCTTCCCCATAAAGCACGGCTGGGTATAAAAAAGGGCCTGCTTTCATAACAGGCCCTTTAAAGGTGTACTAGTTCGGCTTAACAAGAAAAAGGGGCTGTCCATATTCAACAAGTTCTCCATTTTCCACAAGAACCTCAACAATTTCCCCGCTTACTTCTGCTTCTAGTTCATTCATTAGCTTCATTGCCTCTACAATACAAACTACTGTATCCGGAGAGACTTTGTCTCCTTCTTTTACGTAAGGATCAGACTCTGGATTCGGCGCTTCATAAAACGTTCCTACCATTGGAGAGGTAATTTTCTTTAATGAATCATCATTATGTTTGCTTGCCGCTTCATTTTTTGGCTTTTCACTGCCTTGGTCTTGCTTTGGCTCTTCTGCTTTCGGCTGTTCCGGCTGCGGGGCAGGTACTGGCGCTGGTGCTGTCTGCACTGCCGCTTGCGGTACACTCACTGTCTGTTGGACACCTTCTTTGCGGATGGTGATTTTTTCTTTATTTTCTCCGCGGATCTCAACCTCGCCAATGGATGAGTTGTCGATGGCTCTGATCAATTCTTTTATTTCATTTACTTTAAACATGTTCATTCACTCCTTTTAAAGGCTGCTGAAATTTGTAGGACGTAAAAATAACCTTTGATAGGCCGGATTTTCCAAAGCTGTTTTAGTGAGCACAGAATGCAAAATTAAATCTGCATAGATGTCAGCAATATCATTAACTGAATATTCTCCTGTATCTTTATACCATTTATAGGTCCAGTTTATCATTCCGAAAATCGCCATGGACATGATCGGAACAGGAATTTCCTTTCTAAACTCCCCTTCGGTAATTCCTTCTCTCACCACTGAAAACATCAGCTCTTTATACTTGTTTCTTTTCTTTTTTATTTCGGTAAAATACTCCGGAGCAAGATATAGACTCTCCTGGTAGAAAACTGTTACATGAGCTCTGTACATTTCAAACATTTTAACAAATGACCTTACAGTTGCGTACAGCTTCTCTGTTGGAGTTCCGTACCTCGAATGAGCTTCTACAGCTTTATCAAGCACATATGTAATAAATGAATCATGGATGGTATATAGAAGCTCGTCTTTTGATTTAAAATTATGGTAAAAGCCGCCCTTTGACGTCCGGCTTTCTCTCACAATTTTGTCCACTGTCACAGCATGAAAACCATATTCTTCAAAAAGTTTTAAAGCAGCTTCTGTGATGCGCTCCTTGGTTGGTTTCTCGGCCATGTTCATCACCTGCTCTTTCCCAAATTACCTCCCTTATAAAAGCTTTGTCTTATCGAGAAAGCTAGTATCAAAGGTGCCGTTTATAAAGTCTTCGTTTTCCATTAGTTTTAAATGGAAAGGGATGGTCGTGTCTACTCCTTCAACGACAAATTCCATCAACGCTCTTTTCATTCGTGAAATGGCTTCTTCCCTTGTTTTGCCTCTGACAATAAGCTTGGCCACCATGGAATCATAGAAAGGTGTAATCGTGAAGCCAGGATACATTGCACTGTCAATGCGGACACCAAAGCCGCCAGGAGGAAGGTACATATCAAGCTTCCCTGGTGAAGGCATAAATCCTTTTTCCGGATTTTCTGCATTGATACGGCATTCGATAGCCCAGCCATCAATCACAATTTCTTCTTGACTTACAGAAAGCTTTTCTCCAGCCGCTGCTTTAATTTGTTCTTTTATAAGGTCTATGCCTGTGACTTCTTCGGTTACTGGATGTTCTACTTGTATTCTCGTATTCATTTCCATAAAATAGAAATTTTTGTGTTTATCTAATAAAAACTCTACAGTCCCCGCACCACAGTAATTAACCGCCTGGGCTGCTTTTACTGCAGCAGTTCCCATCGCTTCTCTGATGTCTTCGTCTAAAGCTGGAGAGGGTGCTTCTTCAACCAGCTTTTGATGACGCCTTTGAATGGAACAATCCCGCTCTCCAAAATGAACAACATTTCCGTGGGAGTCAGCCATAACCTGAATTTCGACGTGGCGAGGTTCTTCCACAAATTTCTCTAAATACACACCCGGGTTTCCAAATGCGGTGGCAGCTTCCTGCTGGGCCATAGAAATGGCTTTTTTCAGCTCACCTGCTTCATAGGCTACCCGCATTCCTTTTCCTCCACCGCCTGCTGTAGCCTTGACAATCACCGGGTATCCAATTTCTTCAGCGGTTTTGAGAGCTTCTGATTCTTCTTCAATAATTCCGTCTGTCCCTGGAACTATCGGCACTCCGGCCTCTGCCATTGTTTCACGTGCCACGGCCTTTGCTCCCATTTTATTTATCGCTTCAGGCGATGGGCCGATAAATGTAATATCATGGTCAGCACACATTTCGGCAAACTCAGCATTTTCAGCCAGGAAACCATAGCCTGGGTGGATCGCTTCTGCCCCTGTCTTCAGTGCCGTGGCTACAAGGTTCGTTTTCTTTAAGTAGCTTTCAGCTGATGAATGAGGACCAATGCAGTAAGCTTCATCTGCCATGAGGACATGCAGGGCTTCTTTATCCGCTTCAGAGTGAACGGCTACTGTTTCAATGCCCAGCTCTCTGCAAGCTCTGATAATTCTAACTGCAATTTCCCCTCGATTGGCTATTAACACTTTCGTAAACATTCCTTCACCCTCTTTGCCATTTCTATCATTTTTTTAAACGCTTACATCCGGTCAGGTTTAGACCGACTGGTCAGTCTGTAATTAAATTCTAGGTAAAATTTTTCACTTTGTCAATTTCTCTTTCAGGAATTTTTCTCTTATATGAAAAAAAGTTGTAGTTTCTTTCTCCATTGTATTCTTTCCTCGTTTTTTGCTCAAGTTTTTTCTAATTTTACGTATCTCCTTACCCGTACACTTTAAAAATGAAAAAGCCTCACCGGAAATTCCAATGAGACTTACTGTCTGGAGATAGGAAAGGTAACACAACGAAAACATCCACCTGACTTAATAATTTCAGAAAAGGACACTTCGTACACCGTAAAGCCTGCATTACGTAACTCTTTATTAATTCTTTTACACTTGTCCTGGCTGATTACTGTTTTCTGACCGATTGAAAAGATATTGACACCAAGGTTAAACTGCTCTTCCTCTGTGACTTCTATGCATTTATACCTTGAACGTAATGTATCGGCCCACTCTTCAGACATTGCATCGGGATACAACAGCGCATATTCTTCGGAAAAAGGATTAAACACACAGTCTAAATGCAGATACTTGTCTTCGATTGGTACTTTCTCCACACTTCTCCCAGGAAATAAAACAGCAAGCTCTTCAATAGCAGAAGCTTCCGTTCTCCCGCTTTGTCCAACGTAGATATTATTCTTGCTTATTACCACATCTCCGCCTTCTAAGGCTCCTTTTGTAATCTCATAATATTTTATTCCATGTTCCTTCAACCAGCCTTTGAATACTTCTGTCTCTTTCTTCCGAATGTTTTGCTTCATTTTTCCTACAACCAGGATATTGTCAATCACTACTCCTAAATCCCTCGTGTAGACTTGTTCAGGCAGAGCCTCGTCTACAGCCAGTGTATGAACCTTTACCTGTTCTCTTGCAAACACCTCGATCATGTTATTATGCTGTTTAACAGCTTCTTTCTTATCAATATTTGACCCTGCATATTCTTCCTGTGTATCGTTGATGATTTCCTGAATTTCCATCGCTCTAGGAGAACATACAATGACCTCTTTTAATGTATCAAAATCTGTTTTTACCTGCGGCATACTCGCAACCTTCACTGTTTACCCCTCCTTGGTTATTTTATTATTCCTCCCTTCGTACCTTTTCACACTCTTTTTATTCTCATTATTACAGGCAGGAAATATAGGAAAAGAAATACAAGGTGAGTTCCCCTTGTATTTTTCAAAATTTTTTAATTTTTTGAGGCGGAGTAAGAGCTCTTTCGTTTGAAATTCTTTTCTTGGTGGTATAATGAAGATATGAAGAGAAAGCGGAAGCATCAAAGGATAAATTTGGATACTATAAGAAGGGAGACCGATGATATTAGACAATGAAATTGTTGAAGAGAAAGTAAAAAGTCTTAACGGATGGAAACGGGCGGATGAAAAAACCATAGAGCGAGTGTATACATTCTCGGATTTTCTTAATGGTATTCATTTTGTCAACAAAATTGCTGAACACGCCGAAACAGTAAACCACCATCCACACCTTACTATAAACCATACAGAGATCACTGTCCGATTGACCACGGTGGACGCTGGAGGAATCACCGAAAAAGATATCCGCTCAGCTTTTGAATATAATCGATTAATTTCCACAGTTCATGCATAAAATAAACAAGGTACGGAGACGCAAATTGATTTTTTGCATATAGTAGTAGTACAACAAGCTCCGACCAATTGAGGTGATAAAGATGAGCTATCAAGAGAGCAGAATGAAAAAACTTTTGGAGACCGACCGATTTCTCCATCACACGTTTGAAGAGATAAAGAGAAGCATTGGTGATGAGGATGAAGCCTTAAAAATGGTATTTGATGCTTACGTCCTGAAAGAGCCAATGATGAGGAACGCATACGTGCACTTGACGTAATGGCGAGGGTCTCCCTTAAATGGGGTGCCCTCTTTAATTTTTTGTTCTCCTGCTTGTCCTCTTCTTTCTGTTTGAAACAGGAATGTACAGGGTAAGGAAGCCTTATACACGTCTTTTTGGTTTCAATAAGGAGGAGAACATAGTGGCAGAAGACCAAAATCATCAATCTAACGACAATCCACCTAAAGAGGAAAAACGTCTGGAGAAAACAAGACGACGCCCGGAGCATGAGGAAGTAACACGTCTGGAAAAGATTGCTGATCGTCTTGATGAAGTGACGACAAAAGGGCGCTTTAAGGATATGGCTTATCACTTCACAAGTCCCAAAGAAGTAATAAAAACAAACCTGATTGCCGGGATTGCCCGCGGCGTGGGGCTTACGTTAGGGACAGCAATCTTTTTGGCTTTACTTATATTCATCCTTAACTTATTCGTTTCCGCTCCTCTTGTCGGCGAATATATAGCTGATATGTTGGATTTTATCGATGAACAAAGGGAAAATGGAGAACCTGGCGAATAAGTTATATATACCATATTTTAATTAATGTGAGCAGGAGGAATTTTTATGGATCTATTAGGCATTGGAGTATTAGTTTTTGCAATCGCGTTTTTAATTTTAGTCATCTTCCTAATTAAAGCTTTGAACTCCCTTACAAAAGTACTCGGGGGAGTTGAGGAGACCGTCGGTAAGCTTCCTGATCAAATGGATGAAATTTCAAAGCAGACTGAAGTTATCCTCCATAACAGCAATGAGACGATTCTAGACTTAAACCAGAAAATGGATGATTTAAATCCAATTTTTCATATCGTAAGAGATACCGGGGAAGCGTCACAAAGACTTTCTTCTTCGTTGGTAGACATCACTAACTCCTTTAAGAAAGACTCCACTGAGGGCTCTTCTAAGGTAAAAGAGAAAAACATGGGCGGGTTGTACGGAGCACTGGCTCTCACTTATTTCCTTGCACAGAAAAGAAAAACGTTAAAGGATGAATTCCAACAACAAGGAGCAGGCAATCCATGATGAAGGAAAGCCATATCCCTAAACAGCCCAGCCGTTTATTTTCTCTCAGTGCCGGCGCAGGTTTAGGTGCTCTTATTGGAGCAGGGCTTACCCTGCTCTTTGCCCCTGCAGACGGCAAGACTTCCAGAATGAAAGCTACTGATACAGCAGGGAAAGTCAAAAATATCCCATCTAGATTAAAATCCAGAATTGAAGAGCAAAAAAGCCAGCTGCTGGTAAGAGGCAGTGAGGTATATGGAAAGATTCATGAAGATATGTCAGTCCTAAAAAAAGAAGCAAGATTATCTTTGCGTAAAGACGAGGAACATGAGCCGGAAAATAAGGAATAAAATAAAGGCAATCCTCTTTTGAGGTCTTCAGGGTGGTAAGAATCTTTTCTTACCACCCTATATTTGTCGTACTGATCCATTGCTTCAAAACAAATGCTTAACATAAATATTCAACCACAAAAAGGTGTCTCATCCAGATCATTAATCATGTGACCTTTCGAGACACCTTTTACTTGTTGTGCTATTTATTTCTGCAAGGTCACGCTCTGAAGAATTCCCTGCATAATGCTCGTTATCAGCGATTATCAACCGTTTCTGGATTCATATCATGGTTCATGAGTCTGTACTCTGCCATTTCTTCATACTTCGTGCCAGGCTTACCATAGTTCACATAAGGATCTATTGAAATACCCCCTCTTGGGGTGAATTTCCCCCATACTTCGATATACCGTGGATCCATCAAATCCACAAGGTCGTTTAAAATAATATTCATTGCATCTTCATGGAAATCTCCGTGATTTCTAAAACTGAATAAATACAGTTTTAACGACTTGCTTTCCACCATCTTAATATCCGGGATATAGCTGATATACACAGTAGCAAAATCAGGCTGACCAGTTTTAGGACATAGAGTGGTAAACTCAGGGCAATTAAATTTTACAAAATAATCTCTTTTCGGATGATGATTATCAAAGGTTTCTAACACAGAAGGATCATAATCAAACTGATATGTTGTATTTTGGCTCCCCAGATGTGTAACCTCAGTTAAGTCAGTTTCTTTTCTCCCTGACATCATAAGTCTCCTTTCGTCTTACACTCCCTGCTTATTTCCCCATAACAAAGCGTGAAGTTGAGGCAGCACCTTCACATTATTGAAATCCTCAGATTTGGTCACTGTGTCTACCAGCCATTCATATTTAGTTAACAGCCGGTCCCTCACACTTTGATCATCTGCTTCTTTTACATCTTCATTCCCTGCTTGTAAAAAGAAAGGAACGTGGGGATATCTTTGGTGAACAGCGAGTGCATACTTTAAATCCTCTATATCAAAAATAACAATTTTAAAGCTAGCTTGTCCTTTGCCTTCTTCTTTTAACCTTTCAACATAAAAGTCAAGCTGTTGCCAGTTTGTTTTCATGTTAGAACTTGGAGGCTTGGGCGACAACGTTACTTCATCAATGTCGAGCATCCATTCCTGCCACGTGCTTCCCTGTGTTTCCACAGCCGTCTTGATTCCCTGTTGTTTAAGAGTCTGCACAAGGTGGCCGATCCCTTCATGGAGAGCCGGATTTCCTCCCGAAATCGTTACATGACTGTAACGTCCAGGTGCCAGGTCGTTTAACCGGTCCACAATTTCGTCTGTTTTCATCATGTCAGGTTTTTGGCTTCCATCCCATGTAAAAGCTGAATCACACCAGCTGCACCGGTAATCACAGCCAGATGTTCTCACAAACATTGTTTTTTGGCCAATGACCATTCCTTCTCCTTGAATGGTTGGCCCGAATATTTCTAATACAGGAACTTTCTTCATTCAGAGAAATCCTCCTCCTTCGGCCTGTATACCACGTAACTTGTCGGCGTTTCCCGAACAAAGACCTGGAGGCAGCGCGGCTTATTCAAACGCTGGTCAAGTTCCTTTTGGATTCTTTCCCAGATCACACGAGCCACTACTTCAGTCGTAGGAAATTGATTAGGATCTTCTTGAGAAGCATATTCATCATGGTCATTCAATAATGTATGATCATACCGTTTATGAACAATTTCTTTCAATAATTGAAAATTAACTAAAAATCCTGATTCATCAAGGCTGTCTCCCGCTATCGTAACGTTGATGACATACGTGTGACCATGAATATCCTGACACTTGCCTGCCTGCTCATTAGGAATAAAGTGAGCGGCAGCCATATGCATGTCCTTATTAAGTTCATATCGAAATTGATGGTTTACTTGGGGATAGGATTGGTAAAGCATAATTACTCACTCCCCTTTGCCTCTATATATTGTTGATAGCCTCTTTGACGAAGCACACATGCGGGACACTCGCCGCAGCCATCACCACGAATTCCCTCGTAGCATGTGAGTGTCTTATTCTTTACATAATCAAGTCTTCCCATTTTATCAGCAAGCTTCCATGTCTCTGCTTTATCAAGCCACATGAGAGGCGTATGGAGAACAAATTCATTGTCCATTGATAAGTTTAATGAAACGTTTAAAGACTTGATAAATATATCCCGGCAGTCCGGATAACCGCTATAATCTGTTTCACATACTCCTGTAATTACATGTTTTGCGCCCTGCTGCTTTGCAAAAATGGCGGCAAAGGACAAGAATAGCAGATTTCTTCCCTCTACAAATGTATTGGGCGGCTGGCCGTCTTTTCCTTCTTCCATCTCGATATCCGCCCGAGTAAGAGCGCTTGGTGACAGCTGGTTCAGTAATTCCATATCCAGCACATGGTGTTCAACTCCAAGCTCTTTGGCAATATCCTTTGCAACATCAATTTCATTGCTGTGACGCTGTCCATATTGAAACGTAACAGCACTTACCTCTTTAAACCGCTCTAAAGCCCAAAAAAGGCATGTAGTGCTGTCTTGGCCGCCGCTAAAGACTACTACAGCTTTATCCTCCTGGAAACTCATCGCGCTTCCTTCCTTTCTCTCTACAAGTCATGCACTTATACCTAACGCAGTCTTATTCAAAACAAGCTGCCTGAAATTTATAATGGGCCCCGCTAAAAATCAATGGTCGTGCAGTCTTAAGCTTTCAGCCCTCCCTCTCTGTGGAGCATTTCTGCATCCGTAAGAGGTTTCCTGAAAACAGGCAGCCTCAATATCCGGCAAGATTGAAAAGCAGCCAGGTGAAGCTTACAGCAAAACCACAGTGGTTTTTAAGCAGAGCCTTACAATGAAGAGATCACAATTCTCTCTTAGTCAGCATTCTTAAATATTTTTACATCATAACGTAAAAAAACACCATCGTCCATTATAGCATTCTCACGCCTAGTGTTCCTATCAATTTCTCCCCATATGTACCGCTTTTCTAACAAAAAAAGAGGCCTCCGCCTCTTTTTCAAGTTTCCCTATTCATTTGCTTCTTTATCTAAATATACCTGGCTTCCAACTGCGTTTCGCTGCCCCTGGTACTTTCCACTGTATGGATGGCCTGCTTTTTTATCCATTAACGCAAACACCAGCTGGGCTATTCTTCGGCCTGAGGTCAAACGGATAGGAAGGCGATTTGCATTGTAGAGCTCTAATGTAATTTCTCCTTCAAATCCAGGATCAACCCAGCCTGCATTTTGAATAAACAGCCCCATCCTTCCTATAGAACTTCTCCCCTCAACAAATGCTGTTAAGTGATCAGGGAGCTTTATGTACTCCGTAGTAGTTGCCAGTAAAAAAGAATTTGGAGGGATGACTACTTCTTCACTTTCAAATTCTACATACTTTGCTGGTTTGTCTAAGGCAATGGATTCAATAGAATTTTCATCTATTTTTAAGAAATGTGTTCCCAAGCGGATATCTACAGAAGCGGGCTGAATTTGATGCTCTGTCATTGGAGTAATGGCTAAGCTGCCTTCCTCCATCATTTCTCGTATCGTTTGATCTGATAAGATCATCTTTGTGTCACCTCACCATGTTCTCTATTACCGATTTGCTTTATTGTGATGTATATTTTGGCTATACAAACAAACCGTGTCACTGATCCACAACCCAATAATCATAGTCTTTGTTACAAGTATATATTTTATTGCTATCCTTTCCAAGAAGAAGAACAAAGCCTCAGCTCAAAAAAAACGCTGCCCCGTGTTAGGGGCGGCGCTTCTAATTAGTATCAAAATCTAGCTCTAATTCATAGCCCTGCTCAGATATTACTTTTCCGTGTTTGTAATTTTCCATGAGGTCGTAATAGCTTTCAGTCAGTACTAAAAATCTAGATTCATCTCTTTCATCCAATGCCTCATCAATCATGCGCTGCAACCGCTCTTTATTAAAGTTAAAGACGGCGTATTCCATCATCATTTTTGCGTACAGTGATTGAAGGACCTGTCTAGTCGGACGTCTGCCATGCTTCATGGACTTTACTTTTTTCATAAAGTGCTGTTCATGTGTTGGATGTAGCATGTTCGTCGAACCCCCTATCTGAACCGAAATATAGTTTCGTTTCCCTATGAATTGGCGGGTGACGCGCGGATGTAGAGGCTCGGATGTTTTTTTAATTGTTAATTAAAAGATACCCGCCTGACGCTTGCCTTAAACTCTTTCATTTGGTCTTCAGGAATAATTACTTAAGCCTCTGGGCTGTTTTTTCATAGATGTAAAATTGTTGTTGTTTATAAAATTATTTCCAATGGGCCTTACTTATACCTGTTCTCTTTACTTTTTTCTAAAAAATTACATGCATAACGGGTGTTGCCATTCCTGAAGTACGTAATTACTTCTCTTTCCAGCTGAATTTTTCCTCTCCTTACCCTGAATATATTCTGGAATTATGAACTTGTTTTGTGTCTACCCTTCTCCTTTCGTTTCAAAACGACTTGTATCTATATACCTGATGCTTGTTTACCTGTAATAGCCTTCTGCGGCTGCTTGTACGGCTATCATTAATGCTTTTTTTTGATAAGTAAATGTCATGGAAGGAAGATGAGGGCGGGCCAAGGTCATCTCCGGGGTGGCAGGGAAGTGGATAAACCCTGCTTTGGCCGTTATTTCTTTTTCTCTAAGAAAATAAAGAACCTGGTATAAAGTGGTATTACAAATATATGTACCTGCTGTATTTGAAATCTCAGCCGGTATTCCGTTTTGCTGAAGAGCCTCCAACATCTTCCGAAGGGGGAGAGTTGAAAATAAACCGTCCGGACCGTTCATTTGAATAGGTTTGTCCACTGGCTTTTCTCCCGTGTTGTCCCCTTTTTCACCTTCTCCCTTTGTGTCTTGAATATTGATCCCTATCCTCTCAAGACTGATAGCACTTCTGCCATAAGCGAGCCCGCAGGAAATGATAATATCAGGTTTTTCTTTCTCTATTGCCTCAAGCAGTGATTGGGCGCACGTTTCATATATGACAGGCAGCTGTATGCTTTTAAACTCTATATTGGCCCACGGCTGCTGTTCTTCCAGCTCTTTAACCAGCTGCACTGTTGGATTGACTTCCAAGCCTCCAAAAGGCTCAAACCCTGAACATAAAACTTTTATTTTCATTTTATTTCTCCCTTTCTTAATTTCTAGTTTTTTTCGTTTCAATGTTTTTAATTCTTATAGGAAGGAAATACACTCTGCAGAAAGCACTATAGGAGCAATTTCCTATATTTAGCAATTATTTATGCCAGAAGGAGGTTTTTACTATGGAAAGCCACGTAAAAAAAGGAGGCCGTCACGAGTTTACCCAGACGGGACGTCCTGCCGTCCGAGGAACACAGGGAGCTGTGACCTCTCCCCATTATCTTGCCACTCAGGCAGGAAAATCAATTCTTCAGCAAGGAGGACATGCGGTAGATGCTGCGATCAGTATGAATGCAGTCTTATGTGTAGTCCTCCCTCATATGGCAGGTCTAGGCGGAGATTTATTTTCCATCATTTCAGACAGGAAAGAATCAAATATTCAAGCTATCAATGGCAGCGGCAGATCAGGCCGGAAGGCTGCTATTGGTTTTTACAAAGAAAAAGGTTATGACGAAATCCCCGACCGAGGCCCTCTGTCCTCTAATACGGTCCCTGGTACTGTAAAGGCGTGGGAAGACCTTCACCAGCAATATGGACGAATAAAATGGAAGGATTTGTTTACTGATGCCATTCATTATGCCCAAAATGGGTTTCCTCTCTCTTCTAAGGTAGCTCAGTTTATCTTTGATAAACAGGAGGTGCTGAGTCAGCATCCCAAAACAGCTGACATCTTTCTTCCTGACGGGAAGCCTGTCGCTGAAGGAGCGGTTTTCAAACAGCCTGATCTTGCACAATCGCTTGCTTTGATTGCGGAAAAAGGAGCAGAAGTTTTCTACCAGGGAGATCTCGCGGAAAAGATTGTTCAAAGTCTTCAAGAAGAAGGCGGAGTCCTTACACTTGAGGATTTCTCCAATCACGAGTCTACCTGGGAAAAACCAGCCTCGACGTCGTATGGTTCTTATGAAATCCATGAGCTTCACCCTAATACTCAAGGTCTGGCTACATTAATGATGTTAAACGTGTTAAAGAAATTTGACCTTCCCTCCATTGGGGATCACACTCCGGACTATTATCACCTCATGGCAGAAGCCGCCAAGCTGTCTTTTCATTATCGAGACGAATGGGTAACAGATCCTGAATTCTTGTCAATTCCTGTTAAAAAGCTGCTTTCTGAAGAGCATACCGATAAAATCTTTGAAAAACTTGATTGGAGAAAAGCTTACCCATTAGACAAGCTTCCGGAAATGCCAAAGGTGAGTACAAGCAAGGATACAACATTCATGGCAGCTGTTGACAGCGAAGGAAATGCCTGCTCATTGATTCAAAGTATTTACCATGAGTTTGGTTCAGGATTCGTTCCTGAAGATACAGGGATTCTTTTACAAAACCGCGGTTCCTTCTTTGAGCTTGATGCTGAGCATCCAAATGCATTAGAGCCTGAAAAAAGAACCTTTCATACTATTATACCAGCGATGGCTACTAAAGAAGGCAAGCCCTTTATGCTGTTTGGAACCATGGGAGGAGAAGGACAGCCACAGACCCAGGCCGCTTTGTTCACCCGCGTAGTGGAGTTTGGTTATGACATCCAACAGGCTATCGAAGCACCTCGGTGGCTTTACGGCCGCACATGGGGTGAGGACAGCTCCTCTTTAAAGCTAGAAAGCAGAATACCAGATTCGATAGCGGGGGAACTTGCAAACCGCGGCCACGAAATTGAAAAAGCTGAGAGCTTTTCTCAGCAAATGGGACATGCTCAAGGCATTGTGATCGATGAGAAAACCGGAGTCTATAGTGCCGGGGCTGATCCTAGAGGAGACGGGATTGCTTTATCCTGGTAATATTCTAATCTTACATTGGAGGTTTGCATCATGGAAGAACTACCGGTAGATTTTCTGCACTGGGGCGTAGCTGTACTGCCCCTGGTGCTTCTCTTAATCATGCTTGTTGTGCTGAAGTGGTCCGGACAGTTAGCCGGCGGGGTTGCTCTGGCTGTTGCTGCCGCTTCAGCCTTTCTATTATACGAGGCCCCGCTCGATAACGTGGCTGTAGGTGTCGGTCAGGGGCTGTGGGATGCTTTCTTTATTCTTCTTGTCGTCTGGCCTGCCCTTCTTCTTTATCAAACGACAAAAGAAGCAGGAGCCTTTACTGCCATACGAGAAGGAATCCAGGAACATAGCCGTAATTATTTGTTTCTCATCCTCGCTTTTGGCTGGGTGTTTGCCTCTTTTCTTCAGGGAATAGCAGGCTTTGGAGCTCCGATTGCTGTTGTTGCGCCTCTTCTGATCGGTTTAGGCGTGAAACCTGTCACAGCCGTTGTTATTCCACTTATCGGTCATGCCTGGGCCAATATGTTTGGCACGTTAGCCGTAGGGTGGATTGCAACCATTAACGTTATTGAGCTTCAGGAACAAAGTCTTACACTCTTATACACAGGTATACTATTATGGATTCCTAATATTATTGCCGGCTTTATGATCTGCTGGCTGTTTGCGAAATGGAAAGGTGTAAAAGAAGGCTTCTGGGTCGTTATTATCATTTCTGCCATCCATGGCGGCGGCCAGGTTGCCTTGACTCAGATTAACCCGACTTTAAGCAACTTTGTTCCAGCTGCCGTAGCCCTGGGTGTGTTATTTCTAATGGCTAGAAGAGACAAGTACAAGGAAAAAACAGATCTCGAAGATGAATCTGACATTCTCGAAGAAAGTGATTCCGATGACGACGAGCCAAAAGCTGACATGGGACTGCACAAAGCCTTTATGCCCTACTACGTCTTAACAGGGCTTTCCATTCTTATGCTTGGCATCCCGTTTATCCATGATTTTCTTGATCAGTTTGAATTCGGCCCTCCTTTCCCAGCTGTTGAAACAGGGTATGGATTTGAACAGGAAGCTGAAGAAGCCTATTCGCCGATCGCTCCTCTGACTCATCCAGGAATGTACTTATTCATTTCCGTCATTTTTGGTTACTTCTGGTATAAAAAATCAGGAAAATATAACAACAAGGCAGGCAAAGATATTCTCACCGGGTTTAAGGACAATGCTGTCGGCGCATCACTTGCCATTTCTGCCTTTTTAACGATGACTCAGGTTCTTGAAAACTCCGGGCAGACAACAGTTCTCGCCTTAGGTATTGCTGAAGTCTCCCCTCCTGCTGTTTATGTTGCTTTAGCAAGTTTAATTGGGGTTATAGGATCGTTTATGACATCCTCCAATACTTCGTCCAATATCTTGTTTTCACCGCTTCACGGCTCAGTTTCCCAAACAATGGATGAGCTCAGGCTTTCTCATCTCATTGCAGCTCAGTCTGCCGGCGGGGCTATCGGTAACTCTATTTCACCGGCAAACGTTATCCTGGGGACGAGCACAGCAGGGCTCAAAGGAAAAGACGCGGAAGTATTTAAGCCTACTCTTCTCTTTTCCCTTATTTCTGTCTTCTTTGTAGCCTTGCTTTCTGTTGTGTTTCACTTTGTCTTTCCTGGATAAACGATGCATTGGAACAAAATCATCTCGTATATGACATGGCTCTCACCTAAACAGAGTGAGGGCCTTTTTTTACCTGGTTTTTGACCTACTTACTTATCCTTTCTTCCTCCAATATTTTCCCCTCTTAAATTTTTTCTTGTATAAAAATCTTCACATCGCTATAATAATAAACAAACATACGTTCGTATAATGGGAAAAGGAGTGAGAGTCATGCACGTGAAAGAGGAAGAACATATTATGCTTCACTATAGCATTCTCCTGCCTCTTGTAAAAAAAGTGCTTGAGAGGGATCTGCAATTAATTGAAAAAGGTCCCTTTAAGCTGAAGGATCCTTATTATCTCTTGATTAATGAATCTCTTCGCTCCCTTCATGAGGATGCACGAAAAGTGAAATCATTTATGCACCAGCGGAAAATGAAAGCTTTTTTTGTAGAGAATGATGGAATGTTTTCCCGTTATACGTACACTTGCCGTGGCTACGAAGGATCAATCAGCTACTTAAACGCCAATTTAAAAAGGCAGGCACGCCATTCGATGGATGCTTATTTCAAAGGAAAATCCCCATTAGAGCAAGAGTCTGTCCTTCATAGCTGACCTTTCCTGAGGAATGACAGCATTACTGAAAAAGGATCCCCTCCAGTCTTAAATTGACAAACCATTGTTTTCCACTTATCGTATCTAGTGGCAGTATTTATTTGACTGTAAGAGCTAGAAGCATGTGACTGGGCCGCACCGTCCCGGACCTGTGCTGCGAGGATGTTTTAAGAAAGAGGGGAACATGGTGAAAAAGCAATTTGCCGTCATAGGATTAGGACGTTTTGGCGTAAGTGTCTGCAGAGAATTATATAAGCTCGGGCATGATGTACTGGCAATCGATGTGGTTGAAGACAAAGTCAGTGAGATGGTTAATTATTCTACCCACAGCGCAGTAGCAGATGGAACTGATGAGAAATCACTTCGAAGCTTAGGTGTGGGAAATTTTGACCATGTGATCGTAGCCATCGGCGATAACCTTCAAGCCAGCATTTTATGCACCCTGCTCTTAAAGGATATGGATATAAAGCAAGTGTGGGTCAAAGCCCAGAACTACAATCACCACAAAGTATTAGAAAAAATAGGCGCTGATAAGATCATCCATCCCGAACATGACATGGGAAACCGCATAGCCCAGCACCTTATTTCTGATAAGGTTATTGATTCTATCGAACTATCTGAAGAATATGCCATTGTGGAGATAGGCGTTTCTAATTCTATACACAACCGCTCGCTTATTGATTTAGATATCCGAGCCAAATATGGCGTTACTGTTTTAGCAATTAGAAGAGGAAAAGATATTAATATTTCCCCGCTTGCTCATGACAAAATCTATAAAGATGATATTTTAATTGTAATTGGGCACAAAAATGATTTAAAACGTTTTGAAGCAGTTACGTAAGTTCCGTTTGTACTTAATTAAGATAGGGAATACTACAGCCATAATAAAAGAGTAAGTGAACGGTGGTAACACTTATCAAACGAGGCTGTACTATTCCCTTTTTCTTTCCCTTTTTCAAACAATCTGTCCTTTTCCCATTCAGCTCTCTGGGTACATTGAATAATAATGCCCTGTTACCTACATCTTAATTATTGGAGGGAGATTATGAGTGAAGAAAAGTATACTTATGAAACAAAAAAGCCGGACATCGTCTTTACAGTGTCGGCTATTTTAGTGGCGGCATTTGTTGCCTGGGGGTTTATCAGTCCTTCCCATTTAGAAGCAACAGCCACGGCCGCCCTTAACTTTACAATCGAAACCTTTGGCTGGTTTTATATGATTGTTGCTGCTTTTTTTGTGGCCTTTGTTATTTTCTTAGCCGTCAGTCCTTTTGGAAAGCTGCGGCTCGGTAAACCAGAAGACAGGCCCGAGTATAAATTCTATACGTGGCTTGGAATGCTGTTTTCAGCAGGTATTGGCGTGGGGTTTATCTTTTGGGGGGTTGCTGAACCAGTACTTTATTATGTAGATACTCCTCTTGGCCAGGACGTAGAAACCGAAGCACAGGCAGCCCAACTGGGGCTTCGATACGGAGTCTACCACTGGGCGTTTCATCCATGGGCCATTTTCTCTCTTGTTGCTCTAGCTTTAGGCTACGTGCAGTTTCGAAAAGACCAGCCGGCCCTTATCAGTTCAGCCTTTTACCCATTAGTAGGAAACAGAGCTTACGGAGCCTTTGGAAAAGGCATCGATATCTTTGCTGTTCTTGCAACCTCTACAGGAGTTGCTACCACGTTCGGTCTTAGTGCCATGCAAATCAGCGGAGGGCTCTCCTATTTAACAAACATCCCAAACAACGTTATCACCCAAATGATTATTATTGGGATCGTAGCTTTTTTGTTTATGTTCTCAGCAGCAACCGGCGTAAACAAGGGCATTCGTTACTTAAGCGTTATCAACCTGACAATCGGAGCGATCCTGCTCCTGTTTATGATTGCCGTAGGGCCAACCGTTTATATTTTTGAAAATATTACCACTACTCTTGGCGGCTATATTGCTAACCTTGTCCCTATGAGTTTAACGCTGACACCTTTTACTGACAGTGTGTGGCTGGGATCCTTTACAATTTTCTATTGGGCCTGGCATATTGCCTGGGCACCATTCATGGGGCTGTTCATCGCCCGTATTTCAAGAGGACGAACAATCAGAGAATTTGTAGCTGGCGTCTTAATTGTTCCATCTCTTCTGGCTGTCGTTTGGTTTACAGCCTTTGGCGGCTCGGCTCTATATCAGGAGATCTTTCATGATGCAGGCATTGCCGCGATTGTCATGGATACTGTAGAGCTTGCTCTCTTTGCCACTCTGGCTGAATTTCCCCTTGGCGGCATTATGAGTGCGCTGGCGGTTATCCTCATTGTTATTTTCTTTATCACATCTGCCGATTCAGCCTCCTATACGCTGGGAGCCATGACGTCACAGGGAAGCTTAAATCCTACCTTGTATGTAAAGCTGGCATGGGGCTTCTTAATTGCCGGGACAGCAGCGGTCCTGCTTCTTTCCGGCGGCCTTGAGGGACTCCAAACCGCATCTATTGTGGCTGCCCTGCCATTTTCATTAATCATGCTTGTTATGGTTGTCTCTATGATGAAAATGTTTATCCAGGACCTAAAGAAAGAAAAGAACCAGGCTCGAGAACGTGAACGAAGACGATTGAAAGAAGAAATTCTTACGGAGCTTGAGGAAGAAATAGAGGACTTCAACCGTGATACATCGTCTTCACCAGCAGAGCAAAAGAAAAAACCTGGAAAAAAATTAATAAACAGAAAGAACAATCCAGAAGATAAAGAAAAGTAATAAGAAAAGGGGCTGGGACAAAACTGTCTCTAAAAAGGAATAAAAGGTGTCAGTTATCGGTTTTCGATAGCTGGCACCTTTTTGTTGATCAGAAATGGGTTGATGGCTATAGCAAAAGCCCTCACCGACGGCGAAGGCCTTCTTATTAGCTGGATTTTGTGCCAGCCTCTTTATTAGTAGGTCGATAATTTCAGGAGCTTTTGGATACGGTAAATGAATTTTAAAAATCGGGAAGAGCTTTTGTATGTTTCATAAGCAGCGGTGTGCAAGCCATCTTCGTTGTCCCAGAGACGATTAAAAAACGCTATGGAATCCTTGATTGCCTCATTGCTGACATTGCCTTGGATCTTAACATTTGACTCCAGATTTAAATTTTTCAGGTTCCTTCGAGTGAAGTTTGCTGATCCTGCAATAATGATCGCTTGTTCACCCCGTTTTAAAATAAGCATCTTAGGATGAAACTGCTCTCCCTTTGTTTCATACCATCGTATCTTGATTTTGTCAGCAGTTCTGTTCTTAAGCTCTTCAGCTACTGGCACATTAGGGAGTCCTATTTTAGACTGACCGAAAGCTTCCATGTTCTGGTCAAAGATTATCTTTATTTTTACCCCGCGCCTTGCTGCATTAACCAGCTGTCTAATCATTTTTCTCTCTGATAAATAGAGAGTTGCAATCAGAAGCTCATCACCAGGCTGAGCATCCTCTATTATCTTCAAGGTATCCTTCCATATTTGCCCCTCGGTTAAGACCTGGACGGAGGATTCCCTTTCTTTTACAGGTGAAGAAGATCCTGGCTTCCATACCGGAAGCTCATGAACTCCGCAATAATCAACGACTGCTTTTTCAGATTCCAATATGTCTTGAATCATTCTCCCTCTGAAAGAATAGCCAATATTTGCATGGTAGGCACTTGCATCATGAGGATTAGCAGAGGTTATTAGTCCCTCTTTTTCAGTAAGGATTACTTTTCGATGATTGGCTTTTATATTAAACATATACAAATAAGCGCGAAGCGTCAGCTGAGGGTGCACTGAGCTCACTGGATGGGGGAGCCATCCCTGACCTCTCACTCCAAGCCATCGTATATAGCTTCTCCAAAATCCTGAAAACAACGGATTGGAATCCCGGAGAAGTTCAAGCTTTGTTATCACTACCTCTACCCCATGCTCTTTTAACCTTTCAATATGAGGAGACTCATGAAATCCGTACACAGTGTTTACGGGATCAGTGATAAATAAAATTCTCATCTGAGGTTTATCTTGTTTCTTTCGGATAAGTTCCTCTGTTAATTGATCAGCCAGAGGAGGGAACTTTAATTTTTCTTTGTAGTAATCATTAAATAAAAACAAATCACAAACGATAAATTCCTCAGCCTCTTCTATCATTGAACATACTTTGTCATATAATGGTGTTTCCCAATGGCTTTGCTGTTCAGTATCATAACGCAGATTATAATGAAAACGGATAGCACTATCATTATGAATCTTTCCCCGGTAAGAAAGACCTTTGGGCAGCGGCTTATAAATACCGTACACCATGACTGCTAAAGGAATGAGCCAAAAAAGCTTTTTCAGTAATTTCGTCATACATGTAAGGCCGTCCTGGCGGTCCTGTTCCCTCCTTTACAACACCTGGCTATTATTTATTTTTTCACTAAAACTTCTTTTCCCCTTCTCTATCTTTCCCTAAACCCGAGCAAAGAGAACTGAAAAAGAACGTTTTTCCAGTTAAAAACTATGTAAGATAATTATACTTAGTATTGGTAAATAAATTTTCACTGTATTACACTGATTTTATAGGATACAGGAGTTATTATACACTTTCCTTATCCCGCTTTCTTCGCAAAGGAAGGGATGTTATGCAACTTACAATCTATACCGATTATTCGCTAAGAGTTCTTCTTTATTTAGCTACTGTTCCCCGTCCCTCATTAACAAGTATTCGGGAAATTTCTGATAGCTATAATATTTCCTACCACCATTTAACAAAGGTGGCCCACGAACTAGCTAAAACTGGTCTTATCACTACCATAAAAGGAAGAAATGGAGGTATACGTCTTGCCAAAGATCCTGAGGACATTAACTTAGGATGGGTTGTCAGGCAAACAGAAGATAACCTGGACTTAGTTGAATGCTTTAACGCTGAAAAGAATACTTGCATTTTATCAGGTAGATGCCGCCTTAAAGGAGTACTTAAGGAAGCCCTTCACGCCTATTTAAGTGTTCTTGATAAATATACCCTGGCGGATATGCTTACAAATCCTGAGGAGCTGAGCCTTCTCTTGAAAACGCTGAAATAGTCTATTGTTGAGAATAGACTATTTTTTTATTGCTTTTATCCTGTACCTGGTATATCTGAGCCCATCACACACTACCGCTCACTTTTGTATGCTGCCTGCTTCCATGGTAATATATATTCTTATGAGGGTATTGTCACCCACATTTTGTGTCTGCAGGGGGAAAACCATGAAATGGATAATCATTGCTGCTGTATTTATTGGCGGGGCAGCAGGGACGTATTTTCGTTATATCATTAACTTTCAAACACTTTTCTTAGGATACCCAATTGGAACCATTATAGAAAATATTTTAGGAAGCTTTCTTCTTGGTTTGTTTGCCGGCCTTATTACATATATCTCCCTCAAAGAATGGGTAAAGGCAGGGTTTGGAGCAGGGTTTTGCGGCGGATTTACTACCATGTCAACTTTGGCTGCTGATACCTTTTTTCTAGCGGGGATTCACCCTGTAGTCCAGCCATTGGTCTATCTATCTATTTCTCTTATCGGCGGTTTGACATTTGCATTTACAGGTTTCTTCCTTGGTCTGAAAATAGGAAAGAAGCAAAAAAGCCGTGAGGTGACCATACGATGAATATTCTCTGGGTGTTAACAGGCGGTGGATTAGGAGCCGTTGCAAGGTATCTGGCGGGCGTATGGCTTATGAGTCGTTTTCCCGAGCCTCCCTTCCCTGTAGCTATGCTCATCGTGAATCTTGTGGGTTCTCTGGGACTCGGCTTTTTCTTTGGTTTATATTTTCAGGCGATTCCCCTTGAAGCTTATGATGATTCATTGTACCTTTTCCTGGGGTTGGGCTTTTTTGGTGCTTTCACCACTTTTTCCACCTTTAGTACCGAAACAGTAACCCTTCTATACAAGAAGAAGAAAAAGCAGGCAGCTTTCTATGTACTTTTCTCTATAGGCGGGAGCATTATTTTATTTTTAGCTGGTTATCTATCATCTTTATTTATGTTAACTGCCTTTTAAAGGTTCTTTTGCATTCCAACAATCTGCTTTGACTGCCAAGTGTGTTGCCCCATATCTTTTTGGAGAGCGTCATGTTTCCTGCCACCGCTTGTATTTATAGAGCTTAAAGAAAAGTTATTATTGGAAGAAGGTCTTTTAGAATGTTTAGAAAAGTATCCACCTCTTTAAAAAAATATAAAGACATTTACTATATACAAGGCAGAGTGGAGTTGTTCGGGCAAGTTTTTCACTTTTACCTGTACGCTCCCCCCGGCTTAATGGTGGATTCAGGGCCTCCCTGCGCGTCTGAGGCAGCCTTTCAGCTTGCTCAGGCTGTCAGGCCCTCCGGCATCTTCCTAACCCATCATCATGAAGACCATTCCGGCAATATAAAGAGTCTGGCAGAAGCAACTGGAGCTTCTGTTTACATGGGTGAGCAGACAAAAGCTGAGTTGAAAAAGGGCTTTGACCTTCCCTTTTACCGTAAAGCAATGTGGGGAAATCCTCACAGCTTCTTCGATGGAGAAGCAGCTGATAAACACTTACAGATTGATTCAAAAACATTTGAAGTCATTTATACACCAGGACATTCGTTTGACCATTATGTTTTATATGATCCTGACACCACTCATCTCTATACCGGTGATTTATTTCTGGGAACTCATTTAAAATATGGAATGAAGGAAGAATCAGTTCCTGATATGATTGCGTCCCTTGAAAAAGTCCTCGCATTAAAGGTAGGCAACGTATTCTGCGGGCACGCTGGCATTGTACCTAAAGGAAGAGAAGCATTGGAAAAGAAAAAAGAGTTCTTGGAGTGGCTGCAGGAAGAAACACTTTATTACCACTATCAAGGTTTATCCTCCAAGGAGATTACCCGCCTGCTTTTTCATAAAGGCAAGACAAAATCCGTTCTTACGACAGGAGATTTTTCTCCTCGCCACCTGGTTAACTCTATATTGTCTGCTAAGCAACTATAAAAAGCCTGCTCTCTAAACGAATGAGCAGGCTTTTAATATACTTTTCTTTTATTCATTCTATAAATTGACCACTTTCCCGCTTCTATACTAAAAATAGCAATATGACTAGGAGAAGAAGACTCGCTGTGTATCATCATTTCCGAAACTGCCTCTGCAATCTGAATTTTAACCTTGGCCTCTTTTTCAAACAAATACCCTTTCAGCAGCCGCTGCTCTCGTACAAGAGGCACTGTCAAATGTTTCGTAGAAAGAGCTCTCGGAAACTCTTTATATTGTACATATCCGGCCAGGTAACCATCTTCATTTTCAATGCGAGGAAGGAGGTGGTTCGCAGCATGGATGAGCCATAAATAGTAAAGGGTATCACTAGTAAACCACAGAGGAGAAACCTTATCTCTCCAATGCTTTTTCATGATGTCTAACAGCTGGATCTCCGTGCGTTGGTCAGGAGCAAGAAGCAATGACTCAGCCACAACGTTATTGACAGCTTCCTGAACAGCAATTTTCCAACTTTCCATGCCTTCGTTTGAAAATTGATTCCTTACGAACAAAAGAATCGCCCCCTTTACTCTTACTCTCATTCTACTTGACAAAAAAACCCTTTGTAAATAAAGATTTTGAACTATTAGCCATTTTTACACAAAAACCAATAAATCTATCCAGTATCTAAGTTTTTTTGCATGTTTGGAATGAAAAAAACCGGAGATTCTCGTAAGAATTTCCGGCTCACGCTTTTCACAATTCGTAGCCATATTTTTATAAATACTGAAGAAGAGAAGTTGCTATGCTGAAGTAAATCAGCAGTCCAAGTATATCATTTACTGTTGTAATGAAAGGACCAGAAGCGATAGCAGGATCAAGCTTTAATTTATTAATAATCAATGGAACCGTTGCCCCTATAACTGTAGATATGGTTAAAGAAAGGAAAATAGAAGTTCCGACTATAAAGGCTAATAAGATGTTGCCATCATATAAAATAGGGATCAAGCCCATGAGTACGATCGCACATGCTAAACCAATCATCATCCCAGTGCCAAGCTCTCTTCGAAGGATTTTAAAAAGACCCTTCTTCTCTAAAGAACCTGTCGCAAGACCACGGACCACAACGGCTAGTGATTGAGTTCCCGTATTACCAGCTGAATCCATAATTAACGGGATAAAAGCCGATAGTATTACAATTGCTTCTAATGTTTCCTCAAACTGGCCAATCACTCCAGCAGTTATCATACCAAAAAACATCAGCAGAATAATCCAGGGTGACCTCTTTTTAGCTGCTTCGAAAGCTGTAACATTTACGTCTGTTGCCCCTCTTGAAGCAGAGAATTCCCCAAGATCTTCGGTTGCTTCTTCTTCAATAACATCAATAACATCATCAACAGTTACAATCCCCACAAGTTCATTTGTACTTGTTACCACTGGTGCTGCCAGGAAGTCATATTTCTGGATAAGGTTGGCCACCTCTTCCTGATCAGTGTTCTCATGCACTGAGACCACTCGCGTACTGATGATATTTATAATCGGTTCATCCGTTGCTGCAATAATCAGATCACGAAGAGAAACAACACCTGCCAATTTATTATACTCGTCAGTTACATATAAGTAGTAAACCGTTTCTGCATCGGGTCCTTCTCTTCGTAGTAATTCGATCACATCTGCCACTGTATCAGTAGCCTTAATAGAGATAAACTCTTTGGTCATAATGGCCCCGGCTGTACCTTCCTCATAAGCCATAAGCTCTTTAACATCCTGGGCATCCTCTTTATCCATTGCTTTTAATATAGCAGATACTTTATCCTCCTGCAGTTCACCTAGAAAATCTGCTACATCATCTGCGTACATGTTATTAAACATCTCTGCAGCATATTCTTTATCCAGCTCCAGAGCGATCTCTTTTTGATCATTTACTTCCAGCCCTTCAAAGATAGCTGCAAATTCTTCGGGGCTTAGGTATTCATAGACACGAGCTCTTTTTTCTTGATCCAGGCGGCTGAAAAGATCCACCTGATCAGCTGGATGAAGCTCTAAAAAAGCATTTCTAAATTGCTCAATGGCTTTGTTTTCCAAAATATCGAGTATATTATTCATATACTCTTCTCTAGTATGATCATTTAACTTAACCATTGCTCTCCCTCCTTCTTAAAAGAGGATAGAGTCCCTGATTCATTAATTTACTTTGTTTTTAAAAGTATCCAAAATGAGGGAATCGATCCTCGCACTGACTTAAAAGCCTTATATACTACACTGCACCTAAAACTGGAATCCGGACTGCTGTCCATAAAATTCCCTCACCTCCTAAAAATTTTTCTGAAACGTCTTCTTTGCTGAGTAAAAAAAGCGCCCTCCACAAATGGAGAGCGCTTATTAAATCAGCACAAAGATGCTCAAAACAGAACATGCTACCCATTCGTAGAGCTTTAGCACTGTACGGCATAGGGCTATGCCAGCTGCATTAAAAACCACCTTATATCGATGGTTCCTGTTGACCCATTGGCGTCTTTGGACATTTTTGGGCAGCAGCGTCTCTCCGTACAGGAGCCTCACCTAACGAGAAATATTACGTTTTTCCAACACAAACATGAATATACGCTGATTTCAGAAACCTGTCAATGCATTTTCTGCAATTTGCAAAGATTCTCTTTCGCTAGATGTCTTTTTCTTGATCATTTACTTATCGTTCGTATTCCATATACGCTACGGTAGTAATAAGAAATTCTTCTAATCCACGTTTTCCATCAGCTCCGCCTATTCCTGATTTTCTCCAGCCAGCATGAAATCCTTGCAACGCCTCAAAATTCTCCCGATTCACAAAGACTTCACCAAATTCCAATTCATTAACACCCTGCATCACTTCATGATAATTTTCTGTAAAGATAGAAGATGAAAGGCCGTATTCTGAATCATTTGCCATGACGATAGCTTCTGAAAAAGAATGATACGTCGTAATAGGAAGAACCGGACCAAAAATTTCTTCCTGCATGATATCCATTTCTTGGCCTACATTGGTTAATATCGTTGGTTCAAAGAAATAACCCTTTTCTGTGTCTGCTCTCTGTCCGCCTGCCAGCACTTTAGCACCGGCTGCTTTTGCTTTTTCCACAGCTTCCGAAACAGAATCCAGCTGATTCTTGCTTACAAGCGGCCCCATTTCGATGTCTTCCTTAACCAGGGGATTCCCGTAACGTATTTCCTTTGCTTTTGTTACAATTTTATCAATAAATTCATCTGCTACTTCTTCCTGCACATAAACTCGCTCAGCATTCGTGCACACTTGTCCGGAGTTAATAATGCGTGATTCAATTATTTTTTCTGCAGCAAGATCCAGGTCAGCATACTTACTGACGATAGCTGGAGCTTTTCCCCCAAGCTCGAGATTAACTTTTGTTACGTTCCGCGCGGCAGCCTCCATTACTTTTGAACCAGCTGGAGTACTGCCTGTTAAAGAAATCATGCTTACTTTCTTGTGTGAAGCCAGAGGAGTGCCAACAGAGGAACCGGTTCCAGTAACTAATTGAAAGATCCCTGGAGGCAGCTCTGATTCATGAATAACCTCTGAAAATTTAACAGCGGTTAACGGGGTTTGCTGACTCGGCTTAATGATAATGGAACACCCGGTTATCAAGGCAGGAGCAACCTTTCTTGCCAACACAAACATCGGGAAATTCCACGGTACGACTCCTGCAACCACTCCAATTGGTTTCTTTAACAAAATAATATTTTCATTTTGGCGGTCACTATTAATGACATCACCTTCGTATCGTCTAGCCCATCCGGCCATGTACCGGAAGTATTCAATTGTAATATCCATTTCACCGCGGGCAAGTGGCAGTGTTTTTCCTTGTTCCTTAGTGAGGAGCTGAGCAAACTCCTCTTTTCTTTCTTCAAGCCTGTCAGCAATAAAAAGTAAGTACTTCCCCCTTTCTATTGCCGGGCGTTTTCCCCACTCTCTTTGTGCCCGAGACGCCGCCTTAACAGCTTCTTCCACATCATATTCGTTTCCGTTAGGAACCCTTCCCAAAATTTCTTCAGTGGCCGGATTTTCTACATCAATATATTCATGGGTTTCACTTTCTACAAAGTTACCATTAATGTACATTTTTTCCACTTTTAGTCCCTCCAAGGAAAGCAATCTGTAGTGTTATTTCCCCAGGACCAGGAAAAGAAAACGGGGAACAAACAGAGAAGTTCTTATTCTTCTTCCTTTTTCACACCAATAGGCTCTTGTTGATAACCCTCTTTCAAAGATCGATGGATAGCGAAAACCATTACTAACAAAATCACAGTAAAGGGAAGAGCGATGGTAATTGCAATTGCTTGTAACCCTTCAATGCCTCCACTTAGCAGTAAGGCTGCAGCGATCGCTGAAATCAATAATCCCCACACGACAAGAATTGTGTTTGCCGGTTCCAGATTTCCACGTGAAGAAAATACACCAAGTACATAGGTTGCTGAATTTGCAGAGGTAATAAAAAAGATTGTAATTAATATCAATGCAGCAACACTTAACAGAAAACCTAGAGGCAATGTTTCCAGGACAATAAACAGTCCTGCTTCCGGCTCCTCACTGATAAGCTGAGATAAACCCGCACCCATGGTAATGTCAAGGTGAAGTCCTGTTCCTCCAAAAGCTACAAACCACAGAGCAGAGACTGCTGTAGGTACTAATAATACCCCGAATATGAATTCCTGAACTGTCCTTCCTTTTGACACTCTAGCTATAAACGTACCAACAAAAGGACTCCAGGAAATAAGCCAAGCCCAATAGAAAAAAGTCCATTCGCCTACCCACTCATTGTCTGTGTAAGGGGTGGTAAAAAAGGACAAAGAAACAAAGTTACTTATATACGAACCGACTGTCATTGTAAAATGTTCCATAATAAATAGAGTGGGACCTACAATAATTACGGTCACCATTAAAATGCCGGCAAGGGTGAGATTTCCTATACTCAGGTATTTCATTCCTTTATTGATGCCGGTAAGTACAGATGTTAAAAACACAAGGGTAATGATGGCAATGATACTCATTTGCAGAAAGTTGTCATTCTCCAGCCCTATAACCTGAGACAGGCCTCCTCCCACCTGCATTGTACTCAGACCAAGAGAGGTAGCAATCCCTATTACTGTACTTACTACCGCAATAATATCTATCCATTTTCCGATAGGTCCTTTTACTTTCTCCCCTAGAATAGGATAGAAGGCTGAACTAATTAAGCCAGGGAGGTTTTTTCTAAACTTGGCAATAGCCAGTGCCAGTGCCACTGTTGCGTAAATAGACCAAGGGTGAATCCCCCAATGAAACACCCCATAAAGAAGACCCGTCTCGGCAGCATGCTGTGTCCCCGGCTCCACTCCTTCAGGAGGATTTACAAAATGAGACATTGGTTCAGCCACACCCCAAAACACAAGACCCACACCCATACCAGCTGCAAATAACATTCCGATCCATGTATAGTAAGAATACTCAGGCTCATCGTCTTTTTTTCCAAGCTTAACATAACGATAGGGGCCGAGCCCTAGATAAAAACAGAAAAAAACGAGTACAGCGGTTGCCATTACGTAAAACCATCCAAATGTATCTATCACTACTTCCAAAGCGGAAGCCATGTTCATCTCCATATGCTCAGGCCAAATAAATCCCCACAAGGTGATAAGGGTCACAACTGCAGCAGAAACAATGAAGACCATGCCTGTTAAATTCCCATCTGACTTTTTACCCACCTTACGCTGCCTCCTTTTCAAGTGTTCTCTTTCTTAACTAACCTTCAACACGTCCAGACAAACATTATAAAGAAGCTTCTCATTACGAGAAGCTCCCTCCAATAAAACAGTGACATCTACCATTCAAAGAAAAATTTAATTCCCATAACAAACAGTGTGTACGACATAGCCCCAAGGGCAAACGTTGGAAAATGAGCGTTTCTTTCCGATGGAAGCTCATTCTTCAGGACGTTTAATATAATTGCCCCAGATACAAAAGCAAAGATGATAGAAAGAACAAAAGAAGAAAGAGTTACCATCATACCCATGATCCATCCTGCTATAATGCCTCCAGCCAGAACAAAACGCCCTGTCCGATTATAACGCTCCTTATCTTCTCGCCATAAATCATGTGCGATGGCCATAAAATGAAGACCAATCGCTGTAGAATAGAAGACAGCTTGAATGCCTTCCACCTCAGTGGCAATAACGATATAGGCAATCATAAAATTATAGATAGAAAAGAATATGACCTGTACCCAGAAAAAGGAACCTGACTTCCCTTTTTCACCCTGCTTCTCATTACGGGCATCCACAGCTTTTTGCATGCCGTAAAACATTAAAAGGCCCAATAAACCAAAGAAATAGAGCTCCGACTCCATGACAAATTCTTCAGTGGTCTGGGCGCCAAAATCCTGCTGTTCCTCGTGCAAAGCAGGCAGAATATAAACAAATACATAGGCGCAAGCAACACCTCCGGAAAACGAAAGCCACTTTAACTGCCTGACCCTGGCAACAGGCAATATATTATTTGCTAAAAGGTGAATCGTGATAAACACCAGTCCTGTAATAATCGCATCAATAGCCATGGCTGCTTCCCCCTGAAAACATGTCTGCCAAAAGGCTTGCTCTTTTTCTTCTTCCTGTGAAGAGAAAACCTTAAACCTTATTTCGACCTTTGTCAGAGGATGGGATTATTTAGGATGTATTATTTAGTGTTTTTCTTTGCTTTCATCTTCTTATCTGATTTAAATTTTTCATTAACCATCTTATTCAGAATGTGATTAATACCTACGGTCTTGTCCACTCCCAGGACAAAGGCAATTCCCTTTCCCGGTTTATCAAGTTCTGCTTTTTCTGTAATTGCCGTAAGAACCTGCTCAGTCTTGTTCCGGTCGATCAGTGTTAAGATGACTTCTTTTTCTGGTTCGATTGGGATTGAAAAGAGCTTTGCTTTTTCATGAATACCTGTTCCCCTGCCGTTTAAGATGGTCCCGCCTTCTGCGCCTGCCTCCCAGGAAGCATCTACTACTTTTTCTGATTGCCCCTTATTAACAATACTGACAATCAGATCGTAATGAATAGAGCTTTCTAAATACTCTTTTCCAGTATCTTCATTCACTATCCTCTCTCCCTCCCTTTCCGGATTCTTTTGTCCATCCTGAAGCTTATCCATCAAATGGACAATACCGCCTATGCCCTTTGTTGGAAGAACAAAGCTAATTCCATATCCAGGGCGATCCAGTTTTCCTGCAGGCACAATCCTGTTTAATGTTTCTTCTTCCTTCTCGTCTTCTATCAGTATAAGGACGACCTCTTTCTCAGGTTCATTAGTAATGCCCAGAATATTATTCTTTTCATGGATACCGGTTCCTCTTGCAAATAATATGGTCGCACCCTCAGCTCCCGCTTCCTTGGCAGCCTTTACTACTTTTCTTGCATAACCTTTTTTCAGAATCGAAACGACTAATTTATGCCTCAGATTTAATGTCATCTTCATTTTTCTTCTCCTCACGTCCATAAAGTAGGCCTAATGTTAAAACAGCTAAAATTGGAGCAAGGGCTACCATCGCAATCATACCAAATCCATCCAGCAAAGGATCTCTCCCTTCCACTGTCCCGGCGATTCCTACGGCCATCGCGAGAATAAATGTTACTGTCATTGGACCAGTGGCCACCCCGCCAGAATCAAATGCGACAGATGTAAAAGTTCTTGAGGAAAACCTCATCATAACCAGAGCAGCCAGGTAGCCAGGAATAATAAAATACCACAAGGGTATTCCAACCAGAATTCTAACCATGGACAGGGCAATTGATATACCTACTCCAATTGACAAAGTAAACAATAACACTCTTTGGGAAATGTACCCGCCTGATACCTTTTCTACTTCGTGGTTTAGAATTCGTACGGCAGGCTCAGCAAAGGTAGCCACAAAACCCAGTACAAACCCGACTGGAATCAATATCCACCTGTTTGGCAGCTCGCCGAGAATTGCCCCCATGGCTTCCCCAGCCGGCAAAAACCCTATATGAACACCCTGAAGGAAAAAAGCAAGCCCAAAGAACGTTAAAATAATACCTACACCGATATTAAGAAGCCTTTTCAAAGGAAGTTTCAGATAAATAAGCTGAAATAAAGCAAAAAATACGACAAGGGGGATTAATGCAAAAAAGACCTCAACTAACACATGGGAAAATCCATAAAATAAATTCTCAATCATCCACCAAACACCCCTAATAGCAAAACAGCAATAATCGGCCCGATAGATGCAAGGGCAACAAGTCCAAAACCATCGCTGGAAGCCGATTTTCCCCGGAGAACCGAAGCAACCCCTATTCCTAAAGCTAAAATAAACGGCACAGTCATTGGGCCGGTGGTAACTCCCCCAGCGTCAAAAGAAATCGGAACAAAATGAGCAGGCGTGAAAGCAGCCAGTAAAAAGACAAGGCCATATCCTGCTGCAAGGAGGTAAGTAATTTTTATATTTAATATAATTCTGGCCATTGCCAAAGCGACAAAAACCCCTACTCCGGCTGCAACAGAATAAATAAGAAGGCTTCGAGAGACCTCTCCGCCGGAAACCAAATCGACTTGTAAGGCCAGCACCCTAACATCAGGCTCTGCCAAGGTAACCACAAAGCCTAATAAAAAACCGAAAAAGATAATTAAACTGATCTTTTTTGTCTTAGGCAGTGCGGCCCCTATCATTTCTCCTACAGGAAGCAGTCCTACGTGAACTCCCAGAAGAAATAAAATAAGACCAACACTTACCATCACAACCCCTGCCAAAAATTGAAAAAATATTTCAGCAGGCATCCATAAAAGTGAAAACTGAAGGATAATGACAACAAAAGTAATAGGAAGAACAGCTAACACTACTTCCATTACTGTGTTTTTAATATTTTGCACGTGTACCTCCTCAACTTTCCATTATTATACTCTTCTTACTTCCCCGCACTCCCCTCCACTCCCTGCCAATTATATTTTTTCTCTAACCTAACGACCCAAAATATTGTAGTATGGTCTATGGCAGGAATTTTTCCTGCTATGAAAAAAGTGCAAGGAGGACAATATGAAACAAGAAGCCCTACATAACAAACATTCAAAAGATCCTGGCCGAAGAGCAAAGGTTTCTGTTATTTTTATTGTTTTGACAATTGTATTTTCCATCATATCTATTGCAGCAAGTCTAATTGAAGCTGGTATTTTTAATGCGTACGATCCTGGCACAACGTTTGATCAGATTAGCAGCAGCGACATGGAAACACTCGGGATGATCAGTTTATTTATTCATCTGCCTAACACCCTCATATTTATGGTTTCAATCGTCTTTTACTTATTCTGGCTTTACCGGATGCATGAAAATGCCCGCATCATGGATCTTGAGGGAGTAGTTTATACACCTGGGTGGGGAGTTGCTTTTTATTTCATTCCACTCGTAAACCTGGTTCTCCCCCTCATATCTATGTTCCACCTTTATACCAGCCACCTGAAGCAAAAAAACAATAATCAACCAAATAAAGGACACACTTTGATTATTTTTGTCTGGTGGATCACGTTCATATCTTCTTACTTAGCATCAAATCCGGTAAATTTCTGGACAGAAGGAGAAACGATTGAATTCCTTCTGAACGACACCCAAAACTTTATTGTTTCAGAGGTTCTTTTCGTTCTATCAGGTATTTGTTTACTTATAGTGATGCGCAGATTAACCGCCCTGCAAAAAGAGCTTCTTGCGAAAAGATAAGTCTTGTTTTCTTCTATCCCTCTAATTAAGGATTTATCAAAAGTAAAAAAGGGGATAAGAGTACCATTGATCCTGCTTCTATCATACTTAGAAAAGGACTCTTGGCATGTGACAGTTATCACACAAATACTTAACATACGGTTTTCTTGAAAGGTAGATTACATGTGGAAAAAAATCACTCTTATATTTCTTTTATCAATTACACTGATATTTGGTGCAGCCGCAGGTTATGCTTTCTACCTTTATCAGCAAGCAGAACAAAGCATGGAACAGATGAATGAGAACTTTAGCGCAGAAACAGAACAACAGAGTACTCCCGAAGAAAGTGAATCTTTTTCCAGTGAACAGGAAGACGTGGATAATGACCTTACACAAGCTGACAGTGTAAGCTTCCTTTTAATTGGTATTGGAGACAGACCGGATGATCCAGGAAGAGCTGATGTGATTATGCCTGTTTCTGTGAATCAGGCTGATGAATCAGTTGTTATGTTCAATATTCCAAGAGACACACGAGTGGACATTCCTGGGAGGAATCAGCCGGATAAAATTAACCACACATATGCCTACGAAGGAACTCCTCTGGTCGTTGAAACAACCGAAGAGTTTCTAGAACATGAGTTTGATTACGTGATCCAATCGAATATGAATGGATTTCGAGAACTTGTAGACGCCTTGGGAGGGATTGAAGTAGATAATCCCTTTGAATTCGATCAAGGTGATGAAATAGGAGAGAATACTTACCATTATCCTGAAGGAACTATTGAACTAGATGGGGAACGAGCACTCCACTATGTGCGCATGAGGAGAGAAGATCCGAGAGGAGACCTGGGGAGAAACGAAAGACAGCGTCAGGTTATCGAAGCATTAGCTGAACGGGCTTCTTCTTTTCAATCTATTGTCCAGGCGAATCAGCTGTTGGATATCCTCGGAGATAATATCGAAACAAATATGACCTTTGATGAGATACAAAGTATTTATCAGCAATACCAAGGGGCAGAAAGTAATATGGAAACATTTGAGCTAAGTGGTGAAAGTACAACAGAAAATGGAATCTATTACTATGACATTCCAGAGGAAGAAAGAAGAAGGGCTATTGCAGCATTTAAAGAACACCAGGAGCAGGAATAAAAGAAAGCTGTCAAACGAACAGCTTTCTTTTTTTGGAAAAAGGATGCCAAAATCTGCTACCATGGCAACAAACCACTCTACTACCTCAAAGGAGGAATCGAAAATGAAGCATATTATTATTACAGGAGCTTCAAAAGGGATTGGACAAGCTGTCGCTTCCCGTTTTCTAAAGCCTGGTCATCACTTATTTTTGATATCGAGAACAAAGAGTACGGCTATTGTAGAAGAAGCCAAAGGAACAGGAGCAGCGGTTGACTTCTTTTCTGCTGACCTTTCTGATACTACCCAGACTGAGCAAGTAATGGAAGCTGTCTTTCAAGTTATTTCCCCCGAGGAGTCAAATGAAATTATTTTAATAAATAACGCCGGCATGATTGATCCGGTCTCTCCGGCTGAAGATACAAAACCAGCAGACATAGCAAAAAACATTCAAGTAAATCTAACAGCACCAATGATACTCACATCACAATTTATTAAGCACAGTAAGGAGTTTGAAGCGAACAAGAAAGTTGTAAATATTTCATCCGGCGCTGGAAAGCAGCCTATATATGGATGGACAGCGTATTGCAGCGCTAAGGCTGGTTTAGACCTTTACACGCAGACAGCCGCCCTCGAACAGGAAGAGCAAGGAAATAACCCTGTGCAAATCTATTCCTTCGCTCCAGGGATCGTGGACACTTCCATGCAGGAAGCGATTCGGTCAAGAACAAAAGAAGAATTTAAGGAAGTAGAACAGTTTCGCGCCTACAAGGAAAAAGGCCAGCTGCTTCCTCCGGAGAAAGCAGCTGAAGCGCTGGAAAACCTCTTAAACGATCCTTCTCTAAAAAACGGAAGTCTTCTTGATATTACTCAATTTCTTTAACAGTCTCCCCACCGATGTCAAACCAAACTACACATATCTGTTTGCTATGAAAAACGCTGTTATTTCCTTGGAAATAACAGCGTTTTTCTGAATTAACAAATGTTTTTTATCCCAGCCTCTTTACATGTTACGAAAAACCCTTTCCATCTCATCATAAGAAATAAACCTAGAGCCACGCCATACTTCTTTTCCACCTTTAAAGATCAGAATAGTAGGAGCTGCAAAAACCAGAAATTTCCCGGATACAGAAGGCACCTTTTCCAAGGAAATTTTGTTAACTATTACCGAGGAATACGCGTTCATGAAACTGGTCAGCTGCTGCTCAACTGCTTCACAGACCGTACACCGCGGCGCCTTGATTAAAAGTAAAAAGGCTCTTTGCATGTTATCATCAAGGACGTTCTCAAGTTCTTCTGCCGATGTGATCTCTTGCAAATCACTTCCCCCTTCCCTATCTTTCACTTTCTATAGGTAGAATTCTATATTTAATTGCATAAGAGATTACTCCGTTATATACAGCATGAGCCATAATCGGAGCCCATAACGTTCCTGTCTGAATAAAAAGCCAGCCAAGAAATAATCCCATCATCAGAACAATGGTATGCATAACCAAACTACCTTTGTATTGGGGAATATGCAAAGCCATAAAAACAAGAGAAGATATCAAAAGTGCCCATATTTCATTAAAGTGAATCCAAAGTAAGCCAAGAAGAACTCCTCGAAATAAAAACTCCTCAGAAACCCCTGCCCCCCAGGCGATGGTAGCTATGCCGAACCTTTTATTCATTAATTGCAGAATCAAGGTTGTTTGTTCATTTTTTGGAAAGGAAGCCCGGCTGAACTTATAGACAAGCCAGGTAAGGCCCGCAAAAATTCCTCCGCCGGCTATCCCTGCGATAAGCTCAAAAAAAATATTCTCCACGCCAAAAAGAGACAGGAGATAAAACCATCTTTCATCTCCCATACCAAAAATAAGGATCATAAAGCCAATGAAAATAAAGATAAAAAAACCTGCCCACACTGCTTTAAAAGTAATATCTCTTTCCATATTTTCGTCCCTGCCTATCTAAGATCACTCCCTTTTGAAAATGCCACCCGGCTTCATTAAAAACCGGGTGGCACAGCTAGTTGTGATGTCTTATGTGGAAGGAGCTATTCTTTCCATGTATTCTGCTACATGCTCTTCTGTCATTCCACCAGTGATAATATCCACTACTTCCCCTTCTGCGTCAATTAAAAAAGTAGAAGGCAAGGGGCCTACACCATAATGGTCAAGAACAGCCTGATCTTCATCTAGTAGTATAGGAAATGTTAAGGCATGCCGGCTGACGAAACGATCAACCACCAAGTCAGACTCTCCAACATTTACTGCTAAAATTTCAACTCCTTGATCTTCATACACCTCATATTGGTTTTCCATGTATGGCATTTCGTCTTCACAAGGAGGACAAAATGTTCCCCAAAAGTTTAAGAACACACCCTGTCCTTCATAATCTGCAAGCTCTACCTGTTCCCCTTCCATATTGTAAAGGGAGAAATTCGGGGCAGCATCTCCTTCTTGAACAAGAGTTTGTTCTTCTTGTATAAAGTTTGTATAAAATACGTAGGCAAGTGTTATGGCCAATACCCCAAGGACAGAAGAGCGCATAATAAATCTACGCTTCTTTGACATACTCATCCCCCAATTTTTCTATTCCAAGTTGATGGTTCCTATTTTCTCATGAATAGGACAGGCACTTCAATACATACACACTGTCTTCAGATAAATGTCACGTTTCAGTTGTATAGAAACATGCCTCAATAGAAAGCGAGGCATGCCTTAAAGCCCTTCTTCATCTTACCTGGAAGGCACTGCTTTGAATCTTCGAAGCCTCAAAGTATTTAACAGCACAGATACAGAGCTGAAAGCCATGGCTGCACCAGCAAGCATCGGATTTAACAGAATTCCTGCAGGAGGGTACAATAAACCCGCAGCTACCGGAATCAAAAGAATATTATACCCAAAAGCCCACCCAAGGTTTTGCCAGATCATTCTCATCGTAGCTTTTGACAGCTTAATAGAAGTAGCCACTTTTTCAATATTTCCCTGCATCAACGTGATACTCGCAGTTTCCATGGCCACGTCTGTACCTGTGCCAATAGCTATGCCGACATCGGCTTGTGCCAAAGCTGGAGCATCATTAATGCCGTCTCCAACCATTGCCACTTTTTTTCCTTCCCCTTGAAGTTTCTTTATCTCAGCTGCTTTATCTTCTGGAAGAACCTCCCCAATAAAACGTGTAATCCCAGCCTCTTTGGCAATGGCTTTAGCCGTTTTTTCATTATCGCCAGTAAGCATGACCACTTCTAAATTCATTTGGTGAAGAGAACGGACAGCGCTTGCTGCATTTTCTTTCAAAGTATCAGCAACAGCCACCAGACCTGCAAACGTCCCGTTAACTGCAACGTACATAGGGGTTTTCCCTTGTTCAGCTAACTCAGCAGCTTGTTCGCTATAGTCTGAAATATCTATGGTTCGTTCCTTCATCAGCTTCTCATTTCCAACTAATACCTTGTTTGAATTTAAATTTGCTTCAAGTCCGCGCCCAACAAGTGCCTGAAAATGATCAGGGTCCTGCAGGGAAAGTTTTTTTTCCTTTGCTCCTTCAACAATCGCTTTTCCCAGCGGATGCTCTGACCCTTTCTCAACAGAGGCAGCCTGTGTTAATAATGTATCTCCATCAAATCCTTTGGCCGGGAGAACATCTGTCAGCTTAGGCTTTCCTTCTGTAATGGTCCCTGTCTTATCCAGCACCACAACATCTACCTTATGGACACGTTCAAGGCTTTCCGCATCTTTAATCAAAATTCCATTGTCAGCCCCTTTTTCAGTGCCCACCATAATGGCTGTAGGAGTTGCAAGCCCTAAGGCACAAGGACAAGCAATAATCAAGACAGCAATAAAAGTTGTCAAAGCAAAAATAAACGTCGGCTCAGGCCCGGCAAAAAACCATATGACAAACGTGAGAAATGCAATGAGTACAACCGCAGGTACAAAATAGGCAGATACAACGTCAACAACCCTCTGTATCGGAGCCTTTGATCCCTGTGCCTCATTTACCATCTTTATGATTTGTGAAAGAGCTGTTTCCTTTCCTATTTTCGTCGCCTTAAAAGTAAAGTGGCCCGTTTGATTAATTGTAGCCCCAATAACTTCATCCCCTTCTCTTTTCTCTACAGGAAGGGATTCACCAGTTAACATGGATTCATCTATTGAAGAAGCACCCCGAGTCACAAATCCGTCAACAGGGACTCTTTCACCAGGCTGAACACTTATCAGATCACCAACCTGAACCTCCTCCACCGGCACCTCCATTTCTTCATTTCCTCTTACAATTCTCGCAGTCTTGGCTTGCATATTCATAAGCTTCCTGATGGCTGTAGATGTTTTCCCCTTGGCTTTCGCCTCAAAATAACGACCTAAAAGAATTAACGTGGTGATAACTGTTGTTACATCGTAATAAAGTTGATACGGAAATCCTGCAGCGGTCAGTGTATCCGGGAATAGGGTCATTGCCCCGCTGTACAGCCAGGCAGAAGTAGTTCCCATCGCTACCAATACATTCATATCCGCTGACCCATGCTTTAACACTTTATAGCTGTTGTGGTAAAAACGCCATCCAGGACCCAGCTGCACATATGTTGTTAAAATCAGCAATAAAAATGGGGAAGAGAGCCAGGCTGGGACCCAGTTTCCCCACTCATGCATCATATGGGGAATACTTCCAATTAGTACAATGGTGGTCACAACGGCACTCCATAAAAAGCTCTTTTTAAGGTGAGATGCCTCTTCTTCCTGAGGATCATTTTTCGCTTCTTTCTCTTGTACTTTTGTATTGACCAGTGATGCAGAAAACCCGGCTTTTTCTATGCTTTTTTCTATCTCACCGGCCGGGACTGCTCCTTTGTATGTTTCCACTTGTGCCTGCCCGGCAGCCAGGTTTACACTGACGGCCTGAACTCCGTCTTTTTTGGATATCATCTTTTCTATTCGGTTCACACAGGAGGCACAGCTCATTCCTTCTATCTTAAATTGAAGATTTTCTGTCTGTTTGTCTATGTTATCTGCTGGTTCCGCTTCAAAGCCTGCTTTCTCCACAGCTTTTTGTACAGCGTCCTGATTTATTTCTTCCTCTGCTGTTACCATAGCTTTAGAGGTTGCCAAATTAACATGTACAGATGAAACTCCTTCTATTCTCGAAACAACTTTCTCTACTCTATTCACACAGGAGGCACAAGTCATCCCCTTAATGTTGAATTCTTGTTTTTGCAACTGTCTCTCCCCCTTTCTTCTCTATTTTAAAGAAAAAACATAGAATTGGGTTATTTTTTGCTTACCATCATTATTGTATTTTTTAAATATGAAGAATACATGAAGAATACCATTTTCTTATGCACGAAAAAAAGTCCCGATCATTACGACCGGGACTCCATCTCATTAAACCTTATACATGCTGAATAGCTTCTTCCAGCAGTGCTTCACCATTTAGAATCTCAAACACTTTGTGGTGGGTATTTTCCTTATCTACCGTTTCAAAAACGACATGACCTACGTCCCCACGAGTGATTTCCCCGTTTCGATGTCCGATTTTCTCCTCTATTAAAAGCTGCCCTGTCGGGTCATCATTGGTAAGAGGACCAGGTCTTACAATCGTATAGTCCAAACCGCTAGCTTTTAAGTGATCATCTGCTAATTTTTTTGCTACCACGTAGTGACGCATTTTTTCCGGGGCTTCCTCCGGATCATCTACATTAATTGCACTTATCATTACAAAACGATTGACTCCTTGCTTCTTCGCTTCATCAATTGTTTTAATTGCCCCCCATAAATCAATGAGCACCGTCTTATCTGCACCTGTATGAGGACCGGAACCGGCTGCAAATATCACTGCATCTATCCCATTAAATGCATGTGAAATATCTCCTTCCAAATCTGCTATCACTGTTTCTGCGGCGCCAAGCTCTTTGAGCTCTGAAGCCTGTTCTTCCTTCCGAATCATCGCGACAGCTTCGTGTTTATCGGAATCCTTAAAGTGACGGAGACTATGTCTGGCCACTTTTCCATTTGCTCCAACAATAAGAACTCTCATTACTCCACACTCCTTTTTATATCAAGTGATATTTCCCTCCTTTTCACTTTGCCAAACCATACACTTATCTTTTACATTTCTTTTCCTCCTTCTTCAGTCATAGATGCTATTTAGATAGTGAAAGGGGGTGAGAAAATGAACGAATTGACTCTTGATTCACGTCTAACCATCGTTTTTGAAACAGGCACTGACCTTGAAGGGAAGCCCACGTATATGAGCAAACATTTTAATAACATTAAAACAGACGTTTCCAACGAAGTTCTTATCAGTATTGTAGAGACCCTCGCACCACTGCAGGGATATACGGTTATCAGTTCTTACCGTGTAAATCAATATGATCTGGCCCAATAACCTTTAACACAAGAAGGAGGAGAACAAAATGACAAAACGCTTGGAATTACGTTTCGAAAACGAGCTGGGAAACATCGTGACGATCGCTCTCGATAACCCCCTAGATAATTTGACTGAAGAAACAGTCAGTGCTGCCATGGATGCTGTCATTGCAGGGAATGGATTCATATCAAGTGGAGGTAATCTCGTGGCAAAACGAGACGCTCGCATTGTGAGTCGTTCGGTAGACACAATTTTTGCAAGCTAATTGCATGGTTTTCTATGCCCCAAAACAATATTGTTTTGGGGTTGATTTTTTACTCTGCAGGGAAAGGAAGGCACAGAAAATGGAGACTTGGTTTACAGCAATAGGTGATTACAGCTTTGCCGTGGTCATTTCTTTTTATCTGCTGTACCGGATGGAAAAGAAACTTGACACCTTAATCAAAGCTGTTGAAAATATGACCAGTAAGCTATCCTTACACTCTCAGTCGACAATTGAACCACAGGAGAGTTCAAAAAAAACAGGTTAAAAAAAGCCCTTTTTGGCAGCCGGTTAAATTAAACTCACCAGCGCCAATCAGGGCTTTTCTATTGCTTGTTACTATCAAAGAAATACGTCTTTGAATGATACCTTACACTTAAAACAATTCCTATGGCGAACATGGTAGCCATAAGAGAGCTTCCTCCGTAACTTAATAAAGGCAGGGTGAAGCCTGTAACAGGAAGAAGGCCGAGATTCATGCCTACATTTTGGAACACTTGAAAAGCGAGCATTCCTATAATTCCAGCGCATAGATAGGTCCCAAAGCTATTATGACAGCGAAGAGCTGTCATCATAATCTGGTACAATAGGACAAAATACAGCGTAATAACGAATGCTGCCCCAAGAAAGCCATGTTCTCCTCCGATAACTGCAAATATAAAATCCGTGTGAGCTTCGGGAATGTAAACATCTGCTTCGGGATTGCCGTACAGCCTTCCTGATCCTATGGCTGTCATAGCCTGCATCGTATGGTATCCTTCATCTGAAAACTCGGCAGGGTTTAACCATCCATAAAACCTTCTCACCTGATAGTCAGAGATATTACTAAAAAAGTACTGTTCAACTAAGTGAGGAAAACGAAAAAATGCACCGATAAAGCCGATGATCATTAATATCGGCCCGCCAATGATGACTGACACCAATTTATATGAAATTCCTGAAACAAGAATTAAGGAAACAAAGATAGCAGCCGTCATCATTACCATCCCCATGTCAGGCTGGCGCTGAAGTAAAAACACCGGAGGAATAATAATGAGGATCATTTTGGCCAACAGCCAAAAATCAGCTTTCAGGCTATTTTCCGTTTTATTGAGGTTATGTTTGTAAATCACAGTGCTTAATGTAATGATGAGAAAAATCTTCACTAGTTCTGAGGGTTGGAAAGATCCTATAACAGGAACCCTGAACCACCTTACAGCCCCCGCAATGGTTGGTGCAATCGATTGAGGAGCAAGTTCTAATACAAGCAGCATTAGTAAGCCGATCCCGTACAGCACCCAGGAGATGTTCGCATAGTATTCAAAGTCAAAATGCAGCACGGCAATTGCCAAACCAAAAGCTACAAAATAAAAAATCAGCTGCCGAACAGCAAAATTGTCACTATACTGTGGCATCTGCTGAGCATAAAAAATATATAAGCAGCTGACCACTGCAAATAAGAAAAGAACAAAAAGCATATTGATATCATACTGTTTTTCATTTGTTTCTGTATTTAATCCAGCCACCAGGCCATCACCTTAATTCTTCTAAAGTCTGATAAAAATAATACACCATTTTCTCCTTTACGTATAGAGGTAAGAAGTCTGTATCCTCCCTCAATTATGACTATATAATTACAAAAAGGGATGCTGAAAAAGCATCCCTTTTTTATTAATGTTGTTCAGGTTGAAAGGTTTTACAATCTGTTTCGTGTTGGTCTCCAGCTTCCTTTCCCGTGTGGCTCACTACATAAATTCGGTCTGCCGCACACTTATTACCTTCATCCCAATACGTACAGTTGCTTACTTCACAAAGCACATCCACTGCCATGATGAAATCCCCCTTTCGATACTTAACATGTCTTAAACCACGTGAATCAATGCAAGTAAAACAAAGGAAAGAAGGATTTTACTGGTCATTCATGATAAAGAGGGTGTCCCTACTCATCATTCTCTTCGTTGTCTATTTCGTTTTCATTGTTGTCTTCTTCATCACCAATTTCATTGTCGTTTTCACTTTCATCTAAATCAGTGTCCTCATCTTCTGAGATTTCTCCTTGTTCGTCTTCATCCTCTGTTCCGTGAGCGCCATGAGCATCTTCTTCATTCTCTGGGGCTATCTCCAGCTTTTCATCAATGATGCCTTGCTGTTCGAAAGAAATGGTCTCAGTGTCTCCCATTACGTACGCATGACTATAAGGACCTTCCATTGGATTTTCTTCATACAATGGTTTCAATTCAGCTAAATATTCATATACCTCTTCGTTCAGTTCACCCTCTTCAAGCCAAACCATTGGAGCATGTTTACCTAGATGGCCAAAAGGAGCGGCTGCAATCGCTATGCTTGGTGTTTCCGTTGATACAAAGGAAACACTTTTACCTGGCTCATCAGCTCCCCATCCAAAGTCATTATCATCATCCCTGTATTGAGCAAAAGCAATGGAAAGCTCTGTCGGATCTTGTCCCTCAATGCGTTCCACTTCACCGGCTGCCTCTAAATCCTCCACAATCTCCTCTGAAATCACATCTTCCGAGCCAAGGACGTACATTTTCACATCTTCTCTTCCTTCTATCGCTTCAGCGGTTTCTGAAGGAATCTCTCCTTCCTCTACATAGAGGAGCGGCTCATCCATATGCGAAATCCAATTTCCGGTTGTAATGGTCAGTTCTTTATGTTCTTCCTCCATAGAACCGATCAAAACAGTCTCACTGTATTCACCAGTGATTTCGGCAAAATAATCATCAACCTGCTTGGCAAAGGCTGCGTGGTTGTTTTCTTCATTAATTGAGTCTACTTCATAATCGTTTAACTCCTCCTCAATGTTTTCACTTTCTTGACCAACAATAAGCACTTCTGTTCCATTTTCATTCCCCTGAGGGTTAAGACGTTCTATTTCGTCAAGAACATCATCTGACAGCTCACCATTTTCTGTAAGTAAGATCGGCCCGTTATTTGGGTGATGCACCAGGTGTAAGCTTGCCAAAGCTGCCTGCCACTCCCCCTCTGGAGCAAGAATGACTGTTCCTGGCTGGTTTTCAGAATGTGTAGCAGGCCAAAGTGTTTGAGATGCCATGATTGAAAAAGAGACAGGGTCTTCTTCATTAAGGCGGGTTACATTTTTTGTACTATCCGTCATTACATTCTCGGAAGCTTGCTCATTCAATTCCTCTGGCTCTTCAGCTATTTCTGAACGGTCTCCTTCTTCATTATTACCATCCGATTCAATATCTCCGTTTTCCTCTTCTTGGCTGTCATCATCTTCTTCATTATCAATGTCTTGATCGTTATTAATATCTTCACTTTCTTCTTCACCGTTTATTTCCTCAACATCTTCTCCGCTGGTTTCTTCTCCTTCTGCTTCGTTCTCCAAATCCGAACCTGCTCCCTCATTACATGCCGTCGCAAAGATTAACACAGACCCCATGCTTAAGGTTCCAAACATACGCAAAGCTGTTTTTTTCATAAATATGTTCCCCTTTCTAAGTTGCTTATTCTCTCCCTTCCCGCTCACATTAACTTTTAAAATAAAAATTTATCAATTTTTTATATAACTCTCTAAATTCATTTCGTCTGTCCTTAAGTTTTGGGGGGTTCTACCAAAAAAAGCCCGCCGAATGGGCAGACTTTTTCACCGTGAAAAATTATTTAACTTCAACACTTTCTGATATGTGCTCATGAAGCTCCTCATTCTCAATATGAATGACGATATGATACTCTCCTTCTTCTTCAAATAAATGATCTGCATGATAGCTGCCCGGATCTATTTCATCTGCTTTCACCCAGCTATGAGCCTCGTCTCCATGCTGCCAAATTTCAAACTGTACTTCAGCTTCTGTTAATGTTTCATTTTCCTTTTCAATGTCTGCGATTAAAGATAAGGATTCCCCGTCTTCTTCCCCTTCTTTTGCAGCAAAATCAACGGATAGGATATCAGAATCGTGCTCATGATGGTGGTCATGGTCGTGGTCATCTCCGTCTTCGTGATCCCCGTGGGCGGAGTGCTCCTCTTCAGCGTCTCCTGTCGAAATGGTTTGAGTCGGCATCCTATGCATCCCTCTGGCTGTCACATGCGGCTGTATAACAAACTCACCAACTTCTTCAATGGTGTAAGGAGCAGTATATATACCCTCATTTACGTCAGTAGCTTCCACCATATCACTTTCTTCTTTTTCGCCTTCTTTCCAAACTTCAAACACAACCTCATTTGCGTCGTTTACTTTATCGTCCCCCTGAGTAACAAGCGCTTTTAGCTCAAATTCTTCTCCTGGCTTTTGAGATTTCTCGGTTAAAATTTCAACTTCAATTGCTTCCACTTGTTCCTCGCCGCTTGCAGGCTGTTCTGATTGCTCCTGTGCCTCTTCTTGACCTTGACCACATGCTGACAATACTCCAAATGCTATCAAGGCTGGCAGTGCTGTATGTAAAGCTTTCATTTTATTTCCCTCCTATGACTAGGTTATCATAGCCTATCATATCCGAAACGCATATGCAGATACAACCTTCCTCGAGTGTCGTTCACAATTTTTATTCATTTATTGATCAAAAGAGGTTTACCGTGGTCCATAACAGCTGTTTCATTCACAAAAAATGTCTGTCTGAGAACGGTCCTTAATCAGACAGACAAGGTGAAATGATTTACTTTGCCCTTGGTATATTAAACATCTCAGGGATCGTAACAAATTCAATTCCTTGTGCTTGAAGCTCTGGAATAATCGTCCGTAAGGATTCAACCGTTCCTGTAAGATCCTGATCCCAATTCCCGCCGTCATGCATTAAAATAACGTCCCCGGGCTGTGTATTGGTCAAAACGTTTGCTGCTATTTCATCTCCGGAAAGTTGACGCCAATCTTGGGAATCGACTGTCCATCCGACTGCAACGTTTCCAAAGTCGGCAAGTCTTTCCACAATGTCCTCGTTAAGATTACCATAAGGTGCACGAAATAACAGAGGGCGATAACCGACAGTTTCCTCTATGACTTGTTCTGCCTGGGGAAGTTCCCAATCTAATCGTCCTATTCCTTCCACTACAAGGTTAGGATGCCAGAAGGTATGGTTGCCAATAACATGACCTTCATTTTCCATTCGTAAAATCGTTTCCGGGTAACGTTCAGCTCTAGCACCCAGGACAAAAAAAGTAGCTGGGACGTCAAACTCTTGCAAGATATCAAGAATTTCTGGTGTAAATCTTGGGTCCGGACCGTCATCAAAAGTCAAAGCAACCTGGCTTACATCGTGAGACCCTCTGTAAATCACCGTTTCAGGGTACTGCTGGTGTAAAATACCAATGTCCACCGGTGATGGATCTCTTTCTGCATATTCAGGCCCCCCCTCTAATTGTGGAATGTCCTCCGGATCCTCAGGCTGTGGGGCAGCTGCCAATGAGGAGACGAATCCTAAAGAAAACAATAAACACACAAGGAAAACAGCTAATCGTTCACATATCTTCCTAATCATTGCACCACCTCCGTTTTGCTTAGTTTGAGGTAGATGCATTCTTTTATACTTCTTTCATAGTTATCAATACTGAACAGTTATTTGTTCCATAACAAAAGACCTCTCTGCTGATATGAAAATGAGTTGGAACACTTACACAGATCAAATCAAACAATCTCTGTTTATAGCGCTAACCTCTTTTAACAAATCCTTTTCAGACGGAAGGGGCAAGGGAGTCTTCTTTTTTAGTTCCTTTACTGGGTAGAATCATGTACGATGACAAGGTAAGAATTTCTAAACAAGGGAGTGAAAATGATGAACCTGGAGGCTTCCAGAAGCAAAGAAAGAGTAGTATCCATTGACGTCATCAGAGGTTTTGCCCTTCTTGGCATATTGCTTGCAAATATTTTGTTTTTCAAGTCCCCTCTATTTCAAAAGCAGGGTGTTATTGTACCTGAGCCCTTAGGTGAAGCACCTTTTCTTGAGCAGACAGGCCATTTTGTTATTGAATTTTTTGTAAATGGAAAATTTTATCCTATGTTTTCTCTTTTATTTGGCTTAGGCTTTTATTTCTTTTATTCCAGAATTGTTCAAAGGGGTTTAGACGGAAATTCCTTTTTTAAGCGAAGAATGACTTTTTTGCTGATTCTTGGACTCATTCACCTGATCTTCATATGGTCTGGTGATATCTTACATACTTATGCTGTGGCAGGTTTTTTTCTCCTTCTGTTTATTGATAAAACTCCAAAGGTAATTCTTACATGGGGCATAGCACTATTAGGGGTTTCGTGGATAGTATTAAGCCTGCTTTTTATCCTGTCGTCCATTGCTCTGACAATGAAAGGAAACGCCATGGGGGCTGACATACAAAATAACATTGCAGCTGCTTACCAGGTGTTTTCTGAAGGCACGTACGGGGAAATTCTCGCTTTTCGTATTCAGGAAGAAGTATTTTACGTTCTTCTTAACCTATTCTTAACCGTTCCGAATGTGTTAGGTATTTTTCTTATCGGTTTATATTTCGGAAAACAAGAGTGGTTTACTAAAGCAGAGGAGTTTCAAAAGAAATGGAGAAACCTTTTCATTCATTCTTTCTGGAGCGGGGTATTGCTTACATCTATTTATACCTTCTTATTGTTTGATCTCTTTCCTATCCCATATTCCTTAGCCATAAGCTTGGCTGACGGCCTAAACATTATCGCCGGACCTTTGCTTATGCTCTGTTACGTCTCTTTCTTTGTTCTTCTTATTCAACGAATAAAGAGCCTCAAAGCGCTCGTGCCCTTGGCTGCTGTTGGGCGTATGGCATTGACAAACTATCTTATGCAGTCTGTTATTCTTGTTTTTATCTTTTACGGCTTTGGTTTTGGTCTGTTTGGTTCTGTGAACATAGTGGAAAGCATCTTAATAGCCATAGGAATTTATCTTTTACAAGTCGTGTTCAGCACTCTATGGCTCTCAAAAAGAAGCCAGGGACCAATGGAAGCATTATGGAGGAAATGGACCTATCACCAAAAGGAACAATAGCACGATAAAAGAATGACAAAAGGAAAACTGGGCAGGATGTCAATCAAACTCACTCTCTTTCTTGTCTTTTATTTTGCTCATCCTGGATCCCCACTTTGGCTCTCAGCACGTACTCAGACCTCAAAGTGGGGCCTCGCTTTCCCCGTCCAAGCTTTTTTTCCTCTGTCCTCCCCACGATAGATTGATCCTGATTTTCTAAATCCCTGATTATCTGCTTCAGGTCTTTAAAAAAATCCTTCTTTTTCATCAATCAGCCTCCTTTGTTTTCCTGTTCTTCCAGCTGTCCTTCGACACGTTCTTCCAGCTGTTTAATTCTTTCTTGAAGCTGCTGATTCTCCTCCTCTATCCGTATTGCTTTCGAGGAATAATGCGGATCACTTTCCCACCAGTCAATACCCATTTCTTTCGCTTTATCTACAGAGGCTACAAGAAGACGAATTTTAATCGTAATCAGCTCTACCTCCGCTAAGTTCAATTTAATGTCCCCTGCAATGACTACCCCTTTGTCCAGGACCGTTTCCAACACATCTACGAGGTTGCTTGATTGGTGAGCTGGATGTTTGATCTCATCCATGGGATCACTCTCCTTTTCATCATATGATTAGATTTTGCTTATTACATCAAATTGCCTAGTGGTCCAAGATCAATATTCAAATCATCATCATCTAAGTTGAAGATTTCCTTTAATTCTTCCATCTTCTCCTCTAAATTCATTAGAGCTTCCCCTACTTTTTCTATTTCTTCATCCGTTAAGCTGCCATTTTCCACGCGCCTCATTGCCTGACGTTCGACTACTTGGCGCAGGAGTTCAATGACGGTCATAACAAGCTGGGACAACCCTTCTTCTGCCTTTTCCGGATCCAGAGAAATTCGTCCAGACGGATTATGTTTTTCAACTAGCTCTTGGTCTGCCATGATAAATCACTCCTTACTCACCTGTAAAATTTATTCTTTCTTCATTGATTGTCCTTTTCAACTCTTCCTCACGTGCCTGAATCAAAGTTTCTACTGAAGAAAGCAATATCCTTAAATCCAGATAGACCAGGTCTACCCCTGCTATTGAGATGGTTATATCACCTCGTAACACCACTCCTTTTTCAAGAACTGCATCTAATACATCTAGAAGAGAAACGTCTTTTGTCTGTAAGGATTCACCCGCCATTTGTTTCACCTCGTTCCGTAAAGTTAGAAAAATGATACGCGGGCCATGGTCCGGTGATTTCAAAAGTGAAATTCTCATGGTCATCTTTTATTTTTTTAATGAATGCAAGCGTCTGTTCTACTTTTTCTTTGGGTATTAAATAAGCTCCATTCCAGCACATATCATCTTTTCGTCCAGTGAGGTTTCTTTCCCAGTTTTTTTTCACCTCTTCTTCTTTGCTATATGAAGTCATTTGTTCATGAAAACACTCACAAAACCTGTCAATCTCCTTGTCAGCTTCATTTTCAACAAATTGACTCATTTTCTTTTTTTCAAAATACTGTTTTCCTCTGGGAAGATCTTTGATTTCTTGTTTCTTTTTTTCTATTTCTGGACTGCTAACCTCAACCTCCTCAATAAATTTTTTTTTGTCTGTGTAGATTTTAACGTTCCATTCCTGTTGATTTTTCAGTTTAATAAACTGAGCCATAATGCCTTCTTTGTTAGTGTCCATAACCTCTTTTACTCGATCTTCATTTTCATAAAGCGTCCCGAACTTCAAAGGAATGACAGTATATCTGTTATGTAAAGCATTCATCTTTTCATGGTGATGAAATGCTTTATCCTGCAGCCACCCCATGTTTTCTACTTTTTTCTGCAACACTTCTTCAGAAAAATCTTCATGTTTGACCAGGCATGTAATGGCAGTAATCTGGTCAAACACGATGCACTCCATTGAATGCTGTGGGTCAATTCCTTTCAAATGGGGTAAAGGATTTTCTTCATATTCCTCCGTTGGGATAAATGCATATAAATAGATAAGCTTACTAGTGCCCGCTTCAACTTGCATGATGCTCCCCCTATTCTTCCAGGCTTTCTCTTAGTCTCTCCTGTTCAGCTTTCTTGGCAATACGGTATCGTGCCAGCAAAACCTCTTCCTGCTCCTGATAGGCTTCTTCTGAAATTTCTTCCATCTCAAGCATCATTTGAAGGTGAGCGAGTTTTTTTTGGATGTGTTCTACGTCGTATAATTCTTTGTCCACTTCTTCTTTCACCTTTTCACCAACCCATACAACTGTGTCTAGAGGCCAAGTGAACAATTTACGAATCATTACACACCCTCCGCTGCTTTTAATTTAATATCAATAAAGTTATAAGCAGGCCAAGGACCAGTATATTTAAAGTCGATTTGTTCTTTCCATTTCTCATACAATTCATTTACCTTTTTATCAAATTCTTCCTCTTTTTCTTTATCCACAAGAAATGCTCCATTCAATAGCATTCGCTCACTAATCGCTTCATTACTCTTTGCGGCATCAGCAATTTTAGCAAGAGGATTAAATATTTCTTCTTCAAATTCCACCTGCAAAGCTACCATGAAATTACGTGCTGCTTCTCCTAGGCGAATTTTTTCATAATAGCCTGCATCCTTATTTCGCTGAGCCACATTGGACTCCAGATGCTTTAAAGCCGGCTGTTCCTTAGCCTGTTTTTCTATCCACTCTTTCTTTCCGATTAACTTAAGTCCGACTTCAATTTTATTGTCTATACGTGGAAAAATCTCATCACATTGAGGAAGAAGTTTTTCTAAAAGAATCTTTACATCTTCTTCACCTTTTAACACATTTCCAAAGCTCATAGGGATCACGGTAAATTGCTCCATCACAGAAGCTACCATTTCCTGATGTGCCTTCACATTCTGACGTGATGGTTCATAGATTTCTACTGGGGCATCGGCAACTACCATGGATACACCCTTATGAGAAATGGTATAGACTTTTCGATGTTCGCCAGCTAATTTTGCTTTTCCGAATGTTTTCTCTTCGTTTGTCTGAATTATACAAAACAGATATTTTCCTGACTCTGTACTCATTTTGCTTCCCCCTAGCCCTTTCTCAATTCCTCTTCTACCATATCTTCTGCTTCTTCAATGCTGTCGCCTTCGAAACATTTGGATACGACAGCCCCCAGTACATCTTTACATAGCCGTACGAAATCCTCATCCGATGAACGAATGGAAATATCATTTTTCGCTGCTATTTCACTGATCATAATTGAAGCTCTATAGCTTGGTCCTTGTTCATCTTCCTCAGCACAACGCTGCCTTATCTTCTTCACTAGATTGACAATCAGCTCTGCTTCATCATCCGATATATCTGTTCTTTCTTTAACAATGTCAAGCTCTGTATTGCTGTTATGACCAGCATCCAACTCCATTGTTATCAAACGGTCTAATAATGCATCCTGAGATTCATATACTCCAGCATACTCTTCTGGATTGCTCGTAAAAATAACTTTGAAATTCGGATGGACACGGACAAAGCTTTCATTTTGCTTTGTTCCATATAACGGCAATATTCCTTCTTCCAAAACAGATAAAAATAAATTATTTGTTTCAGGACGAGAACGAGTAAATTCATCATAGACTAAGGTGTAACCATTTTTGACAGCTTCCACCAAGCGTCCTTTGCTCCATTTTTCATTAACTTCTTCCTGTTTTTTATACACAGCCCTGACATAGTTATCAATGACTTTGCTGCTCGTATATCCTGTCATGCCTCCTAAGAGATCTGAGTTGGACATTTCATGATTTCCCTGCAAGAGCATGATAGGCTGGTCGTATTGACGAGCAATATGAAGTGCCAGAGACGTTTTCCCTACACCGGCTGGACCGATAAAATGGACAGGATATCCTGCTTCCAGATACATCTTTGACCGATTAGAAATTTCCTTGATTTTAGAAGTTTCTACAAAGTTCGCCATGTCTACATTTCGGTGATGCTCTCTTTGTTTGGAAGTATTACTATCCTGTGATTGATTGTTTTGTTTGATGTTCTTGCTATCTTCTTTCTTTTGCTGGGTATTCTCCCTTGCTTTCTCTTGCTGCTGGTCTTTCTGCTCAGTCTTCTTCTTGCTTTTTGTTTGCTTTCTCTTTTGTTCCTCTGCAGATGGATAGGTTTTACGTTCTCCTGTTTTCGGCTTGTTTACTTTAGGAGAACCAATCTTTCTTCTTTCACTCACTGTAGGTTTTTTCCGGCTGCTTGTATTTTTTTTGCCGGAATCCGATTTCTCTTTCTTCGTACTACTAGATGCTTTCTCTTTTGAAGAGGAGGTTAATTCTTCTTGCCCCTTTTTCTTCTTTTGCGGCTGTGAGCTTCTTTTATCTTCAGCTTGTTCGTTTTTTTCTTCCTTGGTGTCTATTTTTTCTGCTGCCATCCCTTTTACCCCCTCTCTTCCGCTTCTAGTGTTGCCGTTCTCTGTCTTAAGCTTTTCCTTTCAAAAGCTACGATTTCCATGTCCTCGTTAACACGCGCTTGATAAACTCCAATCAATTGATCCCTGCCGTATTTTTTCATATATTCTTTTTCTTCTATGACTTCCAGTTCTACTTCCCAATGTTTCTCTTCAGTGACTATGGATGTTATACGATAAACCGGGTAAACATTCTCACGAAAAAAACTTTTAACAGTATTAATTACTTCTTCAAGTTTACTAGCCATTCATCTACACCTCTGTTTTGGAGACTAAGCTTCTTATGAAAAGCTTGTTAAATTATAAAGAGAACCGGCATATACGAAATTCGTATATGCCAGAATTGTTATTTATTCCTACGCAAAGTTAAGCTGGTTGGCTCCTCGCCCATCGTCTCCGACTTCTTCATCAATTTCTCCCTGTACTTCATCTCTTAATAGCCCAACTGCTTCTGCATAGCGCAACCAAGTATCCACACTTGCAATAACAACGCGAGCTTCAATGGTAATAAGTTCAATACCCACTAGAGAAATACGAGCATAAAGATCAATGACAACTCCCTTATCAAGAATTCTGTCAATGACTTCTGCTAGACTTGAAGTATCTGTGCTTTTCTGAATAGCCATTATTTTTCACTCCTTAATCTACTTTTTTAATATCCGTTGCCCCTTTAATATCGTTGGCTCCTTTTACATCCATCGGGCCTTTAATATCACTGGGCTTTTTAATTCCCTCATCATCATTGGAGTCATCAGGATTGGTTAAGGCATTATCCTTCAGCTCTTCTTTCATGTTTTCGCCTTGTTCCTTTAACTTACCCTTGATGCCTCCTGCTTTATTTTGTGAGTCATTTCCTTTGCCCTGCATCTCATCTTTAGCTCCTTGGAGATTTTCTTTGGCCTCTTCACCTTTTTCTTTCAGCTGCCCCTTCGCATCTTCAAGGTTTTCTTTGGCTTCTTCGCCTTTATCCTGAAGCTCATCCTTGACTTCCTCTTTGGTCTTTCTTACTTTTTCAAAAAGGTTGTAGAACTTTTTGCCGACAGCTGTCGCTGCAGCTGCATTCTTTGTCTTAGGCATGTCGTCAACCGTATCTTTGGCCTGATCCTTTATTTCTTCTTTGGTGTGTTCTTTTGCTTTTTTCGCTTTTTTACGCACTTTTTTATTAACAAGTGATAAGGAGGCGCCAGCAAGCCCTATGCCTCCAGCTACAAGGGCAGCACGTTTTCCATTACTGTTATTTTTATTTTGATTGGAATTTTCAGCCATAAAAGAGTCAATACCACCTTTCTTGCCCTATCGGTACATGTGTAGAAGGCAGATGGAGTCATCCTTCTTATCAGTGCCGATATTACAGAGATGAATCGATAATAAAGGATGGTTATTCCCACGTAAGTAAGTTCACTGATGTCTTTCTTCCACCGGGAATATACAACTCTTTATCGCTGTTCATCTTCCTCATCGTCATCGTCATCGTCTTCAAGCTCATCTTCATCGTATTCATCTTCATCCTCGTACTCGTCTTCCTCATATTCCTCTTCTGATTCCTCTTCTTCTGATTCCTCATTTTCTTCACCAGAATCTTCTTCCATCTCTTCGCCTTCTTCATGGTAAACTTCTTGATTCTCATTTTCTGTATCTTCATCCATATAGGAAGTATCTTCTTCACTAGCTTCGTTGTTTGGCTCCTCCTCTTCTTGAGAAGCACCATTTTTAGAGAATCTGGATGCTTTGTCTTTTAGATTATCAGCAATAGCTTCCTGTTTTTGAGAAGTCCAGTTTTGAACATCCTGCTGTACCTGGCCTACTTTCCCTTTAAGCTTTTCCACTCCCTGGGTGGATTGATCTTTCAAACCCTGCACTTTATCTTTTCCTTTTTGAGTTGTACGCTCATACGCCTCTTTTCCTTTTTGTGCTGTCTTTTCATAATTATCAGTGATGCCTTGGCGCACTTCTTTACCGCTCTTAGGAGAGGTCAGCATTGTAGTAGCCGTACCAACAATTCCTCCTACAACTGCACCCTGAATAAATTCCTTACTTTTTAATTTATTCGCTACCTTTTTTCCCATTGTGTTCTCAGATTTGCTTTGGGTTTCTTGTGATTTTGATTTTGGTTTTGGATTAGGATCTCTTCTGCCATATTCAGTTGTTTGATTGTCGTCTCTTTTTTCTCCTACAGGTTGAGTTGGCATTTCATCTTCCTCCTTACTGCTTTTCGATTCTTACTTTGGCTATACCCCTCACTTCATCTTTCAAACTAAAAATGGTGAAAGACAAGTCCAGAAACAGCTTATGGTGAAATTGGCAGAAAACATGAAACCCTTGTCCTAAAAGGGCAGGTTATTGTTTCGCCCCACTGGGCATTCCATATATTGGTCATAAGAATTTCAGATTTACTTCCCTGAAATTAGCTTTGCCTTATCCTCTTTATCGGGGTATGATTTTAGTACCACATATTGTCCACAAAGAGGTGATTAAGCGATGAATCAGTACTGGAAAATCAGTGATTTTGCCAAGGAAATCGGCAAGCATGTTAACACTGTAGATGGCTGGTTTAAAAAACTCGAAGAAAGAAATATTCATTACATTAACAGAACTGATAATGAAAAAATTTATGAGGAATTAGATGTCAGAATAGGGGTGTTTATAAAAAAACAACGCGACAAAAAATGGTCTCTCGAAGGCATCTTTAACGAACTTCCCAACCATTTTGAACTCCGGCCTTTCCCACCGGATGCCGAGCCTGCTTCTCCTCAGACTATTGACTTGCACTCACTTAAACAAGAACTGCTACGGGAAATACATAATACGGCTGATAAGATTTCCAGAGCTAGAATGGAGAGACTGCAATCAGCTTATGATGAATTGTTAAAAGCACTTCCAGAAGCTAAATCAAAAGAGGAAGAAAGAGAAGAGAGAATTCATGACCTCCTCCTTCGACGGCAAATTGAGGAAGATCTTGAAACGGAAGCGTTAACTCGCTGGAATACGCTTCCTCTAAGCGAACGACAAAAAAGAGCTCTTTTTCTTCGTGTGGAAGATACAATGAAAAGAGAGCGTTTTGTGAAAGCATATGTAAATATTAAGTTTGAGGAAAAGTTGAGAAAAAGCTTAATATAACGGGAATTCAAAAAGTCCTGCAGATAAAAGATCTGCAGGACTTTTCACTTCAATTTTTGTTTATTCTTCTCCCAACCATTCATCAACCAGTTCACGATTGTCTTCAATCCACTCTCTTGCCCCTTCTTCCTCATCGTCAGCATCGTTAATTACCGACATAAGTTCGCCTAAAGAGTCATCATCCATATGCCAGGCATCAAACCATTCTACAACCTCTGCATGGTCATCCTCAAACCCGGTTCTTGTCATATAATAGATATCATCTGGATCACCATAAACATTCTCTGGATCATCCAGATACTTTAAATCATAATCCGCAAAGGCCCAATGAGGATTCCAAAGAGTGACCACAATGGGTTCTTCGTTTTGGTAGGCACTGTCTAATTCAGTCATCATTGCTGGTTCTGAACTGTCAACCAGGTCGTAATCAAGATCATATTCTTCCACAGCTTCATTGGACAAACGCATAAGGCTGGCTCCCGGGTCAATACCGATGATGCGTCCATCCATTTCATCTGCGTGGTCATTTAGTTCTTCAATGCTGTCTATGTCTACATATTCAGGTACTACTAGCCCAAGGCCTGTTCCTTCATACCATATTTCTCGAAGTTCAATTTGATCCTCATATTCTTCATAAAGAGGCTCATCGGTAATAGGAAGCCATACTTCAGGAGCAATATCAAGGTCGCCCTGAGCAACCCCCTGCCATACCGGTGCTTTTTCAAGCATTGTCAGCTCTACATCATATCCTTGTTCTTCAAGGATGACTTTCCACATATTAGATACTGCCACGTTTTCTGCCCAGTTATTTAAACCAATGTTAAGAGTTCCTCTCTCTTCGCCACCTTCAGCAGCTTCGTCTGTCTCTTCCTCTGGAGCACCCTCTTCAAGCTCATCAACGACATCGCCATCTCCGCATGCACCAAGAACCAAAGCAAAACTAACAGCTCCTCCAAGTGCTAAAAAGCGTTTGTTCTTCATAAGTAAAAACCCCTCTTCTTAGTCAATGATTTATTTACAATTACCTGTTTCATAAAATACAGGTAAGAGTTTATTCTTTACTATTTCTTCGTCCAAGATTTTGAGATATTCTGTCCAGCATGATTGCAAGAATGACAATCGACAATCCTGCCTCAAACCCGGTACCCACCTGAATTTGCGTTACCGCTCTGTATACATCAGTCCCAAGTCCAGGAGCACCTACCAATGAAGCGATGACAACCATGGACAAAGCAAGCATAATACTTTGATTAATACCAGCCATTATCGTCGGAGTAGCAAGCGGAAGCTGGACTTTTTTCAGCTTTTGCCACCTGGTTGAGCCAAATGCGTTTGAAGCTTCCACCAGTTCATCAGGAACCTGGCGGATTCCTAAGTTTGTGAGCCGGATTGTTGGCGGCATCGCAAAAACGACAGAAGCTATAATTCCAGGAACCATTCCAATACCAAAGAAAAGGATAGCTGGAATTAAATATACAAAAGCAGGCATCGTCTGCATGAAATCCAGGATAGGAGTTAAAACGTTTTTTACAGTATTATTTTGAGAACTCCATATCCCGATAGGAACACCTATGACAATTGAAATAAATACTGCTGTTAACACAAGGGAGAGCGTTAGAATCGTGCCGTCCCAGTATCCAAGGTTGTAAATCAAGAGAAGACCAAGTCCGGTAAATATTCCTATCGGCCACCTGCTTGTCCACCACGCCAGCGCAGTGAATATTGCAATCAGAAGTAAAGCCGGAGCAAATGCAAGTATGGAAGCAATACCGCTTACAATCCAGTTTATAAGGATAGCTGCTCCATCAAAAATAAAAGCAAAGTTAGCTGTTAAAAAATCAACGAATCGATCTACCCAAGCTCCCAGGGGAATTTGGTACATTAGTATGGTCATTTAACTCCCCTCACTTCGTTTAAATGTTCATCACTTCCTGACAGTGCTCCTATTACTTTAGACCTGACAATAATTCCGAGAATCTTGCCTTCTTCATTAATTACCGGAACCGGCAGGGGAGACGAGGCCATTTTGTCAAACATGTCATTTAGTAATGTATCAGGCGCCACTTCCGGAAGATCCGTAAGTAAAATGTCTTCAAGAGATTGATTATTTTTCACTGCATTTGCAGCATCATCCACTGTTACGGCCCCGGCGTATCGTTTCTTTTTATCAGTAACATACAAGCTTGAGACGCCAGCGTCCTTCATCATCTGCAAAGCAACACGGACTCCACGGTCTTTTGGAATAGTTTCGGGCCGTTTCATGACATGTGAAGCCGTCAGCACCTTTGAAAGGTCTACGTCTTCAACAAATCTTTCAACATAGTCATTTGCCGGATTCATCATGATTTCTTCTGGAGTCCCTATCTGTACAATTGCTCCATCTTTCATGAGCGCAATACGATCTCCAATTCTTAACGCTTCATCAAGATCATGAGTAATAAAGACGATTGTTTTCTCCATTGACTCCTGTAATTCAAGAAGCTCATCTTGCATGTCCTTTCGGATCAAGGGATCGAGAGCACTAAAAGCTTCATCCATTAACAAAATATCCGGATCATTAGCCAAGGCCCTGGCAAGTCCTACTCTTTGCTGCATTCCACCACTTAATTCAGATGGATAGCTTTGTTCGTACCCTTTTAACCCGACTAGCTCCAGTGATGTTGTAGCCTTTTTCTCTCGTTCACTTTTAGGGACGCCTTGAACCTCAAGCCCATACTCTGTGTTATCGAGCACAGTTCTATGAGGAAATAATGCAAAGTTTTGAAACACCATGCTCATTTTTTTCCGTCGTACTTCTCTAAGCTTATCTGGCTTCAGTTTCACGATTTCATCATCGTCAATGTAGATTTCTCCAAAAGATGGATCTATTAATCGATTTAACATTCTGACCAAAGTTGATTTTCCGCTTCCAGACAAGCCCATGATGACAAATATTTCACCATTCTTGACTTCAAATGTAGCCTGGTTAACCCCTACTCCCATTCCAGTTTCCTTTAATATCTCCTCTTTGGTTTTTCCCTGTTTCAGCAGCTCCATTGCTTGTTTAGGGGACTTCCCAAAAATCTTTGTCAACTGATTTACCTTGATTTTGGGCTTAGACAAACTTGACACCTCGTTTCGACATCGTCTAGTTCTTTTTTCCTAATATAGAACACCTAGCTAATTATACTCTTTGCAAAATTACGAAACAAATTCCATATAGTGAGTTTTTTTGCGTAAATTTTGTACAGTACATACTGTACGCAATACACCCATATATTTTCTATCATTTACATGTAAATACCTAAGTATTGCTGGAAATAGCTTTAATTTACTTTTAGTGTTAATGTACTTACTATTAAAGAAAGTCATAAAACGTATTTAGATTAAAGCCTTACCATTAATGAAAGGGTTGTCCTACATGCCGGAATCAAAAGAATTAAATGAAGAGTTTCTTTTACAGTCCAAGGAACGGTCAGTGGAATCGATAGCAAGAAGCATGAATTATAACGGTATTCCTTTGTCAACAGGCCGGATCTACGGCTCGCTGTACTTTTCAAATAGGCCCTTAACTTTAGATGAATTAAAAGAAGATCTGCAAATGAGTAAAACAAGCATGTCTACGGGAGTAAGATACCTGCTTGATATGAGAGCAGTGAAAAAAGTATTGAAAAAAGGCGAACGCAAAGATTTGTACCAGTTTAAGGATGACTGGTATCAAAGCTTTGCTGATATGTTTGCAGAACGCTGGAAGCATGTATCCGACATGAACATTGAAGAATTAAATGAATCAAAAGAGGAACTTCTTACATTGCGGGAAGAAAGCCCGGAAGAGGAAATAAGAAAAGAAGCTGATCATCTCCTGAAAAAAGTGGAATATGCAATTGAATACTATGATTGGCTTGCAGAAATAGCAGAGGTTTTTGAGTCCGGTCAAATTTTTGAGATGATTCCTAAGCCCTCTTTAAAAAAAGCACCGTGATAAATATGGGTTAATGAAAAAGTCGAAAAAAAGCCCTTTACCTGAGGGGAGGTAAAGGGCTTTTTAACAACTGTTTTATATCCCATGTTTAATTGACATGCTGTTTTCTTTTTTGTTTCTCAAACTGAAAAGTGATCGTCCCCTGAGATTTTTCCTTCCAAGTGAGATAAGCGTTAAACTCGCTTTTCCCTTTAAACCCTTTAATTAGATTTGTTTTTCCGCTGCTTAATAATTTTTTAATATTTGTTTCACTGATTTTCTTTCCAAGGAGCCTTTTACTTACAATAAAGTCACAGCCATTTTTGTTATAAGCACTGCAGCCATACAGTTTTGTTTTATCCACGACCCCAGCTCCGCACTTAGGACACTGCCCAAGAGATACACTGTTTTCCCTGTTGTCCAAGGCTTCTGTGGATTCAGAAATATCCCAGGAAGAAGAGTTATTAATTGCATCCTTCACTAATTTATCAGATAGTTTTTTGGCATTATCGATAAAAGCCTTCGCATCAGCCTTTCCCTGCCCTATTTCACTTAAACGCTGTTCCCACCTTGCTGTGAGCTCTGCCGAAGCAAGCACAGTACCATTCACTGCTTCCACAAGAATGAAAGCTTTTTCTGTAGGGATAATTCTATGTTTTTCTTGTCTGATATAGGAAAGAGCCTTCAGTCGTTCAATAATACCAGCTCTCGTTGCTTCCTCTCCAAGCCCTCTTGTTTCTTTTAATACAGCCTTTAATTGCTGATCTTCAATTTTACGTCCGGCATTAGCCATGGATGAAATGAGTTCTCCCTCCGTGTACCGTTTAGGAGGCGTGGTTTTGCCCTCTTTCACTTCTGATCTTGCACAAAGACCGGTTTCGTTCTCCTGCAAAACGGGCAGATAGACATCTCTTTCATCCTTCTTCTGGCTTTTTTGAAGGGTACTTCTCCATCCTTCCTTTATCATCTGCTTGCCCTTCGTGTAAAAGAGGTGAGTTTCTACTCGGGTCACAATAAGCGTATGATAAAATTCTGCAGGATAATAATGAGCTGCAATTACCCGCTTAACGATTAAATCATATATCTTTCGTTCGTCTGCGGACAGCTCATGTAAAGAAGGAACATTTTCAGTAGGGATGATCGCATAATGATCGGTGACTTTTTTGGCGTTTACATATCTTCTGTCCTTCATTACATCCCTTTGGATGTTTGAAGCTATGTCTCTGTATGGTTCCAGCTGTTTCACTTGCTGAAGAAATTGAGGAAAGGACCGTGCTTCCTCTTCTGAAATAAATTCACTGTTCGTCCTCGGGTAAGAGATTAAGGACTTTTCATATAATGATTGAGCCAGATCAAGAGTTCTTTTCGCAGAAAACTTAAATATCTTGTTTGCTGTTTCTTGAAGTGTAGAAAGTTTAAAAAACTGGGGAGGCGGCTCTTTTTTCGTTTCCTTTTTTACCTTTTCAATTCGTGCTTCTTTCCCGCTCGTCTCCTCTTTTATCTTTTCCGCGATCTCCTTTTGAAACAGTCTGCTCTCATTGTCTTCTGTCTGATATTTTCCTTCAAAAACTTTATTTTCAAAACGAAATTGTCCAATCACTTCATAAAAGGGCTTCGATTCAAAAGACAGGATTTCTTTTTCTCGGTTGACAATCATGGCCAGCGTCGGTGTCTGCACCCTTCCGGCTGAATAGACAGAACGACCTCCGCCATTTTGTTGAATTAATAATGTATAGGCTCTGCTCATATTCATCCCGACAAGCCAGTCTGCATGGCTTCTTGCCAGGGCTTCAAAATAAAGAGGACGCGTTTCTTCAATATCAAATAAGTTCTCAAACGCTCTTTTTACTGCCTTTTTTTCCAGCGACTGAGCCCATACTCTCTTTACCGGCTTTTTCACTCCGCTTTGCCGGATCACAAGCTCGACGATAAGTTCTCCTTCTCTCCCAGGGTCGCCTGCAGCAATGATTTCTTTTACCTTAGGGTTGAGAAGAACTTCTTTGACAGCCTGGTACCTTTTTGCTTTTTCCTTTATCACTTTGTATTTAAATGTTTCAGGAATAATGGGCAGTGTATCAAGCTTCCATTTTTTGTACTGAGGATTTAATTCGTCAGGTCCGACCATTTCAAATAAATGACCAGAACACCAAGTCAAAAAGGCTCCTTGCGGAAACGTATCACAAGGAGAAATTTCTATATAATGACCTCTTTTTTTATGTTTAAACGGGGCTGCAAGCTTTTGAGCCTGGTTCCCCTTTTCAGCAACAATGGCTTGCATCTATTTCTCTCCTTATCGTTCTTCAATCAATTGAATAGTTTCATTGATTATCAGCTTAGAAAAATCATACACTACCTTTCTCAATAAGGGAATAAAAATGCTCCAATAACAATCATTTGCTGAATAGTAAGTTTTCTTGTTGACCTTATTAATACCTATTCAAGGGTGAACAAAAAATGCCTGCACATAAAAGATTACAAAGTAAATAATCAAGCTCGACTTTTGTAAGGGCTTCCTTTAGCTCCTTTGATTTTATGAAATGTAATAAGTTGCGTGTGTATTGAGGTGTAATATTAACATCTTCACCACTATCGCTTTATAATGGCTTAACGTTTCCTTGGTATTATGAAGGTGCGTCCATGAAAGTACTCTCTTTCAAGGCGTCCCCCTTTTATCCTTTGCACTAGTTGCAAAGGATATTTCTTTTTCTGCAAGTTTAACTGTGACAGATGTTTCTGAGAGGATATTATACATAAATAGAATCATGGTCATAGGTAAGAATCAAAACTATGGGCCTCAGGGTTATTGGATTTATATAATTATTTCTCCTGAGTCTCATACCCTTCCTTCAAGTACTGAAACTGCTGGAAGGCAGTGATGCACCCTAAACCTGCCTATCGTATTCAACTATACTAACAGAACCGAAAACACTCATTGCGAGTTTTTCAGGAGGCTTCCAGTGCTTCTTGAAGCTCTTCATTTTCATGTTCTGCTTCCAGCCAGTATTCCTCACCATCAGTAACAACTAAGATTGTTCCATGCTCTGGTGTTCCAAATACAGGAATGCCTGCCTCCTCTACTCTCTCAATAACTTCATCATGTGGATGACCGTATTCGTTTGCTCTTCCTGCGGAATACAGAGCTACTTCTGGAGCAACAGCCGAGAGAAAGTCTGGATTCGTAGAGGTGCTTGAACCATGGTGGCCAAGCTTTAATATATCCGCATGCAGCTGTTCCCTGCTTTCTTTAACCATAGCTGCTTCTCCTTCCTCCTCAGCATCTCCTGTGACAATAAATGAAATGCTGTCATAGGAAATACGCACGCTTACTGAATCCTCGTTTAAATCTCCTGTCAGTTCATCTGGGTGAAGAACATCCACTGATAAATCTCCGATAACATATTCTTCTCCTCTCCTTTGTTCATGGTAATTAGCCTCTGACTCTATGATAGCGTCCAAAGTTCGTTCAAAGGTTGCTGTTGTATGTTCCCCTCCTGACATCCAGACCTCATCCACCGGAAAGGACGCCAGCACCTCTTCCATTTGTCCGATATGATCAGCGTGGGGATGAGTACCAATGACAAGATCGATTTCTTCAATCCCTGCTTTCTGTAAGTATGGTACTACTTCTTCTCTGTCATGGCGTCCGGTATCAATTAATATTGTCCCTTCAGGTGCCTCGAATAAAGTCGCATCTCCTTGGCCAACATCAATATAGTGTACAGCTAAAAGGTTGTCCTGAGTTATATCTGATGGTGGTTCTGTCGTTTGACAACCAGAGATTAGAAGTAAAGCAGTAACCATAAAATAATATTTCATTCTACCCTTCCTTTACGTTGTTTCATAATCGTTCGGTTATTAGATAAAACAGCAAACAGAGCATTTTATACTTATGTTAACTCTAAAAAAGCAAGCAATCATTAATGAAAGCTTGCTTCTTATTGCTGATTCTATTATTCACTTAATACTTTTTCAAGATGTAAGAGGGTTAAGAAACGTCCATCCAAGTTAACAATCCCCTCTAGATAGTCTTCTTTCACTCCACCTATAATTTCAGGCGGAGACTCAATTCTATCGACTGGTATATCCAGTACATCATTCGCTCCGTCTACAACTAATCCTGCTTCTATTTCCTCAAGGGTAATCATTAAAATCCGTGTAGATTCATCAGCATGTTTCTCTTCAAGCCCAAACCGTTTTCTAAGGTCAATCACAGGTGTAATCACCCCTCTTAAATTCATGACTCCTATAATAAAAGACTGGACCCCAGGAATTCTTGTTACATTTTGCATTCGTTCGATGGACTGTACGTAAGTAACGTTTATGGCGTATTCTTCTTGACCCAATTGAAAAATAATCATCTTTAATTGGTCATTATCAGTTTCCGTAGTCATACATGGTACCGCCTTTCCTAAATTAGGTCTCTTACTGGCTGTTATTGTTTATAATATAGGCTTTCCCTGGCTGGAAGAGAAGGAATACAGCTTAAGTCTATGAAAAACAGCAGGATGAAAGCCTTCCCCAGGATTATTCCAGCCTACAAGAATCTCGTCAGGGAAGGCCATATCGGTATTCATCATAGTGAAGAGACTAACATTATCCTTACCTATACGGAATTTATTTAACGAGTGCGTTCGTATCTACAATCAGTGCTACTTGGCCGTCTCCCAAAATTGTCGCACCAGAAATAGCAAAAACATTTGAAAGGTAATTTCCTAATGATTTTAGCACCACATCATGCTGTCCGACCAGTGAGTCAACAATGAGGCCAGCCAGTTTTTCCCCTTTTTTTACAATTACCAGGGAATGAATCTGGTTCTCCAGCTTCTCTTTTGATACATCAAAAATACTCGAGAGAAAAACCAAAGGAACTATTTTCCCTCTAAAATCAATTACCTTCTGGCCATGATAATTGTAAATGTCCTCTTTATTGATAATCGCCGTTTCTACTATAGCTGATAAGGGCAAACCATATTTCTCCTCTCCGACCTCTACTAATAGGACATCTATTATAGAAAGAGTTAATGGAAGCTGAATGGAAAAAATGGATCCTTTTCCTTCTATAGAATCAACAGTTACAGACCCTCCTAACGTTTCAAACGTATTCCTCACTACATCTAACCCAACTCCACGCCCGGAGACGTCCGTTACTTCATCCGCTGTACTAAAACCTGAAGCAAATAAAAGATTGTAGACTTGCTGGTCACTCATCTTTCCTGCTTCTTCTTCCGTAACCACTTCATTTTCCAACGCTTTTTGAAGCACTTTCTGCTTATTTATTCCTGCTCCATCATCCTCTATTTCAATAAAGACATTATTTCCACTGTGGTAAGCCTTTAAGATGACTTTTCCTTCTTCCGGCTTTCCAGCTTCTCTTCTTACTTCCGGGCTTTCAATGCCATGATCAATGGAATTTCGAATTAAATGAACCAGTGGATCACCGATTTCATCAATGATCGTCCGGTCAAGCTCCGTTTCTGCGCCGATGACTTCAAGCTTTAATTGCTTCCCTAGTTCTTTAGACAAGCTGCGGACCATTCGAGGGAAACGGTTAAATACCTGTTCAACCGGCATCATTCTCATCGTCAGAATGATTTCTTGCAAATCCCCTGAAATTCTTGACATATGTTCTACCGTCTCATTGAGCTCATGATTGTTTAGTTCAGAAGAAATCTGCTCCAAACGTCCACGGTCAATCACCAGCTCCTCAAATAAATTCATGAGGACATCCAAACGTTCAATGTTCACTCTGATTGTTTTGTTTACCTCACCGCCAGATTTCTCTATTTTTTTATTCTCCCCCTCATTCGTAAATGGAGAAGTTTTTTCCTTGTTGTTTTCTTCATTACTTTTTACTGTGGTGTCCTTTTGCCTAGTGATCTCTTCTTTTGTTACTGAGTGAATATGTACTTCCTCTACTTCTGAGATACTTTCTAACTGGGCTTTTATCTTTTCGCCCTCTTCCTGAGAAAGAAGTGTGACAATAAACTCGTTTTCAAAATCTTCATTCTCTAATTTTTCAACGGGTGGGCTGGATTTCACTACTTCTCCAACACCTTCAAATACCTCAAAAACCATAAAAACGCGGGCAGCCTTCAGCATGGTTTGATTATCAAGCATTACTTTGATTTCAAAGACATTATAATTTTGTTCTAATGACTGTACTAGTACCGTGCTTTCGAATTGATCATAGAAGTGTTCAGTTTGTTTAAGAATTTCCTGATCTTTGACTGCTGCTATTTCCTGTAAGGGACTGCTGTTTTGAGCCTGATTCCCCTGCTGGATACGTTCAAGATTCGCTGCAATATCCTGAATATCTTTCTTTCCCTCTCCTCCTTGGGAAATATCAATGACCATTTCCTCCAAGGCATCTACAGCCTCAAAAATGATATCAATAACTTGAGAGGTAACACCCAGTTCATTGTTTCTTACAAGATCGAGAACGTTTTCCATTGAATGGGTAAGCAGAGCTAAATCCTGATATCCCATCGTGGCAGACATACCTTTTAACGTATGAGCTGAACGGAACACTTCTCCAACTACTGACAAGTCAGCAGGATCACTTTCCAAACGAAGCACGTTATCATTGATCGCTTGAATATGTTCCTGACTTTCTTCTATAAATACATCTAAGTATTCATTGTTATTCATAGGATCCACCTCAATTAGCTAAAGTACGTCTTTTCCTCAAAGAAAAGAGGAAAAGCTCGCTATGTAGAATCTGTTGCCAAACCATAGTGTTACATTTTGTTGTTGATTTTTCGGTAAAAGATGCTTCCTTGCACCCAAAGTTACAAGTGAGAGATTTGCATTCCCGGTGTCTTTTACGCCTCGGGCATAGTTTCGTCTTCCTTAGAAAAACCATCATGCGGGATCTTTGGATCGTGGTATAAGGCGTCTCGCGCTTTTATCTACAATCAATTACTTATAAAAAATCAACATTTCCCTTGCATAGAACCGACCCATTATTAAAGGAAGACTTACCTGCTCATCATTTTTCCTTATTCTTCATATCGACTAAATTACAATTCTTTTCACTCTTTCCTTTTACATACGATATTTTCATGGCCCGGAATATAAAGTTTTTTCCCGGAGACTAAAGGGAAAGGGTAAGATAAATTCTACTAAAGAGGAGGCTGACAGATGACAAATAGAAGTGATCATGTAGCAGGAGCCGCTATCACCTCAGTCAGCTATGATGAAAAAACGTATACCTTATATGTTAAGTTTGACAACAACGTCACCCATATCTTTCACGATATTCCCAGTCACATTTATGTTGCTCTATCCTCACAGACCGTTGATGATAGAGAGCAATATTACGAAGAAAAGCTTAAAGGTCAATTCCGTTCACAAATTATTGACCCTAATTCCTAGAGCTAATAAGTAAGAGTCTGGGACAAAACTGTCTCATCAAAATAAATAAGGCTCCAATTATCAAAAGACGATAATTGGAGCCTTATTTTTAGATCCAAAATTGCTGTAGAGTTGTCGTTGATTGTTCAAAAATCACGAAATCACTCCCCGAGATCCAGCGGGTTGATCTTTCCTGGTTAGTTGAAGCCTTGTCTCCGGGATAGAAGACACCGTGAATGCGAATGAAATGAAGCTTGAACGGTTGTGTACTTGTGCTTTTAGGTGCATGCCAGTGTATCTTTGAACAAACAAACAATAGAATACTGAAAACAAAAAAGAGCTCTCACCGATGATTCTTGAGTATCAGCTTCACTTAAATGGCACTTCCCTTGTTTCTAAGATACTTTAAATAAGCCAACTCTCTCCCTTCATAGAAACGCTTATCTAAAGCAGACATGCGAAACGCTTTTTCTTGTTCTTTCTTTGTGTACACTCTGGTCTGGAAATTTACCGTAAAACCAAGGAAATGAAATTGCACTTCCTGCTCTCCTCGCCTCTAAAATTTAGCTGACTTACTTCCTTATATATACTAATAGTAAATTTCAGGTAGCACAGAATATTTCATAAGAACAAAAAAACACAGCGGCTATCCCGCTGTGTTTTTATAAAATGACATTGTAGCCTATCATGATTATGAGAATAAGAGCAATCGCAAACTGCACCCAGTAGTACGTACGCTGACTCCCGGTAAGCTCTCCTCTTTTTGTACGGCCAAGGATTACTTCCATTAAATAAATAAGCCAAAGAGCCAAGATCGATTTAACAGTATAGTTAATCGGAAAGCCATAAGAAATTAATAAATAAACACCTGAAACGATCATAAGTACATAAAACAAACGAGCGATATGATGAGGAATCTTATACCCTTTTTCTTTGCCTTTTGTTAGGTTTATGTAAGCAATCACAAAAACGATAACAAGTAAAAGCCAAACCGAGCGGTGGATATTGAGCATTATGTCCAGCATGTTTCTTCCTCCTGTAATGTATGTAAGTGTAAGTAATTACCCTGCTTCATTATAATACAAGTTAGAAGGAAGACAAACTATTAACGACGAATTTTATCATTTGTTTGCAAAACCGTCATACAATAGAGAGATAAAAGAGGAGACACAAAAGACACTATAAGATTTCCACTTTTTTCTGTCTCTTTTTAATTAAGGTCGAAATACTTTCCGTTTGCCTCATAAACAATCCACTCAGCAATATTTGTTGCATAGTCAGCAATTCTCTCAATGTACCGGCCAATAAATGCTAACTGTGTGACTTCCTCAACTATTCCTGTGTTAGGGACAAGCTGAAATAGATTTCGAATAAATAAAGCATACTTCGTATCAATTAAGTCATCTTCCTGTGCTATTCTTTGGGCTGCAAGAACATTTCCTTCATTGTATGCACGCAAGGCTTTCTTAAGCATGTCGCACGCTTGTTCTGCAAGGACACATAACTCTATTCTTTCGTCTGTTAAAGCTCCTTTTTTTAGGCGCTTTCCTCCTTTGGCCATATCTACTGCCAAGTCCCCTACTCGTTCAAGGTCACTGGAAATTTTCAGTGCGACAATCACCGATCGCAAGTCGCTTGCTACAGGCTGCTGTTTTGCAATCATAAGAGTAACTGTTTCATTAATCGATGTTTCCTTTTTATTAATAATGTAGTCACTGGATATCACATATTCAGTCATAATCTGGTCATTATTACGCAAGGCGTAAATCACTTGCTCAAAAGCGTCAGTTGCGAGTTCACCCATTTCTAAAATGGTAGACCGTAAATTCTCCAGCTCTTTTATATAATGCTCTCTCACACCCATTTCTGCCCCTCACTTTCTTTTATCCAAAACGGCCTGTAATATAATCTTCAGTACGTAAATCTTGAGGAGTGGAAAACACTCTGTCTGTCTGGTCAAACTCTACCACTTCTCCATTTAGGAAAAAGGCTGTTTTATCAGAAATACGAGCCGCCTGCTGCATATTATGGGTGACTATAACAATGGAGTAATTTTTCTTTAGCTCCTGTACAAGCTCTTCTACTTTAAGAGTAGATTTTGGATCCAACGCTGATGTTGGTTCGTCCATTAAAATAACATCCGGTTCAATAGCCAGGCACCTTGCAATACATAACCTCTGCTGCTGGCCGCCTGATAATCCATAAGCATTTTCGTTTAATCGATCCTTCACTTCTTCCCAAATTGCCGCTCCTTTTAAGCTTTTCTCCACAATATCCTTAAGAATTTTTTTATCTCTAATTCCATGCACCTTCGGCCCGTAAGCCACGTTTTCAAAAATAGATTTTGGGAATGGATTTGGCTTTTGAAACACCATTCCTACACGGGTGCGAAGCTCTTCTACCCGGTAAGAGCGCTCAAAAATATTCTTGCCCCTGTAAAGGATTTCACCTGTGGTTCTCACACTAGGGACAAGTTCAACCATTCTGTTTAATGTTTTAATATACGTAGATTTTCCGCATCCTGATGGACCGATAATCGCTGTTACATGATTTTCCTGAATCGGCAGGTCAATGTTTTTTAATGCCTGAGTCTCCCCGTACCATAAATTTAGTCCTCTTGTATCATATATCACTTTGTTATCCTTCGACACCGGCTCTTCATTTAGCTTATTCTCAATTTTAATTTCACGGTTTTTCCGTAAGGTTGTAGCCATGATCAATCAGTCTCCTTAAAAATTAATATCGCTTTTGAAACTTTGCCCGAATGAGGATTGCCAGAGAATTTAATATAAACAAAACGAGAAGCAGGACAACGATCGTAGCTGCAGCTAAGTTCGCGTATTCATGAACCAGCACAGCATCAATCGTCCAGTAATATATTTGCATTGGCAGAGCTGTAAAGTTGTCCATTGGTCCCGATGGTACAGGAATTAACAAGGCAGGAATACCCAGGACGACAAGTGGTGCTGTCTCCCCTATAGCTCGGGAAAGTGCAAGGATTACTCCTGTTGCAATCCCAGGTATGGAAGCAGGAAGTACTACATTCTTTATCGTCTGCCACTTTGTTGCCCCCATCCCGTAAGACGCTTCACGCAGAAAGCCTGGCACAGAGCGAATGGCTTCCTGAGCGGACACTACGACAATTGGCAGAACAAGGAGAGACATCGTTAAAGCACCAGCTATGACGCTAGCCCCAAAGCCAAACATTCTTACAAATACAGTAAGTCCTAAAATACCAAAAACAATAGAGGGGACACCTGCTAAATTAGCAATGTTGGTTTGGATAAAAGAATGAAGACGACCCCTTTTGGCGTACTCTTCTAAATAAATGGCAGTACTTATGCCAAGTATCATAGTTACAGGTCCCACTATAAGCATCAGCCATAAAGTCCCTGTAATAGCCCCTCTGATCCCGGCAATCTCCGGATTTGATGAAAGTCTGTCAGTTAAAAACTGCCAATCAATCCAGCCTGCGCTGTCCATAGCTACGCGATATAACAGAATAGCCAGGACGACCAGCCCTATAAATGTAGAAACCAGGAACAAGTACTTTACTGCTTTATTCAACATGAGACGCTTGTTCATTTTCCGGTTTACAAGGTCAAGATCAATATATTCCTCTTGTTTCATTTCTGGCTGCTTCATGCTCAATTGCTTAATACACCTCCCTGAATCTCTTGCTGATGTATCTTGCAAGCATATTCATGGTCAAAGTAAAAACGAATAACGTCATGGCCACTGCATAAATACTGTAGTAGATAGGAGTACCCGCTGCCGCATCTCCACTGGTAACTTCTACAATATAAGCCGTCATTGTCTGCATGGATTGGGTGATATCAAAGGTAAAATTTTTAGAACTCCCGCTTGCAATCGTAACAATCATTGTCTCGCCAATCGCTCTGGAAATGCCCAAGACAAAGGAGGCAATAATGCCTGAAATTGCAGCAGGAATAACAACACGAAACGTCACTTCTAATTGGGTGGCACCTAACGCCATTGCCCCTTCTCTCATGGAATTCGGCACAGAATTCATAGCATCTTCAGAAAGAGAAGCCACAAGTGGGATGATCATTATTCCCATGACGATGCCCGGGCTTAACGCATTGGTAGCTGATAGTCCTGGAATGACATCTCTTAAGACTGGAGTCACGAATGTAAAGGCAAAGAAACCATAAACAATTGTTGGTATTCCTGCTAAAACTTCAATCATTGGCTTCAACACTTTTCTTGCTCTCTTCGAAGCATATTCGCTTAAATAAATAGCCGTAGTCAGGCCAATCGGCACAGCCACCAGGACAGCTATTAGAGTAGTCATCAACGTCCCCATGATTAAAGGGAGTATACTAAATTGGGGATCAACCGGGCTAAGGGGCCTCAATACCGTTCCTGAATAAAATTCGAAAAATGATACCTCTCTAAAAAACATGATTGTTTCCCCTATAAGAGTAAAAACAATTCCTACAGTAGTGATTACCGATACAAATGCAGCTGCAAATAATAATACTGGAATCGTTTTTTCAACGATTCTTAACGCATTTTTGGACTGTTTTTTATTTTTAATGATATCTTGCACGTTTGATGTCTTTAGCACAAGCAGCTGCCTCCTTTCACAACGAACCGTCACCTTTTGAGAATATTTATAAACAGATGAAAAGCAAAGCTGCTTCTCATCTGCTTTTCCTTAGGAAACCTTATTGAATAGATTGTACATCTTCAAGCTGTTCATTGAGCTCTTCCTCTGGAAGAGGAGCAAATCCAGTGTCACCAGCCAAATCATCGGCTACTTCAAATACATATTCAGCGAATGCTTTTACTTCTGGCTTTTCTTGTGCAGAGTTAATACTTAGATTTGTAAAAACAGGCCGGGTAAATGGTCCGTACTCCCCATCTTCTTCGATTGTATCCAAAGAAGGCTCTACCGGGCCGTCTCCAAAGTCAATTGCAACTGCTTCAAGCTCATCTGTATTATTCGCATAATACCCATAGCCGAAGAAGCCAATGGCGTTCTCATCCTCGGAAATTAAAGTGACAAGGGTAGAATACTCTTGTTGAAGGTTGATTGTCTGGACAAGATCCTGCTCATCAATAATCTCTTCTACAAAAAATTCGTTGGTTCCATGGTTCTCATTCGGGCCATAGAAATTTACCTGTTCATCAGGCCAGTCAGAGCGAATGTCAGACCACATGATCTCATCACTCTCAGTGATATTTCCTGTAACAAAAATTTCTTTAATTTCTTCTTCTGTCATTTCATTTGCCCAGTCATTATCTGGATGGATAACAATCGTTAATCCATCTAACGCTACCTTGTATTCTCTCGATTCAATACCGTTTGCTTCTAGTTCCTCAATTTCTTCCTCTCTAATTTCACGGGAAGCATTTGATAAGTCGGTTTCACCGTTCACAAACCTTTGCATGCCCGCGCTTGTTCCTGCGCGGCTGACTTCCACACTTACACCTTCCTGTTCATTTATCATAAACTCTTCAGCAATCCGAGCCATTAAGGGGTATACGGTGCCAGATCCATCAATTGCAACGGTACCGCTAAGTTCTTCACCAGCTTCGTTATTATTTTCTTCTGTGTTATTACCATCTGTTTCTTCCGCCCCACTCGTGGCAGCCTCCTCAGAAGTTCCCCCTTCTTCTCCTTCTCCACAAGCTGCTACAGCCGGTATAGCTGCTGCTAGTAAAAGAACTGATAACCATTTCTTAGTGTTCATCTGTCAATTTCCTCCCTTTTCTCCCAATAGGTATGTTCTTTGTCTCACGATTTATGTATCTATCGCTCACAATTGCAATTATAGGGAAGCTTCGTAAAGGAGATATTGTGAAATTGTAAAGATTGCGCAAAGAAATCTATTAATTTATTAAAAAGAAATTTACAATTCAAACTTTTTATATTTATCTCATTGTCAGTTTAATAGTTAGAAATTATCCCCGTAATAGTCCTCCTCTTCAGCAGTGCACTAAAAAAAGCTCCCTGTATATTCAGGAAGCTTCTTGCCTTGTTTATTGTTCGATTGTTTTTTTCCAGCCAGCATGCGCAGTTTCAACATTGCCTTGAAAATATTCCTTCGCTTCACTTACCAGCTGCTTATGGTTTCCAAAGTGGGGAAGATGAGTAAGTAAAAGTTCTTTTGCTTTCGCAGCATCTGCCAGTTTTCCTGCTTCATGACTGTTCATGTGGCCAGCTGCTGTTCCGTCTTGTCCGGCAAACAGGCTGCATTCAGCTATCATAAGGTCACAGTGCTGTGCATGGGAAGCAAGAGCGGGCATATATCCTGTATCCGCTGTGTAAAATACAGAACCCTTTTCTGTGGAAATGCGCATGCCGTAACAAGCTACGGGATGAGAAGTTTTCACAAAAGTAATTGTAAAAGGGCCTGCCATTAAAGGTGCCTGATCTGTGTATGGAAAAGCGGCAGCCAGATTTTTATAGGAGAGAGCAGAAAATCCTTGTGAATCTTCCTGGTGCCCATATATGGTTAATGGTTTCTCAAACCCTTCTCCATAATAAGATAGAACTCTGTGATAATGCAGGACTCCAATGTCTGCGATATGGTCATTATGGTAATGAGAAAGAACTACACTATCCAGGTCTTTTAAGTCAATATACTGTTGCAAAGATGAAACAACGCCACTTCCACAGTCTACCAGCATTTTGTATCCTTCTTCTTCAAATAAATATCCAGAGGTTGCTTCTCCGGCCCCCGGATAGCCATGCCAGTACCCAATAACCGTAATTTTCATTGCTTACCTCCCAGTTATTCTTTTCATAATCTCCCTGATTCCATTGTACCTTTTTCAGCTGCTTTTTGTCTCAACACGCTGCCTTCTGCTTTGCACTGTTCTCTCCCCTCGCTTTAACAAAAAAGTTCTATAAAAAAACTCCCGGTCTATTACTAGACCGAGAGTTTCTTTCTGCTTATGCTTCTTTTGGATATACGCTTACTTGTTTGCGCTTTTTACCAAGACGCTCAAACTTCACAACGCCGTCTACTTTTGAGAACAACGTGTCGTCACCGCCGATGCCAACGTTTGTACCTGGGTAGATACGCGTTCCTCTTTGGCGAACTAGGATAGAGCCGCCAGTTACAAATTGGCCGTCTCCACGCTTGGTTCCAAGACGCTTAGAGATAGAGTCACGACCGTTCTTTGTACTACCTACCCCTTTTTTCTGAGCGAAGAACTGAAGATTCATTTTCAACATGTCATTCACCTCCTTGATTTTCAGCAATAGTCATGTAATCGCCGTATTCTTCGGCAATGGAGTGAAGAGACACCAGCATTCCTTCTAATAGAAGCTGGACATCCTCAAATACACGCCCGCTTACATGAGACGGAACCGTGCAGCGGAGATATCCCCCATTGTCACTCATATCCACATCTAATTCAATATTGCATAAGGCGGAAATTCCATTCACCGCTCCAAGGGAGACTGCAGAAGCGCCTGCACAGACAATATCTTGTCCATAAGGACCTGACTCCGCATGTCCCGACATGGAAAACGAATGAATTGTATGATTGCTATTCCGCTCAACCACTATTTCAATCATGTGATTGTCCCTTATGCATTAATTTTGTTGATTACAACTTTAGTATATGGCTGACGGTGACCGATCTTACGACGGTAGTTCTTTCTTTTCTTGAACTTCCATACGATCACTTTCTTTTGACGGCCATGCTTGTCAACTTTTCCAGTTACACTGGCACCATCTACAAATGGAGCGCCGACTTTCATGTCATCTCCGCCAACAACCAATACTTTGTCAAAAGTTACTTCTTCGCCTGCAGAAGCATCCAGTTTTTCGATGTAAACTTCCTGGCCTTCTTCGACTTTGATCTGTTTACCACCAGTTTCAATGATTGCGTACATTTCTGCACCTCCTATTATACTCAGACTCGCCAATGCAGGTGCCTGGACGGGCTTAAAAACCTTCATTTGTGCGGTTGTAGTTTGGGTGCTTACCAAACGACTAACAAAAAAGATCATATCACAAATAAGATTCCAATGTCAATATCACATCATACGCCTTACTTGCTGCGTTTTAATTTTTTTGCCCGCTCCTTGACCGTCTCCTCGCTTGCCAGCAGCCTCACATGAATTTCCTCATGAATATGAGGGAGAGCTTCTGAAAGGTAAATTTTAAAACCATACCGTTTCTCCAGTTCATGGACATAGTAGTGGCTGTTTTTATCATTTAAAAAAGAAAGAACCTTAGCCGGCACTTCTAACAGCATAGCTTCCTCTTCCATGAAACGATATTCATGAATCAGACGATCAGTTCTTGCAGCCAGTGCTTCAGCAGAAGGTTCTGTGCCTTTCCCAACACACACACTGCAGGGATCTGAAAGAGTATCATTTAAATTCTGTCTAACTTTTTTCCTCGTCATCTCAACGAGCCCAAGCTTGGTCATCCCGGCTACGTTTGTTTTCGTTCGGTCTTTTCTTAATGCATGTTTAAAGGCCTGAAGAACTTCCTCTTGGTCTGTCTCATTTTTCATATCAATAAAATCTATAATGACAATCCCGGATACATCTCTTAGACGGAGCTGCTTTGTTATTTCCTTAATCGCTTCAATGTTTGTTTTCTTAATGGTTTCCTGCAGATTGTCACTTCCAGTAAACCTTCCTGTATTGACATCAATAACGGTCAAGGCCTCTGTCTGGTCAATCATGAGATAGGAGCCGTTTTTTAACCATACCTGCCTCCGGAGAGCTCTTTCAAGTTCCTTTTCTACTCCGTGCACAGAAAATATATTCTCTGTCCCTTTATACAATTCTACCTTGTGTGTATCTTTTGGGTCGTGCCGAAGAAGATGTTTGATGTGCTGGCTGTCCACCGGATTGTCAACCAGAATACGGCTGATAGTGGTAATGGGAAAGTCTCTGATAATTCTTTCTACTATGCCTCCTTCTTGATGAAGCACAGCCGGGGGCTTAACATCTCTGCCCCTATTACAGATTTCTTCCCAGTCTTTTCGTAAATACGCCAGGTCTTCTTTCACGTCATCAATAGCTAACCCTTCACAGATTGTACGAATAATCATTCCTTCCTCTGCTTCTTTCATATCGTGTCCATGTCTTCTCCACTCTTCCCTTATTTCTTCAGCAGACATCTTCTTAGAAACCCCTACATAGTTGCCGGAGGGCATATACACAATGTATTTCCCCGGAAGTGAGACCACTCCTGTCAAACGGGCTCCTTTGGTGCCAAACTCCTCTTTCGTTACCTGGACAATGATTTCTTGTCCCTCATGGACAAATTCGGAGATGTTTCTCTTTCTCTTTGTATCCTCTTCTTCATTAAGCTGCTGATATGCAAGGACCTCATCACGATATAGAAATCCGTTTTTACTGCGGCCTATATCCACAAAGGCCGCCTGCATGCCAGGGAGTACATTCACTACCCTGCCTTTGTAGACATTTCCTACTAAACGCTCTTCTTGTTGTCTTTCAATTAGAATTTCTGCTACTTGTCCATTTTCTTTAATTGCAGCTCTTTTTTCTAAAGTGATGGTATTTAAAATAACCTCTCTCAATGTATGCGCCCCCAATCGAAGAGACTCTCTATTCCGATTTTTCTTTATTATAAGACCTCTGTTTGTTCCATTGCCTTTCTTTTTTCCCGGATAAACATGATAAAATGCAATAAAAAGCCGACTCTTCTGCCGGCTTATTCCCTGGCTTTCCTCTCTATTATAAACGATCTGCTCCTCAACATATCCTTCCCATAACAAAAACCTTCCATTACCTTTTGTCTGAGGTAAGGAAGGTACTGAAAGACTTCATGCCAACATTTTCTCTGGTAATACCATAAAGAAGCTCTTCTTCCGATACCTTTTCCCCGTTTTCTTCGATCAGGAATATCGTATGTGCATTTTTTCGAATCATCTTAGCAGCATCAATCAGTCTTGTGTGTTGAGAAACTTTTTCTGTTCTTGATGGAAGAACACCCTTTACAAACATTCTGTTTCTTTCTAATAAAAACCTGAAAAAACCATACGGCTGCTGCTTCCGTTCTAAATAATGAGAAATATATAGAAATAACAAAATGACCCATGATTGTAAATGATAGGGGAATGAAAGAATTGTACCTATTGTTAAAAATACCAAAATAGAAAAGGAGAGTACAAGAAAATATTTTTGCGCTTTACGATAAGGCATAAAAGCAGTGCTGGCAAAAAAAAGGAGCTTACCTCCATCAAGGGGCCAGACAGGAAGAAGGTTAAAGAAGAAAATAACCCCATTATGAAACAAAAAGGTTTGATGGTCTGCCGCATTCCAATATGGAGTAAGCAGCATAATAAAGGAAAGGCCAGCCAGCAGCACATGCTGAATTGGCCCGGCGATGGTCACGGCTATTTCCTCTTTCAGCGGCCTGTTTCCATATTCATTTATTTCGGCAACTCCCCCGAAGGGAAGAAGCTCTATTTTTTTAATACGCCACTTATACTTATGGGCCATAAACGCGTGGCCCAGCTCATGAACGAAAACGATGAAAAATAACATAAGAATTTCATAAAAGTATCCTGTCACAATTCCGGTTGCTATTACTACCCAAAATAGAGGATGGATTCGAATTTTTTGCAAAATGCTAATCAAAAGAAATCACTTCGCTCGGATCAATGTATTGATCCTCTTCTTTTAACGCGAAGTAAAATATTCCGGATTCACTTCCTTCTTGAGTATTCACTTGCCCGATGTTTTCACCAGCTTGAATGTGATCATAAAGCTTTACTTCAACTTCCTCCAGCATTCCATACCATGATTCCCCACCATCATAGTGCTGCACAGCTACCGCTAAGTCCCATTCTTCATGAGGGCCTGCATGAATGACAATTCCTCCCCGCACAGCTTCCACATCAGCAGCACCAATGGTTTCAAGCATGATCCCTTTACCATTTTCAGTAAATGATTCTGTTACTTTTCCTGATGCAGGCACAGCATATTCTGCCTGGTAGGCATCTGCTGGTTCTGCTGCTGGTTGCTCGTCCTCTGGCTTAGGCATAAGTGCCAAAGGCTCCCCAAATCTTTCTTCATACCAACTTGAAACAGCAGCAAATTGAAATTCATTTTGATAGGAAGCTTCTATATATTCTCTGGCACCTTCAAATGCTGGATGACTTGTTTTGAATAATATACCGATAAGCAGGAATAAGCATAATGCAGCAAGGCCCTGCATCACAAACAGATATCTGCTTTTGGTCTGTGCTTCTGTCTTTTGTTCAGTCTCTCTCCATGAGTAAAATTCCGGCTCATGCTGCGGCATTTCATCATGACTGGGGTAATAGCCAAAATTGGTGGGAGTTACGTCTTTGTCTTTGTCTTTTTCTCTTTCCCTGTCTCTCATCCTTCCTTCTATTCCTCTTCGCTTTGCATCTGCTTCTCTTTTAACCTTGGAAAGCTTCTTAGACATTATCGGCCCCTCCCCTGGCGGGATTCTCTTGCTTCATGTTTATGACTTGTCCTTTTGATTTATTCCAGTAGTGAGGAGAGATGGAAACGGCAAGAGAAGTCTTTCCCATTTAATTGTACGAAGGACAATTATGTATTAACACTGTCAAAGAACATATCAATTGCAATAGTTTAATAGAAATTTGCATAAAAAAAATCACCCCTGAAATCAGAGTGATAACTTAATTCTCTTGAGCGTCTTTTGGCAGACTGTTTCGCAAACGTGCTTTTTCGTAGATGATTGTCATTTGCGTCGTATAACGTTTAAGATCTTCAACTTCATTAACCTCTTTAACTTTAGCCTGGAGATTTTCAAGCTTTTCTATATCTTCAGGTGTTAAATACTCATGTTTACTAATCATATCAGGCCCTCCCTTCAGAGTGCACTTCCTAACAAATCTCTTATCCAGTATGACCAGTTATCGCCATTTCATACTTTTCCCGAAAAACATGTTCAATACTCTTTTTTTAATGGCTTTGTTACAATTTGTTGTTAATTGTTGGTAAAAGACGCTTACTTGCACCTAAGGAACAAGTGCGACATCCCTTCAGCTTCTTTTGGATAACGTTCGCTGGCTTCATCTGCATCTGCTATCCCCGAAGGTCTCTCGCGCTTTTATATGACTTACAAAAAATCAACATTAGCCTTTAACGGAGCCTTTAAAATAAGGAAATCAAAGATATTTAGGTAAGGTAATAGAGGGAGAATAATGAGGTTCTTACTAAAAATATACCACATTCAGAAAAGCCAGGTAAAATATATGGACTCTCAGAAAATTTTAATAACCTTTGTTTCTGCTTCAAAAATTATTTCAGTTGAAAAAGCTAATGTGACAGCCCATTCCTGCATCATTTTTCTATTAAGATACACAGCAGCCATCAACATCATCCTGGACTGCTTGACTATCCTTGTTCTTTGTATAAAAAAACTCCCACTCATTACCATCCGGGTCATTGATCCAAAATTTATCCTGCAGGGCATAACAACAGTTTGTGTTCATTTCTTCTGTAATCTGAGATCCTGCTTTAACTAGACGCTCTTTATGTTTCAGGAGCACTTCTCCGCTTTTCACTTGAATTCCAAAGTGACCCACTTGGTTTCCATGTACTTCATTAACAAGGTTCAAAGTGAAGTTAAGAGCTAAATTTTCAGGCATAAACTTAGCGTAATTTTCTTTTACCTTAACAGGATTTTCTTCAAAAAGATCTGTGTAAAAATCAATGGATTTCTTCAGGTTAGTAACATGTAAACCGATGTGAACGTTCATTTTTGCCCTCCTGTTAAATCAATTTTTTTTGATGTATAGAGTAAAAAAATGACATGGCGTCACTTTTTACTCTCAATATCAACGAAACAGACAGCATAACTCTTCAGATAATAGCTTATTTACTTCCTGCTGGTTGAGCCGGTAATAGCTCCACGTTCCTTTTGTTTCTTGCAGAATAAGCCCTGCTTCTTTTAATACTTTCAAGTGATATGACAGCTTCGATTGAGACATATCAAAAATGTCCATCAAGTCACACACACACGTTTCTCCACTTCTGGTTAATTCATGCATGATCATTAGACGCTTTTGATCCGCAAGAGCTTTGAATTTTTTTTCATAAAGGGAAAACGTTTCCTCCGACGTCATAAAAGCAGCCGCTTTTTCCATATTTTCACCTCATCAAATATTCTTGATCTATATATACTATACAACAACCTGAATTTATTGACAATAATTAATCAAATATTTTTGATTAATTATTGTCAATAAACCCGTCTGAACAAACTGTATCCTCAAAACACAGAGTTTCAGACGGGAAGTTCACTAGGCTCTCATTCCAAAAAAACTTTTCACTTTTGCCATGAATCCCTTTTTCTCATCAATAGATAGTAAAGGAACAGATTCACCTAAAATGCGCCGGGCTATATTTCTATAACACATAGCCGCTTTTGTATTGGGATTGGTAGCAATAGGCTCACCTTTTTGAGCAGCTCTTAACACCTCTTCATCATCAACTACCATTCCTAATAGATCAATCGCAAGAATAGAAACCACATCATCGACGTCAAGAAGATCTTCCTCTTTCATCATGTGAGTCTTCACACGATTTACAACTAATTTAGGAGGCTCAATTGATTTTTCCTGTTCTAAAAGACCAATAATCCGGTCTGCATCTCTTACTGCAGCTACATCCGGTGTTGTCACCACAATCGCTCGATCCGCTCCGGCAACCGCATTTTTGTATCCTTGTTCAATACCAGCAGGACAGTCAATTAATACATAATCATAATCCGGCTTAAGCTCTTCAACTATTTTTTTCATTTGATCAGCATCCACTGCTGATTTGTCACTTGTCTGCGCAGCCGGCAGTAAATGCAGGCAGTCAAACCTCTTATCTTTAATAAGAGCTTGCGGGACTTTACAACGGCCTTCTGCCACATCTACCAAATCATATATAATTCGATTCTCCAACCCCATAATGACATCCAAATTTCTAAGGCCGATATCTGTATCTACTAAACATACATGTTTCCCCTGCAATGCTAAGGCTGTTCCAATGTTCGCTGATGTGGTCGTTTTACCGACTCCGCCTTTTCCCGATGTAATAACAATAGCCTCTCCCACAGCAATTCCTCCTTACTGACGTAACAGCAGCTGTCTTCTCTCATCAATGTTTCTTCTGTCTTTGCCTCGATAAGTAAGATGACAATTTACATTTATACCTTCATACGATCTCACGTTCTACAACCCTTCGAATGTTCCGTTTGCCACATGAGGGTATAGTTGACCCAGCTGTCGAGTTTTTTCAAAAGCTACTTCTTTTGTTTCCCGATGTATGTATGCATAGACCGGTTCTTCATTTGTATATTCATTATCTTTTTCATCCTCATACCGGTCAGGAGCATAATAAATGGTGTTACCTATTGATAATTGATTAGGTTCCATCACTGAAGCACATATAACAGTATCCTCATTCCCATCTACTCCGGCACGGACTGTTCCTTTTAAGGTTCCCATAACAAACACATTCCCTGTAGCCTCGACTGTACCCCCAGGGTTAATATCCCCTAACAAAAGAGCATCTCCTTGAATGCGAAGAACCTGTCCTGATCTAATGATCCGGGCAATGGATGTTATCGAGGATTCTTCTTTCATTTTTTCAGCTTCTTCAGTGGAAATCACCTGGGAAATGATGTCCTGGATCTTAATGACTCCTGTGCCTTCAATGATCTGCTGGATTTTGTTTCGATGATCCTCCTGCAAATAGCGATACCCTGTGTCTACTTTCACTTCAACTTCAGGTCCATTGCCAAACGCCTGCTTATCTGCTACTTTTTCTGTAAGTTCTTCCATGAGTGCCTCAAAAGAGCACTGGTCATCTAAAAGGATTGTCAGCCCATCCTTGGTACCTTTAATCGTCACTAAATTTCGTTTTGAACCTGTTTTCATCTGCCTCACCTCTACGGGCACATCCAAGTTGCTTTGAGAGTTTTCATTTACAATGCTGCTCTTTATCTTTTGAACAGTTGTTATCCTATTTAGAGGCCCATTTCTAATTTATACCTAAGTTACGTGTTCCACATTAGTATAGCAGGGGTGGTCCCAATAAGTTCCTTTTCAGCTAAAGTGAATAATTAGTTTACTTACCTTATGGGAAAAATCCCAATCCCCTCAAGTTTATTGCGGCAAAACCTATACATTGTGTTGTTTTTTCAGTTAACAGTAATACATTCCACATAGAAAAGTGATATTCCTGCATAGCAGTCTGTGTTTCTCGTATGTTTCGACTTTTTTCTATCTTTGCCTGAGTTCCTCTTGTTTTTCCATTTTTTCAAAAAAAGCCTGCAGTGGAAACAGCATAAGAATGCCGATCACACCATTTAATAAAAGAGATGGAAGCAGTCTTGTATTTAGAAAAACAGCCCACTCCATCGCTGTCAGGCCAATTACAGAATGCAGTCCATACGTAAGTATCTCAAAAATAATAACTGCTAACAACAAAACGCCAGTAAGCAAAGGCAGGCTCCTCTTGACCGACGTATAAGAAAACGCACATATATAGGCTACAAGCCCCAAACCAAACATATATATTCCAATTAAATCTGTAAATACAAAATCATAAAAAACTCCAGCTCCCACGCCATATAAAACACCTATCAGAGGACCGCGGAAAATCGAGATTAACACAATGACTATTAATACAAACCTGGGAACAAATATGGCCTCCTCAGTTAAAGAAGGAGGAAAAAAAATTTGGAACCAGGTACTTTCAATTAAAAATAAAAAAACCAGGAGAGCAGGAAGAATATACCGATTCATTACTCTCCCCCCTCCTCTGTCATTTGCTCTTCGATCGCTTCTTCCGATTCATCTGCTTCATCCTCTAAATATTCTTGCAGCATGGAATCTTCCAAATTATCGGTTGTTCGCTCTATGACACTTACGTAATCAATATTATGATAATTAGCTGCAGGCTCTACAACCGCGTTCATAGTAAGACCATATTCATCCGGTTCCACTTCAACAATCTCACCAATAACAAGTCCGCGAGGAAAAATACCTCCCAGTCCCGACGTACTGACTAGTTGTCCCGGCTCTATTTCAGCTTCCGATTCAATCTTTCTGAGTAGAAGACCTTCCCTGTCTTCATCCCAGCCTTCCACAAAAGCAAAGACCGGGTCTTCATCTGTGTGAATCATAGCAGAAACTCGGTTTGTTCGGCTATCATCAGATAATAGTTGAACTGTTGAAGTAAATTGTGAGACATTCTGTACCTTACCAACAAGCCCCTCAGGCGTGATGACAGCCATATTCCTTTCTATTCCATGCTGGGAACCCCGGTTAATTCCAATAACCTCTGTCCATTGGTCAGGTGAGCGATGTATCACCATGGCAGAACGCATGACGTAATCAGAGAGACTTTCTTCGGCATCTATCATGCTTTTTAAAGTTTCATTTTCCTGCTTCAAAGTTTGAAGCTCGGCTGAGGTGGCTGCATACTCATCAAGACGGGATTTCAGCAATTGATTTTCTTCATACACATTACGTAAGTCTTGCACGTTTTCAAAGACGCCCGCTACATAATGAGCGGGCCTGCTGAATACTGATTGTACAACGCCTACGGAATCTCGGGCAAACTGCTCAGGCCATGTTACTGTTTCCCTTTCTCTGAGGGAAAAACCGATCAATGCCACCAGGATGATAATGGAAACCATTAATATAATCAGGCGCTTATTTGAAAAGAAATGAGGCATAAACGGACACCTACTTTATTGTAACTTACGGTTAGATCGCGAAGTAATGCCTGCTTTTGAATGAAACAGATGCAAGTTTTCAAGTGCTTTTCCTGTACCAATTGCCACACAATCCAAAGGATTTTCTGCTACATGGACAGGCATGTTTGTTTCTTCACTCAACACCTTATCCATATTCCGAAGCAGCGCCCCACCGCCAGTCAAAACGATCCCCCGGTCCATAATGTCTGCTGCTAGTTCCGGCGGAGTCTGTTCCAGCGTACTTTTTACATTTTCCACAATTGTGCTCACGGTATCCTGGAGTGCCCCTGAAATTTCTTCAGCTGTAATGGAAATCGTTTTAGGGAGACCGGACACTAAATCTCTTCCCCTGATTTCCATATCCTCTACTCCCTCAGGTGAGCCTGCTGACCCAACTTCCATTTTAAGAGCTTCAGACGTTCTTTCTCCAATCATCAGGTTGTACGTTTTTTTCACATGATTGATAATTGAATCATCCATCTCATCACCAGCTACTCTGATTGATTGGCTCGTAACGATACCGCCCAAAGAGATAATAGCTACTTCTGTTGTCCCGCCGCCAATGTCGACAACCATGCTTCCGGTTGGCTCCCACACAGGTAAATCGGCACCAATCGCAGCGGCAAACGGTTCTTCTATCGTAAATGCCTCACGGGCACCGGCTTGTTTCGTCGCATCCTCAACCGCTCTCTTTTCCACAGCGGTGATTCCTGAAGGCACACAGACCATTACATTGGGCTTACGGGTAAACATGGAACGGTTTTTTTGAGCTTGATTAATAAAATAATTCATCATTGTAGCAGTTGTATCAAAATCAGCAATCACACCGTCTTTCATTGGCCGGACCGCTACTATATTTCCAGGTGTACGGCCAATCATGTTTTTAGCATCATTCCCCACCGCTTCAATCGTACCAGTATCGGTACGCATGGCAACCACCGAAGGCTCTCTGACAACGACTCCTTTACCCTTAACGTACACAAGTGTATTTGCGGTACCTAAATCTATACCAAGATCTCTTGAAAAACCACCCAACATCTATGTATCTCCCTTCATTGTTCACTTTCTATTTATTCATTTTAGTTACAGTTTTTGTTTGTCCCTTTTTAGAAAACATGTGTTCATCTTATACAGGAACTTTCCATCTTTTGGCACAAAAATGAGAGCATCTCCTTATCATTCGCTTTGGTAAGCGAAGACCCTGCTGCTTTGGTCCATCCTCCTCTGAATGCCTCTGCCTTCAGTAAAAGATGTGAAATATAAGGGAAAATGCTCTTCACATAAGCCGAATTTCACAACTAGTCTTTATTATACTTAATCTTATTAAAAAAAAATAGCCTAAACGTTTGGTTTTGAAAATTTAATTATTTTGTATGAGTAATAGAAAATCAATGGAGGGACTGAGACCTAGAAAAGTGGGAATTAGAGAGGTTATTCCTGATAGGGGTAGAGTACTTTACTATATACAGCCTTTTTCCTTCAAGCTGATAAATTGCCTGTCCCCAATAATGACATGATCAAGGACTTCTATTCCTATGATTCGTCCACATTCAATTAAGCGTTTGGTCACTTCAATATCCTCTTTACTTGGTGTGGGGTCTCCTGAGGGGTGATTATGAAGGCATATTACCGAAGCGGCTGAACGTTTTAACGCTTCTTTAAACAATTCTCTTGGATGGACAATGCTTGAATTTAAACTTCCTATAAAAAGAGTTTGTCGATGAAGAACTTGATTTTTTGTATTCAGACAAAGAACGACGAAATGTTCCTGTGTTAAAAACCGCATTTCTTCCATTACATATCTGGACACATCTTCCGGACTCCGAATGACGTAGCGTTCATCTGCCTGATATGTATAGATTCTTTTGCCAAGCTCAAGAGCAGCTCTGATTTCCACCGCCTTTGAAATACCTATCCCTTTTACTTTAGTGAGCTCTTCTATGGTGGCTTCCTTTAAAAGGTGAAGACTGTCGAATTGATAAAGCAGTTCCTGAGCAACGTGCATCACCGATGCGTTTTTGGTACCGGTACGGAGCAGGATGGCTAACAATTCATTTGTAGAGAGCCGGTCTGGACCTTCTTTTACCATCTTTTCCCTTGGTCTTTCACGTAATGGCACATCCTTAATAAGAAATGAAGAATCTGTCAAATTGTTTCCTCCTTTAATATGGTAAGGGCCGATCCCTTCCCCTCTTCTGCAGGGAGAAGAGACCGATTCCTCAGTTATTAAAATAGGGATAAACGTCATATTTTCTTAGTTCTCTCACTAAACGAGCAACAGGAAGCCCGACAACATTAAAGTAATCACCATGTATTTCTTTCACTAAAAAGGAGCCTATGCCTTGAATTCCATAACTTCCTGCTTTATCAAAAGGATCTTTTGTCTTCACGTAACTTTCTATTTCTTCAGAATGTAAAGGATAAAAAGTCACATCTGTTTTCTGGTGAAAGGAAAATGTTTGTTCAGGAGAAATTATCGATACGCCGGTATAAACGTGGTGCGTAGCATCAGATAAATCCGCTAACATTGTTCTGGCCTCTTTTTCACTCTTTGGCTTGCCCAAAATCGTATTATTGAATACTACAACTGTATCTGCACCAATAACTACACTCTCTGGGAAGTCTTTTGCTACATGCTTTGCTTTATGAACAGCTAAGCGTTCTACCGTACTTGCAGGAGAATTACCAGGAATTATTTCCTCGGGGATGTTGCTTTTTACGACTGTGAAGGAAAAACCTAGTGTGGAAAGAAGTTCTTTGCGCCGGGGGGATCCTGAGGCTAAAATAAGAGAATTCATAAGGGGCAACCACCTTTTCAATAAGATACGTAATGTATCTATTGTACAAGGTGCAGGTCTAGTTTACCAAATGCCCCATATATTTTCAATAATATTCTGAAACCTTCGAGAAACGTTTGTTCTATTCTACACCTTCAATAAATTTCTCATAAGAAAGTACTGTTTTCATTGCTTCCTGATGACTCTCTTGTGCAGAGGAGCCATTTTCAGCTTTTTCAAAAGCTATCTTTAAGTTTTCAAAGAAAGCCTGTCCTTCTTCGGGAATTTCTCCTTTCACTTTCTCGTATAACTGCTCTGCTTCGGCTGCATCTTGCGACAGCTCCACACTTGCGGAACTGCTTATAGCGCTTCCTGATTGTTCAAGTAAGCTCTCCAGTGAAGAGCGGCTCTTTTCAAACCAAAGCTTACCGTCATCACTCCATGAATCCAGAACAGGAGCGGGTATGTTTCTGGTTTTCAGGAATACTTCACTTCCCTGCTCATTATAATAAGACTGCATTACAGAAGCATTTTCCCGGGAAGGCATCATCCCTACCAGCAAATAATATAAATCACCGTCGTCGGTTAATAATGTTGGGAACCCTTTCTGTTCTAACCCTGCTTTCATCTCTTCTCCTTTTTCAAGGGTCGAAAAAGCTCCAGCTTGTACTAAGTTAAGATTCAACTCATTGTTATAGGAAGCAGCAACTGCAGAAGACTGTTCAGCTGAGGCAGGAAGTGCGGAGGAAGATGTGCTTGCTTCGCCTCCCGGGCTGCCAGTTAATAAATGAAGGACAATAAAGCCAAACAATAATCCCATAACCATTGCTCCGCCAATAATCATAGATATCTTTAACGGCAAACCTTTGAAAGTATCCTGAAAACGTCGTTCATTTTTCTTTTTTTTACGATTAAAGGGGAGGCCTGGACTCAAATCTCTCTTGCCATCATCCCAAAAGGGGGCTGTCTTTTCTTTCCATTGCTTTTTCTTTTTTCCAAAGTCAATGACTTTCAGCTGCGGGGACGAATCGTCATCTTCCTTCTCCTTTCCAGCCTCTTTTTCCGTAAAAGAAAGTGGCTTGGACTCTCTTTCTTTCTCTTCATCCTTACCATACAACTTAAAGGAGAGACGGTTATTATTATCTTTACTCATGAACATAAACCCCTTCCCACGTAGCCTGTCTGTTCATTAGCCTGTCCTCTGTACTGATTTCACCTTATCATACGCCTTGCAAAAAAGAACAAGACATTTGTCGCCTTGTTCAGGACTTTTTAGTCTGTTCTTTCTGACATCTTCAACAATTTATTTACCTTACCTTAACCACATATTTATAAGTATAAGCCTGTATACCACTTTATGACCTTTTCACCACTGAAAAGACAAATCAAAGCTCCTAAGACGATAAAGGGGCCAAAAGGGAGAGGCTTCCCCTTTGCTACCCGGCCTGTTATCATTCCTAACCCACCTATCATACTGCCTATACATATGGATAAGAAAAAGACGAGAAGTACTTCTTTCCAGCCAAACATAAGGCCAAGAACAGCAAACAGCTTTATATCTCCACCTCCGATTCCCCCATTGCTTACCAGGGCGATAACATAAAGGAGAACAAAGCCTGTGAAAGCTCCTGCAAACGGACCCCACCATGGATCTAATGGAGCGACGCTCATTCTGAAAAATAGAAGAACGCCCCCAGCAGTAAGGAGTACCTTATCAGGAATAATCATGTATGCCAGGTCACTTACAGTGATAATCATGCACATGGAAAGAAAAACAAGCGAAAGTGCAAGCTCCCATGTAAAGCCAAATACAAGCCAGGAAGATAAAAACAAGAATCCGGTGGAAAGCTCTATAAGCGGGTAAAAGAGGGAAATGGAATTACGGCATGTGCGACACTTGCCTTTTAGAAAGAAGTAGGAAAAGAAAGGAATTAAGTCAACGAACGTTAATGGGGTGTGACAAGAAGGGCAATGAGAACGAGGGGAAACTACCGAAGTACCAATGGGAACTCGCAAACCAGCAACATTGAAAAACGAACCCATTGTAAGACCTGCCATAAAAAAATAGACTCCTAAGATCCAGGCCACCACAACACCTACCTTTCAATATAGTGGATTATTTTATCAAGTTTTTTCCAAGTTGTTCAATTTATTGTACCATAAAAACCTTTTTTAACGTGTATAACTTATTCTTGAGGAACTTTTATTAAAAAAGCCAGATGTTTTTTTAAAACATCCGGCTTCTTATTTACTGTTTTATTTCAGAAATGAAGTATAAGGACCCACAAATGACAATGACATCATTCATGGATGCAGATTTCTTTGCTTCCTCCATAGCCGTCTGCCAATTTGGCACTTCCCGCATCTCAAAAGGAGACTTCTTTTTTATTTCGGCTGGAGAAGCAGCCCTTGGAAAATCAAACGGTGCTGCAAAAGCAGACCCTATCCGAAGAGATGACAATGGCAAAAGGAGTTCATAGGCGTTCTTTTCTTTTGTCATAGCAAAGATAATATGCACAGTTTTATCAGGGTAACGTCTGTTCAGCGCTTTGGCCAAACTTTCCATTCCCTCTTTGTTATGAGCTCCATCAAGGATGATTGAAGGCTTTTCCTGAATAATTTCAAACCTTCCCGGCCAGTTCGCCTTTTTCAGACCGTTACTGATGTGATCGTCATCCACGGGAAGTGCATAAAACATTTTTAAATAGCCAATCGCCATCAGAGCAGCAGCAGCGTTTTTCACTTGATGCTCCCCTTCCATTTCAACACGGAGCTCAGGGTAATGTTTGAACATAGAAGAAAAAGAAAAGCTCGAGCCAGTTTCAGCCTCATTATTATTGTTTATAAAAAATTCTTTTCCTAATGTATACATTTTCGTGCGATTTTGCTCCACGGTCTCTTTAAATATGGCAAGAGCTTCCGGCTTCTCTTCGCACGTAACTAGAGGCACGCCGGATTTCACAATCCCTGCTTTTTCTTTTGCAATCTCCGGAATGGTCTCTCCTAAAATATGTTGGTGATCGTGACCTACATTTGTGATCACACTAACCATTGGGTGCATAGCAGTGGTAGAGTCGAATCTCCCTCCTAAGCCTACTTCCCAAATCACAACATCTGGGTAAGCCTTTTTTGCAAAGTAAAGAGCAGCAATCACTGTCAGGACTTCAAACTCTGTTGGTGCTCCAAGAGGTGTAGTAGCAAGCTGCTCTGTCAAAGGTTTCACAGCCGCTGCATATTCAAGGAAATCTTCTTTGGATATTGAATGTCCGTTAACTGAAATTCTTTCGCGGAAATGGGTTATATAAGGAGAGGTAAAAGTCCCGACTTCAAGGCCGGCTTCGTTCATCATGTACCTTAAAAAAGTAACCGTCGATCCTTTTCCATTTGTCCCGCCCACTTGAATAGACTTAATACTCCGCTCAGGATTTCCAAGGGCATCCAGCATATAGTTTACTCTTTCTAATCCTGGCTTGATTCCTAAAGGCACAAGGCTATGTAACCATTCTTTCGCTTCCTCATATGTATTCATTGTTGTTTCTCCTTTCTTAAATGAACAAAGAGCCACCGCGGAATATATGCGGTGGCATCCCTGTCATACAAACTCCTACGCTTTCAGCTCCTCAATTCTTGCAATCACCTTTTCTCGTTTTTCCAAATAATCCTGTTCTTTTGCTTTTTCTTCATCAACGACTTTCTGAGGAGCTTTTTTGACAAATCCTTCATTCGAAAGCTTCTTTTGCACCCGCTCTACTTCTTTATTAAGTTTTTCTTTTTCTTTTTCCAAACGGGCAATTTCCTCTTCCAAATCGATAAGCCCTGCCAGCGGAAGAAATAACTCTGCTCCAGTCAACACCTGAGAAAGAGATTTGTCAGGTGGAGTAAGGTTTGTTCCTATCGTCAGCGTTTCAGGGTTACAGAATTTTTCAAGATAGGCTTTGCCTCTTTCCAGCTGATTTAGTCTCTCTTCATTAGCTGCCTGGATTTGAATTTCAATTTCTTTGCTTGGAGGAACGTTCATTTCTGCTCTCGTGTTACGTACGGAACGGATGATCTCTTTTAACAGCTCCATATCCTTTACTGCGCTTGTATCCTTTAGATTTTGCTCAGATGTCGGCCAGGAAGCCACAGTAATCGACTTTCCTTGGTGGGGAAGATGCTGCCAAATTTCCTCTGTAATAAACGGCATAAACGGATGGAGAAGACGCATGGTCTGATCAAGGACGTAAGCCAGCACAGATCGTGTGGTTTTCTTCGCTTCTTCATCTTCCCCATAAAGCGGGAGCTTCGCCATTTCAATGTACCAGTCGCACAGATCGTCCCAAATAAAGTTGTAAAGAAGACGTCCTACTTCGCCAAATTCATAGGTATCCATCAAGCGCGTTACATCATCGATGGTTTCCTGCAGACGAGTGAGAATCCAGCGGTCAGCGATTGCTTTTTCTCCGCTTATATCAATGTTTTCATAGCTTAACCCTTCCATGTTCATGAGAGCAAAGCGAGAGGCATTCCATATCTTGTTCCCAAAGTTCCAAGTAGACTCTACTTTCTCCCAGTGAAAACGAAGGTCATTTCCTGGACTGGTGCTTGTCGCCAGGAAGAAACGCAGGGCATCTGCTCCGTATTTATCAATGACATCCATCGGGTCTACCCCGTTACCAAGAGATTTGCTCATTTTCCTGCCTTCCGCATCACGCACCAGGCCATGGATCAGTACGTCCTTAAACGGACGCTTGCCAGTAAACTCAAGGCCTTGAAAGATCATCCGTGAAACCCAGAAGAAGATAATATCATAACCAGTAACAAGGACGTCTGTAGGATAGTAGCGTTTGTAATCTTCTGCTTCTTCATCCGGCCATCCCATAGTGGAAAAAGGCCATAGTGCAGAACTGAACCATGTATCAAGCACGTCTTCATCCTGCTCCCAATTCTCACTGTCAGCAGGTGGCTCTGTACTTACATGTAACTCACCTGTTTCCTTGTGATACCAGGCAGGAATTCTGTGTCCCCACCACAGCTGACGGGAGATACACCAGTCACGGATATTTTCCATCCATCTTAGATAGGTTTTTTCAAAACGGTCAGGTACAAAGTGAACTTTTTCTTCCTCTTTCTTCTGCAGGTCAAGTGCTGCGTCTGCCAAAGGCTCCATTTTTACAAACCACTGGGTAGATAAATATGGCTCGACTACCGCCCCGCTTCTTTCTGAATGTCCGACGGAGTGTACATGATCTTCAATTTCAAACAGAATCCCTTCATCCTGAAGATCTTTTACAATTTGCTTTCGACATTCAAATCGATCCATTCCCTGGTATTTCCCTGCATTATCATTCATTTTTCCGCCTTCATCCATCACAAGCACTCGCTCAAGGTTATGGCGGTTTCCAATTTCAAAATCATTAGGATCATGGGCAGGAGTGATCTTCACAGCTCCGGATCCAAATTCCATATCTACATAATCATCAGCCACAATTTCTATTTCTCTCCCTACAATAGGGAGAGTCACTTTCTTTCCGATCAGCTCTTTATATCGTTCATCCTCTGGATGAACAGCCACCGCAGTATCTCCAAGCATCGTTTCAGGTCGAGTTGTCGCGACTTCAATGTGGCGGCCGGAACCATCAGCCAAAGGATACTTCATATGATAAAAGTGACCCTGCAGGTCCTTATACTCCACTTCAATATCTGATAAAGCCGTCTGGGTCGATGGGTCCCAGTTAATAATATATTCTCCCCGGTAAATTAATCCTTTGTTATAGAGTCGGACAAATACTTCTTTTACTGCCTGGGAAAGTCCTTCGTCCAAGGTAAAACGTTCACGTGAGTAGTCCAGCGACAAACCAACTTTAGACCACTGTTGACGGATAAAGTCTGCATATTCTTTTTTCCATTCCCAAGAAGTTTCAAGGAACTTTTCTCTTCCAAGATCATAACGGCTTTTACCTTCTTCTTTGAGCTTGCCTTCCACCTTTGCCTGTGTTGCAATCCCGGCGTGATCCATGCCTGGAAGCCAAAGCATATCGTAGCCCTGCATCCTTTTTGACCGGGCAATAATATCCTGCAGCGTTGCATCCCAGGCGTGTCCTAAATGTAAACGGCCCGTAACGTTTGGGGGAGGGATAACTATCGTGTAAGGTTCTTTCTTTTCATCTCTTTCTGCTTCAAAGAACTTCCCTTCAAGCCAGTACGGATACCATTTTGCTTCAGTTTCCTGAGGATTATATTTTGTAGGCATTGAAACTTCTTTATTCGACATATTCATTCTCACTCCTTAATTAACATCAGTTGAGACGTTTGTCATCCATCTTCCTGATTGCTGTTATGACATCAATTTGAGTACCATCACTATAAAATATCATAAAAAAAGACTCTCCTCATCAAAGGACGAAGAGAGCCATTCGCGGTGCCACCTTTGTTCACAGCAACATATGTATAAAGCAATGCTGTACACTCTGGACAGATAACGGATGTTCCCGGCTTCTCCTACTGTTCTGTTCAAAGAAGCTGCTCAAGGATGACTTTCCATTCTTCCTGCCTAAGGAACTTTACAGCCTGGAGTTCCTCTCTCTGAAGGTGGATAGGAATGTACTTCTTCCTCTCATAGCATGATTATAAATGTATGTATAACACTACAGTATTATATTATATTTTACTCTTAAACTGTTTTTTTCGTCAATGATTCGTGTGTTTTTGTTACTTGTTTCTATCAGCTCACTTCTCCGCAACAATTCAAACGTACGTGCATAAACTATACAATAATACTTTGAAGGAGTCTTGATTTTATGGGACATTATCCAGGTTATTACGGTCCCCCTCCATATAAGCCCCCGCACAAGAAAAAAAAGCGCCGGTTTCGCTGGCCTTTATGGATGAAGCGGCTGCGGCAGGCTTTTGCACAGCTCCTTTTGCCTTTGGTTTGCTTTCAGTTACTCAGAACGTTATTTCTCCCCACTACAGTAGACGTTTTCCTTTTGATATTTCTCCTTATTCTTTACTTGTATTTCCTTTTTACACCTTAATCATACACGGTTGGTCACATCCTATTAGAAAACAATCCCCTTCCGCTCAGGAAGGGGATTGTTTATAATGCTGCTCGTATAAATGAGAGGAAAAGCCATATAAGCGTTTATACAGCCGGACGTGAAGCTCCACCAATCTGACATACTCTTTTTCTAAGGCCCTTGACCTCTTTGTTTGATACTCTTTTATAGGAGAAACCAATGAATAGGGAGAAAGCAGGTGGCTTAAAAATAAGGAACGGTCCGCTTCAGCTAAAGGAAACTGTTTTTCATATATGGTCATCCAACGATAAGCATCTATGTTGTCCCATAACCCCTTTTCAAAGCTGTCCCTGAAAAAATATGCAAGATCCCATGCCGGACTGTCGTCTCTTGTTTTTTCAAAGTTAATTAAATACGTGTTTCCCTGGCTGTCTATGACTGCATGTTCTACTGACGGACATCCATGGCACCTCACAGTCCGAACTTGCTGTTTTTCTCTGCTGATCTCAAGCCAGGTGTTAAAGTGCTTTTGTGATTCCTGGTAAAGCTGATGGATAAAAGGAAAATGAGTCAGGATCGCAAGCTCAAAAGGAGAGAAGTAATGTTTGCGTTCTATTTCATCAGCATATCGCTCCAGTTCTAACAATTCCCTTTCCTTTTTTCGCTGCACTTGTTCCCCAAAGGAAGTGACGTACTCATCTGCACTTTCTTCCATTCTTTCGCTAAATCGATGCATCAGTCCCAGCGTTTCAAGTATACGTTCTTCTTTCCCGGCAGCGTGTCTCGTATCTTCAAGCACCCAGGGCATAAGGTAATACGTGGCCTTACTTCCTTGTACTGCAAATTCTCCGTAGCGGTTTGGATATAAAGGAACAACAGAGTATATTTGCTCTCTCTCAAAGTAACGCATGGTTTGTAAAAAACGATCCAGGGAATCAGCTGGAAACTGTGATTGTTTCAAAGCAAAGGTTCCCTGATAGCATTCAACCTTAAAGACGTTTCCAATCCTTTCCCACTTGTTTGGCTTTAACCCGTAACTCTGCAGGGTCTGCTTAATTTCAGGATTCATTTTTTCGGGAGGCTGTTACAGGAATATACAGAATTTCTCCTTCTTCTATATGTTCACTATCCAGCCTGTTTACTCTAAGGAGGTGAGAAGTTGTAAGATCATATCTTTTCGCAATGGTATCCAGCGATTCATTTTCCTGAATGATGCACATTTTCAATCGGGAAAATTCCTCTTCTCCCTTCGTGAGTACCTTTGTTAAATATAAAGAGTTTTCATCCTTAGAGGAAGAGGATACAGCCGGCACAGTCTCTTGTTCTTCAGCTTCCTCACTTTTTTCCTGTTCTTCTGATCTCGGCTCAAAAGAAACCACGGTTTGTTCTTCTTCCCTGTTCAAAGGAACGGTTTTTTCCTCTACAGGCTCAGTCATCTCCTCCTCTTTTATCTCTTGATGCCGCACCTGATCATCAGGATTTTCCTCTGTTTCTATTGTTTCTTCATTCTCTATTACTTCTTCTGTTTCCTCTGTTTGCTCAGCTTTTTCTTCTGGCTCTACTGCTTTCAGGCTTTGATTCTCTTCTAGGCTGCTAGTCCGTTCACCAGCCTCTTTATAGGCTGCCATCTCTTCTGGATCCTTTTTATAATAGACACTTACCTGACTTTCACTTTCTTCAGCTTCTGGAAGCTCCGTATTCCTCTCTTGGGTTTCTTCATTACCTTCCTTCATTGACGGGAAGATATTATCCCTTTCTTTTACTTCTATATCTTCCTGTTGTTCATACCTCGCCTGATCGGCTTCCTTTTTTGCTTCGGTGAAAAAGGAAGGAAATGACTCAGGCCAATTTTCAGTGTAGGGACGGCTTGATTTCTGTTTTCCGCTTTTATGCTCTTCTTTCATGCCAGAAATAGTTATGTCGGCTGTTAGCTGAATACACCCAGGATCAGGAAGGTCATAATCAAATCCTTCAACCTGTACGAAAATATCATCTAAGTTCTGTATACGATGTAAAGGAATGGTGACGTCAATGGGAAAGAAATGTTCAATCTCTGCTTCTCCATTTTTATTTACTGTCGCTTCTTCTACTACTTGTAAATTAGCCCGATGGTCTTCTTGTAAAGAATCTTCCTCTTTGTCTTGAATATAGTATTCTCCCTTTAAATGGAGGCCACCCTTAATCACTACCTCTTCTTCATGTTCCTCAATTCTAATGTCTGGTTCTAGTCCCAGAGAGATAATTTCCTGGATTTTTTGGCCTTTATTCAGCCAAACAGACTCCTCAATATTAAAGGAAAGGGTTGAGGCATGCTCATGAGTCACAATAACGTCCTCCTTTATTTCACATAATCAACACAGTCTTCTATTAAGTTCTAGCTGTCCGTTTCAGGGCTGGGTGTACAATTACACTCTATGACCTCAGAGAAGTTTTTATGAATAATCTCCTTGTTTCTTCCCTATTCCTCTCTCTTGTTTTATCAGGTCGGTAGTTATTTCCAGGTGAACACTCCTTTTCAAGAAGAAAGTAAAGTGCTTATTCTGGGACAAGTACTCAGATGCCTTAAAAAAACCCCCTGGCTTGGCCAGAGGGTTTTTTTCTTATTTGATTTTCTCAAAGGCTTTTTCTGCTGCGTTAATTGTCGCTTCGATATCTTCTTCTGTGTGCTTTGTAGATAAAAACATCCCTTCAAACTGAGATGGCGGAAGAGAGATCCCTTGCTGCATCATTTCTTTGAAATATTTTGCAAACAAGTCTAAATCTGAAGTGCGGGCACTCTCAAAGTCCACAACTTCTTCGTTTGTGAAGAAGAAGCCTACCATAGAACCTGCATGATTTGTAGTATGTGGGATTCCATGGCGCTCTGCGGCTTCAGATAATCCTTCTGCCAAACGCTTGCCCAGTTTATTAAATGTTTCATAATTCTCCTCAGTAAGCTGGTTCAGTGTTTCAAATCCCGCAGTCATAGCAAGGGGATTACCTGACAAGGTCCCTGCCTGATAAATGGGACCGCTTGGGGCAATTTGTTCCATGATTTCTCTTTTTCCTCCAAAGGCACCTACCGGAAGCCCTCCTCCAATAACTTTTCCTAAGCAGGTAAGGTCAGGTGTGACTCCAAACTCTCCTTGAGCACAGTGATAGCCGGTTCTAAATCCTGTCATCACTTCATCAAAGATAAGAAGGCTTCCCTTTTCTTCTGTCAGCTGCCTGACCTCTTCCAAAAATCCCGGCTTAGGAGGAACGACTCCCATATTCCCTGCTACCGGCTCTAGAATGACTCCAGCAATGTCGTCACCAAACTTCTCAAAGGCCAGCTTTAGGCTTTCAATATCATTGTATGGAACGGTCAACGTATTTTCTGCTACTCCTCTAGGGACACCTGGACTGTCCGGCAGCCCTAGAGTGGCAACGCCTGAACCTGCTTTGATCAATAGAGAATCCCCGTGACCGTGGTAACAGCCTTCCATTTTCACAATTTTATTTCTCCCTGTGTACCCTCTCGCCAAACGTAATGCACTCATTGTTGCTTCTGTGCCTGAGTTTACCATTCTAACCACTTCAATAGAAGGAACTCGCTCAATTACAAGCTCTGCAAGTTTAATCTCCATTTCATGACTTGCTCCAAAGCTCGTTCCTTTTTCTGTAACCGCCTTCAGCTGTTCTACTACATGTGAGTCAGCATGTCCAAGAATGAGAGGTCCCCATGATAACACATAGTCAATGTATTCATTACCATCCAAATCAAAAATTCGGGCTCCTTCTCCTCTTTCCATGTAAACTGGGTCATGTTTTACCCCTTTATATGCTCTAACAGGGCTGTTTACTCCACCTGGCATCAGAGGCTCGGCTTTGTTAAATGCTGCCTTGGATTTTTCAAAAGATTTCATGCAAGCACCTCATTTCATAATTTCCAATCTCTCGATTACATTAAGCATTCCTTTATAGGGTATCAAAATTTCCTTACCTTGTCTTATTAGAAAGAGAGAAGGCGGATTATTTCCACCTTCTCTTTTTATTTTTCTTCGTCTATCCATCTGGCAGCGTCTTTTGCAAAATAAGTTATGATTAAATCCGCACCAGCTCTTTTCATACTGGTCAACTTTTCAAGGACAATTTCCCTTTCATTAATCCAGCCATTCATTGCTGCTCCTTTAATCATAGAATATTCCCCAGATACATTATAAGCCACTACAGGGTATCCAGTTGAATCCTTTACTTCACGCATAATATCCAAATAAGAGAGTGCCGGTTTCACGATTAAAAAATCTGCTCCCTCTTCTACATCAGAATTCGCTTCTCTCAGAGCCTCAAGCCTGTTAGGAGGGTCCATCTGGTAGGAATTACGATCGCCAAACTGGGGAGAACTATGAGCTGCATCCCTGAAAGGACCGTAAAATGCTGAGGAAAACTTAACAGCGTAGGACATGATTGGAACATCAATGTATCCGGCTTCATCAAGACCTTTTCTAATAGCAGCAACAAAGCCATCCATCATATTTGAAGGGGCAATAATATCCGCGCCGGCTTTTGCCTGTGAGACTGCCGTCTTCGTCAGAAGGGCAAGTGAAGGATCATTCAATACCTCTCCGTTTTCAATGACACCACAGTGACCATGATCGGTAAATTGACATAAGCATGTATCAGCAATCACTGTAAGTGAGGGATTGTTGTCCTTAATTTGACGCACTGCCCGCTGTACGATGCCGTTTTCTGCATAAGCCTCGGAACCGCAGTCATCCTTTTCTCCTGGAACGCCAAATACGATAACAGCTGGAATATCAAGGTCCTCCACTTGATTCATTTCCACATTTAACAGATCAAGAGAAAGCTGGTACACTCCAGGCATTGAAGGAACCTCATTCTTTACCTTTTCCCCTTCTACAACGAAGATTGGATAAATTAAATCTTCCTTGCGTAAAAAAGTTTCTCGAACCATGGCCCGTAGTCCAGCTGTTTTTCTTAATCTTCTGTGTCTATGAAAATTTGTTTCCATTATTTTACCCCCTTGATTTTTCTCATTGCCTCCATCATGCCATCAACCGTATAATGCTGAGCTGAATAGATGGATGAAAAACCCTTTCTTTCTGCTTCAGCTTTTGTCACCGGGCCAATACAAACAACTGGAACCTCTTTCACCCACCGCTTCCAGTCATCATCCTCTAAAAGATTTGTGAACGCCTGCACCGCGCTTGGACTGGCAAATGTTAAAATGTCAATCTCTCCACCCTGTATTAGTTCTTTTAAAGCTGGAGCTGAAGCTCTTTCTGCAACATTTCTATAAAGAGGAACTTCTTGAACAAAGACTCCCTGTTTCTTAAGTGTATCAGCAACCACTGTTCTAGCTTTATTGCTTTTTGGAATCAGTACCCGGTCATCCTCGTCAAGAAAAGATGACAACTCTTCAGCCAATACCTCTCCAATAAATTTTGAGGGTACAAAAGAGGCTTCACTTCCATGCTTGCGAAGTGCCTGCTTTGTTTTTTCCCCTACGACTGCAAAACGGCACTGTGCCGGAAGTACAGCTTCTGCTTCTGAAACTGCTTCAAAAAAGAAATGAACAGCGTTTGCACTCGTAAGAATAATCCAGCTGTACTTGGTCAGATCATGAAACTCTTGAATCAATTCCTGCCACCGTTCTGCTCTTTCCAGCCGAATCAAAGGAAGGACTTCGGCTTTTCCACCTTGCTCCTCAATTCTTCTGACAAACACTGCCGCTTGGCTCTGCTGCCTGGTAACCAGTACTTTTTTACCGGCCAGGAAGCCTGGCTTCATGACTGATCCAGCTCCGCTTTAACACGGTCCAGAATGTCAGTTGCCCCTCTTTTCTTTAATTTTTCTGCTACGGCTTTTCCTAGCTTTTCAGGATCGGTTCCCGTCTCTGTTTCTTGTAAAATAACTGAACCATCAGGCTCGCCAACTAGGGCTGATAACAAAATCTCCCCGTTTTCATGTAAGGTAGCATACCCCGCAATCGGCACTTGACAGCCGCCCTCAACGCTTTGAAGGAAGGCTCGTTCAGCCAGTACTCGTTTAGCCACACCTTCCTCATGAATATGTTGAAGAAGGTCAATAACCTCCTGATCATCTTTGCGGCATTCAATGCCTAAGGCACCTTGGCCAACAGCCGGAAGACAAACGTCTGGCTCTAAAAATTCGGTAATCATTTCATTTTCCCAGCCCATTCTCTCAAGACCGGCTGCCGCTAGAATAATAGCATCGAAGTTCTCTTCCCTCAGCTTTCGAAGACGTGTTTCAATGTTTCCACGGATCCATTGCACCTTTAAATCCGGGCGCCTTGCCAAAATTTGAGCTGATCTCCGCAGGCTGCTTGTTCCGACAATAGATCCAGGCTCTAAGTCATCAAAACGAACGTGGTCGTTTGATATAAGTACATCGCGAGGGTCTACGCGGTTTGTAATTGCTCCAATAGTAAATTCTTCTTGTAATTCCCCAGGCATATCTTTTAGACTGTGAACGGCCAGATCTATTTCCTTGTCTCTCATGGCCTGTTCAATTTCTTTTACAAACAGACCCTTCCCTCCAACTTTAGATAAGGTTACATCTAAAATCTTATCTCCTTTGGTAACAATCTTTTTTATTTCAAATTCATAAGGAAGATTATATTTTTTTAATTCATTAATAACCCATTCAGTTTGTTTTAAGGCAAGATTACTTTTTCTAGAACCAATAACGATTTTTCGCATACTACGCCTCCGCTTTCCTAAGTTTCGATTTCTATTCTACACGAATAGACAAGATACAATCAAAAAGTATAAGAATATTTTTTTAAACAGGCATACAGAAAAACACCTTTTATGCCTGCAGTATGACCTGGCCTGCTTTCCCTTTTTCTAGAGGATGGACATAGAAAGGTGCTTTTATAACTGGAAAAATGATGAGTGCTGTACTATTCATCCCATAGGTGAAACTCTGTTAACTGCCCAAACAAGAAATAATTGATTAACACAACCAGAAAACCTGCCACATTAAGATAAGCCATTGAATAGCCTCTCTGGTGCTTTACCACCCATAAGTATAAATAGATCCCATACAGGATTAAGATAGCGATAGAACCTAATACCTTGGCATCTAGAATAGGCAATGTGTTTAGTTGCGTGGATGCCCAAACGAAACCAAGAATTAACCCAATAAGGAGAAAGGGAAAACCAAAAGTCGTCATCACAAATGTGAGTCTTTCCATTTTCGGCAGGTTTTCCATTCTCAATAACCTTTTTCCCCACTGTTTTTGCTTAAGAAGCTGATGCTGAAACATATACAAAACCGAGAATACAAAAGCCAGCGTAAAAGCGGCATAGGAAAGAAGGATAAAGGACACATGAATAACCAAAAGCTCAGATATTAACAAGTCTGTTAACTGGTCTGGCACGTCCCCGCTTGGGGCAAACAAACTAAAGGACATAATAATAAAACCAACTACATTTGTAAAAAACACTAGAAAATCCACCCGAAAAGACCAGTTAATAATGAGTGACAGGGTGACAAGAAGCCACGCATAAAAAAACAGCCCCTCAAAAGGGGTAATAACAGGCAGACGATCATATTGGACAGCTCTAATAATAAAAAACAGTGTTTGCAATATCCATACGATAGAAAGCAACCAGAAGGCGATTTTATTCACCTTCCGGTTGCTCTGTAGAAAATCAAGAAAATACCCGAGAACACTTAAACTATATAATACGATGGTTACAACATAAATCACATTTGCTGTAGCAACCACTAGCAGAAAACCCCTCTCCTAAGAGCGGACGATTACATCTTTCGCGTAAGTATATGGAAGCAGTTTCTTTTTCTTTGTCCATTTCTTTTCTGCCTCTTCAACTTTGGCTTGACCCTTCTCGGCTTCTCGTGCCGTTTCCACTTCATTTTCAAGAGCAAAAATCTCTGTAAAAAGGGCCAAAGATTCTTCAGCGTCCGGTTCGCCAGCCAGCTCTTTTACTCTGGTAATAGGATCACGAAGCATTTGATTGATAATACTCTTTGTATGTTTGCGAAGGACCTTCTTATCCCGCTCAGACAATTCAGGCAGCTTTCGTTCAATGCTTTCCATTGTTTCAGCCTGAATGCTTAGAGCTTTTGTACGAAGCGCTGAAATGATAGGAACAACTCCAAGGGTTTGAACCCATTCTTTGAAAATTCCTATTTCATCCTCAATCATTTCTTCAATCTTAGCGGCTTCCTTCTTTCGTTCAGCAAGATTGGCCTGAACAATGTCCTGCAAGTCATCAATATCATAAAGAAAGACACTGTCAATCTGAGATAAGGCCGGATCAAGGTCCCGGGGGACAGCTATGTCTACCATAAACAGCGGACGCCCTTTTCTCTGCTTCTGGATGCTTTGAAGAAGGGGCTTAGTAATTACATATTCTTCTGCACCAGTAGAGGAAATTAAGATGTCTGCTGTCGCCAGACAGGATTTCAGATTATCCATGCTTTCAGCTTGTCCTAAAAACTTTTCAGCTAATTCTGCAGCCTTTGCATACGTGCGGTTCACTACGGTAACCTGTTCAGCACCATTTGCATGCAAATGCTTTGCTGTCAGCTCACTCATTTTCCCTGCACCTAATATCAAAACCTGCTTTCCTTGAAAATCACCAAAAATTTTCTTTCCAAGCTCAACAGCTGCATAACTAACAGAAACCGGATTGTCGTTAATCTCTGTTTCGCGGTGCGCCCTTTTTGCAAACGTAACTGCTTGTTTAAACAGTTCATTAAAGACCGTGCCTGTCGCCTGCTGTTCCTGAGCCATTGAAAAGCTGTCTTTCACTTGTCCGAGAATCTGGGTTTCTCCAAGAATCATTGAGTCCAATCCTGTAACTACACGGAACAAATGTTGAATAGCCGCATCGTTTTCCCGAATGTTTACATAAGGACCGAACTCTTCCACAGGAAGATCAAACCACTGAGACATAAATTTCTTAGTAAAATGACGTCCAGTATGCAGCTGATCTACTACTGTATAAATTTCAGTTCGGTTACATGTAGAAACAATCGTACACTCCAGCACACTCTTCATGTCTCGTAATGCTTGAAGAGCCTCCGGCAGCTCATTTTCCTGAAAAGAAAATTGTTCACGTATCTCTACAGGGGTTGTTTTGTAATCTAATCCAGCAACGAGGATATGCATTGGTTGTTCCACCCCCACAAAATATAGCACGATGTGAAATACCTTTGATCCACATCATTATAACTTACCCTTTATATAGGTTCTGCCTGAACAGAACTCCACATTCAATTTACCAACAAATTAAGCAGCTCTTTTACTCTTCGACAATTATAACATGTCCTAGTCAGAACACAAAAAAATAAATTGTGAACAGAAGCTGAATGCTTATGTTACTATGAGAAACAGGAAGATGAACTGTGCGGCTCTGCTTTTTCATCCTTATTTTCATAGGTACTGCAGGCACGTTTTTATTCATTCATACATACAAAGAGCTATATTTTTCATCTACTACTACTACACTCTTCTTACTCTCTTCAATATTACAATACGACAGGAGGAGACATTTATGAGCAAAAAAGGAACCTTTCCTGGAGTCCTTTTAATAGGAACTGCACTATTGTTTATTCTGGATGAGTTTCAATTGCCTTTTTCAAATCAGCTTATGCAATGGCCTACCGTTTTATTGATTATTGGGCTGGCTTTTTTATGTCAAGGCCTGGTTTCAAATGACAACAATATATTTCCAGGAAGTGTTCTCATTCTTCTTGCTCTTCATTTTCATGCTTTATCATTTATTGATGCGTGGCCGGACTATTGGGGAATGTACCCTCTATTAATTGGTGTGGCCTTTGTTTTTACATATATGAAAACAAGAAAAGAAGGGCTGGCAGCTGGTACAGTCTTTATTCTACTTGGTGCTGGCGCTTTTTTCGCTGACGAGCTTTTTCGTTTGGCAGGTACTGAGCTCGCAGGAGCCTTTCAAACATTTTGGCCGTTTCTCCTTCTGATACTTGGCATGTACTTTATATTTTTCCATAATAAAAAAGCAAAAAGCAGATAAAATTCCCGTTAAAAGCGGAGTTACTGTTAAAGATATAGCGTCTTGCTGCCTTTTCTTTCTTCCGAGAACAGAGTGGGGAGGGGTCCTGCTTTTACGAATGCAGAGTAGGTATTCCAAACCCTTTCTCTATGCAAAAGACAAGAAGCCATCTGGCTTCTTGTCTTTTTACTTTTCGATTAACCTGTAAAGCTCTTTCCATACTTCTTCTTTTCCCTGTGCAGTTTCTGCAGAAAACAAAATCACTTTATCCTCTGGTTCAACTTCCAATGTTTCTTTTACTTGCTTAACATGTTTTTGGATTTTTGATTTTGGCACTTTGTCAGCCTTTGTAGCCACAACAAGCACCGGTATTTCAAAATGCTTTAAATAGTCATACATTTGCTGATCATCGCCTGTAGGTTTATGACGAATGTCCACAAGGAGTACTACTCCTCTAAGTTCTTCCCTGGTCTGCATATACAGTTCAATCATCTTACCCCAGGCAGCCCGTTCACCCTTCCCTACTTTGGCAAAGCCATAACCAGGAACGTCAACGAACAGTAATCTGTCATTTATATTAAAGAAATTAAGAGTTCTTGTTTTCCCTGGGGTAGAAGATGTCCTGGCAAGATTTTTTCTATTTAGTACTTTATTAATAAAAGATGACTTACCCACATTTGATCGGCCTGCTAAAGCAATTTCCGGCAGCCCTGTATTTGGGTATTGTTCAGGCTTGACGGCACTAGTTATAATTTCAGCTTTTGTTACTTTTACTCTCATTTCCCTCTCCCACTAACGCATACTTTAATACCTCGTCTAGATGTGAAACCGATATAAATTCCAAACCGTCTCGTACACTCTTTGGAATGTCTTCCAAATCTTTTTCATTATCCTTTGGTAAAAGAATTGTCTTCAGGCCTGCCCGATGTGCACTCATCGCCTTTTCTTTTAACCCCCCGATAGGAAGCACTCTGCCGCGTAATGTAATTTCCCCGGTCATGCCCACTTCTTTTCTTACCTTTTTGCCGGTTAGGGCAGAAATTAAAGCGGTAGCCATTGTAATCCCTGCAGACGGACCATCTTTAGGAGTTGCTCCTTCCGGAACATGGATGTGAATATCAAGATTTTCATGGAAACCTGGGTCAATCTGAAGTTCATCGGATTTGGAGCGAATGTAGCTGAAAGCAGCCTGGGCAGATTCCTTCATCACATCCCCAAGTTTCCCTGTTAACGTCAATTCACCTTTTCCTTTGGCAAGGGACACTTCAATCGATAACGTATTTCCTCCTGCAGAGGTATACGCCAGCCCTGTGGCAGCACCCACCTGGTCTTCCTCTTCCGCTTTTCCATATCGGTATTGGGGCTTCCCAAGCATCTCTTCTACTGTATTCTCAGTGACAACCACTTTCTTCTTTTCTCCCGACACGATGATCTTAGCTGCTTTCCTGCATACTGTAGCAAGCTGTCTTTCCAGGCTTCGGACACCAGCCTCACGAGTATAATAACGAATAACCTTTAATAACGCTTCATCCTTAACCTGAATCGTGCCCTTGGTCAAACCATGTTCCTTTACTTGTTTAGGCAGAAGGTATTCTTTTGCAATCATTTGCTTTTCAACCTCTGTATACCCCGCAATCGTGATGATTTCCATCCGGTCAAGCAGAGGTTCAGGGATTGTTCCCACATTGTTTGCGGTGGTAATAAACATCACTTTAGATAAGTCAAAAGGCTCTTCAATAAAGTGATCAGCAAAAGAATTATTTTGCTCCGGGTCTAACACTTCAAGCATGGCAGAAGCAGGGTCTCCCCGAAAATCATTGGCCATTTTATCAATCTCATCGAGTAAAAAAACAGGGTTAACCGTTCCGGCTTTTTTCATTCCTTGTATAATACGCCCAGGCATAGCCCCCACGTACGTGCGACGATGACCGCGAATTTCTGCCTCATCCCTTACCCCGCCAAGTGAAATCCGGACAAATTCTCTTTCTAAAGAACGTGCAATAGACCTGGCAAGAGAGGTCTTACCAACCCCTGGAGGACCTGCAAGACAAAGAATCGGACCTTTCAGTTCTTTTGTCAGTTGCTGGACCGCCAGATACTCAAGGACTCTTTCTTTTACTTTATCAAGTCCATAGTGGTCAGTATCAAGAATGTTTTGGGCGTGATTAACATCAAGTCTGTCAGTTGTTTCACTTTTCCATGGAAGATTAAGTAGCCAGTCGATGTAGTTACGAATGACAGAGCTTTCTGCTGACGTTCCAGGCATCTTCTCATATCTGTCTAACTCTCTCAGTGCCTTTTCCTCTACATTTTCAGGCATGTCGGCAGCCTCGATCTTTTCCCTTAACTCTTCTACTTCCCCGCCTTTTCCTTCTTTATCACCCAATTCTTTTTGGATGGCTTTCATTTGTTCTCTTAAATAGTATTCCTTTTGAGTCTTTTCCATGGACTTTTTAACTCTTTGCCCGATTTTCTTTTCAAGTCCCAGCACTTCTTTTTCACTGTTTAAAATATCAATGATTTTCATCAGACGATCAGATACAGGCACAGTCTCAAGGAGCTCTTGCTTTTCCGAGACCTTTAAAGGCAGATGGGAGGCCACTATATCCGCCATCCGTCCCGGCTCACCGATATCCTGTACGGAAGCCAATGTTTCACTGGAGACTTTCTTTGACATCTTTACGTATTGCTCAAATTGTTGAAGAACCGTCCGCATTAAAGCTTTCTCTTCTGTATCCTCCTCTTCTGTTACATTGAGGACTTTCATTTCAACTTCAAAGTATTCTTCATTATCAAGGAATCTCTCGATTTGCGCTCTCTGCAAACCTTCCACCAGCACTCTGATTGTTCCATTAGGAAGCTTTAGCATTTGTTTGACTTTCGCAAGAGTCCCTACATGGTATATATCTTTTATATCCGGTTCATCGATGGAAAGATCGGTTTGTGTCGTTAATAAGATTTCGTTGTCGTCCACCATTGCCTGCTCCAACGCTTGAACGGACTTATCTCGTCCTACATCTAAATGCATGACCATGGTCGGAAAAACAAGCAGGCCGCGAAGCGGAAGCAGTGGTATGATTCTTTTATTTTGTTCACTCAATTTCTGCACCCCCAAATATCCTAACAATTTGTAAGCAGAAAATACCCTCTTTATTTAGTCTGGGGTTAAAAAAAGAATAGGTTCTGCTATAAGAGATAAAAGCTCTTCAACAGGAGAAAAAGCTTTCTTCTTCGCCTCGTATTTCTCTATTTTCTTATTGTTATGCCTGATTATATTGAAAACCGGCAGCTAAAAGTTTCTGAAATATAGGCATGTACCTATGTATAAAAAGCCCGCTTACCATGAAAAAGAACAGCATTGCGGGCATTTTTAATTTACCGCTTACAAGGTCTTTATTAATTTTATCTTACTGAATCTGCCTTTGTCTATCTAGAGCCCTGTCCTTAAAGCTGTCCTATATGCCGATGGGAGAAAAAGATCCCGTTGCCGGCACTACGGCTTCCTCTTCATTTTTCTCTCTCACTTCTTCTACTAGTGCAAGCTTCATGACTTCGTTAAGGCTAGCGACAGGTATCACATTGAGGTTATCATGGCGGTGCAGGACAGTTTGATCATTCTCTTTCGGAATAATCACAGTATCAGCACCAGCTTTAAGGGCAGCTTCTACCTTAGGCACAACGCCGCCAACAGGCTTCACGGATCCCATAATCCCGATTTCACCAGTCATTGCAATTGTATTTTTCACTTTTAACCCTTTTATCGCAGAATAAATGGCAATTGCCATTGCCACACCTGCTGACGGACCATCAACGGGTGTCCCTCCTGGAAAATTAATATGAATATCGTAATCCTGCACAGGAACATGAAGCGACCGCAATACGGTTAATACATTTTCAACAGAACTTTTGGCCATGCTTTTTCTGCGGATGGAACGGATTTGTGTCCCGGAATTCTCTTCCTCCGCAATCCCTGTAACAGTAATATCTCCTTTACCTTCTACTTTTCTGGCCGTTGCTTCAATCTCTAGCAGCATTCCCATACCCGAACCATACACCGCAAGTCCATTTACATACCCCACAGCAGGGTGCTCATGAATTTTCCGTTCAGGTCTCGGGGTTAGTCTGCTGGAATGGACAACCCATTCTATGTCACTTGCTGTTATAATCTTTCGGTTATCTCCGGAAGCAAGGCCAGAGGCAATTTGGATTGTATTGACTGCTTCCCGGCCGTTTTGTGCATATTTAGCAACAAGTTCTAGGGCTTTCTCTTCAATGTCAATTCCCATTTTCTCTGAAGCCTTTTTGGCAATGACCTGCATTTCATCTGGCTGAAGAGCTCGAAAAAAGATTTCTAAACAGCGTGAGCGAATGGCCGGCGGGATTTCTTCCGGGTTTCTCGTCGTTGCCCCCACAAGGCGAAAGTCAGCCGGAAGGCCATTTTGAAAAATATCATGTATGTGGCGGGGGATTTGTTGATTTTCTTCATTATAATAAGCACTTTCAAGAAAAACCTTTCTATCTTCCAGTACTTTTAACAGTTTATTCAATTGGATGGAATGCAATTCGCCAATTTCATCAATAAAAAGCATTCCTCCATGGGCTTTCGTCACGGCTCCCTGCTTGGGCTGAGGAATTCCCGCCTGTCCCATCGCTCCCGCTCCTTGGTAAATAGGATCATGTACTGAACCAATTAACGGGTCAGCAATACCTCTTTCATCAAAGCGTGCAGTAGTACCGTCCACCTCTACAAACACTGCTTCTTTTGAAAAAGGAGAGTGCGTATTTTTTTTTGCTTCTTCAAGCACCACTCTGGCTGCAGCTGTTTTCCCCACGCCTGGCGGTCCATACACAATAACATGCTGAGGGTTAGGGCCGCACAGGGCTGCTTTTAAAGCTCTAACCCCTTCTTCCTGTCCGATAATTTCATCAAAGTTTCCTGGCCTGACTTTTTCAGATAAAGGTTCGCTTAGCTTTACCGATCTTAGCTTACGTAGTTGATCCATTTCTTTCCGAGACTCTCTGTCAATAGAGACTCGTTGTGTTCTTTGATTTTTTAGCAGGTTCCAAAAATACAGGCCGATGATGATTCCAAAAACGAGTTGGATCAACAAAGCCACAGCCGTAAAATTCATGGCAGATCCTCCTTCATGATCTAGTCTCAGTCCCTGTTAGTATTGCTTGAGGTCCTGCAATTCATTCAAAGGGATACCAGAGATGATAAAAAGGAATGGATCTGCTGTATGTATTAAGAAAAGGACATTGATAATAAAAAAACAAAACACCCCGGAAGCCCGGGGTATTCCTATGTGATTACGCACTTTCCTTTGGTGACTTTAACGTTACTTCTTCGCCTTCTTTTGTTTTCAGGATTGGAGTTCCTTCGCCCGTGACACATTCCGCTGTGATCGTGCATGTAGCAATTTCCTCTTTTGAAGGAAGATCATACATGACATCAAGCATGATGCCTTCAATAATAGATCGTAGACCACGCGCTCCAGTTTTCCTTTCAATTGCTTTACGTGCAATTTCTCTAAGAGCTTCCTCTGAGAATTCAAGTTCTACTTCATCAAGCTCAAGGAGCTTTTGATATTGTTTAACTAACGCATTTTTTGGCTTGGTAAGAATTTCAACGAGTGCTTCCTCATCAAGCTGTTCAAGACTTGAAATAACTGGAAGCCTTCCGATGAACTCTGGGATTAAACCGTAACGAAGCAAGTCTTCCGGAAGTATTCTGCTCAAATACTCGTCTTTTTCAAGGTCTGCTTTTTCAGACTCTGATCCAAATCCAATCACTTGCTTGCCAAGACGTTGTTTAATGATCTGATCTATTCCGTCAAAGGCTCCACCACAAATAAAGAGAACATTACTCGTGTCAATTTGAATAAATTCCTGATGAGGGTGCTTTCTTCCCCCTTGAGGCGGAACACTTGCTGTTGTGCCTTCAAGAATCTTTAATAGTGCCTGCTGTACACCCTCACCGGAAACATCTCTAGTAATAGAGGGATTTTCTGATTTTCTGGCTACTTTGTCTATTTCGTCAATGTAGATAATGCCTTTTTCCGCTTTTTCCACGTCATAGTCAGCTGCCTGGATTAGCTTAAGAAGAATGTTTTCAACATCCTCCCCTACATAACCGGCTTCGGTTAAAGAAGTGGCGTCAGCAATGGCAAACGGTACATTTAAAATTCTTGCCAACGTTTGAGCTAGCAAGGTTTTCCCGCTTCCGGTAGGCCCAATCATACAAATATTACTCTTAGCAAGCTCAACGTCTTCCGATGTTTTGGCCCCGGAATTTACCCGCTTATAGTGATTATAAACCGCAACAGACAAAGATTTCTTAGCTCTTTCTTGCCCGATTACGTAATCATCCAGGATCTCGTTTATTTCGTATGGTTTTGGAATTTCTTCAAACTCCACTTCCTCTTCAGTGCCTAATTCTTCTTCTACAATTTCCGTGCAAAGCTCGATACACTCATCGCATATATATACACCAGGACCTGCTACTAGCTTCCGAACCTGATCTTGTGTTTTTCCGCAAAAAGAACATTTCAGCTGTCCTTTTTCTTCATTGAATTTAAACATTCTTGTCACCCCTTACTTATATATTGTACACGAGAATCCTATCTCTAGTACAAGGAAAAAGCATTGAAAATTCTTTGGTCTGTGCAAGTATTTAAGAAGAAGAAAGAGTCCTTTCTCTATCTAAGCGGGACAATCTATTCTCTTTATAGCCTTACGCTACGAAGTCAAAAAGATTCTTCATTTCGTTATCTTCCCTTCACAGACTTCATGTAGGCTGAAAGACCGCACGCTGGAAGATGATGTTCCTGAATTGTATCACACATACAAGCTGATTAGAAACATTATACCTAAAGGGTTCTTTTTTCCTCTTTTTCCTGCTTTTCAACCTTTTTAAACCAAAAGGGAACTCATATGTAAACCTGCATGCTTTAAGCCAACCATTGAAAGTGTTAGCCTCATTTCTATGTATTATACCTTTATCATGTAAGATAAACTTCATATTTCTTTACATTCAATAAGAACCGCCAATTTCCTCTTTTTATACAGGAAAAAAAGAAATATTATGTGCAAAAAGTATAAATGTTATGAATTTATACTATCAGCCTCTGTTTTTTTAGAAGAAGAAACAAGGCACGTTAGTCCGTGCCTTGTTAATGCTTTTATCTATTAAATTACGCCTCTTCACTCTCAGCTTCTTCTTTCTTTTCTACAACCTTGCTGTTTTCTACAAGGAGGTCAATGGCTTTTTGCACTTTAAGATCACCTTTTAACGCGTCATCTCCGCCTTGCATAGCAAGAAGATTTTTAATCTCATCTTTTGAGCGCTGGTACGTTTCAGCCATTTTTTCAAGCTCTTTATCCACATCTTCATCAGATACTTCAATGTTCTCTGCTTCAGCGATTGCTTCAAGAGTAAGGTTCATTTTCACACGCTTTTCTGCTTCTTCCTTAAATTGCTCTTTCATGCCTTCTTCGTCTGTTCCAGAGAACTGATAGTACATATCCATTGACATTCCCTGTGCCTGGAGACGCTGGCTGAACTCCTGCATCATACGGTCTGTTTCCGTGTCGATCATTGCATCCGGAATATCAATTGTCGCATTTTCTGCTGCTTTTTCTACAACCGTATCACGTTCGTGATGCTCTTTGGCATGCTCTTTATCATGCTTCAGACGTTTTTCAATATCTTGTTTTAATTCTTCAAGACTTTCAACTTCTTCATTTACGTCTTTGGCAAACTCATCATCAAGTTCTGGCAGCTCTTTACGCTTGATGTCATGAATTTTCACTTTAAAGGTAGCTGCTTTGCCTGCAAGATCTTCAGAATGGTACTCTTCAGGGAAGTTTACCTCAACATCTTTTTCTTCGCCTGCTTTAAGTCCGACAAGCTGCTCCTCAAAACCAGGAATGAATTGACCAGAACCAATTTCCAGGGAATAGTTTTCAGCTTGTCCGCCTTCGAACGCTTCACCATCCACAAAGCCTTCAAAATCAAAGACAGCTGTGTCGCCTTCTTGAATCTCGCCATCTTCCACAACAACAAGTTCAGCATGCTTTTCCTGAAGCTGTTTCAGTTCATTTTCAAGATCTTCGTCAGCCACAGAAATATCAAATTCTTCGACTTCAAGACCTTTGTATTCACCCAATTCAACTTCCGGTTTTACCGTAACCGTTGCTTTGAATGTAAGGTTTTTTCCTTTTTCCATTTCATCGATATCAATTTCAGGGCGATCCACAGGCTCAATTCCTGTTTCTTCGACAGCCTCTGAATAGGCTTGCGGAAGAAGAATATCCAACGCATCCTGATACAAAGATTCAACACCGAATCTTTGTTCGAAGATCCCGCGTGGAACCTTTCCTTTACGGAATCCAGGTACGTTAACTTGCTTACGTACTTTTTTAAACGCTTGGTCCAGGGCTTCATCGACTTTTGCCGCATCTACATCAACGGTTAGTATCCCCTGGTTTCCTTCTAACTTTTCCCAATTTGAACTCATTTATACTTTCCCTCCAAGTTTCATAGGTTGATTCTCAACTATACGCTTCTTTTACAACCACTACATTATAACATAATAACCTTTCATTTCAATGATAAATGGGTCTGTGGCAAGGACAGGTAAAATATTCATATGTTTGTGGTTCATTGAAATACTACTAAGTAAGAAACTCTTCCGTATTTAACTGTTGCAGCTCCTCTTTTAACTTTTGACAGCGACTCTCATTCGTTTCATATAAACGTGCGATCTCCTGAACGTCTGGCTCCTGCCCAAAATGTGTTGCAGCTTCATGGTGAATAGCCGCCGCCCAGCCTCCTGCTTCCCTTGGTTCTAGTGAAAAAGGATAATAATGCAGGGAAATTTGCTTTAAAAGGTGATGAGCTGTATTAAATAATGAAGGATCACTTTGACCCAGGTGTTCATCTAAAAGTGAAAAAATTGAAGGAACGGGTTCGAGTTCCTCAAAGGAAGGCAGCTCTTCAGGAACGACAGTTATTCCCACTTCTTTTTTCACTACCGTCACTTCTTTTGATACTCCCCGGTCTTTTAAGAGAAGTAATATGAAGCTCTTAATGACAGGGAATGTCTTCTCAGATTTCATTACTTGCTCAAAGTCTCTCAATTCTATGGAGGACTTTTCTCCTTTTAAAAGAGACAATGCTTGCCACTGCTGCTCAAATGAGCCACTTGTTAATAAATGTAAAGCTGTATCTGCAGCCTCACTGCTCATTTGCAGTTCTTCTTCATCTTCTACAAGTGTCTGACTTTGTTCATCAGCCTCTATCATAGATTTGGATAAAGCCATCATTTCAAAAAACGGCTCAGCTAAATGAGCGGGAAATCTCGTTTCACTTTGGACGGCTTCAAGAGTGCTGACTACCTTTTTGTATTCTCCCAGTTGCGCTAAAATGGATATATAAACTTGAAGCACCTCAAAATATTCTCCCTTTGCCTCCTGGAGCATTGTCTCTGCTAAACGTTTTCCTTCTTTTAAGTCTCCAGCATCTGCGTATGCTAAAAGAAGGCCATACGAAGCTTGCTCATTATCGGGGTCATGGGCCAAAGCTTCTTGAAACATTTCAACCCCTTCTTTTGGGTTGCCCTTTTTTAAATGATCCAGCCCACGTTCAACTAACGTGTTAGCAGCCCCCGGAAATTGAATGATCTTTCCCTTTTCATTTTCCTGTCCCATACTATAGGCCTCCTGCCAGCATTTCCTCATTGTATCGCTAGTGTAGCAACTTATGTATATAAAAACAAACCAATAGTGTACATTTAGATTTTTTTCTATAACTTGTCTTTATATTATGGTTCAGTATGTGAAAAGCACAAGTGTGTTACCAGAGAAAAGAGGCAGCCGCTATGGATGCCTCTTTCTTAGTGTTATGCTTGAACTTTTTCTTCATATGCTGAAATATCTTCACCATATTGGAGAGTTAGACTGATTTCGTCCCAGCCTTTTAACAGCATTTCTTTCCAGTAAGAGTCAACTTCAAAACTAGTTTCATACCCGCTTTGATCTTTAACCGTTTGATTTTTCAGGTCTACAGTTATTTCATTTTGCTCAGCCTTACTGTTTTCCATGAGAGTATATACTGTCTCTTCAGGCAAACGAATGGGAAGGATACCATTTTTAAAGCAATTATTGTAAAAAATGTCTGCAAAACTAGGTGAAATAATAACCTTAAATCCATAGTCCTGCAGCGCCCATGGTGCATGCTCTCTTGAGGAGCCGCAGCCAAAATTATGATCAGCAATCAGGATACTTGCTCCTTTTGCTTCTGGCTTATTCAGTTCAAAATCTTCATTGTCTGTGCCGTCAGCATTAAAGCGCCAGTCAAAAAACAGGTATTGACCAAAACCGGTACGCTCTACTCTTTTTAAAAATTGCTTGGGGATAATCTGGTCTGTATCCACATTTACTCTGTTTAGTACTGCCGGTTTTCCAGTATGAACAATAATCGGTTCCATGCTTCCACCTTCTTTGTATATATTAAACTGGTGTATTTTCCAACGTTCTTACATCAACAAACTTTCCAGTAACAGCTGCTCCGGCAGCCATTGCAGGGCTGACTAAGTGGGTACGTGCTCCTTTTCCTTGGCGCCCCTCAAAATTTCTGTTAGAGGTAGAAGCACAACGTTCTCCTTCAGGAACAAAATCAGGGTTCATGCTTAGACACATACTGCATCCTGACTCGCGCCATTCAAACCCGGCTTCTGTAAAAATTTGATCCAAGCCCTCAGCTTCAGCTGCTTTCTTAACATTCTGGGAGCCCGGTACAACGATAGCTCTGACTCCATCTGCAACCTTGCGTCCCTTCGCTACTTTTGCAGCTGCTCTTAAATCACTGAGACGAGAGTTTGTACAGGAACCAATGAACACATGCTGAATTTCGATATCCGTTACCTTAGTGCCTGGTTTTAAATCCATGTATTCCAAAGACTGCTGAATTGCTTTCTTTTCAACACCCTCGGCTTGCTCAGGATCCGGCACTTGTCCGTTAACTCCGATGCCCTGGGAAGGATTAGTTCCCCATGTAACCATAGGCTCGATTTCCTCACTGTTGATTTCTAATACTGCGTCATACGCAGCTCCTTCATCAGTGGCAAGGTCTTTCCATTCCGCTACTTTCTTCTCAAACTCTTCTCCACTTGGCACTTTCTCTCTGCCTTCCAAGTAATCAAAAGTTACCTGGTCCGGACTGATTAATCCTGCTTTTGCACCCGCTTCAATTGACATGTTACAGATGGTCATTCGTTCTTCCATCGTTAATCCTTTGATCGCTTCGCCGGTATACTCTACGACATGTCCTGTGCCGAAATCGACACCGAATTTAGCAATGACGGCAAGAATAATATCTTTAGCAGTAACCCCATCTTCAAGTCGGCCATTGACCCGGACTTCCATCGTTTTTGGTTTAGACTGCCATAACGTTTGAGTAGCCAGGACGTGCTCCACTTCACTTGTGCCTATGCCAAATGCCAAAGCTCCAAACGCTCCATGAGTAGATGTATGACTATCACCACAAACGATTGTTTTACCAGGATGCGTCAGGCCCAGTTCGGGCCCGATCACGTGAACGATTCCATTATTCGGGCTATTTAAATCAGCAATTTCAATGCCGAATTCTTCACAGTTTGCTGACAGAGTTTCCATTTGTTTTTTGGCAATCGCATCTGTGATATTTAACCGGTCCGTGGTAGGAACGTTATGATCCATCGTTGCAAATGTTAAATCCGGACGGCGAACCTTTCTCTCAGCCAGACGAAGTCCTTCAAAAGCCTGGGGAGATGTTACCTCATGAACCAAGTGTAAGTCTATATACAAAAGATCCGGCTTTCCCTCTTCCGCTTTGACAGTATGACGGTCCCAGATCTTTTCTATAATAGTTTTTGGTGCCATTATGTTCCCCTCTCTTTCCTTCCAATTATCATTGATTATGAACTTGGCGCTGCTTTGACCTGCTTGCGCAGAAGATCAATTACTTTTTCAGTCATTTCTTCTGTGTTTAATACTTTATCTTCCGGCTTTGCGATGTCTCCGGTACGATGTCCCTGAGTCAGCACTTCAGCTAGAGCAGCGTCAAGAGCTTCTGCTTCTTCTACCATATTAAAAGAATACTTTAACATCATTGCTGTTGAAGCAATGGTTGCTAACGGATTAGCTTTTTTCTCTCCCGCGATATCAGGAGCTGAGCCATGTACTGGTTCATAGAGGCCAGGACCTCCGCTTCCAATGCTTGCCGATGGAAGCATTCCTAAAGAACCGGTCAGCATGGATGCTTCATCACTTAAAATGTCACCGAACATATTTTCTGTTACTACAACATCAAATTGCTTCGGATCTCTGATAAGCTGCATGGCTGCGTTATCCACAAGCATATGCTCAATTTCAATCTCCGGATAATCCTTGCTGACTTCCTCAGCTACTTCTCTCCACAGCCTGCTCGTTTCCAGGACATTTGCTTTGTCAACAGAAGTCACTTTCTTTCTTCTTACTTTGGCTAAGTCAAAAGCACGACGTACAATTCTTTCAATCTCTGAACGCTTATAAGAAAGAGTATCTACTGCTGCTTCCTCGCCGTCTTCCTGACGACGTTCTTTTGGATCTCCAAAATAAAGTCCTCCTGTAAGTTCACGCACGATCATTAGATCTACTCCATCTACCACTTCTTTACGAAGCGTAGAAGAATCAGTTAGACTTTCATGACCAGTAACAGGACGAAGGTTTGCAAAAAGATTCAAGGCCTTTCTCAAGCCTAATAATCCTGTTTCAGGACGCATATCACCTGGAAGAGTATCCCACTTCGGCCCCCCTACAGCGCCCAAAAGTACTCCGTCACTTTCCTTACATGCATTGACTGTCTGTTCAGGGAGAGGAGTATTTTCTTGATCTATAGCAACTCCCCCAATTTTTTCGTAATTATAATCAAATTTGTGGCCATATAAAGCCGCCACTTCATCAAGCACTTTAATAGCTCCCTCTACTACTTCCGGGCCTATTCCATCCCCGGGAAGGACAGTAATACGTTTATTCATGTACATTCTCCCCTTATTGGTTTGGCTCTGTTAAATTTGAACTTTTTCAGCTTTTTGTTCTTCTCCGCTCTTACGGTTTAAAATCCGGTTTACCGCATTGATATACGCTTTAGCTGACGCTTCTAACACATCATGGGCTGTGCCTCTTCCCGTAGACTCAATCCCTTGAAATTCAACCTTTACAAACACTTCAGCTAACGCATCTCGGCCCCCGCTGATCGATTGAATCCGGTAGTCTGTTAAGGTAACCTCTTGCCCGATAATCCGCTCTAGAGTGTTGTAAACAGCTTCTACACTACCAGAACCTGTTGCAGCCTCCTGGATCACTTCGTGGTTAGGATTTCTCATGGTTATCGTAGCCGTTGGTATATTGTTCGTCCCGTAATTAACCTGAAGGGTTTCCACCTCAAAATACTTAACAGCCGCTCCAACCTTTTCATCAGTCATAAGAGCGAAGATATCCTCATCAGTGACTTCCTTTTTCTTATCTGCCAGCTCTTTAAAGGATTTAAAGACTTTGTTTATCTCTTCATCAGAAGCTGTGTAGCCTAGGTCCCTGACTTTTTCTTTAAAGGCATGACGTCCGGAAAGCTTTCCAAGAACCATTCGGTTTGCGTTTACACCGACAAGCTCAGGAGTGATAATTTCATAAGTTGTCTTCTCTTTCAACACGCCGTCTTGATGAATGCCAGATTCGTGAGCAAACGCATTGTCTCCCACAACAGCCTTATTATTAGGGACTACCATGCCAGTTAATTTACTTACCAGGCTGCTGGTTTTCTTGATTTCATGTAGCGTTAACCCCGTGGTAGCCTGATAGAAATCATTTCTGATTTTCAATGCTACTGCAATTTCTTCCAGGGAAGCATTGCCCGCACGTTCACCTATCCCATTAATGGTGCACTCTACTTGCTCAGCCCCGCCTTCAATCGCAGCAAGTGAATTCGCAACAGCCATTCCAAGATCATCATGACAGTGCGCTGACAGCTTAGCTTTGTCACTATTAGGAACATTAGTCTTAATATAGCTGAACATGTTCTTTATTTCTTCTGGAGTGATGTATCCTACAGTATCAGGAAGATTAATAACCTCCGCTCCTGCGTCAATGACTTTTTCTATAATTCTGACAAGGAAGTCTAAATCAGATCGGCAAGCATCTTCCGCTGACCACTGTACATGAGGAAACCTCTTTTTAGCGTACGTAACAGCTTCTACTGCCTGCTCGATGACTTGGTCAGGAGTCATTTGCAGTTTATGAGTCATATGAATGGGCGAAGTGGCTATAAATACATGCAGTCTTGGTTCAGCCCCTCCTTTTAACGCTTCCCACGACACATCGATATCTTTTTTCAAAGAACGAGATAAACCCGTTACAGAGCTTCCTTTTACCTGATCAGCTATCGCTTTTACTGACCTGAAATCTCCTTGGGAGGAGGCAGGAAATCCTGCCTCAATAATATCAACACCGAGCCGCTCTAACTGCTTGGCAATTTCCATTTTTTCTTCAAAGTTTAAATTAACTCCCGGAGACTGTTCTCCATCGCGAAGTGTCGTATCAAAGACGTTAATTTTTTGCACTTCCTACCACTCCTTTAGATCGTCCTTTAACAAATGGCATCATTTCACGCAGCTCACGACCCACTTCTTCGATAAGGTGCTTGTTTTCTCTATCATTTGTTGCATTAAACTCTGGGCGGTTAGCCTGGTTTTCAAGGATCCAGCCTTTAGCAAATTTTCCGGTTTGAATGTCAGAAAGAATCCCGCGCATAGCATCTTTTGTATCCTCTGTAACAACACGTGGACCTGCCTGGAAATCACCCCATTGTGCTGTATCAGAAATGGAATAACGCATTCCTTCAAGGCCGCCTTCGTACATAAGATCAACAATTAGTTTTAATTCATGTAAGCACTCAAAGTAAGCAACCTCAGGCTGATATCCTGCTTCTACTAAAGTTTCAAAACCAGCTTTCACTAATGCGGAAGTACCACCGCAAAGTACTGCCTGCTCACCAAACAAATCTGTTTCTGTTTCCTCTTGGAAAGTAGTTTCAAGGATTCCAGCTCTTCCGCCGCCGATTTGCTTTGCATAAGCAAGAGCCAAGTCTTTTGCATTTCCTGTTGCATCCTGGTATACAGCAATAAGTGCCGGCACGCCAGCTCCATCTTCAAATGTACGTCTTACAATGTGCCCCGGACCTTTTGGAGCGACCATAAACACGTCAACATTTTCCGGAGGAACAACCTGGTTAAAGTGAATATTGAATCCGTGTGCAAATACAAGAGACTTACCTTCAGTTAATTCTGGCTCGATTTCATTTTTGTATGTGGTTGGCTGATATTCGTCTGGAAGAAGCACCATAATTACATCAGCTTTGGCTGCAGCTTCACGCACGGTAAGTACTTCAAACCCATCTTCTTCTGCTTTATCCCATGATTTTCCTGGACGAAGACCGATGACTACGTTTACTCCACTTTCGCGAAGGTTTTGGGAATGAGCATGGCCCTGAGAACCATATCCTACTACTGCAACTGTCTTGTCTTGTAATACTGCCTCGTTAATATCTCCATTGTAAAATACCTTTGCCATAATAAATCTCTCCCTTTTTTTATATAATTTAGTTAATTGATGATAGAATACCTTGAACCCTCAAAAACACTTTTCTTAGTGCCTCGTTTGAAGGCGGTAATCCCAGTTCTTGCTAGCTCTTTAATTCCATAAGGCTTTAACAAATCAATAAGAGCTTCCACCTTTTGGTGGTCTCCTGTCACCTGAATCGTGACACTTTCTCTGCCAACATCAATAATTGAAGCTCTAAATGGAGCAGCAAGGGATGCTAGTTCCCCCCGGTGCTGGGGAGAAGCAACCACCTTAATTAATGCCAGCTCTCTTGCAACAATTGCTTCGTCGGAAATGTCACGGACTTTTAGTACGTCCACCTGCTTATTAAGCTGTTTGATCACTTGGTCAAGAGACCGGTGATCATCAACATTTACCACAAATGTCATCCTTGAAATAGATGGATTCTCAGTGATTCCTACAGTGATACTCTCTATGTTAAAATGCCTTCTGGCAAAAAGCCCGGTAATTCGGTTTAACACACCAGATGTGTTGTTAACAGTAGCTATGATTGTTCTTTTCATGGTTTGATCCCCTCCATTTCGTGATGCCCTTTTCCTGGGGCGATCATAGGATAGACATTTTCATCCTTCTTCACTCGGAAGTCCAACAGCATCGGACCATCGTATGCCATTGCTTCACGAAGCACCTCTTTTACCTCACTTGGATCATCAACCTTCTGAGCTTTAATGCTGTAAGCCTCTGCTAGTTTGACAAAGTCAGGCTGGATTGGAAACAGAGAATTTGAGTAGCGTTCTTCATAGAAGAGCTGCTGCCATTGTCTGACCATTCCAAGAGATGCATTGTTAACCAGGATTATCTTCACAGGGAGGTTAAGCTCCTGAAGGATAGAAAGTTCCTGGGCTGTCATCTGGAAGCCCGCATCCCCCAGCACGGATACCACTGGAGTCTCCGGTTCAGCAAATTGTGCGCCGATGGCTGATGGGAAGCCAAATCCCATAGTGCCTAAACCTCCGGAAGTCACCCAACGGTTTGGCTTATTGAATTTATAATACTGCGCAGCCCACATTTGATGCTGGCCCACATCAGTCGTAACAATGGCTTCTCCCTCAGTAACCTCATATACCAATTCCATTAATTCCTGAGGCTTAATAATCCCCTCTTCTTTTTCGTACCAGAGAGGATATTCCTGACACCAGGATTTCACCTCTTTCTTCCACTCATCGCATTGAGAAGGCTTGCCATTAGCTTGAATCATCATTTCCAGTGCCTTTTTCGCATCTCCAACAACAGGGATCTGGGTATCGATATTTTTTCCGATTTCAGCGGGATCAATATCGATGTGCGCCACTTTCGCTTCTGGAGCAAAATGAGCCAGGCTGCCTGTTAGACGATCGTCAAATCGAGCTCCCACATTAATCAAAAGGTCACATTTATGAAGAGCCATGTTTGCGGCATACATTCCGTGCATACCCGCCATTCCTAGAAAGAGTTCATGATCTCCAGGAAAGGCTCCCAATCCCAACAGAGTACTGACCACTGGAATCTGCTGCTGGTCAACATAGGAGAAAAGCTCTGAAGAAGCATGGGCATGGAGGATGCCTGCTCCTGTTAAAATAACCGGTCGCTTAGCTTCCGTCACAGCATCTGTCAGCTTTTTGATTTGAATCTTATTCGGCACCACAGTCGGCTGGTAGCCTGGAAGCTCAAGCTTTTGATCATAGTCAAACAAACCACTATCTACAGATACATCCTTAGGCAAGTCAATGAGGACTGGTCCAGGTCTACCCGTAGTCGCAATGTGAAAGGCTTCCTTAATCACACGAGGCAGTTCCTTAATACTGCGCACTTGGTAGTTGTGCTTTGTAATCGGCATGGTAACACCGATCATATCAGCTTCTTGGAAAGCATCCGTACCGATAACAGAAGTTGCAACCTGTCCTGTAATGACAACAAGAGGCAGTGAATCAATCATTGCATCTGCGATGCCAGTTACTACGTTCGTTGCCCCGGGCCCAGAGGTAACAACACATACACCAGGCTTCCCAGACACTCTGGCATAACCTTCAGCTGCATGAATGGCGCCCTGCTCATGCCGTGCCAAAATATGGCGAATGCCTGTGCGGTAAATTTCATCATATGTTGGGAGAATTGCTCCTCCCGGATACCCAAAAATTACATCAACATTTTCCTTAGCCAGTGCACGGATAAGCATACTTGACCCTGTGATTTCTTGGTTTTCTTCTTCCATTCGCATTTCTTTTTTCTCCTCTGCTTTCGTACTCATGATTGCCTCCTCCTTATATGTGGTTTTCTGACATTCTACTCCAGGAAGTATGACTATTTATCTGCATTTTTCACTTCTAACTGCGCTTATCAAGGCATGAAAAAAACCTTCTCTCCCCTATAAAAGCCGAAACAATCGACTAAAGGGGTGAAAAGGTCTCCTTTCCACGGTACCACCCTTCTTCACAGCACACAGATATTGCACTGCCTCAGCGGCGACGAAATCATCGTCGTCTCTTTTTGATAACGAGTAAGAGAACTTATGTCACTTACTCGGCCGGTATTACTTGTCGCCTTTCATACCGACACTCAGAGGTGAGTTCACTATTGAAGGAAGCACCGTATCTCAGCATCCACGGCTCTCTGTTGGTTCCTTTTTCAATAGCTACTTTTCCTCTTCTGCGTGTTTTTTATGAAATTAGTACTTCATTACTCCGCCAGTGTTAGCAGAAGTAACTAATTTAGAATAACGGGCAAGATACCCTTTTTTCACTTTTGGTTCCGGCTCCGACCATCCTTCCATTCTCTCAGCAAGTTCTTCGTCTGATAGATCTACATGTAATCCTCGATTAGGAAGGTCGATTGTTATTTTGTCCCCACTTTCGATAAATGCAATGGGTCCTCCTTCAGCAGCTTCCGGCGAAATATGACCAATTGATATGCCCCGCGATGCTCCTGAAAAGCGTCCATCGGTTAACAAAGCAACCTTTGTTCCTAGCCCCCGTCCGCTTATAGAGGAAGTCGGTGTAAGCATTTCTGGCATTCCCGGCCCGCCTTTAGGTCCTTCATAGCGAATGACCACTACGTGCCCTTCTTTAACGGTCCCGTTGTTAATGCCTTCAATTGCTTCGTCCTGGGATTCGAAAACAATGGCTTCCCCTTCAAACCTTTTAATAGAAGGATCAACAGCTCCAACCTTTATTACTGCCCCATCAGGAGCAAGGTTTCCGTATAAGATGGAAAGACCGCCCACAGGGCTGTATTCATTGCCTTTGCGCCTTATCACGTCATCATTCAGAATTTCTGCATCTTTTACGTTTTCGTAAATGCTTTTTCCTGTGATTGTGATCCTGTCAGGATGTATAGCTCCATCAATTTGTGCCAGCTCTTTAATAATCGCTGATACTCCCCCTGCTTTATGGACATCATCCATGGAATAATCAGAAGCAGGACTAATTTTACTTAAATAAGGGACTCTCTCTGCGACCTCGTTAATTCGTCGGAGATCATAGTCGATTTCTGCTTCATTTGCGATGGCCAGAGTATGAAGTACTGTATTAGTTGACCCGCCCATTGCCATATCAAGAGCAAACGCATCATCAATCGTTTCTTTTGTAACGATATCTCTTGGACGAATATCCTTTTTAATCAACTCTACCAAATGCTTAGCTGCATCCTTGATCAACTGATGCCTTTCTTCAGATGTGGCTACCAGTGTTCCGTTTCCAGGAAGTGCCAAGCCTAGCATCTCCATTAACGAGTTCATAGAGTTAGCTGTGAACATTCCTGAGCAAGAACCGCAAGTAGGACAGGCAGACTGCTCAATTTCGAGAAGCTCTTCCCTTGTCATTTTGCCTGACCCTACAGCTCCAACTCCTTCAAAGACAGAAACAAGAGAAAGGGATTTTCCTTCTTTTGTTCTTCCGGCCTCCATTGGCCCACCAGAGACAAAAACGGAAGGGACATTGGTTCTTACTGAAGCCATAAGCATTCCCGGCGTGATTTTGTCACAGTTAGGAATAAAGAACACTCCGTCAAACCAATGGGCATTAATCACTGTTTCTGCTGCATCACAGATAATCTCTCTGCTGGGTAGAGAATATCTCATCCCTATGTGCCCCATTGCTATTCCATCATCCACTCCAATGGTATTGAATTCAAATGGGATAGCTCCCGCTTCACGGATTGCTTCCTTCGCCACTTCAGCAAATTTATTTAAGTGCATATGTCCTGGAATGATATCTATATAAGAATTACAAACACCGATAAACGGCTTATCCATATCCTCTTCTGTTACCCCTGTAGCTCTAAGCAGGCTCCGGTGAGGAGCGCGGTCAATCCCTTTTTTTATCATGTCGCTTCGCATCTTTATCTCTCCCACTGCATCTCTCTCTGCTATCCTACTTCTACTTCTGATTCTTTAGAGTAAACTTTGACTCCGTCTTCTACGACTTTTTGACGGAAAGCTTTCAGTAAACGCTGTGTCTCTGGACCAGGTTTTCCCTCTCCAATTTCACGGCCGTCGACTTTTACAACCGCAATGACTTCAGCAGCTGTCCCTGTTAAAAATACTTCATCGGCTGTGTAGACATCATGTCTGGTAAATGGCTCTTCTTTTACTTCGTAGCCCATATCTAGAGCAAGGTCCACAATTGCGTTTCTTGTAATTCCTTCTAGTGCCCCGATGTATCCTGGAGGAGTTAACAATACGCCTTTTCTCAAAATAAAGACATTGTCTGCGGAACCTTCTGCTACATACCCTTCATTGTTCAGCATTAATGCTTCACTTACTCCTGCCAGACTGGCTTCTATCTTAACTAATATATTATTTAAATAGTTTAGAGATTTCACTTTTGGGCTCAATACATCCGGTCGGTTCCTCCGAGTAGCCACTGTGACGATTTCAAGCCCTCTTTCATATAATTCTTTAGGATATATGGCAAGCTCTTCAGCTATTACAATCAGCTGCGGCTTTGCACAGGTAGTTGGATCTAACCCCAGGTTTCCTACTCCACGAGAGACCACCAGGCGTATATATGCATCCCGCAATGCATTTTTTTTGAGGGTTTGAACAATAATGTCTGTTAATTCATCCATTGTGTATGGAATATTCAGCATAATTGATTTAGCTGAATTGAAGAGACGCTCTAAATGCTCTTCTAGTTTGTAGACATTCCCATGATATACGCGTATCCCTTCAAACACTCCATCTCCATAAAGAAAGCCGTGATCATAAACAGAGATCTTAGCATCTTCCTTTTTTACAAACTCTCCGTTTAAATAGATCCATTGTTCACCCACTCTAATCACCCCTGATGTCTGCTTAAATATTCGAAAAAATCTAGCTAATAATAGGTTCACAAATTATATCATTATTGCCCTTTTGTTCTCCTGCAGAGGGCAATTGTTCTTCTCTTGACTACAAAATGTGTTTGACGTTTATAATACGCCCATTAGGGGAAGTGGTCAACCACTTTTTAAAAATTATCCGACGATTCAAATTATATAATTTCTTATGATAACGCTTTCAGTATTATTGTTAAAGGGTTCAATGTCTTCATTTTTTTATATTCATTAATTGAATGTTGTGTAAAAAGAAAAAAGACTTTCCTGGTTGTAAGGTCATGAAAAACATAGAGGGAGGGGAAGGGATATAATATCAATATAGTTTTATGAAACGAGACCATACAGACTCTGGGGTAAATGCTTACTAAGTCGCACGTAAAGCATGAAATGAAAAATAAAGGCTTTGTTACCTTTTATTGTTGGTTTTCCCTTTCACGAAAGGTATAAATACAAAAGCATTAACAATTCACGACATTCGCATTCACGGTATCTTCTATGCCACGGGCATTGTTTCAGCTTCCAGCCTCTTCTTCCGCTAATGCTATTTCCGAAGGCGTCGCGGGCTTTTATTTATAATCAAATGACTTTTAAAAATTAACAATCACCTTTATTAGAGCCAAAACTAAAAAAGCCTTCCTTGTTGTGTAAGGAAGGCTAGAATATTATGTAAGCAATATAAGTGGCGTCCCAGGAGAGATTCGAACTCCCGACCGACGGCTTAGAAGGCCGTTGCTCTATCCTGCTGAGCTACTGGGACATGAAAATAAGCAAGAACTCATCGGCGACATATATTAATATAACTCATCAGCCGCTAACAGTCAAGGGGGAAATAAAGGAGAAAATAAAAAAATCTCCTTTTCCCTTTGAACTAAAATTTTCTGGATAATTCCGTTATTTCTTTTCCGCTTCCCTGCTCATAGAAAGAAACCGATAAAACCTTATTATTCTCAGCTTCTACGATAGCATATGAAGGGACAGGATAGCCGCGAGGCAAAAGCAGGCTGCCTGGATTTACATAAACGACTCCATTCTCCTCAAGTACACCTGCTTGATGCGAATGGCCAAAAAAAGCAACGTTTGCTCCTGCTTCTTCGGCCCGGTAAGTCAAAGAAGCAAGACTCATTTTGATGTTATATAAATGGCCGTGAGCTACAAGAACCGTCAGATCCCCTAATTGTTCAACTCGTTCCTCAGGAAAATCCCCTATGTCACAATTCCCCTTTACAGCCAGCACTCCTTTAAGTTCAGGAGCGTCCGTCGACAATTCAGAATCACCGCAATGAATCACATGCTCCACTTCCTGATGGCGCATCTTTACCTCTGTTACTTCTTTTTTGACCCCATGGCTGTCACTCATTACTAGCAGCTTCACACATAACCCTCACTTTTTAAAGAATATCTTTCCATCTTTTTTGCAATTTTTCTAACGCTCGTTTCCGGTGACTGATTCTGTTTTTCTCTTCAGGAGGCAGCTCTGCCATCGTCTTGCCCAGCTCTGGCACGTAAAAGATTGGATCGTATCCAAATCCTTTGTCCCCTTGCTTTTTTTCAGTGATTACACCGTTAACTATACCTTCTACAACCAGAGTCTCCTTGCCAGGCACCGCTACAGCAATGGTACTAACAAAGCGGGCACTTCTTTGATTAACCGGAACGTATTTCAATTCCTGCAGAACCTTTTCCATGTTTTTTTCGTCACTTTTCTCTTCACCTGCATACCTTGCAGAATAGACACCAGGCCTGCCCTGTAATGCATCTATTTCCAATCCGGAATCATCTGCCACTGCAGGGGAATTAAAAGCTTGTGCTGCAGCCTCTGCTTTGATCTTAGCATTTTCAGCAAAGGTTTCTCCTGTTTCGGGTATATCTTCAAATTCCACGTCTAACAATGAAGTCACTTTTATATTTTCCCCTTCAAGCATTTCTTCCAGTTCTTTAATCTTTCCCTTATTTTTTGAAGCTAGAATGATCTTTTTCATCCGTTGATTCCTCATTCTTTGTTTTCGTGTTAATTAACGCAGAAGCATCTCCAATTGCTTCTCTTTGGATAAGAAATAATTCCTTTATCCCTTTTTCACCAAGCTCCAGCAGGTGATTAAGCTGCGCTCTGGAGAATGTAGCTTCCTCTCCTGTACCTTGAAGCTCTACAAATTCACCATTACCGGTCATTACGATATTCATATCCACGTCCGCAGCGGAATCCTCTTCATAGCATAAGTCTAGCAACTCGCCTCTTTCAGGGTCAACTCCTACAGAAACAGCAGCTAAATATTCCTTTACAGGAAGCTCTTTCAGTTTGCCATTATCCACGTGACCTTTCAGTGCAAGGACCATTGCAACAAATGCTCCGGTGATTGATGCCGTTCTTGTACCGCCATCTGCCTGAATTACATCACAGTCTACCCAGACCGTTCTTTCTCCAAGCTTGCTAAGTTCCACTACAGAACGAAGAGCCCGCCCAATTAACCTTTGGATTTCCATTGTTCTTCCTGTAAGCTTGCCTTTTGCTGCTTCTCGTATGTTTCTTTGTTCCGTAGCCCTTGGAAGCATGGAATACTCAGCGGTTACCCAGCCTTTCCCTTCTCCTCTCATAAATGGAGGCACCCGTTCCTCAATACTGGCTGTACAGATAACTTTCGTATCTCCAATCGTTATAAGCACGGAACCTTCCGGGTGTTTTAAAAAGTCATTATCTATTGTTACAGGTCGTAACTGGTTTGTTTCTCTGCCGTCTATCCTTGTCATCTTGTTTGCCTCCTCGTCTTCAAGTATCTCTTTCTTTTGACCGCCTTATGTATATGTATTACACTATCTCCAGCAAGAAAAAACAGGAAATTTCCGCTTAGGAAAATGAAAGAAGGCAGCTTAAGCAGAGCCACCTTCCCTGATTCCTAATTGATTATAGCAGACTTTGATTAGAAGTTCTAAAATTCTCCTGTATTGACCTGGGCAGGTCTGGAAACAGGCTCGGCCAAAACCTCACCAGAAGTAGTCAGAACTTCATCTGTCCCCTCTACACTGACTGCTACTTCCTCGATACCCTCCAGTTCAGTAAAGGAAAGTGCCAGAGTGTTCAACACATGATTTGAAATCGCAGTACCTTCAAGTTCGCTTAAAATCTGGTCATTAAAAGTAAGAGAGACAACGCCACCTTCAACAGTCGGTTCCTCTGTTAACTCTACTCCATTTCTAAAGTCCGATAACAAAGAACTCTCGTGCTCTGGTCCCTCCAACAATTCTTCAACAACACTCTCCATTTGGTCTTTTTCCCGGTCTACCCTGCGAGTGACTGGGACATAGTATACTTCCTCTCCCTTTTGAGAGAGGAAATACACTGAAACACTTTCACTCTGGGTGAGATCGCTTGCGTTTCCTGTTTCAAGATTGATCCCATTCGACCGGCTTAACCCATCTCCAATAGGCGTTTCATTTACAGGCATTACTTCTTGATCGTAGCCATTAATCCTAATTTGAACTTCCTCTACGTTTTCAAATTGTGTCAATGTCCATGTAATGGATTGAAGGATTGATAATTCTTTATCTGCCGGGTATTCTTCGAATTCTGGAGAAAAGTCCGCCACTGCTGTTCCGTCCTCTGTTAAATGAACATCTATCTCTGTCCCGGGAGGCAGTACGGCTTGAAAGCCATTTGGAATCATTTGAGTAACAGGGCCATCAATAACCAGGTATTCTAACGCCTGTCTAAGCGCCCCCTCCTCTTTTGGCAGCGACAAGGTTTGGGGAACAACCATCCCATCTTCGTCTAACAAATATATTTCTCTATCAACAGTTTCCTCACTTATTTCTGCTGATCCCTCTTCTGATTCTGCTCCCTCTTCTTCAGAGGTGCCGTCGACCTCGTTTCCTGCCTCCATTTCTAAATCAGTCCCCTCATCTATATAATCAATTTGAGGGGAGTCCATTTCTTGACCAGCTTCATTATTCCCAAAGCCGCACCCGCTTAACAACAGACCAAGGACAGCTGCTCCAGACACCCCTTTGATGATTGCTCTCTTCATGATCTATTCCCTCCCATACCTGTTTGTACTTTTATGTATACGAGTACCAGGTTGAAATAGACCAAGCATTTTATACAGGGGCCGTATTGATAGCAAAAAACCTTCATCTAGAGCTTGAAAGGTATTGTCACAAAAAGGGGAGAGAGATGCCGGCTAACGAACTGCTTTGCTGCCTGTGAGCAAAAGAAACGATGATGGGAATGAAAAAGGCGGGACTGAGAACATGTTACGCCCTAAAAGCTTGAACTTTCTTAACATATTCCAAGAACTGGTAATATGTAAAAAGAGGGTTTCGCCAACAAGATAAACTGTTGGGAAACCCTCTTAACCCTTATTAGTATTATGATATGGCTTCCAAAGTAATGGGATTCACCTTATCTATTTTTACATCCAGCCAGCGGTTCGCGATCGTGCGAAACTGTTCAGAAGACCCTGTCGTATAAAAAATATGTTCAGGCTCACGGTCACTTGTAAACTGAAGACCATTGTGATAAAGCAAAGTACTTACTTCCCTGGCCGTTTCATCTCCAGAAGAAATGAGTATAATATCATCCCCGACGGCTTGTTGAATGACATCGTAAAGAAGTGGATAATGGGTGCACCCCAGAATTAAAGTATCAAATGATTTCCCTTTTAACGGAGCCAATGTTTGCTTTACAATAGTTAAAGCTTCTTCCCCTTCACACATTCCTTGCTCAACAAGAGGAACAAACGGAGGGCACGCCAAGCTTTCTATTTTTATTTGTGCGTTTATTGTCTTAAGTGCCCGTTCATATGCCCGGCTCGTTATCGTACCGTTTGTTCCTATCACTGCCACGTGGTCTGTCTGAGTCAGCTTTAGTGCTGCAATGGCACCAGGCTGAACAACGCCGACCACAGGAATAGGAAGTTCCTGTCTTACTTCCTCAAGAACCACAGCTGTGGCTGTATTACAGGCAATCACAAGCATTTTTATATCCTTGTCCATCAACCGGTCTATCATTTGCCACGTATATGTACGCACTTCTTCAGTAGGACGAGGCCCGTATGGACAGCGAGCAGTATCCCCGATATATATCATCTTTTCTTTAGGCAGCTGTCTTGCTATCTCTTTTGCAACAGTTAAGCCACCAAGCCCTGAATCAATTACACCAATTGGTTGGTCCACTTACATTCCCTCAATTTCTATATGATTTTACCACTTACGAGAAGGAAAATTTTTCATCCTCGCTGGTCATTATCTATCATCACCTGGTGAAGGGACGAAAGGTTCTTCTCTAGTGAATTCACTTCTTCTTCGGAGAAATGGATGAGTACATCTGCTAAATACTCCTGTCGTTTTCGTATGACTTCCCGGATAATACTTTCCCCTTTTTCAAGAAGATGAATCCTGACAACACGACGGTCTTTTGTATCTTTGACTCTTTCAACAAGTTCATTCTTCTCCATTCGATCAACCAAATCCGTTGTGGTGCTGCAGGCAAGGTACATTTTGTTAGATAAATCTCCTATGGTCATATCCCCACTTTCATGGAGCCATTGTAAGGCTACAAATTGAGGGGGAGTAATAGGAAACTGGTCTAATATTTCCCTGCCGCGCTGCTTTACAATATACGATACTCTTCGCAAGGATTTTTCTATATCTGCAACTTGGGTTTTGTCCGCCATTCTACAGCCTCCCGAGATTTACAATCTGGTTTTATTTTCTCTGTTTTCTTTTGAAATTGCAAGCCTTTAAGAGGAACATTACGTGAACTCCGAGTCTTACTTTCACTATATGCAGCGGCGAAAAAAAAGTCATTTCACCCATAAAAAATGCCGCCTGCTTACTTCAGGCGGCATGGTACTCTGGCAGGATGTCCTAAAACAGGAAAGGTTGAACTAGATAAACCCTTTTTCTTTTACTAACTCTGCCACTTCATCAGCTGTAGATAACGTTAAAGCTTCCTCTACTAGCTTTTCTGCATCTTTTTTAGTTAAGCTTCTTATTTGTGACCTGGCTGGAAGCACAGAAGTGGCACTCATACTAAATTCATCCAGTCCTAGACCTAATAAAAGGGGAACGGCTGTTTCTTCCCCAGCCATTTCTCCACACATTCCTGCCCATTTTCCTTCCTTGTGAGCTGCTTCAATTACACTTTTCACCAGTCGTAAAATGGCAGGATGGTAAGGCTGATATAAATGTGATACTTTTTCACTCATACGGTCAGCAGCAAGTGTATACTGAATTAAATCATTAGTGCCGATGCTGAAAAAGTCAACTTCTTTTGCAAACAGTTCTGCTGCCACAGCTGTGGAAGGTATCTCTACCATGATTCCTACTTCAATATCCTCGGAAACATCGATGGCTTCTTCAATCAGCTGTTCTCTTTCTTCTGCTAAAATCATTTTAGCCTGCCTAACTTCTTCTAGAGTGGCTACCATGGGAAACATGATTTTCAAGTTTCCATAAGAACTTGCCCGTAAAAGAGCACGAAGCTGTGTACGGAAAATATCTGTCCGTTCCAAACATAGTCGAATCGCTCTAAATCCTAAAAATGGGTTCATTTCTTCTGGAAGGTCAAGATATGGGAGCTCTTTGTCTCCTCCAATATCAAGGGTACGGATGACTACCGGTTTGCCTTCCATCTTTTCGACTACTGTTTTATACGCTTCAAACTGCTCTTCTTCTGTAGGAAGCTGGTCTCTTCCCATATACAAAAACTCCGTACGGTACAATCCAATTCCTTGAGCTCCATTGCTTAGCACACCCTCCATGTCATTTGGAGTTCCAATGTTGGCTGCCAGCTCTACTTCATGGCCGTCCTTTGTTTCTGATGGTTCATTGATAAGCTTTTCCCATTCTTTTCGTTGAGCGTTGAATTTTTCAAGCTTTTCCCGGTATTGTTTGACTACCTCTTCTTCCGGGTTGATGAGCACATCACCTTCCAAGCCGTCTACAATAACAAGATCTCCGTTCTTCACTGTCTCTGTAGCATTTTTTGTTCCTACCACGGCAGGGATTTCCATGGAACGAGCCATGATAGCAGAATGGGACGTACGCCCGCCAATGTCCGTAGCAAACCCGCGAATGTATGTTAAGTTTAATTGGGCAGTATCTGAAGGCGTTAAATCTTCAGCGATAACTACTGTTTCTTCATCAATTGTAGCTAAACTTGTGTTCTCTACACCTAAAAGGTGAAGAAGAACCCGTTTAGATACATCACGGATATCGGCAGCCCGTTCTTTCATATATTCGTTATCCATGTTTTCAAACAAGGAAACAAACGTGTCAGAAACTTCTTTCATCGCAAATTCAGCGTTCACGTTGTCGCCTTTAATTTTGTTCGTGACTCCATCGATAATTTCCGGATCTGACAAGACAAGAAGATGAGCTGAAAAAATCTCAGCCTTGTCTTCTCCCATTTCTTTTAACGTCTTCTCTTTAATGAGCTGGAGTTCTTCTTTGGCTTTATCAAGGGAGTTGTTAAAACGCTTAATCTCTTGATCCGTATCTGTTACTTCCTTCTTTGAAAGATCCATCTCCGGTGTTTCCAATAAGAATGCTTTGGCAATTGCAATGCCTTTAGAGGCGGCAATACCAGTAAGGTTTAAAGACATTATTCTCCTAACCCCTCTTTAATTACTTCTGCCACACCGTTAAGCGCTTCTTCTTCATCAGAGCCCTCTGCTTTCACTGTGACTTCTGCTCCTTTGCCAACTCCAAGAGACATGACGCCCATGATTGATTTTAAGTTCACAGATTTACCGTTGTATTCCAAGGTAATGTCAGAAGAGTACTGACCTGCTTTGTTGACAAGCTGTGTTGCCGGCCGTGCATGAATTCCAGTTTCATCAGTAATTGTAAACGTTTGCTCTTGCATGATAATAACCCCTTTACTATTTGTTTTATTTTAGTGAGTAAGGAATAAGGAAGCCTTCCTGTTATTTATAATGTCCTTTACTTACGTTACCACAAACATGCGGTTTTCAACCTAAAAGATGAGCTGAAAGCATAAAAAAAGGCATGAGTAAAATGAATCAACCTTATAAAGAAGTGAAAATGATTCTTTATATGGTCAATCACTTATTTACTCATGCCTGATCGTATCAGTAACACGTAAATCATGTTTGCGTTTTCAGTTTAGGCAGTAACCCTTATTTCAAAGTTATTATAGCATTGTGCATTTACCCAAACAAGTATTAAACACTCTTTAGGTAAAATTACATATTTTGACCAGAAAAAGGCCATTGGCCGCTTTTTATCCAATAAAAAACACCGGCCCCTCAAAGAGAGCAGCCGGCACTTATTAAATTTGAATCTCGCCAAGCCTGATTAATTCAATTACGGCCTGGGAGCGCCCCTTTACCCCCAGTTTTTGCATCGTATTTGAGATGTGATTTCTGACCGTTTTCTCACTAATATATAATTGGCCGGCGATTTCCTTTGTTGTTTTATCTTGAACAAGAAGTTCAAATACTTCTCGCTCCCGCTTGGTAAGAAGAGAGCGCGGGCCGCGTTCCATTTCTTTCAATGATGTCACCCTTTCTGGCATAGACTGCAGTCTCCTCTAACCTGGTTTCTTAGAGGTGCATATCATTGAAGAAAGAACTTAGTCACCCATATCCTATGTTATCAATTGTTTAACCGTTACCTGTTCTCAAACATAGCCACCATTTATTATAAAAAATAAACTGGTACATATAACCTTTTCTTATTGGAGGCTTGCCTGCTTCTCATTTAGATCTGATAGCATTTCTTCATTCCAGGGTACCGGCTTACCGCTGAATTTTGAAATTTGAACTATCGCTCCTCGTCCCGTTAAACAGTAGGAGCCCTCGTTGTTCACAGCAAGATAGTGTATATCAAGTGATGTGTTTCCGATATAATTGACTTTTACATACACGGATAATTTCTCATCAAAGAAAACCTGTCTCAAGTAATTGCACTGGAGGTCGGCAGTAACCACAATAGTGGAACTTTCTTCTTTCAACCACTCATCCATTAAACCTAAATGCTTAAAAAAATCAATTCTGGCTTCTTCAAAATACACAAATGCGTTTGTATTATTTAAGTGCCCAAAAGCATCAGTTTCCGAAAAACGGACTTTCACTTCTGTACTGAATGAGAAATCATTCACCCACTCATTAAAATTTTTTATATACGGTATTGTTTTGGCCATCTCGTTAACCCTTTCTCTTTAAGTATATGAATCTATAAATTAAGCAAGGCCTCTATGAAAGAGGCCTTCTTATAATTTATACAATTACTGAATTACTGCTTGTCACTGCCAAAGAAGTTTTTGAAAGACTGAACTGTTGAAGAACGGTTTAGAGCCGCAATGGAAGTTGTTAAAGGAATACCCTTTGGACAAGATTGTACACAGTTTTGAGAATTACTGCAGTTTCCTAGTCCTCCATCTCCCATAATTGTTTCTAAACGTTCAGCACTATTCATCTCACCTGTTGGGTGAGCATTAAACAAACGAACTTGGGAAAGTGGGGCTGGTCCGATGAAGTTAGAGCGCTCATTTACATTCGGACATGCTTCTAAACAAACTCCGCACGTCATACATTTTGAAAGCTCATAAGCCCATTGGCGCTTGTTTTCTGCCATTCGAGGCCCAGGTCCTAAATCGTATGTTCCATCAATAGGAATCCATGCCTTCACCTTTTTCAAAGAATCAAACATCCGGCTTCTGTCTACCATTAAGTCACGGATTACAGGGAAGGTTTTCATAGGCTCCAAGCGAATTGGCTGTTCAAGCTGATCCACTAGGGCCGTACATGATTGACGCGGCTTACCATTTATCACCATAGAACATGCCCCGCATACTTCTTCAAGGCAGTTCATGTCCCAGATTATTGGATTGGTCGCTTTGCCGTTTTTATTCACAGGATTTCTGCGAATCTCCATCAATGCAGAAATCACATTCATGTTTGGGCGATGGGTGACTTCAAATTCTTCCTCAAATGGTTCCTTATCCGGTCCTTCTTGGCGGGTGACGATCAAGCGAATTTTTTTATCTTCACTCATGATTTACCAGCTCCTTGTTTGTTGCCCGCTTTTGCTTTTGAATAATCACGCTTCCGCGGTGTAATAAGAGATACATCGACGTCTTCATATTCGAAATCAGGAGCGTCCTTCGCTGGGTTATATTTAGCCTTAGTTGTTTTCAACCATTCTTCATCGTTCCGATCTGGGAACTCAGGCTTATAGTGAGCTCCACGTGATTCATTACGGTTATAAGCACCAAGGGTAATCACTCTGGCAAGATGAAGCATCCCATGAAGCTGGCGTGTAAATGTAGCAGCCTGGTTACTCCATTTTGCTGTGTCACTCATATTAATGTTTTCCCAACGCTCAAGCAGTTCCTGAATCTTTTCATCAGTTTTTAGGAGATTTTCATTCTCACGCACCACTGTCACATTGTCAGTCATCCATTCGCCAAGTTCTTTATGAAGGACGTAGGCATTTTCTTCGCCATCCATATTCATTATTTTATCATGAAGTTCTTCTTCTTTCTTCACTTGTGACTCGTAAATGGAAGAAGACATATCTTCAGCTGATTTCTCAAGGCCTTTCATGTACTCCACAGCTTTCGGTCCGGCTACCATTCCGCCATAAATCGCTGATAATAATGAATTAGCCCCTAAGCGGTTCGCACCATGCTGGGAATAATCACACTCACCCGCAGCAAACAATCCTGGGATATTTGTCATTTGGTCATAATCAATCCACATGCCGCCCATTGAATAGTGAACCGCAGGGAATATTTTCATAGGAACCTTACGAGGATCATCTCCCATGAACTTTTCATAAATTTCCATAATTCCACCGAGTTTGATATCAAGCTCTTTAGGATCTTTATGGGAGAGGTCAAGATAAACCATGTTTTCCCCGTTAATGCCAAGCTTTTGCTCTACACAGACATTAAAAATTTCACGAGTGGCAATATCACGAGGTACCAAGTTACCATATGCAGGATATTTCTCTTCCAGGAAGTACCAAGGTTTACCGTCTTTATAGGTCCAGACTCGTCCGCCTTCCCCACGTGCTGATTCACTCATTAGACGAAGCTTATCGTCTCCCGGTATAGCAGTCGGATGAATTTGAATAAATTCTCCATTAGCATAGTATACGCCCTGCTTATAAAGAGCAGCAGCCGCATACCCTGTGTTTATGATTGAGTTCGTTGATTTTCCAAAGATGATTCCTGGTCCGCCCGTTGCCATAATAACAGCGTCACCGCGGAAGCTTTGAATTTCCATGCTTTGAAGGTTCTGACCAGTAACGCCTCGGCAAACACCTTCATCATCCATTACGGCTGAAAGAAATTCCCAGCCCTCATACTTTGTCACAAGGCCAGCTACTTCATAACGACGGACCTGCTCGTCCAATGCATAAAGAAGCTGCTGACCTGTAGTCGCCCCTGCAAATGCCGTTCTGTGATGCTGTGTTCCACCGAAACGGCGGAAATCCAGAAGACCTTCCGGAGTACGGTTAAACATTACACCCATGCGATCCATAAGATGGATAATGCCAGGTGCCGCTTCTGTCATTGCTTTTACCGGAGGCTGGTTTGCAAGAAAGTCTCCTCCGTAAACAGAATCATCAAAGTGTTCCCAAGGAGAATCCCCTTCCCCTTTTGTATTTACTGCACCATTAATTCCGCCTTGTGCACATACAGAGTGAGAACGTTTAACAGGAACCAAGGATAAAAGGTCTACCTGGACACCTGCTTCTGCAGCTTTGATGGTCGCCATAAGACCAGCAAGACCGCCACCCACTACGATAATTTTTCCATTGCTCATGTCCACTCACTCCTTAAATATTCGCTAATTCAGGGTTGATAAATGCAAAGATTGCACGCACGCCGATGAACGTTAAAATGACAAAAACACCGATTGTTGCGTAGGTTGCAATTTTTTGGGAACGAGGGGTGATTGTAATTCCCCATGATACCAAGAAAGACCAAAGCCCATTAGAAAAGTGGAACGTTGCAGCTACCACACCGGCTATATAGAATACAAGCATAAACGGGCTGCTTAAAATGTCCGCCATCATATCATAATTCACTTCCACGCCCAGAGCGGCTTGTATTCTCGTTTCCCATACGTGCCACGCAATGAAAATAAGAAGGAATACTCCAGTGATTCTTTGAAGTAAAAACATCCAGTTACGAAAATACCCATAGCGCCTTGTATTACTCTTGCCCTGGAATGCTATGTACAGTCCATAAATTGCATGATATAAAAGTGGAATAAAGATGATTAACAGTTCAAGTGCATATCTAAAGGGAAGCCCTTCCATAAAGTGAGCAGCCTGGTTAAATGAGCTTGCTCCATACACCGCAAAGTGGTTAACAATTAAGTGTTGAATTAAAAAGATCCCAACTGGAATAACTCCTAGCAATGAATGCAGTCGACGATTGAAAAATTCACGATTCCCTGCCATGCCTGTGTCCCCCCACAAAATGTTTTTTTAACCTTTGTTGTCGTTTCTCCTACTATTCTCTCTATACTTTTCTCTATGAAACAACCTCCCTGTTTGAGTATGGAAGAACGAACTGGGGAGCTAAAGAAAAAGCAGTTAGTTTGCCGATGCAAATCAGTTACTGCAATTAAGCGGTTATGTATGCTCTCCTGACAAATTGCCTTCCACATCAATAATTACATCCAAAGACTCTCAGCCTTTGTGAGGATCATAGAATGAGCGGATGCTCACCTGATTCTCTTTTCTACTTTAACGCACAAAAAGCTACAGTTAAAAACCACTTTAGAGACCTGTTCACTTGCATATATGTCTCTAATTTCGCCATAAATCTGACAAATTTATTGTACTCCCACTTTCCATGCTCGTCAAGAAAGCGTATACCTATTTTTCTTCCTCTTATGCATGGATTATCCACTAATAGAAAAACAGAGGGTGACAGCCCTCTGTTTACCTTCCATTTCCTCTTTTTATCCGATAATCATTCGTTCAGTTGGATATTTATAATGAGTCTTTGTATCTTTTTTCTTTACAGAAAATAAAAATACTAGAATCCCCACTCTACCGACAAACATAAGGAACAGGAGGATAATTTGACTCGGCATGCTCAAGTCTGCTGTTATCCCAGTGGACAGTCCGCATGTTCCAAAAGCAGAACTGGTTTCAAAAATAACATCAATAAGCTCGACATTTTGATTTTCTCTCTCCAGGGCTGTGATCATGGTTACTGCCGATACAAGTCCAACGAAAAAGAAGGATAACACAATAAACGCTTTCTGCTTGTCTTCTGGGTGAACCTCTCTGCCAAATACTTTTACATCACTTTTTCCAAGTGCAAAGCTTCGAATGGTTAAAAACATAACGGCCAGTGTGGTCGTTCGGATACCTCCGCCCACACTTGAAGGGCTCGCCCCTATAATCATCAAAGCGGAGAGAAAAAGAAGCGTCGGGAGAGTATACTCAGATATATCCATTGTGGCCAGTCCTGCACTTCTTGCTGTTGCTGAATTAAACAGGTTAAAGAACAGCTGCTGGTGCCACTCCATACCTACATAATAATAATTTCGTTCAAAAGCCCAAAGACCAAATACGCCAATAATGAAGACAAGAAAATAAGTAGTAACAGTCACTTTTGTAAACAGGCTGAATTTAAATTGCCGGTCTTTTGAGGAAAAGTATTCTTTTAACTCCATTAAAACAGGAAATCCGATAGCTCCGGAAAAGATAAGCAATATGACTATAAATTGAACATAATAATCGTCAGCAAATGGAATTAATGATTGCCCTGTCACATCAAAGCCAGCATTCGTAAACGCTGACAATGCAGCAAAGGCCCCCTGATAATATGCCTGTCCCACAGAATCAAAATATTGGATGTAATACGTACCCAGGATTAAGGCCCCTATTAATTCGATGGCTAGGGCGGTCAGCAAGATTCCACGCATAAGCTTTACCATGCCTGAAAATTGATACTGGTTCTGATCCACCATAATTAATAATCTTCTTGAAAGATTAATCTTTTGTCCAAACAACAGCCAGACAAAGGTCCCCAGGGTCATAATGCCGATTCCGCCCAGCTGAATGGCCACAGCCAAAAAAAAGACACCTACGTAGCTATAAGTTTGAGACACATCTACCACTGTCAATCCAGTTACACTTACAGCCGATATGGAGGTGAACAGCGCTTCAAAATAAGTCAGGTTAACACCTGGCTGCTGAGAAATCGGCATCCATAGAAGGAGGCTGATTAAAAACATAGTAATAATATATGCAATTATAATAAAGCGAAATGGTGACATGAACTTTGCTAGACCGGTTTTCATTATGTTCAACCTCCGACAAGTTTCGGGCCTAAGTATACCATTTATCCTACCGAGATTCTATAGAGAAAATAGCTAAAACCCGCTATAATATAGATAGAGAAAGTGGGGGCCTTTTATGGAAAAAGAGAATCAGTCATATACAAACTTTGGATATGAGCTTATCCGCGACACTCTTCTTCCTGAGCTTTTAGGAAAAGAACATAGCGAGATACTATATTGGGGCGGGAAAGCCCTGGCAAGGAATTTCCCATTGGAATCCATTGATGAAATTAAAGAGTTTTTCGTAAAAGCCGGATGGGGAGAAGTTCATATATTAAAAGAAAAGAAAAGCGAAATTCTTATAGAACTAGAACTTCCACACCTGGCTGGAGGAAAAAAAGCTTCGTTTGACCGCCACCTGGAAGCGGGCTTTCTGGCTGAGCAGTTAGAGCGGTTAACCAGCTGCCCTGCCGAAACATTTATTACTGATAAAAAAACCAAAGTACTCTTTGAAGTTCATTGGGATCCTAAGGATCACTTCGGAAGAGAAACAAGAAAAACAAGAAAAAAGAGCAGCGGATCCTGAAAAGGGGCCGCTGCTCTTATTCTTCATTTAATCGCTGCATAATATCTTTTGCAACTTTGTCTGGGATAGAAGCATGGCGAAAATCCTCCAAAGAGGCCTCTTTCATTTTCTTTACAGAACCAAAATGCTTTAACAAGCTTCGTTTTCTCTTTTCCCCTACCCCTGGAACATCATCCAGAACAGAGGTAAACATTGTTTTGCCTCGTTTCTGTCTGTGAAAGGTTATAGCAAAGCGATGGACCTCATCTTGCACCCGCTGCAAGAGGTAAAACTCCGGGCTGTCCCGTTTAAGGGTGACAAACTCAGGAGGGTCTCCCATAACCAGCTGGGCCGTTTTATGCTTTTCATCTTTTGCCAGACCAACAACAGGGGTCAATAGGTCAAGTTCATCCTTTAAAACACTTTGAGCTGCTGAAAGCTGGCCTTTTCCTCCATCAATAACAATGAGATCAGGCAGAGGAGACTGCTCTTTCAACAGTCGCAGATATCTCCTTCGAACTACTTCTTTCATAGAGGCATAATCATCAGGACCTTTTACACTTCGCACTTTATATTTCCGGTAATCTTTCTTACTCGGCTTTCCATCTATAAACGTCACCATGGCAGCAACCGGATCGGCTCCTTGAATATTCGAGTTATCAAACGCTTCGATGTGATGAGGAGTATCTATTCCTAAAGCTTCCCCCAGCTTATCCACCGCTTTAATTGTTCTCTCTTCATCCCGTTCTATAAGGGCAAAACGTTCTTTTAAAGCGGCTTCTGCATTCTTTTCGGCAAGCTTTACCAATTCCAGCTTTTCTCCCCGCTTAGGCTGATATACCTTCACTTCAAGCAGCTTTTCAACCATTTCTCGATCTAAATGGGCAGGAATAAAAATTTCCTTTGGTTTAATGTGCTCTGCCTTTAAATAGAATTGTCCGAGAAAAGTTAAAAATGCATCCTCTGCATCTTGATAATAAGGAAATACCGAAACATCCCTTTCAATCAATTTCCCCTGACGCACAAAGAAAACCTGAACACAAATCCAGCCTTTGTCAAAAGAATAAGCAAAGATATCTCTGTCAGTCTGGTCTTTAATCATCATTTTTTGTTTTTCCATAACCGAATCGATGTGCTGCACCATGTCTCTTAGTTCTTTGGCGCGTTCGAAGTTCAGCTCCTCTGCAGCAACATTCATTTTTTCCTGCAATTCAGCCTTTACGTCCTGATGGCCATTATTTAAAAAGCGTACAATTTCCTGAACCATTTCCTTGTTTTGCTCTTTACTGACCGGAAATTCACATGGGGCAAGACACTGGCCTATGTGATAATAGAGGCACACCCTGTCTGGCAGCGTCCTGCATTTTCTTAAGGGATACAGACGGTCCAGTAACTTCTTTGTTTCGTTTGCTGCAAAAGCATTTGGATAGGGACCAAAATATTTCCCGCCGTCCTTTTTTACTTTTCTTGTTGTAAGTAAACGAGGATGAGTGTCGTTAGTAATTTTTAAATAAGGATACGATTTATCATCTTTTAACAAGACGTTGTACTTTGGTTCATATTTCTTTATTAAGTTCATCTCTAGTATGAGAGCTTCCAGGTTTGAAGAAGTGATAATATATTCGAAGTCTCTGATTTCGCTAACCAGTCTTTGAGTTTTTCCATCGTGAGAACCAGTAAAATAGGAGCGAACTCTATTCTTCAGTACCTTTGCTTTTCCTACATAGATGACAGTGTTGTTTTTATTTTTCATTAAATAGCAGCCTGGCTGATCAGGCAAGACTGCCAGCTTCTCTTTAAGTTGACTCATAGCTTCCACCTCTTTGTATTTTCTTGAGAGGCTATTTATTATTCCTGGCTTAATCATACTGCATGTAAGCTGTCTTATAAAGGAGGAACAGCAAGTAATACTATTCAGTCAATTGTATCTTCGGTTTATGCGTTTATATCTACAATCAAAAGCCTTATAAAATCCGCATCATCCTTAAACAAAGCCTTTTAAAAAGAGAAGAGTGCAATATAAACATACTAATTTACATAAAAAACTGGCGGCAAACGTCTTCTGCCACCAGTTCGTTTTTTCTTACAGATGTTTATTAAGCAGTTCTTCCAATTGCTCTTTTGGCTGGAATCCAACCACTTGCTCGACTACTTCTCCCTCTTTGAATACAAGGAGAGTGGGGATACTCATTACCCCGTATTTCCCAGCAGTTTCCTGGTTTTCGTCTACATCAAGCTTAGCAATCTTCACTTTGTCTCCCATTTCAGAATCAAGTTCCTCTAAAACAGGCGCAATCATTTTACAAGGCCCGCACCACGGAGCCCAAAAATCTGCAAGAACTACACCCGCAGATGTTTCTTCCGCAAAGTTTTGATCAGTTACGTTTACAATTGCCATTATAATCCTCCTTTGGTCAACACTTTAGTTACACATATGCATTATAGCATTGCCAAATGATAGAAGCGAATAACTTGCACTAGTTAGAATACCCGAAAATAAAAATATAAAACTGGACATTTTATGTGCCCCGAACAGGAAACAAAAAGAAGGGTAGCACCAAAAGCAGGCTTTTGGGACACCCTTCTTTGTCTTACGCTGTAACTTTCTTAAACTCTTCAGTAAGAAGCGGAATTACTTCAAACAGGTCGCCTACTATTCCATAGTCTGCTACTTCAAATATAGGCGCTTCAGGATCTTTGTTAATCGCAACGATGACCTTGGAATTGGACATTCCCGCCAAATGCTGAATGGCCCCGGAAAGACCTGCCGCAATGTAAAGGTCAGGGGTTACCACTTTACCTGTCTGCCCAATTTGCAAAGCGTAGTCACAATACTCGGCATCGCAGGCACCCCGGGATGCCCCTACAGCCCCGCCTAACACTTCAGCAAGTTCATAAAGCGGCTTAAACCCTTCATCACTTTTTACTCCACGGCCGCCGGCAACAATAACCTTCGCTTCAGATAAGTCTACACCGCCGGCTGTTTTCTTCACTACTTCTTTAATGATGGTTCGTAAGTCCTTGATATCTACGTCAATAGACTGCACCTCTCCGCTTCTTGCCTCATCTTTCTCTAAAGAAGCGATATTGTTGGGGCGAATGGTAGCAAATACGAGCCCATCCTCAATAGATTTCTTTTCAAAAGCCTTACCTGAATAAATAGGACGGGTAAAAACCGCTGTGCCTCCCTCTATCTCTATGTCCACAGCATCGGATACAAGTCCTGACCCAAGTTTAGCTGCCAGTCGGGGAGCAAGATCCTTCCCTGAAGAAGTATGACCAAAGATAATCCCCTCCGGGCTTTCTTGATCACACACTTGTAAAATTGCCTGCTGATAAGCGTCAGTGGTGTACTGCTTTAAGTCGGAATGCTCTGAAGTCAGCACACGGTCCGCCCCGTAATGAATCATTTCATTCGCAAAGCCACTCGCGTTCTCTCCAAAGAGAACACCGACTACTTCTCCTCCATCAGCAACCTTTTTAGCTGCTGCGATTGCTTCAAAGGTTACATTTCTAATTTCCCCATCACGGGTTTCTCCCAGAACAATTACTTTTTTAGCCATTCTAAATCCCTCCTTAGACAACTTTTGCTTCATTTTTCAATAGGTCAATTAATTCCTTCACCTGATCGTTCACATCGCCTTCAAGAATTTTCCCTTCTCCTTTTTCCGGAGGGAGAAAGCGATCAGTCGTTTTAGTCTTTGCTTCTACGTCCTCTTCCTCAAGATCTAAATCATCCAGGTCAAGGGTCTCTAATGGCTTTTTCTTTGCTTTCATAATCCCTGGAAGTGATGGATACCTTGGTTCATTCAACCCTTGCTGGCAAGTCACCAGAAGAGGAAGAGCAGTTTCTACAATTTCGATGTCCCCTTCTACATCCCTTTCAATTGTTGCTTTATCTCCATCGACTGTAAGCTTTGTAATCGTTGTTACTTGATTAATTCCAAGACCTTCGGCCACACGAGGTGCTACCTGTCCAGCTCCATCATCAACGGCAACATTTCCCCCCAGGATAATGTCATACTCCTGGTCTTTTAAGTATGCCGTGAGCATAGTTGAGACACTAAAATGATCAATTTCACCATCAATATCCTCAATGTCCAGTAAAACGGCTTTGTCTGCTCCCATTGCCAGAGCGGTACGGAGCTCCTTTTCTGCTTCCTCATCCCCTACAGTTATGACCGTCACTTCCCCGCCATGAGCTTCTCGTAAAACAATGGCTTCCTCTATAGCGTACTCGTCATAGGGATTAATGATAAACTCTGCTCCCTCTTCATCAATTACCCCGTTGTTAATAACAATTTTCTCTTCCGTGTCAAATGTGCGCTTCATAATGACAAAAATATTCATTACTATCCCTCCCTAGTAAAATAAATTTGCTTAGTGGTCTTTAAATTGAGGTTTCCTTTTTTCAAGAAAAGCAGTGATTCCTTCTTTACTATCATGAGTTCCATGCGATTCTCCAAAAAGCTCTGCTTCTCTTTCTACTCCTTTTCTAAAGTCCTCTCCTTTGCTGTAAGAGAGAAGCTCCATAATCATGCGAATGTTCACGGCACTCTTGGAAGCTATCTTTTCTGCAAGCTTTACAGCCGTTTCCAAATGCTCGCCTTCTGCACATACTTGATTTACCAGTCCTACGGCTTTTGCTTCTCTCCCTGTTATGGGCTCGCCGCTCAGCATCATTTCAGCTGCTTTTGCACTGCCTGCTATATGGGTCAGCCTCTGGGTGCCGGCAAAGCCAGGAATGATTCCAAGGTTAAGCTCTGGCAGCCCGAGCTTTGCTTCTTCGGTTGCGATCCTTATGTGGCAAGCCATGGCAAGCTCCAATCCCCCTCCCAGAGCAGCTCCATGGATCGCCGCGATCACCGGTTTTGTAAGGGCTTCCAATCGTTCGAATAAAAGCTGCCCGTTTTTTGATAACCGGGCGAACTCTTCTTCATTATTCACCTGTGTAAATTCTTTAATATCAGCTCCCGCTGCAAAGAATTTACCTTCTCCGTGTAAAATAATAACCTTTACTTCTGAATCTTGTTCAAGCTCTTCTATTGCTTTCTCAAAGTCTTCCAGCAATGCTTTGGCTAGAGCATTAGCCGGGGGCCGATTTATGGTAATATACCCAATCTTATGTTCCTTTTTTATAGACAAATATGACATAATAAAGGCTGTCCCCCTCCTCGTTTCTTTAGCTGTTACATTTCTACTGTGCTTTCAGCATTGGTTTTAAAACCATTTAAAAGCATAGAATAAACAGGTTCAGCTAATTCTTCCAGATCATATTTACATTCTTTCATAACCCAGTTTGTTACCACTTCATCTAATGTTCCAAAGACCATTTGTCTTGATAGCTTTTCGTTCAATGAAGAAGAAAAGCTTCCAGATTCCTTGCCTTCTATGATTACTTCTTCCATTAAAGATAAGTAATCCTTCAATATTTCATTAATCTGCTGACGCAAATCGCTGTGAGACTGCCTTAATTCTAATTGGGTAACCACAGCTAAATGCTTGTCAGCGGCCAATTGTTTAAAATGAAGCTTGATTAGGACCGACAGCTTTTCTGCAGCTGACTCCACTGTTGACAATTCCTCTCTGATTTTACTGACGAACGTACCCATCTTTTCGTCAAAAAGTGAAATGAGGATGTCTTCTTTATTTTTAAAGTAGAGATAAATGGTGCCGTCTGCCACACCTGCCTCTTTGGCGATTTTTGATACTTGTGCGTGGTGGTAGCCATTTTTTGCAATAACACGAACGGCCGCTTCTATAATTTGTTCGTATTTCGGTCCTTTTCGTTTACTCATCTTAGTCTTCCTTTCTCCCATTCATTCTTTGCGATGTAATTCACGATGTAATGAATGACCGTTCATTCATCTTTCTTTTATTTTATGAAAACATTTATAAACTGTCAATCTTAATTCCAGGATTTCAGGAAGTTTTCTGATGACTCTTTTCTTTAGACTGTGCTCGTTTCTCTTTTTCCTCTTCCACTAGTACCCGGCGTAGAACCTTTCCCACCATGGTCTTAGGAAGCTCACTTCGAAATTCATATATCTTTGGAACTTTGTAGGAAGCAAGATTCTCTCTGCAATACTTGTTAAGTTCGCCTTCCGTGAGAGTCATTCCTTCCTTTGTTACGATAAAGGCTTTCACCGTTTCCCCGCGGTACGGGTCAGGCACTCCAATGACTACAGCTTCTTGCACTGCATGATGCTCATACAGTACCTCTTCAATCTCACGAGGATAGATATTAAATCCACTGGCAATAATCATATCCTTCTTCCGGTCAACAATGTAGAAAAAGCCCTCTTCATCCATGTAACCCATGTCTCCCGTTTTCAGCCATTCGTCAAAGAAAGTGGCAGCTGTTTCTTCTGGACGGTTCCAGTATCCCTTCATTACTTGCGGTCCTCTTATAATTAACTCCCCAATTTCTCCAGGCTCGCCGAAGTCTTCACTTTCCTGTGAAAGGATCGCAGCGTCCGTATTGGGCCACGGAAGGCCAATACTTCCTTCTTTTCTCTCTCCCCAGATTAAATTACAGTGCGTTACCGGGGAACTTTCAGTTAAGCCAAATCCCTCTACAAGTTTGCCGCCCGTGACAGATTCAAATTGGTGCTGTACTTCCACGGGAAGCGGGGAAGAACCGCTGATACATGCCTTAATAGACGATAAGTCGTATTTCTCCAGGTCAGGGTGATTTAAAAGTGAGATATACATCGTTGGCGCACCTGGGAAGGTGGTAATCTTATGTTTCTGAACCATTTGTAGAACCTCTTTTGGATCAAACTTAGGGAGAATCACCATTTGTGATCCATTCATAACCGAAAGGTTCATGGAAACTGTCATACCGTAAACATGGAAAAAAGGGAGAACAGCTAATGTTTTTTCCTTTCCTTTTTCCATTTGATACATCCAGCTTAAACATTGAGTAGTGTTAGCTACTAAGTTATAGTGCGATAGCATAACACCTTTCGCAAGACCAGTAGTCCCTCCGGTATATTGTAGAAGGGCTAGATCTTCAACTGGATCCACCTCATCCTCGATTTCCTTAAAGGATCCTTTTTTCAGCAAGGATGAAAAAGAGTGGATAAAATGATTGTAGGAAATATCTACTTTAACCTTTGCACTTTTTCTTTGCGTTAGTGGGTATACCACATTTTTTGGGAAAGGCAGGCAGTCTTTTATTTTTGTTACGACAATATGTTCAAGCTGTGTCTCTTCCTTAACTTTCATCACACGGGGGTAAAGTAAATCCAGACAGATCATAACCTTAGCTCCTGAATCAGTCATCTGATGTAAGAGCTCCCGCTCCATGTAAAGGGGATTAGTCTGCACTACCACTGCTCCTGCTAACAATGTTCCATAATAACTAATGACAGACTGGGGAGTGTTAGGAAGCATGATGGCTACCCGATCACCTTTCTTTACCCCCAGGTCTTGAAGTTGACCGGCAAATGTAACAGACTCTTCATACAGCTCCAAATATGTCCACTCTTTCCCATAAAAATACAGGGCTTTATGATTTGGATACTCTTCTGCCGTTTGTTTTAAAAAGGATTGAAGAGTTCTTTTTGGATATTCAATATTTGTTGAAATTTCAGGCGGATATTTAGCTTCCCATTGTCTCTGCAGTTCTTTTACCATTCAAGATCCTCCCTCACCCTCTCCTCTCTAAAGGTATTTCTCCTCTATCCTCATTGTACTGAATAGTCGTTCATTTTTAAATCCTTTTTTACAACTTTTTTATAATGATGCCTGGCACCAGCTCTCATTGTCATATTACTTTCCAATGACACAAGATGCCCACTTGAACTTGTTACAGACTCGGATTGGTGCCTGGCACCTTATCCATCTGTAATAAATAAACCGCCGATGGGACGGCGGCTTATATCATTAGCTTCCTTTTTTTAATGAATCCTCATTTTCTTTACGCTTTTTTTCTTCCTCTTCCACAAGCGCCCGACGAAGGATTTTTCCAACCATTGTCTTTGGAAGCTCTTCTTTAAATTCATATAAACGAGGCACTTTAAATGCAGCTAAATTTTCCCGGCAGAACTTTTCAAGTTCTTCTTCTGTTACGTTTTTCCCTTTTTTTAGTACGATAAATGCTTTCACGGTTTCTCCTCTATACGTGTCAGGCACACCGATTACGGCTGCTTCCTGAACGGCTTCATGTTCGTACAGCACTTCCTCTATCTCTCTTGGATAAATGTTAAAACCACCAGCAATAATCATATCTTTTTTCCGATCTACGATATAAAAGTATCCTTCTTCATCCATGTAACCCATATCGCCTGTTAAAAACCAGTCTTCCTTAAAAGAGGCAGCTGTATCCTCAGGCTTGTTGTAATAACCTTTCATTACCTGCGGTCCCCTGATCATAAGTTCACCTATTTCACCTGGCTCAGCTGATTCACCTGTTTCTGCCGAAAGAACGGCCACCTCAGTATCAGGCCATGGCACCCCTATGCTTCCAGCTTTCCTTTTCCCCCAAATCGGGGTGGAAACAGCTACAGGGGATGTTTCTGTTAATCCATATCCCTCGACCAGTTTTCCGCCAGTCAGCTTCTCAAACTGCTGTTGAACCTCCACTGGAAGAGGCGCCGAACCGCTGAGACATGCTTCAATAGAAGAGAGGTCATACTTCTCGATGTCAGGTTCATTAATAAGACCGACATACATAGTAGGAGCTCCAGGGAACAGACTTACCTTATGTTTTTGAATCGCCTTTAACACTTGCTTCGGGTCAAATTTAGGAAGGATAATCATTTTCGTCAAATACATGATAGATAAATTCATTACAACGGTCATACCGTACACATGAAAAAATGGTAATGCAGCCAGAACCCGTTCTTCTCCTTTTTTCATTTTGTACATCCATGCCCTGCATTGAAGCGTATTTGCTACCAGGTTGTAATGAGTAAGCATCACACCTTTTGCCGGTCCTGTGGTCCCGCCGGTGTATTGTAATAAGGCAAGATCTTCTTTTGGGTCAATCGGTATATCAAGTTCCTTCTCCTCCCCCGCTGAAAGAAGAGACGGAAAATGGAGTGTTTTGCTGTTATACGAAATATTAACCTTGATACCGGTGTTCTTTTTCTGCACGAAAGGATAAATTACATTTTTAGGGAAAGGCAGGTAATCCTTAATACTAGTTACCACAACATATTCTAAAGAAGTTTTTCTCCATACCTTTTCTACTCTGGGGTAAAGAATATCAAGACATACCATAACCTTTGCACCAGAATCAATCATTTGGTGCTCAATCTCCCGTTCGACGTATAATGGATTTGTTTGTACTACCACGGCCCCTGCTAATAAAGCTCCGTAATAACAAATAACCGACTGAGGAGTGTTGGCAAGCATAATGGCAACACGATCTCCCTTATTCACTCCAAGGCTTCGCAGTTGATTCGCAAATCTCAGAGCATCTCCGTAGACCTCTTTATAGGTCATATCCTTACCCATAAAATGAAAAGCTTGTTTTTCAGGATTCTCACGTGCTGCTTCTTGTAAAAATGATTGCAAAGAACGATTTTCATACTCTAGAGTTGAAGGTATCTCCTGCGGGTAACTTTCCAGCCATAATTTTTCCTTTACCATTTCCCCATCTCCTTTTATTTTAAAGTCCTCCTTCTTTTTAAAACTCCTCCCTTATACTTACATTCTAATGGAAGCGTTTACAATTTTAAACTGGTTATTTTAAATTTTTTGACAAATTATAATGAATATTCGAAATAATAAGATGAAAGGAGGACTCTCCTCCCTGTTTTTCCGAAATTATACGAAAAATGTTAAGTAAATAACCCCTGCCAACATAAATCCGATACAACAAACAATTAAGACTTTCCATAGTGTTTCCACAACTGATCCTCCTCATCCTAAATCAAGCTCTCTTTCGTTACATCGAATTAATTCCTCCCCCGATAACAAAAGAAAGCCCAGTTGACAAAACAAAGGCGATAAATCCTACTGCCTTATTTCCATTTTCTATTTCCTCATCCACTTTAAACATTGGAGTTAAAAATTCAAATATCAAGTATCCTAACATAAGCAAAGCAAACCCAAATGCTCCCCATACTGACATGAGCAATATAGAATCGTTATGCAAGATAGAAAAGTGGAAGATATTTGCTACTCCAAATATCTTCCCTCCTGTAGCGAGAGCTACGGCCATGTTTCCCGCTTTGATTTCTTCCCAATTTTTATAGGGAGTTAAAAATTCGAAAATAGTCAGGCACACGATCAATGCCAATACCGCTACACTGTATTGGCCTGCTGTTTGTATAAATGGATTTTCAAATAGCTCCTCCACGTCTGCCACCAGCCCTCTATAAGTGTAAAGGCTATTATTTTAAATCTACCACTGTATTACCAAGCCCGCCCTCATTCATACCTCCGTCACGAGTTCCGCTCACACTCGGGTGTTTCTTTAACAAGTCCTTTACGCCTTTACGCAAAGCCCCCGTTCCTTTTCCGTGAATGATATGAACCTGGTTGTACCCGGCAAGAACAGCTTCATCTAAATACTTCTCTACTTTTCTCATCGCTTCATCGAAGCGTTCTCCACGCAGATCAAGTTCTGGTTTTACTGCTTGTCCTGCAGAAGACACGGAAGCTATCGGCTTAGGCTGAGATTTAGCCGTTTCTCCTTTAACCTTCTCCATATCTTCTTTTTTTACGTTCATTTTCATAATTCCTAATTGTACCTGAAACTCCGTCTCGTTTACCTGCTTAATAATCTGCCCCTTTTGACCGAAGCTCAATACTTTTACCTCATCTCCAGGGTGAAGGGCTTCTTTTTTCATAGCTTGCTTTTTTATTTGTTTTGTTTTGGGGGTAAGTTCGGGTGCTGCTTTATCCATTCGTTTTTTTGCACTGATAAGTTCATGTTCTTTAACAGACAGCCCTTCTTTTTGTAAACGCCGCAGATCACTGATAATGCTTTCCGCTTCTTTTCGTGCCTTTTTCACTTCTTTTTCAGCTTTATCTTCAGCTTCCTTTAAAATGCCTGACCTTTTCTCTTCCACTTCTGCCAGCTTATGCTCAAGCTCTTCATGAAGCTTTTCTGCTTCCCTGCGATGAGTCTCGGCTTCCTCTCTTTCCATTTCAGCAGCTTTTCGTCTTTCATCAAGTGAGGTGATCATCTGCTCCACTTGACGTGAATCAGCTGTTACTTCGTTCTCTGCAGCTGCAATGATCGATTCATCCAGCCCGAGGCGCCGGGAAATCGCAAAAGCGTTGCTTCGGCCCGGCACACCGATAAGGAGACGATACGTTGGGCTTAAAGTTTCAACATTAAATTCCACACTTGCATTCATTACGCCTTTTCGATTGTAAGCATATCCCTTGAGTTCACTGTAGTGAGTAGTCGCTACTAATTTAGCACCAGTACTGTACACATAGTCCAGAATTGAAACAGCCAGGGCAGCTCCTTCCGTCGGATCAGTTCCTGCCCCTATCTCATCAAATAGAACCAGGCTTTTATGATCGACATGTTTTAAAATGTTTACGATATTAGTCATATGTGAAGAAAATGTGCTTAAATTTTGTTCAATGGACTGTTCATCTCCAATATCAGCAAAAACCTGAGAAAAAACCGAAGCTTCGGACCCTTCTTCTACCGGAAGGAAAAGGCCGGATTGAGCCATTAAAGAGAGCAGGCCTACTGTTTTCAAAGTGACTGTCTTTCCTCCGGTATTCGGACCGGTTATAATCAAGGAAGAAAATGAGCCTCCAAGCTCTACATCAATAGGCACGACCTCCTCTTCGGAAAGAAGAGGATGACGGGCTTTCAGAAATTCAAGGCGTCCATCCTCATTTAAAGAAGGCTGCGTGCCCTTAATTTCTTTTGCATAGTATGCTTTCGCAAAAAGAAAATCAAGCTCAGCAAGCACTTCAATATTGCTGAGCAGCTCCTCTCCCTGCTCATTTATTAATCCTGATAACTCCATGAGTATCCGTTCAATTTCCTGTCTTTCTTTCACTCGTGCTTCTCTTAGCAGATTATTGATTGAAACCACAGATTGAGGCTCGATAAATAATGTAGCTCCAGATGCTGACTGGTCGTGAACGATTCCTCCAAAAGCCCCTCTGTATTCTTGCTTTACTGGAATCACATACCGGTCATTTCTTATCGTCACTATCGTGTCAGATAGTTTCTTTTGATTGCTGGAAGACCGGATAATTTGATCCAGCTTTGATCGCACCGAAGATTCATGACTTCTGATATTTTGTCTTATATTTCTCAAAGAATCACTTGCAGAATCAAGAACCTCAGAATGCTCATCAATACACTGTTTAATGCTTTTTTCAACCTCTGTTAATGGAATGATGGCGCTTGTTAACTCATCTAATAAAGGTAAAGACACTTCCTCTTCAACCATGTTTTGAATGAATGTGCGCAAGCGTCTGCCGCCATAGATAGTATCTGCTACATCCCGTAACTCTTCAGCGTTGAGCATACCACCAATGCTTGCACGCTTAATTTGTGGCTGGATATCATGGATCCCTCCAAGAGGAGCCTGTCCCTTTAAACGAAGAACTTTTGTACCTTCATACGTTCGCTTTTGTTCTTTCTTCACGGTTTCAAGATCCGTTAAAGGCTGTAGTTCCTCTGCTTTTTTTCTTCCAAGGGAAGAAGCAATATGGGCTTTAAGCTGTTGTTTCATTTTGTCATATTCTAATACACGCAGCACTCTTTCTAACAAAAAAGCCTCCTCCTTTTCCAGCATTTCACACATTTGTTTTCTTTACTTGTCATTCTTTTACTTCTCTCCTGAGTTGTTTTGCTTTTTATTTACAAACGATAGAAAGTCATCTTTTGACCAGGTGTTCAGAACTTGATCTTTTGTCAGCATGGCCTTACGTGCAAACCCTGTTCCAACCTCCATAAATTTAAAGGTGCTGGTTTGGTGGGAATCCGTATTGATAGAAATGACAGCTCCCTTTTCAGCCGCCAATTTCAGCCACTTAGCAGACAAGTCCAGCCTGTGAGGATTCGCATTCAATTCTAAGGCTGTTCCTGTCTTGGCAGCTTTTTCAATTAACTGTTCTACATCTACATCATAACCTTCACGGCGTCCGATCAACCTTCCCGTAGGATGAGCAATCAGATTTACGTAAGGATTTGTTAAAGCAGTTTCCAGCCTTTTCATAATCGTTTCTCTTTTTTGAGAAAAAGAGGAATGAATGGAAGCAATGACAAAATCAAGCTCCATTAATGTCTCGTCCTCAAAGTCCAAAGTACCATCGGGTCGAATATCCATTTCAATTCCAGAAAAAATCGTGATATCATCCATCGCTTCGTTAACACGTTGAATTTCTTCTTGCTGCCTTTTCAATCGATCTTCATTCAGGCCATTAGCAACCTGAAGAAATTTAGAGTGATCGGTAATCGCAATATATTCATAACCTCTTTCACGGGCTGCCTCAGCCATTTCCTTTACAGAATAACCACCGTCGCTCCACGTTGTATGCATATGAAGGTCAGCGCGTATGTCATTTATTTGAAGTAATTCCTTTGGTTCTTTAAAAATTTCTGTTTCATGAAGGCCGCTTCTCGCTTCGGGAGGGATATAATGCAGGTTAAAATGCTTATAAAATTCTTTTTCTGAAGCAAAGGTTTTCACTTTGCCCGAATCCAGAGATTCAACTCCATACTCACTCACTTTCTCTCCCTGTGCTTTCGCGAGCTGCCTCATAAGAACGTTGTGTTCTTTTGATCCTGTAAAATGATGAAGGGTGGTGGCAAATTCTTCATCCTTTACTAAGCGAAAGTCAATTCCTACGGTAAAATCAAATGAAACTTCCAAAGAAACCTTTGAGGTCCCATCAGCAATAATATTGGTTACGCTCTCCATTGCTACAAGCTGTCTTCTTACCTCTTCTGCATCTTCTACTGCAATAATGTAATCAAGATCCTTGACAGTTTCTTCTATACGCCGAAGACTCCCTGCTCTTTCATATCTAATTATGCCTTTTAGGTCTTCCAGCCTTGCGTCCACCCAGTCCGCGATTTCCATCATATATGCCAGAGGAAGCCTCTCCGGTCTAGAGCCGATTTCTTCAATCGTAGCCAGTATTTTTTCCTCAGATTTCGCACCAAACCCGGAAAGCTTTTGCACCTTTTCTTCCTCACACGCTGCTTTTAATGTCTGCACATCTACCACACCAAGTTCTTGATAAAGCCGTCCAATCTTTTTCCCACCAAGACCTGGAAGCTTTAACAAAGCAAGAAGTCCTTCTGGTATATCTTTTTTCAGCTCTTCTAAAAGCTCCGAGGTGCCTGTTTCTCTTAATTCTTCAATAACAGAAGCCGTCCCTTTGCCGATGCCGGACAGTTCAGAAGGATCGTGAATTTCATCAAGTGTCCGTTCATCTTTTTCAAGAGCTCCGGCAGCTTTCCGGTAAGCGGATACTTTAAATGGATTTTCACCCTTGATTTCCATATAAACAGCTATTTTTTCCAAAAGCTGAATCATTTCCTTTTTATTCATCCTGATCCCCTTTTCTCTTCTCATAATCTTGATCTATCATGCATCATCTTGCTATCTTAATACATGAAAAAGCTTCTCACCTGCGAGAGAAGCATTGTTATCTATATACCCTGAGACCATAAATTTTGCAGCCAATCAGACAGTACAGGTGTATTTTCAACCATTAATCTGGCCATGGAAGAATTAGCGATACTTTCCTGAATAAAATCAACAGGCAGCAGTGCTGCGGCAATTAAAAGAATAAAAATAATCAAGTATGTTTCCAACAGACCAAGAATGCCCCCAAGCCAGCGATTAAAGGTGCGAAGAATAGGGATGTGAGAGACAAAATCAAGCATGGAGCCTATGATTTGTAAAAGAATCTTGGTGATAAAAAAAAGCAAAACGAAAGAGATCCCTGCATAATAGACTGATTCAAAGTCAAAAGATGAGATCAACATGGCTACAGTACCGTTATCAGTAGAGAAGTGCGGATAAGGAAGCCACAGTCTTAGGAATTCAGCAACATCTCTATAAAAAATATAAGCAACAAAGAAAGAAATAAATATACTGACAAGGTGAACCAGCTGCAGCACGAATCCACGCCGGAGACCTATCAAAAAGCTCATAAACAAAAATAATATAATTAACAAACTAAGCATAATTATCGATCCTTTTCATTCTCTTCATTTTCATACTCTTTTAGTTTCTCTAAGAGCTTTAAATGCTCATCAACTAAATTTATGGAAGTGAGTACCGCAAGCTTTGTCGTATCTAAGTAGGGATTGCTGTTCTTTATTTCTCTCATCTTATGATCCACGTATTCTGCAACACGTACTACGTGGCTTGATGATTCTTTGCCGACAATGGTATATTGCTGGCCATATATACTAACTGTTGTTCTTTGTTTTTTATTTCCTTCAGACACCGATAAGCCCCCTATTCTCTCCAAAATCCCTAGCTTTTATCATAACAGAATAAAAGAAAGGATGAAAATTATTCTCCTTTCCGTCACGTGCTAAGAGATGTATTTCCCTGCTTAGTACATGTTAAATCATTATCATCTTCACTTATCTATTATTTTACCATAGGGTAAAAGTTCACTAAGACAAAATTACTCCATTTTTACTCTTTTTCGACATCCATCTCTTAAATCCTTTCTTTCGTCAAGTATGACTGCAGAAACAATAAAAAAAGCTTCCTCCAATCAAAGGAGGAAGCTTTTTCACTTATGATTCTTATGCTCTTAACACAGCGCCTACGTTACTTTTTAATTCTTCAAGGACATGTTCATGTACCTTTGTTACTTCTTCATCAGTCAATGTCCGTTCAGGATCAAGGTAGAGCAGTGAAAAGGCAAGAGATTTCTTTCCTTCTTCCATATGCTCGCCTTGATACAAATCAAAAAGATTTACCTTTCGCAGGAGAGAACCTCCAGCTTTTCTAATAACTGCTTTCACTTCACCAGCAGGTATATCCTCATTAAGGACCAGGGCGATATCTCTTCCTATCGAAGGATAGCGAGGAAGCGTTTGATAACGAAGGTTTTCGCCTTTAAAAGAAAGAATAAATTGGAGATTTACCTGGAAAACGTACGTTTCTTTTATATCGTACAGTTTTTTGAGTGAAGGATGAACTTGCCCTATGAAACCTGCATGCTCTCCACCAAGCAGTATTTCTGCTGTTCTTCCTGGATGCATATCTTCCAGTTTCAGCGGCTTGAATGATATTTCATTTTCCAGGCCCAGTTCTTCGAACATACCTTCCAGTATGCCTTTAAGAACATAAAAGTCAACTTCCTTCTTCTCTCCCTGCCACATATGAGTTTCCCACAGACCAGTAATTGCACCAGCGAGCATCTCCTTTTCTTCAGGCTGTTCTGCCAGCTGTTTCTGATCAGTCAGGAAAATAGAACCTACCTCAAAGATAGCAGCGTTATGAAGCTGCCGATTATGATTATACTGAATAGCATCTATTATATGAGGGAGGAGGCTTGTTCTCATTACACTTCGTTCTTCACTCATAGGCATTGAAACGTTTACAGTATGCTCTGTTTTTTCAGTCGCAAACCTGTTCACTTTTTCAGGACTTGTTAATGAATAATTAATCGTTTCATGAAGTCCGCTGCTTTCCAAATATCTGCGGATCTGTCTTCTTTTTGCCTGATAGTCGGTAAGGGAACCGGGTGTCGTGGCTCCTGCCGGCAATGTTGTTGGGATATAGTCATAACCATACAAACGTGCGACTTCCTCCACTAGATCCTCTTCAATTCTCAAATCAGGCCGTCTTGATGGAATGCTGACTTCAAGAGAATGCTCTTGTTCGGTAACATCAAGGCGAAGGCGTCTGAAAATATCAATCATATCACTTTGAGACAGTTCCATTCCTAAAAGACTGTTTATACGAGTAACTGTAGTAGTAATCACAGGCTTTGATTTGTCACGGCTATCTTTCTCTACTGTCCCTTCAAGGACTTTGCCGCCTGCAAGGTCTTCCATAAGCTTTGCTGCTCTTTCTGCTGCCTGCTCTACCCGGAATAGGTCAATTCCTTTTTCAAATCTGCTGCTCGATTCACTCCGAAGACTATGATCCCTTGAAGCTTTTCGAACTAAAGATGGGTTAAAGTACGCGGCTTCCAGAAGGACAGTCTTTGTCTCACTTGTCACCTCTGAAAAAGCTCCTCCCATCACCCCAGCTAAAGCCGTGGCTTCCTTGCCATTTGTAATAACTAAATGATCCGGCGATAATGTTCTTTCTTCCTCATCAAGAGTGGTTATTTTCTCTCCTTCTTTGGCCCGGCGTACAACAATCTCAGAAGAACCAAAACGGTCATAATCAAAAGCGTGTAGGGGCTGACCATATTCTAATAGCACAAAGTTAGTAATGTCCACTACATTATTAATCGGTCTGATTCCAGCAGCAACCAGACGGTTTTGAAGCCAAAGGGGAGAAGGGGAAATGGTTACATCCTTAATCACTTTAGCACCATAGTATGGATTATCCTCACCATTTTCCACTTCAACTGACACGAAGTTTGAAGTCTTCTCTTCATCTTCATGATGGGTGGTATCCGGCAATTTCACTTGACGGTCTAACAGGGCAGCCATCTCATAAGCTACACCGATCATGCTTAGACAATCAGCACGGTTAGGTGTTAAATCAAGCTCCAGCACAGTATCATTCAGGCTCAATGCCTCAAGAGCATCAGCACCCTCTTCGACCTCCTGAGGAAAAACAAAAATACCGTCAGCAAACTCTTTTGCCACTAATTTTGGTTCTACACCAAGCTCCTGCAAGGAACAGATCATTCCTTCTGATGATTCGCCTCTAAGCTTTGTTCGTTTTATTTTTACTCCTCCAGGCAGTTTAGCGCCTGGTTTTGCAACGGCCACCTTTTGTCCTGCAGCCACGTTAGGAGCCCCGCACACAATTTGAGAAACTTCTTCCCCAATTTTAACCTGACAAAGATTTAGTTTATCAGCATTTGGATGTTGTTCACAAGAAGTCACACTACCTATAACTACGTTTTCAACTCCTTGGTTTAATTCATGAAGAATATCTACTTCTACCCCGCCTCTTGTCAGCTTTTCAGCGACTTCAGACGGAGTCATATCAGATAGATCTATATAATCCTGTAACCAGCGATATGAGACTAACATGCCTATTTCCTCCTTATGAGCGTTTGAACTGTTCTAAAAACCGTAAATCGTTTGTATAAAAATGTCTGATGTCATCAATTCCATAGCGAAGAAGAGCAAATCGTTCTACACCCATTCCAAATGCAAAGCCACTGTACTCCTCTGGATCAAACCCACTCATTTCTAACACTCGTGGATGAACCATTCCGGCTCCTAACACTTCAATCCATCCTGAATGCTTACAAACCCGGCATCCTTGTCCCTGGCACAAACCGCAAGAGACGTCTACTTCTACAGATGGTTCTGTGAATGGAAAGAAACTAGGGCGAAGCCTGATACTGCGGTCTGGACCGAAATACTTCTTTACAAATGTCTCTAATACCCCTTTAAGGTCACTCATCTTTACATCTTTATCGACGTACAATCCTTCGATTTGCATAAACTGGTGAGAATGAGTGGCATCATCATCATCTCGGCGGTAGACCTTACCCGGGCAAACGATCTTAACAGGACCTTTGCCCTCATGCTTTTCCATTGTTCTTGCCTGTACCGGAGAAGTTTGGGTTCGCAGCAGCAAATCCGGTGTAATATAAAATGAGTCCTGCATGTCACGAGCCGGGTGATCTTTCGGGAGATTTAACTTTTCAAAGTTATAATAATCAGTTTCTACTTCCGGACCCTCTGTCACTTTAAATCCCATGCCAATAAAAATGTCCTCAACCTCTTCAACCACTGCTGTTAAAGGATGACGAGCTCCTTTTTTTATCGGGCGCCCAGGAAGAGTAACATCTATGCTCTCTGATGAAAGCTTTTCCTCTAATGCTTTCTCTTCGAGTCCTTTTGTTCTCTCCTCCAGTCTTGCCTGTATAGCTTCTCGAACTTCATTTGCCTTTTGGCCGACCTTTGGACGTTCCTCTGCTGAGAGCTTTCCCATTCCCCGCAGCACTTCTGTAATAGGACCTTTTTTCCCAAGATACTTCACTCGCACGGCTTCTAGCTCTTTTACACTCGCAGCTTCTTCTACCTGTTGCAATGCTTCTTCTTCTAATTCTTCTAATCGCTCAATCAAGGCTGCTTGCCTCCTTTATCTCATTTCGTATACTATAATTTCCCACAAAAAAACCCCCCTCCCTGGAAAGGGACGAAGGTTTCGGTCGCGGTACCACCCTTTTTAACCGTTTGCTTCAGCTTATTTTATGTAAACGGTTCGCTTCATTTTGATAACGGTTTGTATAAAACCGATGCTGCCTTAATAAGCTCAAGGAACTCATCATCCGGCGCCGACTCTGGAGTGAATTCAACAGCTTGTTCATAGAAATGCTTCCAGTTTATAACATTTCCTCCCTGTATGAACAAATTCCTGCCTACTACTCTCCATCGCAGTCTTTAGGGTGTTAAATTGTGATTCAATTATAGAAAAGTTTAGCCTTCATTGCAAGCTTTCCTTTTCATTCAATTATCCAGGACTTCTCTCAGCTCAATGATCAGCCGCCACGGGGTCAATCATTCCATTAAAAAAGAGCACCAGCATTCACTGGTACTCCGTATCTAATTATTGATCACGCTTTGACCCTTGCATAATATCATCAAGCGCTGCTTTTGCCTGTTCTTTCGTTTGTTCATCAACAGCTATGTCACCTAATGTGATGATACCCACGATATCATCATTTTCTTTCACAGGAAGGCGACGGATCTTGTGTTCTTCCATTAGCTGTGCTACTTCTTTAACATCCATTTCTGGTGAAGCCGTCACCAGATCAGAACTCATGATATCTCCAGCCTGAGAAGAAGGTGCATCTTCTGCCACATAACGGATAACGATATCCCGGTCGGTAATGGTCCCTACAAGTTTATTATTGTCCACTACCGGAATAGAACCTACATTCAGTTCCTTCATTTTCTTTGCAACATCAGCTACATTATCATTCACTTGGCATACATCAACATTGGCACTCATAACTTCTCTTACATTCATGATTACATGCCTCCTCTGGAATGGTTTCAATAATGCCTTTCCCAGAGTGAAAAGGAGTTAAAACTAAAAACCAATCCTTCCCAAAAGATAGGAAATTTTACCTCCTCTCTCTTTCTCCTCCATACTAAAAAACAGGCAAATGTTGATTTATTTGATTCTTTGGGAAGAGCATGAGCCGAAGATTTCCTCTTCCCGAGGAAGGTGAGACAGTGACCAGGACATAGGGAAACACCTTGAATAAGAAAGTAGGGAAGCTTGAATGGATGTGCACATGTCCCTATAGGGGGAAGTGTGCGTCCTTTATCGAAAATCAAAAAATGTTAAAAATCCACTGAAAATATAATTCTCCCCTCAATGAAAGCCAATACTACCCCCTCAGGTGATACAGTAAAATCCCCGCTGCTACAGCAGCGTTTAAAGACTCGGCTTTTCCGTGAATCGGTATATATAAATTCTGATCGGATTTGGCCAGCAGGAATTCACTAACTCCGCTTCCTTCATTACCAATAAGCAGGGCAAAAGTTTCCTGAGGTTCAATAGCTGTGTGAGTAGTCCCCATTTCAATTCCCGTTCCAAACACCGGAATATTCTTTTTCTTGCATTTCTCTACCCAGTCTTCCAAGTCTCCTCTTACGATTGGAAGGTGGAATACGGAGCCCTGGGTAGATCGAAGAACTTTATCATTATAGAGATCTACTGTCCCCTCTCCCAAAATGACAGCGGTCAACCCGGCTGCATCTGCTGTGCGAATAATTGTCCCTAGATTCCCAGGATCCTGAATGCCGTCAATAAAAAGGTAACGCCCCTGCTCCAGCGTTAAGTTGGAGACCGCCGTCATATTGCAAACCGCAGCTACGCCTTGAGGCGTTTCAGTGGCACTCATCTCTTTCATTACAGCTTCCGGGACAAAAGTGACTGGTATATCTTTAAAATCCCAGGAGGAAGGAACACTAAATTCCTCCTCTAAAAAAACTTCCTGAACCGCGGCCTCATAATGTAATGCTTCTTCCACTAAGTGGGGACCCTCTATAAAAAATTGATTATCTTTTTCACGCTGTTTTCGTTTATGAAGTCTTTTTATGTGTTTAATCTTTGGATTTTTTGCTGACTCAATCCTTTTCATAACAAGCCGCTCCTTATGTGAATTTTTTCTTCTATTACATATTTACCCTTTATTTAGGAATACTATGGCTATCTTTAATAAGTAACATATCTAATATTATCAAAAAAGGGAGGAAGCTTACATGTCCTTTAATTTACGTCAAGCAATTTTAGCTAATGTTTCTGGAAGCAGCGAACAGGAAGTTGAGGCTACAATTTCTGATGCACTTCAAAACGGGGAAGAAAAAATGCTCCCAGGTCTAGGAGTGCTCTTTGAAGTGTATTGGCGCCAGGCAAGCGAGGATGACAAAGAACAAGTCATTCAGCAGATCAGTGAAGGTCTGCAGCAGTAAGGAAGTACTTGGAGCTTTCTCAATGGTGCTGTAAAGCTTTTCATACTGTTTCACAAAAGAAAGAGAACGCCCCCTTCAATATCCAGGTGCGTTCTCTTTCTTTTTAGCCAAAAGTAATTTCTTTAACTTTATCTGCATCCAGCTTTTTAATGACGGCTACGATGAGTTTTACAGCATTTTCAAAATCATCTCTATGCAAAATGCCGGCATGAGTATGGATGTATCGAGTAGGCACAGTGATCGATAAAGAAGGGACACCGTCTCCAGTTAAATGAATCGCCCCCGAGTCTGTGCCTCCGGCTGCAACGACATCAAATTGATAAGGAATACCTAGTTCGTCTGCCGTTTCCGTGACAAAGTCGCGAACCCCTTTATGAGATACCATAGAGGCATCATAAACGAGCACCTGGGGGCCCTTCCCCATTTTAGCAAGGGCATCTTTTTCTGTTACCCCTGGTGTATCGCCAGCAATGCCTACATCAACCCCAAAGCCAATGTCTGGTTTAATAGCATGAGCGGAGGTCCGCGCTCCTCGAAGACCTACCTCTTCTTGAACGGTCCCTACTCCATATACTTCATTTGGATGAGACTCGCCTTCCAGCTGCTTTAATACTTCTATCGCAATTGCACACCCTATTCTATTATCCCATGCTTTAGCCATAAGCATTTTTTCATTTTTTAACACTGTAAAATCGCAAACCGGAACAACAGAGTCTCCCGGTTTCACTCCAAATTCCTCAGCTTCTTCCTTGCTTGTCGCTCCTATATCAATAAACATGTCCTTCTTATCAACCGGTTTCTTTCTCTGATCTGCCGGAAGGATGTGTGGAGGCTTTGAACCTATGACACCAGAGATATTCCCTTTAGAAGTCATGATGGTAACACGTTGAGCAAGCATCACCTGTTCCCACCAGCCACCGACGGTTTGAAACTTCACAAAACCATTATCATCAATGCTCGTTACCATAAATCCAATTTCGTCAAGGTGGCCGGCTACCATAATCTTCGGACCGCCTGCTTTTCCAACTTTTTTGGCAATCAAGCTTCCTAAATTATCAGTTGTTATTTCATCAGCGTACGGCTCAATGAATTTCTTCATTGCTTCCCTAGGCTCACGCTCGTTTCCAGGAATACCGTTTGCATCCGTAAGTTCTTTTAACATTTCAAGAGTTTCATCAAGCTTTGTCATATAGAAACCTCCTTATGTATCTCAACTGCAAAAAGCAGCCGGATCATTACTAAGTCCACGCTTAGAAAACCCTGCATTCAGTATAACGATATTTTGTGAGTGACTCAAATATTTTTCCTGTATTACGTAGATTTACCATCTGCGATTAATACCCTTCATCTTGTCTTTCGTGATTCTTTTGGTTTTTTTCTAAATAGGCTTCTTTCACTTCTTCTGGAGAAAAACCAAGGGCCTTACCTAAACCGAGATATACAACCAGCAAGGTCACAAAGGACTCTTTCTTCGGTTCTTGTCTTAAGGAAAAAATTGCTTCAAACACCTTATGAAAATTCTCTGTCAAGGTGGAAGCCGGCTCTCCTGCTTCTATAGTATCTCTTTGCCATCCTCCATCAATACCAAGGGATAAAATAAAATGAAGACCATCGACATATTCTTCTAAAATAACACTATTTGAAGAAGGCGGCTTTTGACTCCAGTACTTAAAACATCTTGTTTCATTAGCCAATTCACCAATCTCCACTTCCAGAGCAAGAATTTTTGAAGAAAAAAGATCCTCTCTCTTCAAACGATGCTCTTCAAGTATTCGATCATCCAATTGTTTTTGCAAAGTAAAAAGTCGGGTAATATTCATTATGTACACTCCTTTATCACAAAGATTTAAATGAGCAGTGAAGAAATTTCAAATTTAATCAAAAGTGAAACTATCTTACTTTATTTTCGTATACAATAAGGAAAAGGACAAACAATGCTCGGCATGCTGCCTGTCCAATTTACGGACTGTGCCTGCTTTGTCTTGAGTCTTCATTATGTTATAGGAAGGAGAAAACCAATATGGCTTTGCTCTTTCGTGCCATTATTATCATTGCGATTATCATTCTTATCTATGCTTTAATAAAATATATTTTCAATCCTAAGCGAAAGCTTGAACTCGCCCATGAAAAAAGAGATTTTTACTTTCTGGATGACAAACAAAATGTCCGCAAAAACTTTTCTCTCACTTATAAAGGCGTTATGTTTGAGGGAGAAAAATTCCTAGGAACCACTGAAGAGGCTTTTGAAGTCATTTCTGTCTCCATGTGGCCTAAAAATATCGACAGGCTCAAAGGCCTGGATCGTAAAGACTTTGAGTTTATTGAACGAGAAATACTTTCAGAATATCCCCATGCCTCTGTGGAGTGGAAAAGTCCGGTAAAAGAATTTCTTCGAAAAACTGAAAAATAAAACTTGCTGCTTAGGAGAAGCAGCAAGTTTTTTTATGAGGCTGAACGGTTCGGCAGGAACTCTTTCACCTTATAAAATAAATGCTTGTTTCGTGAAATAAAAAATAAAGAAATAAGAACAGCTGTCATAAAAAGACTTGCATACCATGGCATTTCTCTCATCACATGGCCAAAAGAAGTATAAACCAGAGCAGGTGGGATGCTGGCAAAAAACGCTAACTTCACATACCCGCGGAAACTTCCTGTCATTTCCATAACATAGGCATTAAGTAAATGAAAATGAATGAAAGGCATCATTCTGAGCAGCATAATTTCCGGAATCGTAATTTCCTCTTTCCCTCCGAGCCATTTTTCTTTCCAATACCTTATCTTCTCCCTAATAAATGGAAAAAAGGACACTACTCCATAAAAAGCGATACTTACAGCAAGGAGTCCCACAACAGAATAAATCGTTCCATAGATTGTACCGAAAAGCATTCCGCCAATGATGCATACTACTGCTACCGGAATAAAAAAGAACTGTCTAATAACATGAAAAACAATAAAAAGAACAGGAGCTAACCAGCCGCTCACTTCGATGTAATAAAGTATAGATTCTATGTTGCTCTCCATTGGCTGCCCTCCTTTATACATTCTATGCTTAAACTACTGTGGTAACTACTGCAGCTGTTATTATTAACACCTGAAATACCAGGAGAACAGGTATGCCTGTTGAAAACTTCTTCTTTCTGGTTTTATGGCGAATAACGTGCATGAGCAATAAAATACTCGGGCTCCCGCCTAAAAAAGCACACAGAAACAAGGTTTTCTCTGGAATCCTTCTTCCTTTTTTACGAGCTCTTTGCTTATCTATTATAAAAAGCGATCCTGCAATTACGTTCATGATAAAGATATAACTTCCTGCTATATATTCCATTATACTCTTCATTCTTTCTAATGAATGGTTATTTTTCACAGTTGTGAAATTTTTTCAGAAAATCATTCTCTGCTTATGAAAGCAGATACCGATAAGCAGTACCTTTTTTTCCAAAGCAAAAAGGCGCCAAACCGGGGCGCCTTTTTAAAATAAGCTATGAAAGATAGACTACTTCAAGCTTGATTTTGCTTTATCAGCTAATTCTGCAAAAGCTTTCTCATCATTTACAGCAATATCAGCAAGCATTTTACGGTTAATATTGATATCAGCTTGCTTAAGGCCATGCATTAAGCGGCTGTAGGATAGACCGTTTGTACGAGCTGCCGCATTGATACGTGTAATCCAAAGCTTACGGAAGTCACGTTTCTTTTGGCGACGGTCACGGTAAGCATACTCCAAAGACTTCATTACTTGTCCTTGTGCAGTCTTAAATAAACGGTGTTTAGAACCATGATATCCTTTTGCGAGTTTTAATACTTTCTTACGACGACGACGAGCGACATATCCGCCTTTAACTCTTGGCATCGTAAACCCCTCCTTTATTAAATCAATTTATTATAGTTTTACTTGTAAGGCATTAAGTCTTTGATACGCTTTTGGTCACTTTCATCAACATAACCAGTTTTGCTTAGGTTACGCTTTTGCTTTTCAGATTTATTACGGAACATATGGCTTGTGAAAGCATGGCTGCGCTTTAACTTTCCATTTCCTGTTTTTCTAAAGCGCTTCGCTGCGCCGCTGTGCGTTTTCATTTTAGGCATCGTAATATCCTCCTTAAATCTTTGTGTTGAGCCCTGGATAATAAATGTAATCACTTGCTGCTTATGTCTGTAGCAGACGTTAAACCAGCTCTATATTACTCGTTATCTTTCTTATCCTTTTCATTCTTTGGAGCAAGAATCAAGAACATGCTCCGGCCTTCCATCTTAGGCTTTGTTTCTACTGTGGCCACATCTTCACACTCTTTTGCCAAGCGCTCGAGAACTTCTTTTCCGATCTCCGAGTGGGTGATCATTCTGCCGCGAAAACGAATCGCTGCTTTCACCTTATCTCCTTTGGTCAAAAACTTCCGTGCATTTCGAAGCTTTGTGTCAAAGTCATGCTTTTCAATGTTAGGACTTAAACGCACTTCCTTAACGTTAATAACAGTTTGCTTCTTCCGAGCCTCTTTTTCTTTCTTTTGCTGCTCATAGCGGTACTTGCCGTAATCCATAATCCGGCATACCGGAGGCTTAGCATTTGGAGCCACCATAACTAGGTCAAGGTTTGCATTTTGAGCCATTTCTAAAGCTTCACTTTTGGACTTTACCCCAAGTTGTTCGCCACTTGCATCAATGAGGCGTACTTCGCGAGCGCGAATTCCGTCATTGAGTTTCATATCTTTACGAATAATGAGCCACCTCCAAAGAATTTGTGAATCAAAGCATTCATAAGCACAAACGCCAAATTGCGAATGTCAGTCTAGACGTCACTTATCAATCAGCAGGTTTACCGTTCTTTTTTATGGCTGGCTGTGTCAGAAGGATGACCCTTCTTTTCTCTACAGAACATCAGCCCTTTAGGCAAAAAAAATGCAGGCGCACATAGGGCGCCCACATGATGTCTGTATAATACGCAGTATTAATACCACCATACCTGTCAACAGCCTTGTGCGTCAATCAGGTGAGAAGCGGGCGCTTCTGCTTGCTTTGGTTCCTTATTTATTCATTACCATCTAACATTATCATAATGAACTGAAGGTGTCAATTCATTTCTAATTTCAATGGGTTCAATAGGGAATGATGTCCCAAGAAAATATATTATCTTAATCTGTCACATAAATCAAGTATATTTTTATTGTTTTTTTGAACGATCGGAAATCTCAGTAGTGATTTTTTCTATAAACTGTTTTAATGAAACTGACTCAGATTTTTGCTCACCATATTTGCGTACATTAACACCTTCAGCCTCAATCTCTTTATCTCCGAGGACAAGCATATAAGGCACTTTCTTCATTTGAGCTTCACGGATTTTATAACCGATTTTTTCATCTCTTGTATCCACTTCTACCCGCACTCCGGCTTGACGCAGCTTATCCTCTACCTGTTTGGCATATTCCATATGAACCTGGGCAGATACTGGAATCACCTTTGCTTGCACTGGAGCAAGCCACGTTGGAAATGCGCCTTTGTACTCTTCAATTAAGAAAGCAACAAAACGTTCCATGGTTGATACTACCCCGCGATGGATAACAACAGGACGATGTTCCTGGCCATCTTCACCAATATATGTTAAGTCAAAACGATTCGGCAGATGGAAATCTAACTGTACGGTAGAGAGCGTTTCATCTTTCCCTAAAGCCGTTTTCACTTGCACATCAAGCTTGGGTCCATAAAATGCCGCTTCTCCTTCTGCTTCCACGTATTCCACGTTCATATCATCCATTGCTTCCTTAAGAAGAGCCTGGGACTTTGTCCACATTTCATCATTATCCACATACTTTTCTTTATCTTCCGGATCGCGATAGGAAAGACGGAAATAGTAATCCTCAATACCAAAGTCTTTATATACGTTTTGGACAAGTTCAACTACCCGTACAAATTCATCTTTCAACTGGTCCGGCCGGCAGAAGATATGAGCATCATTCAATGTCATGGCCCTGACTCTCTGGAGTCCGGCAAGAGCACCTGACATCTCATGGCGATGCATCGTACCAAGCTCGGCGATTCGGACTGGAAGGTTACGGTAACTGTGAAGCTGGTTCTTATAAATCATCATATGGTGAGGACAATTCATTGGGCGCAGGACTAAGTCTTCGTTATCCATCTCCATAGTAGGAAACATGTCATCTTGATAGTGATCCCAGTGGCCTGAGGTTTTGTAAAGCTCTACGCTTCCCAGTACAGGCGTATACACATGTTCGTAGCCTAATCGCTCTTCCAAGTCAACGATGTAGCGTTCAATTACTCTGCGGACCGTAGCTCCTTTTGGAAGCCAAAGAGGGAGACCTTGTCCTACTTTTTGACTGACGGCAAAGATATCAAGTTCTTTCCCAAGCTTACGGTGATCTCTTTCTTTTGCTTCTTCAATCATTTTCAAATACTCATCAAGCTCATTCTGCTTTGGAAAAGCAGTCCCATATACACGCTGCAGCATCTTATTGTTGCTGTCTCCGCGCCAATAGGCACCAGATATATTCATCAGCTTAAATTTCTTTAGTTTCCCGGTACTTGGCACATGGACACCCCGGCACAAATCAAAGAATTCACCCTGTTCATAAATCGTCACAGTCTCTCCTTGAGGAATTGCATCAATCAGCTCAAGCTTCAGGTCATCACCGAGTTCCCGGTACATTTCCTTTGCTTCTTCCCTGGACACTTCCTTACGTATAATTTCATGATTTTCATCAATGATTTTTTGCATCTCTTTTTCTATTTTGGGAAGATCCTCTGGGTGAATGGTTTCAGGCATATCAATATCATAGTAAAAGCCATTTTCTATGACTGGTCCTACACCAAGCTTCACATCTTTATATAAACGCTTTAGAGCCTGAGCCATAAGGTGAGCTGTACTGTGACGAAGAATTTCTATTCCTTCCTTGTTCTTCAGAGTAATGATTTCAATTTCCCCGTCCTCTTTTATAGGGGTACGTAAATCAATCTCCTGGCCGCTTAATTTACCAGCTACAGCCTGCTTTTTCAGACCTGGGCTGATGGAAGAGGCAATTTCCTCTGTTGTTACTCCCTGTTCAAATTCTTTTACAGTACCGTCTGGAAAGGTAATTTTCACTTGTTCAGACATTCTCTTCACTCCTCTTAAATCGTTCACATACGCGGACTGGGAAATTAGGTATTTGCTCAACAATTGAAAGGGAAAAGAAAGATTTTCAGACACAAAAAAACACTCCTCCCTCATAAGGGACGAGTGTGGCCCGTGGTTCCACCCTTTTTTCCGCTTTCTAATTAAATAAGCAGCTTAAGACCAGATAACGCCTGGCAGGCGTCAGCAGTTACTAAGACAGTCTGTTCCCTGCTGATGTTCAGAGGTGGTAAGAAGCAATTCCGCGATAGGAAGCTTCCAGCCACAGGCTTCCCTCTCTGTCATCCGTACATTACCTCTCTTGTCCTCTTCCTTACATTTCCCGTCATTCATTATGGTAGTAATTATAGAGAGATTAAAAAATAAAATCAAGCACAATTCTGAAGTGAAATTCATGTCCCTTACTGAATTTGCTTTAAATTCAGACTGCTCATGAAATGAAGAGGGTATACTTTTACCCTTTCCTGAAATACAGCCTGCAATGTTTTAATGACTCCGTGTTCGTCCGAGTTACTATAAATATGCAGCAGTTCCGGCGCCATGCTGACAAGAGGACTGATAACCATTTCTTCCGGGAGAAGTTCTTTCTCAAATACCAAGTCTTTAACGAGACAGCGCATCCTCATTTGTGTAGTAATTTCATTATAGTTTTCATCAAAAAATCTCACCTTTTCACCGTACACCAGGTGAACCACCGGTACGGCCGGGACCGTTCTATTAACGAAATCCCGAAAACTTTCAACCATTGTCTGATATTCTTGTTCCCATTTATACTCATCAATTGCACATTCAAGGGCGTGTAGAAGACAGGAAAAGTACTTCCCGATTCTAAACGTCAGGAAAGGTTCCCACTGCAGCTGTTTATTTTTTCTCAAATCCTCCAGCAGAGGCTGATAAATAAAACATTCTCTATGGTAAAAATGGGAATAAACCGGCATTTCGGCTTTTTTTCCGTCCAGAACGGAAAAAGCCATCTCCAAAATTTCGGCAGCTACTTCCACATCGTTGTATAAAAAGACGTCCTGAATGTTTGTAAGAAGCCATTCAGACTCCTTTGTATCTACAACATGCTTAGTGAGTACAGCTGAAATATATGGAAGAATCCCATGTTCCCATTCTTCTTTTGTTCCATTATAGGACCAAAACAGAGTGCTTTCCTTTTTTGTTACACTTCCTATATTTAATCCTCTTTCCTCAAACTCAGATACTGCTTTTTCGAATAGATTGTATACGTGACTGCTCTCTTCTCTACAATTAAACATGATTGAAAACATGTTAATACCTCCTTGCCCCCATAGGCTCCAGTCATCCTCTCGTATGTACAGTCTTGGTTCCTGTTATATACATATGGGGACATGCTGAGGAACATGCCGTTTTTTTTGAACTCAATCTCCCTTCGTTTTAGAAAGGCTTTTTCACAGCCCTGTCCCTTATATATGACAAAGTCAAGCCCTACTACAGTGAAGACAACGGTCGTCCGCCCATTGACAATGCCGTTATGCAAAGGAATAGAAGAACGGAACACCATGGGTGTTATCGCTCACCGTCGCTTTAAGCCTAAGAAGAGATATATGCCAAAATGGAAATATACATACAATAAAGAATCCAATACCTATACATGTCCAAATGGGATTACCCTGACTTATTCGACCAGGAACCGTGAAGGCTATCGTCAATATCACTCTGATCCAAAAATATGTGTAAACTGTCCTTTACTTACTAAATGTACTAACGCTCAGAATCACAAAAAAGTTCTTACCCGGCATGTTTGGGAAGAAAGTAAAGAGAAAGTCAGGGAACACAGACTTTCCAAAGAAGGAAAGACGATTTATAAAAAGAGAAAAGAACGATTGAGCGAAGCTTCGCGGACGCTAAACAGCTCCACGGGCTTCGCTACTGCCGGTTGCGCAGCTTGAAAGGGCATCGGAACGGGTGCTGATGACAGCCACAGCGCAGAATATAAAGAAGATCGCCAACCACCTCACAGCCAGCTAAGGGGTGTTTTTGTATTTTTAGAGCAAATAAAATGGCTGGAAGACTCTCCAAAACATTAGGAACCCACGCTTTAGAAAAGCGTGGGTTCCTCCCTCGACAGTCTTAGCGCCTGAATAGGCGTTTTTTTGTGTACATATACGTTGATTGTTCAAACATCACGAGACGCCTGCGGGAAAAGCAAGAGTTGAAGATCCGCCGGGGGTTTCACCCCGGCTAGCTGAAGCCTTGCCTGCGGCATAGAAGACACCGTGAAAGCGAATGAAATGAGGATTGAACGGATGTCGCACTTGTACCTTTAGGTGCAAGCGAGTGTACTTTTGAACAATCAACAGAACTAAGTAAGGGCCCTCACCCGCGGTGAAGGCCCTTCTATTTAGCTCAGTTTTGTCCCAGCCTCTTTTCGTTAGTTTTGCATAATGAAATCTTTCTCAGCAGACTGGTCTCCTTCAAAGACTTTAAGAGTATTATACTTTGTATCACGCTGAGCCGGGATTTTCCCTGCTTCTCTGATAAGCTGAAGGATTTCATTAGTATTTACTTTGTGAGTTGTTCCAGCTGCTGAAACAACGTTTTCCTCCATCATTGTACTTCCAAAATCATTACAGCCGAATTCAAGAGATCTCTTTCCGACTTCTGGCCCCATTGTAACCCAAGAGGACTGGAAATTAGCAATATTATCAAGGAACAGGCGAGAGATAGCTACATTCTTTAAATAACCTTCAGGAGTGATTTTCTCACCCTTCATATTTGTATTATCTGGCTGGAATGTCCAGGAAATGAAAGCCAGGAAACAATCGGCTTCGTCCTGTGCATCACGGATTCTTTGCAAATGAAGAGCTCTTTCTTCATTAGATTCCCCTAATCCTATTACCATTGTCGCTGTCCCATGCATACCAACTTTCTTTACGGTTTTCATGCATTCAAGCCACTGATCGTGGGTACACTTCAGTCTGCTGACCTTTTTGCGAGTTTCTTCGGTAAGAATCTCTGCGCCTCCGCCAGGGACTGAATCCAGGCCTGCTTCATGAAGATCTCTTAAAACCTCTTCAAGAGTCAGACCAGAAACTTCAACCATTTTAAAAATCTCCGCAGGAGAAAAAGAATGCATAGTTATTCCTGGGAAACGTTTCTTAATATTACGAAGAAGGTCAGTGTAATAACTAAATGGAAGGTCCGGGTTTGTGCCGCCTTGCATTAAAATTTCAGTTCCATTAACGTCCTGGGTTTCCTGGATTTTTTGGAAAATTTCTTCATCGCTTAATACGTATCCTTCAGAGGAACCGGGTGCTCTATAAAAAGCGCAAAAACGGCAGTACGTATCACAGAAATTGGTGTAATTGACATTCCTCCCAATCACAAACGTTGTGATAGGTTCGGGATGCCACTTTTTCGTCACTTCATTAGCTGCTGCTCCCATTTTTTCAATTTCATCACTCTCATATAAACGAACCGCATCTTCTTGAGTCAAACGCTCTCCGTTTACAGCTTTTTCTAAAATTGCATCTATACTCATCTTTCATTCCCCCAACTGCTTACATTGATTGTATCTCCAGCCCGGCAAGGAAAAGGCTGGGTATGGAGCCTTCTATGGAAATCTGATCAATAGTAGTAATGGTTATGTGAACATTACGTTAATCGTATCACAAAAACGTGAAGATTACCTAACAGAGAAAACAAGACATTTTCATATAAACGTCCTTTCTGTCTCTTTTAAGATAAATAGGAGAAGACTCAACTATAAGCCCTTAATGTACAAACTAAATCCGTTTTATAGAAATACTTCCTGCTTTTAATCAGGTATAAGTAGTTATTCAAATTTACGAAAATAATAAAGAATAAGCTAGAAGAAAATCGTTAAGCCTAAGGGGGCAATAAAGAGCAAGAGTACAAGGAGGCCATTAATGAAAGTCGCAATTATGGGGGCGGGAGTCTCGGGACTAACCAGTGCTATTATTCTCGAAAGAAATGGGATTCCTTTTGATATTTATGAAAAAAGAGGAGAAGCAGGAGATCGTTTTGTAAACGGTGAGATATTTTTAAATTTATTAACTCCTGTTAACGATTGCATTACTTACTTAGCGGAAAGTCATAATATTTACATAAAACCCGAATCACATATTAATAAAATTATTATTACTTCTCCGGAGAAGCAAGCTGAAATCCACGGGCATTTTGGACACACCATTAAAAGAGGAAGGACTTCTTACTCTTTAGAAAAGCAGTTGGAAGAACAAGTAAAAACCCCTGTACGTTTTCACTCAACCTGCTCCTATAAAGATTTAGTACAAGGTTATACCCATGTCATTTTAGCAACAGGGGATGCTGATTATGCAATGGATATCTCTGAATTTCAAAATGACATAAATGTCACCCTTACTGGTGGAATGATATCGGGAAACTTTGATCCTGGTACTCCTATGATATGGCTGGATAACAACATTTCACCACTTTCCTACGCCTATATTATTCCATTTTCCAGGGATGAAGCCCATATGGCACTTGGGTACCCTGAATATAAATCAACAACCACATATGATTCACATGCTTTACTATCAAGGTTTCACGATAAAGCAGCCAAGGATCTGAAACAGGATCTAGTGATGAAGGACAGATTTGAGGTGAATCATTACAAGCTTGGGATATGCCAATACCCCAGAATAGGAAACACCTTCCTTACTGGAAATTGCTTTGGAAGCGTTATGCCATTTCTCGGTTTTGGACAATTTTCTTCTATTCTGACAGGGATCTATGCTGCCCAGGATATTATTGGCGAAGGGAAATACGAGGAATTAACAAAGCCTTTGCGAAAAAGTTACTATCGTTCCTTAGTTCTTAGAAGAGCCTGGGAACAATTGGATAACAAAGGATACGACCGTCTAACAAAAATTGCCGGCACTCGTTTATTTGAAAAAGCAATAAACAGTAAGTTAAATTCAGCAAAGGTAGCATCTATGCTTGCCGCTCCCCTGGTGAAAACAGCAAATCTGTCTCGAAAATAAAAACATTATCCGGAACAACGGCTGTTTTCAGCTAGTCTTCCCATCGCTGCCTATGTAAAAGAGCTGTTAAGAAAAAAATCTTAACAGCTCCTTCCCATTTTCCTCTGGAAAGCTCAAATTAATGTGGGATGTCAGCTATATTCTCTTCGATTCTTTCCTTCAATAAAAACTGGAGTGGTTAACGGTTTAATTCTTTCCATGATTCTCTTTGCCTTTAACTGTTCAATTCCGCCCTTTTGGGAATAGGCTAAATGCTCTTCAAGCTCTTCGTAATCATAATTAGATGTGAATAAGGTTGGAAGCTTTTCCATCATTCGATAATGTAATATCACACCTAAAATATCATCCCTCACCCAGCCGGACATGGTTTCCGCGCCAATGTCATCCAATATTAGAACAGGAGCTCTTTTCACTTCATCGAGCTTTTCCTGAACTGTCCCATCAGAAACTGATTGCTTCATCTCCCTGAAGAAATCGGGCACATACACAATCATGCTTGCAATATGCCGCTGAGCCAGTTCATTCATTACTGCTCCCATTAAATAGGTTTTGCCTACTCCAAACTTTCCGTATAAATATAACCCTCTGCCGTTTTCTCCAGGCTGAGCATTTAATGCAAAGGCCAGGGCTGCATTACTAGCAGTCAATCTGGTGTCATGATCCTGTTCTACTTGTTCAAAGGTAGCATCTAAAATGTCTCTTGGTACATACAGGCTTTTGATCAATTTTTGCAGTCGTTTACGTTCATCCTCCCGCTGCTTCAGCTGGCAAGAGTTATATCTGATTTCCAGCTTCCCTCTTTCCGTAAAAAGTGCCGGCTGATACCCAGTTAGAAGGTTTGGGCAATGGTCAAGACCAGGACATGCATCACAGTTTTCCCACTCTTTTTTAAACTCATATAATTTTCCGATATTGTTCTCAAGCTCTTTTTCCGGGATCTCCTCATTCTTTCGTAAGAACTCCTGGACTCGGGAATATTGGTAAACATCCTGCTTAAGACGATCATACCGGTTTTCCCATTTTTGATCCTTCATCATATTTTCAAGAGCTGACCGGATGGAATTCATTATGATTCACCTCTATTCTTACGGTTCTCATGCCTTTTTCTCATCATCTCTTCAAAACGCTGCTTTTCGATTTCCATTTCTTTTCGACCAGAATCTGTCGAAACCTTTTCCTTGGATTCTTGCTCCTCCGTCAGCCATTTAGGCAGTTTGTCTTTACGAACTTGCGGACGATAAGGACGACTGTTTCCTGAGGCAGCACCTTGCTTTGTGTTTGCTTTTTCAGCTAACGCTTTTTTCGATTTGTTTTCTTCCTTAGCCAGGTTCATGGCCTCTTTCACCGTGTTTAATTGCTTACGCGACCAGTGACCTGCTATCTTTTGGATTAAGGTTTTGTTAAGCTTCATATTGTTTGTTTTCATTACATAATCAATAAGGACATTTACCACACCAGGCTGCAGGCGGTACTCCAGGATTAATGATTCTACAATTTTAATATCAGCAAGGGGCACCTTTGCCCCGTCTGATATGCTTTCAAGGAGCATCACCGGAGAAGTCGATTCATAAAAGTGAATCATCTTTTCTTCCTCTGTTACAGGCTCTTTTTCTTCCATTATTCGATGTTTGGCAGGATGGGTTCGATATGCTAAAGCAGGCGGCTCAGGACCATACTCAAAACGATACCAGTCCTGAACCTTCTTCCTTAGTTCACTAATTTCCAACGTTTCCCCGCCAACAAGAGACTGTTGAATCAGCTTGCTCATCTCTAAGGGACCAAGCCGATATACAAAAGCCAGACGGGCAATCGCATCTTTGGCTTCTTCACTGAGTATGTCTTCTGTCTTGATAAATGCCGGCAAGTCTGCTTTAAGAAGCTCAAAGTCAAAGCTGCTTTGATCCAGAAATGGATCCTTTCCTGACGGGCGCTGAGCAAAGCCTTTTCCCTTTTCTTCTGCCATGATCATTTCTTGTGCTTCCTGATTTTGCAATACCATTTCTGAATGATGCAAGGATGCAAATACTTCGTTAAAAGAAGACGTAATTTCCGTGCACGAGGATTCATCTATCGTATCTAACATAAAACGGTCTCTCGTCTTTCGGTACTTCTCTTTTCCTAATCTATTGTAAAGGAAAACACTAAGCACGTCATTTTGAAAAAATTGCTTGGGAGACATTGGAGCCTGCAGCTCATAGATAAACAGTGATGAACCTTCTTCAGCTTGCTTATAGGTTCGGAGCAAACCTATCCCTTCCAGTTTTCGCCTTTCCTCAAATATCTGGTTTAACGCGGCTCCCATTACCAGCATCAGCTCTTGATGGTTTGACTCATCGCTCCAGTAGGAATCTTTCTCCAGTTTGCTCGCAAGTGTCATGTACAGACTTACTGCCATGGAACCGATTAAAGGCTGATATAAAAGACTTAATACTTTTTGATCTCCTTCGCATGGCTTTTCATCTGTTCGGACACAATAGCGGTCGATAGGAAGTAGCTCTTTCCAATGCCAGCTCATGTTCCTCCCCCTTATTTATTCCTTTCACTGAAAGCTTGTTATATAAATTTATTATTGCATCTATGAAAAAGTATGACATACAAAAAAAGGAGCTAAAGCGGTGCGCCCTAAGCTCCGTCGTCTTACTCTTTTTTTTCATCCTTGTTAATTAATTCCTTAAGTTCATTAATAAATACATTAATATCTTTAAATTGACGGTACACAGAAGCAAACCTTACATAAGCGACATCGTCCACTGAAGCCAGTCTTTCCATAACCAGCTCTCCAATTTCTTCACTCATCACTTCTGATTTTCCGTCTCCTCGTAATTGTTTCTCTACGTCATTTACTATTTCTTCCAATGTTTCAAGCGCAACCGGACGCTTCTCACAGGCTCTTATCAACCCGCGAAGAATCTTTTCCCTGCTGAACTCTTCTCTTTCCCCGCCTTTTTTGACTACGATCAAGGGAAGTTCTTCAACCACTTCAAAAGTCGTAAAACGGTAGTGGCAGGATTCACATTCTCTTCGGCGGCGAATTGAACGGCCTTCATTGCTTGGCCTTGAGTCCAACACTCTGGTTGCGTTTGAATGGCATGCTGGACAAAGCATAACATCATCTCCAGTTTGACCCTGGGTGCTACCCAGGTGACCTTCTTCTCCATTTCTCTTCATACTATCATATCATTCATACAAGAGGTTTGGAAAGGAAGCAAACACAACCATTTTCTATTGCAGTTAGACAACTTTTTCATATGTAAGGAAAAATATGAAAAAGGGTGCCACGAAGGCACCCCTTTTAATTTATAATACTTTTGCGATTGGCTTCTTTACTTGTACAGGTCCCATTCCTCTTGGGACTTCTACTACTTCTTGAGTCTCTGCACCGAGCGCTTCAGAAATATAATTGGAAGCCACATTTGGATCGATGCGATCTCCACATGTGTATACATCAATGCTTGCATACCCATGTTCTGGAAAGCTGTGTATTGTAAGATGGGATTCAGAAATAATTACCACCCCGCTCACACCGTGTGGAGCAAATTTATGAAAAGCCACTTCTCTTACTTCTGCACCTGCCCGTAAAGCTGCATCTACAAAGACCTGTTCAATATAATTTAAGTCGTTTAATTTCTCAATACTGCAACCCCAAAGTTCCGCAATGACATGTCTTCCCATTGTATCCATAAGCGGCATCCCCCTCATTTAAAAATACTTCATGCATACTCAAGCATGGAGGAAATCGTTACTACGGGGGAAAGTTAGTTCTCAGAGGCCCTAACCCTTTCAGTAACAACAGTTCCTTATACAGCTTAGTCGAAGTTCACGAAATTTAGTATACTTCCTTTACTCAATTTTTGCAATAACGTAATGATATTTTTATATTATCTTTAAATTTCTCCTTATTCTTACGTTTTACTTCATTTTCTTATAATGGATGATTATGCAGAAAATCAGCAAAAGAGCACCAGGCTTCCTGATGCTCTTTGTATATTTATGCCCCAACCGGTGATGTTTTATTAATTCCGTTCGCTACATGATTCACTAGATCAACAACCCGGCAGGAATATCCCCACTCATTGTCATACCATGCAAGCACCTTTACTTGTTTGTCATTCATTACCATTGTAGACAGGCCATCGATAATGGAGGAGTTTTCATTTCCATTATAATCAACAGAAACAAGAGGATCATTGTTGAAAGCGAGTATTCCTTTCAATTCACCGTTTGCAGCTGTTTCAAATGCCTTGTTTACCTCTTCGACTGTTACATTCTTTTTCAAGTCGACAACTAAGTCAACAAGAGAGACGTTAGGAGTCGGGACTCTTAAAGCCATGCCATTCATTTTCCCTTCAAGTTCAGGAAGGACTTTAGAAAGTGCTTTAGCAGCCCCTGTAGAAGTAGGGATGATTGACTGGCCGCAGGCTCTTGCTCTTCTTAAATCCTTGTGAGGATTATCAATGTTCTTTTGGTCATTTGTATAAGAATGTACGGTAGTCATCATTCCTGTTTCAATTCCAAATTGTTTTTCCAGTACTTTTACGACAGGTGCCAGGCAGTTAGTCGTGCAGGATGCATTGGACACAACATCATGTTTTTCAGGGTTATAGTCTTCTTCGTTTACACCCATTACGATCGTTACATCTTCATTTTTTCCAGGGGCTGTAATAATGACTTTTTTTGCTCCTGCTTCAATATGAAGCCCAGCTGTTTCTTTTGACTTGAACTTCCCGGTTGCTTCAATAACGATATCCACACCAAGCTCCTTCCAAGGAAGCTCTTTTGGATCACGCTTTTGAAGAAGTACAATTTCTTTTCCGTTTATAAATAATTTATCGTCTTTCGCAATTACCTCCGCATTAAAAACGCCGTGAATCGTATCATATTTTAAAAGGTGGGCTAATGTTTCCGCAGGATAACTTGCGTTAATGGCCACCATATCTAATTTGTCATCAAGGATTGCTTTTCTAAAAACCATTCTTCCAATTCTTCCAAACCCATTTACTGCTACCTTAACCGTCATAAAGGAAGCCTCCTCTGTTATTTGTGATATACTAAATAACCTTTTGTTAAAATTAGTATAACACAAAGAGGTTTCATCGTACTATAGTTTTTATGAAAACGGTACAATAAAGATGACCATTTTTTCTGAAGCGAGATATGTAAAGAAACTCCTCTTTTAGTCTTTTCTTTCTATAGGATGTACGAGAAACAAAAAAAGCTTTAAAAACCAAGGGATAACCTTAGAATTTAAAGCTTTTTTCTAGTCAGCTATAGGGAGTTTCCAATTCCATAATACATTCTTCAACTGTTTTTTAGTATCTTCTCTTGAACCGCCATTATCAATCACTTTATCGGCAAATTCTCTTTTTTTAATTAAAGGCATTTGCGACCGTATTCGATTAAGCGCATCTTCTTCACTTGATTGATCTCTCTCCATTAAACGTGCAAGCTGAATATCATCTTCCACATATACAAGGAGCACTTTATCCACCATGAATTGAAGCTGGTTTTCAATTAGAAGCGGAAGGTCAAATACAATATGCTCATGTCCTTTATCCTGGAGTTTCTCTTTCTCTTCAATCATTTTAGAACGGATGGCCGGATGCATAATTTGATTTAAAATCTCCCGGCGTTTATCATCTTCAAAAATTAATTTACCAAGGGATTTGCGATTGATAGTTCCGTCAACGTTTAAAATATTAGAGCCAAAGGCTTCTATAATTTGTTCATAAGCCTGCTCTCCCGGCTCGGCTACTTCCCTTGCTATTTTATCAGCATCGACAACCGGAAGTCCCCATTCTTCCATCAAACCAGCAACAAAGCTTTTACCGCTTGCAATTCCGCCTGTTAATCCTATAATCACATGAACTCCCCCCTTTCTTTGTGAACGGTTAGTACAATTTATGTAAAGGAGACTCTCTAGCCGCAATGGAAAGAAAGTCCTGTTACAAGTTTAATACACCAAGCACAATCAACAGCACTCCGGGAAGAAAAGACATGCTTTTCACCCAGTTTACTCCGGACAGCCTGTAACCGCCTTTCATACCAAGTGTTACAAAAAAGGCACACATAAAAGCTACAGTTCCAGCAAGAAAAATAGGGCTGATTCCAATTAAAGAGGCTCCAATCCCTGCTCCAAACGCATCCAGTGATAAAGCGATTCCTAATAAAAATGCTTCACGGAGGCTGATAGTCCCTGATCCATCCACATCTGCAGCTGTAGGCTTTTTAAGTATGCTGATTACAAGTCCCAGCCACTTAATTTCAAAATTTATGAAAAACCCATCTTTGTCTTTTCCTGTCTTCTGTTGCTCTTCTTTCCCTTCTGATGGTTTAAGTACTTGATAAATTGCCCAGAGGCCAATCAAGATCAATATTATGCCTCCGACAGATTCAGCAAAGCCTGATGATACATAGCGCTGAATGATACTGCCAAATCCTGAGGCTATAAGCACTGATACTGCTGAACATCCGGCGATAAAAATGAGAGCCTTTAATGGAAGCTTCATTTTTCTCAACCCATAGGTTAACCCTACTCCAAAGCTGTCTAAACTTACGGCGAAGGCAAGCACCAACAATGAAAGGACTTCTGCCATACAGATAAGCTCCTCTCTCCATCGCATACTTTACGATAAGTATATGGCAGGAGCCTATCCGATGTTCATCGGCAGACAAAAGTCCCTTCCTATTTTCAACATTTATTTTTCTGGCTGGCATCCAGGGCAAAAATGAGTGCCTCTGCCAGCTACAACCAGCTTTTCGATTGGAGTCATACAGTTTCTGCACTCTTCCCCTTGCCTCCCATATACATAAAGATGAAGCTGAAACATGCCCATGTCACCTTTGCTGTTTACATATGAGCGAACGGAGCTTCCACCCTTATCGACAGCTTCCTGAAGTGTTTCCACAATGGTTTGATGAAGTCTTACTAACTCCTCATGATGTAAGGTGCTTGCTTTGGCATTAGGTCTGATTCCGGCTTTAAATAAGGCTTCATCCACATAAATATTTCCAAGTCCGGCTACTGCTTTTTGATCAAGAAGGACCGCTTTAACATTTCGAGTCGTTTTTTCAAATGCTCTTTTCAATACCTCAGGCGTAAATTCCGGCGTTAGAGGTTCAGGACCGAGCTGCGCAAGGGGAAGAGCGGTCTCTTCCGTCCCTTTTTCGAAAAGATGCATGGTTCCGAATTTACGTACATCCCTGTATCTGAGCTCAGTTCCATCGGTAAATAAAAAGCGCACATGTGTATGTTTATCTGCTTCTTGTCCATCAGACATTTCGTAGCGGCCTTCCATTCGAAGGTGGGAAACAAGAACGAGATCGTCCAGATGAAATTTTAAGAACTTACCTCGTCTTGTAATTTCATGAATTGTTTGCCCATGAATAAGAGTCCGAAAAGCTTCCTGATCATCGGGTCTTTTTATAATTTTTGGCCAGGTTATTGTAACCTCTTTGATTTCTTTCCCTTTGATAAGCTGGGTGAGCGTTTCTTTTACTGTTTCTACCTCAGGAAGTTCAGGCATGTATCTCTCTCCTTATTTTGCATCATACCAGGTATCTCCGTATGAAACGTCTGCCTTTAATGGCACATCAAGTGAAATAGTTTGTTCCATTTCTTCTGCAACAAGCTCTTTCATGACCTCAAGTTCTTCAGGCGGCACTTCAAAAATCAGTTCATCGTGCACCTGTAAAAGCAGGCGGCTTTTCACCTTTTCCTGCTCCATTCGCTCACTTACGTCCACCATTGCTTTCTTAATAATATCAGCAGCCGTTCCCTGTATTGGTGTATTCATAGCCGTCCGCTCGGCAAAGCTTCTGCGGTTGAAATTGCGGCTTGTAATATCAGGGAGATAGCGGCGGCGGTGCATAAGAGTAGTGACGAAACCCTTTTCTCTTGCTTCTTCTTTACTGTTTTCCATGTATTCCTTCACTTTGGGATAGCTTTCTAAATAACGATCTATGAATTCCTGAGCCTCTTTACGAGTTATACCAAGGCTTTGAGATAAACCATAATCGCTGATACCATAGACGATTCCAAAATTAACCGCTTTGGCACTTCTTCTCATGTCAGCAGTAACCCCGTCTTCTTCCACGTGAAAGACATCCATCGCTGTCTTTGTATGCACATCCATGTTGTTTTGAAAAGCTTCCAGTAACCCTTTATCACCTGCCATATGAGCTAAAACTCTCAGTTCAATCTGTGAATAGTCAGCTGCAAGTATGACCCAATTGTCTTCCGATGAGACAAAAGCTCTGCGAATCTTTCTGCCTTCTTCTAAACGAATTGGAATATTTTGCAGGTTGGGTTCTGTTGAGCTTAGTCGTCCGGTTTGGGTAATTGCCTGATTAAAGGTCGTATGGATTTTGTTTGTCTCAGGATGAATAACCTTTAACAATCCATCTACGTACGTTGATTTCAATTTAGAAACCTGACGGTAATGAAGAAGCTTAGGGATAATCTCATGACTGTCTTGAAGCTTCTCTAAAACATCAGCTGACGTAGAATACCCCGTTTTTGTTTTCTTGATAGGAGGAAGATTCAATTTTTCAAAAAGGATAGGTCCGAGCTGTTTCGGTGAATTAATATTAAACTCGGTTCCCGCCAGAGCATGAATTTCTTTTTCAAGCTCTTTTAATGTTTTATCTAATTCCGCCCCCATTTTTTCAAGCTGCTCTGCATCAACTTGTACACCTGTCGTTTCCATGTTCCCAAGAATGAGCGACAAAGGTAATTCAAGATTTGAAAAAAGCTCATGCTGCTCGTTTTCTTTCAGATCTTTCTCAAGTTCTTCTTTTAAGGTAAATATCGTTTCACCCTTACGGACTAGGTGCTCTGCCAGAATATTTTCTTCTGGTTCTGCCCGCTTTGCCCCTTTTCCGTAAACAGCATCATCCTGGTCGACAATTTTTTTCTTGTATCTAGAAGCGATATCCGCAAGCTCATGTGAGGAAGTTGAAGGATCAATTAAATAGGAAGCAATTAACATGTCAAAATTGACACCGGCAAGAATAATACCTTTCCAGCCAAGAGCTACGACTGCCCGTTTCGTATCAAACATTAGTTTCTCTGCGGTCTCATCAGCTGCCCACTCTCTGAAAACTTCAGATTCCATGGCTACCTTTGCAGGAATGAAATACCGTCCTTTTTCATTTACCAGGGCTATGCCCCATATATCAGCCTGATGGTAGTTTTCCTGAGGCACTTCAACAACTAACGCTGAAGGAGAAACCAGGATGTCCTTTGTTACTTCCTCCACGCTTCTGTAGGTAACATCCTTTAAATCCTCTTGAACTTCCGTTTCTCCGGCATCAAACCTTTCAAGGAGACTTGAAAATTCAAGTTCTTTAAAGATCCTTGTGATCTTCTTTGAATCATACTCGCCAAATGTGACTGTGGAAAGGTCCACATCAACAGGTGAGTCACGATTAATGGTAGCCAGCTCTTTGCTCATCATTGCCTGGTCTTTATTTTCCTCAAGGCGCTCCTTCATTTTTTTCCCAGAAATTTCATTGATCGAGTCAAGTACTTTTTCAATCGTGCCGAATTGTTTAAGTAATTTAATGGCTGTCTTTTCTCCTATCCCGGGAACACCAGGGATGTTATCAGAACTATCCCCCATAAGACCCTTCATATCGATAATCTGCTCGGGATGGAAGCCATATTTCTCTTCTATGGCATTCATGTCGTACGTTTCTACGTTGGTAATCCCTTTTCTGGTTAAAGCGACCTTCGTCTTTTCACTAACGAGCTGAAGCAGATCTTTATCTCCTGAATAAACTTTCACTTCCCAATTTTGTGCTTCTGCTTCCTTCGACAGAGTACCGATAATGTCGTCAGCTTCATAGTTCTCAATTTCAAACCTTGATATGTTGAACGCATCCAGTACCTCCCTAATAAGAGGAAGCTGCTCAGAAAGCTCCGGTGGAGTTTTTTGGCGCCCTGATTTGTATTTTTCATAAGTCTTATGACGAAAGGTTGTCTTGCCTGCGTCAAATGCTACAAGCATATGAGACGGCTTTTCTTCTTCAATTACTTTCAGCAGCATCGTAGTAAACCCGTAAACCGCGTTGGTGTATACCCCTTTTTCATTATTTAAAAGGGGCAGTGCAAAAAAAGCCCGGTAGGCAATACTGTTGCCGTCAATTAAAATAAGCTTACTCATGGAGAAAGCTCCTCTCTCTGTATAAGTTACAATGTTCCACTTCTCATGTAGAGTTATTTTATCATATCCGTTCCCTCAGGTCAGACTCAGGAACTCATTCTGTTTTTCGTTTGCCAGTCGTTTTAAAAAGCTCTCTGCCTGTTATAGGAAGAGAGCTTTTTAACTTAGTCTATATAACCCATCAGTATTCGGGCATATGGTGAATCAGCTGGCAAAGTAATGACCGTTTCATCTTCAATTGTCGTACGGTAGCTTTCAAGAGTACGGTATAGTTCATAAAATTCCGTGTCCCTTCCAAAAGCCGCATTATAAACTCTGGCTGCTTCTGCTTCACCTTCACCAATAATCTCACTTGCATCCGCTTCTGCCGTTGAGATTATCTCCTGGACTTCCCGGTCCGTATTTGCACGTATACGGTTGGCCTCTGCATCCCCTTGTGAAAGGTACTCCTGTGCTGTAGACTCCCGTTCAGAGATCATCCGCCGATGAATAGCCAGCTCGTTGTCTTCAGGAAGGTCCGTTCTCTTCATCCTTACATCTGTAATAATAATGCCATAATTATCACGGGCTAGAAGCTCATTTACTCTTTCTGTCACCCGTTCGTTAAAATCACCCCGGCCCGACTCTTCCTCATTTATTATTTCATCATAATCCATCTGCCCTAATTCTGCCCTTATGACTGAAAAAATAAAATTAGACATAATGGATTCTGCGTTTTCTATGGTTCTGGCGTTTCCAATCATAGCCCGTGGGTCCTCTACACGCCATACAGCATAATTATCAACCAGCATTCTCTTTTTATCCCTTGTGTTTATTTCAGCAGGATTGACATCGTAGCTCATTTGATATTTTGGAAGAGAAGAAACAGTCTGGATAAATGGGATTTTCACATTAAGTCCCGGCTCCTCTTCAATTCTCACAACCTCTCCAAACTGCCGGACTACTTTGTACTCCCCTTGTTCCACGATAAACAGGTTAGAAATTCCTATGATTAGAAGGGCAAGCAAAACAACAAGGACAATAGCCTTCTTAATCCATGTCCCTAAATTTTCAGGCCCTCTTTTTTCGTTAAAGTTCACTATATTATTGTCTGCCATCAGCTGTTCCCTCCTTCCTCCTGTTCGTCATCTTCCACTGAATCTGCTTCTTCTTCCTCTACGTTTTCCTGTATTTCTTCCTCATCAGGTTCTTCGGCAGGTTCTTCTGCAGGTTCCTCAGGCTCTTCCACTTCCTCCGAATCGTTGCTTCTTCCTTGATCAGCCAGTACAGCTTCCTCTTCACGTTGCTCCATAGGACGAAGAGGCAAGTAGTTTACTGTGTCCTGATTGCTGTCCAGAATAAAAATATCTGTGCCAGGAAGCACATCTTCGAGTGTTTCTAAAACAAGTCTCTGCCTCGTAACTTCAGGGTTATTTTGATATTCTTCGTAGAGAGCGTTAAAACGTGAAGCATCCCCTCTGGCTCTTTCTATTCTTTCTGCTCGCTGTCCCTCAGCACGGGAAATTATCGCATCCTGTTCCCCTTCAGCTTCATTTATTTCCTGGTTACGGTATCTATTAGCCTGATTAATCTTTGTTAACCGTTCTTCTCTCGCATCTGTCACTTCAGTAAAGGCACGTCTTACCTCTTCAGTTGGAAGCTCTACGTCCTGAAGCTTTACATCGAGGACGGTGATCCCAATGTCATAGCGATCAATAAGTCCAGTTAAATTATCAAAGACTTTTCCTTCTACTTCCGGCCGTTGATCTGTTAATACATCATCGATTAGTGAGCTTCCAATGACCCCACGTAAAGATGCAGAGGTAGCGTTATGTAAGATTCGTTCAGGATCATCGACGTTAAATAAATACCTCTCCACATCCGTTATTCTCCATTGCACGACTAAATCGGCAAATAGGATATTTTCATCCCCGGTGATCATTTTTGCCTCATCTGTGTATTCGGTCACTTCTCCATCCTCTTCCACATACCCAACCCTTAGGCTGTTCGTAGAAATAGGAAGTATTTCTACTCTTTGCACCGGCCAAGGCAGCTTAAAGTTCAGACCTGGCTCGGAGACTGTTTCTTCCACTGCTCCAAAGGTAATTAATGCTGCTTGTTCTGATTCATCAACCGTATACCAGCCTGTAATTAAAAATAAAGCTAAGATAACAACCCCAATCAGTGCAAAAAAACCTAGGATTAACTGCTTAATGGTTACCACTTCATTCCCCCCTGTCTTTCCTTACAACCTTATGTATCCTATTTATGTATTTCATCTCTTTTTTTAATAAATAAGATATACCTTTCTATTATAGAACAAAGAAGAGTAGGGTCCTATGATTCTATCAAATTTTCTCCTAAATTATGAAAACCTTTTACTGAATGTGGATTTTTTTACACATGAAGTACTATTCAGACACAAATTAGGACGAAAGCCAAGGGGGGCTTTCGTCCAATAAAGGGAATTATGAGCCGTTCTATTATTATCCTACCGTTAATTTGTTAAGGAGATATGAAGAGAAAGTAAAGAGTAGGTAAAGTTTACTTTATATCAATTCTTTTGGAAAGGTTAGAGTAAATGTGGTCCCCTTACCTAATGTGCTATCTACTTCAATTTTCCCTTGATGAGCCTCTACCAGGTGTTTAACAATGGCTAATCCCAGTCCTGTCCCTCCTGAATTTCGGCTTCTTGCTTTTTCTATTCTGTAAAAGCGTTCAAAAATTCGTTTTATATGTTCTTGACTAATCCCTATGCCAGTATCAGTAACTGAGACCTTGATCTGTTTGTCTTCACTCGTTACTTCCACAAGAATGTTGCCTTTAACAGGGGTGTAAACAATGGAATTATTAATAATATTTATTAAAATTTGTTTTAAGCGAGCAGGGTCTCCATTCATGAGAGCTTTTCCATCTCCCTTACTAGTTACAGTGATATCTTTCTCTTTGGCCTTAGGGAGAAGAAGATCTGTCACTTCCTTTGTAAGGGCTGCAATATTTACCTGCTGTATATGCAGCTGGAAGTGCTCCTGCTCAATCTTTGACAGCTCCAGCAGCTCACTTATCAAGTCCTGCAGCCGGTCACTTTCTTTCCAAATAATATCAAGAAATTGTTTCCTAAGCTCAGGGTTTTCCATGGCACCATCAAGGAGAGTTTCAGCGAATCCCTTTACAGAGGTAACAGGGGTTCTTAATTCATGAGAAACATTAGCAACAAAATCTTTTCGTACTTGTTCTAATTTTTTCAGCTCGGAGATGTCATGAAGAACCAGAACAATCCCTCGCAGTTTATTACGTGCACCAATGACCGGTGCTCCGTAAACGTCATAATATTTCATCTCCAAAGGAGCAGAAATGGTTACCTGCTGCCTGTCTTTTTGCTCAGTTAAGAGAACACTTTGAATGAATTTTATTAGCTCTTTTTCATGAATCACTTCATAATACAAAACATCCTGCCATTCATCTGTATTTTCATTAAAAATGTCCTTACAAGCCTGATTTATGAGTGTAATATCACCACGATCATTAATAAATATTAATCCGCTGCCCATATTATCAATTAAAGCCTCTAAACGCTCCTGCTGCGTCTGATACCTTTTTGTAATCTGACCCAGGTTATAAGCAAGAACATTAATTGATCTCGTAAGCTGTCCGACTTCATCCTTTGACCCAGAATACGTTCTGGCGTTAAAGTTTCCTTTTGCTAACTCATTTGCAACCTTTGTTACTTGGCCGATAGGCTTCGTAAGCTGGCTAGCAATCCGGTAATTAAGGGATAGAATAACGAAAAAAGCGACAGTAAATGTAAGTCCAATAAAAATCCAGATCTGACGATTCATTTCATTTACATGCTCTACGGGCAGCCCAAGTCTTAAATATCCCTCCACCTCTCCATTTAATTCAAGAGGAAGTGCAAAATAAAGAAGTTCTGCCCCAACAGTCGTACTATAACGAACATGGTGAGTACCGCTTTCTCCCGCATTCATGATTTCAGGGCGACCTGAATGATTTTCCATTCCCACCGGTGTTCTCTCTGATTCGCCAATGACTGTGCCTTCTGAGTTCAATATGGTGACTCTAGTCCCAAGGCTCTCGCTAATGTCTACAGCAAGGGACTGCCACTCATCACCACCTCGTTCAGAAATCGTTAGAGCTGCCAGCTCGGCTTCTCTCTCAAGTCTATCTGTAAGCTGGTCCAGGTAGGAGCTTTTTACGACTTCGCCCACTAAGAAACCTAGAATAACAAGGACAAGAAAAATGACAGAGAGAAAGCCTATCATTAATCTTGTTCTAAGTTTTTTCATAAGGAAGAAGGCTCCTCTAATTTATATCCAAGACCTCTCACGGTTTTAATATACACAGGCTTTTTTGTATTAGGTTCAATTTTTTCTCTAAGATGACTGATATGCACATCCACAATTCTCGTATCTCCAACAAATTCATAGTTCCAGACAGCGTTTAACAGCTGATCCCGGGTAAGTACCCTTTCTTTATTCACAGCTAAATAAAGAAGCAGCTCAAATTCTTTAGGTGTTAATTCTAATGGCTCTTTATTAACCAAGGCTTGATAATTTTCAGGGTATATTAGCAAATGACCAATTTTGATCTCTTCCTTGGATCCTTGGTTTCCATAGGAACTATTATTGCTTCTGTTTTCAACTCTTCTTAATATTGCTCTGACCCTTGCTACGAGTTCCCGGGGACTGAACGGCTTGGTCATGTAATCATCAGCACCAAGCTCCAGGCCTAGTACTTTATCGAATTCCTCATCTTTTGCTGTCACCATTAAGATGGGAGTATTAATCTTCTCTTGTCTAATTTGCCTGCACACTTCAAGTCCGTCCATTTCAGGTATCATTAAATCAAGTACGATAAGGTCAAACTCTTGATTCTGTGCCTTACTAAAAGCCTCTGAACCGTCCATAGCTGTGTCTACCTTGTATCCTGCTTGTTCAAGGTTAAATTTAATCAAGGTAACAATCGACTCTTCATCATCTACTACAAGTAACCGCTGAGCCATAATATGTAATTCTCCTCCATCTGTTTCTGGCACCCCTGTCACCAGAACATGATCTTAACGGCAAGAAATATAATCCCCTTTTCTTTCTTTATCTTACTATCCTTATTATAGATAAACAATACTCTCCTATCTTCCCTTCTATGTGCTAAGGACATTTACACAGTTGACTGAATACGAAAAAAAAGCTTGCCCGGAAAACTTCCCGGACAAGCTTTGCTTATTAATCTTTTGGTAATGCAGTCATCACGCTTTTTACAGATTCTACTGACTTAGAAAGCTCTGTTGCTTCTTCCTCAGTAAGGTCCAGCTCAATAATTTTTTCTACACCATCGCCACCTAGAATGGTAGGAACTCCGACATACAAGTCTTCATATCCATACTCCCCTTCAAGGTAAGCTATTGATGGAAGAACACGTTTCTTGTCTTTCAAAATGGCCTCAACCATTTGAGTCAAGGAGGCAGCTGGCGCATAATAGGCACTTCCGTTGCCTAAAAGCTGAACGATTTCCCCGCCGCCTTTTCGAGTGCGTTCTACAATCGCATCAATACGATCTTGAGGGAGAAGCTTAGTTAAAGGAACTCCCCCTGCACTTGAATAGCGAATTAATGGTACCATGTCGTCTCCATGGCCCCCTAGAACAAATCCCTGGATATCTTCGACAGAAAGATTCAGTTCTTGAGCGACAAAGGTACGGAAACGTGCAGTATCCAGTACACCGGATTGTCCCATTACGCGGTTTTTAGGGAAACCTGACTCTTTAAACACAGTATACGTCATAGCGTCAGCAGGATTAGTAAGTACTATGATATAACAATCAGGGGAATACTTTACTACTTCTTTTGTCACTGACTTCATGATTTTTGCATTTGTATTTACAAGGTCATCACGGCTCATGCCAGGTTTTCTTGCAATACCTGCAGTAATAACAACTACATCAGATCCAGCAGTGTCTTCATATTTTGATGTCCCGACTACGTTGGAATCAACTCCTTGAACTGGAGTAGATTCGAGCATATCAAGTGCCTTCCCCTTTGTTGGTCCTTCCATATCAGGAATGTCCACAAGCACTACGTCTCCTAATTCCTTCTGAGCAACCATTAGGGCTGTCGTTGCACCAGTAAAACCTCCGCCGATCACAGATACTTTTCTGCGTTTAATTGCCATGTGCAGTACCTCCCCAAGAATTACATATTTTTAATTAGCTCTTCACCGAACTCAGAAGTCTTAACTTCTTTTGCACCATCCATTAGGCGTGCAAAGTCATAGGTAACTACTTTGCTTTCAATTGTCTTATCCATTGCACTTAAGATTAATTCAGCAGCTTCTGTCCAACCAAGATGACGGAGCAATAATTCTCCAGACAAAATAACAGAAGAAGGATTTACTTTGTTAAGGCCGGCGTATTTAGGTGCAGTTCCATGAGTGGCTTCAAAAATCGCATGGCCGGTATCGTAGTTAATGTTTGCTCCAGGAGCGATACCGATGCCGCCAACCTGTGCTGCCAAAGCATCAGAAATATAGTCTCCGTTTAAGTTCATTGTAGCCACTACATCATGGTCCTTTGGACGAGTTAGGATTTGCTGTAAGAAGATATCAGCAATAGAGTCTTTAATGATAATCTTTCCAGCTTTTTCAGCTTCGTCTTGTGCGTTATTAGCTGCTTCTTTTCCCTCTCTTTCTACAATTTCATCGTACTGAGCCCATGTGAATACTTTATCCCCAAACTCGCGCTCAGCAAGCTCGTAGCCCCAGTTCTTAAATGCGCCTTCTGTAAACTTCATGATGTTTCCTTTATGAACAAGTGTTACGCTTTTGCGGCCTTCTTGAAGGGCATAGTTAATAGCAGAACGAACGATTCGCTCTGTACCCTCTTTTGATACAGGCTTAATTCCGATACCAGAAGTTTCTGGGAAACGAATATTGTTAGAGCCCATTTCGTTAATTAGAAAATCAACTACTTTTTTCACATCATCCGTGCCTTCTTTAAACTCAATCCCCGCATAAATATCCTCAGTATTCTCACGGAAAATTACCATGTCCACCTCTTCTGGACGTTTAACAGGAGAAGGAACGTTAGTAAAGTGGCGTACAGGGCGCAAGCAAGTATAAAGGTCAAGCTTTTGACGAAGAGCTACGTTTAAAGAACGAATCCCGCCTCCGATAGGAGTTGTTAAAGGTCCTTTAATAGCAATCAGATACTCACGGATTGCGTCCAGGGATTCCTCTGGAAGCCACTCACCTGTGTTGTTGTAGGCTTTTTCCCCTACAAGGATTTCTTTCCACTCAATTTTTTTCTCGCCATTATATGCTTTCTCAACGGCCGCATCTAATACTTTCTGTGCAGCTGCCCAAATATCCGGGCCGATTCCATCACCTTCAATAAAAGGGATCACAGGGTTATTAGGTACATTTAAAACTCCATTATTTGTGGTAATCTTCTCTCCATTAGACATTGTTACATTCCTCCTAGCTAATAGTTAACTTGTTAATTTCTTGGTGATACAAAAGAGCTCAGCTGATTGATCACTTGTTTAGCAGCCAGCTGTCTTAAATTCTTACTTACTATATGTAGTAAGAGAGAGAATACTCTCTCTTAAACACTAGCGTTCGTTTAAAGGGACGTACGCTTGTTTGTCAGGCCCGACATACTCAGCTCTTGGGCGAATTAAACGATTATCGCTGTACTGCTCAAGAATATGGGCAAGCCAGCCAGAAACACGGCTCGTTGCAAAGATAGGGGTAAACAAATCATGATCGATTCCCAGGCTGTGATATACGGAAGCAGAATAGAAATCAACGTTAGGAAGTAAGCCTTTTTCACCCACTACCATTTCTTCTACCTTTACAGACATATCATACCATTTTGACTCTCCAGTGATACTTGTGAGCTTTTTGGACATGTCGCGCAAATGCTTTGCTCTAGGGTCCCCATTCTTGTATACCCGGTGTCCAAATCCCATAATCTTCTCTTTATTATCAAGAGCTTTACGGATATATGGTTCCACATTGTCAACTTCTCCAATATCCATAAGTGTTGACATGACGCGTTCATTTGCTCCCCCATGAAGCGGGCCTTTTAAGGCTCCGATGGCAGAAGTAATACCGGAGTATACATCTGACAATGTAGCTACACACACACGAGCTGTAAAAGTAGAAGCATTAAGCTCATGATCAGCGTGAAGGACTAACGCCTTGTTAAAAGCAGTTTCTGAAATTTCATCTGGTTCTTCTCCATTAAGCATGTATAAGAAGTTTGCTGCAAAGCTGAGTTCCTTTTTAGGCAAAACAGGCTCCTTGCCATTTCTGATACGGGCAAAGCCTGTAACGATTGCAGGAATTCTTGCTTGCAGGCGAATTGCTTTGCGACGGTTAGCCTCTTCAGTCATTTCATCAGCTTCTTCGTCGTATAAAGCAAGCTGTGAAACAGCTGTGCGAAGAGCTGCCATAGGGTGTACCTTATCGATAGGGTAAGACTTCATATAGTCAAACACTTCTTTAGGGACTTCCATGTCACTTGCTAAATTTTTCGTCAACTCTTCCAATTCATCTTTCTTTGGCAGACGACCGTTCCAAAGGAGGTAAATAACCTCCTCAAAGCTAGCATTATCAGTTAAATCATCAATGTCATACCCTTGATAAGTTAATACATCATCGATAATTGAACTAACACTGGAAGTTGTTGCAACAACGCCTTCAAGACCACGAGTTGTGCTCATTTCAACCTCTCCTTCACCGAAAAAGTTTGCGATTTCCAAAAGGTTTGAAAATCGTAAATGCTTACATTTTCACGTTCAGCAAGGGGAAACCCTATCATACCTACGTAACCGAAGAGTTTAGACTGCTTAGTCTGTTTCAGGAAGAATTCGACCCTAAGCCGTTCCTTCATGCACCCCGCCTAATTGAACGTGCTTAATCAATAGGCTATGTAGGAAGAACATTACACCCAGTATCAATTATAAACATTTTTTAAACTTTTGTGAACTTATTCATGAGAATTAACTTCAACTCTCGAAAAAGTTTAACTAATTAAATTATTCAGATAAATTTCGATTGCGGGAGAATACCAGTACTTTGGTTTCTGCCCGCTCCTGCTTCTGCCTTTTTTCAGCCGCCTCCGCCTGAAAAAATCTCCACCGCTTTCATTGCATAATAAGCTATTCCTGCACCAATTAAAGGGCCTACAGCTACACCGTTGAAAAGAGCAACTGCCAGTATCGTCCCAATCACAAGCGCAGCAGTAATATGAGGGTCGTTCTGAAGAAGATCTACTCCTCCCTTTGCAATAAGAGCGACTGTAATTCCTGCTCCCAGGGCTACCCAGGCATAAACTGACTTCATTGCATCACCTAACTGCTTAAAGCCGATTTCACCGGTTACGATAGGAACAAGGACAGCTATTGTTAAAATGGTGACTGCTATATTAATCCCTTTTGCCTGCATAAAAGGAAACACCTTGTCTCCTGCACCAGTCCATTTCAGTGCCAGTAATACCAGGATTGCCACAACAAGGGATTGGTTCTTTCCGATTACTCCTATGGCCAGCAGGATAAGCATGAATATTGTTGCCTGTGATATCAAGTTGTTGTAACATCCTTCCCCATAGACTTTCTCATTTATCGTACCACACTTTATAAATCACTTCACTTTTGTAGCGCCAGGAAGAACCGCTTCATTTCCTGCGTATGAACACGATGTTTCCTGATTGGGTAAGCTTTGAGAATACTCTCTGGAACACACCCTTAAAATACCCTCTTGTGAAAGGAATTAATAGTAAAAAGCCGATGGCGTCGGTTATAAACCCAGGCGTAAGAAGTACCACCCCGCCCACAAGAATGCAGAGGCCGTCCAAAATCAGATTGCTCGGTACCTCACCCTGCTGCATTTGCAGCTGTGCTGTGCGAATGGTTTGCAGGCCTTCTCTTTTGGCAAGCCATGCGCCAAGCACGCCTGTTAAAATAACAAGAAGAACTGTAGGCCATACGCCAAGGTAATTTCCTGAAAGAAGCAGTACGCCGATTTCCAAGGCCGGCACTATAATCAATAACAAGACTAATATTTTCCCCATGTTTGTTCCCCGCTTTCTTGTTCTTCCCTTTGAAGAGTGATCTTACCTATACCCAAGTATACCTTTTATCATTTCTTATTCCTAAGTTTTACCCGGGTTTCTCTTTAGCTTTGTTACATATTGTTGGTGGCTTTTGCGAAAGAACGCTTCCCTTACACCTGAAGTAAATGCGGCATTCAGTTGTCTTCTATTCCCGGAGCATTGCCTTCCTAGGGAAAACTGCCTGCGTGATCTTCGACTCATAGTATTCTTCAAGGCGCCTCGAGCGTTTATCTACAATCAAAGGACTTATAAAAATAAACCATTCGCCTTTCACAGAGCTCAGGAAAAAGGAGAAGGCATCTGCCTTCTCCCATGTATTAGAGCACACTGGCGTGCCCTCTATAAATATCTCCATGTGCACTATCTATCGTTACTTCTTCTCCATCCTCGAAAAGCTGAAGAGCATTTTCCACTCCAACTACAACCGGAATCCCCAGATTAATTCCCACCACTGCTGCATGAGAAGTGAGGCCGCCTTCTTCTGTAATCACAGCTGCAGCTTTTTCAAAAGCAGGCATTAACTCTTTATCAGTGCTGTAGGTCACAAGAATGCAGCCTGGTGTCGCTTTTTGGTTCGCTTCTACTGCAGTTCTTGCCACAATCACTTTCCCTGCAGCTGTTTTTCTTCCAATGCCTTGTCCTTTAGCTGCAATTTCACCAATAACGTGTACTTTCATAATATTTGTTGTACCTGATTCACCAACAGGGACTCCAGCCGTAATCACTACAAGGTCCCCGTGATCCACATTTCCAGATTTCAATGCTTCCTGTACGGTAATATCAAGCATTTCATCAGTGCTGGCTGCTTCAGTCCCCATTACTGGAATCACTCCCCATACAAGGGAAAGACGTCTCATCACGTGCTCATTGCTTGTGACAGCGATGATCCGGGACTTAGGACGATACTTGGAAACCATTCTTGCCGTGTGCCCGCTTTCTGTAGCTGAAAGGATTGCGGAGGCATTTAGGTTTAGTGCTGTATGAGAGACAGACTGACTGATTGAGTTCGTAATAGACGTGCGGCTTTCTTTCGTGCGCTTGTCTAGAATTGTTTTGTAATCAAGTGCAGATTCGGCTCGTGTAGCAATATCACTCATCGTCTGCACGGCTTCCACCGGGTAATCTCCCGCCGCCGTTTCCCCGGACAGCATAATAGCATCCGTGCCATCAAAAATAGCATTAGCTACGTCACTTGCTTCTGCTCGTGTGGGCCGCGGGTTTCTTTGCATAGAATCAAGCATTTGTGTGGCTGTTATCACCGGTTTTGCAATCGTATTACACTTCTTGATTAAGCTTTTTTGAACAAGAGGAACCTCTTCAGGCGGAATCTCTACACCCATGTCTCCACGGGCAACCATCAGGCCGTCAGAAACCTCCAGAATTTCATTAATATTATCAATGCCTTCCTGGTTTTCAATCTTTGGGATGATGTGAATGTCTTCTCCATTCCTTTGTTCAAGAAGCTCACGGATTTCAAGGACGTCTTCGGCTCTCCGGACAAAAGACGCTGCAATGAAGTCTACTTTTTGTTCAATGCCAAAAACGATATCCTCAGCATCCTTTTCTGTTATTCCAGGCAAGTTAAGCTTCACATTAGGAAGATTAACTCCTTTCTTATTTTTAAGTTCCCCATTGTTTAGCACCCTTGTAAGGACTTCTGTGTCTCTGACTTCCAGAACCTCAAGTTCAATTAAACCATCATCAAGGAGAATTTTCTTTCCTTTTTCCAAATCATTTGTAATCCCTTTATAAGTAACAGAAATCTTTTCAGGTGTTCCAATAACCTCATCTGTTGAAACAAGAAGGTCCTGCCCTTTTTCTAGATGAATAGCTCCGTTTTCCATGGTATGAGTGCGGATTTCCGGTCCTTTTGTGTCCAATAGAATAGCAACGGTTTTCCCTGTTCTTTTTGAAGCTTCACGAATATTTTTGATACGCGCGCCGTGTTCCTCAAAATCGCCGTGGGAAAAGTTCAAGCGTGCAACATTCATGCCTGCTTCAATCAGCTTTACCAGCGTATCAACCTGTTCACTGGCTGGACCGATAGTACATACAATTTTCGTTTTTCTCATGTTATCCTCCTTTTATCTATACCCGATTACTTATTCGCTTACCTGCTGTGATCCTTAAATTGAAAGTTCCTGAGAAAGCCGGTACAGTTCAAGGTCTAGTTCACGCTTCTCCGATAAGGCTGCAGAGATAGACTGGTAATATTCCTTGTTATTTTTAATACCGACCATCTGGCCTGCTGCACCCTCTAATAGAATTTCAACTGCCTTTCCGCCAAGTCGGCTTGCCAGTACTCGGTCAAAGCCGGTAGGCGATCCGCCCCGCTGTATATGGCCTAGTACCGTAACTCTGGTCTCAAAGCTCGTGGCGTCCTGAATTTTTTTACCAAATTCAGGCCCGCTGCCCACGCCTTCTGCTACGATTATAATACTGTGCTTTTTCCCGCGTTCATGTCCTCTTTTTAGGCGCTCAACAATCTTGTCCATATTAAAGGGCTCTTCAGGAATGATAATAGATTCCGCTCCATCGGCCAGCCCTGCCCATAAAGCAAGATCGCCCGCATCTCTACCCATCACTTCCACTACATACGTTCTCTCATGAGAAGTTGCCGTATCCCTGATTTTGTCAATTGCATCGATTACTGTGTTGAGAGCTGTGTCAAAGCCAATGGTAAAATCAGTACCAGGGATGTCATTATCAATAGTTCCCGGCACACCTATGGTAGGAAACCCTAGTTCAGATAATTTTTCAGCTCCTCTGAAAGAACCGTCTCCTCCAATCACAACCAAACCTTCAATACCTAATTCTTTCAATTGCGCGACGGCTTTCTCTCTGCCCTCTTCTGTTTTAAACTCCTCACAGCGAGCTGTATAAAGCATAGTGCCGCCTCGGTGAATAATATCACCTACGTCACCAATTTCCAATTTTTTTATGTCTCCTGAAATTAAACCGGCATATCCATAATAAATTCCGTATACCTCTACATTATTAAAGATTGCTTTACGAACAACAGCTCTGACCGCTGCATTCATTCCAGGAGAGTCTCCACCGCTGGTAAGTACTCCAATACGCTTCATTATTAACCTCCTCGGTTATCTTTTCTTTATTGTACAAAAAAAAGCTGACCCTATCCATTTTTCCCCATTTATCAGGGAAATGAAAACAACTTTCATCCATCCCTATAACATTTAATCATTTGTAAAGCCTTTCATGCAAAGAAAAAAGTGCTTCTCTTGCTACGAGTAAGCACTTTCCAAATTTAACTGTCTATTATGACGTTGTCATCAGCTAACTGTCCAATTGCTTTGTATTTCTCATAGCGCTGAGAAACAAGTTCTTCAGGTTTCAGAGATGAAAGTTCTTCTAATGATCGAGACAGAGTCTCATCAATCAAGGCAGCCTGTTTCTTTAAATCCTGGTGCGCTCCACCTTGTATCTCAGAAATCACTTCCTCCAGGATACCTAACTCTTTTAAATCCGGTGCTGTAATCCTCATTGTTTCTGCTGCTTTTTGGGCGTAGGAGGAGTCTTTCCACAAAATAGAAGCTGCACCTTCCGGTGAGATGACAGAGTATGTGGAGTTTTCCAGCATATGAATATGGTTGCCTACACCTAGGGCAAGGGCTCCGCCACTTCCCCCTTCTCCAATAACAATACAGACGACAGGAACAGTCAATCCAGCCATTTCAAACAGATTGCGCGCAATTGCTTCACTTTGGCCTCTCTCTTCTGCTGCTTTGCCGGGAAAGGCTCCTTTCGTATCAATAAAACAAATAATAGGTCTGTTAAATTTTTCTGCTTGCTTCATAAGCCGTATCGCTTTTCGATAACCTTCAGGGTGGGGCATACCAAAGTTTCTGCGGATATTTTCTTTAGTATCCTTTCCCCGTTGATGACCCACTACCGTAACAGGACGGCCCTTGTACTTCGCAATTCCGCCAACGATAGCTTCATCGTCTCCATAAAGACGGTCTCCATGGAGTTCAAGAAAGTCCGTGAACAACTCTTCTATGTATTCCATAGTTGTAGGCCTTTCCCCGTGACGGGCAATTTGCACCCGTTCCCACGGCTTCAGGTTTCCATAGACATCTTTTTCCAGCTGAACAAGCCGTGCTTCCAATGTTTCAATTTCACCGCTTAAATCGATATCTTTTTCTTCGGTAAAGGATTTAAGCTCTTTGATTTTCTCTCTTAATTCAACCACTGGTTTTTCAAAAGGCAAGTTGCCATTCAATGCTTCCACCTCCTTACTCTGTATCCGGCGTATGCAGGTCTAGTATTTTTGCCAGAGTTTCCCGCATTTCCCCCCTGGGTACCACTTTATCGAGCTGTCCGTGTTTTAATAAAAACTCTGCAGTTTGAAAGTCTTGCGGAAGCTCCTCTCTAATGGTCTGCTCGATAATTCTTCTTCCGGCAAACCCAATTAAAGCCTTTGGTTCTGAAAGGTTATAATCTCCTAAGGAGGCAAAGCTGGCAGAAACACCGCCTGTTGTCGGGTGAGTAAATACAGAAATATATAAAAGGCCTTCTTCTGACAGTCTTCTCAATGCAGAGCTCGTTTTTGCCATTTGCATCAAGCTTAGTACACCTTCCTGCATCCGAGCTCCTCCTGAAGCAGAAAACATAATAAATGGAAGCCGCTTATCAATGGCCTGTTCTATTGCACGTGTAATTTTCTCACCGACCACAGAGCCCATACTTCCCATTCGAAACCTTGAATCCATTACACTAATAATGCAGCGATACCCCTGAATTAACCCTTCTCCCGTAACGACCGCTTCATTTAATTCTGTTTTTTGTTTATCTTTTTCAAGCTTCTCTTCATAGTCAGGAAAAGAAAGTGGATTGGCAGATGACAAATACCCGTTTAATTCTACAAAGGTGCCTTCATCACATATACACTCGATTCGTTCGTAAGCAGTCATAGAAAAATGATGTGCACAACTTTGACAGACCATGTCATTTTTCTTTAACTCTTTTGAATACACGATCGTTTTGCATTCAGGGCACTTTGTCATAACTCCTTCATTCATCTTCCTCGGTTGTTCTCGTTCAGATGGAACCGTGGCATACTTTCTTTTTTTAGAGAAAAAATCTTTTAGCACACAGACACCTCCTTATCTATACGTAATGACTCCTCATCATTCTATTTAGCAATTAAAAAGGTTATTAGATAGATTATCATATCGCTTAAAAAAAACAACTCTTTCCCCTAAAGGGGACAGATCTTCCCTTTTTTCGCCCTGTTCACACCCAGCCCGTTTTTATGTACTCAGCTTAGGGGAAATGGTAGAAAAAGGAGTTGTTTTACCCATAAAAAATTCTTGGAGCCTAAAATGCACTATTTTCTAAATGATCACTTAGTGCTTTAATCGCTTTATCCTCATCTCTGGATTTAAGCGCTTTGTAAATCTGGACATGTTCTTCATAGGAGTATAAGGGTCTTCCAGGCCTGGATAAAGATTCTTTTAACGCAGCTTTTGTGTACTCTACTAAGGGAATCCATATTTGGTGCATTAAATGATTTCCTGAAAGTTTAACAATCTTTTTATGGAAAAGATAATCTTCCTCAAGAGGAAGAGTGCCACACTTGACTTTTCCCTCATACGAAGCAAGCAAATCCTCAAGCTCTTCGATTTCCTCTTGTCTTGCTCTGCAGCAGGCGAGACGAAGCGCTTCGACTTCTACTACTTTTCTTGTTTCTGCAAGATCGCGGCGGGCTTTTTCATCCTTAAGAATAAAAGAAGCAATTATTTCTACAAGGCGCTTTCCTCCGGCCTCTTTCATAAACGTCCCTTCTCCACGTCTAGTTTCGATCAGGTCGAGAAGTTCGAGTGATCGGAAGGCTTCACGAACAGAAGAGCGACCGACATGAAGCCGATCACTCATTTCTCGTTCAGAGGGAAGTTTGTCTCCGCTCTTTAAACCATTCGTATGAATCATTCGATTTATTTCCTTAATAACTTCAATGTATACCTTTTCTTGTGATGACATAATCATCATCACCGCCATATTTCAATTTTTCAACCTGGAAAACATCTTTATTATCAATTCGTTTTATTGCTCTTTGTCAATAATTGAAAGCTCTCTTGTTTTCTCAGCTACTTTTTCAGGATCCACGTTCTTTCTGGCCACTCCTGTTTCCATAGCTGCTTTTGCTACAGCGGCAGCCACTGCAGGGGCAACTCTGCCATCAAATGGCGCAGGGATAACGTAATCAGGAGTCACGTCTCTTTCATCAATAAGTTCTGCAATGGCATAAACAGCTGCTTTTTTCATTTCTTCGTTGATGTGGGTTGCATTTACATCCAAGGCTCCGCGGAAGATCCCTGGGAATGCAAGAACATTGTTCACTTGGTTAGGAAAGTCGGAGCGTCCAGTACCCACAACACTTGCTCCTGCTTCTTTTGCAGTGTCCGGAAGAATTTCAGGGTCCGGATTAGCCATGGCAAAGATGATCGGATCCTGGTTCATGGATTTAACCATTTCTTGGGTTAACGCCCCAGCTACGGATACACCAATAAATACATCAGTGTTTTTCACAACGTCCTCTAGTGATCCTTCTGCATTATCTTTATTTGTAACTTTAGCAATTTCAGACTTCACATCATTCATCCCGTATGAGCGGCCTTCAAAAATGGCTCCCTTTGAGTCACATAAAATGACATCACGAACTCCGAGACGCTGCAGCAGCTTGATAATAGCAATACCTGCTGAACCAGCTCCATTGATAACGACACGAATTTCTGATAATGATTTTCCAGTTACCTTCAAAGCGTTAATTAAGCCAGCGGCAGTCACAATTGCTGTTCCATGCTGGTCATCGTGGAACACAGGAATATTTGCCTCTTTTTTCAATCTTTCTTCAATAATAAAGCAATTTGGAGCTGCAATATCCTCTAAATTCACACCGCCAAATGTCGGCTCAAGGAGTTTTACTGTCTCTACAATTTTATCGACATCAGAGGTACCAAGGCAGATAGGGAAAGCGTCCACTCCTGCAAAGGACTTAAAGAGAACAGCTTTTCCTTCCATTACAGGCAGGGATGCTTCAGCACCAATATTTCCAAGACCCAGTACAGCTGTACCATCAGAAACTACAGCAACCATATTGCCTTTCATTGTATAATCAAATACTTTCTGCTGGTCATCAAAGATTGCTTTGCATGGCTCAGCAACTCCCGGGGAATACGCCAAACTTAAATCACGTGCATTTTGTACAGGCACCTTGGCTTTCGATTCCAATTTTCCTTGATTTACTCGATGAAGATGTAAAGCTTCTTCTCTTAACGTAGACACACTCTCCACTCTCCTTTTATGTGTTTAAGCAATTCATAAGTATAAAAGGGACAATCCGTCCCATTCTGATCCATATTGGTCAGACCACTTGAAAAACTGTCCTTATTATAACAAAACTAAAGGAGTTGTTCACCCTTTTACTCTGCTTTTAAAACAACGTGTTCAGAAGATAAAATAAACTGTAGCTGTGAAATGCACCTCTCTGTAGCATTCACGCGGTTTTCATCGGACAGCTGGATCATTTTTTTTTCTTTTTCATAAAACAGTTGAACAGGCACAGGTCCCGGGTAAGAATTTATCACCTTCTTTACCTGCTGAAGGATTTGATGGTTGTCCTGCTCGGGACTGATTTTTAAATATAAATTCTTGCTTGCATCTTTTAAAAGGTCATCAAGGTGAAAGATGCTGTTTGCAAGAAGTTTATTTCCCTGGCTTTTTTTGTCAGGAACCCCAACCACCAGTATGGGGGACTGAAGGGTAAGCAATGAACCTGCTTTGCGGTAAAGGTCTGGGAAGACTACAACGTCACAGGCTCCTTCACCATCAGTCATACTCAAAAAAGCCATTTTCTGCCCAGTTTTAGTGCGGATTGTTGATAGTTGTTCGATAATCCCAGCCAAAGCTTTTGTTCCCCTGTCGCCACCAAGGTTCTCTGCAAGGGGCACTGGCTGAAACGGGGCAATTACTTTCTGATACTGGGAAAGGGGATGGCCACTAAGGTAAAACCCTGTCACTTCTTTTTCCCCTTCATATTTTTCAATGTCTGTAAAGGGCTCCTGATCTATATAGCGAAAATCGGCTTCTCCCTGTTCAAATAAACTGCCAATATCCCGCTGAAATTCCGCAAATTCAATAGCTGCATCCAAAGAAGCCAGTAAAACAGCTCTATCCTTACCCAGCTCATCGAATGCACCAGCCTTAATCAAGGATTCTATCCCCCTGCGTTCAATACTGCCAGCTTCCACCTTCATAAAAAAATCGATAAAGCTCTTAAAATTCCCCTTCGTCCTTGCTTGAAGGATTGCTTTGACTCCATTTTTCCCTAGATGTTTAATTCCTATTAGGCCAAACACTATTTCTTCCCCAGCAGCCGAAAATCCCGCTTGGCTTTTGTTGATTGAAGGAGGCGTAATTTGCAGCCCATGGTGCTTAGCTTCTCTTAGGTACAGTCCTACCTTTTGAGAGTTATTTATATTCGTAGTAATGAGTGCTGCATAAAAGTCTGCCGGATAGTGAGCTTTAAGATAAGCCAACTGATATGCAATGAAACTGTATGCAACTGCATGGCTCCGGTTGAAGCCATAATCGGCAAAACGAACAATTAAGCTGTAAACTCTTTCAGCAGCCTCATTGCTAACACCTTGTTTGGCTGCTCTCTCTACGAAATGAAGACGTTCTTTTTCCAGTATTTCTCTATCCTTCTTACTCACCGCCCTGCGTAAAAGATCGGCTTCCGCTAAGGTATACCCTGCAAGTTCTTCTGCTATTTTCATGATTTGTTCCTGATAAATGATTACTCCGTATGTTGGTTCCAGAATAGAGCGCAGCTTTTCATGAGGGTATGTTATTGGTCTTTTGCTGTGTTTGCCGTCAATATAAACAGGAATGTTCTCCATCGGACCAGGCCTGTAAAGTGCATTAACAGCGACTATATCCTCAATGGAAGTTGGATGAAGGTTTTTCAGCACTTGCCTCATTCCTTCTGACTCCAGTTGAAAGACTCCTGTAGTATCCCCCTTTGCTAAATGCTCAAAGGTGAGTGAATCGTTTAATGGGATCTCAGTTATGGTGATTGTATTGCCTGTTCTTCGTTTCACAGAGAGAATGATTTTCTCTATAAGCGTAAGGTTTTTTAATCCGAGAAAATCCATCTTCAAAAGTCCCAGCTCTTCGAGATCATTCATCGGAAATTGGGTAACTAACGTATCATTTTTCCCCTCTGAAAGTGCTGTAATCTCATAAAGCGGTGTCTGACTCATCACTATTCCAGCAGCATGAATAGATGTATGCCTTGGCAGGCCCTCAACTTTTGAAGCTAAAGCAAAAACAGCCTCGGCCTCTTTATCCTTTCGCAATATCTCGAGCAGCTCAGGGCTTTCCTCAGCCGCTTTTGGTAAGCTTGTACTTTCAGACGGGATCATAGAGGCTAATCGATCTATTAAGCCTTGAGGAATCTCCAGAACCTTACCAACATCTCTTATCGCAGCACGAGCCCCAAATGTCCCAAACGTCACAATCTGTGCCACATGGTTTTTTCCATATTTTTCAATCACGTAAGAAATAACTTCTTCCCGGCGATAATCAGGAAAATCTATATCGATATCAGGAAGTGAGATTCTCTCCGGATTTAAAAAACGTTCAAAGATCAGGTTATATGTCAATGGATCTATTTCTGTGATGAATAATACATAAGCTACTAGAGAGCCTGCTGCCGATCCTCTCCCAGGGCCCACAAGAATCCCCCTTTTTTTTGCAAAGGAGATAAAGTCCCATACAATGAGGAAGTAATCGGCAAACCCCATCTCGTTAATCGTTTCCAGTTCCTTTTGAAGCCGTTTTCTTATTTCTTCATTCAGGCTGCCGTATCTCTTCACAGCCCCCTCTTCACACAGCCTTTTCAGCTCTTCTTCTGGGCTTTTTCCTTGTGGAAGAGGAAATCTTGGCATGTTCAGCTCACCAAGAGGAAGCTCCCAGCTGCATCGGTTTGCAATGTTTTCTGTGTTTTGCAGGGCTTTTTCCGGCGCTCCTCTTTTTCTGATTCCCTCTTCTGAACAAAACTTTCCTCGAGAAGGGTCTTCATTCTCTTTAACTTCTTTTAGACTCTTTCCTTCTTTAATTGCTTCCAAAGCAGATCTGGTTTCATTTTCACCTTCGTCAATGACATGAACGTTAGCGCCAGCTGCCAGTGGAATTTCAAACCTTTCCGCTGCTTTTTCCCAGGTTCGTTTTTCTCTCTCTGTTCCCTGAGGAGACCATTCCATATACAGGTAACCTTCAGAAAATAAGATTTTAAGTTTGTCTACAAGGGAAAGAATCCTTTCTTTTTCCCTCTGCTGAATGGAAAAAAACAGTTCACTTTCGCCCCAGGGAATCAGGCATATAACTCCTTCCAGGTTTCCTTGAAGTTCTTCGAATGTAAGAAATGGTTCTGTTCCTTGCTTATTAGCTGTTGTAGCCAGCTGCAAAAGGTTTTGATATCCACTTCTGTTTTCTGCTAGAAAAACCAGTGGATAGGCATTTTCCCGGCCTATTTGAATGTCCAGTTCAATGCCTGCTAAAGGCTTAATTCCCTCCTTTTTACAAGCTTTATAAAAAGGGACAATTCCATGGAGGACGTTTTTATCTGTGATCGCTAAAGCGCCCATATTCAGTTTCTTGGCTCTTTGTACAAGTTCATCTATCCTGGCCGTACTTTTTAATAAACTGTATTCTGTATGAATATGTAAATGGACGAAAGCCAAATCAATCCGCCCTTTCTTTCTCGGTTATTACTATAAGTATGAAGAGCTTCCTCTTTGAAAACAAGCATATTCCTCTAAACAGGCAACTATATTTAGTAAAAGGACCCTTGTCCCCTTCCCCATAAATTGTGAGGAGCAGAAAGGAGCAATAGCAATGCTGAACCGTGACTTTATTGCTACTCTGGTGATTGATTTCTTCGTCGCCTTTGGCGTCATTATAGGCGGTGCTATTATTGGAGGGATTGGCGCGTTCCTTATCGGAAAGCCTCCTTTATCAACTATTCATGACTTGGCCGCAAGCTTGAAAATCTGGGCTCTGGTAGCGGCTATCGGCGGTACATTTGATGCCATTACCTCATTAGAAAGAGGACTCTTTTACGGCACACATGATGATATGTACCGGACAATTCTTATGATTCTTGCAGCCTTAGGAGGAGCTAACACTGGCACAGTTCTTATTCAGTGGATTACACAGGAGCATTTAAGCCCATGAGAATTCCTCCCTATTACAAACACCCTGGGTGGCAGCGTCTATTTGCCGGTTTCGTAATAGGCGCTCTCTTTGGATGGGGGTTTTTTTTATATGAATTTGGTGCAATTCATGAAAAATTGATTATAGATTTAAAAAAACAGCAGCTTACTATTGAAGCTCAACAGGAAACGATTGAAATGCTTAGAAGTGAAGAAAAAAAATTGAACGAAGAAAACGAAAAGAAATTAACCATTCAAGAAATCCTGGTATATTTCACAAACGAAGAAAAAATCCGTTTAAGCGAGCTCACTCTCCATGAACTAAGACAGCAAATAGAAAATGAGCTGAAAGGCATAAAAAATAGTGACATAGAAAGTGTGGTTACAAATAAAGAACTAATGATAAAGACAATTGAAAACAAAGAATTCTTAGTAGGTGAGCATTTGTACCATGTAAAAGTGGAGCAAATATATATGTACACTACATTAGAACTTCATCTAAAAATCCTCCCCAAAAACCGCTAAGCACAATCCTTTTAAAAAATAATAAAAACAGGCTACAAAACTTGATATTTTAGTTATAATAGAGGAAAGAGTATAATGTAGAAGAGGCACCCTTGTTTTTCAAATGTTGCCTTCCCTTGAACCTACCATTCACTTAGAGGAGGTGTGTTGGTTTGGATATGACTGGTAAGGAAATGGTCATGAACCGAAAAGAACTCGCGCTTCAGAAAGTAGATAAGATTAAAGCAGGATACTCTGCTTTTGCGGAATCGAAGGAAGTTACAGCCATGATACGAAAAGAACTTCAAAAACAAGGAATTGATGTGTACGAGGATATTACAGATTTAGGGTCCTGGTTTATACCGAGCAATAAAAAAGAATAATACAATCCCGGCTTATCTGCCGGGATTCTTTCATTTTCGGGCCTTTAAGACCAAATATTTACCCTTTGTAAGAGTCCTCTCACTTAACAACACCCCCAAAAAACTGACAGTACCAGCGATGAGAAGCAGAGGTTCCTACTTAAAGGAGTATTGCAGGCACTCTTTTTCAAGAAGAGAGATAATTTCCTTTGTTTCGGCTGTATTCTTTGCCTTTGCCCCTGCAGCCATAGGATGCCCTCCCCCATCAAATTGGGCGGCGACCTTATTGATGACCGGCCCTTTTGAACGAAGCCGCACACGATAACTTCCATCTTCGTTTTCTACAAAAAAGACCCAGGCCTTGATTCCTTCTACTTCACTAAATGAATTCACCACTGCCGAAGATTCATTTAAAGACACCTTACATTCTTTCAGGAGACTTTGAGGTAAATAAGATATCCCTAATCCGCTTTTCCGCATTTCAAAATCCTGCAGCACTCTTCCTTGAAAACGAACCAGATTTTCCGGCTTTTCATACATCTTTGTATATAGCTCAGTTCTGTCAAAATCAATTTTTATAAGCTCCGCTGTATACTGGAGGGTCTTTGCTGTCGTGTTAGGAAAGCGAAAACGACCCGTGTCTCCCACAATCCCTGCATAAAGAAGACGGGCTGACTCCTCGGTCAGGTTCCATTCATCCTGAACCTCCATGAACAGTTCGGTAATCATTTCACTGGTTGAGCTTGCAGAAGTATCCACCCATACGATGTCGCCATATGGCTCATCATTCGGATGGTGATCAATTTTAATGATTTTATCACCCAGATTATATCGCTTATCACTGATCCTTTCCTGATTTGCTGTATCACATACAATGACAAGGGAGCCCTGATATGTTTTTTCTTCCACAGTATCCATCTTCAGGAGAAAGGTTAAGGAAGGCTCTTCTTCTCCAGTCACATAAACCTCTTTTTCTGGAAAGGTGTCTTTTAGCAGCCGGGCAAGCCCCCCCTGTGACCCAAGGGCATCAGGATCCGGGCTTTCGTGGCGGTGAATAATGATCTTGTTATACATGTTGATCATTTCTATTATCTCTTTTTTCATCAATACCCCTCACTTTCATTCGTTACAAACAATGACCGCCCTGATTACTTACTATATCTTGTCACACAAATTTCATGCTGCCAAGTCGGCTTTTCTTAAAAAGCATTTGGCATTTTGATTCAGGGAAGGTAAAATTAAAGGCAGAAAACATCCAGGAGGGGTCCTATGACACAAATACTTGTCGTGATAATTGTCCTAGCTGTTGCTATGTATATATTTTATAAAGCAAAAGTTATCCGCACGAAAGCTCCCGCCGAGAAAAGGTGGCAGCAAATGAAAGCCACGATGGCTTTAGGAACGTTTGTCACAGCTTTTGGTTTAAACCTTGCCTTAACGCCAAGAAGCACTCTCGAATTGATTATTGGTCTCGTATTCATCCTGCTTGGAGGAGCAAATGTTTTACTAGGATACAAAGGCTATAAGCACTACCTTCCTTTTGTCGAACAAGAAGCAGAAGAAGCCCGAATGAAAGCATAAGGATACGTTTTTAAAGCATGAGCAGCAGCTAAGACGCCGGCTCATGCTTTTTTTTTATTCTATCTTTCTAAAAGCTGTGCCATTAACAAAGCTTTCCCTACAATCTTTCCTTCATGGTACAACTCTACGTCCATTTTCCCGTATTTTCTCCCTACTTCAAGCACTCTTCCTTTTGTTTCAATGGTACTTTCTATCTGGACAGGCTTAATGAAATACAGTGTTATATTTTCTACAACCAGGTCTCCTCTTTTGTATTGCCGGAGAACTCTGCTGCCTGTTTCTGTAACGAGAGTGGTAATAACACCATATGAAAGCATGCCAAGGTGATTGGTCATTTGAGGAGAAACTTCACATTGGAAGTCATATTCAGAGCCTGCAGTTGTATCATGAAACCTGCTTGTAATTGTATCTTCAATCGTTTCACCAACATGGGGCTGGCGTTGAATCATCTGCAGAGCTTTTAACACGTCTTGTCTGCTGATGACACCAAGAAGCTTACTGTGATGATCAATAACAGGTAGCAGTTCAATTCCTTCCCAAACCATCACATGAGCTACAGAAGCAATTGATGTTCTTTCATTTACTGTAATTGGCGATTTAGTCATTACTTTTTCGATAGGAATGTGATACTGAGCTCCCAGTACATCCTTGGCTGCAACCATTCCCTTTACTTTCATGTCTTCATCTATGACAGGATAGCGGCTGTGGCCTGTCCGCTCGTTTAGTTCATGCCACTTTTCTACTGTATTCTCTGTGGTCATAAAGTAGGTATCTTGAAGAGGAATTAAAATGTCATCAACGACTGCAATTTCCTTTTTAATCAACTGGTCATATATCGCCCGGTTAATCATTGCAGCGACAGTAAAAGTATCATAGCTCGTTGTAATGACAGGCAGTTCAAGCTCATCCGCCAGTTCAATCACATCTTCGTTTGTATCAAACCCTCCTGTAATGAGAACAGCCGATCCTGCCTCTAGAGCAAGCTTATGTACTTGATAACGATTCCCTACAATTAAAAGGTTTCCTGCTTCTACGTACCTCATCATTGCCTCAAGCTTCATCGCGCCGATGACAAACCGATTTAACGTTTTGTGCAGTCCATTCCTTCCTCCAAGTACATGCCCGTCCACTATGTTAACAACTTCAGCATAGGTCAGTTTTTCAATATTGTCCTTCTGCTTCTTTTCTATCCTAATTGTCCCCACTCGCTCAATGGTTGTTACCAGGCCTTGGTTTTCTGCATCCTTAATCGCCCTGTAAGCTGTTCCTTCACTTACATTAAGAAACTTTGCAATTTGGCGCACTGAAATTTTCTCTCCCACGCCAAGTTCAGTAATATGCTGTAAAATTTGTTCGTGCTTGGTTGCCACTGGAAGCCCCCCTTGTTAGTTATCTGATCTGTTTCACTAAAATGCGGTCACTGTACTACTTTTTATTATAAAGTTGGGGGGCTTGTAAATCAAGACACGGAAGAACCAACCTTAAGTTGTTTTATATCAGGTTGATTAAGTGTCTTTAAAAATACAAAAAAAAGATACCCCTCTGCTTTAAAAGCAGAGGGGTATTGTTTGGGAAAAGTCTACAGTTCGATAGATTCTCCAGCTTCTAATGCTTTCCCTTTCGTGTCTCCAAGAGAATCTACGAATTTCTTGGGGTCCTGTTTAATCACAGGCATAGTGTTATAGTGCATAGGAACGGTGTATTCAGGGCTGATCCATTCTACAGCTGTCTTGGCATCTTCCGGCCCCATGGTGAAGTTGTCACCAATAGGCACAAACAGCAAATCTACATTTGTGCGTTCTGCAATTAATTTTATGTCAGAGAAAAGCCCTGTATCCCCCATATGGTAGATTGTTTTCCCTTCTGCTGTAAATAGGATTCCTGCCGGCATGCCCGTATATACAATGCGCTGGTTTTCTTCTTCTGTGTAAGCAGATCCATGGAAGGCTTGTGTAAGCTTAACATGACCGAAATCAAAATCGTGGCCCCCGCCAATGTGCATTGGATGAGTGTTTACCCCTTGCCATCCTAAATAAGTAGCCAATTCAAAAGGAGCTACTACGAGTGCGTCATTCTTTTTTGCTAACTCTACCGTATCTCCTACATGATCATTATGTCCATGAGTAAGCAGGATCACATCTGCTTCTACGTTTTCCGCTTCTAAATCACACATGCCGTTCCCTGTAATAAAAGGATCAATTATGATTTTCTTTCCGTTCGTTTCAATAGCTACAACAGAATGTCCATGATAAGTAACTTTCATTCGAAACACTCCCTTACTTTCATAGTATAGTGGAAAAAATCCCTATTCCTTACTTAACATAATTTTCCCTCTATTTCAAAGGTTCCTTTTCGTTTCAAAGGTTAAACCTCTCCTTTTGTCAAACCCGGTCACTAGTTTTGCAAAACAATGCACCCAATTGTTCGTTACATATAACAATTGGGTGCAGTTCAGCTTGTCTTGTATTCTAGTTTCTAAATTGCGGCAAGTAGGTGGAAAGTTCCGGAATAAAGATAATAATTAGTAAAGTTAAAATCATAGCGACAAAGTAAGGGACTACAGCCTTGGACAGTGATTCAATTGAAAGGCCGGATATCCCCGCCCCTACAAATAAATTAACCCCAAGGGGAGGAGTAATAAATCCTACTGCTAAGTTAACAATCATAATAATCCCGAAATGAACAGGATCGTACCCTAAATTAACGGCAATTGGAAGTAAAATAGGGGTAAGTATGATAATAGCAGCGAGCGTATCCATAAAGCACCCTACAACAAGAAGGAGTACTGTTATCATAAGTATGATAATAAGTGGGTTTTGAGATACTGACATCATGCCTTCAGCTACTTGATTAGGAATTTGTTCCACTGTTAGCAGGCGTCCAAAGGCAGTCGCAGTCCCGACTATAATAAGGACTGTAGCCGTAGTTAAAGCCGCATCAGCAAATACCTTAGGAAGCATTGTAAGCTTAAGTTCCCGGTAAAGCACGATCCCGGCAAACAACCCGTAAATAACAGCGACAACAGCTGCTTCAGTAGGAGTGAAAACTCCCCCGTAAATTCCTCCTAAAATAATAACAGGAATTAACAAAGCCCATTTAGCATCCCATATAGCTTTTCCTATTCCTTTTATTGAAGTTTTTTTCTCAAGACCCCTGTATCCCATCTTTTTGGAATATAAGTAAGCATAAAGAATAAGAGCTCCTCCTACAAGTAAACCGGGGATAATCCCCGCAATAAATAAATTGCCGATTGAAGTACTTCCTGTTACCCCGTATATAACCATAGGTATACTCGGGGGAATAATGACTCCAAGTGAGCCAGCTGCAGCTACGGTAGCCGTTGCGAACTTTCTATCATATCCCTGCCTTACCATAGCCGGAATCATAATTCCCCCTATAGCTGCTACTGTAGCGGGTCCAGAACCCGAAATTGCTGCAAAAAACATACAAGTAATAATTGTGGCAATAGCAAATCCTCCTGTTTTGTTTCCTACAAGAGAATTGGCTACATTAAATAACCTTTCAGACACCCCTCCTTTCCCCATAATTTCGCCAGCTAGTATAAAAAAAGGCACAGCCATTAACGGAAATGAATCTATCGAAGTAATTAGTCCTTGGACTAAAAACTCAACTGGCAATGTTCCTGAATAAACAATCGCTATTAACGAAGCAAGACCTAAAGCGATCCCAATAGGAACGCTAAGGAGCAAAAAGAAAGCAAAGCTTCCAAATAAAACTAAAGTAGTCAATATATTTCCTCCCTTCCTTTGAGGTCATTCTTAGCCTCTGCTTCCTTTAAATTTCTCAGGCAGGGGTTGTTCTACATCTCCTCTTTCTAAAGCGTCATCAAGTTCTGTTTTTACGTAAAACTCTTCTTTTCCTAAAAGGGCCTTTAGCTGCAAATACATTTGCTGAATGATCCTGACAGCTGTTAAGCTCATCCCAATTGGCGCAGCCGCGTATACCACTCCCATAGGCAGGTTCAAGGAAGGTGATGTTTGCCCAAACAATAATAAGCTTTCCGTTATTCTATAGCCATATATTACTACAAACACGGCAAATGATAAGAAACATAGATTAGCTGCCATATGTAATAAAATTTTGCCTCTTTCTTTTAAAAGTAAAAGCAAGACATCAACTTTAATATGTCTCTGTTTTTTCACTCCATAACTTATCCCGATATAAACTAGCCAGATAAAGCAGTACCTTGCCAGCTCTTCAGACCATGCTAATGAACTGCCTAAAAAATAACGCATAAACACCTGGAGAGCAATAACACCTACCATAATACCTGTAAATATGACAAGTAGCAGTTCCTCCAGGTGCTTATCTAAATATGTAACGATTCTCATCACTTTGCCTCCTTTAAACAGGACAATTTCTCCCGTTTCTGCTGACACGAAGGCGTTTCACTACTAAATAAGCAGTGCTCCAATCCCTCGGCTGCATCCACTATGCCGTTGGCGTTTTATCTTACATTATTATATGACAAAAAATTTGTTTTTCAATGAATTTTTAGAAATCAAAGCCTGCAACAGTAATAAAAAATACCTCTTCCCTCACTGCAAACATTAGAGGAAAGAGGTATTTTCATTTATTTACATCATATCAGGTATAAAGGCTCTTTTCTTTTTAATTCTTTTCCCAAACCCAGCTGTATAACTGGCTTTCTCCGTTTCTCCACCGAATATCAAAACGCTCTAAATCCGGAAAAGGACCGTTTTTAAGGCGGGCTGCTAACTCTTCAGCCTCTGCTTCTTCTGATAAATCAAGCAAAGCAAAAACTTTTTCTACATTTGGTTTCGCCTTCTCACCATGAAGGACTTTGTCACCATGATGCCATTCATATGTTCCTGGGCTGTCAAATTCCCAATGATAAACGTCTCCATCGGACTCAAGAGTTACCCGAAAAGAGAAATTTTCCATTAATTCATCAGCATAGACTACTGATGGAGCAAAAATACCACAAAGCAGAAATGCCATTGTAAAAAATACCGGCAAGCTTCTCATGAAATCACCTCATCCATAATTTGCCGATATTTTTTTATTTTATACTTATTCCTCTGCTTTTCCCCTGTATTTATGCAGAACGTCTACCCCCCCTGTTACTTCTATTACTGATCCTGTGATCATATCCGAATCCTCCTCGCATAAGAACGCTATCGTCCTTGCAATGTCTCCGCCGGTTCCTGGCCTTCCTACCGGCGTTATGTTATCGGTTTTCCCTTTCGCCTCCTGAATACTTGCCTCTTTATTCTCTTCAGTAATTACCCCTGGACAAACCATGTTCACGGTGATGCCATTTTCGGCTTCTTCCAGCGCCACTGACTTCATTAGAGAAACAAGACCTACTTTGGACGCAGCATAAGCAGAACGGTACAGCCATCCAGGTGCGTCGCCGGCCCCCTGAAACCCATATGTAATGATCCTTCCATACTTCTGCTCGCGCATGTGGGGAACAACATGCTGAAATAGATAAAACATGGAAGTCAGGTTCCCGTCTACCATTTCATGCCACTCTTCCGGCTTATAATCCATTAACTTTTTCCGTTCAAATACATAAGGTCCAGCATTATTCACTAACACATCAATTCGTCCAAACCGGTTTACTCCTTCACTTACAATCCGTGCTAAATCCTCTTTTTGTGTTACATCGCCCTGAACGATATGTATTTGATCAAGCTTATCGTGGTATTGCTCTTTTAAGGCCTGCACTGCCCTTATGTCGCTTCGGTAACTCACGGTCACAGCGTACCCTTTATTTAAAAACGTCTCCGTGACTTTTCTCCCCAAGCCTTTTGAGCCTGCAGTGATAATTGCATGACGCATGGAAGCTCCTCCTTCGACCCAGCGTTCCTTGTTCTCTCTTTCTTAAATCATACTATGAGTTAAATTTTAAATTCAAATATTCACTCTTCCCTAGTAAGAAAGCCCTCTGAAGACAGAGGGCTTTTCCACTCTATGCTTTCATGTTTGCAGAGTGGCCTTCTTCATTGGTCTCAAGACGCTGAGAAGTGTCCGAGCCAACATGGTAATAGTCCAAAAGTTGATTATGGACATGTTCTTCCCCTTCATGCTCATAGTGAAATTGCTGCTTTTGTTGTTTATCCACTCTTCATCTCTCCCTTCTGAGGATGGTTCCCTCGTTTTATAAGATGAACTACTATCAGTTTTTTTATGACAGTTCAAAATGTAACCCCTTACATGTTATAATAGATTAATAGAATGGGTATATGACAAAGGGGGTGAAGGTAACATGTCTCAATACAAAAAAATTTTAGTCGCCGTGGATGGTTCAAAAGAAGCCAAAAGGGCTTTACAGCGTTCTTATTTGTTTGCAAAAGAAAACAAGGCAGAATTAGTGATCGCTCATATTATTGATACACGTACCTTTGCTACCATTGAACAATACGACCGCACAGTTGTCAGCAGGGCAGAAATGTATGGAAAAGACCTGTTGGATCAGTATAAAACAGAAGCTGAGGCTGCCGGTGTGGGAACCGTAAGCACTATCATCGATTTTGGTTCACCTAAAGTGAAAATCCCAAAAGACGTAGCAAAGAAAGTGGAGGCAGATCTTATTATCACTGGAGCAACTGGATTAAATGCGGTGGAGCGCATGTTAATCGGCAGTGTATCAGAAGCGATCGCACGCCACGCAAAATGCGATGTTCTTATTGTACGCAAAGACTCATAAAGTACATGATGTAAAAAAGCGGATGTCCTTTTTGGACACCCGTTTTTTATTGTTCTTTTTGATTAACTTTTTCTTTGCCTGATTCAATCGCTTTTTTGACTTGTTCAAAGCCCGTTCCACCAGCACTGTTTCTTCTCTCCACAACAGTCTTGGGCTGAAGAACGTTGTAAATGTCTTCTTCAAACAACGTACTTGCATCCTTATATTCATCAAAGGAAAGATCCAGAAGATATTTGTTTTGTTGAATACATTGAAGGACAAGCTTCCCTACAACCTCATGTGCTTCTCTAAACGGCATTCCTTTTTCGGCAAGATAATCAGCCAGCTCAGTTGCATTGGAAAAATCAGAATGAGTGGCGTTTATCATTTTCTCTTTATTGACAGTCATCGTTTCAACCATGCCAGTAAAGATTTTCAGTGAACCAGTAAGTGTAGTAACGGCATCAAATACGCCTTCCTTATCCTCTTGCATGTCTTTATTATACGCTAAAGGCAGCCCTTTTAACGTAGTTAATAAAGAAAACAGGCTTCCATATACCCGACCGGTTTTTCCTCGAATCAATTCAGCCATATCCGGGTTTTTCTTTTGAGGCATAATACTGCTTCCTGTCGCAAACGTGTCATCCAGCTCTATAAACTGAAATTCCTGGGTTGACCAGAGAATAAACTCTTCTGCCAAACGGGAAAGATGCATCATAATCGTTGAACCCGTACCGAGAAACTCAATAATAAAATCCCTATCACTTACAGCATCCAGGCTGTTTTCATAAATGCCGTCAAACTCTAATATCTCCGCAGAAAATTCACGGTCAATGGGGAAAGTGGTACCTGCAAGGGCACCTGCCCCCAGAGGAGACACATTTATTCTTTTCAGGCCATCCTCAAGGCGTGAATAATCACGCTCCAGCATCCAGAAATATGCCATTAAATGATGAGCAAAAGAAACAGGCTGTGCACGCTGTAAATGTGTGTACCCTGGAATTAACGTCTCAACGTGCTCCTCAGCCTGGCCGAGAATGGCTTTTTGAAACTGCTTTATAAGTTCCATAATTTCTTTTGTATGGTTTCGTAAATATAAGTGAATATCTGTAGCTACCTGATCGTTTCTGCTTCTTCCCGTATGAAGCTTGCCTCCTACGGAACCTATTTCATCAATCAGCAGCTTTTCCAGGTTTAAATGTATATCCTCATTTTGCACAGAATATTCAAGCTCATTATTTTTTGCTTTTTTTAAAAGCGTATGTAATCCTTGTTGAATCTTTTCTCCTTCTTCTTCAGAAAGGATTTCACACTTTGTCAGCATTTTTACATGAGCAAGACTTCCCTGGATGTCTTCTTCCACTAACTTTTGATCAAAAGGGATGGATGCCCCAAAGGCATCCACCCACTCTTCTGCACTCTTTGTGAAACGTCCTCCCCAAAGCTTGGTCATACGTTTACACCCTTTTTATTTACCATGCTTTGAACCTTGGTAGGCAGACCCCATAGGGAAATAAACCCTACTGCCGCACTATGGTCAAACTCGTCATCTGGGGTATAGGTTGCAAGCTTCTCGTTGTACAGGGAGAATTCTGACTTTCTGCCCTCTACTACTGCATGCCCTTTAAACAATTTCACTCTGACTACGCCAGTGACGTTTTTTTGCGTCTCAGCAAGGAATGCTTGAAGGGCTGGAGTAAGCTGAGAGAACCATAGGCCGTTATAAATAACCTCTGTAAGCTTTTGTTCAATCATCGGCTTAAAATGTGCTACTTCTTTAGCAAGAGTAAGGTCCTCTAGTTCTTTGTGTGCTTTAATTAACGTCATAGCACCCGGGCACTCATATACTTCTCTTGATTTAATCCCTACCATTCTGTTTTCTACATGGTCGATTCTGCCAACGCCGTGCTTGCCGGCTATATCATTCAAGTAAAGGATAAGGTCATCAAGCTGATAAGCTTTACCATCAATGGCTACAGGCTTCCCTTGCTGGAATTCAATTTCAATGACTTCCGCTTCGTCAGGAGTCTCTTCTAGAGGCTTGGTCAGCTCATAAGCTCCTTCTGGAGGCGTTGCCCATGGGTCTTCAAGAATTCCACACTCATTACTTCTTCCCCAAAGGTTCTGGTCGACAGAGTATGGGTTGTCTAAATTCACAGGTACAGGCACATTGTTTTGTTTGGCGTATTCGATTTCTTCATCTCTTGACCAGCCCCAGTCTCTTACAGGTGCAAGGACTTCAAGGTCTGGATTTAGTGCCTGGATAGATACTTCAAACCTTACCTGGTCGTTCCCTTTTCCAGTACATCCATGAGCCACAGCATCGGCTCCTGTCTGTTCAGCAATTTCTACAAGCTTTTTAGAAATGAGAGGTCTGGACAAAGCAGATACAAGCGGATACTTCTGCTCATATAATGCATGGGCTTGAAGTGCAGGAAGAACAAAGTCTTCCGCGTATTCTTTCTTTGCATCAATTGTATAAGACTGAATAGCGCCTACCTTCAACGCTTTTTCTTTTACGAAATCCAAATCTTTTCCTTCACCGACGTCAAGTCCTACCGCTACTACGTCCCATCCTTGGTCAGTAAGCCACCGGATCGCTACTGATGTATCTAATCCTCCGGAATATGCAAGTACTACTTTCTTTTTACTCATTAATAATCCCTCCGTGTATATCGTGAATATAAATACCTTAGTAATTATTTTTATACATTCATTTTCAAAGAAATAAGAGGAAGCTCCTCTTTGTTTTTAATGCATGTTTTTTCAATTCAACTTATGTTTATTCAATACTTTACCACATACTTATATTTTTGCAATAGGTATCGAGAAAAAAATTTAAAAAATATAAATCCCGTTAATTCAACTTGCTCCCTGCCCTTGCCAGCTGCAATGTCACAAGCCTTCTTTATCATATAATCAGGCAGGTAAAAAAGTCTACAGAGAATTTCATTTCTTTTTATTGAAGTTGTTCCTTGCTCTATCCAAGCTTTTGGTTGTTTATGATAAAATAGCAAAAACGTGTACAGTTAGGAGGGTTCCCGTTGCAATACCGATTTATTCATGATCAAAGACTCGGCATTTCTCTTCCTCAATTAGAAACTGAGTGGGAGAATTATTCTCCAGCCTGTCAGGACGTGATCCTGGAAAAGTGGGAGGAAATACGAGGGAAAATTCCTGAGCGTATACAAGAAATTGAGAACACCATTAATAAGAAACAAGCAATGCTTGATAAGGAAGAAGACTTTGAAACCTCTTGCAGGCTGAATCTGGAAATCGCGGAATTGGCTTCACTGATAAATGATCTTTGGATATGGTATCGAACAACTCAGCACATAACGTTAAATTAAAGCTCGCTAGCTCGCTTGTAGGCTTTTCACTTTTCTTTTTTGAACAAGCACTTATTAGAATTCTTAGATAAGAAAGGCTCTCACCCCGATGGTGAGAGCCTTTCTTATTAGCTGGATTTTGTCCTAGCCTCTATCTTCAGCCTCTGCCTTCTAAAGAAAAGCAGCTTCTTGCCTACAGACGGCTTTTTTCATATAAATAGCGTTTTTCGTAGAAGTTTTTTGCAACTTCAGTTACCTGGCACGAGAAATTATAATTTACCGTTGCACCGATCAACATACCGGCAACAGGTATGCCTTGAATCAGCTTCTTCCTCGCTAAGGTAATGACAGCAGCTTTTCCGACTTGCCTTAACGGCTGCTGGAACCAGGAAGGATTAATGACTTCTTCTTTTCCACCATAGAAGAAAGGATAATCTGGATCTTCTTCTTCCCACTCCTGTAACACCTCTTCCCAAGCTTTCTTTTGCATGCCTTTTGGCAAAGATGCTACATGGAATACTTTGATCGCAAGCATCATTTCATAAGGTTTTCGTAAGTCGTAGCCAAAAGTTAACGCGGTAAGCTGCACGGCCCGTAAATTAATAATAAGCATAGCAGGAAGGTCAGCACCGATAAGCAGTACTCCTCCGGCCCCCGACAGTCCCCCTTGCCCTAAAGAAATGAGACGCTGCTTCGCCGCCTGCTGCGAATGGATAAAATGCAGCTGATGAAGCTTTAAGCTCTTCATATCTTGAATTTCCTTAACTTCTTCATTAAATATCCTTGCTTGAGTAATAATTCGCTCTGTTGCTTCTTGGTGAAAACGAGAATTCAAGGTTAAAGACTGAGCATAAAATAAAAATTTATCTACGGTATCAAGTAACTTTTGTTTTCTCTTTTCTGGCAGCTTTTTAAAGCCTTCTCTGTAAAGCCTTTGATATGTAACTTCAAAATCAGTAGGCACGTGTGAAAAGAATTCATCCTCCCACCGTTCTATTTCATAGAGGCGCTTTTCTTCTAAATTGGTTAAGGTCACTGGTTACCCTCCTTTGTCTGATCACACTATATTATTCATATCACAATGTGTATAGTTTAAAAAGCATAGCCCTTCAACTTTACCATACATACACTTTCCCTCTACCTTTATTATACGTGAAAAGACCCTTGTGGTATCACAAGGATCTTTTGTTTAATCAGCTGCTCAGCCGAACTGTATCACGCGCCAGCATAACCTCTTCATTTGTAGGAATAATAAGGGCTTTTACCGGGGATTCCTCTGTCGTTAAGAAAGCCTCTTGGCCGCGTACATTGTTCTTTGATTCATCAAAATAAAGGCCAAGAAACTCAAATCCTTTTAGTACCTTTTCTCTGACCTTATCACTATTTTCTCCAACGCCGGCTGTAAAGATCACTGCATCCACGCCATTCATACTCGCTGCGTAGGTGCCTATATACTTATGAATGCGGGTAGTAAAAATGTTTAAGGCTGTCTGTGCTTGTTCATCACCATTACCTGCTTTTTCTTCAATATCACGAAGGTCACTTGAAAAACCACTTAAACCAAGCATCCCACTTTCCTTGTTTAAGATGTTAACGATCTCTCCTGCTTCTTTTCCTGTCTTTTCCATAAGATAAGGAATTAAAGCTGGATCAATGTTCCCGGAACGCGTCCCCATGGTCACACCAGCTAACGGTGTAAATCCCATGGATGTATCCACAGACTTCCCTCCATCGATTGCTGTAATGCTGGCTCCATTGCCGATATGGCAAGAAATAAGCTTCAAGTCTTCAGCAGGCTTGTCAAGTAGCTCTGCTGCTCTTTCGCTTACATATTTATGTGAGGTACCGTGGAATCCGTATTTACGGATTCCGTATTTTTCATAATAATCATAAGGAATGCTGTATAGGTATTTTTCTTTTTCCATGGTTTGATGGAAGGCTGTATCAAACACTGCCACTGCCGGGACCTCCGGAAGGACTTCTTTAAAAGCACGAATGCCTACAATATTAGCTGGATTATGAAGAGGAGCCAATTCGGAAACTTCCTCAATGCCTGCAAGAACTTCCTCATTAATTAGAACAGAATCAGAAAACTTTTCGCCCCCATGAACGACACGGTGGCCGATTCCATCAATCTCATCTAGAGATTGAATAATTCCATTAGCAGTAAGGCTGTCGAGCAGCTTCTTTACAGCAGCTTCATGATCAGGAATAGAAAATGTCTCTTTTTTCTTTTCCCCTTCCACTTCGATTGTCAGCTGTGGATTGTCCAGCCCTATTCTCTCTACCAGGCCTTTTGTTAGTACTTCTTCTTCAGGCATATTTAAAAGCTGAAATTTAAGGGAAGAACTTCCTGCATTAATTGCCATGATTTTTGACATAGATTGACGCTCCTTTTTTCACCCTGCATGTTTTAAATAAGATAAAGTTTATAGAAATAATTTCTCCAGATATCAACTATCTAATCTTTTATCCAGAATTTCCTTTCATCATTGTAAACACCTGTCGAAATAAAATGCAAGAAAACCCCTGTTATATCAACCATATTCATACCTTTCTTGATATTCAGACAAGTAAGCGCGAACAAAAATAAAAGGCCTTTCTTCATAAAGAAAGACCCATAGTTATTAGTCAATGTTTAATTCATCGCTGAACCACTTATCAATTTGGCGCACCATATCCAGTAAAGCATCCTGGCGCGTAAAAGACGGAAGCTCTGCAAGCAGGGCCTGGCGAGGCTGCACAGCCTCTTTCCCTTTCTTTTGTAAAATCCAGATACTTTTTCCAAATTGTTCTGATTTAAACATGGAACTTGGAAGCTGCAGCAGCCCCAAAGTGATAGCATGTTTCTTTATATATTCATTTAACGCGGAAGCTTCTTCGCTTTCAAACATAAAGTTTGGAATAAGAAGGACCATATAACCGCTTTCTTTTAATGATTGCACTGCTTTTTCAATCATTAAATGATGAACATAGGATTGCCCCTTTTTTGCTTTAAGCTCAAAGTTTTCAGCTACATGCTCTTTAGGATAATACCCTACTGGAAGATCTGAAACAATTACATCTACAGGAGGGACCGAAAGCTGCTCGATGCTGTCTTGATGAAATAGCTCCACCTCATATTCCTGGAGGTTGGAAATAACAAAAGCCAGTTTTAACAGCGTTTCATCTGCCTCCACTCCATACGTTACTGCTTCCTTGCTCAACTGGTTTAATACTGCTGTTGTTAAGTTGGCGGTTCCAAGCGCCGGGTCCAGAAGGGTCACATGTTCCTTTTTCTTTACCAACTTTTGGACAAGATATCCCATAAATAACGCAACAGCATCCGGCGTCATGGCATGGTGGGGCTGCACTGCCTCTTTCATTCCTTTAATCACTGCAAGCTGAAATGCTTTTCTGATTTCTTCTCTTTTGATTTCTTCGGGAGTTTCTTCTTGAAGCTGTTTTTCCAGTTTATCTTTATGGTTCTCTGGAATCTCTTGTACCACTTTCCCCTGGAATAAATTTTCGCCTGCTTCCGCCAGCGACTCCAAGTACGTTCGATCAGTGTGCTCCTGTATTGTTACCGCCATATCATCTATTAAAGCATAGAGCTTTTCAACTTTCGTAGTCGGTTCCATTTTCATCTTTCCTTTCCTCTAATCTCCGATACTTATCCATTTCGACAGTATAGCAAAACCTCCTTTGAAAAGAAACCTTTTAGAAGTGAGACGTGAGACCCTTACAGCAGAGGGAAACACGAAACATGCAGGTTTTTACATCAGACATGTTTTATTGAAGTACGTTCTTATGAATTAGGCATATGATACTTTCATAAACGGTGAAAGGATGATCCAATATGTATTATGTGCCTATGGTATATCAGAGCCCTTATTATGTTGAAAATGCAAGACATACCTTACGCTCTAAATGGCAAGAGCCCCAAGGAACAAATCGTCAAGTACTGGAAGCCTTGCTTGCTGGGATAAAAGGAGAAGCTTCTACTACTGATCTTTACAGCCGTTTAGCTCAGATAGCGCCAAACCAAAAAAATAGGAATGACCTTTTTCAAGCTGCAGAAAACAAAAGACGACACGTAAGGGAACTCACCTCTCTTTACACCGCTATCACTGGCAAGAAGCCTGCGTACCAAATTGAAAAGGCTTCTTTTAACAACTATCAAGAAGGACTGCAAAAAGCTTATGAAAAAGAAGTCAAGGGGGAAGATGCATATCAAAAGAGTTGTTTACTTACTCTTCACCCATTTATTCAAAATACTCTTGCCCGGGTTTTATACGAGAATCAAGCACAAACGGCTCAACTTGGCTTTTTAAGAGACCAGGCAGATACGCGGATAAGTGACTATGGAAAGGAACCGTTCGTCGTTGATATTGAAGAAGCTGTGGAAGAAAACAATAACTTTCGAACAGCCATATGGACAGGGGAGCACTTGCAGGTAACTCTTATGAGCATCGATGTTGGTGAAGATATTGGATTGGAAGTGCACCCTGATGTTGATCAATTTTTACGCATAGAAGAGGGGCAAGGACTCGTTCAAATGGGAGAAACCGAAGATCAATTGGATTTTGAAGAAGAAGCTTTTGCAGACTACGCTATCATGGTACCTGCTGGAATGTGGCACAATCTAACCAATACCGGGAACCAACCTCTAAAGCTTTACACTATCTATGCACCTCCAGAGCACCCTTTTGGAACCGTGCATGAAACAAAGGCCATAGCCATGGCTGAGGAACATCACTAAGCGATATTGACGCCATAAGCTCCTGAGTAAAGTAACAAGGTGTTTCCTGAAAAAGGAAACACCTATGCACAACTTATGGGTACCTACCCGTTTGTATGCTCTTTTAAATGATTTAACACAGCTTCATAATCAGGGTGGTCTGTTCCTTCTGAAACGTACTCCGTATAGGTTACTTTATCGTTGCTGTCGATTACAAAAATAGATCGAGCCAACAACCTTAACTCTTCCATAACAACCCCATAAGCCTTTCCGAATGAAAGATCCTTATGATCGGACAGTGTCTGGACATTTTCGATATCCTTATCTGCCGTCCAGCGTCTCTGTGCAAAAGGAAGGTCACAGCTGATAGTGAGTACCTCTACATTATCCAGATTGGCTGCTTCTTCGTTAAATCGGCGAGTCTGTTCTGCACATACTCCTGTATCAATAGAGGGGATAACACTAATCAGTCTTACCTTTCCTTTTGTGTCCATGAGCGAAACCTTGCTCAGATCGTTTGCTAATACTGTAAAGTCCGGAGCGGTGTCCCCTTCTTTTACTTCTTCTCCTAGTAATGTCATCGGGTTGCCTTTAAAAGTTACTTTTGCCATATGATCTCCTCCCTGAAATATCTTCCTGTCCATCTTAGAATGACAGCCGCCCCTCTTTCAAGCATTTACCATTTTAGGGTCGTTTCACATTTTAGATAAATCTTTATTAAAGATGTAACCGAACATCTTTAGTCAACCACAAGATATAACAAAGAAAGCCGTAGATAAAAAAAACGGCCTGTATGAAGGACAGGCCATTTTTCTTATAAAGGCGGGGTTTGATTATTTTGAGACTGTGTTGGCGGGGTCATTCCGCCGCTTTGATTTTGACCGCTGTTTACCATTTGCTGAATTTTTTCTACCACCTGTGGAGCGAACTCCATTAGCTTCTCATAAAGGTGGGTACTATTATCCAGGTGAATCATTTTTATCCCTGTAGAGTTAACAACGAGAAAAGCAATAGGAGTAATGGAAACTCCGCCCCCGCTACCACCTCCAAAAGGGATTTCTACTTCTTCATTCTTCTCAGACATAATAAACTGGCTTCCTCCGGCAGCAAAACCAAAACCTACTTTTGAAACAGGGACAATGACACTTCCGTCAGGACTTTCAACGGGATCACCAACAATGGTGTTAACGTCTACCATCCCTTTTAAATTTTCCATCGCTGTTTTCATAAGACCTTGAATTGGATGTTCAGACACTGTTATGCCTCCTTTTTATGTGATTCCGAACGCCTGTGCTTTACAAAAAGCGAACTGAATTCTCCTTTTGTGTGACGCACAACTAATATTCCCGCAAAAATAGCATGCCCTAATTGAAGAGTTACCATGCACTCTAAATGAGTTTTTGAAGCCCATCCCTGAAAAATGGGGTCTACTTTAAGCTCCGGAATACATTTTAACGTAAGATATGAAGACAACAGACCCGCCATTGACCCTTTTATGGACCAAATCAGTCCGGAAAGCCATCCGGTCGTGCTGGCATCCCCAGCCCCAAGGCTGCTGCTCCAGTTAAATCGTTTAACTTTTACATGTTTTAAAAAGCGTCGGGCAATTCGATGCAGACCGACAATCTGCTGCAGCCATCGGTTAAGCTCACGTACTTGCTCCACTAATTCATTTGGCGTTTCTTTTCGTATATATTCTTTGTCCCCGCCCGCTCCTTTTACCTCTTCTTTAAAAACCAAGGAGGGGGATTCTTTGTCTATGGCAATAACAGGGACTTCAATGGTTTTGGAAATGACCTTCCACACTGTTATTTTTATCGTGAGCTGGTCATCGTCCCCATTATGCCAATATGTAACATCAAGACGAATTGGGGTGATTAATAGCAAGATTAGCAGTGCTATTATTATGCCTAACGCCCACCACATCCATATCATAATATCCACCTTTTTTTCTTCATTATTGACAACCAATTTTTTCTTTAAACTTGTTTGCCAATTTGTCTTTGGTTTTGTAAAACGAATAGCTTTTATTTCATTTACTTTATATTTCCATCAAAAGATGCTTTGTTGACATATAACATGGCTGCCCCACTGCTTAACCAGGCAGCGTAACTTTTTCATTGAACGTAAAAAAGAGAGCGGCTGTGCCGCTCTCTTACTTTCTTTCATGAATGACCCGTGTATCGGAGAACATATCATGAATTCCTTGTTTTTCATTTGTGAAGCCCACCACGATATAAAGAATATTAGTAATAACAAGGCTTCTGTGAATAAACCGTCCGACCACTTCCCTAAACAGGACATCAGACCATTTTAAAACGCCATTGTCTTTTTTTATAACCCTCAAACCAAAAAGCATCTTTCCAAGAGTCTGCCCTAAGTATTTTGTCATCAAAAGAAAATATATATATGCTGACAAACTCGAAATAATTCCTTGGGCTGTTAAAAAACCAAACAGGTTCATGTTAGTTCCTTCAATAAAGGCAAATGGTATAAGCAGAAGTCCGTTGATACTAAATACAATAATGAGATCTGTAATGTAAGCCCAAAATCTCATCCAAAACCCTGCATATCTTTGGCTTTCCTCTAAGACTGCCTCCTGTCTTAGACTTTCTTCTCGTTCAGGAGTTCTTGTTTCCTCTCCGTTATACGTAGTATCCATAGTCACTTCCCCCTCCTATTCCGTGTACAAATACATGGCTCTAGGAGCATTAGGTTCGGTGAGAAGTTTATTTATCCCAAGCAGCTCCATATCACTGACAACTAAATTTCTGGCTGTTACTCCTAAAAACTGGTTAAAACGAAAAGTCGGCTCAAAACGGACAACCTGGCTTCCTTCTAAACCATATTCCTCTTTCATGATGTCAATGGCATTCGCAAGTGTTCCTAAGTCATCAACTAAGCCTACATCGTGAGCCTGGGTGCCGGAATAGATGCGGCCATCTCCTAACTCTCGCACCTCTTGTTCTGTCAGATTATCTCGGCCGTTATCAATAACTGTAACGAAATCATCGTAAAATTCATCAATGATGCTTTGCAAAATTTCTTCTTCGTCATCAGTCATTTCCCTGGTCGCTGACATAATGTCTTTGTATGGTCCGCTTTGGATCGTTGTAAAGTCTACTCCTAGATCATCAGCTAGTTCTGTTATATTTATATTTTGCATAATCACCCCGATGGAACCAGTAATGGTTGCAGGATGAGCTATGATTCGATCAGCCGGGGCAGCCACGTAATAGCCGCCAGAAGCAGCCTGGTTGCCCATCGTCACATACACGGGTTTCCCCTGTTCTTCCTGGATTTCTACGATGCGATCATGAATTTCTGCACTTTCAACGACCCCTCCGCCAGGCGTATTCACATTAATTATTATCCCTTCAATATCATTGTTTTCTCCGGCACGTTCAAGCATATAAAGAAATTCTCTATGGTTATACCCTCCAGAAAACAACCCTTGGTCTGTACCTGTATCTTGAATAACGCCTTCAAGGTCGATCACAGCTATTCTTCCCAGCTCACTGCCATCTTCTACAATATGCTCTTCCCATGGCTCATCTCCTGCCTCAAACATCCCTTCAAAGTTACCTGTTGCTATTGTTGAAACAAATTGAAAGGACACAGAGACTAGTAACAATAATGCGGCAATCCCCAAAGCTATCCAACGTTTCCCATTCATATTTAATCCTCCTCTTCCTCTTTTTGATATACTATTGTCTCATCTATAACAGTCTGAAGCACACTGGCAGTCAAAATCTCATCAGGTTGAGCAGTAAGAATATCTTTATCTAATACCGTGAAATCCGCTGCATAACCTGGTAGTATTTTTCCGTAGGTTTCTTCTTTTCCAATGGCTTTGGCGCTTCCTGTTGTAAACAAGCTGACTGCTTCGAAGGGAGTCAGTTTCTGCTCCGGCATATAACCTTCATGGTCTTCCCCCGGGCTTTTTCTGGTGACTGCTGCATGTATTCCTAACAGGGGATCCACTGGTTCAATGGGAGCATCCGATCCTCCAGCACAGTTTAATCCCTCCTTAAGAAGAGTTTTCCATGCAAAAGAATATGGCAGCCTCCATGTACCAAGGCGCTCTTCGACCCAAGGAAAATCAGAAGCGACAAACCTCGGCTGAATATCTAATGCAACCGGAAGGCTTTTGAGTCGTTCCCTAAGGTCTGATGGAGCAATCTGCAGGTGAATAAAGCGGTCCATTGTACGTGGGGGAGCCGGATACTCCTCCACTGCTTCTATCGCATATTCCAATGCCAAATCCCCAATCGTATGGATGGCAACTGGCATTTCAAAAGATCGGGCTTTTTTAACAAGCTCTTTTAATTCATCCCTCGTATGCATGGCTACACCAGAAGTTTCAGGGGCATCATTGTAGGGTTGTCGTAACAAGGCAGTTCTGCCGCCAAGAGCTCCATCGGCAAAGATTTTCATCCCGCCAAAGGAAAGATATTCATTTACTTCTCCATATGTAAACCCTTTGTTTTTCATATCTTCGACCACTTCATGATGCACGAGTAAATGGGCTCTGAATTTTCTTTTCTTGCCATCGATCACCTTAGTAAAGGTATCAAATGTTTGAGCAAACCCTCCGTAATAATTCAAATCCTCTGTATGGCCGCCCACAAGTCCTTTTTTCACCATATCATCCAATGCTGCCGTTAAAGCTTCCTCTAAATACTCATCGGTTACTTCTGGTACTGCTTCTCTTACTAGTTCCTGAGCTGCATCCAATAAATAACCTGTCGCCTCTCCGTCATTATCTCTTACAATAACCCCTCCAGAAGGATTTTCTGTCTCTGCAGTAACCTGGCCGAGTTCAAGGGCCTTAGAATTCGCCAGGATTGCGTGACGGCATACTCTTGTAAGAACTACTGGATTGTCAGGAGCAATTTCATCCAGTTCTTGACGGTGAAAAATTTTTCTGTCCGGAAAATTGTTTTCATTCCACCCCTCTCCTAAAAGCCACTGCCCCCGTTTTAACTCCCTTGCTTTTTCAAGCAGAGCTTTTTTCATATCGTCAGCAGACTTCAACTGTGATAAATCCAGGCGAAGCATACTCTCACCATAACCAATCATATGTAAATGACTGTCGACAAACCCGGGGAATACAACGCCTCCTTTAAGATCTACGTATGTGGTGATCGTTTCGTTCCATTTATTTTTCATTTCCTTTTTAGTACCAACAGCCTTAATTCGTCCATTATGTGTAACAACGGCTTCTACTGATTCACTCTCATCATTCATTGTATAAATCTTGCCGTTATACCAAAGTGTGCCCACCGCTCTTCTCACCCCGTATCTTCGTTTTCTAGTCTTCATCTTCCCAAAAGTAAGCAGGCTTTTCAACTCAAAAGGATACTGCGTTGCTGTTCTTCTTAGAAAATACATAAACTCACAAAAGGAGAAGGCCAAGCCTTCTCCTCGTATAGCCATATTATTCAATTTTTATTGTTGCTGCTGCCCATTGCTAAATTGCTGTTCGGACATTTGAACTAAACGCTTTGTAATTTCTCCGCCAACAGAACCGTTGCCTCTGGAAGTCGTGTCAGCTCCTAAGTTCACTCCGAATTCTTGAGCAATCTCATATTTCATTTCGTCAAGAGCTTGTTGGACTCCAGGTACAACCAAGCGATTTGATGAGTTATTGTTAGCCATCTTTCTCACCTCCTCATCAACTAGCCTTTACCTGGACCCCCTTGTTCATGTAGTAAAAATATAGGTAATTCATGAATGAAAAGGATTTTTCAGACAACGATGAGAACGAATCCCATCATTACGAGAAATGTAACACCATTCAGATTACCAAAAGGGGTATCTCGTTTTTGTCCCCTTTTTTCTTACTAGAGAGTTTTATAATAAATCATCGATCATATTTTCTTTTTTGCCAGAAGCAGGGCCCAATTCAACCGTTTCTACCTTCTGCACAGCCTCTTCGATAAAAGGCTGAAAATCAAATCGGTTTTCAAAACGATTTGATTTTTCCCTGCTTGGCTTCGTTTTAGAATCAGAAGGCAAAAAGATTGTACAGCAATCCTCGTATGGCAGTATCGATGTCTCGTACGTGTCAATATGATGGGCAATTTGAATGACTTCTTGCTTATCCATGGTGACAAGAGGACGTAGAATGGGAAGGTTTGTCACTTCATTGATAGAATACATGCTGTCAAGAGTCTGGGAGGCAACCTGTCCTAGGCTTTCTCCATTAACGATCGCTTTTGCTCCTCTATTTTCAGCAATATGAGCAGTAATTCTCAGCATCATCCTTCTCATCACAGTCATTGCATAGCTTGAAGGAATATGTTGATGGATCGCTTTTTGCGTGTCTGTGAAAGGGACAATGTGAAGCTTAATCTTCCCCCCAAATTTCGTCAGGATCTGTGTAAGGTCCTCCACCTTCTTGCGGGCTCGTTCATTTGTGTAAGGAGGACTATGAAAATGAACGGCTTCCAGGTCCACTCCTCGTTTAAGGGCCATGTACCCGGCCACCGGACTGTCTATCCCGCCGGAAAGCATTAGCATAACCTTTCCGCTTGTCCCAACAGGAAGTCCTCCCGCTCCTTCTATTCTTCCACAGCTTATATACGTGCCTTGTTCTCTTACTTCAACTGTAATTTCAACATCCGGGTTGTGTACATCCACTGTTACCCCTTCTGTATTTCTTAGAATATGAGCTCCTACCACAGGATTTAACTGCTGGGAAGGGATCGGAAAAGGCTTATACGTACGACGTGCACTGACTTTAAATGTAGCAGCCTTGGGACTGTGGTTTAAAAAGGCCTGAAGGGCCCCCTCTTTTATTTTTTCTTCCTCATTTTCAGTTTTTATGGCTAAAGAGAAGGAAGAAATTCCGAACACATGCTTCAGCTTTTCGAGCATTTCCTTTGGATCTTCATCATGAATTTCTATTAACATTCGGCCAAAAGTACGTTTGATCTTGCTCGTCGGATGAGCCGTCAGAGCATGCTTAATATTTCTTTGCAGCTGCTTTTCAAAAGCAGTTCTGTTTTTTCCTTTTAACGCCAGTTCACCATATCTCACTAAAATGTGATCATAAATCATTTTTTATTCGCTCCCATAACTTTCAATAATTCTGGTATTTGAGAATGTAATTCCCCTAGCAAAGCTTCAATTTCCGCTTCTGTCGTTTCCAGAGAAAAGCTCACTCTAATGGCACTCTCTGCCCGTGCTCTGCTCTTACCTGCTGCAAGAAGTACCTCACTCGGTTCATGTAATCGCGAAGAACAAGCTGACCTTGTTGAAACATGTATGTCTTTTTTGGTCAGTGCCTGGATAAGCACCTCAGGCTTCACCCCTGGTATGGAAAAATTAACAATATGAGGGGCACTCCCTTTCCGTGGAGTATTAACATATACTCCTTCTACTTTATCCAATGCATTTATCAAGTTTTCTTTCAGCCGCTCCATTTTGTCTCTCTCTTTTTCCTTTTTTTCCAGAGAGAGCCTTAATGCTTTCGCCATAGCAGCAATGCCAGCTACATTTTCTGTTCCCGGACGATGAGCAAGCTCCTGACTGCCCCCATGAAAAAGAGGTGACAGTTTCACGCCACTTCGAATATAGATTGCTCCTGTTCCTTTTAACCCATGGAACTTATGAGCTGAAAAAGTACATAAATCTATATGGGCCTCTTTAAACGATAAAGGCACTTTGGTCATTCCCTGTACATGATCCACATGAAAAACCGCTTTGGGCCAATCCTTTAAAACTGTGCCGATTTCTTCAATTGGCTGAATTGTCCCCAATTCATTATTCACATGGATGACAGACACAAGAATAGTATCCTCTCTTAGTGATTCAGCCAGAGTTTCGACCTCCAACCGCCCCTCATTATTCACCGGAAGCCAGGTTACTTCAAATCCAATCTTCTCCAAATGAAAAAAAGCTTCTTTCACAGAGGGATGTTCTATTTCTGTAGTAATTACATGTTTTCCTCTGCCTTGGTGCTCCAATGCAGCTCCTTTAATAGCAAGATTGTTCCCCTCAGTTCCTCCTGAGGTGAAGATTAATTCTGAAGGGGCAATATGAAGAAGCCTGGCGATCGAGCTTCTTGCCTTTGTTAATAGCATCTCTGTGTCCAGCCCTACCGAATGAAGAGAAGAAGGGTTTCCAAAAAATTGCTGAGATACTTGGGTGAATGTATTTACTGCTTCTGGATAAGGTGGTGTGGTGGCACTATTATCCAAATATATCATTGTAAAAACCCCTTTTAGGTTATGCATGGTCTAGTTTGCAACAATATATAATAGCATAATTCATCTTTATATTCGAGATGGTAAGTCTTTTTCCCGTCTTAAAGAAAAAAAGCGCTTCTGCGCTCTACAGGGACCGTTCTACAAGGTTTCTTTCAGCAGGGATTTATTGCACTACCCCTGTTTCAGCTCAAATAAGTATAATACTTCACATGATTTGACTTCATAAATAGAAAATAATTTTTATATCAACCTGGATTCACTTCAGGTAAAGCGGACCTCTCCAAACTGAAGAGCATTTTTCTGTTACTCCCGTTCTTCTATCCAGGTAAGCATTTCACCTATAGAAGCGCTGCACCATCAGGAGCCAAATCATCATGCATCCTTTAGGGAGATATTTCATAAGCAGCCCCATTGTTACATTTAGTATACCGCAAGAAACTACGAATAACACTGTATGTATTCTTCCCTTATTATTTTTCGTGAAAGAAATACAAAAAAAAGAGAAGGCTTTATGCCCTCTCCTTTGCTCGTTCCTTAACTTTTTCCAGCACTTGCGGCTCTTTGTTCTCTATCGCAGGCAATGCCAGGTTTACAGCTTCTTCATAAGCACCTTGACGAAACTTCTGTTCAGCATGCATTAAAGCTTCATCTACTTCAGGTGATTGTCGTCTGAAGCGATTACCGTATTGAATCAGTGACTCTGAGAGCTCTGCTTTCTCAATGGTTTCTCTTAAATAAGTTGAAGTCTTTTGAAGCTGCAAGCTTGCTTTTTCTACTTCCTCATATACTTTATTCATTTCTAACGGAAGATCCTGGAGACGCTTAGAAGCAAGAGACAACATCTCATCTGCCTTTTCCATTTCATCGACAAGAGACCCTGGAACGTATGGAAGCCTGCTCTTTTGAAGAGCCAGCTTTTCCTGAACCATTTGTTTACGAAGCTCCTTCAAATTATCAAGAGCTTTTAGCTCATCTTTTCTTAATGTATATAGCGTCTCTTTTGACGCACGTATCATTTTATCAATTTGGCTGAGGTCACTGCTTAAGTCTTTAAGCATATTCTTTAAGGATGTAAAGGACTGCTTTTTGTTCTCGAATAAATCCTTAAAGACACGCCATGATTTATCAGCTTGTTCAAACTCTTTTTTTACTTTTTGCTGACGATTAACCTCATCTTCAGGGATGCGGTAGCTTAGTTCTACCTTTCCTCGTTCATGGCCCAGCTCCTGCAGCTGGTATTGAAGTCTTTCCACGTCATTTTTAATGCTTAGGATCGTGGATTCAACATACTCTCTTGCATCTACTTCTTCCTCCAGGGACGTGTAGATTCCCTCAAGATTGCGATGAAGCTCCTCCAGCCGGTCTCTCACTTTCTGAAGCTCTAAGTTCTCTACATCTTTGACCAGCTTTGGAAGTTCTTCGCGATATGCCTGGATGTCCTTTTCAAAAGAAAAGTTATCAAGCTGGTATCCTTTTTCTCTCATATCCTCCATGCCAGCTTCAATATCCTTCAGCTCGGCTGGAAAATCCGATTCAATCTCGATTAAAAGCGAAGGAATTTCTTCCGATTGTTCTTTCATTAAAGAAAGCTCTTCTTTCACAGTGGTAAGGACTGTCCTGGCCTGAAGGTAATTCCCATCCAATGTCTCTTCTTCAAATTGGGAGAAGCCTTCTTCTACTTCCTTTAACTTCTTTTCAAAGTGATTACCTGCCTTGCCAAACGAACGCCAATGAAGAGAAATGTACTTTTTGACATCCTGGTATTTTTCCTTAACCTCGCCTATGTCTGAGCGGTTCTTCTCTTCACTATGTACTAGTTCATTTACATCTGTCATTATATTATCAATCTGGTTTTCAATTTCCTCAAGCTGCACCTCTACAGCCTTTATCAGCTCTTTTGATTTTTTGAAACGATACTTATTTGCCCATTCTTCAATATCAAAGAGAGCTTCCTCTATGTCCGGAAGATGGACATCAATGATATCATCCCAATCCTTTCGCCAGGATTCAAACTTTTCTTCTGTTTCTCCTGAAATCGTTAACCCCTTAACCCTGGATATTTCTTCAGCAACGGGACGATTTGTAACGTCTGATTTCCAGCGTTCTATTCGGTCTACTTCTTTATAAATATTTTTCCGTAAAACCGAACCGCTGATAATCACTACCGCAAAGATAACAGCAATGCTGATAACCACATATATCATATGACCTCACTCCAGTTTCCCCACACCAATAAGGTAGGTACAATCTCTTGATTGACTGACTTTTAACACTTATTATATTCCGAGCTGCTGTAAAGCAGTTTTACCTATCAAAACTCATTAAGTTGATTTTTTTCTACATAAAACGTCAAATTCCTTCTTCTTCTATAAAAAACTTGTGCAGAACAGAAACGTTCTTTATAAAAGATCATAGAAGAATACACTTATTATAATGATAACATGATAAGATTATTTTTGAAGTCATTTCCATGTAAACAAACGAAAAAATTCCCTTCGCCTGTATAGGGAAATAAAATGGGAGGTAAACGCTATGATTGTTGATCGTGACGGCCATGTTCACACACCATTTTGTCCCCATGGAACACTCGATCCCTTGGAGAAATATGTAGAAGAAGCGATAAAAGCTGGTCTGAAAACCATCACTTTTGCCGAGCATGCCCCCCTTCCTCTAAACTTTGAAGACCCTGTTCCCGAGAAAGACAGTGCAATGGAATTCCGTCAGCTGGATTCCTATTTCCAAGAGATCGAAAGAGTAAAAATGAAATATACATCTGACATCCTTATCAAGACAGGACTGGAAGTTGATTATATTGAGGGTTTTGAGAGTGAAGTCAAGGCTTTTTTAAATGAATTCGGCCCTCGTTTGGATGATGCTATTCTTTCCGTGCACTTTTTGAAAAAAAAACAGAAAAACGAATACATATGTCTTGACTACAGCCCTGATTCCTTTAAGGAATTAACTACTATATTTGAGAGCGTAGAAGGTGTAGCTGATAAATACTACGAAACCGTACTAAAGTCGATATACAGCGATCTTGGCGCTTACAAGCCTGGCCGAATCGGACACATGACTTTAGTACGCAAATTCCAGAAAAAGTTTACTGGCAACACAGCTCCTAAAGAACCTATCCTTGCTATATTGAATGCGATCCAGGATCAGGGGTATGAATTGGATTATAATGGGGCTGGGACAGCAAAGCCTTTATGCAGGGAGCCTTACCCCCCTTCCTGGGTTGCTGATGAAGCAATGAAGCGAAACATTCCCTTGATCTATGGATCGGATGCTCACCAGGCAAAAGAAATGATGCAGGGCAGCAGCCAGCTGCTCTGATCAGGGGCTCTATAAGGAAGCTGCTGAAGTTTCGATATCATGGATTAAATGATGATCGACCCAGTGAGACAATTCTTTCATATACACTTTCAGGAAATAAGATTCCTGGGGCTGCAAATGAAATACTTCTCTAATATACTGGGGATGGAGAAAGGGCATTGTCACCATTCCCCTGACATACATTACTGTCCAGTCTAAAGGAGCCCTGGCAAAGATCCCTTGCTTAATGCCATGTTGAATCACTAGTGAGTACATGTGCTTTTCTTTCATAAAATAGGTGCTCATAAGTTCTCTGACCAGCACGGAATCCAATGTCATTTCCCGAAGAACAAAGCGGGAACGGTGATGGTTTTTCTGCATGTATTCAAGAGAGCTTTCCATAATATTTAGCAATGTTCGCCTGGCCCCTAGCTCAGTAAGCCTTTCCGCTTCTTTTTCAAGGGTGTGCAAATACCCTTCAAGGTAATCGGTCATTAAATTTTCAAGGAGACCTTGTTTTCCTCCAAAGTAGTAAGAAATTAAGGAAACATTAATGTTTGCTTTCTCAGCAATTGCCCTCACAGAAGTGCCGTGAAATCCTTTGGTGTTAAAGAGAAAGGTAGCTGCATCCATCACTTTTCTTTTCGTCATTCCTTCTTTTTTACTCATGGAAGGTCCTCCCTTTCCAGCTCAGTTTCATAGAGTATATATTCTGTTTCTTACTTTTATTTCCTTTTGAAACTTCTCGACAGTTCTGCCTTCTTTTAGTCAGATTTCTCAATGAAAGGTATTAAAAAACTATTAAGCAGGTGAAAAAAATGTTTAAACCAGTACAATATAATGATTCTCTTAAAGACAGCTACACCACCTTAAACAAACAACTTGATGCTCTCCTGAGCGGAGAAAGGGACATGACTGCTAATTTAGCAAATGCTTCCGCTTTATTAAATCAATTTCTGGACCGGGTGAACTGGGCAGGCTTTTACCTTTATAAAGAAGGAGAACTTGTACTCGGCCCATTTCATGGTCTTCCTGCCTGTGTAAGAATTCCACTTGGAAAAGGTGTGTGCGGAACTGCTGCCGCTGAACGAAAGACTATTAGAGTAGATGACGTGCATGCTTTTCCAGGGCATATCGCCTGTGATGCTGCTTCACGTTCTGAAGTTGTTGTTCCACTGCTCAAAGAAGGAGAATTACTTGGAGTCTTAGATATCGACAGCCCGGAAAAAAACCGTTTTACAGAAGAAGAGACACTCTATCTAGAGGAGTTTGTGGACGTCCTGGTCCGTCACCTGTAGTCAGAATGAAGACAACGACCTTCCAGCCTTCTATAAAGATAGTTTTCCAGGGTGATTGACTTTCCTTCTTATTCATTATATAATCTCCCTTGTGTAAAAAAAGACAGCCTGGATAAACTTGATGTGTTAACCCTCATCATTTTGTTCCTCTTAACCCAGCGGCTGAAAACGGGTTGAGGTGTATCAGGTAACCTCTAGCTGTCGAGGCGAAGGTGCATGAAAACAAAATGAGCATGTCAGGAGATTATCATTGTTGTTCTTTTTTCCATAACTTTAAAATATAAAGGGGGAGTCTTTGTATGGCACGCTATACAGGACCATCTTGGAAAAAATCCCGCCGTCTTGGAATTTCTTTAAGCGGCACAGGAAAAGAATTAGAAAAACGCCCATATGCACCAGGTGAGCACGGACCTACTCAACGGAAAAAACTTTCTGAGTACGGCCAGCAGCTTCAAGAAAAGCAGAAGCTTCGTTTTATGTACGGCTTAAATGAGCGTCAATTCCGTCGCACATTTGATATTGCAGGCAAAATGAAAGGTGTTCATGGTGAAAACTTCATGATCCTTCTTGAGTCCCGTCTGGACAACCTTGTGTACCGTTTAGGACTTGCCCGCACTCGTCGTGCAGCGCGCCAGCTTGTTAACCATGGTCATATCACTGTTGATGGTGGACGTGTAGATATCCCATCTTACCGTGTTGCTCCAGGACAAGTTATCGGTGTTCGTGAAAAATCTCGCAACAACTCTGCTATTAAAGAAGCAGTAGAAGCTAACAACTTCGTTCCTGACTTTGTTACTTTTGACGAAGAGAAGCTTGAAGGCAGCTTTTCCCGCTACCCTGAGCGCTCTGAGCTTCCAGCTGAAATCACTGAAGCTCTTATCGTTGAGTTCTACTCTCGTTAATATCAAAAACCTGCCATTACGGCAGGTTTTTTCTTTTCAATTCAATAAAAAAATAGAAAAAGCCAGTATCTTCAGGATTACTGGCTCTTTTTTTCTTTATGAAGGAGCTGGTGAAACGGCCTCCTCTTTTTTAAGCATATTGTATTAAGAAGTATTTCTTCTTCCCTCTTCTAATAATTGTAAACGCTCCATCGATTTTGTCTTCCTGACTGATGGTCTTTTGCATATCCTGGCAGCGGTCACCATTAATGTAGACGGCTCCGTTTTTAATATCCTCTCTAGCTTGTCTTTTCGAGGAAGAAATTCCTGCTTCCACAAGAAGATCAATTAGTCCGTACCCTTCTTCTTCTGCCACAAAGGTAGGAACATCTTTAAAACCTTGCTTGATTTCATTAGCTGTTAAGGTTTTTAAATCCCCTCCGCCAAATAATGCTTGACTGATGTTTTGAGCCTGCTGTAATGCTTCCTCTCCGTGGACAAAGCGTGTGACTTCTTCGGCTAGCCTAATTTGGGCAGCGCGCTCCTCAGGACGTTCTGCTGCTTCTTTTTCTAAAGCAGACAATTCTTCCTCAGAAAGAAACGTAAAATAATTTAGGAACTTCAATACATCTCGATCATCAGTGTTAATTAAGAATTGATAAAACTCGTAAGGCGATGTTTTTTCAGGATCAAGCCAGATGGCGCCCCCTTCAGTCTTGCCGAATTTCGTACCATCAGCTTTGGTTACAAGGGGAATGGTAAATCCGAAAGCTTCGGCTCTTTCCTCTTCTTCCTGGCCTTTCATCTTTCTGATCAACTCAAGCCCTGCAGTGATATTGCCCCACTGATCACTTCCTCCGAGCTGAAGTTTACAGCCTTTTTCCTCATAGAGTCTGTAGAAGTCATATGATTGTAGTATTTGATAGCTGAACTCCGTAAAAGAAATACCTGTCTTAATTCTTGACTCTACTGATTCTTTTGCAAGCATATAATTAAGCCCAAAATGCTTACCGACATCACGCAGGAACTGAACTACGTTCATTTCACCGATCCAGTCATAGTTATTCACAAGCTCTGCTTTATCTCCGCCATCAAAGCTTAAATACTTTTCCAGCTGCCCTTTAATTCTGTCGCTGTAGGATTTAACTATCTCCTCTTCATTTAGGGTTCTTTCAGCGTTTTTCCCACTTGGATCTCCGATCAGGCCCGTTGCCCCGCCAACAAGAGCCAGCGGTTTATGACCTGCCAGCTGAAAGCGGCGCAGGGTAATAATTGTCAGCAAGTGTCCAATATGCAGACTGTCTCCTGTCGGGTCAAACCCACAGTAGAGCGTTACTTGCTCTTTCTTAAGCAGAGACTCAAGCCCCTCCCTGTCCGTTACCTGGTTTACAAGACCTCTGAATTCTAGTTCCTCTAAAATGTTCATCATCTTCTCTCCTTTAAAAAGTAAGATTATCGGGTATATTATCGGGTATAAGTATAGAAGGATACTTAGTTACAAAGTAGTACATATATCTTCTTCATATGCACAGTTAGCCTTATATGATACTTCTGCACAAACTCCCGTTTATGAGGATAAGGCTGCTGATTACTTTCCTAAGAAACGCCTTATTCGAAAGACGGACAGCGTGCTGTTAGTGCCATCACCTTTAAGAGAGCCAAGAATAATACAAAAAACTCGTCCCAAGACAAGGGACGAGTTGGCCGCGGTACCACCCTTTTTGAAAGCTGAAAGTTCCTGCTTTCCACTTCGTTTAGATATCGGGAACAATCCCGTCCTCTCCCCTGTCAATAAGGGCGAGGAAGCTCAAGAACGTATTTCGCAAAAAGATTTATGTACCAGCTTTCACCAGTCGCCGGCTCTCTGTAACAGGGAAATCTATGCTACTTCAATCTGTCATCACTTCAATATTTTTATGTAGATAATCCTTTTGTACCAAATCTCTAAATGATTGTCAAACTGGTTGTAAAGCCTACTTTCACTTCATGTAGGAATGTATGGTCTATGCTATAATACGATTGATGTTTTTTGGGGGGAATACAAGAATGAAAAGTTTTTTTGAGAGGTTAAATGCAAAAACCGATGAATGGAAAGACCTTCCTATCGTCAGAGGACTGAATATAACATCTTATGTTGTTTGGAATCTTATTTTAATTCTTTTTGTCCTTTTACTTATGGGAACGTTTTTTATTGGGGGAGCAGGTGCCGGGTATTTTGTTTCCCTGGTTGAAGACGAGCCAGCTCGCTCCTTTGACGAAATGGAAGAAGAGCTCTATGACTATGAAGAAACGAGTGAAATTTATTTCGCCGACGAGGTTTACTTAGGAGAAATTAGTTCTGATTTGGAAAGGCGAGATATAGAAGTTGACGAAGTATCTGATAATCTGGTGAATGCTATAATCGCCACAGAAGATGAATATTTTTTCGAACATGATGGTATCGTACCGAAAGCAATCATGCGAGCGACTTTCCAGGAAATCACAGGAGCAGCCAATCAAACAGGAGGAAGTACGTTAACACAGCAAATCGTAAAAAACCAAATGCTTAGCAATGAAGTTTCCTTTGACCGCAAGGCGAGAGAAATAATGCTGGCGATGAGAATGGAAGAATTCTTTGAAAAGGAAGACATTCTTGAAGCATACTTAAACATCGTGCCTTTCGGCCGAAACTCTAACGGACAAAATATTGCGGGCGTACAAGCAGCTGCAGAAGGAATTTTCGGTGTAGACGCTGCTGAACTAAATATTCCACAAGCAGCCTTTATAGCAGGTCTGCCCCAAAACCCTTTTGGATATACCCCGTTTACATCAACAGGTGAAGTGAAAGACAGCTTTGATGCCGGTCTTAACCGCATGCAGACAGTCTTAAACAGAATGAAAGCCAGCGGCTATATTACAGAAGAGGAATACGAGGAAGCACAGGCATATGACATTGAAGAAAGCCTGGCTGACCCTCGCCCGAGAACATTCGATGAATATCCTTACTTAACTAATGAAGCACAGCGCCGTGCTATCCAAATTATAAGAGAACAATTGATTGAAGAAGACGGCGTGGATTTAGAAGGAATGGACGAAGAAGAACGACAGGAAACAATATTATCCTACCATGAGGATGCTCGAGTGAAACTTGCTAACGGCGGGTACCAAGTGCATACCACTGTAAACAAGGATATTTATGACAACATGCAGGAAGCTGTGGATAATGTTGAATGGTTTGGCCCGGACAGGCAAGGAGAAGATGGTGAAGTGGAACCAGAGGAAGTCGGAGCTGTAATGATCGATAATCGTACAGGCGCTATTATCAGTTTTGTCGGAGGGCGCGATCACTCAAGAGAAAGCATGAATCATGCCACCCAAGGGTTTAGACAAAACGGTTCCACCATGAAGCCCCTTTTAGCATATGGACCAGCTATGGACCGGGGAGAACTTCAGCCTGGAACCATTGTGCCTGACGTACCCAGCACCTATAGTACTGGTGATGAGATCACAAACTTCAACAGCGATGAATACGAAGGATTTATCCCTGTTCGTGAATCACTGGTTCGTTCTCAAAATATCCCTGCTGTAAAAGCATTGCAACGTGTAGAGCATGAAGATGCCCGGGAAGACTTGATCAATATGGGATTTACAAATCTAGACGAGAATGATCCGTACGAGTCAGGCGCTATCGGTGGTTTAACCAACGGTGCGACCGTGGAGCAGAACACGGCTGCTTACAGCTTATTTGCTAACGACGGACAATATAACGATTCGTATATTATCGACCGAATTGAAACCCATGACGGCGAAGTTATATATGAGCATGAACCGGAACCTAGAGAAGTGTTTTCTGCCCAAACTGCTTATCTTATGCTGGACATTTTACGAGACGTGCTGGGCACAGAGGAAGGAACAGCCACTTCCCTTCCGGACATGTTAGACTTTGAAGGTGACTGGGCTGGAAAAACAGGAACGACAAATGAAATCCATGATGCCTGGTTTGTTGGCTTTAACCCTAATGTGACCTTTGGTGTGTGGCTGGGCTATGATATTCCCCAATCCCTTGCTGAAAGACATAACGGCAGAGGCTATAGCTGGAGAACCCAACGGATATGGGCAGACTTCATGAACGCTGCCTATGAAGGTGATCCAGAAGCATTGGGAATAGAAGATACTTTTGAACAGCCAGATGGTGTGGTAAGTCAGGAGATTTGCGGGATATCAGGCATGCTGCCTTCCGATCTGTGTGAGGAAGCAGACCTGGTAACAGAAGATTTATTTAATGAAGAATTTCTCCCGACTGAAGAAGATGACAGTTTAAGTGAAGTAGAGTACGTAACGATTGATGGCACTCCATACCGTGCCCTTGATGATACGCCATCTGAGTTTACTGACAACGGCATTGCTGTTAAAGAAGAATATTTTGATATTGATGAAGATGAGGATATTAGTGATTATTTACCTGACAACTGGGATAACGTCATTCCAGACGTGGAAGCGCCTGATAATGGACGGACTCCTTCCTCTGTATCAAATATTTCTATCAACGGCGGAGAGCTCACCTGGTCCCAGCATTCTGATAACGACATTGTAGGCTACCGCATCTATCAGGCCTCTTCAGATAGCGGATCTTTTTCACCAGTCGGGGTTTCTAAAGGAAATACAAACACCTCGTACAATTTAGGCTCTGGTACTAGTGCTTATTATGTCACCGCTGTAGATTCTGCGGGAAGAGAGTCCTCTTCCTCTTCTACTACAGTTGGAGAAGGATCAGGAAGCAGCGGCTCTTCAGAGGAGGACGACGCTGAAGATAACGGCTCTAATGGCAATAATGATGATGAAGAGAATAACTCTTCAGAAGAAGAAAACGATAATAATACCGAAGAAGCAGACGAAACAGGCGACTCCTCAGAGTCTGAGGAAAACAATGAAGAAGAATCAAATACAAACGAAGGAGAAGAAGACACAAGCAACTCTTCAAATAATGAAGAAGATTCCTCCGCCGCTGCTGACAGCGGCCAGGAGGATAACTCATCGGAAAATCCTACAAGTGAAGCCAGTGACACCAGCTCTGACAGCAGTGATGAAGAAAGCTCCTCATCAGAACCAAGCGAGGAGAATCAGGACTCCGATACAAATAGCAACGGTACGGAAGAGTCAAGTGACTCCAGTTCGAACAACAATGAAGAAGAGCCCTCACCATCCGAAACGAATGAAGAAGAAGAGGCTTCTTCCGATTCCTCTGATAACGGTGCAGAAGAGTCAGATGACACCAGCTCGAACAACAATGAAGAAGAAGCCTCATCCTCCGATACGAATGGAGAAGAAGAGGCTTCTTCCGATTCCTCTGATAACAGTGCAGAAGAGTCAAGTGACTCCAGCTCGAACAACAATGAAGAAGAAGCCTCATCCTCCGATACGAATGGAGAAGAAGAGGCTTCTTCCAATTCCGCTGATAACGGTGCAGAAGAGTCAAGTGACTCCAGCTCGAACAACAATGAAGAAGAAGCCTCATCCTCCGATACGAATGGAGAAGAGGCTTCTTCCAATTCCGCTGATAACGGTGCAGAAGAGTCAGATGACGAAGACACTGACAATGATGAAAATCAAGCGGATACCAATGCTGAAGATCAGGAAAATAGTGAAGAAGGTTCAGAATCGGATGATGAAGACAACTAACTATATTGTAGAAAAGAGACTAGGACAAACATGTCTCACCTAAGGGAATAAGGCTCCATTATCGTCTTTTGATAATTGGAGCTTTATTTATGGATTCAAAACTGTTTGATTACCCGACTGGAGGGTGTACTTTCTCAAGTTCAACGGTATCAGGGAGCACCCCTATGTCGTTTTTCACTTTTTCCTTGCCTCTCATTGACTTCCTGGGGACATGCAAATTATCCTTCAGAAATTTGGAGACCGGCTCAGCTCCACGTCTATCTTACGCTTCCCGTATATCTCGCCTGTGGTTAGCCAAATCCTTGCCCGCGAGACACCGTGAATGCGAATGAAATGAAGCTGAACGGATGTCACACTTGTACCTATAGGTGCAAGCGAGTGTATTTTTAACAATCAACCAACAGAATTATAATATAAGTAAGGGCCCTCACCGACGGTGAAGGCCCTTCTATTTAGCTGAGTTTTGTTCCCAGCCGCTTTCCCATTAATCTTCCATTGTAGATAAATCACCTGTTGGTAAATCAAGTTCCCAAGCTTTCAATACGCGGCGCATGATCTTCCCACTGCGTGTTTTAGGAAGCTTATCTCGGAATTCAATCTCCCTAGGCGCAGCATGAGCAGCTAACCCTTTTTTCACAAAGGTACGGATTTCTTCTTTTAAATCTTCTGTAACTTCATAGCCGTCTCTTAATGCTACAAATGCTTTAATAATTTCTCCCCGGACAGGATCAGGCTTGCCAATAACACCTGCTTCAGCAACTGCTGGATGTTCCACAAGTTTACTTTCTACTTCAAACGGACCAACTCGCTCTCCAGCTGTCATTATGACGTCGTCAATACGACCCTGGAACCAAAAGTATCCGTCTTCATCCATGTAAGCAGAATCCCCGGAGACATACCATCCATCAATCTCAAAGTAACTATTATACTTCTCTTCATTATTCCAGATCGTTCTCATCATGGATGGCCATCCTTTTTCAATTGCAAGGTTCCCCATCCGGTTTGGCGGCAACTCATTCCCCTGGTCATCAATGATTGCAGCCTTCACACCTGGAATAGGCTTGCCCATGGATCCAGGCTTAATTGTCATGCTAGGATAGTTGCAAATCATTTGAGCCCCAGTTTCAGTCATCCACCATGTATCATGAATCCGAAGGTTAAAGACTTTTTCACCCCAGCGAACTACTTCCGGATTTAATGGCTCCCCTACACTTAAGATGTGACGAAGAGAAGATAAGTCATACTCTTTCATCAGTTCATCACCTGCACTCATAAGCATACGGAATGCTGTAGGAGCACTATACCAGACTGTCACCTTGTATTTTTCTAACGTGGAATACCAATCCTGCGGGCTAAAGCGGCCTCCTCTTACGACGTTAGTAGCACCTACGAGCCAAGGTCCAAAAATACCGTAGGATGTTCCTGTTACCCAGCCAGGATCCGCTGTGCACCAGTACACGTCGTCTTCTTTAAGATCAAGAACCCATTTAGCTGTCTGGTAATGTTGAAGCATTGCATTGTGTACATGAAGTACACCTTTTGGTTTACCGGTAGATCCGGAAGTATAGTGAAGGATTAGTCCATCCTCACGATCAACCCATTCAACTTCAAATTCGCCGCTTGCCTTGTCAAGACGAGCACTATAATCTAAGTAAGGACCTTCTTCTTTTACATTATCCCCTTGGATAAATACTGTATTTAAATTTGGAAGATCATCAACTGGAACACGTTCAAGCAAATCTGGAGTAGTAACCAGCGCTTTGGCGTCACTGTCTTCTAGTCTGTCCCGGACAGCACCTTCCATAAATGCTTCGAACAATGGGCCGACAATTGCCCCTAGCTTTATAGCACCTAGGACCGCAAAGTAAAGTTCCGGAGAACGAGGCATAAAGATGAACAAGCGATCACCTTTTGTGATACCTGCTTCCTTAAAAATGTTTGCAGCCTTATTTGTCATTTCTTTCATTTCGGAGAAAGTATACTTTTCATCTCTATTAGCATCGCTATAGTATAAAGCGACCTGATCTTTTTTATCAGGAGAGTCAGCATAGCGATCGATGGCTTCATGGGCCAAGTTAACCTTTCCTGTATCGCTCCAGGAGAAATTTTTCTCTGCTTCTGACCAATCAAAGTTCTTAGCCGCTTCTTCGTAACTTTTAAGATTGAATTTTCCATCCTTTGGTGGAAGCGTTTGCACGTTCATATACCATCTTCCTCTCTTTTGAAGTTCTCTCTTCATAAGTAGTATAATATATTATGAATTTTTCTTCAATTTTAAATTCAAAGATAAGTGGAATTTTGTCAAAATTGTGTATCTTGTAACCGAATTTCGGTAAAATGTAACCATAGAAAATCTAGTCATGTATAATTGTGATAGTTCACATCTTACCAATCATAAAAGGTGGTACTTCCATGATCCATAAGAAAAGATACTATTCAAATGAGGTGAATTTCCAAGATCGAACCATTTTACTTGAAGGACCGATTTCTGGAAAAAAACTTAATGAATACGAATTTCACGAAGGGTTAATAGCCTTTCGAAAGCCTGAAGAACAAAAGAAAGCACTGATTGGAATTGCTGACCTTCCTGAAGGCCGGATTAATGTAGCTGTAGATGGAAACACAGTCATAGGATATGTGACGTTCGTTTATCCAGATCCTATGGAACGCTGGTCGAATGCGAAAATGGATAATTTGTTAGAATTAGGCGCCATAGAAGTGGCTGATGGCTACAGAGGAGCGAAGCTGGGCACAGGCCTGCTTGAACTGTCCATGCTTGATGATGCAATGGAAGATTATATTGTTATTACAACTGAATATTATTGGCACTGGGACTTAAAAGGCAGTGGGCTCTCAGTTTGGGAATACCGAAAAGTAATGGAAAAAATGATGAATGCCGGGGGACTTGAATGGATGGCTACCGATGACCCGGAAATCAGCTCCCATCCTGCAAACTGCCTGATGGTCAGAATCGGGAGCAGAGTTAAAACCGAAGACATTCAAGAGTTTGATGCTGTACGGTTTACAAACAGGTTTATGTATTAATTATTCAACCTATTATGGATCTGAAAGCGCTTTAAAGAGGTGATGACTATGTTGGTAGAAGAAATTATGAAGAAAGATGCTGTTACTCTTGGTAAAGATGCAACAATTGAAGAGGCTATGCTTCTTCTTGAGAAGCATAGAATACGCCACATTCCAATTTTAGAAGAAGATAATACGATTGCAGGGATTGTTTCGGATCGAGATGTTCGGGATGCCAGTCCTTCTATATTCCATACGAATGAACATTTAGAAGACTATCAGAAGCCAGTCTCAACTATTATGAAATACCCGGTTATTACTGCTCATCCTCTTGATTTTGTGGAAGAAGTAGCATCGGTTTTGTACGAACACCAGATCAATTGCCTCCCGATTGCAGAAGACGATAAATTTTTAGGGCTTATTACTGGTACTGACATTCTGCATACTTTGGTTGAATTAACAGGGGCTCACCAGCCAAGCTCTCAAATAGAGGTTAAGGTTCCAAATATATCTGGCCAACTTGCAGAAATTGCTAATATTTTAAGAGAAAACAACGTAAATGTCACCAGTGTCCTTGTATACCCACACAAGGATGTAAGCTATAAGATTATTACTGTACGCGTACAGACAATGGATCCAAGGGGGGTTATCAAGGCTATTAAGTCCAAAGGATTTGAAATATACTGGCCTATCCAACCGGAGCCTGGCTTATGATGCACGAAGCTTTGTTTGTATACTCAGAAGATCAGCTCACTTATAAATTCAGCGAAGACCATCCCTTTAACCATGTTCGTTTAAATTTAACATTTGATTTATTAAAAGAGCTTGGTGCCATTCAGAAAAGCGAAATTGTCCCCCCTAGAATGGCCACAGATGAAGAAATTGGTCTTATCCATGATAAAGGCTACATGGATGCTGTCAAAGCAGCAGGGAAAGGTGAGCTCAGTCTCGGAATAGCTAATAATTACGGAATTGGAACAGACGACACCCCTATATTTAAAAATATGCATGAAGCAGCAGCTTTACTTGTGGGAGGCACATTAACTGCCGTTGACTTAGTTATGGAAGGTAAGTCTTTACATGCGTTAAATCTCGGCGGAGGCCTCCACCACGGATTCAGGGGAAAAGCATCGGGATTTTGTATTTATAATGACAGCTCTATAGCAATTGAATATATGCGTAAAAAATATGGGGCAAGAGTTCTTTATGTAGATACAGATGCTCATCACGGAGATGGAGTTCAGTGGGCGTTTTATGAGGAATCAGATGTATGTACTCTTTCCATCCATGAAACAGGAAGATACCTTTTTCCTGGTACGGGAAGTGTGAACGAAAAAGGGCAAGGACAAGGGTTTGGATTTTCCATTAATGTTCCCGTGGATGCGTTTACAGAAGATGAATCCTTTCTTGAAGTATATGAAACCTCTTTTCGAGAAGTCATTGAATTCTTTAAGCCTGATGTCATTCTCACCCAAAACGGAGCAGATGCTCATTACCTTGACCCTTTGACACACTTGTCATCAACTATTCGTATTTTCAAGGAAATACCAAGGATCGCTCATAAGCTGGCCCATGAATACTGTGAAGGACGATGGATTGCTGTTGGAGGCGGTGGCTACGATATTTGGCGTGTTGTTCCCAGAGCCTGGTCTATGATTTGGCTTGAAATGATTAATTCCCTTCATACAGCTGAAGGATCTCTTCCTGAAAGCTGGATTCAAAAATGGAAGGAAAAGTCTCCAGTCCCCCTCCCGGTCAAGTGGGAAGACCCTATGAATATGTACGCACCTATCCCGCGAAAAAGTGAAATCACAGAAAAAAACCATAAAAACCTGGAGAAGGCTCTTTATCATATTCGAAATGAAAAAAAGTAGGAATACAGGACGTAGCCCTGAAAACATTCGGGGGCTACGTCTCTTGCCTTTCAGACAGCATCCCTTTAATAATGCTGACTGCACGAGCTGACGCTCTCTTTGTAAATTCAGCAAAATTCATCGTAGCTTCTCCGTCTGCTTTATCACTCATGGATCTGATAATTAAGAAAGGCACCTCATTTACAACAGCCGCATGAGCTACTGCAGCTCCCTCCATTTCTACGCATTTCCCGTCAAAAGTCAAAAATAGATCCTCAACTTCCTTCTTGTCCGCAATAAACTGGTCCCCGCTCAGTATTTTGCCGGTATACACCTCCACGTCTGACAAATGTTTTCCAGCAGCTAATGCTTGATTAATCAGCATTTCATCAGCTTTAAATACCGATTCCCTTGAAAACATTGGAACTTCTCCCCGGCTGAATCCTAAGGCGGTAGCATCCAGGTCATGCTGCTGGCAGGATGATGAGATTACTATATCCTCTATATTTAATTTTGGATCTAAAGCACCAGCTACTCCAGTAAAGACAATTACGTTTACTTGGAAATGGTCGATGAGTAATTGAGCGGTTAGCGCCCCATTCACCTTTCCGACACCTGATTTGCATAATACGATATCTCTTCCGTTAAGGGTTCCTTTGTAAAACATTACATGAGCAATTTGTCGGGTTACCTCTATATTCATTTCTTTTTTAAGCTCGGCTACTTCTTCATCCATAGCTCCGATAATGCCCCAGTTCATTTTTTCACTCTCCTGCTCTTTATTACGTGATGTTACATATTATAAACAAAAATTATTTGAATAAAAGGCTCTGTTAAAGGTCAAGAATGATGATTATAAGTCATTTGATTGTAATCAAGCGCGAGACAACTTCGAAAACATTATATGCCTAAAATCACACAGGGTTGTTTTCCCGAGGAAGCTAAGGGCATACCCGAGTGCCTTTGATGTAAGGGAGCGTCTGTTAAAGAAATTCTACAACAACATGTAACAAAGCCTAACAAAAAAATCCTGGAGTTTTCCCAGGACTTTTACTCTTCATATGAGGGATCTGAGATAATGATAACCACCCGCCTGTTTTCCTGTAAATTCTCAGGCGTATCGTTTGGTGCTACCGGCCTTGTGTCTCCATACCCGATCGCTAAAAAACGTTCATCATCCAATTCATTCTCTTGAAGAATATGACGAATAACGCTGCTTGCTCTCGCCCCGGATAATTCCCAATTTGAAGGGTAACGATAGGTTGAAATCGGACGGTTGTCCGTATGTCCTTCCACAGTCACTTCGTTAGGAAGAGAGGTTAGTAACGTACCTACTTTTTTTAGGAAAGGTGCAGCATCTTCAATGATGTCAGCTTCTCCTGTTTCAAACAACAATCTTTCCTGTAAAGTAAGAACCACTCCTCTTTCCTCTTGCCTTGCGGTAATCACTTCATCTAAATCATTGTCTCCTAAGTATTGTTCAACCTCTTCTAACAAAGACTCCAAATTATACCCTTCAGCTTCTTCGTCTTCAACGCCTTCGATTTTTTCTTCACTTTCAGTTGCTGAGGACTCGTCAAGCTGGTCATTTAAATCAATGATAGATGACTGATGATCGAGTATATCATTTTGCTGGAAGGATTCCGCCAGGCTTCTGAATTTTTGTGCATCTACTACCGACATAGAGAACAGCATCACGAAGAAAACAAGAACTAGCAAAATCATATCCGAGAAAGTAGTCATCCACCTGGGAGACCCTTTTTCCTCTTCTTCTTGTCTCCTACGCCTCATTTACAAGTTCCTCCCCTTCATTCACAGTTTCTTCCTTTTTCTTATCATAGTGAACGAAGGCACTAAGCTTTTCCTCAAGTATTTTGGGATTTTGGCCTGATTGAATGCCGATGATTCCTTCAATAACGATCTGTTTGGCAAAAATTTCATCCTCTGATTTCTGGGCGAGCTTGCTTGCCATAGGCAAAAAAACCAGATTAGCAAGGATTGTTCCATATAAAGTAGTAATGAGTGCAAGAGCCATATTTGGCCCCAGGCTTGCCGGGTCTTCCAGCTGCTGAAGCATAAGCACCAAACCGACCAGCGTACCGATCATACCCCAGGCAGGGGCATACTCCCCTGCTTTAAGAAATATAAGCCTTCCCTTTCTATGGCGCTCTTCCATAGCAATAATTTCGGCGGTCATAATATCTTTTATTACTTCGGGCTCAAGTCCATCAACAGACAGCATAACTCCCTTTCGGATAAAAGGGTCCTCCACGTCTTCAGAGCTTGCTTCCAAAGCAAGGAGACCCTCTCTTCTTGCAACTGTTGACAGGTGTGTAAATGTATTTATTAATTCTCTAAGATTTTGAGGATCATGACGGAATACCTCTCTCATCACTCTTGGCAGCGCCTTGATATCCTGTATCGAAAAATTAATGAGTAAAGCCGCGAACAATCCACCAATCACAATCAGGAAAGCAGCTAACTGTATAAAAAAAACTACAGATCCGATTCCCGCATTTGTAAATATGGCAAATAAAATTGTTGTAATCCCCAAAAGTATCCCTATCGGGGTTAAAAGATCAAGTTTTTTCATAAACTTCTCCCTGTCTGGAACACAATGATTAAAGGGTAAATTACAACAAGTGTTCCATGAATGCTTATTTTGTAGACTGTCGATATTCGATACGATGGGGAAGAACCACAATCTGGTCGTCTACTTCTTCTTTATTCATGAATTTAGTCAGGAGTCTCATAGAAACAGCACCGATATCATACATAGGCTGCACTACAGTTGTTAACGTTGGCCTAACCATTGTTGCTAAACGTGTGTTATCAAAGCCCACTACTTCTACATCTTCAGGAACTTTTATCCCCTCATCCTGAAAACCGTGGATAACGCCTAATGCCATTTCATCCGTTGCTGCAAATACAGCGGTAGGAGGGTTTTCCTGCTTGTTTAATGATTTTGCTGCATCCATTCCTGCGTGATAAGAATAATCTCCGATAGCTACTAATGTTTCATCAAATTCAATTTCTGCGTTTTCATGAGCTTTTCTGTATCCGCTGAATTTCTGGTAACCGTTGACTGGATCTTCTAAAGATCCTGACACCATGCCGACTCTTTGATGACCCTTTTCAATTAAAGCAGTTACCGCATCAAAGGCCGCTTGCTGATAATCAATATTTACAGAAGGGATTTCTCCTTTTTCATCAAGAGTTGCAGCTAAAACAACTGGAACAGGAGACAGTTTGAATTGTTCCGCATGCTCATCAGTAATTTCTCCACCCATAAATAAGATACCATCCACTTGTTTTTCCAGAAGAGTATTAATGAGATGAATTTCTTTATCTTTATTTTGGTCGGAGTTACAAAGAATAATATTATACTTATACATCGTGGCGATATCTTCTATCCCTCTAGCCAGTTCTGCAAAAAAGATACTGGAGATGTCTGGGATAATCACGCCAACTGTTGTTGTTTTTTTACTGGCAAGCCCACGTGCCACCGCGTTGGGCCGGTAGCCAAGCCGCTCAATGGCATCTAACACTTTCTTTCTCGTTGCAGGTTTAACATTGGGATTGCCATTTACGACTCTAGATACCGTGGCCATGGATACTCCTGCTTCGTGTGCTACATCATAAATGGTTGTATTCACTAGAAATCCTCCTCTTTTTTCCTTAAAAGCACTTACTCACGTAGTGTTATCATATTATAACTTAAGGAGGTTCCGCAATTCCTTCCCCCGTTATATCGGTAAGTTTTATTATTTTTACAGAGTTTTTTTCAAAAAATCACTTTCTGCTGTTTTAATCTGTCTCTCTTTTGAGACATTCGTTATATTATCATTTTCTCTGAGGTCTTGAGGTGTTTGCCTCAAACGAAGGTAACGGAGTGTGATGAAGTGAGCTGAAAACGTCAGGCTCCCTCCTTAACGCAGAGGAATGCTTGTCCCTTTCCCTTGCTGTCACCTGTTCCTTATCAAAAAAAGGGCGTCCCCAAAAGCCAGACTTTTGGGACGCCCTTCATACCTTTATCCTTTATATAATCCTTGTTCACGAAGGTCTTTGACAAACTTATCAAAGGTTGGAATATCCATTTGCTGAGCGGAGTCGGAAAGAGCAACCGCAGGGTCAGGATGAACCTCAGCCATAACCGCATCTGCCCCAATGGCCAGAGCTGCTTTTGCTGTTGGAAGCAACAAATCGCGGCGTCCGGTGGAGTGAGTTACATCGACCACAACAGGCAAGTGAGTTTCCTGTTTAAGAATTGGTACTGCAGAAATATCTAACGTATTTCTTGTTGCTTTTTCGTATGTGCGGATTCCTCTTTCACAAAGGATAATTTGTTCATTTCCATTGGCAATGATATATTCTGCTGCTTTAATGAATTCATCAATTGTTGCAGAAAGACCTCTTTTTAAGAGAACCGGTTTATTTACATTACCCACTTCTTTTAAAAGCTCGAAGCTGTGCATGTTTCTTGCGCCAATTTGGATAACATCTACGTACTTTACAGCCATTTCTACGTGTGCTGGGCTGACTACCTCACTAATAACAACCATATCAAGCTCATCTGCTACCTGACGCAGGATCTGGTATCCTTCTTCTCCAAGCCCCTGGAAATCGTAAGGAGAAGTACGAGGTTTAAACGCGCCCCCACGCAGCAATGTTAACCCTTGCTCTTTCATTGCTTTTGCTACAGCATATACTTGATCATAGCTCTCAACCGAACAAGGTCCCATGATTAAACGCTGCTGCCCGTTTCCTAATGTTTCACCTTTTAGGTCTATAATTGTATTTTCAGGATGCTTTTTCCTGGAAACAAGCAGAGCTTTTTGGTTGTCATCTTCTTGAAGCTCAAGGCTTGCTTTAAATATTTGTTTAAATAGATGTTGAAGAGTTGAAGTCTCAAAAGGTCCTTCATTATTTTCAGCAATAAGATCCAACATCTTTCTTTCCCGAACCGGGTCAAAACGTTTCTGTCCAGATCTGCTTTTCACTTCCCCTATTTCTTGTGCTAGTTTTGCTCTTTCATTAATTAAATCAAGTAATTTTAAGTTAACGTCATCTAGTTGTTCCCTTAAATTGTCCAATCGTTCGTTACTCATTCTCTACTCCACTCCCTTTTTTTCTGCGGTATGCCTTTTTGGTGTTAGGGATTATTATAAACGATGAAGCGGACCATGTCATCCTTTTTTTCTTTATTAATTAAACGCTTTTAAGCGATAAAGCATTTTATCCCATTACGTAGCTCCTCAAACGACAAAAAACACTATACAATGATCAGCCAGAGTGAACCGTTTATTCTTATCTTAGGTGCATCAAAAAAAGCATTCCATCACTGAACAGGTAGTCACTCAGTAAGGAATGCTTTTTTATGACTCTTATGCCTCTTCCCATTTTTGATCTAACATTTGAGATGTCACTCTCCAATGAGAATCATGCCATACTACATTGTTTCTTCGAATGATCAAGGCCTGTGGAGATTCATGCTTCACATCAAAGGTTTCAGCTATATAGTCAGATAAAGGGCGTGCATCTTGAACATTGAGATAAAAAAAACGGCTCTCAGGATGGTCTTTTGTGAACGCTTCTAATTCCTTAAATGCTGCCTCACTTATAGAACACGTAACGCTATTCTTAAAGATAAGCACCTTCTCCTCATTCGATAAGGCGTTATCAAATTCTTCGACCTCATTCAGCTTGACTAAGCTCATGCTTGTCTCTCCCTGTCTGTTAGTAACGGTTAGGTTCTTCTTTGTTTTCTTCTGTACCCTTTAAGCTTTGCTCAGCTTCTTCTTCAATGGATTGTTGAATATCTTTTACTTCGCTTTGGACTGTTTGGTCAATTTCTTCTCCGGATTCTTTCATGTCGTTTGCAAGATCTTGAGCAAGTTCTTCAGCTGTTTTTTGTGTATCTTCAGCTTCTTTTTTCAACGTTCCGGCAGCCTCTTTTACTCTTCCGTAAATCTGGTTAGACTGGTCGGTAACTGTTTGGGCAATATTGTTTGATTTTTCTTTGGCATAGCTTGCCCACTCATTTCCTTTTTGGTAAGCGTTATTTGCATAGTTACTTGTTCTTTCTTTAGCAGACTGCGCTCCATCTGTTAGATCTGTACGCAATTCCTTGCCTGCCTTTGGAGCTGTCAACAAAGCCGCGGAAGCTCCTACAATTCCACCTATTAATGTTCCAATAAGAAAATCCTTAGTATTAATTTCTGCCATGATAAGTTACCCCCTTGGTTTTGTTTCTTTCAGCTGTTTTTCTAAGTCTTTCTGCCTTTTTTTATCCTTCCATTTTGCATATAAATCGATTGCTGCATTTCCCCATTGTACAACCTTGGCTACTTCCTCAGAACGCTGCTGGGATTGTTGTGAAACGGTATTGGAAACATCCTTGAAGGAACGGTTCATGGTCTGCAAGGAATCTCCAACATCCTTCAAAGAAACAAATAAACTATTTAATGAGTCAGATTTATACTGCACATCATCAGCTATTTTATTTGTTTTTTCCATCAGATGTTCTGTTTCAGTTGTAATCCCCTTGATCTGTTTTTCAAAATTGTCTAGTGTATTAGCTACACGATCAATGGTACTATTCGCTGCTTTAAGTGTTTTAATAACATACACAACAAGCGCTGCAAAGGCAAGTGCAACAATAAGAGCACTTATGTAAACTAGTTCCATGACTGATAGCACCTCCTACTCAAACATTTACCACAATTATTACTTTTCAAAACCCAAGTTGTCTAGAAATACAGCTTCTCAAAAGGAAGGTTAAAAATCAATTCTACAATAACATTCTAAATCCTGTTAAAAGTCACAATTATTTTTTACAGTATTAAAAGGTATCGACTTTCTTGTTATTTGGTAAAATAATCTTGTCTGCTTAGTAACGAAAGATCCATTTCAGGGGGGATAAAATTATGCACGACCCACGTATTCAGCAATTAGCTAAAAATCTTATTCAGCATTCCGTTCGTCTGCAAAAGGGAGAAAAGCTGCTCATTGAAAATTTCGGTCTTCAGCCTCCCCTCGTTAAAGCTCTTGTAAAAGAAGCATACTCGGTTGGCGGGCAGCCTTTTGTAACGCTTAAGGACTATACAATAGACCGCGCTCTGCTCATGGAAGGAACAGAGGCGCAGTATGAATTGATGGCCGATTTTGAAGCAGCAGTGATGGAAAAGATGGATGCCTATATTGGTCTTAGAGCTGGAGATAATATTGCCGAATTGTCAGATATCCCGGCCGATAAGATGTCTCTGCAGGGAAGAACGATTCAAACCAAAGTACATAGACATATTCGAGTGCCACAAACTAAATGGTGTGTTCTTCGCTACCCTACTTCATCTATGGCGCAGCTTGCGAACATGAGCACAGAAGGATTTGAAGATTTCTACTTTGATGTCTGTAACCTTGACTATCAGAAGATGGACCAGGCAATGGATGCACTTGTCTCGTTAATGAATAAAACAGACACTGTAAGAATTACCGGCCCAGGAACCAACCTGTCATTTTCTATTAAGGATATTCCTGCTATTAAATGTGCTGGAGAATTTAATATTCCTGATGGAGAAGTCTTTACAGCACCAGTCAAACATTCCGTGAACGGTGTCATCACCTATAATACTCCTTCTCCTTATCAAGGCAAAACATTTGAAAATATCAGCTTTACGTTTAAGGAAGGAAAGATCACAGAAGCCAGTGCTAATGATACTGCACGCCTGAATGAAATCCTTAACACAGATGATGGGGCCCGCTATATCGGGGAGTTTGCTATAGGAGTTAACCCCTATATCCAGCATCCGATGAAAGATATATTATTTGACGAAAAGATTGATGGAAGCTTTCATTTTACACCTGGCCAATGTTACGACGAAGCTCCAAATGGCAACGACTCGGCTATTCACTGGGATATTGTTGCCATTCAACGAAGCGATTATGGAGGAGGGGAAATCTATTTCGACGACAAACTCATTCGCAAAGACGGACGGTTTGTCCTTCCGGAACTGGAGCAGCTAAACCCAGAAAACTTAAAAAGATAGCTTTTTTTCCGGTAATAAGGGAAATGAAAAGCTTTTGTAAAAGAAATAGAGTTCATCTGTAAGCATTTCCTCGCGCGTTCACCTTGCTCTTTGAAAGAGCGAATAAAGCTGATGGCATCCTGCCTTCTATTGACGGCCATCTAATCGTTCATAAAACAAACAAAAAAGAAGGCCGGCTATTATTTTTGAGCCTGCCTTCTTTGACGTTATAAAACTTCTTCATAAGCCTTTTGAAACTTTTGGATGTCTCCAGCTCCCATAAACAAGACCACTCCATCTTCATGCTGTTTCAGCTGATCAATTGTTTCTTCAGTAATTAGCTTGGAGTTAGGAATCTTTTCCTGCAAATCTTCAATGGTGAGCTTCCCATTTTGTTCCCGAGCAGAACTGAAAATATCACACAAATACACAGAATCTGCAACCTTTAAGCTTTCAGCAAACTCATCCAAAAACCTGCTGGTCCTGGTATAAGTATGAGGTTGGAACACTGCAACTACTTCTCTCTCTGGATACTTTTGCTGGCCTGCTTCCAGTGTAGCTTTAATTTCTGTCGGATGATGGGCATAATCATCTATTAAGATTTGATGTCCTACTTCCTTCTCTGTAAAACGCCGTTTTACTCCTGGAAAGGTTGCAAGCCTTTCTTTGAGTACTTGGGCCGGGACTTCTTCATAGTGACACAAGGCAATAACAGCCAAGGCGTTTAAGACATTATGATTGCCAAATCCAGGGATCGTGAAGGTGCCAAATCTGTCTCCGCGGATAAGAACATCAAAAGTGGTCCCTTCTTCACCTGTTCGGATGTTCTCTGCATTAAAATCGTGCTTTCCTTCAATACCATAAAACACAATAGGTACATTTGCATTTAAAGCCTGCAGGTGATCATCATCTCCACAGGCGATAATCGCTTTGTTCACTTGGCGTGCCATTTCCTGAAAAGCGCTTACCACGTCATCCACATCTTCAAAATAATCAGGGTGATCAAAATCTATATTGGTCATGATAGCGTAATCCGGCTCATAATTAAGAAAGTGCCTTCTATATTCACATGCTTCAAATACAAAAAAGTTACTGTTCTCTTCACCTTTGCCTGTTCCATCACCAATAAGATAGGATGTTGGCTTATACTCTTCTAATACATGAGCAAGCAAACCTGTTGTAGACGTTTTCCCGTGAGATCCGGTCACAGCTACAGAAGTGAAATTCTTGATGAATTGACCTAAAAAAGTAGGATAAAGATGTACCGGAATGTTTAACTCCTCTGCTTTCTGTACCTCTTCATGATCACTTCCATAAGCAGGAGAGGCAATTAACGTCTGGCCTTCCTTGATGTTGTCACTGCTGAATTCATAAATTGGTATCCCTTTGTTTTCTAATGGAACCTGCGTAAAAAAGCGTTTAGGCACATCTGATCCCTGTACGTTTTCTTTCATATCGTAAAGGATTTGAGCTAAAGCGCTCATCCCGGAGCCTTTAATCCCTATAAAGTGATAATTAGTCATAATACTGGACCTCCATCTTCAATCCTGCTCTTTAAAAGTACAGGAAAGTACACTGCTGTTGAGTAAATATCTCCTGTATGTAAGTGAACCTTTACTATTATAGCAAAAACTGAGCTCTTAACAAATGAGGGATATCCCCTGTCTTTAGTCATAGTTAATGCAAAACTGCTCTTCCTTTACCCTTATATTTCTAATTATATTCATTTAATTACGCTACGTGATTTTTTGCATAAAAAGACCTCAGGGCTCTCTGCCCGAGAGGTCTTTCAAAGAATGAAAAGCCGGGTCAAAATTGATAATCACAACTTTCTGCTTTGAATTGGATTACCCTTTCATGTAAGCGAGGTAAGAAACTCCACCTTCTTTCAAGAAACGAAGCCATTGGAGACTCTCATGTAACCCGTGCTGCTCTTTCATCTGTTGAATCACAAAAGCTTGTTTGTCTTTTTTAATAGGAACAGGAGGAGCAATTAATGTGTCCCGGAAACCACAACGAATATACCTGAGAAGACTGTACTCTCCCTCCTGTAAATCGCCTAATGGAAGCCAGTAGTCCAAGGAATAGACTGTTAATTTGACCCCTGTTACTGGGTCTATTCCCTTTACAAATCCTCTTTCTCTTTCTTGAACAGTCGTTTGAAAAGGCTGGATCGCCGAAGTCATAATAAGGCCGGATAGCTCCAACATCTTTTTGGTCATATATCCTTGGTTTTTTCGGACGAATAAATCGAACATTCTGGAACCTATGACTGTAACATAATCAAATGCGAACCAATGTTCAAATTGAAGAAGCCAGGACGTCTCATTCAATTTATCAGGGTGCATGTCAGTCTTTTCTTTAAAAATGTGTTTGGCACGAACTTTTTCTCGCAGATTCGTATTTTTCTCGAGCCAGGAAAAATAGCTTTCATATAATTCATGTAAGGCCTGATCAGCTTCTGTTTGTTTTTGGTCCCGGTACGCTTTGAAATTTGAAACATCCTGCTGCATATATTCCGAGACCTCCTTCACACCAATAACATCTTTAATAATCAATGAGTTCCAGTCTAGGGTTTTCTCTCAGTTCTCTTCCTGCTTTAGCCTCATGTTTTCCATTTAGTATTACATTATCACCAGTGAAGCCTATATTTATCTTCAGCAGGCTGCTCCCTACCCCGTAAATATCAATTGGAACTTCTGCCGCTTCATAGGAAGCAATCCTTTCAGCTGTAAAGCCGCCGCTCGCCATAATCTTCACATGATCATAACCCTCATTGTCCAAAGCACGGCGGAGGGCAAAAATTAATTCCTGGTTAACTCCTCTAGGATCAAAGGAGCCCATTACTTCGGGATTTCGGCAAAAATACTGGTCTACCATATTATTAGAAGTATCGACTCTTACTCCTTTTAACTCCGAGCCAAATTCCCTGGCCACTTTTAAGGAATCGGTAACCACATCATTGTTATAATCAACCAGCGCAATTAAATCGTCGTCAGGATACGTTTCTTTATATGCTCTTGCAGCTTCAACAAGGTCTCCGTTAAATAGTTGAATTAATGCGTGTGGCATTGTACCCATGCCTTTCTTCCCCCACCATTCATTCATCGCATGGGTTGCTTGTGCTTTTGATCCGCCAATATAAGCTGCGTATCCGTCACCTGATTGCTGGGTAAAATGATCATCTCTGTCTCCCATGAAAATAATAGGTTTCTGAATACCGGATTTACGCCCTGATTTCACGACATTATAAACATTTGTAGCAACAGAGGTCCGGCGGGCAAAAATTCCATCAATAATACCTTCTAAAAAGCCAAAATTCTGATAAGCACCTGTAATCGTCAGGACTGTCTCATAAGGCTTAATCTTGTCTCCATCTTCAAGTGAGCGAATTTCAAGATCTTCCGGGTCTTTGGCAAAAGTCTTTATTAAAGCTATTACCTCATCGGTACCGCACAATACAGCATGCTGCTTTTGAAAGAACTGCATTGTAACCTGACTGTCAGGCTTATATTTTTCCGCTATTTCACGTGTTTTAAGAAAATAAACAGCAGAAAACCAGCCTTCTCCTACTCTTTCATCAAATTTAAACGTTTTATTCGTTAAACGCTTGATTTTTCCCTCTAGCTTCAATCCAATTTCTTTCATAAGTTCCTACTCCTTAGCCTTGTCTGCATATTTCATTGGTAAAAGCCCGTGAACAACATAATGTCACGGGCTTTAAAGAAAATCTTGTAAGCTAATTTTGTACCGTGCGCTCACCTTGCTGCATAATGACAGCTTCTACAATTTCAAGTAAGTCCTTCTTTTCTAAATTCCCTAATCCATCTTGTAACACTATTGGTACATCTCGCTCTTCAACACTCAGAAGGGATATCCATTCTGGGGAGAAGAATTCTAAAAGGTCGTTCAACTGAATCTGCTCCATGACATTGCCCCCTTTAGGAAGTATCGTCAAATGGTGTTCATTTCTATCTACACAAAAGAGCAGTTCGTGAACATTACTGATTAGATGCTGCAACAGTTAGTAGGATTATTTTGTGTTAATATCTATCATATAGAACCTTTGAGAAGAAGACAAGTTCTCTTCCTTTTTATGCTTCCTCCTGAAGAACCTTCTCTTCGATATCCTCCATAGAAAGCAGCACTCTCCTTGGTTTTGTACCCATTGCTTCCGATATAATTCCTTTTGCTTCCATCATATCAATTAACCTTGCCGCCCGGTTAAATCCAATGGAAAACTGCCTTTGCAGAAGTGAGGAAGAGGCACTGCCCTGCTCTGTTACAAACTCACAGGCATCTATAAATAAATCGTCCTCTACTTCCTGGCGTTGATGTTTTTTGACAAGCTCTTCTCTTTTAAGGAAATACGCCGGTTTTTGCTGGCGGCGTACATGCTCTGTTACCAGGTCAATTTCTTCATCTGATACAAAGGTTCCCTGGACGCGTAACGGCTTGGAGGCTCCATTTGCGTGGAAAAGCATATCCCCCTTTCCTATTAATCTTTCAGCCCCGCTCATATCCAGAATCGTCCTTGAATCGACCTGGGATGAAACTGAGAAAGCAACCCTGGTTGGAATATTGGCCTTAATTAAGCCTGTAATGACATCCACAGAAGGTCTTTGAGTAGCTAAAAGCAGGTGCATGCCACACGCCCTTGCCTTTTGGGCAATTCGGCAAACTGCATCCTCTACATCCTGAGGCGAGACCATCATTAAGTCTGCAAGCTCATCGATGATAATGACCATATAAGGCATTTTATCTTCAGGGCGTCCTTTTTTCGTAACTTTTTCGTTATATTTCTTTATATCTCTAACACCTTCGTGAGCCAGTTTCTCATAACGAGTGTCCATTTCCTGAACAGCCCATTTCAATCCTGCTGTTGCTTCTTTCGCGTCATTAATGACAGGAGTGACTAAATGAGGGATTTCCCTATATGAAGCAAGTTCAACCATTTTTGGATCAATAAGCATAAGCTTTACTTCTTCCGGTGAAGCCTTGAACAGAAGGCTTAATAATATGGAATTTATGCACACACTCTTTCCAGAACCAGTTGCTCCAGCTATTAACCCGTGGGGCATCTTCTGTAAATCAGCTACGATCGGAGCCCCGGAAATATCCAGCCCCAAGGCAACGGCTAAAGGAGACTCATTTCTTATAAAAGATTCATGCCTTAATATTTCACGGAGAAACACCGGGGTGCTTTCCGGGTTAGGCACTTCTATACCGATTGCATTCTTCCCTGGTATTGGAGCCTCCATTCTGAGATCCTTTGCAGCCATTGCCATTTTTATGTCGTCTGTCAGGTTTGTTACTTTGTTAACCTTTACTCCTGGAGCTGGCTGTACTTCAAACCTCGTTACAGAAGGTCCTTGTGTTACATCTACCACTCTTGCATCAACATTAAAGTTATGAAGCGTTCTTTCCAGAAGTTCTCGCTGCTCAGCTAAAGCATTTTCACCCGACGTCTCTTTTCTGGGCGGGATATTTAACAATTGTATACTTGGCTTTGTATAGTTATTATTGCCTCCCCCGGAGTGAAGGTTCTTTTTTTTCTCTGATTTCATACGGTCTTTTGGATACATAAGGACGTTGAAAGGAACGGATGATTGCCCAGTCTCATTCTTCCTTTTCGACGGGTTCGTTTTTTCTCCCTTTTGTAAAGAACGAACTTCTGTTGCTTCTTTCCTGGCGGCTTGAGGAGCCGTTTCTTTCCCTGAATTACTCAGTCCGTTTTCCATAGCTTCATTGGAAGTATCATTCTTGGCAATCACCGGTTCGCTTTTATGAAGAGAGGGTGTTTCCACTTCAGGTAAGCTGGAAGCTTGATCAAAAGCGGTGTGTGTTTTTTCTCTTTCCTCTTCTTGTTTGGAAACCTCTCCTTCTACCTTAGAGATGGAATTTTCTTCATCAAAATAAGAGCTTTCCACGCTCTCTTGCAGGATCTCCTCCTCGTTAACTTCTTGACCTGTTTGGTCTTCGGTCGCTTGCCAAGCAGAATCGTTGAACCCCTCTGCCTTTTTTGCACGTATTTGACTTACATTCTCCTTCTCTGGTTCTTGGAAACTCTCTTTGTGAAAGCTTTCTTCTGGACCCTCCTCAAAATCCCTTTCAGAGGGGCGGACAATTCTTCCTTCCTCAAGGTTCCCTACATAAAAGCTTTCTACCTTTCTAGGCTCTGGCTTCTTTCTTTGAGCTCTGTTGAGCAATTCGGAGATGGCTGCGACCTCTTCTATTGAAGTAGCTGAAGAATTATATACCCTTCCTGTCTCCTCTTTTTTATTCTCAGAAAAAGACCCTTCTTCTTTTTCACTTAAAATGGAAGGGGAGGGTATACTTCTTTCAGAGGTTTGATAGGAGATTTTCCCCGTTCTCTTTTTTAAGTAATCTTGATGGAGCGGAACCTTTTCATAGCCAAAAACCGGTGAAGGTATGCTTTGCGGCTCAAAGTTTGTTCCAGAAAACAGCGATTTATGCTGGGCACTGTCATTTTCTTCTTTTCCTTGTCCCTGTTCCGTTTTTTTCGTTTCACCAATTTCATCATTCTTCATTTTGATATTTCTTTTCTGAAAAACCTCTTTTTCTGCAGGGCTGCGAAATGTATTGGTAGAGTTGGCATCCGCTCCCTTAATATTTGAAACTTTCCTGTCCTTCATAGGGGAAGGACCGTTATTCGTCTTTTGAGCAACCGGCTTTCGATTCCGGGGCGGATGGGTATCATCAACGTTCAATGGAAAACGAAAATTCCCTTTTTCAGGATACTGGTGAAGCATTTTTGCTCCTACTTCACCTTCAGAATGAACCCTTCCATAGGATCGTTCGGGCTTTTGTTCCTGCTTTGAAGAGGGAAATGTACTATCCTCTTCTCCGAAAAAAAACTTCTGCATTTTTTTCATCATTTCTTGAAAGCTAAAAGGCACGTCTTTCATCACCCGTTTCTTTTTTCTATAGTTATTGTTATTCATATTCTTTTTTAACTTATTCCTTTTCCCTCACCAGCAGTGACAGAGGTACTCTTATTTTAACGAAGGACAAAAAAAACCACTAGCCCCTGCCAATGGTTTTTTTGAAAACTCATACATAAGTCGTACCTTCATTTAACCGTGATACTGCTCTAGGAAATCCTCTCCGACCTTAAAGCGATCATCCAGTACCAAAATCCCCTTCTCGCGTGGTGCATCCGGAAGGACCAATTCTTTGGCAGAACAGATCATTCCTGTTGATTCCACACCTCTTAACTTTGCAGCTTTAATGTTCATCCCCGTTGGCATAGAGGCTCCAACCATTGCAACAGGGACCTTTTGGCCTTCTTCAATGTTCGGTGCTCCGCACACAATCTGAAGCGTTTCTTCTCCAACGTCTACCTGGCAGACACTTAACTTATCAGCGTCAGGGTGTTTACTTTTTTCCTTCACATAACCTACTACAAAGTTAGATTCCTTTGGAGCTTCTATTGTTTCCTCAAAATCGTTGTGTTCCAGTGCTTTATTTATCGCTTCAAGCAATTCATCGGTTAGAGGAAGCATTCCCGTGCCATTAATGGATTTGATGTTAGAAATGTTAAATATATTAAAGCCCACTGTTTGACCGTTTCTTTTGTCAAATAAACGTGCTACATCTCCCTTACGCTCAACTAAACGTTCTTCCTTAGGGATTTCTTTTAGTGAAACAAGGAGCACGTCTCCTATTCCTGTGCCATTGTAAAAAATATTCATCTTCAAAAACTCCTTTTTATGCCGTATATTCAGTTATTAAGCCAAGGTATATTGTAACACATACTTACAGCTTATTTCCTACTCCTTAGGCTTCTTGCGGGCAAGGATGAAGATTGGCTCCAACCGACCTTTCTCATAAAGAAAAGGAAGTGCTGTAATAGGTACACGGCCTTCTCCAAAAAACTTAAAGGCCATCTGTCCAAGAACGTCATATCCTTGTTCATTTAGAATGTCAGCCACAATCAGAACGTCCTGGTGAGGGACTGCTACAGCCAAATCCCCTTCTGCGTCTCTCTCTAGTTTTTCTAAAAGCGCCTCATTCAGGATCTTGCTTGCATCATATCCATCATTAGAATTAATAAAATAAAAACGGTTTCCCGCCACCTGGTCTTCTTTAATATTGTAGGATAAGGCACGCAGGTTAAATTGTGCTGTTTCTTTGATTTCCTCAAAGCTCATACCTTCCCGCTCCAATGTTACCTTGTCAAGCATCGTATAAGCTTCCCCCATGTCAAGAGCATAGTAAATTCTTGTTTCTGCTGTATGCTCTTCATATAAAAGCGGCTGCCCGTCTTTTGTTTCGGTAGGAAAGGAAGTGGAACGAATCACTGGATATATATGGGATTCTTTCCCTTTTAACGTAATGCTTTTGTTCATTGCTTCAAAGGAAGTGGTAATGTAATAGACAATTTCGTCTATTGCTTTTTCCTGCTTGTTTTCGTATTTTGCTAAGAGTTTGTTTAAGTCAAGGTCTACCCCTTTTTTTAGGGGGAGATATTCTACCCGGAGCACACTTTGCTCCTTATCAAAGCTGAGCGACTTATCTTTTCCTCCCAGCCTTTTCTCTAAAACCTCTTTTAAATCATTTATATCTTTAATACTCAATCATCTCACCTCAATTGTCCGTATCCGTCTATCGCTTTATTTTAACATGTGTAAATTCCATTCCCAACTATTGTGACCCCGGCCTGTATCCAGTATGCTAGATGCCGGCTTACAAGAAGATTTGGCCATTGAGAAAGACTCTCCCAAAAACGGCTGCCGGAAAGCAGGGAGAGTCTTTTTGTTAAAGCTTTTCTATTGTATCTTTTATAAATTCAATAATTTGCTCTTCTGTTTTTCTTTTTTTATCTACAAAACGATGAACTTCTTTCCCACGATGGAAACCAATAAAACTAGGGATACCATACACATCATATTCCTGGCACTTTTCTAATAATTCATCACGATCGGCATGGTAAAAAGTAAAATCCCGATATTTCTCTTCTATGCCTGGTAAGACAGGCTCAATCACTCTGCAGTCTGGACACCAATCAGCAGAAAACAAAACAATTACTTTTTCTCCTTGTATCGCTTTTTCAAAATCACCTGCTGTAAGTAAAGCTTCCACCGTTATTGGCCCTCCTTCTTATCCTTGTTCGATTTTCATATCTCCTAGTTTAATCCAATTTTTCTTTCGCATCCACTCGGAAACAAGGAAACAAATAACGGCAGGCCCTGCAACATGCAAAAGAAGAACCGCTAACAGAACATCACCTGAAAACCCCATGACAGAAAAGGTCATGATCTGCCCAACAAGTCCGCTTGTCCCCATTCCAGCTCCAGCGGCATTATTCTCCATAAAAAAGACCATCGTTGAAAGCGGTGCAAGAACAGCTCCTGCTACAGTAGGAGGAATGAGGATGAGAGGGTTTTTTAACGCGTTGGGTGCCTGAAGCATAGATGTGCCGATCCCTAGTGCAGCTAGCCCTGACATTCCATTTTCTCTGTAACTGCTTACAGCAAACCCAACCATTTGTGCTGCACATCCTACTGTAGCAGCCCCCGCTGCCAGACCTTCAAGCTCCAGCATAATGGCTATAGCAGCACTTGAAATAGGAGCTGTTAAGGCAAGTCCCATTAAACTGGCTACAAGAATACCCATTACAAAGGGCTGTTGCTCTGTTGCCCACATGATTAACTGGCCAAACTGAACTAATCCTGAATTAATCACCGGTCCGAGCCAATTCGCAACCGTAAACCCAGTTAAAATGGTCACAAAGGGTGTAACAATGATATCCACTCTCGTTTCTTTGGAGACAAGCTTTCCTATTTCTGTTGACAATAGTGCAGCGATAAAAGCTCCAGCAGGCCCGCCCAGTTCTGCTCCCGCGGCACCGCTCACAATAGCCGCAAATAAAACCAGACGAGGAGCATTTAATCCATAGGCCACGGCTGCACCGATAGCCGGTCCCATTAATCCCATGGCCAGTGTGCCCATATCCTCAAAAAAAGGACCAATAGGATAGTTTCCTAACTGCTCCCCTAACGTTCTCATAATTAAACCTATGATTAAGGAGGAAAAAAGCCCCAAAGCCATGAAACTCAGTGCAGTCACCCCGTATGTCTTTACAGATAACTTTACACCTTTACGTAAAAAAAAGTCCTTCATGCCTTTCCTCTCCCTTTATTGTAAATGTGACAATTTATGTGCCTGATTATTATCATACTTGTTTGCAAATACCTTTACAAGAATATTATAGTTAAATGGAATCAGAAAAATACAAAAAATGAGGAGGAACCACTTTTGGAACTTAATGTATACTTAGCAGGACAAATCCATGATAACTGGCGGGAAGAATTTCGAAAGGCTGCCAGTGAATGGGAGCTTCCTTTACAATTTTTTGGCCCTATGGAAAATCATGACCGCTCCGATAATATTGGAGAAGAAATTCTAGGTGAACAGCCAGACAACATCTTTAAGGATGAAGCTGCATCAGCATTTAATAATCTCCGTACTCAAATCCTGCTGCAAAAAGCAGATGTGGTGATCGCGCTGTTCGGAGAGAAGTACAAACAATGGAACACAGCTATGGACGCTGCTACAGCCATTGCTTTAAATAAGCCATTAATTATCGTAAGACCAAAAGAGCTTCATCACCCTGTAAAGGAGCTTGCAAACAAAGCAAATGTTGTAGTTGAAACGAAAGAACAAGCCTTAAAAGCTCTTTCCTACGTTTTTGAAGCCAATTAAAAAGTACTTAGCTTCTCTACGCTTTATCGGAAGGCAAGTGGCAGCTCTGATCAAGCTGCCCTTCATTTTGTATTCACGATGCCTGTTATGGCACCGGGCAACATATCAGCTTCCTCGTGAGCAATGACTGCTCACAGAGGGAGCTGGTAGTGTTTATCTCCCCCTCTGGTCACCTTCCAGTTCCGCTTTTTGATACAACCATTGCCCATACAGGAGTCTGATAACATGGGAAAATAATTCATTTCTATGTACGAACCCAGCTGTCAAAAGACCTGCAGCTCCCTCGCTTTGATGTACATTTTTTCTTCCTGTAATCTTTTCTATTATATCTTTTAATTCAAGGCCCGCCTCTATATCTTCCTCAGCATTTTCCGGTAGTAAAATTCTTGCACCGGAGGCTGTTACAATTCTCCCCTCCTGGTCCGCAAGTGCTCCCCAATTACACAAAAACAAGCCGTCTTCCATTTTTGTGACCCCTCCTTCAAGGCCAATTCCTATCACTATATCTTTATTTTGCTTAATACAGTAAATCGCCCTGTTTACTGCCCCCTCTTTTGTTTCTTCGTCAGTTAACGGCTGGTCTCTGACTTGAGATGGTGCGTTTATTCCTTGAATCTTAATCTTGCACTCTTGAAGAGCGTCTTCCACAGCTTTTAATTTCGCATTATTCGTTGAACCGACTCCTATTAGCATAATACTCCACCTCACACATTAATCGTGATTAACAAACTCTATGTACTAAAAGTATAGACTAACTTTAAACAAAAAAAAGAATCCCTGTAAAGTGATTCTCAGGTTGGTGAGAAAGTCGTCTCACAACCTGTTTTTTCACCTTTAATCATCCGATTAATCAGATGATTATAGTACAATATATAGTAAGAAATCGCTACAGACGGACGCTTTTACCTAAAGGTACAAGTGCGTCATCCGTTCAAGCTACATTTCATTCGCATGAACGGTGGCTTCTATGCAGCGGGCAGGGCCTCAGCCTCCTCGGGAAAATCACCCTGTGGGGTCTTCAGCTCCTGCTCTTCCCGCCGGAGTCGCCGTCTTTTGCTACTCAAAAAAGGAGGATAACACATGTTATGTCCAATCCGCGAGAAGCAAGTTGAATTGGAAATGATATCGATTGATCAACTGGTTCCTTAAGACCACTTACTCCGGAAAATTGCAGCCACAATTGATTTTTCCTTTATATATGACAAAGTCAAGCCCTACTACAGTGAAGACAACGGTCGTCCACCCATCGACAGTGCCGTTATGCAAAGGAATAGAAGAACGGAACATCATGGGTGTTATCGCTCACCGTCGCTTTAATCCTAAGGGAACACAGACTTTCCAAAGAAGGAAAGACGATTTATAAAAAGAGAAAAGAAACGATTGAGCGAAGCTTCGCAAACGCTAACAGCTCCACGGGTTTAGCTACTGCCGGTTGCACAGTTTGAAAGGCGCATCGGAACAGGCGCTGATGACAGCCACAGTGCAGAATATAAAGAAGATCGCCAACCACCTTACAGCTAGCTAAGGGGTGTTTTTGCATTTTTAGAGCAAATAAAATGGCTGGAAGACGACATTTCTCCAAAACATTAGGAACCCACGCTTTAGAAAAGCGTGGGTTCCTCGACAGTCTGAGAATCCCTGTAAAGGGATTCTGAGTTTACGGCTTCAACACTACTTTTATGTTGCCGTCTTCTTTTTTGTCAAAAATCTTGTAAGCTTCGGGAGCTTCATCAATGGACATTCGGTGAGTGATAATATCCGTTGGATCAAACTCACGATTTTCAACCATTTCATATAGCTTAGGCATCATATGAACGACTGGTGCCTGCCCCATTTTAAGCGACACGTTTCGTCCAAATAAATCCCCTAGAGGAAAATCGTTAGCTGCCGAAGCATATACACCTGTTAATTGAATCAAACCAAACTTCCTGACAGCCTGAGAAGCTGTCACAATTGGACTTATTGTACCAGCCTGGTTATCAGCATCAGAACCGAACTCCTCTTCTGGGTGAACGGTTCCGTCCATCCCTACACAATCCACCACTACATCTGCACCGCCTTTTGTTTCTTCATGAAGCAGTGCTCCTATTTCCTTTGTTTCCTTCATATTGTAAACTTCCACATTGTTTGTTCTTCTTGCGTGCTCTAGTCTGTGCGGCACATGATCCACTGCAATTACCCTTTCTGCACCTTTTATCCAGGCCAGCTTTTGAGTCATGAGTCCAATAGGACCGCAGCCCAGCACAAGGACAGTATCACCTTTTTTAACCTTTTCCACGCTCCACCAGGAAGTCGGAATTACATCGGATAAAAATAAGACACTTTCATCATCCAGCTCACTGCTTTCTGGAACTTTAAAAGAGGTCTGGTCTGCATAAGGCACTCTTAAAAACTCAGCCTGTCCGCCAGGATAGTTTCCGAATTGCTTAGAGTATCCAAAAAGGCCGCCATTATCCGCATGAGGGTTTGCTTCATCACATTGACTTTCCATCTGGTGCTCACAATAAAAGCAAGTTCCGCAGCTCACGTTAAATGGAATAACAACTCGGTCACCTTTTTTCAAGTTCTTTACTTCCGGACCAACTTCCTCCACGATCCCCATTGGCTCGTGCCCTATAATGTAATCTTCTTCCAAAGGAATCCCATTCTTATAAAGATGTAAATCTGATCCGCAGATCCCTGATGCCGTTATCCTAATAACCATGTCGTCACCTGTTTGTATTTTAGGATCTTCCATTTCCTTTACTTGAATATCATCGAGCCCTTGATAAGTAACTGCTTTCAAAGTTTACACACCCTTCCCTAAAGATTAGTTATCTCTTTACCGATTTATTCAAAGGTTAAACGTATGAAGCATAAGCCTTATGGTTTTTCTTAAAACTCATCAAGGGCTTTTCCAAAAGGCTCTGTCACAAGAAGCCGTGTTATTAGATAACTGACCCATCAATAAAAGACCGCACCTTTAGGAGCGGTCTTTTTGGAAAGAAACTATATTATACCTGGCTGCGGATCTGTTCCAAGGCATTCTTGTCGGTTGTTCGCACAAGCTTGGTAATGAGTTCTTTAGCAGCGGCATAATCATCGATATGAAGAATTGATGCTGCTGTATGAATATATCGAGAGCATACTCCTATTACGGCTGATGGAACACCATCATTAGACATATGGACTTTTCCTGCATCTGTACCTCCTTGAGAGATAAAGAACTGATAATTTATATTGTTGCTTTCGGCCGTATCAAGAACAAACTCTCTCATGCCTCGGTGAGTAATCATTGTACGGTCATAAATTCGTACTAACGCTCCTTTACCCAAATGACCAAAGGCTTGCTTTCCGCCTGTAGCATCATTTGCAGGACTGGCGTCAAGAGCATAGAAAATGTCTGGCTTTATCATTTGCGCAGCGACTGCCGCCCCACGAAGCCCCACTTCTTCCTGTACCGTAGAGCCGGAATATAGAGTATTAGGAATGACTTCATCTTTCAGCTCTTTTAAAAGTTCAATTGACAGCCCAACGCCGTACCGATTATCCCACGATTTTGCAAGGATTTTCTTTTCATTGGCCATAGGAGTAAAAGGACAGACAGGCACAACTTGCTGACCAGGCTTAATACCGATGCTTTCTGCATCTTTTTTATTATCTGCACCAATATCTATGTACATTTTTTTGATGTCCATAGGTTTTTTACGCTGTGCCTCTTCTAACAGATGAGGCGGCGTTGACCCTATTACTCCTATAACAGGCCCTTGTTCCGTAATAATTTCAACACGCTGCGCTAAAAGAACCTGGCTCCACCACCCTCCAAGGGTCTGGAAACGAATAAGTCCTTTCTCACTAATAGAAGTAACCATAAAGCCCACTTCGTCCATGTGACCTGCCACCATGACTTTTGGGTCTTCCTCTTTTCCTTTCTTTACCCCAAAGATTCCTCCGAGGCGATCCTGAACAATATCATCACTATATTTTTCAAGTTCTTGTCGAACGTATTTCCGTACTTCATGTTCAAACCCAGGGGCTCCAGGTAATTCAGTTAATGTCTTAAACATTTCACGAGTTTCTTGATTCATAATAAGCTCCCTTCATCTAAATATTCTTTTACCATTTTACAGAAATAATAGTTTTTTATCTACTTTCCTTCCTGCTCTTCAACAACACAGGAAAAAAAAGGAATAGTAATAAAGCATTTAATTGGAAATTTAATAGATGTGAGTTATACTTGAAATTACTTGATAAGAAAGGGTGGGAAAGCATGAAAATCAGAGATATTCTTATTGGTGTAGGACTTGGCTTTTTAGCAGGCTACCTGCTGAAAGACAAAATTGGCGGGGAACATATTTCTCCTGAAAAAGCGCTTAAAGTAGTTAAACAAAACGTGCAGGACCACATCCCGGTTAACGGATCATGGATCCATATGACTCCCGAAAAATACAATAAAGATAACCTCGTTTATAAAGTCTATCGCGGCGGAATATCCAGCACTGAACAGGATGAAACAAAGCAAATGGATTTTGTGGTAGATGCAAAAACAGGAACCATTCTTGAGTTATCTTCATAATTATTATTGAGAGTGTCACCAAAAGCCGACTTTTGGCGATACTCTCTTTTTGCTTACTATTTCGTAAGTTACCCACAGGCAATAGAAAAAGGTGTCTCTTCCGGTCACTAATCAGTATGACCTTATGGAGACACCTTTTCTTTATCATTTAGTTACTGGTTTTTTCCAGAATCCTACTAACAGAGCAGTTACTACAGCTCCAATGACGATGGCTAATAAATAAGCAAGGGGACTTCCTTGAATTGTCGGGATAACAAAGATCCCGCCATGAGGGGCCGGCAGCCCGGCATTAAAGAACATGGCCAGTCCTCCAGCTGTTGCTGAACCGATCACGATCGAAGGAATCACTCGTCCTGGATCAGCAGCTGCAAAAGGAATCGCCCCTTCAGTTATAAAGAAGGACCCAAGGAAATAGTTACTTACCCCGGCATTTCTTTCATCTTTTGTGAACTTGCTTTTAAAGAAAGTAGTTGCTAAGGCAAGTCCAAGAGGAGGAACCATACCGCCAGCCATAATTGCTGCATGGGGACCGAAATTTCCGGCTTCAATCATTGCAATTCCGAACGTGAAGGCTGCTTTATTAATTGGCCCGCCCATGTCTACAGCCATCATTCCTCCAAGGATAATACCAAGAAGAACGATGTTTCCTGTACCCATGCCGCCAAGCCAGCCTTCTAAGAACGTATTAAAAGCACTGATCGGCCCTATAATCACAAAATACATGAGAATACCAACAACAAAAATGCTAATCAATGGGTAAAAAAGAATGGTTTTAATTCCATCAAAGACTTTTGGAAGATTAGCCAAAAGTCGTTTAACGCCGATGACGACATAACCTGCTAAGAAACCTGCAATTAAACCGCCTAAAAACCCTGCATCTCCTGTTGTTGCCATAAAACCGCCTATCATACCAGGAGCAAACCCCGGGCGGTCAGCAATACTCATGGCAATAAAACCAGCAAGAACCGCCACCATAAGTCCAAAGGCATGCTCCCCGCCTATAGACATTAAGGCTGCAGCAAAAGGATTGTAGTCAGGATGGGCAGGGTCTGCTGATTCAATTCCAAAGAAGAAGGATATTGCAATTAAAATACCACCACCGATAACAAAAGGAAGCATGTTGGAAACACCGTTCATAAGATGCTTGTATATGCCTCGTCCAAACCCTCCTCGAGTCTGTTCCCCTTCCTCAGACTTTGCTCCTTCGCCGCTCCCTTTATAAATAGGAGCCTCTCCTTTGACAGCTTTTTCAAGGAGGTCATGTGGTTTACGGATTCCATCGGTCACTCCTGTTTGAATGACCGGCTTGCCGCTGAAACGCTCCATCTCAATTTTCGTGTCAGCTGCTACAATAATCGCGTCAGCTTCCTCGATTTCCTGAGAGGTTAATTTGTTTTTCACTCCGCCTGATCCAGCCGTTTCTACTTTAATCGAAATACCCAATTCTTTTGCTTTATCTTTCAAGGCATCAGCTGCCATATACGTGTGGGCTATCCCTGTTGGGCAGCCCGTAACCGCAAGAATCCTTTTTCCAGACTCTTCTTTAGGCGCACTTGTTTCCTCTTCTTCTTCTCCACCAAGCTTTTCTTTTTCTTTTTCATCAATGGCAATCAGAATCTCTTCTTTTGTTGAAGCCTCCAACAGGATGGCACGGAAATCCTGGTCCATCAGCAGGGTGGACAAACGTGATAACGTTTCTAAATGTGTTTGATTTGCCCCTTCACTGGCAGCAATCATAAAGAATAAATGAGCAGGCTGGCCGTCCAAAGAATCGTAATCCAGTCCGCTTTGAGAACGCCCAAAAGCAATGGCCGGTGTTTTTACAGCACTTGTTTTGGCATGGGGAATGGCTACTCCTTCACCTATTCCTGTGCTGCTCTGTTCTTCACGGGCGACGATGGCCTCTTTATATCCTTTAGGGTCATGCAGGCGCCCCGCTTTATCAAGAGTACCAATTAATTCATCAATGACTTCTTCTTTTGAAGAGCTTTGCAAGTCGAGCTGTATCGTATCAGCTTTGAGAAGCTCTGTAATTTTCATCTCTTTCATCCTCTCTAGTATTTATTGTTGGAGAGATGTAATCTTAATGTTCTTTTTCAACGAATGTACGAGATCCTTTGTACAAAAACCATTTGAAAAAGCTGTCCCGCTGCCTGCGGCTACCGCTGTTGCCAGCACTTCTTCTAAGGGAAGTCCCTCTTCAAAGCCGGCTATAAATCCAGCAACCATAGAATCTCCAGCCCCTACCGAGTTAACTACATTACCTGAAGGAACAGTGGCATGCATAACTTCATCTTTTGAAATATAAACGGCTCCTTTACCAGCCATTGAAATTAAAAGATGAGTAATATCCCACTTTTCAAGGGCTTTTTTTCCAAAATGAGCTGCCTCTTCTACTGTGTTGACTGTTACATCAAGAAGTTCAGCTAATTCATGATGATTAGGCTTAATAAAAAAGGGGCTTGTTTTCATTACTTCTTTTAATGCCGGACCGCTCGTATCCACAAACACCTTTACATTTCTTTCTTTTACCATATCTATTATTTCTGTATAGATTGAAGAAGACACAGTATCCGGGACGCTGCCTGCAAGCACCAGTACATCTGTACTTTTCAGATGGCCAAGCTGCTCTTTCAAGCTGCTTAGATTTTCTTCTGAAATAGTTGGTGAGATACCATTGATTTCAGACTCCTCTTCTGTCTTTAACTTCACGTTAATCCTTGTATCACCGTTTACCTGAATGAATTCAGAGGAAATTTTCTCTTTATCTAAAGACGTTTGAATATATTGGCCCGTAAATCCTCCGATAAACCCAAGAGCCGTACTTTCTTTTTCCAGCCTCGTTAACACTTTTGAAACATTAATGCCTTTTCCACCAGCAAACTTACTTTCTTTTGATGCCCTGTTTACCTGTCCAATTTCAAAATTTGATACATTGACAATGTAATCTACTGCTGGATTTAAAGTGAGAGTGTAAATCATAGTTGATTGACCACCTTAATTTCTGTCTTTTCTTTTAACTCCTCTAAGCACTCCTCATGTAATGAATCAGTTGTTACAATAGCAGCCTGTTCTATAGGAGCTACTGAAGCAAAAACAGCTTCGCCGAACTTGGAGGGATCTGCCAGGACATATGCTTTAGCTGCTAATGACAGGGCGGTCTGTTTTACAGTTGCTTCCTCAGGATCAGGAGTGGTATACCCATGAATTGGATGCACACCGTTAATTCCTAAAAAGCATTTATCAAACCGGTATTCTCTCAGTGAAAGCAAGGCCTTTGTTCCAACTAAAGCACCGGTATTTTGTTTCACATGGCCTCCTGCTACATAGGTTTCTATGTGATGTTCAAGCAAGAGAGGCACATGATAAACACCAGTTGTGACAACCACCACTTTCTTTTCCGCAAGGTGAGGAATCATCTCAATTGTGGAAGTCCCTGCATCTAAGAAAATACTTTCTCCTGTATTAATTAAGCTGGCAGCATATTCTGCTATGGCTTTTTTTTCTTCTATATTTCTTACCTTTTTTTCTGCTACAGTTAATTCTTCTTTCTTTTTGCGAAGGAGAGAGGCGCCGCCATGAACTCTTTTCAAATAGTTCTCTTTTTCAAGATCTGTAAGGTCCCGGCGAATGGTTGATTCAGAAGCTTGTGTTGCATCAACAAGTTCCTGAACAGAAACTACTTCTTTACTCTTTAATACAGACAAAATTATTTCTTTTCTTTCTATATGAAGCATATACTCCCCCCCTCATTTAATCGCTTACATTGTAATTATATACCCACACCCGATCATGATCAATCATTTTAATTCATTTTCAATCAAAAATAACCAAAATCAATCACACCTCTTACATCCTATTGTTAAATGTAAAAGGAAGGAGGCCTTATGAGCGGGACGATTATTTTTTATGATCTTTTAGAAGGGGTAACCAGGCCCTGTTCTTCAGCCAATTTCCTTGCTGCTCTTGGGGCAAGCCATAACATAGGCAATAATAAAACACTGACCGGTACAGCAGTAACGACGATAAATGATTGAAGGGCGTCAATGCTGCCTTCCCCTAAATAAAGCAGAATAACCGCAATCGTCCCCATGAGAATTGCCCAAAAAATTCTCATGCTTTTGCCGGGATTTCCTTGTCCTGTAACACCCATAGCAATGGTGTAAGCCATTGAATCAGCTGTGGTTACGACAAACAATACCGTCAATAATAAAAACAATGGAGAAATTATGACCGCTAAAGGTAGTTGTTCAGTAATGGCGATCATTGATGCCGGCATTCCTGCTTCATTTAGAGCGTCAGAAACTGAACCAGGGTTATTCAATTCAAAAAAGATACCGCTCCCTCCGACAATGGTAAACCAGAATGTTGTTACGACCGGAGCAATAATCCCTACCGCTATGACAATTTCCCGGATGGTCCGCCCCCTGGATATCCGGCTGATAAGCATAGCCATCATCGGCCCATACCCGATAAACCATCCCCAAAAGAAGAGCGTCCAAAAGCTGAGCCATCCCTGGTCTCCCCGATAAGTGCTCATTGGTATGAATTGATGAACATAGGTTCCAAAAGAAGAAATAAAAGAATCAATAATAAAGCCTCCCGGGCCCAAAATTAATACAGCGAGCATTAGAACAATGGCTAAAGTAACATTAAACCGGCTTAACAGCTGTATTCCTTTATGCAAACCTGTTACAGCTGAAACAGTTGAAATAGCTACCACTCCAATAATAATGCCGAGCTGCGTCATAAAAATATCCGGTATTCCAAAAAGTGCTTCTAACCCATAGCTGGCCTGAAGTCCAAGAAAACCAATCGGTCCTATCGTGCCGGCAGCTACGGCAATGATGGAAAAAGCATCGATCACTTTTCCCCACACGCTCTCATTTAATCTTTTCCCAAACATCGGATATAAGAGCGTTCGCGGTTTCATCGGCATTCCTTTATGATAATATCCGTACATCATTACGACTGCACTAATGGTCCCCAATATTGCCCAGGCCAAAAACCCCCAGTGCATAAAGCTTTGGGATAAGGCAGGTGCTACCGCCTCCTGTGTTCCTTCAGTAATTCCACCGCGCAATGGAGGTACTTCCATGAAGTGATACATTGGCTCCGCAGCAGCCCAAAACACTCCCCCTCCTGCTAACAAAGTAGCCATAATAATCGAAATCCATTTAAAATTGCTTAACTCAGGAGAGCTTGTATTGCCTAATCGCACTTTACCGTAGGTCGAAAAAGCTAATACAATAGCAACTGCAAACGTAGCCAGCATAAGAACCTGCCAAAATGCCCCAAAGTAAGCAGCAGACCAGGCAAACGTTTCACTTACAAATAAACCTACTGCCTCCATACTAATAAATGATAGTAAGGCAAACAGTAGCAATAAACCTCCAGATAACCCAAATACTGTCCAGTCTACTTTTGAATTTTCTTTTTTTCCGCGTCGTATTGTACTAATTTTCTTTCTCTCCTTTAAAGTGAAATGTATTTCGGTCCCATTTCTACTTTTAAGGTGCCCAAAATGACAAATTTTAGTGGCAGGACTCCTTTTATTGCCCGCCCCTTTTATAGGAGAAAAACATGCAGTCATCTACCTGTGAATCTGGTGAAATAACCATAAAAAAACAGGAAGCTTCTGCTTCCTGTAAACTGTTAAGACTTTCTCCATAGCATTTTATTGATTGATTAACCTATTATTCAAATTTATAAGGTATAATTAGTCGACTAAAAAGTCCACACTCTCCATTCACTACAGACGGACGCTGTCCGCGGCCAACGCTTCAGCTTCCTCGGGAACATCGCCCTGCGGGATCTTCAGCTGTTGCTTTTCCCCCAGGAGTCGTCGTCTTTCGCTTCTCCAAATCGTGGTGAAGTCATGTGGAAGTTTCGTTTACAATTTTTTACCTGGGGTGAATGCCATGTTACATCCATTCAGAGAAAGAATTGAATTAAAGGTAGTCTCCATCGATCAATTAGTGCCAGAAGACAACTTACTATGAGTAGTAGACCTAGGGTGTAAGGTGGTTTGCGATCTTCTTTACCTACAACAAATTCCCGAAAATAAATTTTTTACGGAATGAGAAACCCCTCTGCTTTAGAAAAGCAGAAGGGGTTTCTCGACATTCTGACAAAAAGCTTCTGCTTCCCATTTTCCCGTTGTTCTTTTATATTTCCCTTGTAATACTCCTCTTTATTTCTCCTTGTCCATCAAATTGAATGGCTCTGTACTTATAATCATGATAAAAACTAAACCATGCTTCGTTGTTATACCCAATATCCATCCATTTTCTCTTTGCTTCAATTGAATCCATTGGATAATCATCAAATGCCATGACCCAGAGCACATTTTTATGTGCATGAGTACCCATGATATCGGCCATGTGAATGAGCATGTCCTCCCCCTGTTCAATCGTAACAATACTGTGTCCTGCACTATGACCACCCGTATGGATCATCGTTATGCCCGGCAGCACCTCTGTTTGCTGTTTGAACGTTTGAACCTGATGTTCTATAGGCTTCCAATTTTGCTCCCAGTATGTATTTTTTGATCGAATATTAGGGTTTCTTGTTTCCTCCCACTCTATTTCTGAAGTATAGATTACTGCATTTTTGAAAAAAGGTACATCTTTTTCTTCTTCTTTATGCACTAAGCCGGCACAATGGTCAAAATGCATATGAGTCATTAACACACCATCAATGTCGTCCGGAGATAGTCCCATTGTGTCCAAACCTTCTATGATAAAAGATTCTTCAGTAATCGCATAATTTCTCAATTGCTTTTTTGAAAAACGGTCGTTTCCAAGTCCGGCTTCAATTAGAAAGTTCTTTCCCTTGCCTTGAACCAAAATAGGATCAGACCTGAGTTCAATTTGATTGTTTTCATTTGCTGGATACAACTTTGACCATAGAGGTTTTGGCACAACACCAAACATGGCTCCGCCGTCCAAATGTGTGACTCCTCCTTGAAGCCATGTTAACGTATAATCTCCAATCGTTAATTGTTCCACTTGCTCTCCTCCTTTTGAACTCGCTTACATTTTTACGTGGTGCTCTCTAGTACTTATTTCTCCGACTCCATGCGAAAACCCTCCTTTTATGTAGAGGAGGGTTTTTCAAATTGAGCTTCTAAACGATAAATTCTATAATTTTTCTTGGAGAACTTTTCTTCATACTCCGTCATTACATTGTCATCCCAGCTGCTTTTATGCAGATCCAGGCTTACATTTTTAAGAATCATTCCAAAGCTGGACATACTTTCAATAGAATATTCAAACAGCCCCTGATTGTCTGTTTTAAAATGAATTTCCCCATTGTTTTTTAATACTTTTTTATACTTACTCAGGAAACCCTTGTAGGTTAATCGTCTTTTTTCATGTCGTGCTTTTGGCCAAGGATCAGTGAAATTTATATATAGTTGGTCGATTTCATTTTCTTTAAAATAATCAAAGAGGTTATTTACATCGGCATGGATGAATGCAAGATTTGTGGGCTTACTTTCTACTGCTTTCTCGACACCGGAAACGAGAACACTCTCATATTTTTCGACACCTATAAAATTAATATTAGGATATTTTTCGCTCATATCCTTTAAAAACTTCCCTTTGCCAGTTCCTACTTCTACATGAAGGGGATGGTCGGTCCCAAAATGCTGTTTCCACGATTGGATATCATCAGGGTTAGTGATGACATACTCAGGATGCGACTGTAAGTATTCCATAGCCCATGGCTTATTCCTAAGTCTCATTTTGATTTCCTCCTTTTGGTACGTGTTTTCTAAGAACCTCTCTCCATTGCTCTTTCGTGCCCGCCTGTTTATTTCCATGTTAAGGATGAACATATTTAAAATATAAAACAGGAGATGACAGACAAAAAACCTCCTGGTATTCAGGAGGACACAGACTTCCGACAGAAAATGATTCTATTCCCCGGGAAATACATTATTTTTCAGGGAATAAGCGATTGGACGTTAATAGTTTTCTTAATTCTTTATTCCATCTTTCGATTTCCTCAGTTTCACCTTGCTGGAGATGGAAAAGCAATGCAGATAATGCATGAGAAATAACATACCAATGCATTCTCACTTCAAGCTGATCATCAAGTATAACGCCATATGACTTAAGCCATACTCCCCACTGGCTTTTGGGAAGATATTCATAAAGAAGTAACCCAAGATCCAACGCGGGATCTGCAACAGTTGCCCCGTCCCAATCAATAAGATAGAGATGCTCTTTTTCACTAATAATCCAGTTATTATGGTTGATATCACAATGACACACGACCATTTCAGGAGGAGCAACTTTTTCTCTCATTGAAGAAAGGTAAGTGACAGCTTCCTGGAGCATCGGGTGAGAAAGTCCTCCATGAAGAATCTGATTCTGCAAATCTTCCACAATGCTGGCAGGTGTTAAAGGTTCGTTGCCTATCCGCTTAAACATATCCAGCAGTTCACTTGATGAATGGATTTTGCTTAACAGCTTTGCAACATCTACCCTTGTCATTTCATGAGCACTTAACTCCCGTCCATAAACCCATTGTTGAGCGGTAATCACATCTCCATTTTCCAACCGTTTTGTCCATAACAGCTTTGGTACAATTCCTTCAGCAGACAACACAGCTAAAAAGGGAGATGAATTTCTTTTTAAGAAAAGCTTCCTCTCTCCATCATGTGCTATGTACGCTTCACCAGTGGCCCCTCCGGCTGGTTCTAGATCCCAACCTTCTCCAAGTAGCGGTTTCAATAACTTCACCCTCGTTTTCATATAGTAATCCGTGTTTTTCATGACGAAATCCTTTATACATTATTTGCCGTAACGGGCGTGGAGAATATAACCTTAAATGTTTATTATATAATGAAGCAGAGTCAATAAAAAGAGGACTCTGCTTTATCGATACAATATCGTAGCACTTATTGCCGGAACAGCAATAGTACTGCTGTCAATTGTTTTTAATGGTATCAAACTTGCTCTTTGATCGTCAACGATAACTTGACAAGATTTGATACCTTTCGGCAAAGACACTTCTACCTTTTCCCATGCCCCATTTAAAAAGACAATCAGTTCTTTAAAATCTTCTTCCTCCGAGAGTCTCTTAATATGAAAGCCGACCACATGCGGGGGTGTCTGAATATAAGAAAACCTCTTTTGAATTTCTTCCTGATCCTTTAATCGCAGAGCTGGTATTTCTTTTCTAATTTTAATAAGTCCTTTTACGTACTCCACAGTCTTACGGTATTGCTTTTTCCTTTCCCAATCCATTTGGTTCAGCCAATCGGGAGCATTGTAGCTGTTTACATGCCCATGTTTTGTCCTGCAAAACTCCTGACCCGCATGAATAAAAGGAATACCCTGAGCGGTGAGCACAGCGGTAAGGGCGAGCCTTTGCATCTTCTCATACAGTCTTTCATTTGCTTCTGGCACGGAAACTTTCAATTGATCCCACACCGTCATATTATCATGACATTCTATATAATTAATAGATTGAGCAGGATCTGTAAACAAAGAAGGATCTCCAGCTTGCAGTGGAATGCTGCCGTGCATGTATTTCTCTACTTCAATTTCTGCTTCTCTCTTCCCATTAATGAAGCCCCGTTCTTTTATATTAAAGGAGCTTCCCTTCATCGCTTCTCGAAAAGCATCATTAAAAAACCCAATCCCTTCCAAATGTTTCCCATGGGCCATAATCGCTTTTTCCTCATAGGGAATAGGTGTAGGCATATCCCACCCTTCCCCGTAAATAAGAATAGAAGAATCGATTTGGTTAGCTGCCTGCCGGACGGCCTTCATCGTTTTTATGTCATGAATTCCCATTAAGTCAAAACGGAACCCATCAACTTGATATTCTTCTGCCCAATAGGTAATACAATCCACAATGTATTTCCTCATCATTGCCCGTTCAGAAGCCGTGTCGTTTCCTACTCCTGTACCATCTGATGGTAAACCATGTTCATCATACCTGAAGTAGTACCCTGGGACGAGCTTTTCAAATGGAGAATCTTCTTTTATATAAACATGATTGAATACAACATCAAGCACTACTCGAAGTCCAGCTTCATGGAGTGTATGAATAAGATTCTTAAGTTCCTCTATACGTGAAAAAGGATTATTGGGGTCTGTAGCATAACTTCCTTCAGGGGAAAAATGGTGGGTAGCATCATACCCCCAATTATAATTCATAAACGGACGGTTTTCATCCACACTTCCAAAATCATTAACGGGAAGAAGCTGAACATGTGTAACACCCATTTCAATAATATGCTCAAGAGCAGTAGTAATGTTTTCTCTTTCTATTCTCGTTCCCCGTTCTGCCAGCCCGCTGTATTTTCCTTTTTCCCTCACTCCACTTTTGAGGTGGGTAGTCATATCTCGCACATGAGCCTCGTAAATAATCGCATCAACAGGAGATATGAATGGCGGGCGCTCAGGCCTTAATAAGTCTTCAGATTTACGAATAACCGCTCCGTGGCGTCCATTTGCGGTCAACGATTTAGCATAAGGATCAACCGTTTCATGCCAGACTCCATTAACAAATACCTGGTAAGTATATAATAGTCCCTCATGGTTGCCTTTTAGTGTATATCTCCATACTCCCTTCTCTGTTTTATTCATTAACAGACTGATTTTAGGGCGAGATGCTTCAGCATTGTATAAAAGCAGAGATACCTTTTCAGCAGTAGGCGCCCAGACGGCAAATTCCGTATAAGACGGTCCCCATACTGCTCCAAGGTCATTCCCGTGGTAAGCATACAACCTGTCAAACTCTTCTGTTCTCACAGCTGAGCCCGACAGTACCCGAATGCGGGCACCTGAGGGAGTAATAACAAAATACCCTTCACCCATAACAAGAGGATAATCGAGAGTAAAGATAAGCCTGTTTCCGGTAATAGAGAAAGAAGCAAGAATATCAGTGTCCCTGTTGCTGTTCTTTTGCTTTTGAACCAGCTGCCACTGTGTTTCTTCAATTGGAGAGGTGCTTTCCACCACTATTTTTGAAAGGGTTTCAAACCAGGCCTTAATACGTGCATGGCTGCTTTTTTTTTGCAGATCTGTTTTCATTGGCTTCCCCCTTGTTGAAATCATTGGATTATTTCCGGCTGCCTATGTCTGTGGTGAACATAAAGCATCAGTCCTCTCTAGAAACTGTGCTTTATAGGAACGGGCGCTTTTTTTTCAACATAAGGAGTGGTATAGTATAACCCGTAACTGATACAAGAGAATAACGGAGGATAGAGAAATGCTACAAAGTAAGAAACAAGACCGTGCGAGAGTATTAATATCATGCGCTGACCAGCCAGGCATTGTCTCAGCAGTTTCAAATTTCTTATATAACTACAATGCTAACATTGTTCAATCTGATCAATATAGTACCGATCCAGAAGGCGGTATGTTTTTCATGAGGATTGAATTTGACCTGGAAGACTTTGATCACAACTTCCCTTTGATTCAAGAGCGTTTTAGTGAGGTTGGAGATCGTTTCGATATGAGCTGGCGAATTGAAAGTGAAAGAAAGATAAAAAGGATGGCAATCTTTGTCTCCAAAGAAGATCACTGCCTGTTGGAATTGCTTTGGAAATGGCGTTCTGGGGAACTGCAAGTGGATATCCCTGCAATTATCAGCAACCACCCAGACTTACAAGCTACTGTAGAATCGTATGGCGTCCCTTTTTATCATATTCCCGTTAACAAAGGAAATAAGCACGATGCTGAAGAGGATGCAATAGAATTATTAAAAAATCTGGACATTGACTTCATTGTCCTCGCCAGGTACATGCAGATTCTTTCACCACAGTTTGTATCCCACTTCACCCATAAAATTATTAACATCCACCACTCGTTTTTACCGGCTTTTATTGGAGCTAATCCATACAAAAAAGCCTTCAATCGAGGGGTCAAACTTATCGGGGCTACGGCCCATTATGTGACTGATGACTTAGATGAAGGACCTATCATTGAACAGGAAGTTCTTCGGGTAAACCACCGATACTCTATTGCCGACTTGAAAATTGGAGGCCGTAATGTTGAAAAAATTGCGCTTGCCAGAGCTGTAGAGTGGCACAACGATGACAAAGTCCTCGTTCATGGTAATAAAACAATTGTATTTAGCTAATGAAGAAAGTCATCTCTCTTTTCAGGGAGACCGACTTTCTTTTTTATTTGTTATTTCCATATCCTTCAGAAAAGGAAAGGTGATCATCAGGATTTTCCTTATCCTCCGTACTTTCTCTCTCGCAGGCTACAGTATGAGTATGCTTTAATAAGGCAGCTGCTGTCTTAAGCTGCAGTCCTTTGACAGGAGAAGGATGTCGCTTCATTTTAGTAAGCCATTCGGGATAAGTCCGTTTATCAATCATTTCTACCTTGGTTCCCGCGATTTTATTATCAATCATGGATGAAGGCGCAAGTACTCCTTGCCTGACAGGCATAAAAAACCCTTCTTCTTTCATAACTGCCTTTATAATTGCTGACATTCGATTTAGAGAGAGTAAAGGGCTAAGCCTTTTTTTTCTTTCCTTATCAATGTACTCATTCCAGAAGCGGTCAGATGATGCTTCAAACACACTATGATCTTTGCCTTCAAGAACAGATAAACACCATACTTCAGTGGGTGACAAAATAATAATTTCCATTTCTACTGGCGCACCCTTTACTACGAAAACTGGATAATACATGAAAAAGTAATTATCAGGAAAATCTCGTAAAAAATCCCGAAGACGATAATCATACCTATAGCGAGGATGTACTCTTGACTCTTCTAATAAAGATGAGCTGGCCCACTTTAACTGAGATTGAAATAACTCATAATAAAATATTTCCCTGATATCTTCTTTTGTTTTCCCCTTTAAGTAGGAGAATGAAGAGTCTTCTCCCGCACCATCTTCTTTAGCAGGCTTTCGAAGCTTTTTTACTTTTTCAAAAGTCTTTGCTACAAACCCTTTATTGACGTCTTCAAACCAGTCATCGTAAACATCTTCTTTTTTGCTCTCAAGCCTTGTTGTATTTACCTGGATCCAGGAGCCTTTTAAAAGCTCCCACCGCTCTTTTTTTAAACGGGTAAACTGGCTCGGATATCTTTGTAAATCTAATTGGTACCTGGAAATGTAATCGTCTAGCTTAATCAAGTGAGCCACTCACGCAACCTCCAACGAAGTTTGTTTCAATTCAGATTTTCCTCATTATACCATACTGTCCTTTAACTTTTGATCAGCCAGATACTAAGAACCTTGTTATTTCTTCTCTGGCAGCCGCCAATCAATATAGAAAACTTATGATAAGCGGGGCTAAGATGGAAACAACAACTGCGCTTAACGTCATAGCAATGGAACTTGCGGCGCCCTCTTTTTCGTTATTTTCCAAAGCTTTCGCAGTGCCAATGGCATGAGATGCAGCACCAAGGCCTATTCCTTTTCCAAGAAAATGATCAATTTTACATAGTTTGAATAAATAACCTGAGAGGACAACACCGCCTATCCCTGCTACCACGACAAACACAGCTGCCAGGGGTGGGGCGCCGCCTATTGAAGCTGCAACTTCCATTGCCACCGGAGTAGTTACAGACTTGGGTACTAACGAAAACAAAAGAAATTCTTCAATACCAAATAACCTTGCTAAATAAATCCCTGACAAAATTCCCACAAAGGCTCCCAGCAAAACTCCACCGATTATTGGCCAAAAATATTTTTTTAACATTTCCGCCTGCTTATAAAGGGGGTAGGCGAGTGCCACAATAGCAGGACCTAACAAGCTTTCAATCCATTGCCCGCCAATCATGTATGTATCATAGGATATATCGGTAATTAAAAGAAAAATTACAATCAGAAATGTAGAGCTTAACAGCGGCAGCATAAACGGGCTTGGAAGCATCCGGTACAAAGATATCCCCAGCCGGTATGTAACCAGGGTAGCAGCCACAGCAATCAGACTAATCCACCATTCGTTCAAGCTGTCTCTCCCTCCTTTTAGCTAGTATTTGACTGACCAATGATGAAACGACCATTACAATCACTGTACTAATAAGCGCTACAAAGATCAGCAGCACTCCACCTCCAGAAAGAACATCCAGAAATTCGATAATGCCAATCGTAATGGGCAAAAACAATATTGGCATATGAGAAAGGAGAGAGACTGCTCCTCTCTCCACCATTTTAGGAGTCAATACTTTTGTAAAAAAAAGAAACAGCAGGAGAAGCATTCCTATAATACTTCCTGGTATCACTAAATTAAACAATTCCTGAATCCAGCTTCCTAATACATAAAAACCATATAAAATAGCAATATGCAAAATCGTTCTGATAACGTCCATTATTCCTCCTCCACGTTCCCAAAAGGAAAGGTGGCTATGATCTCGTATTTCGGTGTCCGGTCTAAGTGAGTCCGAAAAAGAACACAGTTTGTCACCTTCCATGAGCTAGAAGTTAAATCTTTTTCAATTTGAGATTCTTCCACATGTTTTTGATAAGACCCTTCCCCTTTCCACTTTCTGGAAAGTGTGATGTGAGGACGAAAGGGCTTGTTGTCAAAAGTAAAATCAAGTGTCTCACAGGCGTGAACAACCTGCCGCTGCAGGGTGTGAAGTTCTTTTGGCTCTGTTACACCCGCCCAGAATATTCTAGGCTCATCTTTTTTGCCAAATGTTCCAACTCCTTTTAAAGCCAGGGAGAAAGGGGGGATATCCTTAACATATTCTCTCACCTCTTGTTTCACCTTCTCAATTTGTGAATCGGAGCTTCCTCCTAAAAAAGCCAATGTAATATGGTAATCCTGAGGATGTACCCACTTTTTAAATAATAAGGTTTGAGAGTGTCGCTGCTCCATCGTATGAAGCTCTTTCCTTGCGTCCTCAGAGACAGTCAGGCCGATAAAATAATGTGGATGCTGTGCCAAGGGGCATTCCTCCTTTACATTTTGACTTAACATATTTTGTACAATTCATTTAAGTGCTGGATATGTGATAAGAGCTTTACCCCTTTTTCTCTTATCTCTTCCCTTTGTCCTTTATACAATATAAAGGGGACATCTGCTCCGTTTGCTGCTTTCCCGTCAATCCAGGAATCCCCCACCATAAGCCACCCTTTTGCAGGAATAGCAGGATTCTTTTTTAAAACAGACATGACTGAGTCAGAGGATGGCTTTAAAGCTTTCATTTTATCTCTGCCTATGATGTCCTTAAAAAGGTGGTCCACTCCTGTCCTTTTTAAAGCATACTCGGCTGAGGCTGTGGCATTGTTAGTAACAACCACCACATGATATTTTTTGGTTAAAAGGTAAGAAAGAACCTCTTTTGCCCCAGGCTCTAAGGCCGCTTCTTTCATGCCTTCTTTCTCACATTCCTCAACACAGGCCAGCATTTCCTCAACCATTGCATGGTTACCTGTTTTGTTTCCTTGCTTTTTTCCCCATTCTATCATTTCAGCAGGAGCGGCAGTGTCTGGTGAAAAAAGCGTAGAGCCTTCCTCATAATATTTGGTTACAACTTGGAAACAATCCTTTCGCATTCTTTTAAAATCTATCGTAGAGGATAATAAGGTATTATCCATATCAAACATAACTCCTTTATACACTAACAACACGCCTTTCATTTTGCTTACTCTTTTCTTACGCCAGATCAGGGGATAGAATTTGTAATTTCAATTATGATAAAATATTGAAGAATATACAAACTAACAGTGTTCTTCATCGTTATAAGATGCTGCATCAAAGAAGGAAGTGAAATAATGAGAGTGGTCAACAACATGTCGGACCTCGTAGGACATACTCCTCTTCTAAAACTGAATAGATTACCCGGCAATACCGGCGCCTCTGTATACCTTAAACTGGAGTTTCAAAACCCAAGTGGCAGTGTGAAAGACAGAGCAGCTAAAAATATGATTGTTGAAGGAGAAAAAGCCGGACTTATAAATCAGCATACAACAATTATTGAACCAACTTCAGGAAATACAGGAATTGGCTTAGCAATGAATGCATCTGCAAGAGGCTATCGTTCCATTCTTGTCATGCCTGATACGATGTCCTTGGAAAGAATAAACCTTCTGAAGGCATACGGGGCAGAAGTCGTGTTAACCCCAGGAGATTTAAAAATGCCCGGAGCCATTGACAAAGCTCACAAGCTGGCACAAGAAATACCCAACAGCTATTTACCTATGCAGTTTGAGAATGAAGCCAACCCAAATGCTCATCGAAAAACAACGGCTGTGGAAATCAAAGAAGCAGTAGAAGAAGATATACAAAAGCCTTTAAGTGCTTTTGTAGCAGCTTCGGGAACAGGAGGCACAATTACGGGAACAGCCGAGGAATTAAAGAAATTTTTTCCCCGTATGACTGCTCATGTAGTGGAACCTTTTGGGTCTCCTGTTCTATCAGGAGGTAAACCAGGGCCACATAAACTTGTAGGCACCAGCCCAGGCTTTATCCCTCCAGTCCTGAACCAAGAGGTTTACGATGAAATTTTCAAAATAACCGATGAAGATGCCTACCAAACCACACGGGAACTTGCCGCAAAAGAGGGAATACTTGTTGGGCCGTCCTCGGGTGCAGCGTGCTTTGCAGCATTAGAAGTAGCTAAACGTCTAACCCCAGAGGAAACAGTCGTTGCTATCACCTGTGATACAGGAGAACGTTACTTATCAACAGACCTGTTTGAGTTCTAGCCTGGTTCTAATAAAGGAAGCGCCCGGTTCTCGGGCGCTTCTTTTATTTTTTTGATAGCTCGTACAACGCTTCCGCATAGATAGCTGTGCACTTCAATAAATCTTCTACAAAAATATGTTCATCCCTTTGGTGTGCCACTTCTTCTCTCCCTGGGAAAAGAGGGCCAAAAGCAACGCCAGAGGTCATAGCTCTTGCATAAGTTCCCCCTCCTATCGCAATAGGAGACGACTTGTCCTCTGTGTACTTTTCATATACTTTTTGGAGAGTTTGAACTAACGGGTCTTCAGGATCAACAAAATGAGGGCCTTTGTGAGCCGCCACATCTATTTTCATCTCAAACTTCTGGGCGATGTGCTCCAATTGAGCTTTAATTGTCTCGTAAGACGCTTTTACGGGGTAGCGAATATTTACACCAAGCTCATCTGTCTCTTCATTGTACCGGACCAGTCCTGGGTTGATTGTCAAATGGCCGCTTACCTCATCTTCTATTTCGATACCGGCTTTTTCTCCTACAAAATCGGAAAAATGGGTACTAATGAGTTCGACAAACGACCCTCCACGTTTATCCATTGGTACCTTATTTAGAAATTGGGCCATTAATACGCCAGCATTGATTCCTTGCTGAGGAAGAGAGCCATGTGCGGCTTTACCTTCGAGTGTTAACACCAGTGTATCTCCACTTCTTTCCTTCCTGCCTGTGACCTCTTCTTTTTTCAGGAAGGATTCAAAACGTTCAGCCATATCTGATGCTTTCTGTTCGCTCTCAGCCGTAATATGAGCCTCCGCCTTCTCAGGCACCATGTTCAAGCGGTGACCAGCATTAAATTTATCTAAATGGAAGTCAGCTTTCCCATCTTTTGATTTGCTTCCTGCCCCCTTAAAGAAAAAATCACAAATGCCCTTTTCTGCGAATATAACAGGGAACTCAGCATCAGGAGCAAAACCTGTATCAGGTACTGGTTCCTCTTCAAAGTAGCGTTTGACACATCTCCACTCGCTTTCCTCGTCCGCCCCGATGATTAACCTTATGTTTTTTGATAGTGGCAGTTCAAGATCCTTAATCAACTGCAGAGCAAAATAGGCAGCCATTGTCGGTCCCTTGTCATCAATCGCCCCGCGTGCAATGAGTTTGCCGTCTTTAATTACCGGGCTAAATGGATCATTAGTCCATCCGTCCCCTGGTGGCACTACATCAACATGGCATAGCACTCCTACAGTTTCTTTGTATGAACCATAATGTATATGGCCCGCATACCCTTCTACATTTTTAGTGGAAAACCCATCTTTCGTCCCTTTTTCTAATATGTATTCCAGTGCTTCTGCAACTTTTTTTCCAAAAGGAGCGTTCGGTGCTGCCGTCGTTTCGTCCAATATGCTTGGAATAGAAAGAAACTCACTTGTTTCACTTAAAATTTTTTCTTTTCTTTGCAGGACTTCGTCCATCCAATTTATAGTCATTTTTTTCATCCTTCCTGAATTATAAGTTGATTTTTTTGCCAAATGTTCGGAATTATTGTACAATAAAATAGTAACCAGGGCTATTGATAAGACTATTGGCTCTTGTGCATACGCTTTTCTATTTTGTCCCATAAAATATGAGTCATATGCATCAGGACAAAAGAAGAAGCATGTTAGAGCTCCTTATCAATATAGTAATAAAAAGAGAGAGGCCCAGGTAACAGGTTGTTCCAACCATAAAAAAGGTTAAGGAGTGGTTTTTTGAGAACTTCAACCGACCGTATGCTTACCCGAATTAAGTCCATTTACCTCTATATTAAGAGAAGGGGGTCAGTGACAACCAGGGAATTGGTTGATGAGTTCGGTATCACCCCGCGCACCATACAGCGCGACTTGAATGTTCTGGAGTATAACAACCTTGTCCAAAGCCCGTCACGAGGGACCTGGACCACAACCAAAAAGAAAACAAAAGTATCCTGATTACAATACTTGTTACGATTCTTATATATATTCCGGCCGTGTGGCCGGTTTTTTTTGCTTGCACTTTTAACAGATTCAACCTTTTGAAACAACTACACGATTATGGATCACCAGCTCTCCCCCAGCCTATTTTCTCTTTTTTTGAGCATGAGATAAATCCAGGTCTGTTCTGAAAGAAACGCAAAAATGGACAATAAAATTAATCCACGGGTTTCTGGTACGCTTCTTCAAGAAGCTTTTCTACATCGTCCTTGGCCATTTCACGGTACTCTCCTGGCTCAAGATCTTCATCCAATGGCAAGGAGCCGATGTGCGTACGCTTAAGCTGCAGCACCTTTTTTCCCACTGATTCAAACATACGCTTCACTTGATGAAACTTGCCTTCTGTTATGACCAATGTAATTTCATTAGGCTGACCATTTTCTTTTTGGCTTAATACGGCCGGCTTTGTTTTATAGCCATCGTCTAAATAAACCCCGTCGCGAAATTCAAGCACATCCTCTTCTGTTATCGGCTTGTTGATAAGCGCTTCATATGTCTTGGTTAATCCTTTTTTCGGTGAAGTCAGAGCGTGTGAAAATTTCCCATCATTTGTAAGAAGAAGGAGTCCTGTTGTGTCTTTATCAAGTCGCCCTACAGGAAACATTCCACGTACAGCATCTTCAAATTCAAGGAGATCTATCACTGTTTCCTGGACTTCATCCTCGGTTGCTGAAATCACACCAGCGGGCTTATTCATCATTAGATAAATATATTCCTGATATTCAATAGGCTCCCCAAATACACTGATCTCCTGTTTTTCAGGCTCTACATGTTCATTGCCGCCTTTAGCAGGGACTCCGTCAATTAAGACACCTCCTTGTTTCAGCATTTTTTTTACTTCTTTTCGGCTTCCATAACCAATGTTAGCCAGTAATTTATCTAATCGCATTCCTATCTCTCCTCACCTTCGCTCGTTAGCTCCTCAAGGACTTTCTTGGCGAAATGGCCATGATTACCTTGTAAATACGATTTAATTACCCCTCGAGGAATTTGAGTAATAATCTGCTTTGCTGCTTCATCAGGAAGAGAGGATTTCTCCAGCCTTTTTTGCAGAGAATAGATCATTCTCATTGCTTCTTCAGTCGAAGCCTTATTTGCTTCAAGGACATCTTCTTCCTTTCCTTCTATTACTTTAAAAGAAGAAGAAAGCCAGTCCTCCAGCCCTTTTCTTTCCTCCCGGTAACCCCTTGGAATAACAAATACGCCGCCACTTCGGTCTTCTATTGATTGTAGGGCATGGCCTGCGAACTTGCATGGGACTACCTTCAATCCTTGAGCTAAAGGCTGGACTTCACTTTGCATCATTGCCGTTGCTGTATGGTATATAATGGTTCCCTCTTTAAAATAACTGCCGTATTTTGTAAAGAAAGACTCATAAGCTTGCGGAGGCAGACACAATAGCACACTGGAAAATAAGTGAAAATTTTCCGGTCCGCAGTATATAAGATTAGCCTCTTGCTCTTCTTTTATTTTGCTTTCAGTCCGATTATAAACATTAACAGGATCATTGTTTTTTGAGACAGCTACCGCTCTTCCCAGTTTCCCGTATCCTACCAGTAACAATTTACACCCTCCTCTTCTTAATCATGAATCCTAATGAATGAAAAACGCTGTCCGCCTTTGGCTGACAACGTTCTTTCCGAATCCTTATAGGTGATGCGCTTTAGCCTGATGAGGCTTTTTAGAATAATGAGCAGGCTCTTGTTCAGCAAGCCTTTTTTCCTTCGAATTCTCTCTGGAGATGTTTGCTAATATACCTGCTGCGACTAAAGATACCAAAAGAGATGATCCGCCATAACTGATAAAAGGAAGGGTAATCCCTGTAATAGGAAGAAGTCCTGTTACTGCCCCGCCATTAAAAATAGCCTGACTCATCATTTGAAATATAATACCCAAAGCAAGCAGCGTTCCAAATGTGTTCTTGCAGCGAATTCCGATCATAAGTCCTCTAACAGCTATAACGAGGAGACAGATTAATAGAAACCCTACTCCCAGCATTCCTAGTTCTTCAGCTATTACTGCCAGAATAAAGTCAGTGTGAGGCTCCGGAAGATAATGAAGCTTTTGTACACTTTGCCCTAAACCCGTTCCGGTTATTCCGCCGTGAGCGATGGCTATATATGATTGTACTAACTGGTAGCCGCCAGCATCACCAGCAAATTCAAAAGGATCTCTAAAGGCTACTAAACGCTGGACCCGGTAAGGAGCCTGAAATGCCAGCCAGGCTACAACAACAGCAGAAAGCCCCCCCAGCACAGCAAGGTGACGGAAACGAGCTCCTGATAAAAAGACAATAATAACGGTCACCAGCAGAATTGCTGTGGCTGTCCCCAAGTCCGGTTGAAGCATAATTAATGTAAAAATAAACACTACCACTACTAATGGGGGGATAACCCCTTTAATAAATAAGTTGATATATTGCTGCTTTTGAGAATAGACTTGAGCTAAGTATATGACAATGCCAAGCTTTACAATTTCAGAGGGCTGAATTCGAAATGCCCCTACTCCCAGCCACCGTTGAGCTCCATTTACTTCTGATCCCACCAGCAGGACGAGCACAAGCATAATGATAGATGCAGTTATAATAAAAGGAGTCAGCTTACGATAAAAACGGTAGGGAAAATGCATCACCACAAAAAATAAAAGAGTTCCTACGATAAAAAATATTAATTGTCTCTTAAAAAAGTACGCAGGATCATCGGCAAGGTCGATTCCCAGTGGGTAACTGGCACTGTAGACCATGATAATCCCGAAGAAACTTAATAAAAAGACAGCTCCTATCAGAATCCAGTCAAAATCCTTATACCTTTCTAACTTCATGGCCTCCCCCAATTTCTCCCAATCTATCCACAGATTAACGACCTGTAGTTTGTCTTATTATATCACCCTGCATCACTTAGAGAAAGAGGATGAAGGGGCTATTCATCTATTAACGCTCGACAAAAGGAGTCAGCACATTAGCCCTTTCCCCTGCCTTTGCAAGTGAGCCTCCCTTTTCGTGAACAATAAATGACGCCTCTCATCTCCTATGACTTGTCCCCTGTTTTTAAGATAGAAAAACGATGCCCAAGCACCTTTCCTGCCAATCCTGTTTTCATGCTCGCTGCCAAGTACAGGACTCCTCCTGTAAAGACACTAAATGAAAGAACAAGGAATGCATTAAACCAAGAATCTAACGGAAAGAGGACCATAGCTCCTCCCTGTACAATCCAGACGGCTATTCCCATTACTGCAACAAGCACTGCAATAAGACCGAATCTTTTCACAAGGAGAGTATAGTCGTATTTTGCATACTTTCCTATTGCCCATACATTGATCGTAATCGCCGCAGCGTATCCAATATAAGTGGCCATAATGCTTCCCACAGGCCCCATGATAAATACAAACCAGTAGTTTAATGACAACTTCAAGACTACCCCGGTGGTCAGCGAGACGACAGCAAATTTTTGCAGGTTCATCCCTTGCAAAATTGCTGCGGTTACTGAAAATAATGAAAAGAATATAGCTACCGGTGCATAGTATCTAAGGATATACCCTCCAACGGATACGTCTTCAAAACCAAATAGCACACCAAACGAAGGATAAGATAAAATGGATAAACCTACTGCTGCCGGAATCGACAGAAATAAAATAATTTGGTAAGTCTGCGTGATTTGGCTTTGCAAAAGCTTATGGTCCTTATTTGTAAAGGAGTTTGTAATAGTCGGGATCAAGGTGATAGACATAGCAGTCGCCAGAGCCACTGGGATTAAAATTAATTTGTGTGCTGAACCAGAGTAAGCACCAAAAGCAGTTTCTGCCTCTCCTTGAATAAATGCCCCGGAGTTAATTAATGCATTATTGAAAGAAAAAAGGTCTACCAGCTGAAACAAAGGGATGGCTAACCCTACAAACGAAATAGGAAGTGCATAGGATATAAGCTCCTTGTACATAGAGGGCAAGGAAATATTGTGATCGACAGTACTTTCCTCGATTTTTTTGTTAATTAAATGTTTTCTTTTTTTCCAGTAATACAACAGAACAGCCAGCGCTCCAATTCCTCCGACAAACGCTCCGAAGGTAGCAAAACCAACTGCAGTTCCAAGTTCCCCGTCCCAAATGTAGAGGATGGAATAAGCCATTGATAATATGAAAATAATTCGTACGATCTGCTCTACAACCTGGGATACAGCTGTCGGCCCCATAGATTGAAACCCCTGAAAATAACCGCGGATCACTGCCATAGCAGGGATAATCAGAAGAGCAACACTGACCATACGAATCGTAAATACAACATCTGATAGAGCATTACCGCTTAAATCATCAGGATCACTAATGATCCAGCCTGCAATCGTTGGCGCCATCATAAATAATAAAATAAAAGCGATAAACCCTGTGATCGTCATAAAAATAAGCCCTGATTGAAACAATCGCTGGCCCGTACGGTAATCTCCCAGAGCATTATACTTGGAGATAAACTTGGATACAGCCATCGGCACCCCTAGTGTTGCCAAACTCAACAAGAGAGTGTAGGGAAGGTACCCATACTGGTACAAAGCCATGCCCTGGTTTCCAACAAGCGCAACAAAAGGAAAGACATAGATCATTCCTAAGAATTTAGATAAAAATGTAGACAACGACATGATCATCGTCCCACGTAAAAATTTTGAATCTCCCATTCCTTCATCTCCAATTATGTACTTTCTCTGTAAGGGTTACATGTGCTGCCTTGATAAGATTATAAAAACGCCTAGTAAAAAACATATATAATACGTACAGATCTTCCATACAAAAGAGAGGACAACTAAGTATAATCCATGCCCTCCCTGATTATGGCTTATTCTTCACTCATAACCTTAACATAGACAGTTCTGGTCCGCGGTCCATCAAATTCGCAAAAGTAGATTCCCTGCCACGTTCCCAGGATTAGTTCTCCCTCTTCTATGATTAACGTTTGCTGTGTTCCTACTGTACTCGCTTTTAAATGTGAGGCTGAATTTCCTTCTGCGTGACGATACTTAGAATGATCCCAGGGATACACCTCGTCAAGCCTCATCAGCATATCATGTTTGACATCTGGATCTGCATTTTCGTTTACAGTAATGCCTGCTGTAGTATGGGCTGTATAGACTGTCACAATACCTGAAACTACATTACTTTCTTTGATGAAGTTCTTTACTTTACTAGTTATATCAATCATTTCGTCTCTTGTAGCAGTATTAATTGAAAGTTTTGTTAACATCCTAATCCTCCTCCCCTTTTTTGTATACCCTCTTCTTTCCACAACTTCAACCCGTTTTTTATAAAAATGTCTCAAGTCGCAATGCTCTCTCTCCTTTGTTATGATATCGTTACAATTTATTGTTTAGCAACCATAGCACACTTGGTATGTAATCGTTATACAAGGAAAAGGAGATAGATCGATGAAATATGATGTAATTGTTATTGGGGGAGGGCCTTCCGGGCTGATGGCCTCTATTGGAGCCGCAAAAAATGGTGCAAGCGTTCTCCTTGTTGATAAAGGTAAAAAACTCGGTCGAAAGCTTGCTATCTCTGGCGGCGGACGCTGTAATGTCACCAATAGAATGGAGACAAAAGATCTGATTGCTCATATTCCTGGCAATGGGAAGTTTATGCACAGTCCATTTTCGATTTTTAACAACGAGGATATCATCGCATTTTTTGAAGGAATGGGAATCTCTTTAAAAGAGGAAGACATGGGACGGATGTTTCCGGTAAATGATAAGGCAATAACGGTGGTAAGAACTTTATTGAATAAAATGAAGGAACTTGGGGTAGAGACGTTAACAGACACTCCTGTGGAAACAATCAGGTACAGCGATAAAAAAGTTCTTGGCATCACCCTTCAAAACAAAGAATCAATTGATGCGAATGCAGTCATAATCGCTACGGGGGGCAAATCTGTTCCTCATACCGGGTCAACCGGTGACGGATATCCATGGGCCAAAGCAGCTGGCCATACAATTACAGAGCTTTACCCTACAGAAGTTCCGATTACTTCCGAGGAGAGCTTTATTAAAGAAAAATCTCTTCAAGGCTTATCTCTTCAAGGGGCAGAACTTACTGTGTATAACCCTAAAGGAAAGCCAATTAAGTCTCACCGTGGTGATATGATCTTTACTCACTTTGGGGTTTCCGGTCCTATTGCTCTTCGGTGCAGCCAATATGTTGTGAAAGCATTTAAAAAGTTTCCGGTGGACTCGATCGAAATGGGGATCTCCATAGAGCCTGATAAAAATGAAGAAGATTTTTTTCAGGAATTAATCAAAAGAAAGAAAGAGCTGGCAAACAAAGCTGTTAAAAATGCATTGCGAGGCATGGCTCCTGAACGCCTGCTTTCTTTTTACTTACACCGATCAGAAATTAAGGAATCTGTGCCTCTTGGGGAAACAAATAATCAGGACCTTCGCACACTGGCACAGCTTCTCCATGACTTCCGTTTTCATGTTCATGGTACGTTAAGCATTGAAGAAGCGTTTGTAACCGGAGGCGGAGTTTCCATAAAAGAGATTCATCCAAAACGAATGGAATCCAGATTAAAGCAAGGACTGTATTTTTGCGGGGAAGTTCTTGATATCCATGGATATACTGGCGGCTTTAATATAACAGTAGCGTTTTCTACAGGCTTTACTGCAGGACAAAGTGCCGCTGAGCAGGCTCTCGAGCATAACCAGGGTTCCTCAACATAGTTATTCACATAATGTGGATAACTATGTTACTGATTTGTGGATAATAAATGCCTTACTTTAAGGGTTTCACCCTGTTATTTTTAAAAGTTGTGTAAAATTTTCTTAGTTACCCACAAAGTTATACACAACCTTCATTTATACAAAGTAACATAGGCGTGAGATGATTACAGATTTCTGCTATGGATTTGGCTTAAATTTAGATTGCTCTCTCCCCGTAATTCTGATAAACTTTCACCTCAACAAAAAAGGCTGCCCGCTAAACGAATGTAAACGATTAGCGAGCGGCCTTTTCTCTTAATTAGCAACGATATTTACCAGTTTCCCTGGAACCGCAATGACTTTGCGGATCGTTTTCCCTTCAATTGCACTTTGAATCTTCTCGTCTTCTTTTGCAAGAGCTTCCATTTGATCTCTGTCGGCATCTGCAGGAACAACTGTTTTGGAACGGACTTTTCCATTAACTTGCAGAACAATTTCTACTTCATTTTCTACCAGCATGCTTTCCTCATACGTCGGCCATTCTTGGTAGGCGATGCTTTCATTATTGCCAAGCTTTTCCCAGAGCTCTTCCGAGATGTGAGGTGCTACTGGTGAAAGAAGCTTAACAAAGCCTTCCACATATTCTTTAGGAAGCTTATCCTGCTTGTAGGCTTCATTGATAAATACCATCAGCTGACTGATCCCTGTATTAAAGCGGAGGTTTTCAAACTCCTCTGTAACCTTTTGAACAGCTTTGTGATAAGTACGAGCAAACTCTTTGCTGCCTTCGTCTTCAGTCACAGCATTGCTAAGCTTCTCATCGTCAGTCACAAGCAAGCGCCACACTCTGTCTAAAAACCGTTTTGCTCCATCCAGGCCATTTTCTGACCAGGCAATCGAGGCGTCAAGTGGTCCCATAAACATTTCATACAGACGAAGGGTATCCGCCCCGTGGCTGGTTACAATCTCATCTGGATTTACTACGTTTCCTTTTGATTTGCTCATTTTTTCGTTGTTCTCCCCAAGGATCATCCCCTGGTTATATAATCGCTGAAATGGCTCCTTGGTAGGGACAACACCAATGTCATAAAGCACCTTATGCCAAAAGCGGGCGTAAAGAAGGTGAAGAACAGCATGCTCTGCACCGCCAATGTAAATATCCACTGGCAGCCAGCGGTTCACTTTTTGCTGATCAGCGATTTCCTTACTGTTTTGTGGGTCGATATACCGCAGGTAGTACCAGCAGCTCCCTGCCCATTGAGGCATCGTATTTGTTTCCCTGCGGCCTCTCATGCCTGTCTCAGGATCTGTTACTTCAAGCCAGCCCTCTGCATTTGCAAGGGGAGATTCACCAGTCCCTGACGGTTTGAACTCATCCAGTTCAGGAAGCTCAAGAGGCAGCTCCTCTTCTGGAACAGGAGACATTGTGCCGTCCTCCCAGTGAATAATAGGAATGGGCTCTCCCCAGTACCGTTGGCGGCTGAACAGCCAGTCCCGTAGGCGGTAGGTAATTTGTTTTGTGCCCTTCTTTTCTTCTTCCAGCCACTCGATCATATTTTTAATCGCTTCTTCTTTACCTAATCCGTTTAAGAAACCAGAATTGACGTGGGGACCGTCTTCCGTATAGGCTTCTTCCTCTATGTTACCGCCTTCTACTACTTCTTTAATAGGCAGGTCAAACTGTTTTGCAAACTCATAGTCGCGCTCGTCATGAGCGGGAACTGCCATAATGGCTCCGCTTCCGTAGCTGACAAGTACATAATCGGCAATCCAGATTGGAAGCTTTTCACCATTTACCGGGTTCACTGCATAAGCACCCGTAAAGACCCCTGTTTTCTCTTTTTGAAGCTCTGTACGTTCCAAGTCACTTTTTGTGGCTACTTTTTGCTGGTATTCTTTTACCTTATCAGCCTGCTCTGGGGTTACAATTTCTTCAACAAGCTCATGTTCAGGAGCAAAGACGCAGTACGTAGCTCCGTATAGGGTATCAGGGCGAGTTGTAAATACGGTGAATGACTTGTCTGTCCCATCAATGGTAAAGTTCACGTCTGCTCCTTCAGAGCGGCCAATCCAGTTGCGCTGCATATCCTTGACGCTTTCCGGCCAGTCCAGTTCCTCTAAATCTTCTAGCAGACGATCTGCGTATGCTGTTATTTTAAGCATCCATTGCTTCATGGGGCGTCTTTCAACGGGATGGCCGCCTCGTTCACTTTTCCCGTCTACTACTTCCTCATTCGCAAGAACAGTACCAAGTGCCGGGCACCAGTTAACAGCAATTTCATCCATATAGGCAAGCCCTTTTTTATACAATTGTAAAAAGATCCACTGGGTCCACTTATAATAATTTGGGTCTGTTGTATCAATTTCCCGGTCCCAATCATAGGAGAAGCCTAATGATTTAATCTGGCGGCGAAAATTATCTATATTTGACTGTGTAAATTCTCTAGGGTGTTTTCCTGTATCAAGGGCATACTGCTCCGCCGGCAGTCCAAATGCATCCCATCCCATAGGATGGAGAACGTTATATCCTTGCATTCTTTTCATTCTTGATAAAATGTCAGTTGCTGTGTATCCTTCCGGGTGCCCGACATGAAGACCCGCGCCTGAAGGGTACGGAAACATATCAAGAGCGTAAAATTTAGGCTTTCCTTCTTCTTCTTCTGTTTTAAACGTCTTATTTTGTTCCCAATATTCCTGCCATTTCTTTTCAATGTTTTCATGGGAAAATGCCATGTGTGGTCCTCCTCGAAATTTATAAGTATTTTACTAGCTTTTTATAAAGGCAAATTGTGATTCATGGTTCTTGCACGTAAAAAAACCTCCCATCCCTAGCGTTAAACGATAGGGACGAGAGGCTGTCAATTCCCGCGGTACCACCCTGTTTAGTGCCTATTAAAAAAGCACTCACTTATTCCTCCATAACGCAGAGCTGCGTCAAAAGCTACTAATCCTTTTCGCTTTTGAGACTAAAAGGTGAGTTCACATTGCTCCTTGATTGACTCGCACCAGCCGTCAACTCTCTGATCCCGGATACAATGCTACTAGCCCTTCTGCTACGTCGCTGTCTATTAATGAAATCGTATAACAACTAGCTTTGCTTTACATACTAATACTTGATATTTTATGGATTTACTAAATTCCTGTCAAGGTTGCCGTTTTAAGTATTTTCACCAAATCCAAAAGGATATAAACATAACCTTTCCGGTGTATTGCTGCGGTTTCTTTTTTCCTTGATGAAAGATATCCCTGTTACGTTAATCATCATGCCAATGGTTAAAAGCCAGATCGATTCAGGCATTCCCTCTCTCCCCTATTTCGACTTTCGAATTGATTGTATGGGAAAGGCTAACGTTTAGCAAGAAGGCTTTATTTGTCCACTGATGTGAACAGCAGCCTATTTCTGAAAAATTTTGCTTTCTCTTGAGGCAGCCCATCAACTTTCTCCCATTAAGCAGTCATGCTACAATAAGACGTACTGTTTACTACTAGGACTCTCTTGTCACCAATAAAGGAAGACAAGATTACACTGACAAGGAGAGAAAATAATGTCTATTAATGCTTATCAGAACACTCCTCAGCTATGGGGAGATAAACGTTATCATACATGGAATTATGAGCTTCGCAGCCATTTTGGAGAAAAAATTTTTAAAGTACCTTTGGACGGAGGATTTGATTGTCCAAACCGAGACGGAAAGGTAGCATCCGGGGGATGTACTTTTTGCTCCCAAAGGGGTTCAGGTGATTTTGCAGGTGACCGCAAAGATGACCTACTTACGCAGTTTCATGGGATAAAAGAGCGTATGCATAAAAAATGGAAAAGTGGAAAATACATTGGCTATTTCCAAGCCTTTAGCAACACCTATGCTCCCGTGGAAGAGTTAAGAGAAATGTATGAACTCATTCTACAACAGGAAGGGGTTGTCGGCCTTTCCATTGCCACTCGCCCTGATTGTCTCCCTGATGATGTAGTAGAGTATCTCGCTGAACTTAATCAACGCACCTACTTATGGGTAGAGCTGGGACTTCAAACTGTACATGAAAAAACCTCTCAACTGATTAACAGAGCTCATGATTATGCCTGTTATATTGAAGGGGTCAACAAACTCAGACAACACGGAATCCGGGTTTGCTGCCATATTATCAATGGCCTGCCATTGGAAACAAATGAGATGATGCGTGAAACTGTTCGAGAAGTGTCAAAGCTTGATATCCAGGGGATTAAGATTCACCTTCTTCATCTGATGAAAAAAACCCCTATGATTAAGCAATATGAAAAAGGTCTTGTAGAGTTTATGGACTTTGATGAATATGTAAGTCTTGTGGTTGACCAGCTTGAACTCCTTCCTCCTCAGGTGATTGTTCATCGTCTAACAGGAGATGCACCTGCAGATTTATTAGTAGGTCCGATGTGGAGCATGAACAAATGGAAAGTGTTAAATGCAATAGAAGCAGAATTTCAGAAAAGGGATACATGGCAAGGAAAATACTATCATCCAAGCGAGGTGAGGGGAACGTGAATCTATACCGCATTCTCCCTTTTGCCCGCCATCTCATAGATCTGGTTGTCCAGGAAGGCGATATAGCAGTTGACGCCACTGCCGGGAATGGACATGATACGTTATACTTGGCTGAACGTACAGGTGAAAGTGGCAGAGTCTACAGCTTTGATATTCAGCCAGAAGCGATACAAAGCACAAAGGAACGTCTCAAAAAGGCGGGCTTAGAGACTCACGTCACACTGCTCCAACAAAGTCATTGCAAGGCAGCAGACGTTATTCCCAAGTCGGAACACCTCAAACTAAAAGCAGCTATCTTTAATCTTGGGTACCTCCCTGGGGGCGATAAAACAATCACCACGTCTCCTCAAACAACAATCACCGCAGTAAAAAACCTTCTTAGCATTATGCCTGATGGGGGGTTAATTATTCTCGTCATTTATCATGGCCATGCAGAAGGACAAATTGAACGTGATGAGCTTCTGTCCTTTACTGAAAGCCTGGATCAGCAGGAAGCTCATGTTTTACGTTACCAGTTTACGAATCAAACGAATAATCCCCCCTTTATAGTAGCGATAGAAAAAAGAGGCTGACAGCAGAGTCAGCCTCTTTTCAATTTCTTTTTTATTTAATTCTTCGAAACACCCAGCTATTCACATAAAAGAATCTTGATGACAAGCCGCCAAATCGAACGATTTGTTTGGCTGTTTCTTTCATTTCCTTGTTCAACTGGACTTTATTATCTGTTAGATAAATTGCGATAACTCCCTGGTAAATTAATTGATGAAACTTTTGGTCCGGCAGTCTCTCAATACTGGTTTTCACCTTATCCATAAAAAAGTGCATACGATGCACCATCTCGTCTTCATTTCCATAGTAGTTTATAAAATTAAGTTCATCATCCGCGTGATCCTCTTCTTGATCGATAAAATAATCTAGTAATATATGAAGACCCTGAACAGCAGGAAAGTAGGCATTTTTAATGTTAGAAAAAAGCCAGGGCGTTCCTTCCCCGCGGGCCGCATATCCGGCAAGAGTATATACACCAAGCGTGGAGGCGGTGGCAGAAGAAAACTCATACCATGTTAAATCCGGCATTACGTCTTCATGTTTCTTATACCACTCTTTTAAAAGAGGCTCTCTTTCTTCCTTTTTTACATGCTTATAAACCTGGAGATCCTGATAGTAAGAAGACAGCTCTCTCATATCCTCTTGTGCCATTGGAAAACCAGGAAAGGTTCTTAATGTATTTTGACATGTTTCAATAAGGGAATGAAGGTAACCGCCGTCTTCCTGCTCTTCTCTGTAATAGTAATAGTTTTTAAGCTCTGCACCAGGTGTCAAGGCATCGTCCAAGGCATTATGGAGAGTCCTGAAATCATTCGGGTCCAGTGATTCACTTTGATCACATAAGTTGTCTAAATAATCACAGATTGTCTGGTAGGCTACCATAAACTGAATGACTTGATTTTGTCTCTGACCGGCTAGCAATCCAAAGGCCGAGCCACCCTCACAATGAAAATATTTTTTTGTAAGACTGTCCAATGCTTGCTCTCTCAGTTCCTGGTTAGGAATTTCGCTGGCTTTTTTCTTCCATTCTTTTAAGAAGTAATGAGCGGCTGGTATCGTTTCTTTGTTTAATTTATATAGTATCGTCCATGGTTGAGTTGGAACTTTCAACGTTGGTCCTCCTAAAACTTATTTGTTCATTTAATCAAGATACCATGCTTTGATTCACAAAACTACTGATTACTCTTCCAATCTTGTATGGATAAATCGCATAACATAGCGGAAGACCAAATCCCTTTCTGGTTCGTTCAATAGTTCATGGTATAGCCCTTTCCATTCCTTTAAAGAGCGGTCACTTGTTGTTAGCTGGTTAAACCAGCGATGAGCGGCATATTTATCAACTACATAATCATCACCGGAAACCATAGTGAGAAGAGGAACATCCGGGAAGCGCTCAGCTTCCATCAAGCTGATTCTCATTGCTTTGATTAATTCCTGATACCAGCGGTAACTCACCTTTGTGACCCGGAGTTCATCATTCCTGTAGGCTTCTCTGATTTCCGGGCTTCTCGTTACATATTCTGTGCGAATCCCTGATTCACCGCCCCATGTAGGGGTAACTCTATGAAGAAGCTTCGTTGCCCATTCCTTCATTTTTCCTGGATATTCGTATAAGCCAAGACAAGGGGAAGACAAAATGACTCCCTTCATAGGCATATGCTTCTCCATCATTGAGCGAATCGCAATCAATCCTCCCATGCTGTGACCATATAGAAAAACCGGGAGGTCATATTCAGCAGCCTCCTTATACCAGTTATAAATTGTATCTATATATTGATCAAAACTATCTATATGGCCCCGCTTTCCACGAGTCTGTCCTTGCCCTGGCAAGTCACCTGCTACCACATGTAAACGTTCCTTATTAAATTTATCTATGACCCAGCGATAGCGTCCATGATGCTCGCCAGCCCCGTGAATTATGATTACTACTCCGATAGCATGTTCGCTGTTCCATTTCTTCATTTGGATCGTCCTGCCTTTCTAGAAAGTCGACTTCCCCGTTACTAGATAACAGCTGTCTCTATTCTATTTATTTTACATGTTATTTGCTACACTTACAGTACTATCTTACAAAAAGGAAGGGATGTTATGTTTTATCCATTTAAAGGGAAATCTCCCAGGATAGCTAAGAGTGCTTATATTTCTGAATACGTGACAATTACAGGTGATGTAACAATTGGGGAAGAATCAAGTGTATGGTTTAATACTGCCATCCGAGGGGATGTAGCCCCCACTATTATTGGCAGCCGAGTAAATATACAAGACAATTCGGTTCTCCATCAGAGTCCGGAAAATACACTGCTCCTAGAGGATGATGTGACCGTGGGTCATATGGCTCTTCTACATAGCTGCATTATACGAAAAGGTGCCCTCGTAGGGATGGGAGCGCAAATACTTGATAAGGCAGAGGTTGGTGAAGGGGCCTTCATAGGGGCAGGAAGCCTAATTCCGCCTGGGAAGAAAATTCCCCCTAATACTCTTGCTTTAGGCAGACCGGCAAAAGTTGTCAGAGAGCTGAATGAAGAAGATTTAAAAGAAATGGAAAGAGTCAGGCAATCATATCGGGACAAAGGACAGTATTACAGAGAAATGCAGGAAAGTAAGATGGAGCTTAGCAGAGAAGATGTCACTGCATCTTTTTAAATGCGAATATAGTGAATCATTAATGCATCAAAACAAGATGGACCAAAACCAATATGTAAAGAAGAGAAAGGGAAGCCTTTCTCTTCTTTTTGTTTTCTATTAATGATGATAAGGCAGATCACGTAAGTCAGCTCTGTTTTCCTCAGCTTCTTTTTTATTAATTTGTTTATTAAGTAACATAAGACTCCCAAACGTTCCCCCAATAAAAACAAATGGTAAAATGATCAATTTCTTCCCCTCCCTCTTCTACTTCCTATTATAATCACTGAATAATTTTGAAAAATCCCTTTTATTCAGCGTCCTGTTAAAAAAAACCACAATTTTCTTCTTCCTTCTCTTGAAAACATAGAGTAAAATAATTTTAAGCATAGCGGGGGAGTGAGGATCCTATGGATTTCTCAAGAGTAGGTAAAAAGATCTACGAACTACGAAAATATCAAAAAATGACACAAGCAGACCTAGCCAAAGGAATATGTACTCAAGCTCAAATCAGCAAAATAGAAAATGGAACAATAATCCCTTATTCAAATACTCTTTTTGAAATTGCTGAACGCCTGGGCACCGATATTTATTACTTTTTTGATGATCTGCGGTCTGACCGTCCCTATTATGCCGAAGAGGTGTTTTATCAGATCAGAGAACTTATTACCTCTCAGGATTATAAGGAAGTCAGGAATGTAATGGAACAAGAAAGAAACAATCCGCTTTTTCAGTCTGGGTCTAATCTTCAGTTCTTTTTGTGGCACAAAGGAATCTGTGCTTACCATGTAGATAAGGATCCAGCTAATGCCCTGTCATTGCTTCAGCAATCGTTACAGGTAGATGAAATGTCTGATTTTACAGAACGAAAAGGGGAAATATATAATAGTATAGCTGTTATTCTCAACCTTGAGGATAAGTGCGAAGAAGCTATTGCAATCTGTGAAAAAACCTTAAAGCAACTACAGGCGTTTCAAAGAATTAAAGATCCATCGATTCCAATCAGACTTTTGTACACATTATCTAAATCGCTTACAAAAGTAAAAGATTACGAAGAATCTATTTCTTGTTGTGAAGAAGGTATTACCTTATCCTTGCACGCACGAAGTCTTTATATACTTGGAGAACTTTATTATCAAAAAGGAAAAAACCTGGTATTACTCAATGATTACGACGAGGCTCTTTCCTGCTGCAACAACGCATTTGCAATTTTTAAAGCTACGAACCAGGATCATTTCAGGAGAATCGTTGAAAAAGAACAAGCTTTTCTCAGAGAAAAATTAAAATCTTATGATCAATAGTACTTCACCTTTAACCATGATATATGATCATGGTTTTTTTGAGCTTTCACATATGTTCCAGACACCTGCAGAATAAAGAGTCCGACAAAACCCTGGCAGGCACGGGCTTGGGGAATTGAATTATTGAATAAGCTGACTCATAGAAAAACAGGCTGCTGAGAAAGACTTCTCAACAGCCTGTTTATTTACTTACTCATATTGCTGGGCCATGGAAGACAACGCTTCTGCTTTATCGGTGTTTTCCCATGGAAGCTCGATATCAGTCCGTCCAAAGTGGCCGTAGGCAGCAGTCTGCTTATAAATAGGACGACGAAGGTCCATCATTTTAATAATTCCTGCCGGTCTCAGGTCAAAGTTTTCCCGCACCACTTTTACAAGTGTTTCTTCTGAAACCTTTCCTGTGCCAAACGTTTCGATTGAAATGGATACTGGCTGTGCTACTCCGATCGCGTAAGCAAGCTGCACTTCACATTTGTCTGCCAATTCTGCTGCAACGATGTTCTTTGCAACATAGCGGGCAGCGTAAGAAGCAGAGCGGTCGACCTTTGTAGGATCCTTACCGGAAAACGCACCGCCTCCGTGGCGGGCATACCCTCCATAAGTATCAACAATAATCTTACGGCCGGTCAAGCCAGCATCACCTTGGGGTCCGCCAATAACAAAACGGCCTGTAGGGTTAATAAAGTATTTCGTTTCTGCATCTAATAGTTCTGCAGGCACTACTGGCTCAATCACATGCTCCTTCAAATCGAGGTCAATCTGCTCAAGTGTCACATCCGCGTGATGCTGGGAAGAAATAACAATGGTATCCACTCTGACTGGCTTTCCATCTTCACCATATTCAACCGTTACCTGAGTCTTTCCGTCAGGACGTAAATATGGAAGAATTTCTTTTTTACGTACCTCCGTGAGACGGCGGGCAAGCTTATGAGAAAGTGAAATTGGCAAAGGCATAAGCTCTTTTGTTTCGTTATCTGCATAACCAAACATTAATCCTTGGTCTCCTGCCCCAATTGCCTCAATTTCTTCCTCTGTCATATTTCCTTCTCTTGCTTCAAGTGCTTTGTCCACACCCTGGGCTATATCAGCTGACTGCTCATCAATGGACGTTAAAACGGCACACGTTTCATAGTCAAAACCATACTTTGCCCTTGTATACCCAATGTTTTTTAACGTTTCTCTTGCAATTTTAGGGATATCGACATATGTAGATGTCGTAATTTCACCTGCCACCAGTACTAAGCCAGTGTTAACTGTTGTTTCGCATGCTACCCTTGCATTTGGATCTTCTTTTAAGATTTCATCCAGAATAGCGTCTGAGATCTGGTCACAAATTTTATCTGGATGTCCTTCTGTTACAGATTCTGAAGTGAAAAGTCTTTTTCCTTTTGCTTCCATCTAATTATATCCTCCTTTTCCGATTACGAATAATACGGCACTCATTCCCAGATGCGGCAAGTGTAAAAGGAGAAAGAAAAATCTAAACAAGGCGGCTATGGTCAGCACTCCTTATTTTCATACGATCTTATAAGACTGATCGTATAGCATAAAACCCTTTTCCTTGGCGAGGAAAAGGGTTTTGATCGTTTCACCTTTTTCGCCTCTTATCTTCCAAGACAAACTGTCTTGCCAGGTTAGCACCTTTCCCCCATTTCGCTGGGGTGGTTGCTGGGTTTCACAGGGCCTGTCCCTCCACCAACTCGGGATAAGAGTATCCGTTCGCGACATATCATAACGTAGTCACATTGCTATGTCAACTTAGAAACATCTATAAGCTGTTCTAAAGAAATACGTTACCTTTTTTTAAAATAGCATAACTTAATTCGATCTTTGCTGAATCGAGCAAGCACCGCCTTCGCATGTTTCATTCAGCATAGAATAACGATTTTTTGCAATCCATTTGTAGGATCTCCGGCCGGCTTTTAACATTCCGGGAGAATGCAGGAGTGCCCCAATAAGAGAAGTAGCAGGCATTAAGAGCATCATTCTTCGTACCGCTTCAAAACCTGTATACAGGTAAGTACCGTTAACAATAAAGTGAATCTCTTCTTGAATTTTTTGCTGCTGTAAAAATGGAAATTTCTCTTTCAATCCAGGTTCATGAATAGAAACCCAGTGCATTCGATTGAACCAATCCATACGTTCAAAGTATCTCTTTGTTTTTTTACACAAAGGACATAAACTGTCATAAAAGACGATGTAAGATTTATTTGACCAGCTGGCTGCCATAGCGTCCACCTTCCTCTACTTTTATAGTATGTTTCTACCTCCACAGCATCTAAAAATCACAGAAATCACTTTCCAAAAAGCACAATTAATTATAGGAAGTAAAAATATCGTTGTAGTGACATATTCCACAAAAGGTAAAAGGACTAACATAAGGTACATAAAACACAGTAGTCCATACTCTAATATTAAACCATCCCCTGAAGACCGCTTTTACTGGGCTTTTTTCCAAAAAAATCATAAACACACTTAAATTTTTAAAAATAGTATAGACTATATCTTTAAATGTGTTATACTAATTTCAACATAGAGGATAAAGGTTACTTTAATTTTAACTTTTTGGATAGAAAGGATTTTGCTGCCATGAATAATACCGTCTGCTTCACTACCGAATTAAAAAATGTGTTACACGGGGGAAATGTCCTTTATGATTTGCCTGTTTCTAAATTAGTAGAGAAATCTTTAATGAGGAACGAAGGGAAACTGACAGCTTCTGGAGCCCTTAGTGTAGATACCGGAAAATATACTGGCCGCTCTCCTAAAGATAAATATATTGTTGATGAGTCTCCTGCACGTGAAAAGGTGGACTGGGGTCCTGTCAACCAGCCTATTGATAAAGAAATTTTTTCTAATCTGTATAAAAAAGTACTTGCTCACCTTCAAGAAAAAGACGAAGTATATGTTACACGTGGATATGCTGGTGTTGACCCTGCTTATCGTCTTCCTCTTCAGGTCATAAATGAATACGCCTGGCATAACCTGTTTGCAAAGCAGCTTTTCATTCGTCCAACGGAAGACGAACTTGACCGCCATGAAGCGGAATTTACGATTATCTCTGCTCCTGAATTTAAGGCCGATCCTGAAGTTGATGGCACAAAATCGGAAACGTTTATCATCGTTTCTTTTGAAGAGAGAATTGTATTGATCGGCGGAACGGAATACGCAGGGGAAATGAAGAAGTCAATCTTTTCAGTAATGAACTACCTTCTCCCGGAAAAGGATGTTCTACCGATGCACTGCTCTGCAAATGTGGGAGAAGAAGGTGATGTAGCATTATTCTTCGGGCTTTCAGGTACAGGGAAAACGACTCTTTCAGCTGACCCTCATCGTTTTTTAATCGGTGATGATGAACATGGCTGGTCAAATAACGGTGTCTTTAATATCGAAGGCGGCTGCTACGCAAAATGTGTGAATCTTTCTTACGACAAGGAACCACAAATCTGGGATGCGATCCGTTTTGGTTCTGTTCTTGAAAATGTAATGGTTGATGCGAAAACAGGAAAGCCTGACTATGAAGACACGGCTTTGACGGAAAACACGCGTGCAGCCTACCCTCTTGATAATATTGATAATGCTCTTGTGCCAAGTATGGCCGGGCATCCAACAACAATTATCTTCTTAACTGCTGATGCGTTTGGCGTCCTGCCTCCTATCAGCAAGTTAACAAAAGAACAGGCAATGTACCATTTCTTAAGCGGTTATACGAGTAAGCTGGCTGGTACTGAAAGAGGGGTAACGGAACCTGAAGCAACGTTCTCAACATGCTTTGGTTCTCCTTTCCTCCCATTAGAAGCTTCTCATTACGCTGAAATGCTAGGAGAAAAGATCACTCAGCATAACGTCCAGGTTTTCTTAGTCAACACCGGTTGGTCCGGCGGCCCATACGGAGTCGGAAAGAGAATGAACCTCCCTTATACTCGGGCTATGATTCAATCTGCACTTCAAGGGGAGCTTGATTCTGTCGAGACAGCCGTAGATCCAATCTTTGGCTTAAACATTCCTGTTCAGTGTCCGGGAGTGCCAGATGAAGTCCTGCAGCCAAAGCAAACGTGGGAAGATCCTGAAGCTTACGAGAAAAAAGCAAAAGAGCTTGCTTCTAAATTCAAACAGAACTTCTCAAAGTTTGAAAACACGTTAGAAGAAATTAAAAATGCTGGACCTACAATCTAAATGATGAAAAAGACGCCTTAGAGGGCGTCTTTTCTTTTGTTTTCCTCCCATTTTTTCATCCAGTCACAAGCCTCTTGAAGTACCTTCTTGCGATCAAGGTCATTTAGATGGTGCGAAAAATCATTATATATTTTTGCTTCGCATGGGTTTTCATACTTTTCCATTTCACGCTGGAGTAAGTATGCATGATTGATTGAAACATTCTCATCTTTTCTGCTGTGAATAATTAACAATGGGACGGATAATTTTTCAATATACTTTATAGGGGTCCGCCTTTCATATTCTTCCGGCTCTTGAGCGGGAGTGCCGCCTGTAACCTTTCGAAATGTCTTTTGTAAGTCCTCCCTTTCCTCATACGTCAGCCGCATATCGGTTACACCGCTCCATACTACCACAGAAGAAGACTGAGGCCTGGCAATGGCTGTGAACAAAGCCATTGCTCCCCCTCTTGAAAAACCCATTATGTGAATTCTTCTCTCATCAACCCCCTCAAGGCCGGCTAATACGTCAAATGCAGCTGCAGCATCCTCCCGGTCCTCCCCAATGAAATCTTCTGAGCCTTCCCCTCCTTCATTTCCCCGGTAGTATGGGGCAAACACTACATATCCCTCTTTTGCAAGTGTGGTTACCCACTCCTTGCTAACCATGCCGAATGATTTATATCCTCCGCGCAGATATAACAAACCTGGCAATGTAGCAGTATGGTTAACAGGTTTTGCCAGACACCCTTTTACTTGATAAGGACCACTTTGATAAGTCACTTCATACAGCTTCACAGTACTAGACGTGGAGGGTACTTGTTGAAAGGTAGTCAAAGATCATCCTCTCCTTTGTTTTATTATAGGTATGACCATCCACTCTCTTTACGTTTACACCATCCTCAAAACACTCATGGAGAGTAGCTGCGAAGGGATTGCAGAACCGAGTCGCTCTTGTTCTGTTTCCACCGGCTTATTTCTGCAACGTCATGCATCCATTCTTCGTCGCCCGAAACCGTTACAATAGCCGAGGGAATTTGTCCTACTTTCTATACTCCCCTTTATGCAGCAATTGAAAAAGGCTTTTTTTAAGAGAAAGAGGTAAATGGCATCCTGTCAACCGTTTTCGGGAGAAGACCAAAACGATGACTGCCCTCTTAACGGATGGAGCCGATAGAAACGATACTTTCTCATTATCGTTTCTATTCAAGTACGAGCAACAGCTTGTAACTTCCCTTCTATTTTACATTCAGCCATAAAAAACCCCCATTGTTAGATGAGGTGTCTAACAATGGGGCTGGAGTTCATTAGCTAGGAAGGTCTCTTTGTTGTGAGGCAGGAAGCAATCCATTATCAGACAAAAATTGCAAAGAATGCGTAAGTACTTCATCTTTCATAATAAAGCTATAATTTGAAAGGCTCTTCCGGTCTCTGGGAAGGTTTTCTAGTATAACTGGTCCTTTTGTTTCCATGTAATCAGCTTTTTCAATTAAGTCTTCAATGGTGGCAAAATAAATATTTTTGACCACGGTATCAGCTTTTCCTTTTACCTCATATTGACCAATGTATTCTATGGTGTTCACTTCTCCTCCTGTTTCCTCCCACACTTCACGTTTGGCAGCTTCTTGAGGCGTTTCTCCAGCTTCAACCTTTCCACCAGGAAACTCAAGACCTCTTCTAGGATGATGAGTAAGAAGCCATTGATCCTTAAACACACAAATCACCCAAACATGGCCTGGCTGCTCTGAAAAGGGATTGGAAGAAAAGGCTAGTTTAACTTGATTGTTGTAATAATCATGGAAAGTAAAAAAATTCATTGTACCTGCCTCATCTCTTGCACCAAAATAAAATTCCGTTACTTTGTTTATCATCATACCATTCCTGATTATTCACTTAAACAGTAACGTAATACAACAAGCTTTTTTCACTGGTTATGTTTGCTTTTTATAGGACGAGGGAACAAGATTTTCAGTATTACTCTTTCCCTGCTGAACAGTTCATTAATCCTGTATGTGTGCTCAGCAAAGGAGTTGTTAAAGGAGTTATTCACGATGAAAGAGTTTTATCAAAAAGAATGGGAGAAAGCTAAAGATATTTATAAACTCCCTTTTCTCATCGTCTTTATTCTAACGTTGGCCATCGCTGCCGGAGGCTATATCTTTCTGATAAGTAATCCTCCAATCGTTCATGCAGCCATGGAACAATTGGGAGCGCAATTTGAAAATATGGGAGCGGGTCCAGACGCAGAACATTCAACTTTGTTTTGGGTCATCGTTTTAAATAATCTTCAAGTTTCTTTCTTCGTTTTAATCCTTGGATTTATTCCCGTCCTTTTCCTGCCAGCTCTCAGCCCTGTCATTACCGGCTTATCCGTTAGCGTTGTGTTAGCCTTTACACAAGCAGCTGGGGAAAACCCTCTATCTGTATTCGCTTTGGGGATCCTTCCTCATGGAATAATTGAAATGATCGGCTTGTTTTTATGCAGTGCAGCAGGAATATATATTAGCCTGAGTATTGCCAAGAAAATCTTTTCCCCGAACAGGGATTCCATTGAGTTGACACTCAGGATCGGACAGGCTTTTAAAACTTACTTTGGAGTGGTCGTTCCACTTATTATTATTGCAGCACTTATTGAAGGATTTGTCACTCCTCATTTTCTCGACATGATGGAGTAAAGGGGATGTGATATTAGGAGCGGGAATCCTCGCTTCTTTCTCCTTTTACTTCTTTGTATAAGTTTTCCGCAACTCTGTGAGACCATGAGCCTTGGTCTTCTTTTCTGTTCTTGAACTCCTCTAAAAGCTTTTCTCCCGAAAAACCGTCTTCAATGAGGCCTTCAAGAATGACATTAAAGACATCATCTTTTTGTACTGCCATTTTCCCATCAAATAAAACACTTATAGAATTGGATAAGGTAATAACATCCCTTACCTGAGCAGTCATTGTGGCGGGGTCGTTTCTCTCGTCAGTTATCGTTACTTCTACTACAAACTTTTCCTGAGTTTCTTTCCATTTCTCAAATAATTCTTGTTTCTCTTTGGGGATCACTGCTTCAATTAACCAAAGGCTGTTTTTCTCTTCACGATTTATGATTAATCCATCCTGCAATGGAAGAGCTTCTTGAATAATTTTGTCCTCTTCAGAAAGTACCAATTGCATAGCTACAAGCCGAAACGTCTTCATTCCATCACTCCTAAACGACCGTATCTTTTCTTTAATTGTACCATAATTAAAAAAAGGCAGGCTCTCTCTGCAGCCCGCCTTTTCTTACTATTTGTTTAACAAAGCCTTAATGATGCCTGCTTTTTGTCCCCTGCATCTTTTCTAGTGACCACCCACTGCAAAAACTCTTTTTCACCTGTTGTTAAGTCCCGTTTTAATTCTATTTTGCATTGTTGTATTAAAAAATCCTGCAGTACTTCCTTCTCCATCCTGTAAGCCCCTTTACAACAAACTTTCTCCAGGTTCTCTCTGTCCCAAGCCTATACGCCTTCTATTTCGGGGAGAAAAATAATATTCCTGCTAAATTCCTGTTTATTTTACCTTATATGAGTTATAGGCTTGATTAAGTCGACGAAGACCCTCCTCGACATGAGACCTTGGACATGCTAGATTCATGCGGGCAAAACCACTGCCTTCCGGGCCAAAAATGTGCCCGTCACTCAAAGCAAGGTTCCCTTCTTTTCTAAGCCACTCCTGGAGCTCCAATCCGGACATACCAAACTCTCTAAAGTCCAGCCAGATTAAATAAGTACCTTCCGGCTCAACTACTTTTATCTTCGGCATATTTGTTTCAATATCTTGCTTAACTAATTCCACATTGCCCTTAATGTATTCAAGAAGTGCTTCAAGCCATGGTTCTCCATGAAGGTAGGCGGCTTCAGCAGCAACAGTAGCAAACGGGTTATCAATGCCGACAAATTCATTACTTAAATGTTTTTCATATGACGTTCTATCTTCACTATCCTGAAATATTACGTAGGACAGCTGCAGGGCAGCCAAATTAAACGTTTTACTCGGGGCCATACAAGTAATGACTGAAACATCTAAATCGTTATTAACCTTAGCAAAAGGCACATGTTCTCCTTTTAATATTAAATCAGCATGAATTTCATCTGATACAACAAGCACGTTGTATTTTTCGGCTAATTCCCCAACTTTTCTTAGCTCTTCTTTTTTCCATACACGTCCAATTGGATTGTGTGGACTGCATAAAAGGAGCATCCTTGCCCCTGCCTTCATTTTTTCTTCCAGGTCATCAAGATCCATGACAAATCCATCATCAGTTTCTTTAAGAGGGTTTTTTACAAGAGTCCTCTCACTATTTTTGATTAATGAATAAAAAGGATAATAAACAGGTGTTTGGATGATTACTTGATCTCCTTTAGCGGTAAATGTCTTAATCAGATGACTGATCGCCGGGACTACTCCTGGCGTAAAAACAAAATCCTCTTTTTGAACTTCCCACTTGAACCTTTTCTTCAGCCACCCAGCTGTTACTTCACGCAAGGAATCAGGCCGTGCATGGTAACCAAAAATTCCGTGGTCCACCACCTGTCTCATCGCATCTAATACTGGTTGTGGAGCTTGAAAGTCCATGTCAGCCACCCACATTGGCCATAAATCTTCTGATTGATATCGTTCCTTTAATAAGTCCCATTTCATTGAATTTGTTTGTTTTCTTTCAAAAACCTCATCAAAATTCATATCTCGCTGCCTCCCTTGGACCTCTTTATGTACTCAGTTTCTTACTGTATTTCAGAATTCACATTTCTTAATAGTTTGCACTTATTTTTGTGATTTTTCAAGAAACACTATTTTCTCCTGTTTTTCAACCTTTTTCTCAAAAAGTTTCACTCAAACCAAAGGAAGCTGACTCTTAAACTGTTGGGACTGGCGCTCTTCTTCACCACAAAAAAACCCCCAACAAATACGGGGGGGCTGCACTAATATCCGGGTTCCTTTTTTCAGGACAATTCTCTAATTTATGACTCTTGCTGCTCCTGCGTAACTATCCTTCCAGTAGTCGGTGTAAGGAGTATAATCAACCCCGTTCGTATCGGTAGCATGGAGTAAGGTTTCTGAATCGATATATATTGCTACATGATTAATAGTATCATCTTCTTCTGTATCAAAAAAAACCAAGTCTCCTTTTTTTATTTCACTTTTGTTAACTTGGTCTCCCGCTGTAATTTGGTTTCTAGAAACGCGAGGGAGGGATATACCATTCTCTTTATACACTCTCTGAGTAAAAGAGGAACAATCAAAATAATCGACTGTATGAGGAGAAGCCCCAAATTCATAAGGAGTGTCCAAATATTGTTCTGCTGATTCTATTACCCCGTTTACTTTCATCTCTCTTGGTAGATAGAGATCAGCAGTAAGGCTGCTGCTATCCCACACGGTTTCCAGTTTGAGTATTTCTTCAAAAAAAGCTATTTCTGCCATAACGCTTCCTTCTTCACTGACATAAGTAGATGGAAGATCTGCGTTTTCTTCATTCACTCTTGCCGTATTTGCACCCACACGAAAGGAAATTTCTCTTTCACCATTGTATATGACTATCTCTTCATTAACGGGAAGCCAATCAACTTCATAACCTGCTTCCTCTACTATATCTTTAACAGGAAGAAATACTGTTTCCTCAGTAATAAGAGGGCTTTGATGCACAGACAGCTCATGGCCCTCCACTCGGACGATTGCTTCCTCATCTCCTGCGGCGGCTTCATAATATAAATACACAGCGGAAGGAACACTTAGAAACAAGAAAAATAGTAAAAGTTTTTTCAAAGATTCACACTCCATCTATTAATTTCCCATTCATTTTACCCGATCCAAGATTACTTTTAAATCATTTGATTTCGACTTTTTTCTGTTTTTTCTCTTCAGTAGCCTTTTATAATTTCATCCCTAAATATAGACAACTTGTCGCTTACTAAAACTTGAAATTTTTTGTAAGAATACATTACAACCCGCCTGTTATTCAAATAATTGTTCTATACACTAAAACAAAAGGATTATCCAATTAATGTAACTTAGTAGACAACCTGTACAATTTCTGCCTGGTGAACATAATCGTTTAAAGGAGGAATTTATGAGTACTAATACAGAATTACTTCGGCCCGTAACCCAAATTACAATTCGTGATATTTTAACCCGTCCCCTTTTTCAACATGTGTCTCTTATAGGAAACGACAAATCCCTTACTCGTCCTGTTTCCTGGGTTCATATCATAGAGGTTACGCAAGTAAAAGAACTTCTTAACGGAAACGAACTTATACTTACCACCGGTATAGGATGGCATGATGACGAGACGCTTTCTTATACGTTTTTGCAGCAGCTAATTGAAAGCAATGCCTCAGGGTTATGTATCGAGCTTGGAACATATACTTCTTCACTGCCCGAGAGTATGATTAATCTAGCAAAGGAGCATGATTTTCCTTTAATTCTTTTTCATGAGGAAGTAAGGTATATAGATATTACACAGGATCTTCACAGCTTTTTCATTAATCATTATCATTACATGCTTAAAGAAATTGAAAATGTTTCTACTGCACTTAATGAATGTCTTTTAAATGGAAAAGGACTTTTCGCCCTATTAAAGGAGTTTCATCGTTTAACATCACTTCATGTTTTCTTTGTGCCTATCCAGGGAGACAGTTATTTTTTTCCTCCACTTTCAACTAAACAACAACAAAATTTTATAAATGAATGGATAAATAAGCAGTCATCTCTTCCAGCATGTTCTAGTTTGTGTAAACCCGTTACTATTTTAGGACACCATTTTGCTGATCTGATTTTTTACTCACCTGGTAAGAAAATAACAGAATTTAATGAACTGGCAGCTGATCGCTGTGCCACGGCAGCAGCTCAAGAAGTCATGCGCACTGTTTATATAGAAGAGAGAAAAAGATATGAGGAAGAGGCATGGGTTCATGATTGGCTTCAGGGTGCCCATGACGAGGAAGAGCTGACCACGAAACTAATGGAATTGCATCCTGGTGTTTCTTTCACGGAAGGCTCCATATGTGTGATTGATAAGACTTCCATCCAAGTGAACCAGCAAAGCTTTGAATCTTATTTCATCCAAAAATCAATGGTAGCCAGAGCATATTTTGAAGCAAAGAAGATATTATTTATTCCTGCTATTCTTCAAAATTTCATCGTGTATGTCCTCATTAATACGGCTGGAAATCCAACAGTTTCTTTTCCTCAGCGAGTCTATGAATGCTACAAAAAGCTTCAAAAAACAGAGCAAGAAGGCCAAGCAAAAATGTATGAGCAGCTTGCCTTTGGTAAGTTTGTTACATCGAGTAGGGACATACAAAAAAGCTTTTGCACCGCAAAAGAAACACTTCGAATTCAACAAAAGATCGGCCCTATGAACATCCCTTTTTATGAAAACCTTCATATTTATCGCAGCATTCTTCAAATGGATGAAAGGGGAGAACTGGATGACTTTATAAATGAATATTTAGGGCCTCTTCTTTTTGAAAGTTCCGATAAATCAAGAGTTCTTCTACAGACACTCCAAACCTATCTATCCTGCCTTGGTGCAAAACAAGAAACAGCCTCATCTCTTTTTATTGTTCGTCAAACCCTATATAACCGGTTGGAGAAAATTGAAGAACTCCTAGGTCATGATATATTAGAGAATCCAAAACGTCTCTCATTAGAGATGGCTCTTTACGCGTATGAATACCGTTTCGGTTCATTCAACCTCAATAATAAGTAACAAAAGAGAAACACTAAATAATGAGGGCCAGTGATGGTGATGAACGTGGACACATATACCGACCGGCATATCACGACTCGTCTATGATTAATATAAAAAGGTACCGATTATCATCATAGGAAGATAATCGGTACCTTTTTATATTTAGTAAGGCTGATTTGTCCCAGCCTCTTTACCTATTAAATTGTTCTTTTTGTTTCATCAGTACAAAGGAAAAGTACTTCCTGGCATCTGAATTTTGAATGTGAAGCTGTACCATATCTGTATCTTTTGTAAAGTTCACAAAAGCTCCTTCGAGGTTTTCTATCACCCCTGAAATTGTATACCCTTCTTCGAGCAGTCTATCGATTTCATTTTTTTCTTCCATGTATTCCTCATGTTCTCTCATCCTATCCCTCCTGTCTGTCTCTTTGATTTTAAGAATTTACTGCCTAGACATTAATCTATAAAGCTGAACTTTTATATCGTCCCCGTGCCGGCAACTTCTTCGTCGGCCCCTTCATGATCTTCTGCTCCCACCGCTTCTTCTTCAATCACCCAGTCTCTTCCCACAGTGATACCAAGGTACTTCTCATCATTTTCATCTTCTAGTTCAGCTTGATTATACTTCTTAAACCACCAGTATTTTGCCAGAATATAATAGCTTGTGCCTCCAGCTGCCAAACCGACAATAAAGGAGAAATCCATGAATAGATAGGCACTGATTCCGCCGATAGTCCATGCAATAAACCCAGCTGCATTAATTCCTTTGTAATAGGCGTATTGGCCCTCACTTTTATATAAATCAGGGACATTTACCCGACGTTTCCGAATAACATAGTAGTCTACGATTAAAATCCCTACTATCGCCGAGAGAATGCCTCCAATAATTAAAAGAAATGGGACAAGAATATTAAATAGGTTCCAGGGCTGTACAACAGTCCCTACCACCCCAGCCATAAATACACCAACATAAAACGGAACTTTAGGGCCGCCTACGTTTGAAAAAATTGTTGCAGCAGGAATTACATTTGCTGATGTGTTTGTTGACCACTGAGAAAAGACTATCATAAGAAGTAATACCGCCAGCGCTGCCCCAGTAGCTGTCTGCTGCAAAGCTTCTACGGGGTCAAACACCCCTAATGAAATGTAAGCTACTGCACCGATGCTGACAATGAATGTTTGAATGATTGGAAGCACAACCACACTGCCCACAAGCGTACCTTTGTTTCTTTTCAGCCAGCTTCTTTCATTCTTTGGAGCCTTAATGAACCTGGAAATTGAGGGGATATCTGCTCCCAGAGTCGCCCAAAAACCCATGTTAGCAAAAATAACCACGATAAATGCCATCAATGCAGAAGTCCCCGAGACAGGAGCTTCCACCCATGTCCAAATATTAATTCCTTGCGATGTTGCTGACCCTGCAAGCACATAGAACATCCATATGGAGATAAGAATAATAACAGGAGCTGCTAAGTCTGCAAATCTTTCTACTGCTTTGATTCCAATAGCCGTATTTACAAGCTGTACCGTGGCAAATACCGCATAGCAAAGAAGCCAGTTATCAAACCCTGTCAAAATGTTTAATATTCCGTTAATAGCAGTTGAACCAAAAAACGTGTTAATCCCAAACCAGAAAGATGCTGTTACACCTCTGGTAATAGAGGGGAGATGGGTACCAACCGTTCCGAATGGCGCTCTCATATAAACAGGAAATGAGAGTCCATGTTCAATCCCAATATCACCAACGATTGTAATAAACAAGCCTATCGCAATCGTCCCGATAAGCGTAGCAAGAAGCACCATGCCAAGCGGTAAATTTATTACCCCTTCACCCCCTATGGCAAAGGCAGCAAGTACCACAGCCATTCCTACCCACATCACAGAAAACCCAAATGTGCTTATCTTCTTTCCAGAGTGCTTTACAGGCAGCAAATCCGGAGATTTTAAATAACTATCTTTTTTCATGTTCATCCTCCTATTACTGAATATTCAGATATATGAAAGGGGCATTCATTCCGGGCTGGAAGCTGTGTATATTTATCTTTGCAAGCAGGGAGTTTTTAGCAGGGAGAATTCATCAAAGACATAAGTCTTTTTTACATGACAGTAAATCTCTCTTCTGATCTCTCTGAAGTATTAAATTTTTGCCGTTTAAGAAATTCTCCTCTTCCTGGTACAGCGGTGAGTTCTTTGTTTTTAACAATGAAATCACCTCTCGATAATACAGAAACGATTTCTCCTTCTACCTCCATTCCTTCAAAGGCACTATAGTCAACAGCCATATGGTGAGTTTTTGCTGAGATAGTTCTTGAAGCATCAGGATTAAAAATTACAATATCAGCGTCACTTCCAACTGCGATTGTTCCTTTTTCCGGTGCAAGCCCAAATAATCTTGCAGTATTTGTCGACGTAACCTCAACAAACTTCTGCAGGGAAATCCTTCCTTTGGCAACACCTTCTGAATATAGGAGACTAAAGCGGTCTTCTATTATCGGTCCGCCATTAGGGATTTTTGTAAAGTCCCCTCTCCCTAGATCCTTTTGCCCATTGAAATCAAAGGAACATTGATCTGATCCAATAGTTTGTAACTCCCCATTCTTTAAAGCACGCCACAATAATTCTTGGTTTGATTTATCCCGCAGTGGAGGAGACCATACATATTTCGCTCCCTCAAAATCAGGCTTTTCCATATATGACTGATCAAGAACCAGGTATTGGGGGCATGTCTCTCCATAAACCTCGGCCCCCTTTCTTCTCGCTTCGGAAATTTTCTCTACTGCTTCATTACAGGAAACATGGACTACATATAGCTGAGAATCAGCCATATGTGTAAGCTGTGCAGCTCTTCCAGTCGCTTCCCCTTCAGCTTCTGGAGGACGAGTCAGAGCGTGAAAGATAGGATCAGTCTTTCCTTCTTCAAGAGCCTTCTTCGTTAAGTAATGGATGACATCACCATTTTCGGCATGAACCATCACGAGAGCTCCCAACTCTTTGGCTGCAATTAATGTCTGGTATAAAGTTTCATCATCAGCCTGAAACACATCTTTATACGCCATAAACACTTTAAAAGAGGTGATGCCTTCTTCTTCAATTACTTCCGGAAGTTGGCTGAGAACTTCTTCATTTATCTCCCCTATCATTAAATGAAAACTGTAGTCAACCACTGCTTTGTCTTTTGACTTGTTATGCCAGACATCAATTGCCTCCTTTAGAGGTTTTCCTTTTTCAGTAAGACAGAAATCAATAATAGTGGTGGTTCCGCCAAAAGCAGCTGCTATCGTTCCTGTTTCAAAGTCGTCCTTTGTTACGGTTCCTCCAAAAGGCATTTCAAGATGAGTATGAGGATCTATGCCCCCAGGGAACAAATAATGGTTCTTGGCATCAATTACTTCAGCTCCCTCCCTGGCAAGATTTTTTCCAATAGCTGAAACTTTTCCTCCTTCGATCAAGACATCACCTTCATACACTTCACTGGCTGTCACGATTGTCCCATTTGTTATCAATTTTTTTGACATCTAATCCCTCCTTTTTATTTCACAGGCATTTCAGCCATGTTGGATAACACAGTCTGGCGTTCATTCCAGGTCATTGAACCTTCTCCAGTTTTACTGGGTGCCTGCACCATATCAATCGCTCCATCAACGGGACATACAATGGAACAAAGATTGCACCCTACACAATCTTCTTCTCTGACTTTTAGCACGGGCTGGCCCTCGGTGTCTGTCAACATATCAATACATTGATGGGACGTATCCTCACAAGCGATATGACATTTATTGCAGTTAATACAGGTATCATTATTAATACGGGCCACAACACGGTGGTTTAAATCCAAATCACCCCAGTCTGAGTAGTTAGGAACAGATTTTCCAATAATACCCTGCAAGGACTCTATTCCTTTATCATCTAAATAGTTGCTTAGACCATCGATCATGTCTTCTACAATTCTGAAGCCATGATGCATGGCAGCTGTGCAGACTTGAACGTTTGAAGCTCCCATAAGCATAAATTCAACTGCTTCTCTCCAGCTTGAAACTCCTCCCATTCCAGATATTGGAACATCAATATCCAAACGTCGTGCACATTCTGCGACCATATTTAAGGCAATAGGCTTTACTGCCGGGCCGCAATACCCTCCGTGGGCTCCTTTTCCTGCAACATTAGGTACAGTGTCCCATGAATCCAGATCAACCCCAGCCAAACTGTTAATTGTGTTAATCATGCTGACTGCATCTGCTCCGCCTTGCACAGCTGCTTGAGCCGTATAAGTGATATCCGTGATATTTGGAGTAAGCTTGACAATAACAGGAGACGTTGCAACTTCTTTTACCCACTCCGTCTGCTGCTGTACAAGTTCAGGCACCTGGCCAGACGCTGCCCCCATGCCTCTTTCAGCCATTCCGTGAGGACAACCAAAATTCAATTCCAAACCATCGACGCCGGCAGCTTCGACTTTTTTTACAATTTCATGCCATTTTTCCTGCCTAGGTTCAACCATTAGTGAAGCTACTACAGCATGATGAGGAAACCTTTTCTTCGTCTCTTCAATCTCTTTTAAATTAACTTCCAAGGGACGGTCTGTAATCAACTCAATGTTGTTAAAACCGGCAACTCTTTGTCCATTAAAAGAGGTGGCTGCAAAACGGGATGAAACATTTAATATAGGATCGCCTAGTGTTTTCCAGACAGCTCCCCCCCATCCTGCTTCAAAGGCTCTTTGGACTTGATACCCGCTATTTGTCGGCGGTGCTGAGGCAAGCCAGAAAGGGTTAGGAGATTTTATGCCTGCTAGATTGGTCTGTAAATCTGCCATTGTGATTCCTCCTTATTCTTTCTTATTAATCATTACTATCCTAAAAGCTCTACTGACTGATTGATCAGCTTTTTATGAACATTGTAGGCTGCCTTCTTCCCTTGCTCTGCTGCCGTCACCACCATGGCTTCACCCTGGCCGTTCCCAAATACCACATCTCCCGCAGCAAAGACACCTTCTTTCGATGTTGTCATAGTTTCATGATCGACAATCACCACACCCTCATCATGAGAAAGGCCAAACTGTTCTATTAATGATAAATGCCGTGTTTGCCCGATGGCTTTAATGACTACATCAACTTCCATTATAAATTCGGTTCCTGGGATAGGCACCGGACGCCTTCTCCCTCCCTCATCAGGTTTACCTAGTTCCATCTTTATACATTCCAGTCCCTTCACTTCCCCTTCCGGACCTTCTAAGATAGAAAGAGGAGAAGTGAGCCAGCTGAATTCTATTCCATCCTGTTTTGCAAATTCATATTCAAACTGGTAAGCTGTCATTTCCTTTTCGGTTCTTCTATATACCATTTTCACCAATTCTGCGCCAAGTCTTTTAGCACAGGTTGCTGCGTCTACAGCGGTGTTCCCTGCCCCGATTACAGCTACACGTTTTCCAGACAGCTCATTTGTTAACTCTTCAGTTTTTGTTTTTTCTACAAAGTCAATAGCGTCATAAACATCCTTACTAGTTTCTCCTTTAATGCCCAAAGCTGGAACCTTACTCATTCCAGCTGCCAGCACGACAGCATCATAATTCTTCTGAAGCTCTTCTGCTGAAACATCTTTCCCAACTTTCACACCTGTTTTGATTTTTACTCCAAGCTTTTCAACCTGATCAACCTCCCAGGCTGAAATTTTTTGTGGGAGTCTGAAGGATACAATTCCATAAGTATTTAATCCTCCTGCTTTCTCTTTAGCTTCAAAGATTGTCACTTCATATCCAAAACGGGCCAGCTCACGAGCCGCGGACAACCCTGCCGGCCCTCCACCTACCACTGCAATATTCTTACCCAGCGACTCACCCTTTTTAAAGAACTCCTGCTCATTTTTCATTGCCCAGTCTGTGGCATATCTTTGTAAGTCACCAATCATTATAGGGGCAGAGGCGTGATTTAACACACACGCTCCCTCACACAGTTCTTCTGTTGGGCAAACCCGTGAACAGCTGGCTCCTACTGGGTTCGCTTCCATTATTGTTTTAGAAGAGCCCTTCAAGTCACCTGTGGAAATTCGTTTGATAAACTTAGGAATGTCAATACCCGTCGGACAGGCAGTGATACAAGGAGCATCATAGCAGTAGAGGCAGCGATTTGCCTCATCAATTGCTTCTTTGTCCGGCATCCCCCGTCGTTCTTCCATAAAGTTTTTCTTAATGTCCTCCAATGAAATCCATGATTTCTTGTTTGGACCTTCCATATACTCCACTCCTTTTCTTAAGGGATTAACGCAGTCATTCTCTCATAGGTTTCAGGACGACGGTCACGATAAAATTGCCACGTGTCTCTTACTTCACGGATCTTCTTCTTATCCATTTCTGCTATGACCACTTCATCTTCATCCCGACTTGCCACGGCTAAGAAATTCCCACGGGGATCTACGACATAAGACTGGCCATAGAATTCTCCCATCTCCCACGGAGTTTCCGTCCCCACTCGATTAATTGCTGCAAGATAGTAGCCATTAGCTACAGCATGAGCGGGCTGTTCAAGCTTCCACAAATATTCTGATAAACCCGCAACTGTGGCTGATGGATTGAAGACTACTTCAGCCCCGTGCAATCCAAGAAGCCTTGCTCCTTCTGGAAAGTGGCGATCATAGCAGATGTAGACTCCTACCTTGGCGTAGGCAGTATCGAAGACTGGGTAGCCCAGATTTCCCGGCTTAAAGTAGTACTTTTCCCAAAATCCATGTCCTCTGGTGTCTGCCGCTACGTGAGGTATATGATTTTTTCGATACTTTCCTAAATAAGTACCATCCGCGTCAATTACGGCTGCTGTATTGTAATATGTGGAAATACCTTCCCTTTCATAAATTGGCAGGATGATAACTACTTGAAGATCCCTGGCAAGCACTTGAAAACGTTTAGTAGTAGGGCCTTCGGGTATTTGTTCAGCTGCTCCATACCATTTTGTACTTTGTTCAGCGCAAAAGTATGGTCCATAAAAAATTTCTTGCAGCCCTATAATCTGAGCTCCACCAGCGGCAGCCTCTTTTATAAGCTCTATATGCTTTTCAATAGCCTTTTCCTTGTGAACTTCAACCGGTTCATCCCCATGCACCTCATTAGATGCTTGAATAATCCCTATTTTCACTTGATCTGACAAATGAATCACTCCTTGTAGGAAGAAATTTGTTTCTTACTATCTTGGTGATCATTTTATAAAAAAACACTTCATCCTCCATGTGACATTTTGTGTAGATTGTTCTAAGCATTCTGTACAAAGTGTAAATATCTCACTAGTTTCAGCAGCTTCAAGCGTCAGATAACATAACGGATAATATTTAAATATTCAGTCCTTTGTGCAAGACAGCAAAAAAAGGCTGAACCAGGCAGCCTTTTTTCTACTTGTTTGCATTTTTTATGCTTACATATAGTGTTTCTACAATAAGATCTAGTTCCTCTTTCGTCGTAACAAAAGGAGGAGCAACAGTGATAACATTATTATGGTGAGGTACGGTATCTCCATTTTTCCCTATTAGTATGTTTTGTTTCTTGCACATTGCCAGCACATTGGCTACCTTCTCTGGAGAAGCAGGCACTTTTGTTTTTTTATCTTCTACTAATTCAATTCCAGCTATTAATCCAAATGTACGAACATCTCCTACTAAGGAAAGCTCTGTTAGGCCAGCAAGGCGCTCTGTTACATACTTCCCCTTGTCTTTTGCCTGTTTGATTAGTTGTTCTCTTTCCAGTATTTCCAAATTTTTTAACGCAATGGCACATGAAACAGGGTTACCTCCAAATGTATTAACATGACGAAAATGATTCGTTTTTCCCTTCTCTTTAAAAGGTTCATAGATATGTGAGGAAACAGCTGTCGCAGATAATGGAGCATAAGCACTGGTCATACCCTTTGCCATTGACACAATGTCTGGTTCCACCCCAAAGTTCTGGTGGCCAAATTTTTCTCCAGAGCGCCCAAAACCGCAAATCACCTCGTCTACAATTAAGAGGACATTCCTCCGATCACAAATCTCACGAATCTCTTTCAAATATTCTGGCGGCGGCACGATGACGCCCCCGCCTGTAATCACAGGCTCCAGAATGACTCCGGCTACAGTTTCCTCTCCCTCCCACTCGATCATCTCATCTATCGCTTGAGCGCACTCCATCTTACAATGACCTTTTTCCTGTCCAAAAGGACAACGATAGCAATAAGGGGGAGGGGCATGCTTAAATCCTTCACCGCCCGGTTCATATTTCACTTTCCTTTCAGCTTGTCCAGTAGCACCCATTGCTCCCATCGAATTCCCATGATACGCCCTGTACCTTGAAATAAACTTATATTTTGTTCCTTTTCCGGTCTGTGCAAAGTACTGTCTTGCAATCTTGAAGGCTACCTCATTTGCATCTGAACCAGAATTAGAAAAGAAAATTTTATAATCTCCTTGCAGCCATTCATTAAGCATTGCAGATAATTCAATTGCGGGAACATGGCTTTGCGATAAAGGAGCAAATGCTAATTTTGACATTTGAGCCGCTGCTACCCTGGCTACTTCCTCACGACCGTGCCCTATATTTACGCACCATAGGCCAGACATGCCGTCTAAATAATTATTTCCGTCAATATCCTTAATCCAGCTGGATTTTCCTTCTACAAAAACATGTGGATGATCATTATGAGGAGACATATGATGCCAAAGATGGGCCCTGTCCTTATCCAGCAGCTCTTCCTTTTCATTATTCTCTTTTGTAGTAGACACGTAAGTCAAAACCTCAGCTCCTTTATCCGTATTGCCATCCATGCTATCACCAGGCAGTTTGAACATTCACTTCACAAATTGTGCAGAAATTTCCTAAGAAGTTAGACGTTTTGTCTTTTATGACAGACTGAGAAGAGGCTAAGAAAAAGTGTTTATATTCTTTCTAATTGGGAATGAAAGAACGTGAATGAAAATATATTTTTTCTATAAACAGTTCTGTTGAATGAAATTGCTCATTTTCAGTGTCCTCCAAAAGAAGGTTGTTCATGGCTACACCCCATTACATTGGTGGTTCATGAACTATTTAGCTTAACAATTTTTATTTTAAATTTGTATTTTTTAATAATAGTTATAAATTAGTATTGATTTTTAATTAATTATGATGTTAATATGAATTATAAAGAAGAGAGCCTGTGTAAAGAAGTTATACCCATTGAGTAATTCCAGGCAGTTTATGGTCAGATTTTCTCTTAATGAAATATGGTCCTCTGTTTTCGGAGACCTTTTATTTTCTATTCAATTTCTACTACTTAATGGAGGTGATAAGTATGCAAAACTACAAAATCAACGATCAACTGACTGTTGAAAAAATGGATGAACATTACTGCCTTGTTAAATCTGCAAAAGAAGGGAAAAGAGATGTCCAGCTTTGCTTTTACAGTATTGCTGATGCACTAGCTTATACCTCTGAGCGCCAATCCCTATAAATAATAAAAGAAAAAAGACTGCGTATGATCGGATACCTTCACGATCATGCTCAGTCTTTTTTTCTGACTGCTTTTAAAATCGGCATTTCTTATAAATACTGCATATTTGCGACTAACGCTTCTGCTATTGAAGATATAAAAATGAGGATAAATATAATAGGGAGATACCTTTTTGAAAAGGATATGTATAATCCTTTCAGGTTTTCTTTTTCACTCCGGTCTTTTAAAAACCGGAAAAGCATCCTGACATGGTAAATGGTAAACATAAATACAATAAACATTACAAAAAGATTCAATGCTATCGGTATAAATGACATACTATAGTAGCTTAGTGGAGTCAGGGGGCTTTCAGCACCAGCTGCACCGATCTGCCAAATGATAAGAGGCAGAAGCAAGAATGGCAGACCAAGAAATGAAGTAAGAATGAGCAGAACAAAAAGCAATGTTTTCATTGCAAATAAGAGGAGAAAGTCACTAAATGTAAAAGTAACTCCCTCTGCTGGTGAGATAATTTCAGGGTTATGGGCAGCATAGCTGACTGCAATAAGAATAATGCTTGCAAGATAGAACAGGAACACGCTTTTCTTTTGAATGGCCATATGATCTCTCCAACTAATTAAAGGCTAAGGTAGACAAAAAAATTCATCAACTGTTTTTGTCTTTTGTTCCCTTAAAAGGTGGAACCAAAACAGGTTTTTTATCTCCTCACAAGGGAAGGAGGGCTGTCCCAAGAGACTTTTTCAGCTGATGAAGTTAAATAATAACAGCCATCCTGACTTATGGGACAACACAACCCCTCTCTGTCATTTATTTTACCTTGAATTCTTTTATCACTTCATTAAGACGGCTTGACATATCACGTAATGACTGAGCTGATGAATTTATTTCTTGAACAGAAGCAAGTTGTTCTTCAGAGGACGAAGCTACGTGACGAGTGCTTGATGTCGTAGCTTGAATAACCTTCGCTATCTCTTCAAAAGAAGCAGACACTTGCTGAGTACCTGCGGACATCTCTTCAGAGGTGGCAGCCAGATTTTCGATTTGTTCTGCCACTAAAGTCGTGTTTTCTATAATATCCTGAAACTTTTCTTTTGTGCCTTGAGCCACTTCTAACCCTTCTTCTACATCCTTAGTCACTTTGCTCATTGAGTTGATTGATCTTTCCATATCCTGCTGAATTTCCCCGATAATCACTGCTATTTGCTTAGAAGACTTTTGAGATCCTTCCGCCAGCTTTCTCACTTCTTCAGCCACTACTGCAAATCCCCGTCCTTCTTCACCTGCCCTGGCAGCTTCTATGGCTGCGTTTAAAGCTAGCAGATTAGTTTGTTCTGCAATATCAGTAATCACTCCCAATATCTTTTCAATCTCTTTTGAGTGATTATTTAATGATTGATTTATTGAACTAGATTCATTCACTGACGTATTGATCGTTTCCATTTTCTCCAGGGTTTGCTGTACAAATTGCCCTCCTTCTTCTGCTTTTTCAATTGTTGTATTGGAGCTTTCAGTAATAGCTGCGGAGGATTCTGCGACCTGCTGTACCCCTTTCGTAACTTCCTCCATTGATAACTGGCTTTCTTGAACACCGGTGTTTTGCTGTTCCGAACCTGCTGCTACTTCTTGCATAGCATTCGTTATTGCTTCTGATGATTTGCTTGATTGTTCAGCACTTGCTGTAAGCTGTTCTGAGGAAGCAGCTACAAGATCTGCACTTTCATCTACCTGCCTAATCAGCTTCTTGAGATTTGCTGTCATTTGATTTACATTTGCCGCCAATTCACCTATTTCGTCATGAGAAGAGACTGATATTTCTTCTCCACTTATATCACCAGCTGCAACTTTTCTCACTTCCTCTGTTACAGCTCTCACAGGCTTGCTTATTCTTTGAGCAATAAACCAGGCAAAGAATATAATAAGTAAAGCCGCAATGGTAATAATAATGACTGTCTGCATAAGAATGTCAGAAGATACAGCCAGTACGGTTTCCATGGGCGTAACCATATATAGACCATAACCCGCTAAAGAAATCGGAGCATAGGCTAAAAGGACGTCTTCCCCGTTTCTGCTTAATACTGTAGCCCCTGTTTCTTGTTTACCGCTTTCAAAAGCAGTGAGCCATTCCTGGCTTAGTCCTGTTTCATTGGTTACTAGCCCTATCTGTTCCTCATCTGGAGAAAGTTGAATGATATCCTGATCATCTATGAGAAGAGGCAGTCCACCAATATTTGAAGACTCCTCATCAAGAAACTGATAAATCAATTCTTCAAAGTTTACGGAAGCAGATAACACCCCGGTAATTTCTCCGCTTTGTTCTCTCACTGGCGTCGCCACGACCACAATTCTGTTCCCGGTAGCATTGGATTCCAGCACACTGGAAATCGTATCTTCTCCATCCATGCCATTTTGAAAGTAGGCTCGGTCTGCTAAATTTAATTGTCCAATATTTTCCTCAGTAGTGTGCGCCCTAACTATTCCTTCAGGATCAGTAAATACTACGGTTTCATAGGTTTCATTTTGTTCTTTGACACGGTGCATTAGACGTAGCTGGGCTTCTGTATCTAGTGATTCAATTGCTTCTGTCTGTGCTGTTAATTTTATTTCTCCCATTCGTCTGTCAAGCCACCGTTCCATAGCATCGGCTGTGCCTGCCGCGATGCTTTCCATGGACTCTTGTTCCTTAGCAACGATTTCATCACTGCTTGAGTGATAGACAAAATATGTAGAAATAATCATAGGAAGCAGGCCAACTAGCAAAAAACAGGCTATTAGCTTCTTTCTAAGTGATCCTCCACCTGTCAGCTGTCTTATTCTCTTCTTCATGTAAGACCCCTCCGCTGGGAAATATTCGTGCAAACACTGGAAAGAAGAAATACATATCTCTTATTGTGTCTGACACCTATATTATTCATCGGCTCTGAGTGGAAAAGTTTGAGCCTTATATAATTGACTGATAATTTTGTTTCAAGTATGGTTGGGACAGGGATATCAATCAATTCAGAAAGGGTGATTATATGTCGGAAAAAAAAGATCTCCGCATACGTAGTAAAGTGATCAGCGAAGGTGTTAACAAGACCCCTAACAGAGCCATGCTTCGGGCCGTTGGATTCAAAGACGAGGATTTCAAGAAACCTCAAATAGGAGTAGCGAGCACTTGGAGTGAAGTGACACCATGTAATATACATATTGATAAGCTTGCACGGGAAACAAAAGAAGGAGTGTCTGAAAGCGGAGGTGCTCCCTTAATTTTTAATACCATTACTGTTTCCGATGGCATTGCCATGGGTCACGAAGGCATGAATTTTTCCTTACCGAGCAGAGAAGTTATTGCCGATTCAATTGAAACTGTAACAGGGGCTGAGAGATTTGATGGTGTGGTAGCCATTGGAGGCTGTGACAAGACTACTCCAGCCTGCCTTATTTCTATCGGTCGTATGAATATTCCTTCCGTTTACGTATACGGTGGTACCATTCAGCCTGGTAAATTAAACGGAGAGGATCTTGATATTGTCTCTTCCTTTGAAGCCGTTGGAAAGTATCACCAAGGAACAATTAATGACGAAGAGCTTCATCAGGTTGAATGTCACTCCTGTCCAGGGGCCGGCGCATGTGGCGGCATGTACACAGCCAATACGATGGCTGCTGCCGTAGAAGCACTTGGTATGAGCATTCCAGGGTCTTCTTCTACTCCTGCAATTTATGAATATAAGGAAACAGAATGCCGACAGGCAGGAGAAATGGTTGTCCGCCTTCTTGAAAAAGATATTTACCCTAAAGACATCATGACAAAAAAAGCCTTCGAAAATGCAATTACTGTAGTGATGGCGTTAGGCGGTTCTACGAATGCTTTCTTACACCTGTTAGCTATTGCCCATTCAGCCGGTATAGATCTTGCTTATGAGGATTTCGAAAAGATAAGAGAGAAAGTGCCGCATATCGCAAACCTGAAACCAAGCGGAAAATATGTCATGCAGGACTTATATGAAATCGGCGGTGTTCCGGGAGTGATGAAGCTATTACTAGAAAAAGAACTTCTTCACGGAGACTGCTTAACAGTGACTGGAAAAACGCTCGCTGAAAACCTGGATGAAGCGCCTTCTCTAAAAGAAGATCAAGACATCATCTTTCCTTTGGACCGTCCTATCAAAAAAACAGGTCCCCTGGTTGTACTCCGCGGGAACCTTGCACCTGAAGGAGCGGTGGCCAAAATGTCAGGTCTTGAAATTACCAGATTTGATGGAAAAGCTAAAGTGTTTGACAGTGAAGCTTCAGCAACAGAAGCAATTATGAGCAATGAAATACAAGAAGGCGATGTATTGGTCATTAGGAATGTGGGACCAAAAGGCGGACCTGGAATGCCTGAAATGCTTTCACCAACCTCTATGATTGTTGGAAAAGGATTGGGAGGGAAGGTTGCCCTCCTCACGGACGGACGTTTTTCAGGGGGATCTCACGGATTCGTTATCGGCCATATTGCACCAGAAGCTCAAGCCGGAGGACCGATCGCTATATTAAAGGATGGCGATCCGATTGTTATCGACAGTGAAACCCAGGAGATCAATATTAACATCTCTTCTGAAGAAATTGATAAGAGGATGAGAGAGTGGAAACCATTAGAACCTAAATACAAAACAGGGATTCTTGGTAAATATTCAAAACTTGTCTCGTCAAGTGCCAAAGGAGCCGTAACAGACGCAGACCTGTAAAGGAATTATTACTTTGATAAAGAAATCAAACAGAATAATGAGACCTCCCAGACGGTTTCTGCTGAAGGTTAATGCAAAAATGCTTACGTAGCCCCCCTCTTTATTCAGGCGGTTGAGAACATCTTCTCAACCGCCTTTTTCATAAGTTTAATACCCCGTAATTAGAAGTGTAGTCCTCTTAAAAAGAGGCTGTCATCCCTCTAAAGAGAGCCATGATGTTATTTACGCTTCCTTTGACATCTCCTGGTAAAGCTGCTGATATGCTTTTGATTCATCTTCTTTCCCAGTTTCCAAATAAATCTTTGAAAGCCATTGTACTGGTTTAGGATCTGTTTTATCCAGCTCCATTTGCCAGCTGAAACAGTCAATCGCTGCGTCAAAACGTTGAAACTCATAATATAGTTCCCCTAACAAAAATTGTTGATCCGGGTCATCTACTAAATGGCTCATCTTTTCAAAAGTATAGTAAAGCTTCCCTGCTTCCTCATTCCGTTTTAACGGCTCAAGCCATTCCAGGACATAAGAGATGTCATATTCAGAAAGAAGACGGCTGACACAGTTTTGAAGAAGCTCACTGGCTTTGAGGGAGTTGGTGTCTAAAATAGGAAGAAGATAAGAATTCAGCTTCTCTACCTGTACCCGGTTTTCCTCAAAGTCCATAGTAAGAAGCATCTTTTCAAACGAATTTCTTTGTTCAACCGTAAGCGTAATGGCGTCTTGAGCGAGTAAGTTACACAATTTTTCTACTTCATTTTCTTTTAGGTAGAGGTGTAAGAGATCTTGTAGGATGTGATTGTTTTTTCCACTTATACCCTTTAGCTCTTCTATAATATAAATTTGTTCGGCCACTGAGAAAGCGTCCTCGAGTAAAGATTTCATAAGAGTATAGGATGATAATGATTTGAACTTCCGGTAAGCTTCCAAGGACAGGGCTGTGTGATCGAGAATGCGATGTTCTTTCTTCATTAGTTCCAGTAAGCGATAAGAATCTTCTTCTTCTGCGCTTTTATATAAAGACTTTTCGGAAAATAATGGATCCTTTTCCATCAGCTCTTCTGAAACTAAGTGATACATACTATTGTATTTTTCAAACTCAAAGGAACTTGCAATATCTTTAACCCAGGAGTGTTCTGGCAAAAAGTCCTGAAGAATTCGAATGATCCGATAGCCTGCAAACATTTGACCGTTTCGCCTGTATTTATAATAAATTGACTGGATTGGTTTAAAAATAGTACCTTTTGATTCAAATGAATCTAAGAAGGTTAGAATTAGAGAGGTTTCATGAGGAGTATAGCTTTTTTGGAGTTTTTCAGGGAGATGAGATACAGCCACTTTCGGAAATACTTCTTTCGTTGCAAGCAGATTAACAAGAAAAGGGTGGGGCGCTGGAAAAGTCATACCTTTTTTAAAGGATTGTTCCAGGTGGGAATGTCTGTTTTGCCAGACTGGCTTCGTCCATGTAATATAGTCATTTTTGTAAAACAGCAAATAGTATACATGGCCATTCTCATCGAAAGCTTCAACCCATTTGCTTTGAAGATACATAACAAGTTTCTCAGCTTTAAGTGTGATTGTCTTTTGATTTTCCCTTATGTTACACAGGAGATAGCTTTCCATTCAAAATCCCTCCCTTTCCCACAAATATAACATACTGCACCTCCCATTGAATATATATAATTTTCAGTTATCTCATGATAAGCCTAAGCCGTCTCTTTCATGAGACGGCTTACACTCTTGTTTGGTTAAGCAAAGGAAAGCATTCTCTCCAATGCTGATTTCGCAAAAGCAGCAGTGTCCTTATCCACTTTGATAATGTGATGAGGATGGTTCTTTTCTATTGAATCAAGGGACCACAGCAAATGAGGAAGATCAATTCTGTTCATTGTTAAACAAGGACACATAGCAGGATTTAACGAATGTATCTCTTTATTTTGATGAGTATGTTTTAGACGCTGAACCAGGTTCATCTCGGTTCCAACAGCCCACTTGCTCCCAGCCGGAGCCTGCTCTATTGTCGTTATGATCTTGTTCGTCGAACCGTTGTAGTCAGCAGCCTGAACGACCTCCCAGGAGCATTCTGGATGAACGATAATCTTTGTTTCCGGATCAGCGGCTCTTAAGGTTTGAATTTGGTTCACGGTAAATTTTTCGTGGACAGAACAATGCCCTTTCCATAGAATAACTTGAACGTCTTCAATCCTCCCCTCATATTCAAGGCTGCCTTTTATCGGATCCCACACAGCCATGTTTTCAAGAGGAATTCCCTTATCATAAGCAGTATTCCGCCCAAGATGCTGATCGGGCAAAAACAGAACCCTCTTTTTTTGGATGAGTGCCCAATCAAACATCACACCTGCATTAGAAGAAGTAGCAGTGGCCCCTCCATGTTTTCCGCAAAAAGCTTTTATAGCTGCGGTGCTGTTCACATACGTCAGAGGAACAATAGTATCTTCAAAAAGCTCCATGAGTTTTTCCCACGCTTTTTCTGTCTGGTCGATGTCGGCCATATCGGCCATAGAACAGCCTGCCCGTAAGTCAGGCAAGATTACCTTTTGATCGTCAGAAGTAAGTATGTCGGCTGTTTCAGCCATAAAATGCACGCCCAAAAAGATCACATACTCTGCCTTATTGTTTTGCTCAGAAAGTCTGGCGAGCTGCAACGAGTCTCCCGTGTCATCAGCAAATTCTATGACTTCATCTTTTTGGTAGTGATGGCCGGGAATATAAAGGCGCTGACCCAGCCTCTTCTTATGTGCCATCACCCTTTCACGCAGTTCTTCCTGATTCATTTGTAAATAATGTTCTGGTAGACGAGGGATTTGTTCAATCATCTCAAGAAAGCTCATATGCTTTTACCTCCAAATTAAAACTAATATCAAGGGATGGGGCTGAATGAGTTAAACATCCCATGGAAATAAAATCTACACCGCACTGACTGTATTTATCTAAATTTGATAAATTGATTCCTCCTGAAGCTTCAGTCAGTATAGAGGAAGGCACTAATGATATCGTTCTCTCTATCTCTTCAGGGGTAAAGTTATCAAACATAATAATATCTGCTCCGCTTACCACAGCTTCTTCTATTTCTTTCTGATTTGTAGCTTCAACTTCAACTTTTACAGTCGGCCCAACGTGCTTCCTTACTTTTTCTATTGCTTTTGAAATGCCTCCGGCAGCTTTTATATGGTTATCCTTAACCATCACTGCGTCATAGAGACCAAAACGGTGATTAAACCCTCCCCCTACGCGAACGGCTTCTTTCTCAAACATTCGCAGACCAGGAGTGGTTTTTCTTGTATCACAAACCCTTGTCTTCCCTTCAGATAATTTACTTACTGCCTGTGCTGTAAGAGTTGCAATTCCGCTCATACGCTGAAAAAGATTAAGCATGACTCTCTCTCCGCTTAATAAGAGTTGTACAGGACCTTCTACCTCTCCTATCGTCTGGCCTTTTTTCATTTCTTCCCCTTCTCTTACGAAAAAGGTTACTTTAATGTCAGGTGAAATGAACCGGTATCCTTCTTTTACTACTTCCAGGCCTGCAGCAATGCCAGGTTCTTTGCAAACCCACGTTCCTTTAGAATAATCCTCTTTTGAAAAAATAATTTCCGATGCAAGATCCTGTGCTCCAATATCTTCTTTTAAAAATCTAGCTATTTCTTCCCTCATCAAAATGCTATTCACTTTTCTCAAAAGCCTCCTTCAGGCGGTTTGCTCGCTTTTATCAGTGTTTTTGTCATGCCGTTATGACACATCCACTGTTTTTTTCTTTCCCTGTTTTGACTATCGTTACGGTAATGAGCCCCGAGGCTTTCTTCACGATTTAGGGCACTCTCCAGTACTAAAGAGCTGGTGACAAGCATGTGCCTTATTTCTGCTTCCTCAGATGTCGCGGGCACAAAGCTGTCTTCGATAGCCTGTAAATGTCTTTTACACCAGTTTAACGATCTCTTCATGGCCAGCTCATGCCTGATCACACCAGCTCCATCATGCATGTTCTGTTTTATCTCTTCCTTGGATGGAAGATGTCTTTTAGTGAAGGAAGGATTATTCCTCTCTTCCGCTGACTCACCTGGAAAATCATTTTTCATCTCTACCATTTTCTTCACTTCTTCGGCACACCATCTTGCAAACCCGCATGCCTCAAGGAGAGAGTTACTGGCAAGCCTGTTTGCCCCGTGAATACCTGTATAAGCTGTCTCTCCTGCAGCAAACAGTCCTGGCAGGGTTGTCTGCCCTCTGCTATTTACGACCACGCCTCCCATATTAAAGTGAGCCCCCGTCTCAATCGGGATTTTCCCGTCTGAAAATGAAACTTGGTTGTCACTGCACCATTTATATATCGTTGGGAACCTTGTTGAAAAATCAACTATATGTTGAATATCCAAAAATACTTTTTGTCCTTTATTTCTCCACTTGGTTACTTCTCTTGCCACTATATCCCGAGGTGCCAGATCTTTTAACGGATGACTTTCCATAATAGGGATTCCTTCTTTTGTAATCAGGCGTGCCCCTTCCCCTCTCACTGCCTCTGAAACTAAGAAAGTATTGCCATTGTCCCCTCTTGTCACTGTGGGATGAAACTGAACCATTTCTAAGTCAGTCAGCAGAGCCCCGCCCATGTAAGCAAGGGAATATCCATCCCCAGTTGCCTGCTTGCCGTTCGAAGTGACTGGATATAACTGACCGGCTCCTCCCGCAGCTAATATGACAGCTTTTGAAAAGTATGTATGATAATGGCCTTCCGGTGTAACCGTACGTACCCCTCGGCACTCTCCTTCATGGACAATCAATTCATAGGCTGTTTCATCTTCCCGCCAAGTAACATAGTCTTCAACAGTTTTTAGAAATGAAGATACCATGACGGCCCCTGTTGCATCACCACCCGCATGAAGGATTCTCCTTCTTTGATGAGCGCCTTCTTTTCCTAAGGCCACCTTGCCGGCTGAATCAATATCAAAAATAATCCCTTTCGACTGGCACCACTTTGTAATATCAGGGCCATTCTGGACAAGCTTTTTTACCATTCTTCTTCGTTGATGAGCTCCCCCTGCCGACAGCGTATCTTGGTAATGGAGCTTCCAGTGATCGTTTGCTCCTATTGCTGCTGCAATCCCTCCCTGAGCTAAAAACGAGTTGCTTTGCTGCCTTCTTCCCTTCGTTATTATGGTCACCTGACAGGAAGAACCTAAGGATTCAGCTGCAACCAATCCTGCTAAACCACTTCCAACCACAACCACATCTGCCTGATGCTCCATTCCCTTCACTCCGAATCTTAACATGTGTCTTGACACTTATGTTTACACAACTTTACAATAAATACAAGACAAAATTAAAGGTGATATCATGATTTATTTAGATTATTCTGCTACTACTCCCATATCCGATCTTGCTTTAAAAACATATATGCATGTTTCCACACATTACTTTGGAAACGCTAGCAGTCTTCATACCTGCGGAACAGATGCTGCTTCTATTATCGAATCAGCCCGATCTACAATAGCTTCCCTGCTTTCTGTCACCCCCCGCAGTATTTATTTTACAGGCTGTGGTTCAGAAGCTAACAGTTCTGCTTTAATTGCCCTTGCGAAGGGAAACGGACGTAATGGAAAACAGCTTGTTACTACTCCTCTTGAGCATCCATCTGTTTTACAAACCTTTGCTTACTTAGAATCACAAGGCTTTACTGTTTCAAAAGTCAGAGTAAATGAATATGGCCAAGTATGTTTATCCCATTTGCGGGAACTTTTACAGGAAAAGACCGTTTTGGTCTCTATCGGACATGCAAGTGCAGAACTGGGTACCATTCAGGACCTTGAAAGCATTGGTGACATAGTAAAAGAGCATGGAGCTTTGTTTCATAGTGATTGTGTCCAAACCTTTGGAAAAGTCATGATACCAGTAAAGGAAGCACATCTTGATTCCTTCTCTATTTCCTCTCACAAAGTTTACGGGCCAAAGGGTGCAGGGGCTTGCTATATCTCCCCGCAAACGAGTTGGGATTCTTTTTTTCCTCATACGTCTCATGAAAAAGGATTGAGACCTGGAACAGTAGACACTGCTGGAATAGCCGCATTTGCTGCCGCAGCCGAGGAGACTTATTCTATGCAAACAGACATTGAAAAGAAAGTAAGAAAGCTGAGCGAGTACTTTACGAAAACTGTGCTCTCAGAGGAATCAATCATCCTGGAAGGCCATCCTGATAAGAGGATTCCAGGACACTTTGCTTTGCGTTTTGATCAAAGAGAAGGCCAATATATCATGCTTGAGCTCAATCGCCGGGGGATTGCCGTTTCCACCGGGAGTGCCTGTCGTTCAGGGAGCTCTTCTCCACCAGCCTCCATGATTGCTTTGGGGAGATCATCAGAGGAAGCACATGGTCTGATCCGTCTTTCCATGGGAAAATTTACGACAAGAGATGATATTGAAAAAGCCGTGGAAATAATGCAAAACCTGGCCAGCAGGGAAATGACAGGGGGGATATAATGAAAGAAAAATTAATAGGAGAAGATAGAAGAAAGCTTCTCTTAGAGTGGCTTAAAACAGCTCACGAGCCCATTACAGGTAGCGTTTTAGCAAAAAAAACGAATGTAAGCCGTCAAGTCATTGTCCAGGATATTTCCATATTAAAAGCCAGAAATACTCCTATTCTTTCTACATCCCAGGGATACCTTCTGATTTCTTCTTCAAGACCGAATGTGTTTAGAAAAAAAATAGCCTGCTGTCACTCGGCTGATAAGAATGTAACTCAAGAGGAACTGCAAATCATTGTGGATCAGGGAGCCACTGTCTTGGATGTGTCAGTAGAGCATCAGCTTTATGGTGATATCACCGCTTCTCTTATGATTGCAAGCCGCAGGGATGTACATGAATTCATAAAAAAGTTTACTGAGACAAAAGCAACTCTTCTTTCAGAATTAACTGGTGGTGTTCACTTGCACACCATTGAAGCCCCTGAGGAAAAAATACTGATTGAAACCGAGAAATCACTAAAGGAAGCCGGGTTTCTGTTATAACCTTTCATAAAAAAAAGCCAGGCTTTCAGCCTGACTTTCTGTTTTATTTGCTTAATGTAACAATTGTACGATTGGTCTAAATCAATAATATTGTTCAAACCACTTTTTTGCTTCTTCTACTTCCTCTCTTATTAGCTGGTGACCGCCTTCTGTCCAGTACTCAGTAACTGAAGCTCCCGCCTCCTGTAAGTGGCGACTAAGCTCTTTTGTCTGCTCAGCAGGAATAAGGGGATCTTGTTTGCCTGCCCCGATGAAAACAGGGGTTTTATTTAATGAAGGAAGCTCTACCTCGCGGCGGGGTACCATGGCATGAAAAAGAGCTGCTCCTGATAGAGAATTTTCATAATGATACAGCAAACTTGCTGCAATGTTTGCTCCATTGGAATATCCTACTGCGACAACATTTTGACGATCAAAGCCATATTTCCCTGCGCATTCGTCTATAAATTCATGCAGTTCTCTGGTGCGAAAGACCAGGTCTTCCTCATCAAATACACCTTCTGCAAGACGCCGAAAGAAACGGGGCATTCCATTTTCAAGCACGTTCCCCCGTACTCCCAATACAGAAGCTTCTGGAGCTATCATTTGTGCCAGTGGCAGTAAATCACGTTCATTCCCCCCCGTTCCGTGGAGGAGCAATAATGTTGGAGCGTCTGTGTTACTTCCTTTGTTATAAATGTGTTCCATCGTCGTTCTCCTCTCTATGGCCTTTTAACACCTATTGTTTTGTATCAAGGGGCTTGAGTCGTGCTTCTATGGATTCTCTTTGATTCTCTAAATAAGGAGGGAGCGCCAAGCTTTCTCCCAAGGTTTCAAAGGGCTCATCCCCTTCAAAACCAGGTCCGTCTGTGGCAAGCTCAAAAAGAATCCCGTTTGCTTCCCGAAAATATAATGAACGGAAATAGTACCTCTCCACAAAACCAGAGTTAGGAAGGTTATTATCATTGAACAGCTGCACCCATTTTCTCAGCTCTTCTTCATTTTCTACACGAAAAGCGACATGGTGCACACTGCCTCTCCCTGGTCTTTCTCTCGGAAGATCATTATTTTCTTCCAGAAACACTTCTCCTCCTGTTCCTCCTTCTCCGGTTTCAAACACTCTGATGGTGGATGAGCCTTTTGCAGAAGTGAAGGTTCCTGTTTCCTTAAAGCTTAAAAGATCCGTTAATACACTGGCTGTCAGCTCCGGCCTGGACACAGTCAACGTGACAGGACCCAATCCTCTTATGCCGTGTTCTGCAGGAACCGGACTTTTTTCCCAAGGCTTTCCTGCAGGGACTCCTTTATTCTTCTCATCTGATACCAGAACGAGCCGCTGGCCTTCAAAATCACGGAACGGCAAAACCGCTCTTCCTGACTCCTGTGTGATACCGTCATGTTCTACGTCATACTCATTAAAACGATTTTCCCAGTAACCTAAGGATGCATCAGTTGCAACTCGTAAGGAGGTAGTGGAAATACTGTTTGTTCCGTAATGAGTGCTTCCTGCGTTCGGTATTTCAAAAAATGTTAAATCTGTCCCCGGATTTCCTCTTTCATCAGCATAAAACAAATGATATACAGAGGTGTCGTCTTGGTTTACAGTTTTTTTCACAAGTCTCATACCTAAAATATTTGTATAAAACTCATAGTTCTTCTTTGCGTCCCCGGTTATAGCCGAAACATGGTGAACCCCTTTTAGCTCTTTCAGATCCACAGCTCTCACTCCTTATTATCGAATAACGTCACCTTACACTTTTCATACGTTACTAACCTTTTTTTAGTGACATAAGTATAAAATAACGTACATTTCTTTAAAACAAAACCAATACGCTTTCCAAACATAAAAAAAACAGGCCCGCGGTTATATGATCAACCTGGCGGACCTGTTTTATTAAAGGAACGACTATTTTGTTATCGTTAGAGCCCCTGCTGGAGATCGATTCCCCATAGCATTGGAAGCCAAAGAGTGACAAACACCACGATGAGAATAATAGCAACAATATTTATCCAGAAACCGTTCTTTACCATTTCGATAATCTTCAGTTTTCCTGTCCCGAAGATAATGGCATTTGGCGGCGTACCAACTGGAAGCATAAATGCACAGTTAGCTGCCATCGCACAAGGTACCATCAGAGCGTACGGGTGGATATTTAAAGCAATCGCAAGAGACGCAACTACTGGCAGGATCATCGTTCCCGTAGCAGTATTTGAAGTGATTTCTGTTAAGAACAATACCAAAGCTGTCGCTACTAGTACAATTAAGATAAAGTTCATGCCTTCAAGAACTGTCAGCTGCTCTCCAATCCATCCGGAAAGTCCTGTTTCACTAAAGCCGGCAGCTATAGCCAAACCACCGCCGAACAAGAGAAGAATTCCCCAAGGAATCTCTTTTGAATCTTTCCAATCCAAAATCTTTGCTTCTTTTCCTTGTCCCGCTGGAATTAGGAACAGCAGAATGGTAGCCGTAATAGCGATCATACCATCCGTAAGACCTGGGATTTCCACGATTCCATCTGCATCCCATAAGAACGTTCGTGTAATCCACATAAACGCTGCAAACAAGAAGACAGCTAGTACTGCTTTTTCTTCTGGTGATGTTACTCCAAGAGCCGCCTTTTCCTTTTGAATAAGCTCTCTTCCACCAGGAAGTTGTTTTAATTTAATAGGGTAAACCACTTTTGTAAGGTACAGCCACGTACCTACAAGCAAGATAAATACTAATGGTGCTGCGAATGCCATCCAGCTGGCAAACGAAATTTCGGTACCAAATAATTCATTAACAGTCCCGGCAAGGATAATATTCGGCGGTGTACCAATCAATGTACCTAGTCCACCAGCTGTCCCTGCATATCCAATACCAAAAATAATGGCTTTCTCAAATTTCTTAATTTCACTTTCACTGCTTTTATCACCTTTCAACGCTTCGGATACTTGATAGGTGATGGCCAGGCCGATTGGAATCATCATCATAACCGCTGCAGTATTGGAAACCCACATGGAAAGAAAACCTGTGGCAATCATAAATCCAAGGATAATACGCTGTGTGCTTGTACCAATAAGACCTATAATGGCTAATGCCATCCGCTTGTGAAGGTTCCATTTTTCCATTGCGGTCGCAATAAAGAATCCTCCAAGGAATAAGAAAATAATATCATTTCCATAAGCTGATACAACAGTGTCGCCATCTAATGCTCCTGTAAGAGGCAGGAGAATAATAGGCAGGAGCGAGGTAGCCGGAATAGGTATGGCTTCCGTGATCCACCATGTTGCAATCCACATTGTAACTGCCAGCACTGCAAGCCCTTCGGAAGATAATCCTTCCGGCCTGAAAAACATAAGTGTCAGGGCAAATAACAATGGCCCTAAAATAAGTCCTACTAATTGTGCACGAGTATAAGCAGGCTTATTTGAATCTCCAGACGGACCTTGGGGACCACCGGATGAAGTATTCGAATCAGTATTCTTTTCTTGTGAATCAGCACCGTTGTTCTTGTTACCCATTTCCTTAAATTGAGAAAAAGTTAACAATTTCTTTGTCTGAGTTGAAGAAGCCCATAGACTTTTCCAAATCGACGATGTAAGTGAACTTCTTTCCATAAGCTTTTTCACCCTTCCTGTAAACGCTTACCATAAGATTAATTGAATATTTTGTCGAAGTATATCTTTTGTAACTATTACAAACCTTTTGTAAGTAAAAAAATCAAATATATTCCCTATTTTAAGAATTTTATAGAAACGACTGTTACAATTAACAGCTTCTTTCTTACTAAAACGAAAACACGAGTAATTTCCCGCACCTGGATAAGTAAAGAAGGAGCAGACAGATTGTCTTTTGAAAATATGGCAGAGAAAAATTTTCACTTGCTCATGTATTCAAGGAGCCAAGCATGTGTTTTCTTTGATCTCCTGCGAAAAAAACAGATCAGAGGTTTCTATTGCTTCCTCATATGCCTCATGAAAAACAGCTTATTTTGTTTACTATACTTATAGGAATAATAGGTTTAAACATTAAAAACATGCTGTTGAAAATCCTTTCTCAACAGCATGTCCTGACATTACATTTGGATATTCTCACAATGTATCCAGAGCTAGTCAACAGAGGCTACAAAAGACTGAAGCACATCCTTTTTTTCTGATTTCAGGCGATATCTATGAAGGGGTCTCCCCGTCGTTTGATAACTCACCTGGACAAGCAATATTTCTATATCCACAAGGTGCTGTAAGTATTTTCGAGTAGACACACGTGATATCCCCGTTTCTTTGGCCACATCCGCTGTGGAAAACGATGTCGTTTCCCAGTCAAGAATTTGTTTAGCAATGATAGCAAAAGTAACTTCTGTAAGCCCTTTAGGCAGTTCCAGGGGGTTATAATTAGATCTTTTTTTTCTTAAAAGAAACGCATCCAGCTCCTCCTGGCTGACAGCCTGTTCATCTTTCATTAATTCAGCTTTCTTTTTGTATTGCAGTAAAGATTCTTTAAATCTTTCAAAGTCAAAGGGTTTAATCAAATAATCAACCGCTCCATAGCGTAAAGCCGTTTTTATAGAGGTATTATCATTGGCAGCCGTAATAACAATTGCATCAATATTGCTGCCTTCTCTTCGCAGTTCAACGAGCATATCAAGACCAGTATCGTCAGTCATATAAACATCCAATAAAAGAAGATCGATTTTCTCTTGTTTCAAAACCTTCCATGCTTCTTTAACGTTATGAACAATACCCGCCGCATGAAAACCATTAATTTTTTCAAGATAAATTTTATTAAACTTAGCAACCATCGGATCGTCTTCTACTATTAACACATTTATCATACTTCTTCCCCTTTATAAGGAACTTTCACTGCAAATGTCGTACCTTCTTCTTTTTCAGATATGACTTCCACTGACCCATTTACATTATCAAGGGCTCTCTTTGTTAAGTACAAGCCGTACCCGCGATTCTGTCCTTTTCCTGACCTGCCTTTTTCAAATATATAGTCTTTATCGGAAGGGTCAATTCCATGTCCATTATCTTGGACTTTAAAATAAAAATAACCCTCTTCATAATTTACAGTAAATGTGACTTTCTTTTCCTCTTGATTTTTAACTGCTTCATAAGCATTTTCACTTAAGTTCCCAATGATTGTAATTAAACCATCCATCTGCTCTGAATCCTTTAGGTCAGGTAACGGATATTCTCCTTTAAGATCTACTGTCACACCCTCTTCTCTCAGTTGACTCATTTTGTTCAGTATATATCCAGCTAATACAGGATCCTTTACAAGGCGGGAAACAGAGCCGATTTCCTTTTGATAATTTTTGGAGATCTGATCAATATACTCCTTTAACTCCTCATATGACTCAGTATGAACCATGGCGGACATCACGTGAAGACGGTTCATAAATTCGTGTGTATGGACACGCAAGGTTTCTGCGTACGTTTTGGCATCAGTAAGCTGATCAATTAATGTAGTAAGCTCTGTTTTCTCTCTAAATGTTGCCACTGCCCCTACAATCTTCTTATCAGTTATGACAGGAACCCTGCTGATAATAATATCTATACTTCCAAGCGTTTCCTCGCGGTCATACTCACCCTTTTCATTGTCGATAATGTTTTTCATTCCGAGCTCAGGGAGAAAGGTATCAATTTGTTCTCCGATAGGGTCTTTCATAAAACCTGCTCGCTGGAAATACTCTTTAGCCTCTTCATTAGCAACAACGACTTCACCCTTATCATTTACAGCAATAATCCCTTCCCGTACTGAAGCAAGCATGGCATCTCGTTCTTTAACCAGCTGGGCAATTTCTTGAGGTTCCAGGCCGTGCATGGTTTGTTTCACTCTTTGGGCCAGAGCAAGGGCTCCTAAAAGTCCTACTAAAAGACCCATCAATGTGCCAAAGAATACAACAGATTGAGACTCTAACACTTCTTCCTCAATGTTATCAATTAAAATTCCCACAGAAACGACTCCTAATTGCTCGTCACCAGACCATACGGGCACAAAGGCACGTAGTGATTCCCCTAATGTCCCTTCTGCAATTGACGTATAGCTTTCCCCGGTAAAAGCTCTCGACTCATCGTTCCCCACAAAATATTCTCCAATTCTGTCTTGTACTGGATGGGAAAAACGTAAACCTTCCATATTCATAACCACAATGTATTCTACCTCTGTATCTTCCTGAACGGTACGAGTGTAGGCTTGGACATGTTCATCAGCCTCTTCATTATGCAAGCTTTCTTGTACTGCTTCCGACCAACTTACACTTCTCGCTATCGACATAACCTTATCAGCCTGATGCTCACGCGTTTGGTGTGTCGTGTAATTGCCCGCGAACACTCCGGTTAAGGCAAGGGATACGACCAGCACAATACATATTAATATTGTCATCCAGGCTTGGAGCCCAATAGACTTTCTAACTCTTTCTAAGATCTCTCGCATGGAACTCTCCCCGGCTGTGACTGCTGGAGGCAGGATACCACGTCAGCCACTGTTCTGCATTTCTGCTAAAGACACTATATCAAAAGTCTTGGTTGATGTTCAGCTTTTATGTTTTTTCTCAACGTATTGATTATATTTTATCATACAAAATTAGCGCTCAATTCATTGAAAATTTTAATAGAATTGAACGCCAGGTTGTAATGTTTTACATTTCTTCTAGTTTTTTTAATTTCTTTTCAAATGAAAGTCTCCAACTGTCAGTAAGCTGTGGAAGCTCAGTCAACCTTTTCAGGCTTTTTTGATCAGGCTGATGGTGGTAGGTAACTTGATTCACAAAATCTATTGAGACATCTGAACCTCTGTTCTTCAGGATAAACAAGTCATTGTCCGACACATACCCTTCTTCCAGAACTCTGACGTAATAGCCAGTATAACCCGTATTTTGTACATCCAAAGGCAGTTCTTTAATTCCATGGCGTTTGGCCAGCTTATGACAGGGCTTTCTCGGTTGAGCTACTTCTACAAGGGATTCCCCCCACTGAAATATATCTCCAATGCACGTGTTCGTTTCCGTATAGCCTTGTAAAGTTACATTTTCACCAAAGGAGCCTGATGGCCAAGAGCCTGGAAACCTGTTTTTCCAATATTTATAGTGTTCAAATGGATACACACATACAGCCTTATCTATCCCTCCATGATTTACCAGGTCAGCTTGCTCATCTCCGTCAAGGTTATAAAAGGATAAATACAGGGCCTTCTCTTTTACTGCCTCCTTATAGATACCAGACAATATTTCATTTTCCCCTTGATGGCTTAATTTTTTTGCCTTGCCAGTATTTAATGAAACTACGCTTCCTTTTTCCACTGTACCAGCTCCCACCATAAATAATATCCTTTGTTGACTAGTTACTTCCTAAGAAAGCTTTGTTGGAATTTACCTCTAAGTTTCTCCTCACCAGAATAAAACAAAAGAAATAAACCAAGTGAAAACAATATAGCGGCCAGGATATCAGTTGGGTAATGCCAGCCCAGGACTACCCGGGCAAGCGAGGTTCCAATAGCAATAACAAAAAGAAGAAGAATGACGGTGCCTTTTACCATCCCGCCTTTTCTTATGACCCTGTCCCATACATAAAAAAGCAATAAGCATAGAAGCGTAATACGCATCGTATGTCCGCTTGGAAAGCTAAAGGACGGAATATCCAGACTAAACTGGAAAACTTCTATGCTTCGCGCTTCTCCCGGCCGTTCTCTTTGAAAAAATACTTTTAAAAGATAATTAAAAACAATTCCAGTACCAGTAAGCAGTACAAAAGACAAAGCTTCAAATCTATACTTTTTTATCCAAAGTAACAGTGCTGAAAATATGGTGACAAATAGAATGATCTCCGGGGCTCCAAGGCTTGAAAAGATGAGTGCTGCATTATAGAGCCACTGGCCGAACGCTGTTTCTGTTATTCCTTGAAACCAATGAAAGATATCAAAATCAATGGCAAAAGTCCAACTCCCGATAAGGAAGGATATAACAAACATCATTAAAGCCAGTCCAGCTGTTATTTTCTTGTTAGTAAAATCCATATGTAAAAAATCTCCTTGTCTCCTTATTCATCTGAAAGTGCGCATTCTTGGCTCCTTTAAAAGGAAAGAGGAGCCATGGGAAGTAACAGCTCCTCTTGTTTTTTAATTTGGAAAAAAAGGCATACCGAAAACATAATGAGCAATCGCAAAACCAACGATCATTAAGATAACTCCTACAGTCAGGCCGCGTAGAGCTTCTTTTGTTTCATTACCAGCTCTGCTTTCCATACGTTGTCCTCCTTTACCTTTGATATTCTCTCAGCAATCTCATCAAAGATAAAAGTAGACTGGAATTTCACAGGTAAAGACAATAAATATTTTAACATAAGTGCAACCGACTCATCAGATATAAATTCAATATTCGTTGTTTCTTCTCTATTTGCTTCGAGGAAATATATATCTCCCGTTTTCACTGAAGTATAAAAAATATTCAACGGCTCTGGCACCATTTCCCCATCACTGTATGCTACTGAAGGCAGCAATAAGACATTATGGGCTTTATCCAGACCTGTTGTCATAGAGAAAGTAACTATGCCTAAACTGCAAAGAAGAAAAAGCTTCATCTTCTGCCTCCTTTCCAGGGAACTTAGTAAGTATACATACTATATTATGGTTCCATTCTTTCACACATATGAATATTTTCTTCCTTTTCTATCCCTAAAGATCCCCGTTTGCCACTATAGCTTTAAGTATAAATCAGGTATTGAAACCGTCAATAAAGAAAAAAACACGTTATACGCCAGGATAAAACAATTCATTATCTATTATTATCAAAAAATAAAGCATTTTCTCACATTACTCTGTTAAAATGGCTTTAAAAGATCTTTGTAAGCGATTTCTCAAAAGGCGAGGGGATTAGAATGAAAGTCTCATTATTTATCACATGCTTAGCTGATGTAATGTACTCAAACGTTGGAAAAAGTACAGTCGAGCTGCTTGAAAAGTATGGGTGCGAAGTTGATTTCCCAGTAAACCAAACGTGCTGCGGGCAGCCAGCCTATAACAGCGGTTATCATAAAGAGTCGAAAAGAATCGCTAAACATTTCATTGAAGTGTTTGAGGATGCTGATTATGTTGTAGCTCCCTCTGGTTCTTGTATAGCCATGGTAAAAGAATATGAGCACTTATTAAGCAAGGACAAGGAATGGGCGGATAAAGCGAGAAACCTAAGCAGGAAATCCTATGAGCTTACGCAATTTCTAGTGGAAGTAGTAAAGGTTGAAGAAATTTCTGCAAGATTTCCCGCTTCAGCTGCTTACCATAAATCCTGTCATATGACCCGTCTGTTAAAGGTGACTGACGCTCCCCAAACCCTTCTTTCAAAAGTGGAGGACTTAGAGATAAAAGAACTTCCTAACAGCCAGGACTGCTGCGGGTTCGGGGGAACTTTCTCTGTGAAAATGACACCGATTTCCGAACAAATGGTAGATGAGAAAGTAGCCCACATAGAAGAGACAGGAGCAGAAATTCTTATTGGGGGAGACTGTGGTTGTCTGATGAATATCGGCGGTCGGATTAACCGCTTAGGGAAACCAATTAAAGTAATGCATATTGCCGAAGTTTTGAATAACGAGGTGAAATAACATGCCAATGAAAATAGGAGAAAAAGATTTTTTTGGACGGGTTGAAGACGGCATCCAAAACAGCTTTATGCGAAAAGCTGTAGCAGGAGCGCAAGAACGCATGCAGGACAGGCGGGCAAAAGCTTCTGAAGAATTGGGAGACTGGGAGAAATGGCGGGAGCTTGGTGAAGAAATCCGTTCACATACGTTAGAAAACCTTGATTATTACCTAGAGCAGCTGGCTGAAAACCTCAGCAGCCGAGGGGGTCATGTCTTTTTTGCTCAGACACCGGAAGAGGCAAATGACTATATAAAAAAAGTAGCTCAGACTAAGGAAGCTAAAAAGATCGTTAAATCAAAGTCCATGGTCACAGAAGAAATCAACATGAATCACGTCTTGGAAGAGATGGGTTGTGAAGTGATTGAAACGGATCTCGGTGAATACATTCTTCAAATTGACGATCACGACCCTCCCTCCCACATCGTTGTCCCTGCTCTCCACAAAAATAAAGAACAAATTCGTGATACTTTTCGTGAAAAAAAGGGCTACACCAACACTGAAAAACCAGAAGAGCTTACCCTCTTTGCAAGAGAGATGCTTAGGAAAGAATTTTTGTCTGCTGACCTGGGTATTACTGGCTGTAATTTTGCCGTTGCAGAATCAGGTTCCATTTCTCTCGTGACAAATGAAGGAAATGCAAGACTCGTTTCCTCCCTTCCCAAAACTCAGATTGCCGTTATGGGGATGGAAAGAATTGTTCCAACGTGGGAAGAACTTGATATACTGGTCTCCCTGTTATGCCGAAGCGCTGTCGGACAAAAGCTGACAAGCTATATTACAGGACTTACAGGTCCAAAAGATGAAGAAGATGCAGACGGACCTGAAGAATTTCACCTGGTCATTGTTGATAATGGCCGCTCGAATATCCTGGGAACAGAATTTCAATCTGCCCTTCACTGTATTCGTTGTGCTGCCTGTATAAATGTATGCCCTGTTTACAGACATGTAGGCGGTCACTCCTACGGTTCTATCTATCCCGGGCCCATCGGAGCAGTACTGACACCTCTTTTGGGGGGCTATGATGATTATAAAGAATTGCCTTATGCCTCTTCTTTATGCGCTGCATGCACAGATGCCTGTCCGGTAAAAATTCCTCTTCATGAGCTTCTAATCAGCCATCGTCGAAAGATCGTGGAGGAAGAAAAGAAAACAAGCTTTGGAGAAAGAATGGCAATGAGAGGATTTGAAATGGTAGCCACTTCTTCCACCTGGTATCGTATTGGTGTAAAGTCAGCTCCGCAAATGACTGTTCCGTTCGCCAGAAACGAAATTATTTCCAGAGGCCCGGGACCAATGAAGCCGTGGACTGATATTCGTGATCTTCCTGCTCCTAAAAAAGATTCTTTCAGAGAGTGGTTTAAAAAGCACCGGAAGGAGGGCCAATCATGAACAAAGGAACCGTGGAAAACAAAGACAGCTTTTTAGGAATGATTGCAGATAAATTAAACCGTCCCCGTAAAACTGACCCAGTGGCTCGCCCTGTATGGAAAAACTCTCCCCAGTGGGAAGTGTTACGTAATGCCAACCAGGAGGAGCTTGTCGAGGTACTGAAAAAACAATGCTTGGCTATTCACACTCAGCTTGTAGAAACCTCTGTGTCTGACTTAAAAGAAACCATACGCCAAGAACTAATGAATCTTAATGCTTCTTCTCTTGTCACCTGGAAAGATGAGCGCTTTTTCGAATATGGGCTCTCTGAATTTTTCACAAAAGAATGCCCAGAGCAGGATATCGATTCATTTACATGGGATCCCACCCTTTCAAGAGAAGAAAATGTCAAGATGACTGAAAAAGCTGACGTAGGAATCACTTTTAGTGATATAACATTGGCCGAATCAGGAACAGTGGTTTTGTTTAGCGGCTCTGGTAAAGGACGATCAGTCAGTTTACTGCCAACAAACTACATTGCTCTTATTCCTAAAAGCTCGCTAGTACCAAGAATGACCCAGGCTGCTTCTTTCATTCATCATGAAATCGAAAGAGGCAATGATGTGGCTTCATGTGTCAACTTCATTTCAGGTCCAAGCAACAGTGCTGATATCGAGTTAAATTTAGTTGTCGGTGTCCATGGTCCTGTCAGGGCTACCTACATTATTATTGATGACAAATAAAAGAGGTCCGGGCCACTATATATTAGGCCCGGACCTCTCATTTATTCCGGCTGTGGCTGGTACAATTCCCAGCCTAGCTTTAACGAGCTAACGATATAATCAACAACCTCTTCAACGTCTTTCTCATCGGTTTCTACTTCAAAGCTGTTGAGCTTATACATTTGTTCTCTTTCTTTATAAAGAGCTTCAATTTCTTCCAGACTTTTGTTTTGAAGCACAGGGCGGCTGTCTATAATCAGATCAAGCCGGTCTTTCCAGGAATCCCACGTCAAATCTAAAGAAATAACGATATTAGATTCTAAGCACACCTTTCTGATATCAGGCTGTGCGTATGCTCCTCCACCTAAAGAAATGACTTTTAAGCGGGTATCCCTGCACCAGCTGATCGTCATTTCCCTTTCCATTTCTCTGAATTTCTTTTCTCCCAGTTCTTTAAATATATCCGGCACCTTCATACTATACTTTTTTTCTATTTCCTGATCTATGTCTATAAAATCACGAAATAGATTTTTGGCAAGCAAAGAACCTACGCTTGTTTTTCCCACACCCATAAAACCTATTAAAACAATATTTCGCTCTCTTAACGGATAAACTTTTGGTCCCATTTATAACAACTTCCTTTTTTATGAAGGTCACATATTATGGTGAAAATTTTAATGCAGTAAATGGTGAAAGTCAATAAGAAGGCAGAAATGACCATTCCAAAATATTTGTGCCTTTTTTTCTTCCATGAGTATGCTCAACCTTTTTAAGATGTGACCGTTATGTTTATGACTTACTCTTTAATGTATTCCGCATCGTAACTATTTTCTCCTGCATGAACTGTAAGAAGCGTATCTGCGTATCCTACGAGCCTGTTGATCAGTTCGTCAGCTATCTGCTGTATGAGCAGGCTCTTTTCTTGCTGGTGCAGTTCGGGATCATTTATTATAATCGTGGTATTGATAAACACATCTCTGTTTCCTTGTAGATCGTATTGGATAAACACCTTTGCAGGTGCCCCCCCAAGGGAAGGATCTTCAAAGCCGGGTATAAATACATACCATTCCTCTGCAGTAGCTGAGCGAAAATTTTTTGTAAATCCTAATCCTTCAATGATCTTGTTCAGCTCAAGTGGTTCATGATTCGTCAGCTTAGTCACCTTGTTTTTCTTCAACGCCGATCACCCTGTATTTTTTATGTAGTGTTTGTTTCATACCTGGTATCCATTCGCTTTCCCCATCATTATGTAAATATAGAAAGGAGTTAGAACGAAACCTTCTAACTCCTTTACCTATTTACAAACGCATTAAATTCCTGTCTTCACAGACTCATTTCCCTTCTTCAGAAGGGCAGCGCCAGAATTGATAGCCGCCTCAATTACTGCACCCCTCACCGCGGGAACCACTCTTTTATCAAATGGCTGAGGGATAATATATTCAGGAGATAGCTCCCATTCTGGTATAAGGTCTGCTATCCCATACACGGCTGCCAGCTTCATTTCCTCATTAATTGTAGAGGCGCGGCAGTCCAGTGCACCCCGGAAAATACCTGGAAAGGCCAGCACATTATTTACCTGGTTAGGTAAATCAGACCTGCCTGTTCCTATTACCTTCGCTCCTGCAGCTAACGCTTCAGCAGGCATGATCTCAGGAACAGGATTAGCCATGGCAAAAATAATGCTGTCCTCACTCATTACTTCCACCATTTCTTGTGTGAGTGCGCCGGCCACCGATACGCCAATAAACACATCGGCTCCGATAATGGCATCCTCCAAACTGCCCTGCACGCCCTGACTATTGGTCAACTCTGCTAATTCTTCTTTAACCGGTGTCATTCTTTCAGTGCGCCCTTTATAAATAGGACCGATAGAATCGCAGATGATGATATTATTTATTCCAATCGTTCTTAACAGCTTGGTAACAGCCACACCTGCAGAGCCGGCACCGTTAATAACCACCTTGATATTTTCCACCTTTTTATCCACGATCCTCAAGGCATTAATAAGACCCGCAGCAGTCACAATGGCTGTTCCATGCTGGTCATCATGAAAGACAGGGATATTCATTTCTTCTTTCAACCTTTGCTCAATCAAAAAGCAATCAGGTGCAGCAATGTCTTCTAAATTTATACCTCCAAAAGTGGGCTCCAGCATTTTAATTGTCTGGATTAATTTTTCAGGGTCTGATTCATCCAAACAAATTGGAAAAGCATCAAGGCCCGCAAATTCCTTAAATAATGCTGCTTTCCCCTCCATTACTGGCATGGAAGCTCCTGCCCCAATATTTCCTAATCCTAAAACGGCCGAACCATTTGAGACTACACCTACTAGATTACTTTTGCTCGTATAGTCATAAATTTTTTCAGGATCCTCGGCAATTTCTTTACACGGTTCAGCTACTCCAGGGGAGTAGACAAGGCTAAGATCATTTCCATCATTAACAGGCATTTTAACGTTCACATGTAACTTTCCTCTATGTTCTTTGTGCAGAGCTAAAGCTCTCTCCCTAAGATTGCTCATGTCTCTTCCCCTTTCTTATTCATAAGGAAATATTAAAGCCAGCCAAAAGGGCATGAATACTTCTCTTACGTTTTTTAACAATCACCCAGATTATTTCCTTACCTTTCCTGCTGCCCTCCCTATGATTTGAAAAATTATTCTGAATATTTATTTTATTTGTTTTTCTGCTTTTTGTCTATAGTAAATCTAAATTCCTTGTCGTTTTCTCTCCCTTAATGGGAGAAAACCTGCTTTGGTCCTTACATGAAAAGGACCGGTTCTCATATGGGACCGGCCCTTAGAAAGATTCATATTCAGCTTTTATTTGATTACTATTCTAGGCTTTTGCTTCCTGTTCCATTGTATGATCTTTGTCTTTTTTCTTAAAAAACAACTCTCTGTCTTTCCATAAGAAAATGGCAGCTAGTGCGCAAGCAAGGATATCTGCAAGGGGGAAAGCTATCCATACACCGTACACCCCTAAAAATGATGGCAGGATAAGGACCAAAGGAATCAAAAACAATATTTGCCTTGCCATTGATAACACAAGAGCTGGTTTTGCCATGCCCAATGCCTGGTATAATCCGCCGCTTAACACCTGCGCCCCAATCAAAAAGGCTGCAGCAAACATAATTCTTATAGCCTCCACACCGGATTCTATCGTTGCAGGGTCACTTGTAAAGACTCTCATAAATGGGGCAGGTACAGCAATCATTAGAACAAAAATAAAAGTTGATATAACAGTTACAACTTTAAAGCTCAGGAGAATGGTTTCCCTCATTCTCCCGTATTGTTTTGCTCCGTAATTATACCCTACGATAGGCTGCATTCCCTGAAGAATCCCCATCATGGGCATCAACGTAAACATCGCTATTCTTTGAACAATACCAAACACACTGACGTAGAATTCACCGCCATAACGGATTAGCATTGTGTTTATTGCTATCATCATTACGCTTCCTGATGACTGACGGACAAAAGCCGGAAACCCTATAACAGACACTTCCTTGATAATCACCCATTGAGGAAGCAGGTTTTCAATCTTAATCGTTAATGTACTCCGTCCTGTCAGGAAATACCATAGAACGATGACACTAATAATTCCTTGTGACAAAACAGTAGCTATTGCAGCCCCGCCTACACCCATGTTAAATACAAATATAAAAATGGGGCTTAAAATAATATTCAGAATCGAAGGGATGACCATCGTCAACATGGCAAAACGGGAATTCCCTTCTGATCGAATAATGGCATTTGCTGTAAAACCAAAAGCAAAGAAAACGGACCCAATAAGAATCGGAAACAGGTACTCTACTGCATAGGAAAGAACTTCGGGAGTTGCTCCGAACAATTGAGCAAGCGGCTCAATGATCGTGAAAGCTCCTATAAAGGAAACAGCCCCTATCAAAAGAATCATAAACAGGATATTTCCTAATACTTTATCGGCATCATCTTTTTTCTGGGCTCCAAGCCGCCGTGAAATGACCGAAGCACCACCCATTCCAAAAGCCGCTGCTACAGCCATCATAATCATCATAACAGGGAAGGCAATCGTCACTCCTGCTACTGCGTCCAGACCAACCCCATGAGAAATAAAGATTGTATCAACTACGTTATATAAAGCCATGACAAACATCCCTATCATAGCAGGGACGGAGATGTTTCTTAATAGCTTGGGAATCGGTTCAGTTCCAAGCTGGTCACTTTGCTTTTTCATTACTTTAACTCCTTTTCATTCTGGCCGTTTCTTTGCTGCATTCTCAGAGTCATTTTCTTAAGCCAGCTAAGAAGCAATTCCCTTTCTGCCGGCTCAAAGTCCCTCACAAGGTCGGTTTCAACCTCTTCTCTTACTTCTCGCAGTCTTCCTTCTGTTTCTATTCCCTTTTCGGTCAAAGAAATGAGCTTTGTCCTTCGGTCAAGCTGGCTTTCTTTTTTTTCAATAAGGTTTTTCTTAACCATTGATTCTACCAGTCCATTCATAGATGAAGGCTGTATATATAACCGTTTTTGCAGAGAAGATTGACTTTGCTCACCAAACTCATGCAAAAAATAAAGAACTTTAGCTTGCGAAAAACTCAGATCAAAACTCATCAATACCTGGTTGTGGTGATTACGCAACAGGTGAGCCAGCACTCCTATGTTATAGCTCAAATTTTCCTCTAACTTTTTCATAAATAGTTAGCCTCCTAAACAATTAATGAGTATACTCCTTTCTTTTCCTAATGTAAATGAGATAATCATCATAAATATATGGTAATAGAAGCTATTCTTTTTTATTAGGAAGCTAATAAAATTGTCTAAGAAAAAAATGGAAGTAAGAAAATAATATATTCATTTACTAATTTTTGTAATTGCAAATTGACAGGTTCATAGAGATAAACTATAATTAAATTGAAAGCGCTTACATATTAGGGGGTATGGTTTCTATGTCTTTTACTGTTACATCAAACTACATCAATAAAAATGAAATGATTGATATCCTTTTGCACCACAATATTTATAAAATGTCTGATGGCAGACAGCTTTACCAGGCAACAGAGAAAGAGTTAGAGAACGAGCTTTACTTGCTTTTGGGTGAAACGATTTCTGTCTTTTCTGCATAACTCTTATACAAAACTCTATTACTTTTCTTAATAGAGAACTTACATTGGAATTATCCAATTGAGTTCTTTTTGTTTTGTTTTCATAACAAAAACCTCCCTAGCTGGAAATAGTCTTTTCCAACTATAGGAGGTATAAAAGGTTAGGACATTGATTCATCTGCTAGTTTGATCATTTCTTTAAGTTTCTCTATTGGTATTTGGCCCGGTGCTGAACTCTGCTCCCCAACTGCAAAAGTGATTGCTGAACCAAAGACCCATCCTAACATCCTTGTTATGGCTCCATACTTGCCCATTGAAATTGTTACTAACGGGACACTTAACATTTTAGATAATTTATTTGTTGCTTCCAACAACAAAAGAACATCATCCATATTATTTGGCATCACAGCAATTTTAACAATATCAGCCTGTAATAATTCTGCTTCTTTACATTTGGAGATCATTTCTGACAATTCCGGGGTTTCCTCAAAGTTATGGTGGGAAATGAGCAGTTTAACACCATTTTCCTTCGAAAAACGCCTAAGCCTTGCTATACTTTCATGATTATTGGCTAATTCGTAGTCAACAAAAGAAACGTATCCGCTTGCACAAACTTGTGCAAACACTTCCATTTTCTCCTCTTCCCCAATTCTTGCAGGTTGTCCTCCTTCTTTTTCACTTCTAATCGTAAATAAAATGGGTATTTCATTCCCACTCTCTTTGATTTTTTGCAGGGTGGAAATTACTTTTTCAACATTAGATAAGTCCTTAAAGAAGTCTGCCCGCCATTCTATAATGTCTGGTTTATCTTTCACTATCTTTTCAAGCTCTTGCATGATTTCTTGCTCATCCTTACCAATCAAGGGGACACAAATCTCAGGTTTATCTCCTACTGCATTTTTCCCATTTTCTAGCTTACCTTTTATTTCACTCATATAATTTCTCCTTACTAATATATTCTATTACTTTAAATGATCATAGTTTTTTAATCAATGAAGAGTCAGATGCCTCAAAATATACTTCTGGTCACAAAAATTAAAACCCATAAAGTGTGACAGATCTCACACCTTGCTCTCTTCTCTTTTTTTATAATAAGAGTATAGAGAGTTTTAATAAGGAGGCAGTAAACATGAACCAAGAATATAAAACGCTTCTAGCAGCTGTTGATAGTTCAGAAGAATCCTTTCAAGCCCTCAAAAAAGGATTTGAGCTGGCCAAAGAAAACGATGCTAAGTTGATCATTTCCCATGTCGTAGATACAAGAATTACCTCTTCCCTCGAACAATATGATGACGCCGCATTTCTCAGAGCTAAAAAATACGGTGAAGAACTGCTTGAAAATTATAAAGAAAAAGCAATCAATAGTGGAATCAACAACGTGGAAACCGTCCTTGAGTATGGAACACCCAAAGTGAAAATACCAACAGAAATTGCCAGAAAACATGAAGCTGACGTAATCATAGTCGGGGCCACAGGCATTAATGCAGCACAGCGGATCTTTCTTGGCAGCGTTTCGGAAAACATTGCCCGTCGTGCTGATTGCGACGTATTAATTGTTCGTAAGTCTACTGATTAGTTTATACCATTTTTCATAGGAGGAAACAAAGATGACTTTACAATATAAGAATGTTTTAGTAGCTGTTGATGGCTCAGAAGGGGCAAAACATGCTTTCGAAAAGGCGTTAAAGATTAGCAAAAAGTCTAAAGCGCGTCTCATCATCTCCCATGTTGTGGACCTGCGTTCCTTTTCTCGAATCGAGCCGTACAGCCCTAATTTCACTAACTGGATAGAAGATACAGGACAGCAGCTTTTGAATCAATATAAAAAAGAAGCCGTTGAAAGCGGGATCGAGAATGTAGAAACCTCCCTGGATTTTGGTTCCCCTAAAGTCATGCTCGGCAGAGAAATTGCAGACAAATGGCAGGCTGATTTGATTGTTGTCGGCGCAACAGGGCTGGGAGCCGTAGAAAGATTTGTCATCGGCAGTGTTTCTGAACAAGTTGCCAGAAACGCAAAACGTGATGTATTGATCGTAAGACGTTAGGGCAAAAGAAACTTAAAAGTCCCTCATTTAGTAAAATGGGGGGCTATTTTTACAAGGTTTTGTTAATGTCAGGAATTGTATTTATAAATATTTTGATTGTATAGCCCAAAATGTCTTCGGGAATCGAGTGAGCCGAAGAGCCCCCAGGGTACATTTCACAGGTTATGTAAAAAAAACTGTGAGAAGAGCTTCTCACAGCAAAAGGAGTTTGTAGTTTTATCATACTTACGCTCCCTGTATAAGACCGTACCTTCCGTCATGACGTCTATACACGACGTTCGTTTCATTTGTTTCCATATCCTTGTAAACAAAGAATTGATGGTCAAGCATGTTCATTTGAAGAATTGCTTCTTCTTCATCCATAGGCTTTAATGCAAATCTTTTCTTCCGTATAATTTCTTCTGGATCCTCTGTAAGGACAGCTTGTCCTCCTCCATACTCCTCGCTGTTCATTGCTTTTAAGCTGTTGTCATTCCTGAATTTACGGTTAACTTTAGTTTTATACTTTTTCATTTGGCGTTCTAATTTTTCAATAACTGCATCAATCGCAGCGTACATGTCTTTGTTCATCTCTTCAGCTCTAAGGATGATAGGCGCATTTGGAATTGTAACTTCCACTCCCTGCTGATTCCGAGTCACTTTCAACGTTACATGAACAACAGCTTCATTTGCTTGATCAAGGAATCTTTCAATTCTTTGGAGTTTATTTAAAGAATACTCTCTTAAGCTTTCTGTTACTTCCATTCCTTTACCTCTTATGACAAATTCCATTAGAATCTCTCCTTTACCAGTTCACCATTTACAAGCTCCTCTTACATGGAAGCTTATATAAGTACTATATATTTTCCTTTATAAAGATGATGTGAAGTTTATCACACATTTATTTTACCCTTTGTCTAGTAAAGAGGCTCTGTGTTGTTTTTTAACTCATTTGATTGACAAAAGTGCGAGACGCCTGGTACCGCACATGTACCTTTATATGCAAGCGAGCGGCTTTTAACGAAAATCACCAGCAAAATGTAACAAAGCCATTAAAAAATAAATAAAAAGCACCTCTGGGCACCAGAGATACTCTCTACATCAATTCTTTTTACGGTTTTAATACGACTTTTATACACTCTTCTGTTTTTGTATCAAATACTTCATACCCATGTTTTGCTTCTTCTAACGGCAGGACGTGAGTAATAATATCCCCAGGATCGACTGTTCCTTCAGCAATCATATTGTAAAGGGCAGGCATATAATGAATCACTGGAGCCTGGCCGGTTTTTATATTGACGTTGCGCTGAAATATATCGCCAAGAGGAAAAGCATTATAACGCATTCCATATATGCCCGTTAATTGAATAGTACCTGCTTTTCTCACAGCCTGAGCTGCCATAGTAATCGCACTCATGGAACCGCCATGTAATTTCATTCCTGTCGCTAAAAATTCAAGGGGAGTCATCTTACCGTCCATGCCTACACAATCAATTACTACTTCCGCACCGCCATTGGTCATTTCCTTCAAATGTAACCCTATTTCTTTTTGCTGCTCAAAGTTTATGATTTCTACATTATTTGTCCGCTTGGCATGCTGAAGACGATAATCCACGTAATCGACGGCTATGACCCTTTCTGCTCCTTTCAGCCAGGCAAACTTTTGAGCCATAAGGCCGACAGGTCCGCACCCAAGAATAATTACTGTATCTCCCTTTTTCACCCCGGCGTTATCAACACTCCAATAGGCCGTGGGCATGACATCAGAAAGGAGAACCAGCTTTTCATCTTCAATTTCACTATCTTCAGGGATTTTGAAAGGAACGAAATTTCCATAGGGCACTCTCATATATTCAGCTTGTCCGCCCGGATACCCTCCTGCTGTATCTGAGTATCCAAAATAAGCTCCCATGTCCCCATTTTCATTTGAATTATCACACTGGCTTTCTAATTCATGCTGACAAAACCAGCATTCTCCACAGCTGACGTTAAAAGGAATGATGACCCGATCCCCTTTTTTAACTTTGGTTACTTCCGGACCTGTTTCTTCTACAATACCCTGTGGCTCATGGCCAATAATATAATCTTCTGGAAAATTTGGAATCATTCCATGAATAAGGTGAAGATCAGAGCCGCATATAGCAGTTGTGGTTAATTTGACAATAATATCATCTGGTTTTTCGATTTTGGGTGCAGGGACTTCTTTGACTCTTACATCCTTGATCCCTTGATATGTCACTGCTTTCATTCCTCTTCCTCCTACAGGTTAATTATTCATATGGAGTCGCAAACGTTCCTAACCGATCTGTATCATTAGGGAAGAGAGTTAAATTTGCTATCTCCACTGCTGTTTGTGCAGATTTTATGTCTAGTTCAAATTGCTCTTTCACATCAAACGGCCTAAGCCATCCCTTATTCATCATAAGCTGTGATATTTGCCCATGAAGGTTAATCGCGGCTGTCATTTGATTAATTAATGCTGTCCTTAACTCTGGTGTTGCTGTTTCTGTTAAAGCCATAGAATAATATCTTACCCCTGTTTTAGCAGTCAACAGAAAATCTAAGGCTATAGCTGAATCAGCCTGATCAGGCATTCCAACAGCATTAATCGGGTCTAAAAAATCTTCATTCATCCTTTTTTCTCCTTTACTGCATATTTCCTTCCTGATACAAACGCTCCAGTTCCTTTATATCCAGAATTGATTGTTGAACATCCTGTTCCATCAGCGCCCGCAAATCCTGATCAAAGACAATACCCTGCATCATTTTGGCCTTTAACAGACAGACAGTCTTGAAGTTCAGGATTTCATGGGCTTCCATTGCTTCATGATTGGCAAATGAGTTCCTCATCGTTTCACCTCCTGATCAACCCCTTTTATTTTCTCTAATGAAAGAAAGCTTTATTCAGTTCATCACATGCAACAAACCTTCTCCCACTATCCTGATTTTTCTCACCCTACATATTTCCACATTTATGCAGTCATACTAAGAGCATTAAGAGGAGGATGGTACAGTGATCAATAATTTCATGATTATGATCTTGCCCGTCATGGTAATTTTCATTTCTTTAGCTGTTTTTTTCTTTTGGGTAAGCAGATCTAAGGAGCCGTATGCTACAGAGAATACGATGGAGGAGGAGAAAAATGATTGATGATCCGGTAGTGCTAAGCCGATTATTAACGTTTGTGACCCTGGCCTTTCATATTGTGATGGCTACCATTGGCGTAGGCCTGCCCATTTTTATATCCATTGCTGAACTGGTTGGAATCAAAAAAAAAGACCCCCATTACATATTGCTTGCACGCCGGTGGACGAGAGGATACACGATATTAGTAGCCGTTGGCGTCGTGACAGGAACAATCATCGGCTTTCAATTATCATTATTGTGGCCAAGCTTCATGCAAGCCGCAGGTCATGTTATTAGTCTCCCTTTATTTATGGAAACCTTCGCTTTCTTTTTTGAAGCTATTTTCCTGGGGATTTATTTATATACGTGGGAGAGATTCAAAAATCCTATATACCACTGGCTTTTATCCATTCCCATCATTATTGGTTCATCGGCGTCTGCTTTTTTTATTACAAGTGTGAACGCTTTTATGAATACTCCTCAAGGATTTGATCTGGCAGAAGGTACAATTATGAACGTCCAGCCTTTAGTAGCTATGTTTAACCCTGCGATGCCTTCTAAGGTTTCCCATGTACTTACCACCGCGTATTTAACCGGAGCTTTCTTGTTAGCTGCTATCGCAGCTTTTCATATCCTTCGAGGAAAGACACACATCTATTACAAAAAAGCTCTTCACTTAGCCATGATTGGATGTTTCGTATTTTCGATTGCCACTATTATAAATGGAGACATTGGGGGAAAATTTCTCGCAGTTTATCAGCCTGAAAAGCTGGCTGCTGCGGAATGGCATTTTGAAACAGAGGATCGTGCCACCTTATTGTTAGGAGGAATTTTGGACCCTGATGAGCAGGAAGTAAAGTTTGGTATACGTATTCCTTACGCACTAAGTATCTTGGCGTTTAACCGGCCGACAGCTGAAGTTATTGGGTTAAACGACTTTCCTGAAGAACTTTGGCCTCCTCTCTATATCCATTATTTCTTTAACCTAATGATAACAATTGGTATGTTTCTTGCTGCCGTGGCTTTTGCCTATTTAGTTTTTTATTACTTTAATCGGTTTAACTCGTTAAACAAGTGGTTGCTGCGAGCCATTATCATTTGTGCTCCTCTTTCTATTCTTTCTATTGAGTTTGGATGGATTATGACTGAAGCAGGCAGACAGCCATGGATTTTACGGGGGTATCTGACTGTGGCAGAAGCGGCTACTACCTCTGAACACGTTTTTGAAATGCTTCTTCTTTTTTCTTCTTTATATTTAGCCCTGGCTATATTACTGCCTATCATTCTGATCCGCTTGTTTAAAAAGAAGACCGTGGAATCAGAAATCGAAAATCAAAACATTATTTTATAGAAAAAGTAGGTGCTCGGTGTGATAGAAACAATCGGTATTTCAATCTTGTGGGTGTTTTTATATGGATACCTGATTATCGGTTCGATAGATTTTGGAGCTGGGTTTTATTCCTACTATGCCAAGGTGACAAACAAAAAGCATACAATCAGGCAGGTGATTGACCGTTACCTTTCGCCTGTATGGGAAGTCACCAATGTATTCCTTGTATTTTTTATGATTGGCCTGGTCGGTTTTTTTCCGGCTTCAGCCTTTTACTTTGGAACGGCTCTACTTGTTCCAGGCAGCATTGCTTTAGTGCTTCTTGCTATCCGAGGGTCATTTTATGCGTTTGCGAACTATGGTGCCAGAGAAAGCAACGTATATTTATTTTTGTACGGTATTACAGGGCTTTTGATCCCAGCAGCTTTATCAACTGTCTTAACCATTTCAGAAGGTGGATTCATCACTGTGGACGATTCAAATGTCCAGCTGCTTCTAGGTGAACTGTTTGTAAGTCCGTATTCATGGATTGTCGTTATGCTTGCGATTGTTAGTGTCCTTTTTATCAGTGCCTCATTTTTAACCTATTACGCCAACGTAGCGAAAGATAAGGATGCCTTTGAACTCATGAGGAAATTTTCTTTAATTTGGGGAGGACCTACCATTTTTTTGAGCTTTTTAGTGTTTTTAACCTTAAGCACCCATAATCCTGAGCATTTTCAGGCTATGGTGGAGGAAGGTTGGTTGTTTGTATTATCTTTGCTGGCATTTTTAGCAGCGATCCTCTGTATATATAAAAGAAAATTTATGGGGATTGCTTTTCTCTTAGTTTGTTTCCAATATGGATTTGCATTTTTTGGTTATGGATACACTCATCTTCCCTACATTCTCTACCCGCATATTACCATTTATGAAAATGTCACCAGTCCGGAAATGGGTATCTCCCTTATTCTTGCTTTCCTTGCAGGTCTTCTTCTTCTCGTCCCTTCTCTGTTTCTCTTAATGAGATTGTTTATCTTTAATGCTGAATACGCACGGGGAAGATAACGGCAATGTTTTCACTCGCTTATGGCAGGAGGTTATTATATGAATGAAAATACAGAACAGGGAAAGAAAACGACAGATCAAGAAAAAGTCCTGGTCATTGTCTGCTTTGTAATTGCCGGGATCATGCTATTATCATTTATCAGTCGTTTCTTTCATTAACCTTACACGCTGGGCATAAAAAAAGAACGAGGCTTGTCACCTCGTTCTCTTTTTTAGTCTATTTTTATTGTCCATCCGTAAGGATCTTCAAGCTTGCCCGTTTGAATACTTGTTAACGTATCATATAAGGATCTGGATAATTCGCCTGTCTGTCTGTGGTTGATCACCATCGCTTTGTCTTCCCAATGAAGCTCACCGATTGGCGAGATGACAGCTGCCGTCCCAGTACCAAACGCTTCCTCCAGGGTTCCTTCCTCATAAGCCTGATGGATTTCTTCCATGGTGATCTTTCTTTCACTTACAGGTATTTTCCAATCTTTCAGCATCTCAATGATAGAAGTTCTGGTAATCCCTTCCAAAATACTGCCGCTGAGCTCGGGAGTAATAACTTCACCCTTGATTTTAAAGAAAACGTTCATGCTGCCTACTTCTTCAATATATTTCTTTTCAACGCCATCAAGCCAAAGAACTTGAGCGTGCCCCTTTTCTGTTGCCCTTTCCTGAGCTTTGTAGGCAGCTGAATAATTCCCGGCTGTTTTCGCCGTTCCTGTTCCGCCTCTCACTGCTCTTGTGTATTCAGATTCTACGTTAATGCTGACTGGATGTATCCCTTCCGGGTAGTAGGAACCTACCGGGGATAAAATAATCATTAACGTGTATGAATAGGATGGCGCGACCGCTAAGTTTGGTTCAGTTGCAATAATGAAAGGGCGAATGTATAAGGATGTACCTTCCGCTGCCGGTACCCAGTCTTTTTCAAGGCTGATCAGCTGCTTTAAGTATTCCAGCATCAGTTCTTCATTGACAGGAGGAATACTCATCCTGTCACTGGAACGGTTTAAGCGTTCAAAGTTCTTTTTCGGGCGGAACAGCAGGATTTGATTATCAGCCCCCCGATAAGCTTTAAGGCCTTCAAACACGGTTTGTCCGTAATGAAGGATCATCGCTGCCGGGTCAAGAGACACAGGTTCATAAGGGACGATTTGCGGACTATGCCACCCTTTATCTCTGGAAAATTCCATGGTAAGCATATGGTCGGTAAAAACTTTTCCGAAGCTCAAATGTTCAGGATCCGGCTTTGCTTTCTTATGTGGGCTTTGGGTAATATCTAAAATCGGTTCGGACATGACTTCCACTCCTCGGTATTATGTTGTCAATGAGTAACAGTATATCAAAGCAAGCAGGAAGTGCCCTGCTGGTTAATTGAAATCATCTTCCTTTTGTATCCACTTTGTACTTTCATGGTAAGGTCTTCTTTTCCCTTCAGGGTTCTTTTTTTGAGGATATCCGATGTAAAGAAAACCCAGGATATCGCCATTTTCAGAAAGACCAAAAAGCTTTTTCATTTTTGAATGGTAGCATGGTTTTCCTGTCCTCCAGAATCCTCCCAGCCCTAAAGCATGGGCAGCTAGAAGCATATTTTGAGTGGCAGCAAATACAGCACCGTACTCTTCCACTTGAATCGCTTTAGGATTATCGCTAGGTTCAACAGCAACTGCTATCACTACAGGGGCTCTGAAGGGCTTTTCTTTTGTTTTCTCAAGCTTTTTTATATTTTCCTCTGAAGAAGGTTCGTCCATTCCCTCTTTTGCAATGTCTGCCAGCACTTCTCCTAAAGGTTTTCTCCCCTCCCCTGTCATGACAAAGAACTTCCACGGCTCGGTCTGGTGATGACTTGGGGCCCAGGTTCCTGCTTCAAGTATTTGTTCAATGAGGCTCTCAGGTACAGGCTCCTGTGAAACCAGGCCTGTGCTTCTTCTTGTTTTAATTGCTTCAAGTACATCCATTACGTTTCCCTCCCATATAAAGTTAAATTAAATTTAACCCGTTCTTCTTCTCTGCCAAAACCTTGCTTAAAAGAATGGACAAGCCAGCACATTATACCTATTCTTAGTATGTAAGGAGCTGAGAATTATGCGCGTACATAAAGGGTGGCTGATCCTGTTTCTAATCGTACTCAGTGTGTTTGCCTGCTTAGGATTTGGGCGTTTTTCATTTGGAGCCATTCTTCCATTTATGAGAGAAGGCCTTCACTTTGATTACCGTGAAACCGGGCTCATTGCCTCATCCATCTTCCTAGGATACTTACTTTCAGTTACTAGTGTCGGTTATTTTGTCATTCGGTTTCAAGCCAAACGAGTCATTATATTTTCCTTACTTCTTATTGGTTTAGCAATGATTGTTACTGCAAATGCTTCATCCTTTGTTCATGCTTACATCGGCTGCTTTTTCATTGGGGTAGGAAGCGGTGGAGCATATGTCCCGTCCCTTGGGTTAATCGGCCAATGGTTTTCCCCTAAAATGCGTGGAATGGTAATGGGGATTGTCATGGCCGGAGCAGGCTTTGGCATTGTATTCAGCGGTATTGTGGTTCCAGTTATCGTTGAAATTGCCGACGGTACAGGATGGCGGCTCAGCTGGTATATCTTATCCATCACAGTAATTATAATCGCCGTTTTGCATGTTCTTTTTCTACGAAATACTCCGTCTGATATCAACCTGAGCCCCATAGCTTCCAGTAAAGAAAAGAAGAACCCGGCCGCTCGTGAGGAAGCGGAGGAAGTATTAAAAACAGATACTGTGTATCGCAATAAGACCTTATGGTTTATTGGTATTCTCTATTTCTTGTGGGGAATTGCCTACTTAATTTTTTCTACCTTCCTCGTTGATTACCTCATTGTCGACAGAGGGTTTAACAGCAGCCAGGCTGGACTGTTTTTTGCTGCTGCCGGAGCAGCCAGTATAGTCAGCGGCTTTATTTGGGGCTCCGTCTCTGACAAAATTGGGAGAATGCCGGCTCTTGCTTTCGTTTATTTTATCCAGTTTTTTATGCTGGTGTTTTTGAGCATTTCCACCCACACCGGGCTTATTTTGGTACAGGTTCTTTTATACGGAATAACGCTTTGGGGCGTGCCAACAATAATGAACGCAAGCGCGGGAGATTACGTCAGAGTGAAATTTGTGCCGGTAGCTATGGGATTTATTACTTTGCTATTCAGCATAGGGCAGCTTATTTCTCCAATTATTACAGGCTTTCTTATTGACTATACTCAGTCCTACTTAAGTGCTTTCCTGCTCTCAGCAGTTCTTACATTCATAGCCGGTGCCGGGGCTGTCTATCTCCAGGCTTCACAAAGAAAACAGTGGAAAGAAACAGCTCCTCACATCTGAATGTACTCGCTTTTCTACAAACAACCAGAGGACTAATCCGGCTTCTTCTCAAAGGAAGCCGGATTTTTCTCGTCTGTTACAAAGAACCTCCACTTATAGACGGTACCAGTCCTTCTTTGGCAGCTCTACCTAATAAAGCTCTTACAGCAGCATACCCTTCTTCTCCTAAGTCTTCAGTAAACTTGTTTACATATAAGTCAATGTGCTGTTTTGCTACTTCAGCAGACATTTCCTGAGCATGCTCCATAACATATGCATCAGACTCAGCAGGATTGGACCAGGCGTACTGTACCGATTTTCTGATCCATTTTGTTACGTCATCCACGTTAAGGGAACGCCGGGCAATAATCGCTCCTAAGGGAATTGGCAGCCCAGTATCCTTTTCCCACCACTCTCCTAAGTCTGCCATCAAGCATAAATTGTAGTGTTGATATGTAAACCTGGCTTCATGTATCACAAGCCCGGCATCAATTTTCCCATCTCGGACTGCTGGCATAATTTCATTAAAAGGAAGGACCACAATTTCTCCCAATCCATCTGGGACGTTTTGCGCGGCCCATAAACGAAATAGCAAATAAGCTGTCGATCTCTCACTGGGAACAGCAACTTTTTTTCCAGAAAGGGAAGCGGGGTTTTCACTTTGGTCTTTCAACAAAACGAGAGGTCCACACCCTCTTCCCAGAGCACCCCCGCAAGGAATCAGATTGTAATCGTCTAATACCCATGGGAGGGCTCCAAAGGAAATCTTCATAATCTCAGGCCCTTCCTTATTCATAGCCCACTGGTTTGTTTTATCAATATCAGCGTATGTAACATTAAGCTTTGGTGCCTCAGGCAGTAATCCATGAGCCCAGGCATGAAATACAAATGTATCATTTGGACACGATGAGTATGCAATATTCATTTTAGAAAAGCCTCCTTTAAAACTGCGCCAGCTGTCTCTAAGGAAGAGAGCGCTCCTTTTATATCCCAGGCCTCTCTGTTTCTTGGCCCAACTTCATTAGAAATAGAGCGGATTTCAAGAATTGGTATGCCCCTTTGCGCGGCAGCAGTAGCTGCCCCGAACCCTTCCATTGCTTCAGCTGCAGCATTAGGATAACGTCTCCTCAGTACCTCTTCTTTCTGTTTCGTTCCCGTAACGGTCGCAGAAGTTAAAACAGCACCCCGGTATACTGGAACCTGCCTATGGTTAAAGCAAAGGGCAAGGTCTTCCGATATAGCACGATCGGCTTCTATGGAAGAAGTACCAAGGCCTAAGTCATCAAGGCTTAAAAACGTATCCTCGGTTTCCGCCCCCATATCGGAAGCTATTAACTCTGTCGCTACAACAATAGACCGGACCGGCGCTCTCCCTTTAAAGCCGCCTGCAATACCCATCACTACTACATAATCATATGGGTGGGCGGCAATAGCTTCCGCAGTACTTGCCGCTGCGGCCATAGGGCCGACCCCTCCTGTAATGACGGTAAATTTTCCGGTATTTTGAAGCCCTCGTTTTACTGCCTCTTTTTCAGCCTCTACAGAGGTAACGATAAGAACATGCTTATCTTCTATCCTTGATTGATTCTTTTGTTGTTTCTGTTTCATAAAGCGACCTCCACTGGCAGCCTATTAGGTAAGTATTTTTCCCATTCAATCATACCATGTCTTTGAGCTGGTCTCTAATTCCTGAAACAGTTTCTTACCCGTTCCATCGTTAATTGTTAACCTTTTAAATTTAATGGTTAACATTATTTAACTTATCTTGTATGATAGGAAGAAAAGGCAGGTGAAACTATGAGGCAAAGGACAAAGTCACCTCTCTATCAGACTATCAATAATGAGTTAGAAGACATAGCAAAACAGTCACTAACAAGAAGTCTTGTTTCTCATAAACCGTTAGAAAAGGGGTGGATACGAAGAAATGGTAAACTAATGCTTAACTTTTCGTCTAATGACTATTTAGGTTTAGCCGGCCATCCTGAAGTAAAACAAGGTGCTTTACAAGCCATTCATGATTATGGAGCCAGTGCTTCCTCCTCTCGTCTCATCGTGGGCAGCCACCCACTTTATGAAGAAACTGAACAAGCTATTACATCATGGAAGCAACGTGATTCTGCTTTAATTGTACATAACGGCTACACTGCAAATGTAGGGGCTATATCTGCGCTTGCTTCCAGAAATGCCGTTGTCTACAGTGACAAGTTAAATCACGCTAGTATCATTGACGGCATTGTTTTAAGCAGAGCAAAGAAAAGACGTTATAACCACAATGACATGAACCATCTTGAAAGCCTTTTAAAAAAAGACAAAGATATAGAAAACAAGATTATTATTACAGACAGCCTTTTCAGCATGGATGGTGATTTTGCCCCGTTAGAGGACATAGTTACGTTAAAAAAACATTACGGAGCATTTTTAATTGTTGATGAAGCACACAGCAGCGGTATATACGGACCTTTTGGCCGGGGTTACTCCTACCAGCAAAAGGTGGACGAGGAAATCGACCTGTTTGTAGGGACTTGCGGAAAAGCCTTAGGTTCATTCGGGGCATATGTGGTGGCGGATCAGATTGTGATTCAGTACCTGGTAAATAAAATGAGAAGTTTTATTTTTTCTACCGGCCTCCCTCCTTCTGTTCTTGGAGCCATTCAGGCTTCTATAACTCTAGTGCAGAAAGATGAAGAAAGACGCAGGAACCTGCTTCAAAAAAGCAAGCTGGTACGAAGCATACTAACTGAAGCAGGCTTTAATACCTGTTTATCTGATTCTCATATTGTTCCTATCCTGACAGGAGACAATGAAACCACCCTCACCTTCAGTTCTTTGCTTATGGAAGAAGGAATATCTGCTGTTGCTATCCGACCTCCTACCGTTCCCCCTGGGGAAGCAAGAATACGTTTAAGCACTATGGCTGTTCACAGTGATGAAGATTTGATAAGCGCATGCCAGGTCATAAAAAGAATTGGAAAAGAACTCGGGGTGATAACATGAGTTCTGCTTTTATCTTTTTAACAGGATGGGCTATGAACGAGACAATTTGGGAGCCTCTTCTTCCTTTCCTGCCGAAAAAGGTTCATATAGAGTACCTTTCCTGGTTTCATCTTTCCTCTGTCGAGGATATTGACCAGAGAGTTGAAGAAACACTGCAAAAATTCGACTCTGTTACTCTTATTGCTTGGTCATTAGGCTCAATTGCAGCCCTCGAGGCAGCTTCAAAGAAAGTTGGCAATATAGAAAACATGTATCTTTTTAGCGCAACGCCCCGATTCACAAAGGATTCTGCAGCCAATGTTTCTTATGGATGGAGTAATCGCTCGGTTGAAAAAATGAGAGACAGTCTAACAGCAAATGCAGACACTGTCCTTGAGTCCTTTCACCGGAAAATGTTTTCAAGAACCGATAAAGAAAAACATTCCTTAGATTCCTTTTTCAAGCAGCAAACTCAACGAAACAAGCCTCTAACGGATTTGAAGATCGGACTTGATTATTTACTTGAAAAAGACGTAAGAGAAAAGCTTCACTGCATACATGTTCCCGTCCACATTATTCATGGAAAATACGACAGGATTATACCAATAGAAGCTGGCATCAACCTGGCAGGTCATTTACCTGATGGTACATTTCACGAATTAGAGTGCGGCCACTTACCTTTTTTCTCATTACCAGAGACGTCAGCTAAGATTATTACTTGTACCAGTGAGGTCGTGTCATGATAAATAAAACACTTGTAAAAAAAAGATTTTCCGACAAAGCAGCAACCTATAATGACCATGCAATCGTACAAAGAAAAATGGCCAATCATCTTCTTGATTATTGTGAGAACCAACTGGAAAAACAACCTCTTTCCATTTTAGAAATTGGCTCTGGGACAGGCACCATGACAAAAAAGCTTGCAAATGTGTATCCTGACGCTTCAATTGATGCTGTCGATCTGGCTCCAGGAATGGTTGAGACAGCAAAAAGGTATGTTACCAATGATAATGTTTCCTTTCATTGTGCAGATTTTGAAGAGTTCACTTTTGAAAACACCTATGACTTAGTTATTTCGAATGCCGCTTTTCAATGGTTCAATTACCTTCCGGAAACTCTCGTTAAAACGTGCAGGCATGTAAATGAGGGAGGCTTATTTCTTTTTTCCACCTTCGGCTCCTCTACCTTTTGTGAACTGAACCAAGCTGTGAAATGGGCAGTTGAACGACTTTCTTATAACAAAAGAGTGAAGGTCAGCCAGGATTTTTATTCATTACAGGATCTCTTTGCTATGTTAGAGGCCGGTATAGATAAAGAACATTTCTCCTTCCACGGAACAGAAGAAAGGCACGTTGAGCTTTTTCCTGATGTAAAAGCGTTCTTGAAAAGTGTAAAAGAAATCGGTGCATCAAACAGCAACAGCCACCATTACAGTCAATCCATTTCTTTGTTTAAAGAAATGATTGAGACATACAATGACAATTTCCTAACTGAGGATCAAAGAATTCCAGCTACCTATCATTCTCTTTACCTTTATGTGACAAGGGAACTTTAAAACCTTGAAACCAATATTTATATCTTCATTGTCAACCAATTTCATATTAAGGTTTACATTCAGGGAGGAACGCCAATGAATGCGAATGGTTTTTTTGTAACAGGGACAGACACAGAAGTAGGGAAAACAATCGTTACCTGTCTTCTTTATCAATTACTGCATGAAAGAGGCTTCAATGTTGTGCCTTTTAAGCCAATACAAACGGGTACGATTTCCCAGGATGAAGGACACTCTCTTGCTCCTGACGTGGAGATGTATAAAAAATCAGGTGTGAGAGAGGCCAGCAGCAATCTTTCAGCCTATCTTTTTGAACCACCCTGTTCTCCTCATCTTGCCAGCAGGCTAGTCGGTACAACAATCGATTTCCCAGTCATATTTGAGATGATGAGAAATCTTTCTCGTACCTACAACTCGATTCTTATGGAAGGAGCAGGCGGCCTGTCGGTCCCTATAAATGAACAGAAAGACATGGCCGATTTAGCCAAAGAAGCCGGTTTCCCTCTTCTCATTGTAGCTCGTCCTAATTTAGGGACCATAAACCATACACTGCAGACGATCTATTATGCAAAATCAAAAGGCCTGAGAATAGCGGGGGTTATATTCTCCAATGTCCCTGCTGAAAAAACTTTTATAGAAGAAGAAAACATTCGATACATTCAGCAGTTTGCCCCGGTGCTGGGATCGATCCCGAAAGTCCGCGAGATAGAAGAAAAAATTGGCTCTGCCGATTTACTTGCAACACTGGCCCCTTTTATTGAAACAGAAAAATTAGTAAACATACTGAGAGGTGAAAACAATTGGTTAACCCAGACAAACTAATTGAGATGAGCAAGGAATATTTGTGGCTTCCTTTTACCCAAATGAAAGATTACGAGCAGGATCCATTAATCATTAAAGAAGGAGAAGGTGTAAAGCTAACAGATATATACGGAAAAGAATACTACGACGGATACTCTTCCCTATGGGTTAATGTTCATGGTCATAAGAAACAGGAAATTGATCAGGCCATTAAAGACCAGCTTGATTCCATTGCACACTCTACCCTGCTAGGTGCCTCGAACGTTCCTGCAACATTACTGGCAGAAAAATTAATAGCTCTCTCTCCTACTAACTTAAAAAGGGTGTTTTATTCTGACAGCGGAGCAGAAGCTATTGAAATTGCCTTAAAGATGGCCTTTCAATATTGGTACAACCAGGGGAATGGCAAGAAAACTAAATTTGTAACTTTTACTAACGGTTATCATGGCGATACAGTGGGTGCAATTAGTGTAGGGGCTGTGGACCTTTTTCACAAAATATATAATCCATTGATGTTTAACAGCTTGAAAGTACCCTTTCCTGATGCATATCGTCATCCTAGCGGAAATGGTGGCGAAGCGATGAAAGATTCCCTGCAGGCTCTCAGAGATACTTTCGAAAACCATCATAAAGAAATTGCCGGCCTCATCATGGAATCGAAAATTCAAGGAGCAGGCGGCATGAAAATTATGCCTGAAGGTTTCTATAAGGAAGTGGAACGCCTTTGCCGGGAATATAACGTATTATTAATTGTTGATGAGGTAGCCACAGGGTTTGGCAGAACAGGAAAAATGTTTGCTGTAGAGCACGAGAACATCAAGCCTGACATTATGACGGTTGCAAAAGGAATAACCGGGGGCTACCTTCCAATTGCCGCAACCTTAACAACAGAAAAAGTTCATCAGGCTTTTTATGATGATTACACGAAATTAAAGACTCTTTTTCACGGTCATTCTTATACTGGAAACCAGCTTGGCTGTGCCGCAGCTCTGGCTAACTTAGAACTGTTTGAAAAAGAAAACATCGTGGATAGTGTGCGGAAAAAAGCAGAGGTGTTATCAGAAACATTACAACCTATAGAACAGCTCCCTCATACAGGGGATGTACGTCAGCTGGGCTTTATGGTGGGAATTGAACTAGTAAAGGACAAACAAACGAAAGAATCTTTTCCTTTTGAAGACAGAATAGCTTATCAAACAACATTAACGATGAGAAAAAATGGCATGCTGTCTCGTCCTCTTGGTGACACGCTGATCTTTATGCCGCCTCTTTGTGCATCGGAACAAGAAGTAAAAGAAATGACAGCGATCATACACCAATCTATCGAAGAAACTATATTTAATAAGTCAGAAATGAGTTGAGTTCATATATAAGTGGGTCACATCTCTTCGGCTTCATTGTGATATTTATCTTGCCAAAAGAAGACTTTGGCATGCTCAACTAAAAAGAAGGGATGGTGTTCAAAAGTAAAGCTTTTGAGCACCATCCCTTCTTAAATGATAATTAATAATCCTTAGTTAGTGTTTACTTTTTCAATCTCTCTCTTCCATTTGGATAAGCTATCAATCATTTCAAGAAAGTGGTGGTTAAATGGATATGCAGACGCTACTGTTTCTAACTCTTTTTCATTTAATCCTTTTATTTCCCGTTCCAGCTCATTTAAATTATCAATTGAACAATTTAATAACTTAATTACATCCTCCACGAACTGTCACCTCTCTCAATCTATAGTGTGAATATAAGGAAAGTGAGTTCATAAGTAATTTCTAACTGTCTTTCTTCTGGGGGGGCAATGTTCATTTCATCTGGCCTATTACTCGACCCGCCTTTACTCTAACTCTATCAAATCATCACCCTCATTAATAAAATCACCTTCTTGCTTAAGAAGCTTCTTAACCACTCCATCTTTATCAGCAGCAATAGGAATTTCCATTTTCATTGATTCTAAAATGGCAACCTCTTCTCCTGCTTTGACTTGATCCCCTTCCCCGACTAATACCTTCCACAAGTTCCCTGCCATATCTGCTTTAATGCTGCTCATAACAATCCTCCCTGCCTATGTAAAGGCTTTCATTATTTTCGAATCTAATCTCACTTTGTACTCTCCTCTTATGACTGTAGACTGAACAATCGTTCAGGTTGGTGGTAAATAAAAACCATTTCTTACATGTACAAGGAGATATTTATCTTTACTCACTATATCATAATATTAAGAAAATTTCATTATCAAATTTGGGAAATATCTGAAATCAAAACAGGAACTACTAGTACTCTCCTGTCATGAAGGGGTTGTCCCACAGTGACGCTGCAATTTTTTCAAATGACTTTCAGATGAAGCTTTCCAACGGCTAAAAGAAACCATAAATAGGAAAGATATGAAGCTTGAACGGATGCCGCACTTTTGACTTTAGGTAAAAGCTCATTGTATTTCAGCTGAAAAAATTTTGGGACAGCCCGCTATCCAATTGTTTAAACCAATTTATGCAGCAATAAATTAACCTGCATCTTTGTATACTCTTCCAGGGTGCACGTTTTTCGAAGAGCCCACCGTCTGAAGGTCCACATTTGCCCGCTGACAATAATGTTATGAGCAAGGAGCCAGCACTCTTTATCGGAAAGGGAAATCCCGCCTGCTTCCCTAACGTTTAATATCGTTTCTTCAATAATTTTTGTTAACTCCTCGTCCTTTTTAAGAACATAAGGAAGAGCATTTTTGGGGAGAGATTTTGTTTCCTGGTACATCACCAGCACCTCGTCCTGCATTTCATCCATCACTTTAAATAAAGAAGAAATAACCTCTTCCAGTGAATCAATGCCATTTCCGCCTTTCGTCAAACTGGCCTCAAGGCGATCGCGAACTTCTTCAAAGATTGAATCACATACTAGATATAAAATATCTTCTTTTCTTCCTATGTATTCATAAAGTGTCCCAATACTAAAGCCTGCTTCCCTGGCAATCTCTCTTGTTGTAATCCTGTCAAAACCTTTCTTTTTCAGTAACACGACAGCCGCATTAACCATTTGTTCTCTTCTTCGCTTAACAAGGTGCTGATCTTTTACAATAGATGGAACCAGGTTTTTCTCCATCTCTTTCACCTCTCCTCTACTTTCTTATACAAAAAGATTTTCATAACATTCGCCCTTTTTCATTTACTTACTTTATCACTTGTGTCTGAAAATTACGAGCAGTGGTTATTAATTTTTTGGGTCCTGTTAAAGGCGAATGTAAAATTTTTTAGTCATTTTATTGTAGATAAAAGAGCAGTTGGAGCAAGTACATAGCATGAAGCAGCCAGAGTTCATTTTCCTCTTCAAAAAAGAGACTGTCAGCAAAATTACTTTTGTGACAGTCTCTCTTTGAACACTCTGATTAATGACTTTTGATATAGAATTTATTTTGAAAATACGTGATTGCCGATTGTTTTTGTCTCTTCTCTTGTTGCATTCCATAAGTTTGTTGCTGTTTGAGGATTGTAGAAGAATAAAGAACCATGCCCTTGCCCACTATTGTTCAACGCCTCTTCTACTGCTCTCTCTGCAGTGTCTGTAGGGACCTGGTTAATTGATCCGTTTTGAACAGGCGTAAATTGTCCTTGCTCATGAATGACGCCTTGAATAGTATTTGGGAACTTAGAGCTTTCTACGCGATTAAGTACCACCTCAGCCACAGCTACTTGACCTTCATATGGCTCACCGGTTGCTTCAGCTGTAACTAACTGGGATAACAAACGCTTATCTTCCTCACTGGCAGTACCACTATATTCATTTGCTGATGGGCTATGATCCTGTTCATTGTCAGTCGAAGGAATTTGCAAGGATTCACCAACATGGATCATGCTCTCACTTTTATTATTCGTATTCTTAATTTCCTCGACACTTACATCATGATTGTTTGCAATGGACCAGAGCGTATCACCGCTTTGCACTGTATGCGAACTTGATGCCTCCGTTTCGTTTGCACCAAAGATTATAACAGCCATAGACACAGAAAGAGCTCCTACCCACTTACGCATTAAATAAAACCTCCAATAAATGTAATGATGTAATGTAACACGATGCTTATCTTAACAATCAGTCCTCATCTCTTCAACAAGGAAGCAAAAGATAGAGCTCTCTGGAAAAGAAGAAGAATGGAGTGCCTCGATGATTGGTTGGAGTCTGTCCCTAGCCCACGAAGAAAGAATCTTAAGCCAGTCTATAGAGCAGAAACAAAATAAAAAATATATAAAGCACTCTCTTTTTAATTTTAGAGAGTGCTTTATATATTTTTTATTTTGTAAGTGAAAATTTATTAATTGTCTTCTGCATATCTTCAGAAACTTGTCTTAAATTCTCAGCTGAAGCATTGATTTCCTCCATTGAAGCGCTTTGCTCTTCTGTAGCCGCAGCTACTTGCTCCACCTCTTGTGCGGTGTGGCTGACGCCCTCTTCTGCTTTTTGAATACTTTCTAAAGATCTGCCAGTCTTCCCTACAACCTCTCTTAGTAAGGAGGTTACTTTGTTTACATGCGTATTTATCAACGTCACAGCCTCTTCTATACTGTTGAATTCTTTACCCGTGTGAACGGTGGTTGTCTGGCACTCTTCCACATGTTTATTGTTTACTTCGATAGCCTTGACTGAGTTTTCAACCCCTCCCTGAATATCGCCGATTAATGCTCTGATTTCCTTAGCCGAATCGCTGGACTGTTCTGCTAATTTCCTCACTTCATCAGCTACAACAGCAAATCCTTTTCCTTGTTCACCTGCTCTTGCCGCTTCAATAGCTGCGTTTAATGCCAGGAGATTTGTTTGGTCTGCTATATCAGTAATAATAGTTATAATATAATTAATCTGAGCGGATTTATCTTTCAGTTGTTCCATTTCTTTGCTTGTAGAAATAGCCGTCTCCTGTAGATTTTTCATTTGTTTTTCAAGGGTTCTCACCATTTCTTTTCCCGTTTCTGTGTTGGCGTTGGCGTTTGTATTTGATTGCCGGACAGCTATCATTTCTCTATTCAGCTGGTCAATGGTATTACTAATTTCATTCATAATTCCAGAATTTGTTCTGCTGGCCGCTATTTGTTCTCCGGCATAATCACTTACCTCCTGTATCGAGGAGGAGATCAGTTCTGAGGCACGCGTGTTTTCATTTGTCGCAGCATTAAGCTCCTGTGCCATTGCTGAAACTTGTTCACCTGCTTCATTTACATTTTCGATAATAGAGCGTATAGACTGTTTCATCATGTTTACTTGCGTTCCAAGAGAACCTATTTCATCCCTTCTTGTTATTCTTAGCTCTTTTTTGCTCAATACTCCATTTGCTATTTCCGTTAGCTCTTTTTCTATTTCTTTTACAGGCCTGGAGATGCGGTTTGCAAAATAAAAAATAATTCCTCCACCCACAAGTGTAGAAATAGCAACCGTCAGCAGTAAAGCATGCAGGACTCCCTGAGCTCCTCCATTATAATCAACATAATAGGAGCCTGCTGCAACCACCCATCCCCACTCTTCGTCAAGACTGGAATAAATAATTTTAGGAGCAGCTTGCTCCGGGTTATCAGGGAGCGGCCAGTCATAAGAGACAAATCCGCCGCCGGCGACGGCCTCTTCAATAACATTTTGAATAAAAAAGGAGCCATCTTCTCCTTGTTCCCCCCAAATGTTATCCCCCTCTAACAATGGGTGGGCAAGCAGTGTCCCGCCCCTGTCTATTATGTAAAAATAACCATGTTCCCCAAGGTCAATTTGTTCTGTGATCTTGCGGCTCCCATCTTCCTGCAACACTCCGACCAGACTTTCCTTTACCATCTCCTGTGCCTCCTCTGAAGACAGTCCGCCGGCTTCCACATCACTTCGCACACTATTAATTAATTCCATGGCAAGATTAACATTGTTTTCTAAATTGATTTCGCCTGCTTGTGTAAGTTCAGCTTCTGCGGTTTTGTAGCTTACCCACCCTAAAATACTCATGGGAACGATTAATGTAACCAAACACAGTAATAGCAGCCTTCCTTTTAACCCCATTATTCTCCCTCCTTCAAAAAATATAGAATTTTCTAACTCCTTATATGCTTTATCGTCTTCTCTTTCTATAAGTTGAAGGCGTTTACAATAAAATAATGGGAGAGGTAATAGCAAGGAGAGAGGAAGTTTAGTGAAGTAGAAGAAATCGAACGCCCGCCGGAGGATAAAATTGTGAGCCAGAAGAGACAAAAAAATACCTCATTTCTGTCTTTTCCTATAGGAACTGGTAAAGGCGAATGTTGCATCAGTCACGTTATAGATTGTGTGAAACCCCTTCGGGAGAGGATGAGCAGAAGGTCCTGCAGGTTGAGTTTCCCGGGGAAGCTGAGGCTATGAGACCGTGAATGAAATGAAGAATGAATGGTTGCCCGTACTTGTACCTTTTAGTGCAAACGAGCGCTTTTTACAAAATTAACTATAAGATGTAACAAGCTTTACTAAAAAATAAAGTGGGAGACAAATAAATATATAAGTGCAACTGTCAGGTTGGGAACAGAAGCAGCTGCATGTACTTTCGCCGCCTCCCTTCTATCCTTTTTAACTCCGTACTCGGAAAAAAAGGATTCTTTGTTATCCTGCATAACCGAATCTAAATAAACAAAAAAAGCCAGGAACAAGCTCATAACACCCAAGGAACCTGATATATATATAAGGAAGTACCAACTGCCCGTGATCAGACTAAGAGTAAAAACGACAACTGCTGACAAAGACGCTATCATAAAGCTCAGTTTCATACTACACCCCCCTTGGATATGTTATTCTCTCTTGTCTGTATTCTTCCTTCTCACTTAGAAGATTCTAATCCATACAAAAAACGCTTAATCTCAATAAAGGATTAAGCGTTTTTTTTCTAGGAGCCAGCTTTTACATCTACTAACCTTGTGTATTTTGTGTTGTCGTATTGTTTTAGATTAATGACAAAACAAACGAGAGCCAGAATAGACAGGAGCAGAAACCCAAGCATATAGGTACCTGTTACGTCCTGGACCATTCCAAGCAGGATTGGCGGGAAAAACCCCCCAAGTCCTCCTGCCGCCCCGACAATTCCAGTTACCGCACCCGTTGATTTCGGGAACTTCTCTGGTACTAGTTTAAAGATCGCTCCGTTTCCTATCCCGCACATGAGGGCAATCAGCAAGCAGGCAGCCGTCATTAAAGCCATGTTTTCCAAGCCAAAAGTAAGTACTAATCCTCCTAATGTAATCCCTATAAATACAACCGTTATTGCTTTTCCAGCTCCAATTTTATCGCCTGCGTATCCACCAAAAGGACGAACAAGAGTCGCTAAAATTACAAAACCAGCTGCTCTGGCCCCTGCGTCGACGGCGCTAAGATCGTGGAGAGACATTAATAACGTCGGCAGATAAATACCAAAAGCTACGAATGCACCAAACGTTACGAAATAAAACAAAGAAAAAATAATACTGTCCTTATGCTTTAATACCGAAAGTGTCCCTGCTAATGTTTTCTTTTCAGCTGGCTTTGGGGTTTCGGGAGTCCAGCACCAAATCATGACGGCCATTATAACGATAGGAACAACCAGTATCCAAAAAGCCCATTGCACACCGTACACCACAGCGATGGTAGGCAAAGCGGCCCCGGCAAGAGCCGTTCCTATATTCCCCATTCCATTTATCCCTAATGCCGTGCCTTGCTTTTCTGTTGGAGTCCACTTTGCTACAAAGGTGATGGAAACTGCAAAACAAGCTCCAGACATACCTAAAAAGAACGCCCAAATTAACAAAGAGTAGTATGAATCGGCAAAACCAATGCCTATCAAGGGAATAATGGTAAAAATCAACAAAGCAGTGAAAACCTTTCTGCCCCCATGCTGATCAGTTAGAATTCCAAGGGGCACTCTCATAACAGACCCTAAGAGCACGGGGATTGCTACTAATACACTGGTCTGCGTTGCCGTTAATCCGTAAATCGTCTCAAATTGATTCGCTAAGGGCGATAAAGAAGCCCAAACAGTAAACGAGAAAACCATTGCAAGAGTTGTCAGTAATAATATTCTTCTGCTTATTTTCTGTTGTTCTTCCATACACTCTCACCCCAATACTATAGAAACTTTTTGCTGTATATAAAATACATATTTAAAATAAAATCCCGACAAATTTTATTTTATCGTTCCTTATGATGAATTTGGGTGATCATGTCATAAAACCTAACATGAATTTTTAACATGTGGAGTTTGGATGTGTATCATTGCTTCTTCCCTTTAAAACTGGCTGCACAGTATTTTAGTTCCTCCCCCACTCTTTTTCTCCTTATTTGTCAATATTATTCACCTTAAAACCTTTATAAATAATGCTTGATAGAACAAAATACGAATACTTCATTAAAATAAACGGGGTATATTCATGAAAACATTAAGCAAAAAAGCATTATTTATATATAACCCACAATCAGGAAAGAAAAAGAGACACAGTGCCTTTCCTTTTATTGTTGAAAGATTGACCCAATTAGGATACCAGCTTATGATTCACCAGTTAACTGACTTCCAAAATATTGAAACCCCCATTAAAGAAGCCTGCCAAAAGAAATGGGATGCGATATTTATTGCTGGTGGTGACGGGACAGTGAACAGCTCTCTTCAAACCCTGGCAACAGAACAGCATAGGCCGGTTATCGCCGTTATCCCTCTAGGAACCAGCAACGAATTTGCAAAATATATTGGTATGCCTTCACAAATGGAGGAGGTATTCCAAGTCATCAGAAATGGACAGACAAAGGCGATTGACATAGGCAAATTCGGTGATAAGTATTTCGCTAATATCGCTTCAGCTGGCTGGCTTTCTGATATCACTTATAAAACTCCCTCTTATCTGAAAGCTTACATTGGAGAATGGGCATATGTATTTTGTTTCTTAAAAACCTTTTTTATGTCTAAACAATCCCACCCCATCTCCATTAATCTTCCTTCGCAAGAACTGCTCTCAGACCTTTCATTATTTTTAATCATGAACGGAAATGGGGTGGGACCCTTTGAGCGCTTGATAAAAAGTAATAAAAACAGGGATGCCCACTTTCATCTCCTGACTTGTAAAGCTAGCAGCCGTGCGGCTTTACTGCTCGTTCTTCTTTGTGAGCTGTTACAGGTCCCTAATAAAGCGACCATTATTCAGCATACAACCATTCAAACTGGCTCCTTTACAATCCCTCAACAAATCAGCCTGAACTTGGATGGGGATGAACATCGAGTAAAAGATTTTCAGTTTACGGTTTTACCTCGTCATCTTCAAGTCTTCACTTCAGTTGGATAAATATCTTTTCAGCCTTTTTATAAAGGCTGTTTTTTTACATAATTTGTTTCCGTTGTTTCAAACTAAATAAGGCATACAATCTGGTCTCTTCCCTTTTATTAGAGGGTTTGGGAATCTTTACTTCATTACCTTTACGTAACAGCCATCCTGAAGGTCCCCGATTTTTTAAGCGGAAGGAATAATCAATGGAGGTCATTCGACAGCTTAAATATGTAATTTTCCATCTTGAAGAAAGCCATATTATATAAAAAGGATGATCGGCATGAATCCCCACAGAGCGTCATCAAAAAAAGTAATTATGATAATGCTTGATACATTAATGGATAAACCTTTTCAAAAAGCGTTGCAAGAAGAGAACCTTCCTGCTTTTTCATTCTTTATGAAAACAGCCAATTATTATTATCCAGACATCGTGGCTCCCTATCCTACAATGTCTGTAAACGTAGAGAGCACCTTGCTGACTGGGCAATATTCAAACCATCATCATGTACCAGCTTTAGCCTGGTACAGCGAGACTGAAAATAGAATTATTAACTATGGAACCCATATTATGGAGTTGATGAAACTAGGACTTACTAGGAGCATGTACGATGTCTTATACCGCCTTAATCATTCCCACTTAAATGAAAACGTAAAAACCATACATGAAGAACTTCACGAGCAGGGAAAATCATCCGCTTCCATAAATCCTCTCATACACCGGGGAAAAACTTCTCAAACCATTACTATTCCTTCTCTCATCCGTTTTTTTGTAGCATGTGAGAAAAAAATCACTACCAACGCCGCCTCTACTTTTGTTTATGGGCGACTTGCCCAGCTCAGCCCTTTAAGAAAGTACGGGAGAATCTGGAGTAAATACGGATTTAATAATAATTTTTCTGTGCAGGAGTTTTCTCATTTGATTGAAAATGAGAACTTGCCCTCTTTTTCCATAGTTTATTTACCTGACCATGATAAAAATGTACACAAACATGGCCCGATGGACATACAAGGAATTAAAGACATGGATAAACAGCTTGAAACTATTCTAAATACCTTTCCCTCCTGGGAAGAGGCTCTAGAAAGCGCAGTATGGATTTTAATTGGCGATAACGGACAATCTCATGTAAATGATGACAGTAAAACAGCGTTAGTGGACTTACGGAAACTGTTGGCTCCCTTAAAAATCACTAAGCTAAGAAATGGAGTCAGGAAGGAAGACCAAGTGGTACTTGCTCCCAACTTGAGGTCCTGCTTTATTTATACTTTATCTCCTTCTGAGGTTCCCCTTTCTCTACTTGTAGAGAAGCTCCAAAAGGATACAAGAATAGAAATGATTGCCTGGAAAAAAGGTGAATGGATTGAAGTGACTGCTGGAGGTAATACTAAAACCTGTCAATTTAAGCATGAAGGGCGCTGGGTTGATGAATACAATCAAACCTGGGAAATCGAGGGCGATGATTCTCTTTTAGATTTACAACTACATGAGAATGCAGTTACCTTTGGCCGGTTTCCAGATGCTTTGGCACGCTTATATAGCGCTCTTCATTCCCATAATGGAGAGTTTATTGCAGCCTCTGTGAAGCCAGGCTATGAATTCATCAGTGAAAGTACTCCTTCCCATGCAGGAGGAGCAAGCCACGGGGGATTCCATTCGAACGATTCACTTATTCCGATGATGGTTGCAGGGACTGATTCAGCACCCGAATTTCGGCGCATTGTTGATTTAAAAAAGTGGATTCTCCACCTCATACAGCCACAGTCTCCCCGTTCATGAATAAACTTACTATAGGAGGAATGACAAATTGCTTAAAGCCCTGCTTTATATAAAAGACCTAATGAGCGAAATTCTACACTCAATTTTCGCGTTCGAGTACGAGCATCTTTTTGAAGACGAGCTGACGACAGACATGATCAAAGAAGCAGCAAAAAGAAAATAACATTCTCTATGGGTGCCTGGCACCCATAGAGAATGTAACATAATTGTAATAAGAAAAAGCGGCTTTCCTTCGCCGCTTTTTCTTATTTCTACTCTGGCTTTCGGTAAATAAAAACCCCCCCTTACTCTAATTTGTTAAGGGAAGGTCACACTGATTCCTATATTCTTGACTCTATATTCACCCGGCCGCTTATTTTGTTTCTTCATTATCAAAGAGGTCAAGAACGTATTCTTTCAGATCAACCATTCTAAGAGAAGCCGGCTCTTTTTCTGTGCCTGCAATCACCATTGCTGTTAACAGATCATTTTTATGAAGCCCCCCATGTTCTCCGCCATCCTCATGAACAGCAATCCCTTCGGCGAGAAAAGAGTGTCCTGGCTTAGCCGCCAATATAACTTTAGGTGTCTCATGACTCGCAAGGGCAGACTCCAGCTGATTCAAGACGTCGGGGTAGTCAACGTACTTAACTTGTTTCTTTTCCTTTTCCAGCTCAAGCGTCAGAATTTCTTCGTTTCCTTCTATCTCCCAACCTTGGTTGTAGCGATCCTTCCACACGTCTCCTCTTTTAAATCTTAATTCTCCCTCGTGGTCAGTGCTGAAAGCTTTCATCCACCCATCCTCTTGCCAGACGGCTAAATCGATCCCTTTTTCTTGTAACGACGTCTCTATCACTTCAGGAAGAATTCCCTCGTTATGGACATCATAGACATAAGTCATCCTCTGATTTACTCCAAGAGCAATGTCCCCGTCACTTACAGGCTGGCCAAGTTCGGCAATAGTAAAAGAAGACAATAAATGGTCTAAATCGATGGCCACTTCCTCCTTTTCAGGAAGTAGTTTATCTGCCCCGTGGTCACCAAGTACGATAAAGATGTTCTCTTCCAAAGCCTTCTCCCAGCTGCCATAGCTGTTTAAAATGTCTTGAAGATGACCTTCCGCAGCTTCAAGGCCCCGTCGGTAATGAGGCCCGTGTTTATGATTTTTTTTATCGTTGTCAGGTAGAAACAAAAGCATAAAATCAGGCTGGATATTTTGCTTTATTAACTCCTGAGTTACTTCTACAGTATATTTATCATGTAAGCCGAGACGATGAAAAACCCCATCACTAAACTGCTTTCTTTTTAGAATCCCTGGCTTCTCAAATTGCCCAAAGGCTAAGATGTCTGGTCCCCTTGTGTAAATGGAGGAGGGAAGATCTGTAAGCTCTTTCGTTAATGGAGGCATGTTCAGTTCATGGCGGTGACTCCCCCGGTATATTAATGCATTTATGCTTCCTGAAGTATGTCCTCGGCGTTCTAATTCTTCAAAGACTGTACTGACATCTTTACTTAAATGCTCGTTATTCAGCCGGTAGAAGACGTCAAATATCCCTTCCGAAAAACCATTCCTTACCCAAAAAGGAACAGTGGACCCGTAATTAACAACCCTGTCACTTTGCTGGTCATACCAGGATAAACCCGGCACTCGATGTTTATCTGCCATTTCACCGGTAACTAAAGTACTTTCCACTGTTACTGACATACTGGGAAAAGGCACTACCAGATCCTTATAGTACTGACCGTTATTTACCAGAAACTCAAGAGCAGGAATATTCCCTTCTTCCATGCTTTTATCGAGGGAACTCCCCATCATCGTATCAATAATAATCATAACAACATTCTTAGTGGGGTCTGTATCGTTGGCTTGAATATCCGGTTCATATTCTTCTTTTTCAGTTCCACTACATGAACATAATAAAAGCACAAGAAATACTAGAAAAACATTCCTCATGGTATTCACCTTCTATCCTCTCTGTATCTTCAATTTAGTAAAAGGAAGGTAAAGGATATTTTTCCTATAGTGTGCCTGTTCCTTTCCTTTTCATGCAAAAAGTTCTTTTGGGATTTGAAACACTTCCTCACTTTTTGTGCATATGCTACTCTGGGCAATTCTTTTACAAAGGAGTGTTTTTATGTATCCCTTTCACCCGTCTCTTGTGCAGCAGTGCCTTTGTTATAACCTCATGGCAGACTTTTATAAGTACAGAGATCCACGGTTGCATATTCACTACTACAAGCTGCACTTTCAATGTATGCAGCAGTTAATGGCCAAAACGCAAGGGATTCCAGGTCCTTCTTTTGACCATAAACGAAGACAGGACCAAGCGTTAGTAAGGTTCCTTCACGCTTCTCCTGGTACCCCGGCCATTGATGTATATGTGAATGGAGAGCAGGTTTTTGATAATGTGTCTTATCAAATTTTAAGCAGGTACCTTACATTCCCCGAAGGAGAGCATGAAATTGAGATTTATGAGGCAGGACAGACAGAAACACCAGTTTTAAGCGGAGCTGTTTCATTAGAAGGGGATGAACACTACACCTTTGCGGTTGGAGGAACGCTAGACAACTTGGACTTTTATGAGGTAACAGAGGCTCAGGAAGCTCCTGCCGATGCTGCCATGGTCAGGTTTTGGCATCTCTCTCCAGACGCACCAGCTGTAGACATTACTGATGAAGAGGGAGAAGTTATTTTCAGTGATGTAACTTTTGGTGAGGTTACGGAGTACGCTGAACTCTCTCCCGGCTCTTACACGCTTGAAGTTCGTTCTGCCGGAACTGCGGTCCCGGTCATGACTCTGCGTAATTTGCAATTCAGTGGAGGGCAGGCTTATTCAGTGACTGCCATGGGATTGGCTGAAGGGACTCCGAGACTGGAAACGCTAATTATACAGCCTTAAAAAAGAGAAATGCTGTCAAAGTGATATTCACCTGACAGCATTTTCTTTATGCTTTTCGAAATACCCAGCTGTTTAGATAAAAGAAAAGAGTGGGAAGGCCTCCAAAACGAATAAACTGTTTCGCTTTATTCTTAATCTCCTTATCCCTCTGTACTTTTTTATCGGCCAGATAAATAGCAATAAGGCCTTTATTAATGAGCTTGTGAAACTTCCAGTCAGGCAGGTTTCGAATACTTTCTTCTGCCTTTTCTTTAATATGCTTCATTCTCTTAACCATTTCTTCGTCACTTGGATAATAAGAAACAAAGTTTAAATCCTGTTCCATTCTGTCTTCTTCCTGGTCAATAAAATAGTCAAGGAGAATATGAAGACCTTGAACCCACGGAAAATATCCTGCTTTCAGCTGGGATACTTCTTCGTGACTTAAACGATCTTTTGCAGCATAAGCTGCAAAACAGAATATCCCTAACGTTGAACCTGCACATGCTGAAAACTCGTACCAGGTCATAGAAGGTAAGTCGTCTTTATGATCGGCAAACCAGCTCTCCAGCAGATCCACTCTCTTCTCAGGCTCCACATGCTTAAACACTTGCAAATCACAATAATAATTCGCCAGATGGTGCATCGCTTTTTGTACGTTTGGAAATCCAGGGAGTTCTCGTAACACACTCTGGCATGTCGAAACAAGAGCTTGTAAATACCCACCGTCATCTTGATCTTCACGATACCTATAATAATTCACAGGTTCTGCTCCTGGACTTAGCGCATGATACATAGCCTGATGAAGTGCTCTAAAGTCATTTTCATCTAATGAAGTGCTTCTGTCACAGAGATTATCTAAATAATCACTGATGGTTTGATAGGCTACAATAAATGTTATAATCTTATTTCTTTCTTCACCTGCCAATAACCCGTAAACTGCTCCGCCTTCACAATGAAAGGCTTTTTCCGTTAAACTGGACAGGGCCTGGGTTCGTAATTCATTATTAGGGATTTCCATGGCCCGCTGCCTCCAGCTTCCTAAACATAAACGAACGTCGGGGAGCACTTCTTTATAAACCTTAGACAGCAGAGTCCAAGGGGTAGTCGGTACTTTCAAAGTAATAACCTCCTTATACTCCTTTAAAAGTATTATGCCCTGACTACATACAGGTATTACCATAACGCAGGAATAGCTTCTTTCTCTCTGTTCCTCAAACAGTTCCCTCTTTATTCATTTAACGTTCTAGTCTTTTTTTCGCGTGGAAACGCCATGTTAAAGAGAACGTCTCCATACACTGTCAAGGCGATGGCTCCAAAAATCAGAAGAATACCAACCGTTTGCCACCCAGAAAGAATATCTCCAAACACAAGAACACCTATGGCAATTGCCACTACCGGTTCAATAATTGAAAGGATGGCAGCCCTGCTTGATTCGATATATGTTAAACCCGCTGTATAAAGAAAATAAGCACAAACAGTAGCAAACAAAGCTAAACCAAGTCCATTTAAAAGAACTCCTGGTTCAGTTAATAAGTGTGCTTTACTCATAATGGGGCTTGTGAAAAGTAAAAAAACAGAGCCAAAAATTAAAGAGTATGCAGTGATGGTCAGAGAGTGGTATCGTCCGCTTAAAAATTTCCCGAAAATACTGTACAAGGCGTAAAAAAATCCGGAAGCAATACCAAAAAGAATGGCCATAATCCCTATGCTTTCAGAACCCAGAGGAAGCATTCCTACTGTATAAGCACAGCCAAGGACCATAACAAGTAGAGCCAGGGCCTTGGTCACGGTGAAAGGCTCTTTAAAAATAAAACGAGCCATGACTGCTACAAAAACCGGGCCCGTGTATAAAAGAACAACAGCCAGCGACACAGACGCAGCCTCCATTACAGTAAAAAAGAAATAATTAAAGAAGGCAATGCTGACAATGCCAGTACCAATAAAAAGCGGGATATCCTTTAACTGAAACCTAAGCAGATCCCGTCTGTATATTCCTAAGGCCAGTGTTATCAGCAGAGCTGAAAAAAGCAAGCGAATTGCCACAACTTCCCAGGGAGTAAAACCATATGTATACAAGTTTTGTACAAATAAACCAGTGCTTCCCCATAAAGCTGCCCCTAGCATTACTGCAAAATAAGCCAGACGATTAGTCATATATTTTTCTCCTTCCCCTGACTGTCATACTAACAAGATTATCATGAAGTGAATAACAGAGGTAATTTTATTTACAAAAAGACTATGGCACTCATTCCTTGCCATAGTCTTTCCACGAATGTTATGTCAGTCGATAAATAAAGGCCTCATAGGGTGAGAGCTCCACGTTTTCTAAGGAATACGTTTGTTTAGAATCTTCATTTGAAAGAATACGATCTACTTTCCTTTCTCCCAGCTCACTAAACGAACGCGTCTGAACAGAGGAGCTGAAATTACAAACGATAAGAAGCATATCGTCCTTGTAAGTTCTAGTGTAGGCATACACGTCTTCATCGTCAGGAAGAAGCAAATGATAGCTCCCATGAACAATTGTTTCATCCTTTTTTCTTAATTCTATTAGGCTTTTGTAATAGTAAAAAACCGAATGAGGATCGTTTAAAGAGTTCGTTACGTTAATCCTCTTATAATTTGGATTAACTTGCAGCCATGGAACTCCAGTAGTAAACCCTGCGTGCTTGCTGTCATTCCATTGCATAGGTGTACGGGCATTATCCCGCCCCCTGGCATAAATAGCTCTCATCATTTCTGCTTCTTCGATACCTTTTTCTTTTTGCTCCTTATACCAATTCAAGGTTTCAATGTCTTCATAATCCTCAATTGTCGGAAAAGCCACATTTGTCATCCCTATTTCTTCTCCTTGATACACATAGGGAGTGCCTTTCATTCCATGCAGGCAGGTTGCCAGCATTTTAGCAGACTTCTCACGAAATTTTTCATTATCATTACCAAACCTTGATACCACCCGAGGCTGATCGTGGTTGTTCCAGTAAAGACTGTTCCACCCTTTTTGATCCAGCCCTTTTTGCCACTTTGTCATAATTCTCTTCAAATCTGTAAGCTTCCAGGAAAGGGCTGACCATTTCCCATGTTCTCCGTCACCAAGACCCATATGCTCAAAATGAAAAACCATATTAAGCTCTTTTCTTTCTTCGGCTGTGTACAGCTTTCCTTCCTCAACTCCAACTCCCGGCATTTCTCCTACCGTCATGGTGTCATAGTGGGACAGAACTTTCGTATACATTTCCTGAAGAAACTCATGAATTCTTGGGCCGTTTCTGAAGTAGCTTGATCCGGAGGCATACTTGTTTCCAGGCTTTACCTCTCCATCGGGATAGCGCTGGTCTTTTGAAATAAAGTTAATGACGTCCATTCGAAAGCCGTCTACCCCTTTATCCAGCCACCATTTCATCATTTCATATATGTCTTCACGAAGAAGTGGGTTTTCCCAATTTAAGTCCGGTTGTTTTTTACTGAATAAATGAAGATAATATTCCTCTGTATTTTCATCATACTCCCACGCAGAACCACCGAAATTGGAAGCCCAATTGGTTGGTTCTCTTCCGTCTATTCCTTTTTTCCAAATGTAATAGTCCCGTTTCGGACTTTTTGCAGAAGAGCGTGACTCAATGAACCATTCATGCTCATCAGAAGTATGGTTGACGACCAGATCCATTACAAGCTTCATGCCCCGTTCATGAATTTGCTGAAGGAGAAGGTCAAAATCCTCCATGGTTCCAAATTCATCCATGATAGCCTGGTAATCTCGTATATCGTAACCATTATCGTCATTTGGGGAATCGTATACGGGGGAAAGCCAGATAACATCAATTCCTAATTCCTTTATGTAGTCAAGCTTCTGAATCATTCCCGGAATGTCTCCAATTCCGTCTCCGTTGCTGTCATTAAAGCTTCTTGGGTAAATTTGGTATACAACGCTTTTTTTCCACCAGGGTGTTTGGGTCATTTCTCATTCCTCCTAGCTAAAAGTATGAAAGAAATCATTCTATTTTATTTTTGGAAAACAGACACGCTAAAGCTTCAAAACGTGGTGAGGACTCCTCCCAGTTATACCAATTTATGTACAGAATGAAAACCTCACATTACCTAATTCTAAGAAGAGTAAAGCCCCATAAAAGGTTATTCATACATAAAAAATACCGGAAAGCCCTGAAAAGGGGCCTTCCGATAAATATTTTACAGCAGGCTGGCTTTAATCATACGAGAGCGCCCATCTGTATTTCCTTTTTCTTCTCCATTAATCCTTAGCGTTAACTCTTCATCCCCGCTGTGTATAACTACTTCTTTTTCTAAGTCAGGCTCATAAGCATTTACTTTTGTTTCAAAGGTAAGATCAATAACATTTCCAATTATCTGATACCTCAAAACGCCTTCATACATCTTTCCTTCCCTGTAATTAAATGTACTTCCATCGTCTTCATAAAAATAGTACTCTCCGCCATTTGAAGAAGGATAAATGTGAAAAGTAATTTTTTCCTCCTTCTGTTCAGTCGACATTTTTTTCTCTCCAAGAGCAATGATTGCACCCTTTTTAATGAAAATAGGAAGTCTATCAAGGGGTGCTTTTACAAGATGATAATCGGATCCTCGGTATTCCTCGCCTGTCCAATAATCAATCCAGGATCCTTCAGGCAGATAAACGGCTCGGTGATTTTTGTCAGGCTGAAGAATCGGAGCAACGATGACAGAGTCACCGATCATAAATTCATCTGACAGGTTGGTGGTTTCCTTGTCTTCCGGGTATTCTAAAAATAAGGGCCTCATTACCGGAATGCCTGTAGTACTTGCTTCTTTAAAAAGAGTGTAGAGGTGGGGCATCCACACATATCGAAGATCTATATATTTTTTTACGATATCTTCTATTTCTTCCCCGAAGCTCCATGGTTCCTGCCTTACGGTATCTAATGCTGAATGGTTTCTGAAAAAAGGAGTGAAGGCTCCTACTTGTGTCCATCGTGCTAATAACTGGCCCGTAGCATCATGAGCAAATCCACCTACATCCGGCCCGCAAAAAGGGACCCCGGAGACTCCTAGATTCATGCACATGGGCAATGCCATTTGAAGGTGCTCCCAAAAACTTCGATTATCCCCCGTCCAAACTGCTGCATACCTCTGCACTCCCGAATACCCTGCACGGGTTAGTAAAAAGGGCCTCTTCCCTTTCAACTGGGCCTTCATTCCTTCATATGTCGCTTTCCCCATCAGCAGTCCATAAACATTATGAAGTTCCCTGTGTGTTTTAGGATCGCCGTCGTTTCCATGCATGACCTCAGTATCCATTGTTTTTGTTTCATTAAAAACGGCGGGTTCGTTCATATCATTCCAGATACCTTCAATTCCCTTGTCCACGTAAAAATCGTGCTTATCTCCCCACCACTTACGAGTTTTTTCATTTGTGAAATCTGGGAACGCGCTGTTTCCCGGCCAAACATCCCCGTTATACATTTTTCCATCTACGTACTTGCAAAAATGGTCTCCTTTCACACCTTCCAGATAGGACGGATATTCCGGGTCTGTTTTGACTCCAGGGTCCACAATGGGCACAACATGAATGCCCTCTTTTTTCAAATCATTCATTAACTTGCCTGGATCCGGGTAACGTTCTTCGTCAAAGGTAAACACTCTATATCCATTCATATAATGAATATCTAAGTAAACCGCATCTAATGGAATTTGCTTTTCCTTAAAATTTTTAACCAGTTCCCTTACCTCTTCTTCTGTTTCATAGCTGTACCTGGACTGATGGTATCCTATCGCCCATTTGGGTGGCAGGGGCATGCGGCCAGTTAAATAGGAGTACTGGGTAATCACGTCCTTTGGCTCTGGCCCAGCCATCAAATAATAATTGATGAGCCCGCCTTCTGCCGAAAAAGAATACGTTTCCTTATAGGTCTTCATGTCAAAAGTAGTTTTATAGGTGTTATCAAAGAAAATGCCATACGCCTTTCCCTGATTTACTGTCATAAAGTATGGGATGGATTCATATAAAGCATCAATTTCAGGATTGTGAGGAGCAAAGACATCTGAATTCCACATGGTCATTTTCTCTCCTCTTTTATCAAGGAAACTGGTTTTCTCACCAAATCCATAAAAATGGTCTTCTCTATCCATTTCCTTATAACAGATCACTTCACCTCCTGGACTGTGGCCCATTCCTTTTTCTTTTTCTGATACCATAGTCCTTCCGTCCTTATCCACAGCCTTAATACGACATGGATTTTTATATAAAAATAGTGTTAATAAAGGTGACTGAATTGTGATATACGAGTCTTCATCGTGGACTCTTAGGTCAACTTTTTCTGGTTCCGCAATGACAGCATGACTGGAAGATAAAGTTGGTTCTTTTTTGTGATCCATCATGATTCTGACAATATCGTCCCTGTAAAAAAGAATTTGGATCATCCCTGCCTCACATTTCCCTATGAAGCTTTTATTTTCGCTGAGGGAATAAGAAATAAGATTGCCTATATCCCTAAAAGCTGTTCCTGCTATTTTCTTTTTAGCCCCCGGATGTATTGCAAAACTTGTATCCTCCATATAAAAGCCCACTCCTTTTTATCTGGCATCCTCTACATAGGTTCTCTGCACGATTCCATTATCCTGTTAAATAAAGTGAATACATCAGTAAAATCATATTTGGGCAGGTAAGGACTGTATGAAATGTAAGAAGAATCTTTATGTATTTTAGGGATCTCAAGGCAATGCCTGGTCAATATGAGTCCTGCCAAATTCCAAAACATTGGAATATTTCCTTACGAAATAACCCTCTCTTGATCTTTTTATGCTTATAATTACTTACACCTGTTAATTTTGTTGCTAAAACTAACAGTTAATTTGCTTCCCCGGTTCACGTGTGGAGTAAGCCACACTTTTACTCTTTTTACTGTCTCTTTCAAGCCGCTGGTTTTTTACATTTACCTTTGAAAGGAAGGGATCGTATGGAAGCATCTGCATCACTTAACATTGAAGGGAAAGAGAAAGTCTGCTATGAAAGGATTCTGCAGCTTGTGCAAACGGCGAATCAATTTGACAGCTACATTGTATTGGAAACGAGCACAACAGTCATTAATTGTAAAAGCCTCATAAGCACTTCTGCTTTTTTAAAAGCTCAGGATAAGATAACAATAAGGGCAGTCGGCAGGGATTCCCAAGAAGCAGTTTCATTACTGCAAGGTTTTATTGAAAAGAAAATCTTTACAGAAGAGCGTTCTTCTTATCCTTTATTAAATTAACAACTATCATGAAAGGTAACTTCTTAGTGGGTTTGAACGTCAAAAGCTACTGTGGGCCCGCGGTGGCAAATGAATTGTCTGCCTGTTAACTAAGAAAATGAAAAATACGCCTTCTGGGTATCTGTCCAGGAGGTGTTTTTCTTATTCAGTACGCAGCATTTTTTATGTCGTATATTTCACAAATTATGTCCTAAAATAAAACGAATCTTATTCTAGGAGGTCTTCATATATGAATCATCCATTTAACCAGCAAGGAAATTCCCAAAACATGCAGCAAGGCTTTTCAAGACAGCAAGCTCCACAATTCCAAAGCTTTACTCAACACAATCCCCAATCAGCCATGCAGCCTGGTTTTTCAGGTACAAATGTGGAGGAAGTAAGACAGCAAAACGCTCAGGCTGCACAAGGTTCCAATTATCAGACATTCTCACCGCAGCAGCAAAGTTTTTCTTCTGGTTCTTCTCAGCATATGAATCACAATGAGAATCAACAAGGGTTTCAAAACGGACAGTCTCAGCAAGCTCTTCAACAAATCCAACATTTGGCACAGCAGCTGCAGCAAACAGAAAGACAAAACGCACGTCAGTTTCAGCAGTCATTTTCACAGGATACGCAAATGCCAAACCAGCTTCAGGGCTTTGCCCAGAGAGAATTAACAGCAGCTCAAAAGCTTCAGCAAATTCAACAGCTTTGCCAGCAATTAATGCAATAAATAAATTCACCCGTAATAAAACAAAAAAAGGGCAAGCTGCTATATGTGCCAGCTTGTCCTTTCAGTTAAGACATCCACTTTGGAGGAGTGTTTTTATCCCAGTATACGTCTCCAATCTGATGGTGTTCTTCAAAGTTATCTTCATGTAAGTGATAGTGAAAATTAAACCAATATCCTTCTTTAGGACGAAGATCCCGTCTCACATGAAATTTGGCAATGTCTTTTTTATTCTTATCATCATACACATTAAATATTTTTTCTCCGCTTCCTTGAGAAGGCTCTTCTGTAATGACATAGGATTTGCTTTCTTCCATCCCTGCTTCTTCTACCAGGTCTTTAAGAACATTCTCAATACTAGGGAGAATGTCAGTCATAAAGTCAGCTTCAACTTGCTTTAAAATTTTAGGACCGAGCTTTTTTACAGACTGTTCTTTCGCTTGTTCAACAATAATGTCTATAAAATGCTCGTCATCCAATACTTCAATGTTTTCTTCATAGTCCTGAGCAATGATTTCCGAATGCTCTTCTATTTCAGCGACAGAATAATGCTGCTCATCACTGCCTGATTTCTCTTCTTTAGCTGAAGCAGATGAGCTGGAATCCAAGTATGTAGGAGGAATGTACACACCAAGAGTCATAAAGGTTATAAGGATAACTGATATCTTCTTAAACCAAAGCTTCAAATTTCATTCCCCCCTCGTGCCAAATCTCTTTGAAAATCTCAATATATTTCAAAGTTTCCAAGAATCAATTTTTTTAATTGTACCATAGGGTTGTGTTGAGCTGGGTAAAGGCCTTCTCAAATTCATAAAAATGTAATCTTCTTTAGAAAAAGGAGTGACTTCACATCCTGTTCATCACTAGGGTAATGCTTGCTCACCATCAGGCAGATGTTCAGCCCTTGCTTGTATAACTCTTAAACGTATGAAAAATCCTGCTGCTGCACAAGTAAGACCTATCGTGATGCCAATCCAGAAACCAAAAGGCCCCAAGGGTGTGTAGGAAGCGAGGAGATAGCCGGAAGGAATTCCTATGATCCAGTATGAAACAAAAGCTGTAATAAAAGGAACTTTTACATCTTTATACCCTCTTAACACTCCTTGAAGAGCTGATTGGGCAGCATCAGAAATCTGATAAAAAATCGCGAAGATAAAAAACTGGGCTGCAAGGGTGACAACAGGACGATCATCAGTATAAAGATAAGCAATTGGTTCACGTAAAAAGAAAAGGAAAACTGAACCAATGGCAAGGATTCCTATTGCCCCAACCACTCCCAAACGTCCGTATTCCCTGGCTGCACTCCACCTTTCTCCTCCCACGGAGAAGCCCACAACGATTGTTAAGGCCATTGAAATGCTTAACGGGATCATAAAAATAAGTGATGTGAAGCTAAAGGCTATTTGATGTGCTGCAATAGTTACGGTGCTAAACATGGTTCCAATTAACAAGGTGACAACAGAAAAAATGCTGGCTTCAAAAAAGATAGACAGACCTATCGGAATGCCAATGGCCAGCTGCTCTTTCCAGGCTTTCCAGGAGGGCACCGCCCATTTTACAAACAGCTTATACTGACGGATGACCTCCATTCGAAACGTCATCCATATGCTTAATATAAAAATAATCCAATAGGTTAAAGCAGTGGCATAGCCTGCACCAATACCACCAAGCATAGGAAGACCAAATCCACCGAAGATAAATCCATAGTTAAGAAGAACATTAAACGGTACGGCCAGGACAGTAATTATCATTGTTATGCGTGTATAACCTTGAGCGTCAAAAAAATAACGTAAAACATTCGCTGCAAATAAGGGAATAATACCTAATGACAGGCCGACTAAATAATGAAAAGTAATATGTTCAACTGCTGGGGCCAGGTTCATCAATGTGATGATAGGATGAAGAAACATGACTCCACAGAGAATAACAAGAATAGCTAACGTAAGGGATAGATAGAGACCTTGATTCACTGAGTTTGTTATGCTTTTCTTGTCTCCTTTTCCTATGAGCTGGGCCACTATAGGAGTAACAGCCAGCAGCACCCCGTTTATTCCAGTAAAAATAGGCATCCACAAACTGGATCCCATTGCGACTCCAGCCAAGTCGTCCGTCCCGACGCGACCGGACATCATCGTATCAACTAAATTCATCGCAAAAAAACTTACTTGTGTCACCATAATCGGCCAGAAAATCGTGAAAAATAATGCCATTTTGTCTTTCCTAGACTTGGCGTGATACATACCTGCGTCCTCCATTACCAACGGCCGGGTCCCCGGCCTTATCTATATATACTATTTGCAAAAGTTTCTTCCCAGCGTGAGAACTTCCTTATGAAAAGTTATCCGCAATTCCATTCCAATATATTCTCCACGAGGCTTCCAGTTTTTTTTCTGTCCTCTCTTTGCTTCCGTAGACAAGCTCTACACATATAGAATCGATTAAAGCAGAAAAAGCCATGGTCATTGACTCAATGTCCTGGTACCTTACTTCATTTGTCTCTACAGCTTTCAAAAAACGGTCAAAGAATAGTAAATCTACTTTAGCGATGTGTTTGTTGACATAGTCAATAACCGTATGATGTAAATGAGAAGGCGGGAAAAAGGACACACGCAGCCAAAACTTCATATTACAATCATTGCGGTATCTATCAATGTAATTTAATAACACTTTGTATAAGAAATCGTGAAGAGGCTCTTCAAAATGGGATTGCAAAAAAACCTCAAGCTTTTGAAGTTCTTTTTCTGCTGCACTTTTCAAGGTTTGCAGAAATAAATCGTCCTTCCCTTCAAAATGGGCATATATTGATTGTTTCTTTAAACCTGTCTCATCTGCAATGACAGCTAAGGATGCTCCCTCAAACCCGTATTGGGCAAAAGACCGTAAGGCAGCTTCTTTTATTTTTTGGGCACTCACACTTATCATCTCCCGGTTAACGATCGTTCGTTAACATTATAACAGGTTACCCGCGAGCGGAAAGGAAAAATAAAAAAACGTTTCAATTCAGAAACGTCTTCTTAGTACTCACTATTAGTATCTATTGCTTGGTTAGGCAAAATTAATACTTCTACTCTTCTGTTTTTCGCCTTGTTTTCAGGACTATCATTCTCTGCGATCGGGCGGTGCTCTCCAAAACCTTTGGCACTGAATTGAAGGGGATCAAGTTTATCATTTTCCAAAAGAAGGCTCATAAAATTCACTGCTCTTATCACACTTAATTCCCAGTTTGATTGAAATTCGCTGGTGGAAATAGGCCGGTCATCAGTATGGCCGCTGACCACAACTTCATGAGTCGGCTCTGTATACAGAAGTTCTGAAATTTCTCTCGCTACCTCTGCTCCTTCCAATTTGACATTGGCACTCCCCGTATCAAAGAATACATTATCAAGCAGAGTAAGGAGAAGACCTTCTTCTGTAAGATTAGTTTCCAGCATATTTTCAAGATTTCTACTAACTATATACTGGTTAATTTCTTGTTCTAATGATTCCAACTCTCGAAGTTCAGGCAGACCATCACTTTCTTTATCTTGAGTGTCTGATGAGGATACTGGCAGTTCTTGAGGAGTTGGTTCGTTATCTAATATCCCCTCTCCACCTGTAAATTCAGATTGAAAGACCTGGGCTATTTCCTGAAATTTCTCACTCTCAATTTCACTTGCTGCAAAAAGAACAATAAATAAGGCAAGAAGGAGAGTAAGCATATCAGCGTAAGGAATTAACCATGATTCATCAACGTGCTCGTCACTATGCTGTTTCTGTTTCCGCACTGTTTTCCTCCTTTTCTCCTTCACTCTCAATTAATTTCTTTAACTCGGAATGAGATAAAAAGGATCCCAGCTTATCTCTAACGACCATCGGAGATTCACCATGGGTAATAGACACAATCCCTTCAATAATGAGGTGCTTTTCCTGCACTTCCTTCTTAGATTTCTCTTTTAGTTTGTTAGCAAAAGGATGCCACAGCATGTACCCTGAAAAAATACCAAACAAAGTTGCCATAAATGCTGCTGCGATAGCATGTCCTAATGCTTCCGTATCTTCCATATATCCTAAAGCTGCAATTAACCCAATAACAGCTCCAAGAACACCCAAGGTCGGTGCGTAAGTACCGGCCTGTGTGAAAACAGAAGCTCCTTCCTTGTGCCTTTCCTCCATGGCATAAACCTTCTCTGTTAATACGTCTCTAATAAAATCTGGTGACTGTCCATCTACGGCAAGCCTAAGGCCGGACTTTAAAAAAGGATCCTCTGTTTTCTCGATTTCCTGCTCTAATGATAAAAGACCTTCTCTTCTGACAAAAGAAGACATTTCAGTAAAGGTGTTGATGAGGGACTTTAGGTCAGGCCCCTTCTTTTGTGTAAAGATAATTTTAAAAAGTGTAGGAACGTTTTTGATAGTTGACATAGGAAAAGCGATAATGACAGCTGCCGCAGTCCCGGCAAAGATGATTAATAACGCGGCCGGGTTAAATAAGGCTGCCGCGCTTACTCCTTTCATTACCATCCCTACTCCAATAGCTGCTATTGCTATAATAATTCCGATAAAAGATGTTTTGTCCATCTTTATTCCCCCGCTTTATAGTAAATTAGCCTTGTTAAAATGTAAGAGTAACGGGAAGTGTGCTGGGTTCAGCTCTGATTGTTATTGACCCTTTGAAACCAGTGCACACCAAATCCCCCCTCTTTTTAACATAGCCCTTTTGTATTCTCTATCATTATTATCGTTATAAAAACACTTTTCTTAAGGTATCTTCTCAAACAAAAAGAAGTGTTCAATTTCTCTGAAATTGAACACTTCTTTTTGGGGTGCCTGGCACCATAAACGGGTGTAATATATTTTTCGCTCATACTAGGGCTTTAAATGGATTTTGTGTTACAGCCCCTGCCGGTGCCAGGCACCATAGTTATAACCATACGGTTTTTTCTTCAAATGGTGTCCTCTGCTTCTTTTTTTCTGCTCCCTCGCTGTTTTCCGGGTAACCTAAAAATACTGTTCCAACTACCTTTTTGTCTTGTGGCGAACCTATAAAATGATGAAGACGTTCGTCGTGGACAAGACCAACTCCCCTTGTTCTCCAGACAAAACCTAACCCTTGTTCCTCAGCTGCAAGCCACATTGAATGAATCGCACAGCACACAGCATATTCATTGTCTGTAGAATCAGACGCCTTTGGAAGAGTGTCTGATGTGACAACAATAATGACGGGCGTTTGTGTCACTGCTTTCATGGAACTGTCTACTAGCTTTGGCTTTGTTGGAAAACGTTCTTGTAAATATTCATAAGCTAAAGATTCATATTCTTTCTTGGCCTTCCCCTGTATCACATAAAAACTCCACGGCTCTCTCATTCTATCATTTGGAGCCAGGGTAGCTGCATAGAGCAGGGATTCTATTTTTTCTTTTTCTACCTCTTTGGGTATGTAACTTCGCACTGCCCGCCTTGCTTCCAAACGTTCAAAAACGCTCATTTCTTTCACTCTCCCTTTGTTTTTTTACGAGGGAATCTACGAATCTTTTACACCGCTGATCATCCTTTTTCTGAGGTGTAAGCTCCACTTTTAACGTGACGGCTAGATTCGTACATACGTACAGCATGTCCCGGAATTCATTGACTGCTCCGCAGTATCTCGGAAACAAGCTGTCGCCTGTTCCAAACACCCCAGTGGTCAGTTTCTTGCTTCCATATTCCTCAAAGGCAGTATAGAGGTCTCTCATTTCACGGGGAATTTCCCCATTTCCCCAGGTGTATGTCCCAACTGCTACGATCTGAAAGTCCTGAAGCTGTGATAATGGAAAGAGGGCTGAAGGATAAGAGACTACGTCGATGTCTCGCATTTCCAAATACTTCTTAATCATTTCTGCCAGCTCTTCGGTGTTCCCGGTCACTGATGCGTAAATAACAGCCGCTTTCATGGTACCTTACAGCTCATCAAATCCATTTGACTGAGTAACTTTCGAATAGGTTCTTGATTTTTGTTCAAAGAAATCTGATTTCGTTTCATTGATCATTTCGTCGCTGTATACTTGGATCCACGGCATAGGGTTGTCCTTTTCTTCATACAGATTGTTCAGTCCTAATTGCCGCAGACGTTTATTTGCTAAATACTCTACATATTCTTCAAATTCATCTAAATCGATACCTTCGACCTCTTTAAGAATGTAATGTGCCCATTCTTTTTCCAGTTCGACGGCATGCCCAATGGTGTCATAGACATAGGAAATGTTCTTGTCTGTATGGAGCTCGGGATTTTCCGCCAGCAAAATCCGTACAAACTGAGAAATAAAGTACGCATGCTGCATTTCATCCCGCTGAATATAACTAATCATCGTGCTTGTTTTCAGCATTTTTTGCTGACGGGCCAAGTGATAGAAAAAAGCAAAACCAGCATAAAAATAAATACCTTCTAAATTAATTGAATTAATGGCTAATTTAAAGAGCGCTTGTGGTGTCGGCTCTTCACGAAAACTCTCGTAGGCCTCTAAAATCAATTGATTTCTTTTGCGAACAATAGGATCCTCTTTGGCCTGGTTGAACCTTTCATTCTGCTCACGTAAAGGAACAAGGGAACTCAACACATAAGAGTAGGACTCGTTATGGACAGCTTCTTGCTGGGCTACAACCGCAAAAATTGCTTTAAAGCTGGAATCTGTCACATAATCCATTACCTGGCTCATGGTTGGAGTTTGCAGGCTGTCCAATGAGGCAAGCTGAGTATTGATTCTCAGGAACACATCTTTTTCAACATCACTTAAATGATCCCATTGTTTAATATCATCCTGCATATTAATTTCCTGAGCCTTCCAGAAGTTCGAAAGGAGAGTCTGATATAACTCATACATTTGTGGATAAGCTATATCATTCCAGTTAAGCAGTCCTGAAGACTGTCCATTAATAATGCCTGTAGATTTATTCGGGGCTGCTGGATTCATTAATTTCACTTTTGACAATGAGGACATTTCGATCCCTCCTAAAATAGGTTAAGTTAGCTGTGACAAGCTTCACACTCTTCAATTTCTGACTGGGAAGTGCTCCGTACATAATAGGTGGTTTTCAACCCCTGTTTCCAGGCTTCAAAATGAAGGTTGAGCAACTCTTTAGCCTTAATGTCATGACGGACATAAATATTAAAGCTTATTGACTGATCAACATGGCGCTGTCTGGCAGCGTTTTGCCTGATGCTCCAAATCTGGTCCAGTTCATGGCGGGCCCGTTGGTAATAGAGATACGTATGGTGATTTAAGTCTGGAGCTGTTACCTTAAACTTAAAGTTCTTCTTTTCTTCAGCAAATTCCACTGCGTACAACGGGTCAATTCCATCTGTGGATCCACCGATTTTGGCAGTAGAAGAATTAGGAGCTACAGCCATCATCCATCCGTTTCTCACTCCAGTAGCAGCCACCTCTTCCTGTAATTCCTGCCACCGTTTTGACGTATAGCCTCTTCGCTCAAAATAAAGACCTGTTTCCCACTCAGAACCTTGAAATTTACTATAAGCCCCTTTTTCTTTTGCCAATTCCATGGAAGATTGAATCGTGTGATAGGCAATGTCTTCGTATATTTTATCTGCGTATTCCACAGACTTCTCAGATTCCCACTGGATTCCTTTTAATGCCAAAAGGTGATGCCAGCCAAACGTTCCAAGACCCACCGCTCTGTACTTTCTGTTGGTAACTTGCGCCTGACCCACTGGAATGTTGTTTAAGTCAATGACATTATCAAGCATCCTCATCTGAATAGGTATCAGCCTTTCTAAGACCTCATCCCTTACTGCTGACGGAAGATTAATAGAAGATAAATTACACACCACAAAATCTCCTGGTTTACGGACAATAACAATGTTTCCCTCTTCGTCTTCATACTCTTGACTAATAGGGGAAGGTGACATATTTTGTGTAATTTCTGTGCATAAATTACTGCAATAGATAGAGGTTCTTCCCTCCCCTTTCAAATGCTTGTTTGGATTTTGACGATTTACTTCATCCCGGTAGAACATGTAAGGTGTTCCTGTTTCCAGCTGTGCCACCATAATTCTTGCCATGATATCCATGGCTCGGTAGGTCTTTCGCGGAAGAAGAGGGTGATTGACTGCTTCTTCATACTTTTCTGTAAAATATTTACGGTCTTCTTCGTCATAAAAGTCTTCAAGACCAACCGGAGTGCCATCTTCACTCTTCCAGCCCATGATTTGTTTCACCTGGTGAGGACAAAACACATGCCATTCGCCTATGCTTCTTCCGTTCTCATCTGTCTCCTGTAACTTATGCATAAATAGGTCAGGTATCGTAACCCCGGTAAAAATATCGTGAGCTTTCCTTCTTTCATCACCATTATTTGTTTTTAAGTCAAGAAAACCGTTCATAATGTCCTTGTGGAATAAGTCTAAATAAACAGCCACCGCCCCTTGACGCTGTCCCAGCTGGTCCACACTCACAGCTGTGTCATTAATCAGCCTGATCCACGGTACCACTCCAGAGGAATTACCTTTAAACTTCTTTATATCTGATCCTAAAGCTCTTACCTTCCCATAATAAATGCCAATCCCACCGCCATCCTTGCTGAGGCGGGCAATGTCCCAGTTATTCAGGTAAATACTGTCAAGTGAGTCATCAACTGTATCTATAAAACAAGAAGACAATTGACCAAAACTTTTTCCTGCATTAGATAAAGTAGGAGTCGCAACCGTCATATATAAATTGCTTAGTGCCCAATATGCTTCCTTTACTTTTTCCAGCCTTTTGTTTTTTTCTTCCTTCTGCATAAGGGTCATCGCAATGATCATAAACCGCTCCTGCGGCAGCTCAAATACTTTCCCCTCATGATCTCTCGCTAAATACCGGTCTGCCAGTAAAAATAAACCTATGTAAGTAAACAACTCATCTCGCTTGGGTTCAATTTCCCGTTCTAATTCCTTAATTTCCTGTTCAGAATATGCTGCTAACAAATGATCGGAATAGATTCCTTTCTCACGTAACGTTTTCATTAGCTTATACAAGCTTCCATATCGTCTCTCCGCCGTGCTGTACCCTCTATGTAAAGCCGCCTGCTTGTATAGTTCATTTAAATACAGCCGTGCTGCAACAAACGTCCAGTCTGGCTGGTCCATTTGTATTTGATTTAATGCATAGAGCATAGCTTGATGGTTCACGTCTTTATCCGTTCCTGTAAAAGATGTAATATATTCTTTGATTTCCTTTGCATTAAAATTGTAACGATCAAAAGCTTTATCAATTGTATCCATCACTTCATGTAATTCCTCTTTAACATGTACTGTCATTTTCTTCCTCCTTATTCCTGCTTTATTCTAAGCTGGCCGTTGTCGTCTCACCGCTCCTGATATTTTTTCGAATTAAAAAATCCGCTCAAATTAATGTGAGCGGATGAAACGATAGCAAGTAATGGAGAAAGATACTTTGGTCTTTCCCTGTGCCACCGTTTCATCTTCTCAATCCCCGAAGAAGGTGAAACATCTTAAGATAAGACAGGTCTCCTGACTTGTGCGTCTTCCGTCCATGAGCTCCTTCCCGTATAAAAACCGATCAAGTTTATTTATACAGTGGATACGACTCATTTCGTCAGCACTTACAGTTGCGGGGGCAGTCTTGGATTTTCACCAAATTCCCTTTTACGCCAAATGGCATCTCATCTCAAGGCAAACAATATATAGTTTTCTCGATAACAAAAAACACAATATCTTGTGAAATTCTACATTCATACTACATGACTTATCCCAATTTAGCAAGTTCATAGATCCATAGATTATTAATTTATTTCTTCAAATGTAAAGCATCTCTACTATTACATGGGGGGAGCATTTGACGTCAATTATCACATTTTGTCGTAATACCCGAAAAGTCTAAGGCTGCGTTGTTTTTCTTTTCCTATTCGCTGAAAATACATTTATATTACCTACACTAACCCCTGCATAAAAGAATTAATACCTCAGTGAAGCAACGGACTTACTAATAACCATCCTCTCCGTTTCATATCCCTTACTTTTTAAGTAATACTCCATACCTGCTTTAGCAATGTCTATGTTATTTTTCGGACCGATGGTCACACGTTTTATAGGAAGTTTCTCTGGAAAATGAATCGTAATAAACGGGATGATTACTCCATTTGAAGCCCGGAAGAAAACCTCTGGGCCCCTCTCTTTGGTAGTGAGCTTTCGTGGAAGAGCAATTCGATATTCTTCTTCACTTTTAAAAGCCTCATCCTTAAAAAAGATCGAACAAGTTGCTAGTATAGAAAAGAAATGTTCTGACAGCTCTCCCCCGATTTCTTGCAGCGTATACTGAGGGTGAAGATGGGATAGATATTGAAAGGTTTCCATGAGAAAATCCATAACTATTTGTTCTTGTTCTCTTCTGTCGTATATTACCCTTCCATACACTAAGGTATATTCACGGGCAAAATGACTGGAAAAATCATTTATTTTTTTCAGCATGTCACCAGAGGAAAAGCCGATATTGTATCCGTCGCCTTTTGCGTAGTTATACCAAAGAGCCAAAGAGTCTTTATTTTCGGTCAGAGAGAATATATATACCTCAAAATCGTCAAGGTCTATCTTCTCCATAAACCTTTGCCATGTCTGTTTTAATTCTAAAATAAATAACTTTTTCAGTTCCTGTATATATGTATCTTCCCCAAAGTTATCCGTCAGCTTATTTTCGACCTGTCCCAATACTTTATTAATAATTCCTTCTATATAAATAAGTTCATTTGAGTCATTTAAAAAGGTTCCTCTGCTCATCCACAAATTGTTTGTTTCTACCATGCCCATTAAACTATCTAAACCGGTGTAATGATACAGTTCCTTTTGTACAGTGTGATCTTTTCTGATTTGCTGGTCTACCGACTGCCAAAAATGCAGCGATAAAGCCTCTGCCAGTGTCCCCTTTTTATCCATGGTTTCTCCCCTTCTACTCAAGCATAAGTCTTATTTCCAGCTTGTATTTTCCCTTCTTTGTGTAAGAATAATCCCCGGTCCACGATTTTTTCATTGGTGCGCCCCATGTACTGGTATGCGTGACTCAGAATATCAGGAGCTCATTTAGGCATTATACATTTACCCAAATCCTTTCGGCTTACTGTCTATTTTCGTTCGACTCCTGCTTTTTCCAAAGGGGCCACTCTTCGACATGACAAATATAACTTGGAACTTTGACAGAACCTATGAAAAAAAGACGGTCTCAAAAAATTCTCATTGAGACCACCCTTTTTTATCTACTTCTTTTTTTGCTGAAATGATCTTTCTTTTGCCGGCTCTGTACTTCCAGGTTCATCTGGGCTTTTTTGTGAACGGTAGGCCTCGTTTATAAACGAGCTTCCACTTTTCTTTGTGTTTTTATGGCTCACCCTCTTCACCCCCTCCTTTTATAATGTTAGCTATTAGCCGCATTTTATTTGAAGGAGGGTAAAATAAGTGAGGTCTATCTGTAATGGGGGAGGAGAGCGGCCCCTATCGCTCCTGCCTTTTGCCCCGACAAGGCATCGTAAATCTCGGCCTCTTTCTTAAATTTCGGGTAGACCAAATGATTTGTCTTTTCCTTGAGCTGGCCTAAAAAGTATGATGAAGAAGCCATCACCCCTCCTCCCAAGATGAGCTTCTCAGGGTTTAATAAAAAGATGACATTCGCGAGCAGTATAGACAGGTTTGTAGTAAATTGATCCACAATTCCCGCTGAAATTTCTTCCTTTTCCACTTCAGCTAAATAAAAGAGTTGTCTTACATTTCCTGGTATACCCGCACTTTGGCATTGCTTCTCCAATGCTTTTCCGCTTACTGCATCTTTAAAGCTTTTGCCGGAATTCATCATCATATAACCGACTTCCCCTGAAAATCCATCTTTCCCATGAATGATTTCCTTGTTTACAATATAAGAGCCTCCAACGCCTGTGCTAACTGTAAGGTAGAATATACTCTCAGCATCAGCGCCTATACCCTTCACAGCTTCTGCAAGAGCAGCACAATTTGCATCATTTTCAACAAATACAGGAACTCCCCAGTATTGTTCCATCATTTCTTTTAAGGGAACGTTCTCCCATCCAGGCAGGTTTGGGGGACTTTTTATAACACCTTTCCAAGGATCTAAAGGGCCAGGGCTTCCTATCCCTATCGCTCCTACCTTTTCATTTTCTTTAACAAAAGCCGTTATTTCATTAATTTCCTCAATAATCTCATCAGGCCCTCTTTCAGGATGAGTACTTCTTATATTTTCCTTTACTATTTGTTGGTGTTCATTCAGTAACACCGCTCGAATATTTGTACCGCCAATGTCTACGCCTACTGTATTCATAACTCCTCCCCTGTATTAGGTGCCTGGCACCACTTTCCCTTGTCATGTGCTGCCCCCTTATTTCAACCTTATCCCCGAAAGAATGTTACAATCCGTTCTAGTGCCTGGCACCATAATTATCCGTGAATGTCTCTTTTGTTATATGAAATAAATCCTGCCCCAAGGCATAGTAACGTAAGAAAGATTAAGCTCCCGAGAGCAGTAACATTTACATCCTCTACCGGGAGCTGTGGCACATGCCCATATGGTGAGAGGGCAGCAAGCCACTCTTCAAATTGCAGAAGCCCTCCCAGGTAGACAACAATAAAGGAATAAAGCAAGTAACCCCAAACAGCCGACACAGCATTAGGGGCTCTTCCAATCAGGAGTACAGCAATCGATACCATTAACCAAATTGCCGGGAGATAAACCATTCCTGCGCTATATAGGGTGCTAAAAGCAAGGCCCTCCTCCATAGAGAAATTGCCCGCTGTCCAGAGACCTGTCACGGCAAGCGACATCATAACAAAAGAAACAATAACTGAAATAAGCAAGTAACTGCCAAGGAGGGTGTTTCTAGATACACTGCGGCTTAGTATATGATCTATTCGATTTTTCTTCTCTTCACTTACAATCTTTAAAACTGCCATAAGCGCTGGAATCGTGGAGATCATAGCCATAATTGCCATCAGCATGGTGATAAATTGCTCAGTTAAAGTAAATCCCTCTATGGATGGAAGCATTTCTTCCATCATCTCGATCCCTTCAATAAATGCTTCCAAATCTCCCAGTACTGATCCATAGGATACACCAAGAACAAACATGCCGACTCCCCAGGTAATCAAACTGACTCTCTGCAATCTGAAAGCCAGGCCCAATGGACTAAGCAAAGAGCCTGATCCCCGGCTTTTCCCTGGCCTTTCCGGAAAAAAACCAGCACCGATGTCACGAATGGCTTGCAAATAAAGAGCAATAACGAATAAGATAATCGAAATAACCAGAGTGATTATGACAGGCCACCAGTAGTTCGTTACATACACTTCTGTCCCTAAAATCCACCCCAATGGGGATGCCCAGGACAAAGTCTGATTGCCTACATCACCAATAGCCCGAATCAGATAAGAAAGCCCGAGCACAGCAAACGAAAACCCTATCACACCTCTTGAGTTATTTAGTAGTTGAGAGAAAACTGCGGTGAGACTTGTAAAAAATATTCCTGTAGCCCCTAAAGCTGCTCCGTATAATAAAGATCCTTCTAAATCCATGCTCTCAATTCTAAGCGAGTACAGACCGAGACCAATCACTAACGCAACCAATAGGTTAACCATAAACAACACCATAACCGCTGCCGTTGTAGGAGCTAATCTTCCAGAAGGAAGTGAACGAATAAGTTCTACCCTCCCGGCTTCCTCATCAGCTCTTGTAGAACGAACAAGAAGAAGAATACTCATGATGGCTACCGTCACAGCAGTAAAAAGGAGCATCTGATGAGCCATCATCGCACCTGTAGTATAGTTATCCAAACCATATCCCTGGCCTACCATAGCAGTCATAGCTGGATTGTGCATTGTATCGGCTATGGCCTGCCGTTCTTGCTCATTTTGGTAAAGGTCTGTAAAAGCTAAAGCTGTCACAAAGGTAAGGCCTGCTAAAGCGATCAGCCAAACGGTAATTCTGAACCGGTCTTTTTTTAAATAAAAGGAGGCTGACTTTCCTGTATTCTTAAACAGCTTTTCACTCATTAAGACTCCCCTCCGTTCCTTTCCCGAAAAGAAGAGGAAGTTTCATAATGGCCCATAAATAAATCCTCCAGCGTGGGAGGAGCACTTTCCAATTTAACTAGTCCAAACTGACTTATATATTTTATTACCTGGTCCAGGTCCTCTGTATTCACTTGAAAGGAAAGAGCCTGTTCTTTCTCTTCTATATGATAAACTCCTTTTACCTCTTCAAGTGCTGTGATCGGCTCTTTGGTCTCCACTGAAATACTGGTCCTTGTCAAATGCCGAAGTTCCTTTAAGGAGCCTGATTCTATAATTTTGCCCTGCCTGATAATCCCGACCTGGTCACATAACCTTTCTACTTCTGAAAGGATATGGCTTGAAAGTATGACGCTTTTCCCTTGTGCCTTTGCTTCCTGAACGCATTCCTGAAAAACTCGTTCCATTAGTGGATCCAGTCCTGAAGTAGGCTCATCAAAAATATAAAGGTCCGCTTCCGAGGACAAAGCAGAAATTAAAGCGACCTTTTGCCGATTTCCTTTTGAATACGCTCGGCATTTTTTTGAAGGATCAAAATCAAATCTTTCCATTAATTCCTCCCGTCGGCTATGATCACCCGCTCCTCGTAATTTCACAAACAAATCAATGACCTCTCCCCCCGTTAAGTTAGGCCATAAATTAACGTCTCCTGGTACATACGCAAGCCGTTTATGAATCTCCACAGCATCTTTCCATGCATCTTTTCCAAAGATCCTGGCCTCACCGCTTGTGGCCTTTAAGACGCCTAATAATATCCGGATCGTTGTAGACTTTCCTGCTCCATTCGGGCCGATAAACCCGTATACCTCCCCCTCTTTCACTTCCATGTTTACGCCATCCAGTGCCATAACCTTTCCAAACCTTTTGGTTAAGCTTTTCGTTTGCAGAACATTCATTTTTCTGCCTCCCCTTACTTATAAAAGCTTGTTTTTAAGATTTCCAGATACTCGTCAAACTCCTCCCAATAAGGTTCCATATCCACTGAAGTAAAAGGCTTTCCTTTAAGCTTGTTAAGCAGTTCATTCTGATAGCCTTCCATCGACCATCGGATCAGCTTAAATGCCTTGTCTACGTCAATATCCGTTCGAAAAAAAGAGTAATCGATATCTTCGTATAAAATTGAGTTGCCAAGTGTCTGAAGCTTTAAAATTTCGTCATGTAATTCCTTTGGCAGTTGGTCCTTATCACTCAGTAGCAGTGCCCCCATAAAATAAAATACGTGAGGATGATCAGCAAAAGCTTGCATCTTCATCTTCGAAGCATGTTTAAATCGTTCAATAAAATCTCTTTCTTCTTCATTAATCTTTTTAATATAACGGTTGATCGTTACATCCAGACTATACTTTACAAGGTAACGGTACAATTCTTGTTTATTCTTAAAATAATAAAACAACATCCCCTTGCCGATCCCTGCTTTTTTTACGATACGATTGGTAGAAGCCTGATCAAATCCGTGCTCAGCAAATTCCTGCAGTGCGGCATTTAATATCCGCTGCTGCTTTTCACCTTCTAAGTTGTTGAACGTCTCGGACATGCCTTCATTTCTCCCTCCTCTTACTCATTTATTTCACTACTGCGCAAAATAGACCACTATGGTCTATAAATCATATCACCATCGACCATAGTGGTCAACCAGAACGTTTCCAGTATCTTGTTTCTTTACGAAGAAAAGAAAAAATGCCCTGAATTCTTTTAAGAAAAGAAAACAGAGCATGATTAATTACGGATAATAATATAAACAAGGTAACCAATGTAGGCCGCTACCAGCAATAATCCTTCCAGTTTCCCTACCTTACATTCAGTACGGGAAAAAATAAACAATACTATCGTCAGAATCAACATAACAATGACATCAAAATATATTTTAGTTTCTACCGGAAGAGGAATAATAAGAGACGCCGCTCCAAGAACAAAAAGGATATTAAAAATTGAACTGCCGACTATGTTTCCTAAGGCAATTTCACTTTCTTTTTTTAACGCAGCAGTTACTGAAATAACGAGCTCCGGCAAAGAAGAGCCGATAGCTACAATCGTCAGGCCCACCAGTGTTTCACTCATGCCAAACCTGATTGCAATTTCAGTACTGCTTTCTACCACCAGATATCCTCCAAAAATGATTGCCGCAAGTCCTCCTGTGGAGAAAAGAATATGTCTTCCCCATTTCCGTTTATCCGGTTGTTCGGTGATCTCTTTTTCCATTTGGCTGCGATTATTTCTCGCTGCTTCTATGACGTAATACAAAAATATAGCAAAAAACAAAAGAAAAATGATGCCGTCTCCCCTGGTAATGACGTTCACAGCATTGTTTTCAAGATACTGATCACTCATCAAAACAAGCAGCACAATACATGCCAGAAAGGCAAAAGGAATCTCCTTTTTAATGGTAGCATTTGTAACCTTTAATGGAGAGAGAAATGCCGTTACACCTACGACAAGAGCTATATTAATGATATTGCTTCCTACCACATTACCAAGGGTTACTCCTGCACTTCCTTCCAATGCAGCTATGATACTTACTGTTGCTTCTGGAGCACCTGTACCAAATGCAACGATTGTAAGACCCACAAGCAAAGGCGAGATTCGGAGCAGCTTTGCGATCGCAGCCGTGCTTTCGACAAAGTAATCAGCTCCTTTTACGAGCAGCACAAATCCGAGGACCAGCAATAGATATACCATATTTCCTTATCCATCCCTTTACTATTCTATATAGATAAGGTGTACGATTTCATCCTATCCTATCCTGGTCTTTTCCTTTGTTTTTCACTCATCTTTTTATAAAAAACGGGGATACTATTCTTATTACTTCTGGGTGAAAATGGAGGACGCTATGCTTTTTAACATATTCTTCGGGTTTGTACTTCCATGGATTATTCTTTTTGTTCTTTGGCGAAAATTCCCTGAAGTCATTATTCTCTTTGTTCCTCTTGGGATTGCCATAGCCTTTGTTTCTAATGATTGGGGTATGAATATTTTTTGGTATACAGAACCCTATATTGAAAAAAATGAATCTTTGTCTGCCTTTCCTTTGAATCTTGGATACTTTCCTCTCATGGCTTGCTTATTTGTTACAGCGATAATGAAATATCAATTTTCAAGGATTACATTAATAGTATTTTTCACAATTTTCTTTAGTGTCGTTGAATATATAGCCCTCGTTTTCGGAAGAGTTCATTATTTGAATGGCTGGGATATCATTTTTACTTCAGGCATATACCTTGCTGGCTTTGTTATTACCTCGGTGTATGCAAACCTCCTTTCAAAATATAAAATGCTTTCTCTAACGTAGTTATTCTACATATCAAGGTAGGTACTATATGAAAAATCAATGTGCACCCTTAGTAAAAAAGCTGCCCGAGGCAGCTTTTTTATTTGAACGTGGTACGTTATTTACTTGGAAATCCGGTTAAATACTGTTTAGGTACTTCTATCTCTTTATTTAAAGCAGCGGCAGCTTCCAGGGTCCAATAAGGATTTCTCAGCATTCCTCTTCCAACGGCCACAAGGTCTCCATCTTGATTTCCAACCACAGCGTTTGCCAGATGAGGTTCATCCAAGCGTCCTACTGCGATAACAGGCACCTGTAACGAATCTTTAATTTCTCTGGCTAAAGGCACCTGGTATGCCGCATGGGTTCCTGGCTTGCCTGCGGCCGCAATTTCCCCCTCACCGCCGGCACTAATGTGAAACATATCAACCCCTGCTTGCTGATATTCCTTTGAAAAGCTTATGCTCTCTTTGATCCCATAGCCTCCTTCCACATATTCCATTGCGGAAATTCGCATGATTAAAGGCATATCCTCTGGCATTTCACTTTTTGCAGCCTTAATAACTTCTTTGCCAAATCTGGCTCGGTCTTCCCCATATTCATCCGTTCTTTTATTTGTGAGAGGAGATTGAAATTGATGAATAAGGTAGCCATGAGCGCCGTGAATTTCAATAGTATCCACTCCGGCTTTGACAGCACGCCGCACAGCCAGACGGAATTTCTCTACCATCTCTTTTACTTCGTCTGTCGTTAATTCCCGGGGAACCTTATATTTCTCACTAAAACGAATCGCCGAGGGGGCAACCGGCTCTTCTGCATCCTCAGCTTTCCTTCCAGCATGAGCTATTTGAATACCTGCCTTTGCTCCGTGCTTGTGTGCCTCATCAATAATGCGGGCAAAGGCAGGGATTTGTTCATCTGACCACAGTCCCAGGTCATAATCCGATATTCGTCCATCCGGCTCCACATCAGTCATCTCAATGATAATTAAACCAGTTCCTCCGACAGCCCTGCTCACATAATGAATATAATGCCATTCATTTGGCACACCGTCTTTTTTTGTAACTGAATACTGGCACATGGGTGGCATAACGACTCGATTTTTAAGTTCTAATCCTTTTATTTTGTAATTACTGAATAAATGATCCATTACTTTGTCTCCTTTGTGAGGTTATTGTTTGTGTCTGACTGGCTTTGTGAAACCTCATGCCTTATCCTCGCATTTCACAAACATCTTAACAAAAAAGGAATGAGAAATATAATTAACAGCTTCAGCAACCAACGATAACACTATTATGTACATTATGTGAACTGACTTTGCTCATAAGGGGAAGGATGTGTGTTTTAAAGAGTGTATAATGTTACCGTATTAATTAAAGCATTCTAAAAAACCCCCCTTCCTTTTTTGGAAGAGAGGATATAATAAAAAACTAATATATATTACTAATTATGTTCAGATTTTTCATTCTTCACTTCTATGGTTTGCGTGATAACTAAAAACACTGTGAGTAAGACCGAAAAAAACAATAGCTGGCTCCATTCCTGAAAACGTACTAAACCTGCAGAATAAACAGCAGCTAAAATAACAATTAATAATCTAAATAACCCCACTCCATCACCTGCTCTTGAAATATTTCACGTTATGATACCATTACACACTGTGTAACAGCTACCCTTTTTAAACAAAATATTATTTATTATAAATCAAAAAATCGTTTGCCGATAAAAAGACGCGTTAGAACTCAAGGATAGACTGACTTCTTTAGCTTTTGACAACAATTCTATACTGCTTTGTGTAGTTCCTCTTATAAAAAAAGCTGATCTATGTCTTCATAGACCAGCTTTTTGCCGTTACTATTATCTCTCTTCAAGACGGGCAATTCTTTCATCTAAATCAGGATGTGTTGAGAAAAGCCTTGCCATACCGCCTTTTCCGTTGATCTTCATCGTTTGTACGGCCGAATCATCGGTGCGGTCATTGACCTGAGCTCGGTTAACATGAGTTTTCAACGATCTCAGGGCATGAGCCATTTTATCACGTCCCGCTAAGTCCGCTCCTCCCCGGTCTGCATGAAATTCCCTGTACCTGGAGTACGCGGTCACTACAAGACTTCCAAGGATGGAAAATAAAATTTGAAAAATAAAGATAGCGGCAAAACGAACAACAGTCTGCATTTCTGAACGAACCAGCCTGGAAACAAGAATTGCAGCAATTCTTGCGAAAAAGATGACGAATGTGTTAATTATTCCTTGCAGCAAAGTCATTGTTACCATGTCTCCGTTTGAAACGTGAGCTACTTCATGAGCAATGACTCCTTCCACTGCTGCATCATCCATATGGTTTAAAAGGCCGGATGAAACGGCGACTAGAGAACGCTTCTTCGTTGGACCAGTCGCGAATGCATTCACTTCAGAAGATTGATAAATACCAACCTCTGGCATATGTGTCAGCCCCGCAGCCCGCGAAAAACGGTGTACCTTTTCCACCACTGCTCTCTCCTGAGAAGACAATGGACCATCTGGATCCAGCACTTTCACTCTCATCATTTTCTTTGCAATATAGCGTGACATGGCCAAGGATATAAATGAGCCCAAAAACCCTGCTAATAAACTGAATGCCATTAAGGATACGTAGTCAATGCCCAGACCAGGGCCGCCTGTATCGTATGTTCTCTCTAAATCGGTAAAAGAAGTAATGAGCGACCAGACAATAAAAATCGTGGTTATGACCATGATATTAGTTGTTAAAAAAAGAAATATTCGTTTACCCAATCCAATGCCTCCTGTTATATGTTGATGACCTTAGTATAGTTTATAACATTAACTTCCTTCAGGGAGGGAGTTTGTTAGATTGACACAAAACTCTTTGTGGAATTGAAGTTATTTACCGCTTTGTTTTATTGTCCCACTAAAACATTTCCTTGCTCAATGTACCCTCTCATATGCATTCAATATGAAGTAGTATTTCCCCTATTGTGTATGCCCTACATAATTATTCCTGATTTACACATCTTAATACAACAAGGAGGAGAGCAGAATGGAGAAGTTTCTTTATTTTTACCTTTTTCTCAGGATTATACCTGATGCTGAAGTATTTGAAATCGCGCTGGTAACCGCTCTTGTTATCTGGTCTTCTCAATACCTGTTTAATAAATTGTTCAATGCCACGCTTCTGCCTTGGATGAGAGAAAGTAATCAAAGAAGAAGGCAACGAGAAGAAAATGAAAGCACAGAGCCCGCCAAAACCTTTTCAGCTCAAGCTGTTAACATCCCTCACCAGAAAAAAGCGGATGACCAATCGTGAGTACGAAACCTCATCAATTTGAAATGAAGGCATCTGAACTGGGGTGCACCCTTATATCATACAGCTTTGGAGTAGGGATCTTAACACTTCCGAGGGATCTTGCCTCGAGACTTGATACCCCAGATGGGTGGATGACTGTCCTGTTAGCCGGCGTTGTTATCATGGCCTTAATTTATTTATGTGTCGCCCTGCAAAAAAATTTCACCCGGGAAAATGTTTTCGAGTATTTACTTAAAGGCCCCTTCAGCAAATGGATAGCTTTTCTCCTGGTTCCTATTTTCATTATATATTTTATTTTCACATCTGCTGTAGTACTTCGTTATTTTGGGATTGCCTCTAAAATGTATCTGCTCGATCAGACGCCTACTGAAGTGCTTGTAATGGCCATGTTAGTCATAAGTGCCTATGCTGCTTCGAAAGGCATTGAAGGGATTATATTTTTAAATATTTTGTTTGTTCCTACCATTGTTTCAGCGTTAATCGGTGTTTCTATTTTAAACATAGGTAATGTTGAAGTTGAAAAGGTGCTTCCTGTGATGCCAGAAGGTGTATTTCATATGTTTGATGGAATCTTTATTCCATTGTTTGCCTTAAACTCAGTAGTTCCTCTATTTTTTTTACTTGGTTTTTTACACAAAAAGGAGGTAAAAAGTACACCATTAATGGCGAGTATGGGAATTACTTCCCTCATTTACTCCATTATTGTAATCATAACCTACACCATTTTTTCCGTTGAAACTTCTAAAATCATTGTTTTTCCAACGATTGAAGTAGCCAAGGAAATTGAGCTGGGCGGAATCTTTGAAAGGGTGGAATCTATTTTTTTAGCGATATGGGTACTAAGTATCTTTACCTCTGTTATGCTGTTATTCTTTTTGTCCGTACAAGTCACTCGAGAGATTTTTTTGACAAACAAACAAACCCCGTGGCTGCCCGGTGTATTTGCTTTTATTATCTTCCTTGTTACGTTTTTTCCTGAAAATGAAGCAGAATTGCAAAGCTTCGTTGAATATTTGAATTACTCGGGGCTCTTATTAATTCTCACTGTGCTGCTGGTCACAGGAATCACTATTGCTGTAAGAAAAAAACAAGAAAACAAGAGCCTTTCAACTTAAAAACAAATATGCAGGTGAGTGGATTTGAAAAAGATTTCAGCTTGTCTACTATTACTGCTGCTTTCTATACTTCTTACCTCCTGCTGGGACAGAAGTGAAATAGAGGAAATTGGATTTGTCCTTGGAGTAAGCTTTGATCCCCCGGCAGGTGGTGACGCGGCGAATGGTTTGGAAGTGACTCATCAAGTTGCTATACCTGGAGTAGAAGAAACCGCCCAGGAGGAACCGACTGGTGAAGATTCTTTTATTAATTTAACCGCCACAGAGATGACAAATTTCAAAGTCCTTCGGAATTTAAATACAAAGACGAGCCGAAGATTAAATTTTGAACACCTAAAGGTTCTCATTATTAATCGCAAGCTTCTGGAAGATGGATACATGGAAGAGATACTGGACTTTTTTATCAGGGATCATGAGATGAGGCGAAGAACAGTTCTGTTAATTTCAAAGGAGAAAGCAAGTGATATTCTTCAGTCCAGGCCTGTTCCTGAAAAAATACCTAGTCAGTATATTGATTTCATCAATGAAAATCACCCTTTTGTTCTTCCAATGGTAAAAAGAATGGAAGTTGGTGAGGTGTTAGAACGAGTCGTTGGACGAAGAAGCTACCTCCTGCCCTGCATTTTCAAATCAGAGGATGGCGAATTGATTATTCAAGGAGGAGGAATCATGCATGGAATGAAAAATCAATTTATTGACTATTTGCTGGATGAAGATATTGAAGGTTACAACTGGATTACTGGCGGAGCAGAAAAAGGGATTGTTGAAGTAAAAGGTGACAGGACCAAAGGTGAAAGATTTGTTTTTGAAATTGATGATGCTTCTAGTGAGATTACTTATGAAAGAAAAAACGGCAGGGATCATTTTCATGTCAAGCTTACCGCTGAAGGACATGCTGCTGAATTGTGGGGCCATGATATTGACTTAAGTGACCCAGAAACAGTACGGCACATGTCAGCAAGAGTAGAAGAAAAAATAAAAACACAGGCGGAGAATATTGTTAATAAAATGCAGCATGAATATCACATTGATATTTTTGAAATGATAACTGAAATAAAACGTAGTAACTATTCTTATTGGCAGACCGTCAGGGATACATGGGACACACCTGACGGAGGCTTCTCAAATGCTACGATTACAATTGATGCAAACGTGGAGATTCGGCACCAGATGCTGATTGAAACATTAGAAAAAGATTAATTCTCTTACAAGGAAGAGAGATACGATGAAAACATTGCTGCAACGAAGAAAATTTTTACGAAACCAACTAAAAGAGACCGCACCAAAACCAAAAAATGACCTGGATCTCTGCTTTTCAGGGGACCTCAAGAAAGACAGCTCTTTCATAAAAGAAGCTATTGGCAGCAGTGAAGAAATAAATCAGCGGTATTTCGGAGTTGCCGGAAAAAGAAAAGCATGTTTGTTTTTTCTTGAAGGGCTTGCAGATGAACAACTGATTGATCGGGATATCCTTCGTCCTCTAATGGAAATGGATGAAACTCTTCTGGAAAAATACAATGAAACGGGACTCTTAGCTGAAATTTCAAGTCATATTCTCCCTGTTTCTTCCGTAGAAGCAGAAGGACAGCTTGATTCTCTTCTTGATAATTTTTTTTCAGGACACACTGTTCTCATTATTGATGGTTGTAAACAAGCTCTTACCATTGAAGCTATCTCTTTTACAGAACGCTCGGTGGAGCAGCCAGAAACAGAAGTGGTCGTAAGAGGGCCCAGAGACGGATTTACGGAAAACATTGAGACAAATGTAATGCTTTTGCGCAGAAGGCTGAAAGACCCAAACCTCACCTTTGAATATGAAAAGGTCGGTGAACGTTCAAAAACCAGGCTGTCTATTGGCTATATTAAAGGCTTGGCAGACGAGAATGTGATAGAAGAAATCAAATATAGAATACAATGCATTGAGTTTGATAACATTCAAGAGCTTGGTATGGTGGAAGAATTTATTAAAGACAATCAATTGTCTATCTTCCCTACCTCTCTTTATACAGAACGTCCCGACAAGGCTGCATCCTTTCTCAGCAGTGGCCATGTTGCTCTTCTATTGGATGGAACTCCCTATGCGATGATCCAGCCCATTCTTTTTCAGCACTTTTTTAAATCGCCCGAAGATTATTATGAAAACTGGATTATTAGTACACTCATACGCATTCTCCGTACTGGAGCTGTCTTTATCGCTGTCTTTTTACCTGCGTTATATATTGCTTTAGTGTCCTTTCATCAGGGTATGATTCCAACAACCTTAGCCTTGTCAATTGCCGCTTCCAGAGAGGGCGTTCCTTTTCCTTCTTTTATGGAAGCCATTATTATGGAAATTACCCTTGAACTATTAAGAGAAGCAGGAATCCGGCTGCCCCGCATGGTCGGACAGACGATTGGAATAGTCGGCGGGATCGTGATCGGTGATGCTGCGGTAAGAGCGGGAATTGTGAGTCCTATTATGATCATTGTTGTGGCGTTAACAGCTATAGCCTCCTTTACCCTTCCTGTGTATAACATTAGTATTGCCTTTAGGATTCTCCGGTTTGCTTTCATGCTGTCCGCAGCTTTTCTGGGCCTTTACGGGATAATCATTGGATTGATCATTGTATTTATTCATTTGTCTAGCTTGAAGAGCTTTGGAAGTCATTATCTCTCCCCTTTTTCACCCTTTCGTTTTCTTGAATGGGGAGATATGGTCTTGAGACTTCCTTTAAGCAATTTTCAGCGGCGAAGCGAGGAACCTCCTATAAAAGATAAACTAAGGCAAAAAACGTAATCTGTTCTATATAGAAACTCATTAAATTGGAGTGCAACACAGCGAAAGTTAAAAGAGTAAAGGGACTACGATAGAGATAAATATGGCGGCGAGCCCCATAGCTGTTCCTGCCATAGCACCTTGAAGCTGACCTTCTCTTGCAATTTCAGCTGTCCCTTGTCCATGGGCGATCGTTCCCATGGACAGACCGCGGGACACTGGATGGGAAATGTTTAACCTTGTTAGCAGCCAGGGCCCGAGCATCCCGCCAATCGTTCCTGTCGCCACTACAAAAGCTGCTGCAAGTGAAGGATCTCCATTTATTAACGTGGTCGTTTCGACTGCAATAGGCACAGTTGCCGATTTTACAGTTAGAGAAGCAACAATTGAATCAGACAGGCCAGATAGTTTAGCAATGGCAGTGATTGAAAGGATGGCTGCTAAGGAGCCCAGAATCAAGCCTGCCCCCCAAATGAGACTGTACTCCATGATTAGCTTTCTATTCTTATATAAAGGTACAGCTAGCGCAGCCGTCGCCGGACCTAACAGATACGTCATGATCTCTTTTGCCGGTTCATACTGTTCGTAGGAAACACCGCCTAAGAGAAAAATACATATGAGAATCGTTGTACTGAAAAAGACAGGTGTTGTAAAAGGCGAAGGAAACCTTTTTCCGACCTTTCTAGAAAGCAAATACACTCCTACCGTCAGAAATATACTAGCAGCTGTTACTGGTATCACCACAATCGGCTCCCTCCTTCTTTTTAGCTAGATATTGCGATATAAATCCCGTTATAAACATTCCTATCCCTGTACTAATAATCAAGCCCAAAACCAGAATCAGGCCATGTTGCAGAAAGAATTCTCCAAAGTTCATTAAACCAACGGCAATCGGTATAAAAAAGAAAGCTAAATGTTTAATGAGGAGATTAGCGGCTCTCTCTACAAATTTCAGAGGAATAATGCCTGAAGCTAATAAACTCACAAGTATAAGCATCGCCATGACGTTTCCTGGTAAAGAAAGATTAAAAACGTTCACTAAAAGGTATCCTGCCTCATTAATCAGCCACAAAAGAAATAGTTGAAAAATAAGCAAGCTGTAATCGCGCCACATTATGATCTCCTCCTTTCTGCTTCTTCCCCAGTCCACCCTTTTTTCTGGGGTGGCACCTTTGTGAGACTTATTATAAACTGAATACAACCTATAAATAAAATACATATTTGTTATTTTCAATATGCATTTTATCTATACCTGAAAGGAGTGTTACTCAATGGACATTAGGCATTTAGAGTATTTTTCAGAAGTAGCCAAACACTTAAGCTTTACAAAAGCCTCCCAAACCCTCCATGTTTCTCAGCCATCCATTAGTAAAGCCATTAAAAACCTAGAAGAAGAATTAGGCGTGCCATTATTTTACCGATCCTCAAAACAACTGGACTTAACTGATGCCGGACAAGCAGTGCTTACCAACGCTCAAACTGTTTTAGCTGCCTTTAGAAACTTAACAACTGAACTAAATGATGTCATGGACCTTAAGAGCGGAGAAGTAAAAATTGGCATCCCCCCCATTGTTGGCGCAGCATTTTTCTCTAAGTTAATCAGTCATTATAAGGAGCTGTACCCTTTAGTAAAAATCACTTTAACAGAGGTGGGCACAAAAAAAATTAAACAAGGTGTAAAAGAAGGCTCCCTGGATATTGGATTAATATGTACTTTGCCAGCACACAGTTCTTCCTTCGAAGTTGTGAACGTCTTACAGGATCCCCTTGAGCTTGTTGTTTATAAGGACCACCCTTTGTCTAAAAAAGGTGACGTGTCCTTTTCCGAGTTAGCAGACGAACCTTTTGTCTTGTACCGCAAAGACTTTTCTTTATATGACCAAATCATCAATGAATGCTCTAAACACAACTTTCACCCTAACATAGTGTGTGAAAGTTCTCAGAAAGACTTTTTGTTGGGGATGGTAGAAGCGAAGTTAGGGGTTGCTTTGCTCCCCAGCAGGATTTGCCGTGACATCAATAATAAAGAGGTAACCAGCATCCCTTTATCTGGATCTGCCATCAACCTGGAGCTCGGGATGATTTGGAAAAAGGATAAATATTTATCTTTTGCCGTAAGAGAGTTTGTTACTGTTTCACAACAATATGTAAACCGCCATAAGAACCTGTAGAAGTCACTGTTTCTCAATTAACCTTCTCTGTCTTCCTGTTGCTGTGCTAGTTATTTTTCTGGGCTATCATTTCGTTTCCGGAATGACCTTCAGGAGCCAGAATGTTTGTCATTCTTCCTTCCATATGATAATTTATCTTTGCTGTTTCTTCATATTTTGCGATCATGTTTAAAATAAAAGAAAAAGCGGGAACCTACTCTTTTACCTGAAATATGAATCAGAGGGAGAGATGAACATGAAAGCAATTGTTATTAACCAATACGGTGGAAAAGAAGAATTGAAGGAAACAACGGTTAACAAACCTTCGATTAATGAAAATCAGGTTTTAGTCGAAATACATGCTACATCTGTGAATCCTATTGACTGGAAAATGCGGGAGGGGTATTTAAAAGAAATGTTTCCATTTGAATTCCCTATTACTCTTGGCTGGGATGCAGCAGGCATTATTACAGAGAAAGGGAGCAAAGTAAAAGGATTTCAAAAAGGAGACAGGGTTTTTACCCGCCCTGCAACGACCAGACATGGTACGTACGCTGAGTATGTAGCTGTAGAGGAAGAAAGACTTGCAAAAATGCCTGATGAGATGAGCTTTGAAGAAGGAGCCGCAATCCCGTTAGCCGGTTTAACAGCCTTACAATGTATTCAGGATTTGGGAGAAGTACAAGAAGGACAGAGGGTGCTCATTCACGCAGGAGCCGGCGGAGTTGGAAATTTCGCTATCCAGATTGCCAAGCATATCGGTGCATACGTGGTAACGACTGCTAGCGGCAAAAATGAAGACCTTGTTACATCTCTTGGCGCTGATCAACTCATCAACTATAAGGAAGAGGACTTTAGTGAAGCTGTTGAAAACATAGATTTTGTCCTGGATGCTGTTGGTGGTGATGTTCAGTCAAAAAGCTACAAAGTCTTGAAAGAAAACGGAAAGCTTGTTTCTATTGTAGAACCTCCCTCCGAGGAGGAGGCGAGGAAGTATGGAGTGAACGCTTCGTTTCACTGGCTCAAAGAAAATGGAAAGCAGCTTCAGCAGCTTGCTGACCTGTATAAGACCGGAGAGGTAAGGCCTGTGATTAACAAAGTATTCCCTTTTCATGAACATGGACTTCAAGAAGCCCACAGCTTAAGTGAGTCACATCATGCGAGCGGAAAGATTGTAATTCAAATAAAAGAATAATTTTCGAGAAGATAAGGCCGGCTGGAAAATTCTTTCTGGCCATCTTACTTTTTTTCAAATGGTATTTCCAGTTAAACATTGTTACGATAAAATAAATGATACCTATTCAATCTACAATAGGAGTGATTCGGTATGGGCCTTATTTTGGAAGAAGAGTATATAGATTATTTCACTTCTCAGAGATCGGCGTTTCAAGAAAAGCTATTAAACGAAGCCGTAAACGTTCGGGATAAAATTCACGATATTCTTTTAATCGGAAACATTGATCTTCTCAACAATGCGCATAAATTAGTCATGTACGTACTTAGCGGAGAGTTAAAAGCCCTTGACGAATTTGCCCAAAAGGAAGGCATTTCCTGGGCCTCTCAAGATTTAACATTAGCCTTTAAGCTGGAATGGGTGCAGGCCATCCGCAGAACAGTGTGGAATTTCCTTCAGCGCTATGATTTAGAGAGAGAAGGCGAATCTTATAGAAACTTCTATGAGCTTGAGGAAAAAGTAAATGACCGCATTGATCAGTTTCTCAATGGATTCTTTCTCAGTTATTCTGATTATAAGGATCAGTTGATTGAATCACAGCGAAAAATAGTTGAAGAGCTGTCTGTCCCAATTATACCTGTAACCTCCACCGTTGGTGTCGTTCCGTTAATAAGAGAGATTAATTTATCAAGGGCTAATATCATAGAAGAGAAAATTCTAAATGAAATTGAAAGACTGAGAATCCAAACATTGATTATGGACTTTTCAGGAATTACATCTGTGGAAAAGGGAGTCCTCTCACATTTGATGAAAATGATTGACGAGACTAAAATGATGGGGTGCGAATGCGTCATTACAGGACTTGGCCCAAAAATCGTAATGGAAATCACCAAGCTTGGCATACAAATTCATTCTCAGGCAAAGACAAAGGGAAGTTTACAGCAGGCCCTGGAAGATTACCTGGTCTCGTCTATTTAAATGAAAGTTTAAAGGCCGTGTTTCTATATAGAAAACACGGTTTTTTTTAAAAGTAATACTGCCTGCTTCTTTTAAGTGCCAGTGTCCATTATTTTCCAAAACTCCCCAACATAGAAAAGAAATCTTTTAAAAACTCATAAAAAAGTTTTTCCGTCGGAAGGATTTTTCTTTCATTTGAAACAATGACTCCTACCGTGCGAGTAACTCTCTGTTTTGTAATTGGCACTTTCACGGTGGACCTTGGAATCCCGTCAATTAGAGTGATTTCCGGGAGAAGGGTTATACCTAACCCTGCTGAGACTAATCCTTTTATAGCGTCCACATCTTCACCTTCGAAGGAAACACTAGGTTCAAACCCTGATTGGAAACAGGCGTCTACAATAATTTCACGCAATATAAATCCTGGTGGGAATAAAACAAATGAATCCTCTCGTAATTGGTCAAGCGATAAGGAGGACTGGTTTGCGAGTGGATGGTCTGATGGCAGGAGTGCTACTATGTCTTCTACAAACAATATGTCTCCTTTTATCTTTTCATTTTTAGGCAATGGCCCAAGAAGAGCCATATCAATTTCTCCCTTTATGACGGAGTCAATCAGATTGTAATAAGAACCTTGTTTTAATTCGAACTTAACTTTAGGGTATTTCTTCCGGAAAGAAGAAATAGCTGTCGGCATCGTATAATTCGCCATACTCGTTGGGAACCCGATTCTCGCGACCCCTTTTTCAGGATCCAGGTATTCCTGAACCTCCCTTTTTGCATTATCAATAACATGTATGGCTTCCTCCATATGCTCCAAAAACATTTTTCCAATTGGAGTTAACTTAACATTTCTCCCTTCTCGGATAAACAAGTTCACTCCTAATTCTTCCTCGAGCTTAAAGATTTGACGACTAACAGCAGATTGGGCTACATTCAGTGACAAAGCGGCTTCAGTAACGTGTTCTTGCTTAGCAACTTCAATAAAATATTGAATCTGTCTTAGTTCCAAACTGCTCGCTCCTTTGAATCAATCTATTTTTGATATCATTTCAATCTAATCAATATATTGTTTAGCTTAATATTTAGTTATATAATGAAATCAACTTCAAAGTAATAAAGAAAAAGAGCACGGCTCTTTTAAAATTAGCTCTATATGTAGACAGAGAATGACAGAGAAAAAAAAGAAGGTATTCCACAAAGGAATACCCCAAAAAAGATTGGTAGATCTTCGCCCTGTGTGTGAGTAGGGCATGACATCCTAAACAGAGGATCTGTTTCTAGTATAAGATATTTTTAGAGAAAATGGAATACCAAAATAATGTACAGAACAGAATTCTGTTTACGCAATGAAAGACATACTGTCTCCAGTATGTCTTTTTTTAATTTTTTTTTGGAGGGTGCCTGGCACCCTGCTTCATTTGTAACATAAGAGCATAGAAAATCCACTCATTAAGGGATTTCTATATTACAGACTATCTGGGTGCCAGGCACCTCAAAAAGGAAATAGCGATGCAAATATAGAAGAATGAGGGTAATTGCGGCAGAGGAAAGCGTTAGCGCAAGGAGGAGAGTAAATAGAATGACAATTGAAGTGCGGAAAAAATATTTAAACGTTGGCAGTTTCCTGCTTGGATTTGGCTTTTTAGGAGCTTTGGACGGGATTATTTTTCACCAGCTTCTGCAATGGCATAGCGTCGTCTTAAGCCCAGATAGAACGATAGAAATTATAAGTGATGGGATCTTTCATTTTGCTGTTACCATTACCATGATTGCAGGAGCCATAATTTTATGGCTCGGAGGAAAACCGACAGATCTGTCAAAAGGAATTCGTTACGTGATAAGCGGATTACTGATTGGCGGCGGCACTTTTAATTTAATTGAAGGAATTGTTAACCACCATATTCTCCAAATTCACCGTGTTCGTCCAGATGCCGAGAATCCCCTGCTTTATGATCTGGCTTTTTTAGCAAGCGGAGCTGTTTTGCTTATTGCAGGCTTGCTGATAAGAAAAACCGTCCCTAAGCTTGTTGACGGAAAGAGGTGATTTTTTGTACCGAATAGTCAGCTTTATCGTTCTTTTTACTTTTGTTGGAACCACGCTTTATTTCTATACCTTAAACAGTCATTTTGTCATGTCTATGAGTGAAAGTGATCATTCCCATCACCATTCATTAAAAGAAGTTCCTGAAACCGCACCTCCTCCGGCAATCTCTGGTTCTGTTGGACAAGAAGCGGGCCAATGGCTGGTAGAGCTTGAAACTGAAAATTTTCATTTTAGCCGTGACGATTCTGTTCTTCATCCAGAAATCATGGAAGGGCATGCTCACCTTTATGTAAATGATGACCAGGAAGCAAGAATCTATGCAAATACGTACAATTTAGGTCATTTAGAAGAAGGGACACATCAAATAAAAGTTGTTCTTGTCAGCCACGATCATCAAACTCTCGTTAAGGGGGGGCAGGAAATTTCTTTTGAAGAAGTTATTAAAGTGCCTTAAAAAAGGAGCAGCTCCCCCTTTTCATTAAGAGGAAGTCTGCTCCTTTTTGATTATGACTTAAATGGTAGGTGGTGGTTGTTTATGTCTACCTTCGTTAGATCATATAGTCATCATAAGCATCGTGCTTAGGGGACTTTGCAAGCTTTGAAAAATCATTAATTCCTTTTTCCTTTAACAACTGATCTAATGGCAGATAACTTACTTGTTCTTCTAAATGTTTTTCCCAGCCAGCTTTGTTAATCGTATCTCTGACCTGGCCTTTCACATTGGCAAACCAAAAACTTATCCCTTTCCTTTGGAAACGTTCAACGATCTCTTCCAGGCTCCGCGCTGCTACTGTATCAATATCGTTCACACCGGACATTTCCATCATGATCCATTTTGCTTCCGGCTTTTCCAAGTGAAGACTTTTTATTTCTTCCTCCAGATAATTTATATTGGCAAAGTGTATATTAGAATCGATTCTTATAAGCAAGACGTTTTTCACTGTTTTTGCTCCAGGAAAACGATTTACTGCGCGGAACGCTTGCTCTTCTTCCAAATAGCCTACCTCTACTACATTAGGCTTAGCACTTCTTCTGACTAAAAGAAGAAGGGTGAATACTGCTCCTAAAATAATTCCCCATTGTATTCCAACAAATAATGTCACAAAAAAGGTAAATACCCATACCCAGCCTTCAAAAGGTTTGACCTTAAACAGGTATTTCATTTGCTTAGTGTCGATCAGCTTGTACACGGCCATGATAATAATAGAAGCAAGAACAGCGTTTGGCAAATAATAAAAGTAAGATGTAAAAAAGAGCAAGGTAACCAAAACACCACAGGCGGTAATAACTGAGGTAAACTGCGTGGCACCCCCGGTTTCATGGTTGACAGCCGTTCTGGAGAAACTTCCGTTCACAGGAAAAGATTGAAAGAAAGATCCTGCAATATTCGCAAGGCCCAGCGCTTTTAATTCTTTGTTTGGCTTAACTGTATATTTTTCTTTACTGGCCACTGCCTTTGCAATAGCCAGTGACTCCATAAAGCCAATAAGAGCTATCGTAAGAGCCATTGGAAACAGTAATTGTACGTTATCCAAAGTCAAGTTTGGAAATACCAAGGAAGGAAATCCTCCTGGTACGTCCCCTACAATTTGAATTCCCGTATCCTCCAGGCCAAGTACAGAGACAGCCCCGATTGACAAGAGAACAATGAGCAAAGGACCTGGAATTCGAGGGTGAATTTTTTTGAAGATAAATAGCAGCAGGATACTGGCCAGACCTATAGCTACTGTTGTGAAATGAACGTCTGATAATCTATTAAATAACTCAAGTAGTATGACTTGTACCTGCAAATAGTTGCCCAAATTTATTCCTAAAATATGTTCTATTTGACTTATTCCAATGACGATAGCTACAGCTGATGTGTAACCGCTCAACACAGAATGAGGGATAAACTTCACAATAAACCCGGCTCTAAATAACCCTAATAATAGTTGTATAAAACCAACCATCACAGCAAGAATAAGAACATAAGAGATATATTCAGCGGAACCAGGTTCTGCAAATACAGAAACCCCTGTAAAAACCAGCAACGAAGAAACAGCGACAGGTCCTACCGACAAATGTTTAGACGAGCCAAAAATGGCATAGATAATAAGAGGGATCGTAGAGGCATACAAACCCATTTCTGGCGGAACGCCAGCCAGCATAGCATAAGCCATCCCTTGAGGTATAAGCATAACGAATAGAGTAAGACCGGCTATAAAGTCCTGCCTGAACAAATTTTTATTATAGCTTGGAACTAAGTGGTGTAACTGCTTTTTGTTCATGTCCCTCTCCACCCTAATATAGTCTTTAAATACATGTTATATCCTAAGCAAATTAATTTTAACCTAAATCGTTAAACTCTTACTAGAAAGTTTTCTACATATTCATTGTGTCTTCCACAATGGCTGACAGCCCAAATAGCAATCATCTTCTTACAGTACGGCTTTATTACATTTTGCTGTTGATTTTTGTGAAGTGACGCTTGCTTCCATCTAAAGATCCACAAGCCAATCTACTTCATTTGCATTTACCTTCACGTTGAATTCTGTAGACGCCGCCTCGAGCTTTTATCTACAATCAAAAAAAGAACCATCATTCGCCTTTAACAGAGCCAAAAATAAAAATCAACTCTTTTTGGAGTTGACGTAAAATGGAAAATAATAAATTTAGTGTCATCTATAAGTTCATTTATAAAAGATTTGTATCCTTACAGTATGAAGGGGCCTGTCCTATATGACAGATACCCCATAAAACAATTTATTATAACTGAAATTTACTATTTGTCCGATTAGAACCAGTTGAGAGGCTGAGGAGCTGTATTCTCAAATACGTGTTTTACTTCGGTATATTCTTCTAACCCTTGTTTCCCCAATTCTCTGCCTATCCCTGAGGATTTATATCCTCCCCATGGCGCTTGTGCGAAATAAGGATGGAAATCATTAATCCAAACTGTTCCCATGCGAAGCAGGCTTGATACTCTTTGAGCTTTTTTTATGTCAGTTGTCCAAACTGCACCGGCAAGCCCATATTTGGAGTCATTTGCCAGGTTAACCGCTTGTTCCTCCGTGTTGAATTTCTCTATTGTTAAGATAGGACCAAATGTTTCTTCCTGTACAATCTCCATAGAAGTATCACAATTTGTAAATATAGTAGGTTCAAAGAAAAAGCCGTCTTGGAGCTCTTTTTGTTCTGGCCGTTTTCCTCCGGCAACAAGGTTAGCGCCTTCTTTCACGCCTGTTTCTACATATTTTTCTACTTTTTCACGATGTTCCTTTGAAATAAGTGGACCAGATTTTGTAGAGTCATCAAACCCGCTGCCAAGTTTAATATTCTTCGTCCGGCTTACTAAAGCCTCCACAAATTCATCATGAATCGTGTCTTGCACAAGGAGGCGAGCACCTGCTGAGCATACTTGTCCGGCATGGAAAAAGACTGCATTTAATGCCTGGTCAACCGCTGTTTCAAAATCAGCATCTTCAAACACTACGTTTGGGTTTTTCCCTCCAAGTTCCAAAGCTATCTTTTTAAAGTTTCCGGTAGCAGCTGTCATTACCTTTCTGCCTGTTTCAATGCCGCCGGTAAAGGAAATAAGATCAACGTCATGACTTTCAGATAGAGTCTGTCCTGTTTTTGCTCCGTTTCCAAGCACCAGATTTACGACCCCATTTGGAATACCGGTTTCTTCTATTAATTCGGTTACTTTAATGGTAGTGAGAGGGGTAATTTCACTTGGTTTAACAATAATAGTGTTGCCTGCAGCCAATGCAGGAGCTATCTTCCACGCTGCCTGAAGAAGGGGATAATTCCACGGAGTAATCTGCCCGCATACACCAACTGGTTCTCGTACGATTTTGCTTGTAGAATCAGGTATAGGAGACTCAATGATTTCCCCGCCATCTTTGTCTGCCAGACCTCCGTAGTACCGAAAGACTTCTATTATATCGTCCATGTCGGCATAGCTTTCCGTCAACGTTTTTCCGGTGTCCAGGGTTTCAAGCTCCGCGAGCTCTTTTTTATCCCTCTCAATTAATTCAGCGACTTTTGTGACTAATTTGCCTCGTTCCGTTCCGGTTGTACGGCGCCATTCTCCTGAATCAAACGCTTTTCTTGCAGCACTAATTGCAGCCTTGGTATCCTGCTCGTCCCCTTCTGGCACTTCTGCAATGACTTCTTGGTTAAAGGGGTTGATAATGGTCCGGGTTTGACCAGATACGGCTGACACCCAGCTTCCGTCTATATACATTTTTTTATAATACATTGGTAACCTCCTTGTGTGTAAATCATATTGCTAAGTTAATGGTTTTTCCTCTTTAGGCCATCACACTGGTACTATGAGGGGGCTGAACTTTCGTTTCAGGATCTATATAATGCTTTGCCTGGCTAATTGCTGTCGGGGCTTCGCCGAAGCCTGAGGCAATTAGCTTTACTTTCCCGTCATAGGTAGCAATATCACCGGCTGCGTATATACCCGGGATATTCGTTTCCATTTTCTGATTGACTACTATTGAGTTCTTTTCGATTTCCAGTCCCCATTCTTTAATAGCTCCAAGGCTTGATAAAAACCCATGGTTTACAACCAGGGAGTCAATTTCAAGGTTTTCTGTGACTTCTCCCTTGCTTTCTTTAAGAACAACTGTCTCAATGTAGTCATCCTTGCCTATTAATTCCTCTATCACTACGGGAGTTTTTATCCGTACACTTGACTCCCTCAATTGATTTACGCTGTGTTCATGAGCCCTGAATTTATCTCTGCGGTGAATAAGTGTAACTTCCTTTGCAATATCCTCAAGCATAAGTGCCCAGTCCACGGCAGAATCTCCTCCACCGGCAACGCAAACTCTTTTATCCTGATATGCCTGCAGGTCTGTAATCGAGTAAAAAAGATTATTTCCTTCATACTTATATGAACTTTCATCTTTAAGACGCCTTGGTTGAAATGCACCTGCGCCCCCTGTAATGATCACGGTCCTGGAGTAATGAACAGCTTTTGTGGAGGTTACTTTGAACAACTGCTCGTCAAGTTTCTCAACATATTGAACATTTTCCTCCAGACATACTTCAGGATTAAACTGCTTTGCCTGTTCTTCTAGCTGGTTAATCAGGTCTTTGGCTAACACTTTTGGAAAACCAGCCACATCATAAATATATTTTTCAGGATAAAGAGCCATCAGCTGGCCGCCTAACTGAGGCAGGCTGTCAATGACTTTCACGGACATTTCACGCATGCCTCCGTAGAAAGCTGTAAATAAACCTACTGGTCCGCCGCCAATAATAATGGCATCCACTACGTTATTTTCTTGGGTCATTTTTATCACCTTACTGTGTGTTATTTATAGACAATGACGTTTTCATCTTCCACGCGTACTTGAAAATGTGCCAGCTTTTTTTCAGGGGCTGCCAGCATTCTGCCTTCATTTTTAATATCAAATTCTCTTCCATGCCAAGGGCAGCGGAGAATTTCTCCTTTGTGACAGTAGTCATAGCTTCCCGGCTTACTATTACTTGTCGTTGCTCCGCATATTAAACCTTTCTCAAGACGAGCTCCTTGATGAATGCATTGATTCATAAAGGCATAGAACTCTCCGTCTGGTGTCCGGCACACCACGATATTTTGTTTTCCAAAGTACGACTCTTTGATTTCTCCAGGCTGTACGTCAGACGTTTTACAAACGATTTGCTCTTTCATAATTATCCCTCCCTCGTCTTAGGCAGCTTTGGATAAAATGCCTTTGCGTTGTCTGCAAATATTTTTTTCTTAAGTTCCGGGTCCATATTTGGAAGCGCACGGTCAGGAGAGTCAAAGTCCCAGTGAGGATAATCAGTGGAGAAGCACAGAATTTCATCCGTTCCCATCTGCTCTATAAGTGACATAAACTCCTTCTTATTCAACTCTTCTGCAGGCTGAGTGGTCACTCGAATTTGTTCTTTCATAATTTGACTAGGTTTTCTTTTCAGCCATGGCACTTCATGCCGCAGGTCACGGTATTGCTGGTCCATTTTCCACATAAGGTGCGGAACCCAGGTGAATCCTCCTTCGATCATGATAAGACCAAGGTTTGGAAACTTATCAAATACACCGTTAAAGATCATGTTGGTGATTTGTTTCATGTGAGCAGTAGGGATTAACGTATGCCACTCAATGAAGTATCTTGGCCATTTGCCGTAATAAACCGGCGGTTCATTATGATGCATACCGATCATTAGGTCATGTTTTTCAGCCGCTTCAAATATCGGATGATAATACGGATCTCCCCACATAATGTCATCAATTGGAAGGAGTACCTGAACCATTTTTGGATGAGAGCCGACTCTCTCAATCTCTTTTACAGCATTATGAGGTTCCTGGGCCGCAATATGGACAGATCCATATAAACGGTCATCCTTTTCGAGCCAGTTTTCAATTTGCCAATCATTGTAAGCAGAAGCTAGAGCTGCAGCCATCTCGTACCAGCCATGCATAGATGATGGAGATGGATCTAACGCACCGGTTAAAATACCGAACTCATGGCCAATATCATCTAAAAGCTGCTTCTGCATAAAAGGCAGGTCGGTTCCGGCCGGTCTGCCGTCAGGAAGAATCGCATCAGCTCTGTCCACTCCGGCCGTGGCCGGCTGTGTATAGGGCATATGCTTTTCCTGGATCCAATGACAGTTGGCAATGTAATGTTTATACGGCTCATCTAAATAATCGAGTATATCTTTATATTGAATACGTTCATGGATATCAGTATCTACAATTGCAATTTTATTTTTAGACAATGAAATTCCTCCTTCACAGTTTTCGCGAGCAAGTAAAATAGTACCAGTGCTTAGAAAGAATCTCCAAACACACTGAGAGCGGGTGAGTGCAGTTTAGAATGCTCAGTGACATTCAGTGAAAGCCAGTGAAGGCCAGTGACAGTTTTTTAATTTTTGAATAATCAGCATTCCTGAATAAAGCTCGTGGCGGCTTTCTGGCTTTGTGAGGACGGCTTTCTTTTAGTTGGGAGATACAATCATCAAGGTCAAAGGAGATGGAAAAGAGAAGGAGAATTCAGCTCATTCCTTTGGCCTTTTTTGTATTGAATGGATGTAAGGCAGTAGAAAAGTCTTAGAATTAATTTCAAATGTACTTCAGAACAGTGTTAATGTCGTTTTATGTGTTTTTATTGTCGAATATTTAATAAATTCCGGTTTGCAATCAATTTAAAAGATGTGTAACATATGAAACTGTTGCTGAAAAACCCTCTATCATCTCTTCTGATTTTCAAAACTATAAAACTATCTTCGAGGTGAGTATATGAAACATGCAACATTAGTTTTTTGGTACGGACTTGCCATTTGCGGCTTGTTTGTACTCTGGGGAGCTGCAGCTCCTGAGCATTTGGAAAGTGTGACACTGACGACAACTGCTTTTATCTCTGACTGGTTTGGATGGTATTATATCCTGCTGATTATGGTCATACTGGCCTTTTGCATTTACTTAATATTTTCAAGATTTAATAAAATAAAGCTAGGCAAGGACAGTGACAAGCCTGAATTCAGCCTTCCCACATGGTTTGCTATGTTGTTTAGTGCCGGAATGGGAATAGGATTGATTTTTTGGACAACGGCTGAACCCATCTCTCATGCTTTCATAAGCAGCCCCAGCGGTGAGGAGGGGACATCTCAAGCTATTAAAGAATCCCTTCAGTATTCTTTTTTTCACTGGGGAGTTCATGCTTGGGCCGTCTATGCCCTTGTAGCTTTAGTGTTAGCATATTTTAAGTTTCACAAAGGTTATCCTGGTTTAATCAGCGCGACACTTGTTCCTATTTTTGGTAAAGAACGTATGGAGGGGACCCTGGGGAGATTGATTGACACTCTGGCCATCATTGCAACAGTGGTAGGGGTAGCTGCAACTCTTGGCTTTGGGTCTGCGCAAATCAATGAAGGGTTAGCCTATCTCATTAATACACCGAGTAACTATGGCTTTCAATTGCTAATCCTAGTGGTAGCAACTGTATTATTTATTATTTCAGCATGGTCTGGCTTAAGCAAAGGAATTAAGTATTTAAGTAACATCAATATGATTCTGGGCTTTTTACTAATGGTTCTACTATTAATTGTGGGTCCTACAGTGTATATCATGAACATGTTCACTCATTCACTTGGGGGATACATTGCCAACTTTTTTGATATGAGTTTTGAAATGGAGCCTTTAAACGAGGAAAATCGCACATGGATTGATAACTGGAAGATTTTCTATTGGGCCTGGTGGATCTCCTGGTCTCCGTTTGTTGGAATTTTTATTGCAAGAATCTCAAAAGGACGTACGATAAAAGAGTTTATGCTTGGTGTTCTATTTGTGCCTGCGTTTGTCTGCTTTATCTTTTTTGCTGTATTCGGCGTGTCAGCATTGGACATCCAGCAATCAGGCATTACAGCAATTTCCGATTATTCAATGGAAACGACCACCTTTGCTGTTCTAGAGCATTATCCGCTGGGGACCCTTCTGTCGTTTCTAACGATCGTAGTCATTGCCATCTTTTTCATTACTTCAGCTGATTCTGCAACCTTTGTGCTGGGTATGCTATCTACCTCCGGCTCATTAAACCCTTCAAGATCGGTGAAAATTGTTTGGGGATTATGCTTATCAGCCATGGCAGCCATCATTGTATACTTTGGAGGAACAGACGGCCTGCAAAACGTTCTTATTATTGCAGCTTTTCCTTTCTCCATAGTAATCATGCTGATGGGATATTCCTTTTATTTATCTGCTAACAAAGAAGTACAGGCCAAGAAAAGAAATAAAAACAAAGGGCCGAAAGTTAAGTATTCAGATTCTGCGTGATTATATAATTGAAGTGTGGACTCTCGTAAAATCACATTTTGCTAAAAAAGAAAGAGGCTGGGACAAAACAGTCTCTGAAAAGTTAAAACGGTGCCAATTATCGCTTTTCGATAGTTGGCACCGTTTTGTTAATCTACAATAGGTTGATGAGCCTGTCGGGTGATTTCCTGCTTGCTGAATCTCGCTCATACGATCACGCTTCCTTTCTTGCTGGTATGATTACTAACAGCTACATCAAATTTCCGAGGGGACCTAAGTCTATATTTAAGTCGTCATCATCCAAATTAAAAATTTCTTTTAATTCTTCCATTTTTTCCTCTAGATTCATCAATGCTTCTCCCACTTTTTCAATTTCCTCTTCCGTCAGGCTTCCACTTTCCACACGCCTCATGGCTTGACGCTCAACGAGCTGGCGAAGCAGCTCAATAACCGTCATCACAAGCTGAGAAAGACCTTCTTCAGCTTTTTCAGGATCCAAAGCAATTTTTCCCGTGGGCTTATGTTCATTAACCAATTCCTGATCTGCCACTACGAAACACCTCCTTTGTATTTATGAAAAATCTATTGTTTCCTCTCTGAACTCCTTCAGTTCCTTGTCCCTTGCCTGCACAAGAGTTTCTAGGGAAGCCAGCAGCACTCTTAAATCCAGATAGACTAAATCAACACCTGCAATTGAAATAGTGAGATCCCCCTTTAATACCACTCCTTTTTCAAGCACAGCATCAAGGACATCCAAGAGAGAAACATCTTTTGTCTGCAAAGATTCCCCTGCCATGTTTACTCGCCTCTCTCTGTGAAATTGGAAAAGTGGTATGCAGGCCAAGGCCCAGTGACTTCATAGGAGAAACCTGTTTCATTTTTATCTGCCTTTTCTCGCTCTGTTTCAATGATTTGTAACGCCCTCTCCACCTCCTCTTTCGGAAATAAGTAGGCGCCGTTCCAGCACATATCGTCTTTCCTTCCAGTAAGCTTTCTCTCCCAGTTTTTCTTTACTTCTTCATCGCTGCTGTAAGCGGTAAGCTGCTCATGAATGCTCTCACAGTATTCATCAATCTCTTTTTCAGCCTGCTTTTCTATAAATTCTTTCAGCTTCTTCTTTTCAAAAAATTGTTTACCTTTTGGTAAATCTTTTATTTCCTCTATTTTCTCTTTGACCGTCGGACTGTTTTCCTCAACTTCTTTTGTAAAGGATGATTTGTCGGTGTAAATCTTGATATTCCATTCTTCTTTTTTGCCAAGCTCCTTAAATACGGACGTAATATTCTCTTTATGAGTCTCTACTATCTCTTTTAAGCTTTCTTTATCTTCGTAAATTGTGCCAAATTTCAATGGAATAACCGTGTAGATTTCGTTTAAAGCATTCATCTTCTCATGATGATGAAAAGCATGCTTTTGGAGCCATTTCATATCATCCACTTTTCGCTGCAATACTTCCTCGGAGAAATCTTCCTCTTTTACGAGACAAGTTACTGCGGTAACCTCATTGAATTCTATAAATTCTATGTCATAATCAGGATCGATCCCTGTCATTGAAGAAAGAGAGTTTTCCTTTGTTTCATTTGTCGGGACAAAAGCATATAAGTAAATGAGTTCCTTTGTATTTGCTTCCGTTTGCATGTATATTCCTCCTATTCTTGTATTTTTTATTTATTCGTTAACACTTTTTTTTGAAGTTTCAGGAAGGCCGGAAAGCTCCGCTCCCCACGTTGTCAAAACCGAACATACGACATTTTCTACCTGAGGTACCAACTCATAATCAGTGTTACCTCTCACCCATTCAGAAAGAAGTCCGCTGACCAGCCCTACAAAAGCTAATGCACCTGATTCTGGCGTCCAATGTACTGGAAATGGACTTTTACGCTGGGCACGTACAAGAACTTCTGTTACTACCTCACGCGCGTGGTGTTCCATAGATTTTTCATCCGACTCACTATTCTCTCTATTAAGCTCATACTGTAAAAGCAGTCTTGTAAGCTGTCTCAGCCGAATGTCGGACTGATATTTATGGAGAATAGATCCTATCGTATCTGCCAGCGCCTCCAAAGGATCGACAAGGTCATTGCTTGATAAAAGTTCCGTAAGCTGTTCTAAAGGAAGCTCGATTCTTTCTCTTATCGCTTTTAACAATCCCTCCTTGTTTTGAAAATGCCAATGTACCGCTCCTCTTGTTATTCCAGCTGAGTTTGCAATGTCAGTCAGGGAGGTTGACTCATACCCTCTTTCAATAAACAACTCTTCTGCTGCATCAATAATCGCTTCTCGGGTCTGCGCAGCTTCCTCCTTTGTCCGGCGCATGAAACCACCTTCCCTTTGTTATACATACAGTATGTTTGTAAATGACTTGTTCCCCTTCTACCCTCCAGTTCTTTTTTATAAACTCTTGATTTTTGCTCATAAAAAAGAGGCCTGTTTAAAGGCCTCCAAAAAGAACTGTACTTTTAATTTAATGTAAGCATGTCATTCATGTCTTCTGCCGCATTACCTATCAGCTTTAATCCAAAAGATTCCTGTAAAAAGCTTAACACTCCTGGCGTTATAAATTCTGGAGGCTTCGGCCCTATACGAATATCTTTAATGCCTAAACTAAACAATCCAAGCAGTATAGCCACTGCCTTTTGCTCAAACCAGGAAAGAACGATACTTACAGGCAGCTCGTTTACTTCGCATTCAAATGCCTCTGCTAGAGCAAGAGCGATTTTTACCGTGGATACCGAGTTATTACATTGACCTAAATCAATAAATCTGGGGATATCAGTTCCTTCAATGGTTCCATATTCAACGTCATTAAAACGGAATTTCCCGCAAGAGGTTGTCATAATTACCGTATTGTTTGGAAGGGATGTGGCCAGCTCTCTATAATAGTCGCCGCCAGGACCCGGAGCGTCGCAGCCTGCGATGACGAAAAATCTTTTGATTTTCCCTTCTTTGACTGCGTCAATAATTTCAGGTCCTAACCCGATGACTGTTTCATGGTGATATCCTGTCGTTAATGTTGCCTCGCTCTCCATATCTGCGTCTTCTAAAGATAGAGCCTTTTCAATTAGTGGAGTGAAGTCATCATTTTCTATTTTATGGACTCCCTCTAAGCCCGCAATATCGTAGGAATAGAAACGATCAGAGTAACTGCCTTTTATAGGCATCACGCAGTTTGTAGTGGCTAAAATAGCGCCCTTAAATTTTTTGAAAAGGCGTCGCTGGTCAAACCATGCCTTTCCGATGTTTCCTTTTAAATGGGGATATTTTTTCAAAGCCGGATATCCATGAGCCGGCAGCATCTCAGAATGAGTGTAAACATTGATTCCTTTTCCCTCTGATTGCTTTAACAATTCTTCCAGCGCAAACAGGTTATGACCCGTAACAATAATTGCTTTGCCTTCTACTTTATTTTGAGAAACCGTAACAGGCTCTGGTGTCCCGAGCTTTGCAGTGTGTGCTTGATCGAGAAGCTCCATAACCTTGACCGCAGCCCTTCCCACTTTCATTGCCATATCTATATGTTCCTGCATGTTGAAATTTGAGTTCGTTAACGTCATATATAATGCTTCGTGAGTGACAGCATCTACTTCCGGATCACTATACCCGAGCTGTCTGGCATGAGTGGCATATGCTGCAATTCCTTTCAGTGCAAAAACCATTGTATCCTGCATGCTTGCAATATCTTCATTTTTCCCGCAGACACCGATCACCTGGCAGCCACCTTTTAATGTTTGCTCACATTGATAACAAAACACCTATGAACCCCTCCTTTAATTAACCTCTGCGTTAAGGATAAAGAATTCTCACAGGCTGTTCTGTGACAAAGATCATAGTTTATCAGATTGTCTTTGTCCCTCTTGCCAACCTTCATAGCAAGCAAAACAATAAAGCTTCCTCTCCTCACTGTTCACCCCGTTTAAAAAGCCGTTTTCACAATAGATGGAACGACCACAAGCTGTGCACTCCCCAACTTTTTCTTCCACAATTTTCAACTCCCCTTCCTGGCAAGTTTAACCATTTCCTTCTTCATAAAGTTCACTGATCCTTGATTGATTCCTTCTTGGGTACCTGCTTTTACTGTATAGTGCTCTGTCAAATTTATAGAGTAAAAACCGAATGAAATTGAATCGAAAAAATAGGGCTGCCTTAAAGCCGGTATGAACGACTCATGGCAGCCCTGATCCTTGTTTTTATTTAATAAGTTTCCTCTTCATCTTCAAGATGCTCAGCAATTTTCCGGTGTTTTTCTATATCCTTCCTTTGTCGGGTTTCCCGGTAGTCCTGCTGAATGGAAATAAACAGAGAAACAGCAACAATGAATAATACGATAGAAAATGGCAAGGCACCAATCAGTGAAGCTGTTTGAAGTCCTTCTAAGCCGGCACTTATAATCAAAACAACCGCAAGGAAAGCAATAAGTGTTCCCCAAATTACTTTTACGGTAACCGTTGGATTTGTATCCCCTTTTGAAGTCATCATGCCAAGAACGAAGGTCGCTGAGTCTGCCGATGTTACTAAAAAGGTAAATAATAAGCAGATTGACAGAACCGATAGAATGGCTCCCAGAGGGAGGTTTTCAAGCATTGAAAATAAAGCAGTTGTTTCATCCGCAGCAACAGCCCCTGCTATATCCGTCCCCTGAAAAAGGTCCATATTTATAGCCGTTCCTCCAAAAATTCCAATCCATATAATACCTAGAAATGGAGGGACTACCATGACGCCAAGGACGAACTCTCTTACCGTTCTTCCACGAGAAATACGCGCAACAAACATACCGACAAATGGTGACCAGGCAATAGTCCAGGCCCAGTAATAGATAGGCCAGTCCTGAACCCAGGTTCCTTCAGTATAATGATCAAGACGCAAGCTTGCTTGAAAGAAATTCTGCATGTAATCGCCGATTCCAGTGGTGATGGTGTTGAGGATATAGCCTGTTGGCCCTAAGATAAGCACGGTAACCATAAGAATTAATGCCAACGCTAAATTCGTGTTACTTAAGTATTTAATTCCTCGATCCAGGCCCGATATGGTTGAGATTAAAAAGAAAACAAACATGACTAAAACGATAATGACCTGTGTAGCGATTCCTGCCGGAGCATCGAATACAGCTGACAAACCTCCGTTTATCTGGAGGACACTTAATCCCAAGGTTGTTGCCACTCCCATCACCGTAGCAATCACGGCGATAATATCAATCGTACTTCGAAGAGGCTTTTTGCCAGTGTCACCAATCACAGGATTCATCGTGTCACTAATCAGACTCCGCTCTTCTTGTCTGTATATAAAATAAGAAATAGCCAGTCCAACGAAAGTAAACGAAGCCCATTGGTGTATGCCATTGTTAAAAAATGCATTCCACATGGCTTCTCTCGCAGCTTCATTCGTTCCAGCTTCAATACCTCCTTCAAAAGGCGGTGGGCTCCCGAAGTGAGTCATCGGTTCTGCTACACCCCAAAATACAATACTTACACCAAAGCCACAGCTGAACAACATGGCAATCCACGTAAAAAACGGATACTTAGGCCTGGTGTCATCTCCTCCCAGTCTTATTCTTCCGTATTTACTAAAAGCTAAGTACAAGTTGAAAATAATTAAACAAAACACAAAAGCTAAATAAAACCAGCCAAAGGTATCAGCGATAAAGTCATAGGCTGCCGTAGCATTGGCTGCCAGTGCTTCTGGAGCTATCGCCCCCCAAATCGCAAAAATGAAAATGATAGAAAATGAGATCCAAAAAGTCCGGTTTAAAAACTTCCACTTATCCGGTTTGTCAGCCATACTGCTCCCCCTTACTAAATTGCTTGCTATCTTTATTCCTTATTGAATTCCCTCTAATACCATTCTCATAACCTATTTATCGCAGGTAATAATGGGAATACAAAAGAATAAATAAAAAAAACTGAAATACCTGGTATATCTATGTCTCCTCCGCTCGTATTTCCAAGAAAAACCTGAAAAAACACTTGGCCAGCAGCCAAATGTTTTTTCGGTACACGTTTTAATGAGTGATTTTATGTTTTTCCAGCTCTATTCTAATCTCCTTTGAAATCGGCTGACTTTGCTGGGCAGAGAAATCAAAATTCACGTAGACTGCTTTTCCTATAGCACACAGCTCATTGTTTTGATGAATCTCCTCGTAGAGTTTGAAACTTGAATTCCCAACGTCAGAAACCCACGTTTTCACTTCGACTGGGTAGCCATAATAAATCTGTCTTACATATTCCACCTCCATTTTGAGTATCACGCACCTCCAGTTATCAAAAGATAAATCCGGAGTGAAAAGCTTAAAGATCTCGTCTCTGCCAGATTCCAGCCACACTGGTAACGTGGTGTTATTGATATGGCCGGCTCCATCGGTTTCTGAAACCCTGGGTTCAATGACTTTCGTAAACATTTTCATCACCCCGCTAAGAAAGGTTGCCTTCTTCATAAAATATTTCTTCTTTAGTTAGATTCAATATCTGTTTCGACATTTCCTTTCTTCTGATGAAAGGCTCCGTTTAAAATGAAATCCCCCCCTCTACATAGCCTCTTTTCAAAAAATGGCTTTGTTACATTTTGTTGTTGATTTTCATTAATAGCTGCTCGCTTGCACCTAAGAGTACAGAAGTTGCGCCATTCCTTCATGCTTCAACTTGTTCGCCTTCATGGTGTCTTCTATTCTCGGGCATGGCTGCAGGTTTTCTCAAAAAACATGCGATTCTCGTTGGCATCACCCACTATGATTTTTAATCAATAACTTATTAAAAATCTATATCAACCTTTATCAGATTCAAAAAAAACACCATAAAAAAACAGAGAACTTTAGTTTAGATCTCCATTTTTTTAGAGTCATTACCTTTTTCCAAGAGCCCTTCCTTTCGTCAATATACAAGGAACTCCTTTTCCAATTGCTCCAGGTTTACTCATTTTTTCCATGTATGCAATCCCTCTTGCACACTGCTTTTTACAGGAAAAACAAGTTTCAGAGGTAACTGCCTTCATAGTATGGGCATGCTTTTCAGCAGGGGAAACTTTGACAGCTGTTTTTGACTTTTTTGATTTTCTCTGTCCCATCTTTCATCTCTCCGTTTACATTTTGCTATATCCTATGCACATGGAAAACGGGAGTGATGAAATCGAAACATTTTATTCTATTATGGGTTTTCTCCGACCTAAGAGGATCGTGCCCCCAACAATTACCCCAAAAAGAAGAGCCATGCCATTCATGACTCTTCTCATTCTTCTATTTAAGCGTGTGTGTCAGGCTGAATCTATATATAGGGACCCTTCCCTATCCATTCACAATAAAAGCAAACTCTTTCATCAAGTAGCGACAATATCTCTTTCTTTTGTATTTATTACTGCTTTTTCAAGAATTTCAGCAATATCCAGGGTGGAAATATCATCTTCCACTTCCTTGGCTTTGGTCCCGTCACTCAGCATCGTCAGGCAGTACGGGCACCCGCTCCCAATCATGGACGGGCTCACTTCCATCGCCTGCTCTGTCCGGGCGACGTTCACCCGCTGCCCCGCTTCTTCTTCCATCCACATCATGCCGCCGCCGGCTCCGCAGCACATGCCGTCCTCACGGTTTCGCTCCATTTCCACGACCGTAAGCCCTGGAATGGCTTTTAAAATTTCTCTCGGAGGATCATACACGTCATTGTAGCGGCCCAGGTAACAGGAATCGTGGTACGTGATCGTTTCCTTGATTTCATGGGTCGGCTTCAGCTTGCCTTCCCGGACCAGCTCAGCGAGAAGCTCGGTATGATGATAGACTTCCACATCTTCTTCCAGTCCGAAGTCAGGATATTCATTTTTAAACGTGTTGTAGGCGTGAGGATCAATCGTGACGATCTTTTTTACGTCATTTTTCTGGAACGTGTCAATGTTTGCCGTCGCAAGCTCCTGAAACAGAAACTCGTTTCCAATCCGTCTTGGCGTGTCGCCGGAGTTCTTTTCCTTGTTTCCAAGAATCGCAAACTTCACACCCGCTTCATTCATCAGTTTCGCAAAGGACTGGGCTATTTTTTGACTTCTCTTGTCATAGGAGCCCATGGATCCCACAAAGAACAGGTACTCAAACTCTTCCCCGCGTTTTTTCATTTCTTTGACCGTCGGTGCGTCGACATCGTCCCGGCTTTCCCGCCAGTTCTCACGCTCCTTGCGGTTAATGCCCCACGGGTTCCCCTGGCGCTCAATGTTCATCATCGCACGCTGTGCCTCGGCATCCATTCTTCCTTCAGTTAAAACAAGATAACGGCGCATGTCGATGATCTTATCGACGTGCTCATTCATCACCGGGCACTGGTCCTCACAGTTTCGGCACGTTGTACAGGCCCAAAGCTCTTCCTCCGTAATGACATCGCCAATCAGGTTCACCTGTTCAAAGGAAGCAGCCGCTTCTTCGGCTCCCTGGGAGGCAAGCTGGTTTCCTTTCGTATGGCTGAACGCGTAGGCTGGAAGCCACGGGGACTTGGAGGTGACGGCCGCGCCTTTCTCGGTGAGATGATCCCGCATTTTCAGAAGAAGATCCATCGGGGATAAGATCTTCCCGGTGCCCGTCGCCGGGCACATATTCGTGCAGCGCCCGCACTCCACACAGGCGTATAAGTCAAGAAGCTGTTTCTGGTTAAAGTTTTCAATGCGCCCGACCCCGAACTCTTCCTGGGACTCGTCTTCAAAATCAATCTTTGACAGCTGTCCCACCTTATTGGTGCGCCCGAACCAGACGTTTGCCGGTCCTGCGAGTAAGTGGGCGTGCTTGGACTGAGGCACATACACCAGGAAGGTCAGCAAAATGAGCAGGTGAACCCACCAGGCCACGTAGAAAATGGCTCCGGCCGCCGTGGCCGATAACGGGGAAAGGGCAGCTCCAATCACCGAAGCGATCGGCTCAAATCCGGTCAGGGATTTCCCCAGCCACACCATTTCGGCTCCTTTGGCGACCAGCTTTGACACCATCAGGCCGCCGATAAAAATCAGGACCAGTCCTGCTTTCCAATTTCGTTTCAGGCGGACAAGCTTTTCAATATAGCGGCGGTGAAAGGCCCAGACGACCGCCACCAGAATCATGACAACGACGGCTTCCTGAAACAACGTGAAAACAGGGTACACCGGACCCAACGGGAGGTGGGACCCCGGATTCAGCCCTTTCCAAATCACATCAATGGCACTAAACTGAACAAGCAAAAAGCCGTAAAAGAACATGACATGAATGATGCCGCTTTTCTTGTCCTTGAGCAGTTTTTTCTGCCCGAAAACGTTTTCAACAATGGCGTTCCAACGCTCTTTTGCCGTATGTTCAAACTCAGCCTTCTTTCCAAGTTTAATGTATTCATAACGTGTTTTTACTAGAGTGTAAAATAAATACAGAGCATATAGAGTTACTAAAAGAAAACCAATTAAATTAATCGTCGTCATTCCTTGCTCCCTCACTTTCTGCTATTATCCATTCCAAGTTGGTTTCTATAATGAAGGGAAAATTTCTATTAACGAAAACACCCCGCCAGCAGGCTGTTTCACCTAAATGCCAGTCACAAACATCTGTGTTTTCCTGAAAATCGGAGGGGAAAAACAATCCCCCTCCTCCTCCAGCCCATTTATCCTTGTACAGTCAGGATTGTTTTCCTTACTCTACAACTCCAATCTCTTCGTAGTATCGTTTTGCTCCAGGATGCATGTTTTCATCCGGGTCTACCAGGCCGTGATAACCTAGCTCTGGATCAAAATAGTCCCCTCTGTTTGGCTGTTCGTCCTGAAAACGTTCAAGGTTCTCCCAAAGGGATTTTGTGAGCTCGTAAACAGTCTCTTCATCCATATCTTCATTTACGACTACCATAGCCATGGTTGAGACAGTTGGCACATCCTCTTCTAAATTAGAATAAGAGCCAGCGGGAATTGACATTTCAACATTATATCCGTATCCTGCTTCATCCAGCTCTTGCAAGGCATCTTCGGGTATTGGAAGAGGACGGACAGGGTTGGTCGTGTCCAGCTCACTTAAGCCTGTTACATAGGGTGACCCTCCTTGTACGACCATATCAATCCCGCCATCTCTCATTTGGTTGTTGGCATCTCCGTAGCCGTTATATGTTACACTTCCGCCGTTTGCTTCAATATCTTCAGTCGTATAACCCATTGCCTCAAACACACGTTCAGCTGTTTGAGAACTGGCATCATTAGCTTCTCCCGGAATGATGTCTGCTCCGTTTTCCAGCGCATCTTCAATCGTTTCATAAGGACTGGAATCCAATACAGCAAAATTCCATAACGTAGGATACAGCACAGCTAGTCCTTTTATGTTTTCTTGAGGGTCTCCTTCAAACGATCCCCGCCCTTCAATAGCATCGGCAAAATCAGAAGCAAAGGCCATCCCTGTCAGCATTTCTGTTCCCTGGTTCACATCACGAATGTTTCCTATCGCTCCTCCCTCCACAACAGTTATATTTGCCCCTTCTATATCATCCATCCATATATCAGTCATCAACGTGGAAAGAGGATACCAGCCAGAAGCTGTAGGCCCTGAAATATGTGAATGCATCAAATCACTATCAGAATTACCTCCTGCGCTTTCCCCTCCGCATCCAGTGATCATCAACATGCCCGCTGCCCCTGCGATTAATCCATAACGTTTCATACTTATCCCTCTTTCTTTTGTTATTCAGGGTGCTCCCTGTAAGTGCTTGAAAACCTCGTCTCGCAGCCTTACTTTAAAAGCTGGTTTTCTTTCGCTTGATTTTGGAGTGTTCGTTTTAATATTTTTCCTACGCTTGTTTTCGGCAGTGAGGGTAAAATGTCTATCTTTGTTGGCACCTTGTACACTGCGAGTCTTTCTTTTAACCACATTCTAAGCTCCTCTTTATCTATGAAACCTTGATCTTTTAATACAACCGCTGCCTGCACGGTTTCCCCCCTGTATTCATCTGGTATCCCGTACACCGCTGCTTCTTGAATAGAAGGATGTTCATAAAGCACATTTTCTATTTCTCTAGGATAAACATTGTATCCACTGGCAATAATTAACTCTTTTTTTCGTCCTACGATATAAAAATAGCCGTCTTGGTCCATTCTGGCCAAGTCCCCTGTATACAGCCAGCCGTCCACCAGAGTCCTCTTTGTATCTTCTTCTCTTTGCCAGTATCCTTTCATTACCTGAGGACCTTTTATAACTAATTCACCCACTTCCCCAACTGGCATTTCTTTTTCGCCAGTAAACTGATCGACAATCTTACAATCCGTGTTAGGAACCGGGATGCCGATACTTCCTGCTTTTCTGACTCCCTGTGCAGGGTTCCGATGAGTAGTCGGAGAGGTTTCTGAGAGCCCGTATCCTTCTAAAATGACGGCTCCAGTTTTTTCTTCAAAAGCTCTAATTACTTCCAACGGAAGAGGGGCAGAACCAGCCATGCATAATTTCAGAGATTTCATCGTTTCTTCTGTAGCCTCAGGCTGTTTTAAAAGAGCCCCATAAACAGTCGGAACACCGGAAAACAAGGTAGGTCTCTCTTTTCGAATAATTTCAAGGAACTTCTTTGGGTCAAAGCGGGAAATACAAATTATGGTGGAACCCCTGAATACAGCCAGGAGCATGACAGCACTCATTCCATAAACGTGGTAAAAAGGTGATACACCCAGCAGTTTCTCTCCCTCTTCACTAATATCTTTCACAGTAAAATGATAGTTTTGATAGACATTGGAGAAAATGTTCTGATGGGTGAGCATGACTCCTTTGCTTTTGCCGGTCGTGCCTCCCGTGTATTGCAGCACAGCCACATTTTCGTAAGGGTTGATATCATGCTCAGGAGCCAGAGCAGGATTTCCATTTTTGATCATGGCTTCGAAAGACTCTGTATCACCGCTGGATTGAGCGGCAGAGACAAGAACTACTCCAAGCCTATTCCTGCGATCCGCTCGCTGAATTTTGTCAGCATGTTCGGCATGGCTGATTGCCCAGCTGGCCTTTGAATCATTAATTAACTCTCTTAACTCCTCACTCGTATAAAGAGGATTCGCTTGTACCACAGTCCCTCCAAGTCTTATGACAGCAAAATAAGCGACGATGTACTCTTTACTATTAAAAAGTTTTATCAAAGCCCGGTCACCCGGCTTAAACCCTTTTACAGACAGGGAATGAGAGAATGAAAGAACTTTTTCGTACAACTTCTGATAACTCCACCGCACTGGCCCATCAATAACAGCCGTGTTTGTGGGCCTTTCTTTAAAAGCTTTTTTTAATAAAGAAGACAAAGACGCCGTTGGGATAGAAACCTCTTTTTCAACCCCTGGTGGATAATGTTTATACCATGGCCGATCAATCATTCTTTCCCTCCTCTTTATAAGTGATCAATCAATCCTGAGCCTGTGAACGAGAGACCTTATTTTTGTTCATATAGGCATGATTTTCTCTAGAGAATGAAGCTGTATTTTTATGATTTAATTTCATTTGATGAGTTTGCATATAAAAAGGAAGAAACACAGCAAACGCGGCAAATGCGGCAATGAAGAGCAGGGAATAAGCGTTACTGTATGCCTGGCTGCCGTCTTGCCAGAAGGCGTTCCACAAAGCATCAGAAGCAAAAGGCATTTCCAGAATCTTCCCTGTCAATGCCACTCCAAAAGCTCCTCCAGAAAACTGAATTAACTGTATCGTTCCGTACCCCGATGTCATCTGTTCCGGATGCAAGTATCTTGTCATGAAATTGGACATCCCCATGGTGACGCAGGAAAATCCTGTGCTTGAAACAAAAAAGAAGAGGGTGACCAGTAAAGGGTAACGGTCTCCAAAGCCTGAAAAGAGAAACGTCCCAGCCAGCATACACACTGTGCTTAAGCCAATAATCCTAGGCAAGCCGATTCTCTCCACGTGTTCACCCAAAAATTTCATAACAATAGTAGATGCCAGCGCCCCCAGAAATACGATCCAGCCTACAACGGCAATACTTTTACCATGTATGTGAACGAGTAACAAAGGAGTCACAAATAAAATAGAAAAGTGAATAAAGAAAATGGTAAAAGCTAAAAACAGGGCCTTTTGATAAATACGATCCTGAAGCATTGACAGCGGTAAAAAGGGATCCTGTTTTCTTTTAATGTGAAATAAGAACAGAGGAAAGCATAACGCCCCGAGCAAATACCAAAGCACGCCAGAAGAAACAACCAACAAAAGTGAAATAATAGAGATACTGAATAATAGAAAACCTGTAATGTCAAAGCTTCCATTCCTTTCTACACGAGAGGGAATATAGCGCCGATAAATAGGGATCGTTAAAACTCCAAGTAAGCTTACAGTAAACAAATATCGCCAGCCCAGATAATCACTAATCACCCCGCCTAATAAAGGCCCCAGGCCAAATCCCAAAGCAGAGGCAGAGGCTATCATAGCAATTGCCTTGTTTCTGTCCCCTATCGGAAAATAACGGGACACGACTACAATGCCAAGCGCTGAAATAGCCGAAGTTCCTCCTGCCTGAATGACGCGTGCTGCCACAAGGACCGGATAGCTGTCTCCAAGCATTCCTGCTACAGAGCCAATACCTAATAGCCCAAGACCAATAGTGAGTAAGGAAGGGATGGAAAAAAAAGCAGTAAGGCGGCCATATAGAAGTGTGCCTACCGCGAAACAAACAGAATAGCTGGTGACCATCCAGGCTGCCAATGAAGCTGTGAGTTGAAAATCTGATTGAATTTCAGGTACGGCGATGGTAAACATAGATGTATTCATTACCATGATGAGAACATTGATAAATAGCGTAAATGATAAAAGCTTCTCTCGATTTATCTCTCGTTCTTTGAGACTTGGCAAAACAATATCCTCTTTTCTTTACTGCCTATTTTATAGATGAGCACCCCCATCGACTGGGAGAGTATGGCCTGTTACAAAATCACTCGCTGAAGATGCTAAAAATAAAATGGGTCCGCGTAATAAAGGAGGCTCACCGATGCGACGCAGCGGTATGCCTTTTTTTATTTGATCTTCTTTTTCTTCAAGAATTCCTTTTGTCATGTCACTCTTAAAGAATCCGGGTGCAATGGCATTCACGTAAATATTATGAGAAGCCCACTTTCTTGCAAGGTCCTTGGTAAAGTGAATGACAGCTGCTTTGCTTGTACTGTACCCTATGGCATCCAGTACTTCAGGAGGCTCTGCTTTTAATCCAGCTACGGAGGCAACGTTAATAATTTTTCCGTAACCTTGTTCTTTCATCACCTTTCCTACTCGCTGGGAAAGAAGAAAAGGTCCTTTTACATTTACGTTCATTACTTTATCCCATGCCTCCTCCGGCATATCTTCAACGGAGGCTCCCCACGTTGCTCCGCTGTTGTTCACTAAGATATCTATCCGCTTGTATTTATTTAAAATATTCTGAACGAAATGTTCAATCTGGTCCTTTTGGGTGACGTCACAGGGTTCGGCATAGACTTCCTGACCTGTTTCTTTTAAGACTTGTACAGCACGGCCTTCAACCTCAATGCGCCTGGAGCATACGCATACCGTACAGCCTGCTTCTGCCAGAGTAAGAGCAATTTCGAATCCAAGGCCCCTTGCACCACCGCTAACCAGTGCTACTTTCCCTTTCAGATCTTCCATTTCTTCCGCTCCCTTCTTGTGAACTTCGAGCGAAGCTCATTTTATTTTTTATCCATTGGTACATAAAGACTCCAAGAAAGAGAAGGATACCAAGTCCATCTGTAACCGGTTCAAAGGCTACAAGCAGGAGGGCTGCTGCCAGGAATGTGATTCTTTGCAAAAGATTAGTTGCTGAAACCGCATAACCCTGTATGAAACACGCAAAGGAAACAAGTCCTATCGTTGCCGTTCCTACTCCTAAAATAATAGTAGGTGTGCTTCCTTCCAAAAGAAGGGTAGGGTTATAAATAAACATATAAGGAAGCAGAAATCCTGCAATCCCTATTCTCATTGACTGAAAGGATGTCCGCATCGGCTCTCCCCTTGCAATCCCCGCCGTAATATAGGATGTGATTGCCACAGGAGGAGTAATTCCTGAGAATATTCCAAAATAGAATACAAACAGGTGAGCTGCAATTACCGGTACACCAACTTGTGTTAAGCCACCGACAGCTACTGTTGCCAAAATAACATAGGCAGAAACGGTGGGCATTCCCATACCTAGAATAATAGACGCCACCATGATTAACAGAAGCAGTGGCAGCAATTCTCCTCCTGATAGATCAACTGCGAGTCGGGAAAACCTTGTTCCTAACCCTGTCATAATGACCGCACCGGTGATAATACCAGCTCCTGCACAGGCCATAATCGTTGAAATGGAGTTTTTTATACCTTGTTCAATGGCACCAAGAAATTTGACAAATGATAACCGTGTCTCTTTTCTGAGTAAGCTTATTAAACACAAGGACACGATTGCCCACATTCCTGCCCTCATAGGACTGTAACCTTGGATCATCATAACCACAATGAGGATAAGAGGGAGCATTAAATATCCTCTTTTAAAGATGACTTCCCAAAAGTTTGGAAGCTGTGTCTTCGGCAAACCTTCAAGCCCCTGCTTTCGTGCTTGTAAATAAATCATTAAGCTCGCCATGAAGAAGTACAGGAGAGCAGGAATCAGAGCATAAGCCGCAATTTGTATAAAAGGAATTCCGGTGTACTCTGCCATAATAAAAGCAGCCGCGCCCATTATTGGCGGCATAATCTGCCCGCCCTGCGATGCTACTGCCTCAACACCGCCTGAGAAGTTTCTTGAATATCCTACTTTCCGCATAAGAGGGATCGTAAATGGTCCCGTCATGGTGGCATTTGCTACCCCGTTTCCTGTAATTGTCCCCATCATTCCACTTGAAAGAACTGAAGCAAGAGCAGGGCCGCCACGCAACCTTCCGGTGAGAGAGAAAGCAAAATCAATAAAGAATTGCCCAGCTCCCGTCCTCAATAAAATGGATGCAAAAAGCAGGAACAAAATTAAGACAGTAGAAGCAATGTATATAGGGTCTGAAAAAATTCCGTTTGTAGAAATAAACATCGTGTCAATTAGTCGGTTAAAGCTATACCCCGGATGACCAGCCAGACCGGGAAAATAAGGACCTGCAAACACATAGATAATGAAAAACAAAGTGAGCGAGGCCATAGCAATTCCTACAGTTCTTCTAACACCTTCGATAATCAAAGCCATCATTAGAGTTCCTGCAGCGATGTCCATTGGTAAGACGTTCCCTCCGCGCATTGACACCTCCGGGTAAGCAAGGAACGTAAATGCGACCAAAGCTGCAGACAATAATAATGGAACGAGGTCAAACACAGGATGTAATCTATTTCGTCCCTTTTTATAAGGAACAAAACTAAAACAGAGGAAAAGGGCAAGGGAAGTAAATACCGCTCTATGCTGCCACGCAGGCATACCGCCAAAAGCAGCAGAATACAGAATGTAAAAAGCCAGTCCTATACAAATAGCAGAAAGGAAAAGCCGCCAGGTACGATAGGCACGTGACCAGCCGTTTTCCTGGTCAAGTACCTCCTCCAGGTTACTTCGTTCCTCCTCATCAACTCTTAAATCAATCTTTTCAGTTTCATTAGTCTTCATGAAAAATCCCCCCTTTGATTGGGGACTAATGAAATCCCCTCCACGAGACTGGCAGCCTGAATACCCTTCTTCATTCAACTAAAATAGCATTAACCATTTGAAAACGCTGTCATAAATGTGGTCAAATTGTCTCAACCATCATTGCCATGCCCTGACCACCGCCAACACATAAAGTAGCTATTCCCTTTTTCTCATCACTCCGCTTTAATTCATATAGCAAGGTAGTCAGAATTCTCGCTCCTGTCGCTCCTAACGGATGACCAAGGGCAATTGCTCCACCATTTACATTAACCTTTTCAGCAGGCAGAGACAGCTCTCGAATGACAGCTAATGCTTGAGAGGCAAATGCTTCATTAAGTTCAATCCTCCCAATGTTATTCAGACTTTCCCCGGTCTGTTTCAGAAGTTTTTGTACCGCTGGAATCGGTCCGACGCCCATTACCTCAGGATCTACCCCGGCCACACTCCAGCCGGTTATTTTAGCCATCGGCTTTATGCCAAGCTCTTGGGCTTTAGAACGGCTCATTAGCAGAAGGGCTGCTGCACCGTCATTCCTTCCGCAAGCATTGCCGGCAGTGACAGTTCCACCTTTTTTAAAAGCAGGCTTTAGGTTTTTCAATTTGTCAATCGTCGTAAAGGGCCGCGGATGTTCATCTACAGTGAAGAGCTTTGTTTCTTTTTTTTCGCGGACACTGACCGGTACAATTTCTTCGTCAAAAATACCTGCTTTTTGAGCATTTTTAGCCTTTTCCTGACTTTGCAATGCAAAAGCATCCTGATCTTCTCGTAAAATGTTGTATCTTTCTGCGACATTTTCAGCGGTTTTTCCCATCCCTAGTTCTTCACCGTATATTTCCATTGGCTGCTGGCCATTTTCAGTATTGGAATCAACTAGTTTGGGTGTTCCGCCAAATCGGGCATTTCTTAAGTAATGAGGAGCATCGCTCATATTTTCAGTTCCCCCGGCAACAATAATATCTCCCTGCCCTGTCATAATTTGCTGAGCCCCGGAAGCCACTGCCTGCAATGAGGAGGCACACAATCTATTAATTGTATAACCAGGCGTTTCCGCAGGAAGACCGGCTCTTAAAGCCGCTACTCTAGCTACGTTGGAAGATTTAGTTGTTTGCCGAACTTCTCCCAAAATGACTTCATCCACTTGTTCAGGAGAGAGCTCCGCTCGGCTAATCGCTTCTTGAATCACCGCAGAAGCTAAATAACCAGAATTACTATCTTTTAGAGTACCTCCGTACCTGCCGATTGCCGTCCTCACTGCACTGACTATTACAATTTCTTCTTCTCTCATTCGTACCCCTCCTCTTCCTTTGTCAGTTTTTCGTCCTTTTTCCGAGTCACCGCTGATATTCCTTTCTCAATTGACCTGAAATAATATTTTTTTGAATTTCGGAGGTTCCTTCATAGATTCTTGTTATCCTGGCATCCCTGTAGAACCTTTCAATGGGGTATTCTTGAATGTATCCAATGCCCCCATGCACCTGAACAGCTTTATCTGCCACCCTGTGATATACCTCGGAGCCAAAAAGCTTGAGCATGGCAGCTTCTTTAATTACTTTTTGTCCTTCTTCTACCATCCAGGCAATGCGATACGTAAACGACCGTAGTGCCTCGATATCCATTGCCATTTCCGCTATCATATGAGCCACTGCCTGGTGCTCAATGATAGGGACCTTAAACTGTTCTCTTTCTTCTGAAAATGCCATGCACATATCCAACAGCTTTTGACAAGAACCAAGGTTGCGTGCCGCCAGACCGGCCCGTCCATTAGCTAGAATCTTTAATGCGTTTACATACCCCTGTCCTTCTTCTCCAAGAACGTTTTCCTCCGGCACCTCGCAGTCTTCAAAAAATATTTCAGCAGACTGAGAGCCTTTTAGTCCCATCTTTTTCTCAATTGCGCCAACCTTAAAGCCAGGGAAATCTTTTTCTACAATAAAGGATGTTATCCCTTTAGGTCCTTTAGATGCATCCGTGACTGCCATGACAGTGAAAACATCTGCAATGGGGGCATTTGTTATATAATGCTTTGTGCCATTTAAAATATATTTATCTCCCTTTTTGACAGCCGTAGTTTTTAAGTTGGTAGCGTGGGAGCCGGCAGAGGGCTCCGTTAATGCAAAAGCGCCGATTTTTTCCCCGGATGCCATGTCAGGCAAATATTTCTGTTTTTGTTCTTCATTTCCCATCTCTACGATTCCAACCGATCCAATCCCTGAGTGGGCACCGATTAACGTAGTATAGCCGTTGTGAGTTTTCCCGATCTCTTCATATAAAGCGCACTTGCCTATCATTCCGATTCCTAATCCGCCGTATTCTTCTGGAATACTTAGTCCAAACAATCCTATGTCTTTAGACTTTTCCACGATTATTTCCGGAATTTGGTCATCCTCTTCTATTTGCATAGATAAAGGGTCAACTTCATTTGCAACAAAATCTCTAATGTTTTTTTTAAGCAATATAAGATCTTCATCCAGCTGAAAGTTCATGTGTGACCACTCCTCAGGAATATTGATAAAACCCTCTTCCCGTCTTTCTTCCAAGCCTTCCTGCTTTAACATATTTTACTAATAGGGGGCAAGGGCGATATTTCTCTCCCAGTGTTTTGTATAAATACTCCATATTGCGCAGGCGTGTATCTAATCCTACTAAATCTGCCAGCTCTAACGGGCCCATAGGGTGGTTTAATCCTAGCTTCATAGATTTATCTATATCTTCTGGAGTGGCCACCCCCTCCATGACCATATTCATTGCTTCATTTCCAATTAAGCAGTTCATCCTGCTGACAGCAAAGCCAGGAAACTCGTTTATAGTAACGCATTCTTTCTTCATATGTCTCCCTGCTTCAAATACCTTGTCTACTGTCTCCTGCGACGTTTCCAGGCCGCGGACCACTTCAATAAGCTTCATTCTATGCACCGGGTTAAAAAAATGCATGGCTACGCAGCGATCAGGCCGCCTGGTTTGTGCTCCAATCTCTGTAGGGCTCATGGTTGAAGTGTTGGTTGCTAATACTGTATGGCTGGGTGTAATCTCATCAAGCTGCTGAAAAATTTCTGTTTTAAGCTCCATAATTTCAAGGACAGCTTCTATGACCATGTCTGCCTCAGAGCCGGCTTCATCTAGTGAAGTGGTATAAGAAATCCTCTCAAGGGACTCAGCAGCCTGGTTAGCAGATATATAGTTTTTCTTTATATTTTTCTCGAAAAGCTCCTCAATGTAGGTTCGAGCGTTTTCCAGGGAAGATGAGTCTACATCATGAAGAACTGTATGAAAGCCGGCGAGAGCAGCTTCATAGCATATTCCTCTTCCCATCGTCCCTGCTCCCACCACTCCAATTTGTTTCATTAGCCTACCTCCAATTAAGCTTGTGCCATTAATTCCTTCTTGAATTGCTCTGTGAGCAGCGGAATCACTTCAAATAAATCTCCTACGATTCCATAATCAGCTACTTCAAAAATAGGGGCTTCCGGATCCTTGTTAATTGCTACAATAATTTTAGAGCTGGACATCCCTGCCAGATGCTGTATTGCGCCCGATAACCCTGCTGCGATATATAAATCAGGTGTTACAACCTTGCCTGTCTGGCCGATTTGTAAAGAATAATCGCAGTATTCAGCATCACATGCTCCTCTTGAAGCACCTACCGCACCGCCTAATACCTCAGCAAGCTCTTCTAAAGGCTTAAATCCCTCTTCACTCTTTACTCCCCTGCCGCCAGCAACAATTACCTTCGCTTCCGATAGATCGATGCCGCCGCTTGTTTTCTTTACAACATCTTTGATAACTGTCCGCAAATCTTTGATGTCGAAAGTAACAGAAGAGACATCTCCCTCTCTGGACTCGTCTTTCTTCAAAGCTGGAATGTTGTTAGGACGAATGGTGGCCAGCATCAATTCGCTATTCATGCTCTTCTGTTCAAACGCTTTTCCTGAATAGATAGGACGGGTAAAGACGAGATCCTCCCCTTCACCTTCAATATCAGTCACATCGGAAACCAGACCTGTTTTTAAGGCGGCGGCTATTCGAGGAGCCAGGTCTTTTCCTGAGGAAGTATGGCATAATAGCATTCCATCTGGCTTTTCATCTTCAAGTAATTGAAGACACGCTTGTTTGTAAGCATCTGTGGTATATTGTTCAAGTTCCTCCTGCTCGGAAACAATCATACGATCCACTCCGTGCTTGATCATTTCACTGGCAAACTCGCTCGCCTTGTTCCCAAAAAGAATACCAACGACCTCGCCATCGTTCACGGCCTTACGTGCTGCTGCGACTGCCTCAAGGGAAACATTACGAAGCTCTCCATCACGGATCTCACCCAATACTAGTATTTTTTTCATAGTTAATCCCTCCATTAAATAACTTTTGCTTCTTCTCTCAAGTGCTTTACAAGCTCTTGAACTTGATTTTCAATTTCTCCCTCCAGGATTTTGCCCTCTCCTTTTTCCGGGGGTAAAAACCTTCCTGTCGTGGAAGTCTTAGCTTCTACATCCTCTTCCTCAAGATCTAAATCATCCAGATCCAATGTTTCTAATGGTTTTTTCTTCGCTTTCATAATCCCTGGCAAGGAAGGATACCTTGGTTCATTTAACCCTTGCTGACAAGTAACAAGCAACGGGAGAGAGGTTTCAACAATTTCAATATCCCCTTCAACATCCCTTTCTGCTGTCACTGCTTGTCCCTCAACGTCAAGCTTTGTGATCGTAGTTAATTGGTTGATGCCCAGTCTTTCAGCAATACGGGGACCAACCTGTCCTGCCCCATCATCTACCGCCACATTCCCGCTTAAAATAATATCTGCGTCCTTGTCTTTTAGATAGGCTGTTAAGATTTCAGAAATGGTGAAGTGGTCGATTTCCTCATCTACATCCTCTGTATCTAGTAAAACCGCCTTGTCCGCTCCCATGGCGAGAGCCGTTCTAAGTTCCTTTTCAGCATCTTCATCGCCCGCTGTGATTACTGTTACCTCTCCACCATGCTTGTCTCGAAGCTGTATAGCCTCCTCGATCGCATATTCATCATAAGGGTTTATAATAAATTCAACTCCGTCATCATCGATCATCCCATTTTTAATTACTATTTTTTCCTCAGTGTCAAAGGTTCTTTTCATGATTACAAATACATTCATCTTGTTTACCTCCTTATGTAGATTTTTTCACTTTAAATGTCCCTGTGCCTTTTGCCAGCAGTACATCTTCATGGCTGTACATCTCACTCTCACACGTTACAATCCGGTACCCCTGATGAAGAATCTTTGCAGATGCCACGATATCACCTTCTTTGACCGGGGCTAAAAAATTAATATTCATGTTAACGGTCACAATATCTTTCTCCACAGCCTTCCGCACTGCCAGACTCATAATGTTATCAAGCATCGTAGCGTAGACACCGCCATGCACAGTCTGGTTCGTGTTTAACAAATATTTTTTTATTGGCAGTTTTAATAAAATGACGTCTTTTCCAGCGTCCAATATTTCAAAACCTAAGTGAGAAAAGAAAGGACTCGTTTCAAAGCGTTGTCTTAGGGTCTGCGACGAACCGGACATAGGATCTCCTCCTTATACACCTTTAAATTCTGGTTTTCTTTTTTCTAAAAACGCTGTGGTCCCTTCATTCTTGTCATCCGAGTTAAACAAGATTGCCTGTGAGAGCTTTTCAATCATCAATCCCGTTTTCATGTCCGTTTCATAACCTGAGTGAACGGATAGCTTGGCCAGCTTCACTGCCAATGGCCCCTTTGCGAGGATCTGGTCAGCAATGGACTTTGTCTTCTCAAACAGTTCCTGAGGAGATGCGGTGTCACTTACTAATCCAAATTGCATGGCTTCCTCGCTGGAAATGATTTTCCCAGTAAGAATCCATTCCATTGCCTTCCCTTTTCCAACAAGTCTTGACAGCCTTTGTGTACCTCCTGCTCCGGGGATAATTGAAAGGTTAAGCTCAGGTAATCCAAATTTAGCTGCAGTAGAAGCCACCCGAATATCACATGCCATTGCAAGCTCACATCCGCCTCCAAGAGCATACCCATTTACCATGGCGATCGTTGGTTTTTCATAGCTTTCAATGTAATCATAAACCTGCTGCATGCCATTGTTTGTTAAGGCATCTGAAGCTGTTTTCTTTGTTAGCTGGGATATATCTGCGCCTGCAGCGAATGATTTTTCTCCCTGCCCGGTAAAAATAACGCATCTGATTTGATCATCGTTTTTTATGCTTTCCAGTGAAGTAACAATTTCATCTAACGTTTCTTTATTAATCGCATTTCTAACTTCCGGCCTGTTAATCGTGATTAACGCAAGCTGCTCTTCTTTTTCGACTAAAATGTGTTGAAAAGTCATTTGTACCTCCTGCTTTCATTTTGAAAGTTTTGAATATTTCAGCTATAAGAATAGAATCCTTTGCCAGTCTTCCTCCCTAGCTCTCCTTTGTTAACTTTATCTATAATAGTCTGTGAGGGTTTATCCTCTTCATTGCCAGATTCCTTATATCGTTGCTCTCTCACGCTATAATGAACATCTAATCCCGTTAAATCAATTAATGCAAAGGGACCAATCGGATGGTTTAATGCCTTTGTACAGGCAAGGTCGATCTCTTCTGCTGTCGCGATTTCATTTTCATACAGATAAATGGCTTCATTCATTACCTTTCCAAGGATACGGTTCGCCACAAACCCTGATATTTCTTTTTTCAAAAGAATAGGTGTTTTATTTAATTTCTTCGCTAATTCAAAAGCGGTTTGAGCTGTTTCTTCTGACGTATGAGGACCTTGAACCACTTCGACCATTTCCATGACCAATGCCGGATTAAAAAAGTGAAAGTTGCAAACTTTTTCTGGCCGATTAGTATGGTGGGCAACTTTAGAACTGACAATCGTAGAGCTGTTTGTCGATAAAATGGCATGTGGAGGAGCAAGCTTGTCCAGCTTTTCAAAAAGTTCTTTTTTCACTTCAACGTTTTCAATAATTGCTTCAATAACAAAATCACTGTTATTTACAGCATCCTCCAGGGAAGATAAAAAGGTTAAACGGGAAAAAGCCTCCTCTACTTCCTGCTTAGAAACCTTGCCTTTTTCTGCCCTTTTATTTAACCGGAACCGCAGCTCTTTTTCGGCTTTCCCCAGGCTCTCTTCATTAATGTCCTGCAGCTTAACGTCGAATCCAGATAGTGCAGCTACCATTGCAATTTGAGAACCCATCGCTCCGGAACCTATGACACTGATTTCTTTTATTTGGTCAACACTCATCGTTGCAGCCCTCCATTTTTTTTAGTTCTTCTTAAGGGTTATTCATCTGTTCCTTGCTCTTTGTAATCTCTTCATCTACTAGTTTTCTTCTTAACACTTTCCCGACCGTAGTTTTAGGAAGTTCGCTGCGAAAAGCAATTTCCTTTGGAATTTTGTAGCGTGCCAATCTCGTTGAACACCATTCGATAATCTCCTCTTCACCAGGGCTCATGTTATCCCTCGGTACAATCACAGCTTTTACGGTTTCCCCTCTGTAAGAGCTCGGTACGCCAAACACACATACTTCCTTGATCGCAGGGTGTTCATATAAAACTTCCTCAACTTCTGCTGGATAAATATTGTAGCCGCTCGCGATAATTAAATCTTTTTTCCTTCCAACAATATAGAAGTATCCCTCTGAATCCATGGTGGCCAAATCACCCGTATACAACCAGCCATTACGAAGGGCAAGAGACGTTTCTTCATCATTATTCCAGTAGCCTTTCATGACTTGGGGTCCCTTTATCACGAGTTCTCCTACTTCTCCAACAGGTACTTCTTCCTCTCCATTATGCTGCTCCACAACCTTCGCTTCAGTGTTAGGCAGCGGGATTCCAATGCTTCCTGGCTTTCGATGGTCCCCTACTGGATTCCGATGAGACACTGGTGAACATTCTGATAACCCGTATCCTTCTATGATTGGTGAATTGGTTTTTTCCTCAAACTCTCTCATTAACTCAACAGGCATTGGGGCAGACCCTGAAATACATCTCTTTAATGAACGTAAGATTTCCGGTGATGCCTCAGGATGATTGATGATCGCAATATACATGGTAGGAACACCGGAAAACAGGGTGGGTTTATGCTCTTTCATAATGTCAATAAAATGATCGATATCAAACCGTTTCATACAAATAATTGCAGCGGCCCTCATCACTCCAAGATTTAAACAACTAGTCATACCGTACACGTGAAAAAATGGTGACACCGCCAACACTCTCTCCCCGGGACGCTTTAAACCGTTTGTAGTAAAAATGAAGCTTTGATACACGTTCGCTACTAAATTGAAGTGAGTGAGCATCACACCCTTGCTTTTTCCAGTCGTTCCTCCAGTATATTGAAGGACAGCTAAATCTTTTTTCGGTGCAATAGATACTTCAGGAACCTCCTTAGAATGGCCCCTTTCTATCAAGTCATACAGGCTGTATTCATCTTCACCTAAAGTGTCTTTTTCATCGTTTACGGTATAAATATTTTTAGTAATCTGTGAGATTTTTATCTCTGACATTTTCCCTCGCTGAACGTAGTTACTAAAAAACCAGGAAGACCGTGAATTTTCTAATAAATACTCCAGCTCCCCTATTTGATACATCGGGTTAACCTGAACCACAATACCTCCTAATCGAAGGACTGCATAATAACAAACACAATATTCAGCTGAGTTAGGAAACATCAGTGCAGCCCGGTCTCCTTTTTTAAACCCAAGCTGAGATAACGAAGCAGCAAGACAATCTACCTTTTCCTTAAACTCCTGATAGGAAATTGTTTGATTGTCATCAATTATCGCCGCTTGTTCCGGGTAATCCTTCGCTGACCTGTCTAAGAGTTCATAGAGGCTGATAGAAGGTATTTCAATTTCTTCAGGTATATCCTCTGGATAAAAAGCATGCCAACGTTTTTTCAATCTTCTTCCTCCTTATTTTTTTGCTTCATTTAGAATGTGCTTGGCGACTATTATTCTCTGAATCTCATTTGTTCCTTCATAAATCTTTGTAATTCGGGCATCCCGGTAAAATCTTTCCACTGGATACTCAGCGATGTAACCCATACCGCCATGAATTTGAACTGCTTTATCTGCTACTTTGTTAAATACCTCTGAAGCGTACATTTTTGCCATTGATGCTTCTTTGATTGCTTTTTTACCTTCATCAATCAACCTTGCCGCATTCATTGTTAATTGCTTGGCAGCTTCTGTTTCTGTAGCCATATCTGCAAGCATCCATTGAATTCCTTGGTTATCTGCTATAGGCTTTCCAAACTGTACTCGTTCTAAGGCATATTCAGCTGACATTTCAATCAGCTTCTCTGAAGAGCCTACAGCTCGTGCAGCCAGGCCTACCCTGCCTTCGCCCAGGATTGTTAACGCGGATACATATCCCATTCCTACTTCACCAATCACATTCTCCTCTGGCACCACACAGTCTTCAAATATGATCTGTGAAGTGTAAGAACCTCTAAGACCCATTTTTTTATCTTCCGCTCCCACGCTAAACCCCGGGAAATCTTTTTCAACTAAAAATGCGGTAATACCGCCTTTGGCTCCTTTTTCCTTATCAGTTACAGCAAACACTGTGATAACATCTGCAATGGGACCATTGGTTATAAAATGTTTCATTCCATTTAGTATCCATTTATCCCCTGCCTTTTCTGCCCTGGTGGATAAGTTTGTTGCATCAGATCCGGCTCCCGGTTCTGACAAGGCAAACGCTCCTATTAAATTACCTGATGCCATATCCGGAAGATATTTTTGTTTAAGGTGGTCTGATCCCAGCCTTACTAAACCCGTGCTGCCGATTCCTGTATGTGCGCTAATTAACGAAACATATCCATTATGTGTTCTGCCTAACTGCTCTAGCACTACGGCCTTCCCGCATGTATCAAGGCCGATTCCCCCGTACTCTTCTGGAATGCTGAGGCCAAAAAGCCCTAATTCTTTCGCTTTCTCTACAAGATGCTGAGGTATTTTATCTTCTTCTTCTATTTGCTGAGCATAAGGTTCTACTTCATTTTCTACAAAGTTTCGAATCATCGTTTTCATTTGAGACACTTCGCTAGCTGTAGCTACCATTTTGACACGCTCCTTATCTTCTTTTTCATACACCTTATATATAAGCAAGATTCGTGCCAAATAAAAAAGCGCTATATAACAGCGCTTTCATATTTCAGGTAAAATACAAAGATTCATTTTTGAATTATTTTCTGAATTCACTCTATTTTCTGTAATTCATTTTTGTATTATGAACCAAAAATGAATTACAGAGTTTCCGTATCAATAGAAAGGCCATATTTTTTTAGTTTTCTTACAACTGTTGCCTGGCTGGTTTCCAGGTGTTCTGCAATTTCATAAGTTGTAGACCATTTTTTTACCGCTGTAGATAATACCTTTTTTTCTGCTTCTTCCACACTTTTCTTTAAAGGGAGTAATGTACTCTCGGGGACGTATTCATATCCTTCTTTATATTCGTCTGGAAGGTCGCCAAAGGATAAACTCTTTGCGGGGCAGGTTATCATCATACGTTCAACCAGATTAGATAATTCTCTGACGTTCCCAGGCCAGTGATACCTTAGGAAAAATTCTGTTAATGTACGGTCTGCTGTTTTATTCATTTCATATTTTTTATTGTACTTATTAACTAAGGACTGCACCAAAGGCAGAATATCTTCTTTTCGCTCCCTGAGTGGCGGCACAAAAACCGGCACTACGTGCAGACGGTAATACAGATCTTCTCGGAACGTCCCTTCCTTTACCATCTTTTTTAAATCCTTATTTGTGGCTGCGATTACTCTGACATCTACTTTTTTTGTTTTTGTTCCACCGATTCGCTGAATCTCCTTTTCTTGAAGTACCCTGAGAAACTTCACCTGCAGCGGTTCGGGCATTTCTCCTACTTCATCCATAAATAAAAAACCTCTATCTGCCATTTCAAACAACCCTGGTTTTCCTGAGCGGCTGGCTCCTGAAAAGGCCCCGGCCTCATATCCAAATAATTCAGATTCTAATAGATCTTTAGGAAGAGCACCGCAATTAATTTTAATAAAGTTTCCACTGTCATAGCGATTGCTCACGCGATACAAGTGCCTGGCTAATACATCTTTCCCTACACCTGTTTCTCCTAAAATCAGCACCGTCGTATCTACCTGAGCTAATCTTTCTGCGGTGTTAAAAAGGTCCAGCATCTTTTCGCTTTTAATTACCACCTCAGGATCTTCCTTTGTATAGGCTTTAAGTCTTTCAAGCTGCTGTTCGTATTTTTTATTTAATTGCTGTACTTCGTTTAGTTGTTCATGCAGCTCATTTAGTTCTGACAAGTCTCGAATGTTGGTTACAATTTTCTCAATTTCCCCATTTTCATTAAAAATAGGGCTGCCCGTCATTACCGTTTTTTTCTGATTAAAATTCTTTTGAACGACATTCACCGTTTTTTTTGCTTTCAATACTTTTGTTGTGACAGATTCTTTTAATATCCCTCTTTTCATAAGATCATGGACGTTTTTTCCTATGTAGTAATGCTTGGGGATGCCTGATATTCTTTCTATGGCTGAATTTGTTTTTAATGTATTTCCTTCATGATCTGTGATGTATATACCATCATAGGAGCTTTCAATGATGGCATCGAGCTCACGGTTTGACTTATTAAGTTCCTTAATCTTCTCCTTCATTCCAGCGTATTCTTCCCCTTGCACTGCTATATAGTTGAAAATGCCATGACTAGGAGGATCGTTTGTATTTCGCATAAAAAATAGAAAACATCGGTCTTGCAGTTTCCCTAAAAATGTTTCTTGGTCCGTGCGAAAATCAGAAAAGACAGAATCAGCTTTGTCACCTGCTGCGACTTTCCCCTGGAAAAGTTCAAATGCAGCATCGTTTAAGGACTGTATGGTAGTTTCATGATCAGTAGTGAATGAAGCAAACGGGAAATGTAATATACTCATACTCATGGGAGCCATCAGCCTTTCCTTACATCTATAAACGTCAATAAAGAGTAAAGCGTTTCCAAAACAGGCGTATCCACTTCTAACCTTCTTGCCTTTTTAACGAAATATCCGCATAATGCTTCAACCTCCATGGGCTTGCCCTTTTCTCTATCCTGAAGCATAGAGGTTTTGTGATGTCGTACTAAGGCGGCATCAGAGAAAACTTGATCTATTGCTTTTTTAGTCACTTTAATATTTGCTTTCTTTGCTACTTCTACGATTTCCTTTAATACAAGCTCTGCTGTTTTATTTAATTCAGGAGAATCTAATATCTCGCCTACAGCAGCTCCAGTTACAGCAGACAGAGGATTAAAAGTGACATTCCAAAGAGACTTTCGCCATTTTCTTTCAAGGATGCGGTCGCTTGACCTTGCATTGATCCCGCTGTTTTCAAACAACTGTACAACCTCTTCAGCCTTTTGGCAGTTATCATCTGATAGGCTTCCAATAAAAAATAAATGGTTTCCTTCTTGTTTCACTGCGCCTGGGGCGGCTACCTGAGCAGAAATATGTGCAGCACCAGATAACACCTGCTTCTCTCCATAAAGATCAGCTAACACTTCTTCGTTGCTCACTCCATTTTGAAAGGTTAGGATTGATGCTTCCTTTTTGACAAAAGGCATCATTTCCCTGGCTGTCTTTAACGTATCCGGTGATTTAACCGTAAACAAAATAAGGTCTGCCCCTTTTATGGCATCCATAGAATCAGTAAACGTTGCTTTTATGGTTTTTTCGTGGTTGTTTGTTTTTAAAGTCAGACCATTTTTCTTCATTTGCTTAAGATGTTCTCCTCTGGCAATCAATGAAACGTTCATGCTTTCATTGCTCAACATGCCGCCAAGATAACTTCCAATAGCTCCTGCCCCAACTACTGCAATATTCATAGCATCCTCCTTACGACTAAAAATGTCATTTACCTTTCTTCTATATGGGAGAAACCATTTCCTTTTATCTATCTTTGTAAAATCTTCGTCTGGCGTTCTCTGCTTTGAACCCAAAGGCTCAAGTGGACAATCCATCCCAGCCTTTCTCTCGCATTCCCGGTGAGATGAGACAACGCTGGTGTGGCACCTGCAGATTCTGCCATAAAACATATCCCTTTATCTGTTACAGACCCATAAATAAAAGCATACCAGAAGCTTCCAGCATGCTTTCCTTCAGTATTGACTTACTTTAAGAACCGGCCTCGCTGGCGAAGCAGCTCTCTGTGAAGCTGAACATTTTTCTCAAAAGCAGCTCTGCCATGCAGCCAGAATAAATTATTCAGCATAACCAGATTCCCTGTCGGAAGTTTTAACTCAATGACATTTTCATCTTCCTCCATAGAAGAAGAAAGATCTCGTAAATACTTCGCCTGTTGAATAGATTCAGGATAAGCAAATTGGTCGATAAAGCAAATGCATGGGTTGTTATTTTTCAGGAAAAAGGTTTTGCGCTTTACTTCTTCTTGTACATTTTTACTTGCAGGAGCTTTGTAAGTAAATTCATAAGAAGCTAAAGGATCTTTAATAAAACGATCAAGCTCCTTCCAATCATCCAGGTGCAGAAGCCTTGATTCTCCACCAACCGCATGTTCTTCAGCCATTTTCATCATTAGCAGCCAGTCAGTTGGCTCATCTACAAATGTCCCGTCAGTGTGTAAGGTAAACCGCCTATAAGCCTGCCTTAAATAAGAATCACTGTTATCAGTATCCTTCACTGTAAATCTTGCATAGTACTTTCCTGACATAGCATCGAAGTTGGGCTCTCCTATTAAATGACTTAAAGCAGTAGAGAATAGGATATATTCACCTATGTTATTCGTTTGTTCTTTCACCCCAATCGTAAATCCTCCTGATGCCCGGTCATGGAGAATACTGTTAATCGTTTGGGAAAAAGAGGTCCCTGCAATTTCTTCAAGCTTTGCCGCTGCGATAAATCGGTTGTAAGGCACATATTCCAGTCTTTCTGTGCTCATATCCTTTAGCTCGGAAAAGAATTGTCTTATCACAGCATCACTGATTTCAATATGATACAGTCGGTTGCTTTGCGGATGCTTCCTTACTCGAAACGTGTTCTCTTCCTTTACAAAATCTCTTTTTACATCCTGTTCAAGCATACTCATGGTTCATTCCTCCTCTGAAATTAAACATAAAAAGCCAGCTATACTGTGGGGTTGCACAGTACAACTGGCTTTAGATTACTGGTCATGCTCTACGGAAATAGAGTCATAGTAACTAAACAGCTTAAGAGTTATATAGGTGAATTCGCGTATTCCTTCATTCACGATTCTTCAGGTTCTACCCTGAGAAGGTGAGTGGGTAACTGATTACAGTGTAAAACAGCTTAAGCCTATTGTCAACATATATTCAAAATATTCTATCACTTATTATGATTGACTGGTGAGAGCATTTTCTTTCTTCATGCCTATCAACCTTGTCACTTCTTCACCGATCTGGATGGAAGCTGTGGCTGCTGGTGAAGGAGCGTTACAAATGTGAAAGCTGTTTTTCCCAGTCACAATATGAAAATCATCGACAAGGCTTCCATCTGCCTTTAAAGCTTGTGCTCTTACTCCAGCCGGTGCAGGCTCCAAGTCATCTCCGGTTATTTCAGGAATCAGCTTTTGGAGGCTTTCCACAAACTTAGCTTTGCTGAATGAGCGAATCATTTCTTCTGATCCTTCTTTTACATAATTTCTTGCCAGTTTCCAAAAGCCGCTGTACCCCATGACTTCCATGAAATCTTTAAGTAAAAAGTCAGTCTTTCTGTATCCTTCTCGTTTAAAGCTAAGAACTGCATTGGGTCCCGCTTCTACTTCTCCATCTATCATTCTGGTAAAGTGGACTCCTAGAAATGGGAAGTCCGGGTTAGGCACAGGATAGACAAGATTTTTAACAAGTCCCCTTTTTTCCTCTTTAAGAGTATAATACTCTCCTCGAAACGGGATCACTTTCATGTCTGTATGATAGCCCGTTTTTCTTGCAATTCGATCACTGTGAAGGCCGGCACAATTAATTAACGTTTTGGCTTGATAGGTGCTGTGCTGTGTCTCTATGGTTACCTGGGACTCCTCTTCTGTAATATTTTGAACCTCAGTATTAAGAAGCATTGTCCCTCCGCCCTTTTCAATCAGCGAAGCAAAAGTCTCACTGACCTGCTTGAAATTAACAATTCCTGCTGAAGGAACATGAATCGCCGCAAGGCCGTTCACGTTAGGTTCCTTTTCCTTCAGCTCTTCCCTGCTTATTTTTCTAATGTTTAAGCCGTTCTCCAACCCACGTTTGTAGAGGTTATCTAAACGTGGCAGCTCCTGGTCATTAGTGGCAACAATAACCTTTCCGCAGACATCATGGTCAATGTTATGCTCTTGGCAAAACTCTACCATCGATTGATTGCCCGCCTTTGCGAACCTTGCTTTGTAGCTTCCCGGTTTGTAATAAATTCCAGAGTGAATAACACCACTATTATGTCCAGTTTGGTGAGAGGCCCAGCTTTCTTCTTTTTCAATCATTAAAATGGAGGCCCCAGGGAACCTTTTTGTTAGGGAGTGCCCTACAGAAAGGCCAACAATTCCACCACCTATAATCGCATAATCGTACATTAGCTTCCTCCTATTCCCTGATTAAAATGCAAAAAAGCCAGTCTTCTCCCTTTTCAGGCGGGGTGACTGGCTATAACCTATTTGTAAATGCTCTTCACGCTTCTGAAGAATCATAGGCTACTCAGTATGATTCAAAAAATTTTGCCTTTCCCTTCTCTGGCCCTGTCAGGGGCTGCCTGACTAGAAGAGAAGGAGTATCCACCTAATACTGTATACTCCTTTTTAAATTATGTCAATGTTCAGACTTGTTCACTTATTTCTTAGAAAGTGTGTATGAAACTGAATATGTAAATCTTTAATGGCTGCTAAAATTGCGTTCTTTGCTTTTCCATGATAGTGGGTTTCCACCGCTTTTAGTATAATTTCTACACTGTCCTTGAGACTGTATCCTCTTAACAAATGATGAATATATTCCCTTCCATGTTCTGTCGCCAGAGTACAGGAGGCTTGAAGTATCACTCCATACTTTCTGTCTACTTCTGCTGTGACTGTCAACGTATTAAACACACTTTGCGCCGCCATGCCTTCAGGAAGTCTTGCATGGCCGGCAATAAATGCAATGTTGCCATTTTCCATGTACTTTTACTCCTCTCCGCACTTTTATTCTATATTATTACAAATAGAGGAGAGAACCAACTCTACTCTGCCTGCTATGAATCGTTTAATAGAGAGTTGCTCTTTTTGCTGTTAGATAGCTTTCTTTGAATCTACTTCCATGCCGCTCTCCTTATCCTTGCCTTCTGGAAGAACATATGAAAAAGAATCTTTATATTCCTTTAGTTCTACGCTGACATCTATTGATTGGATCCCCTCTAATTGTGATAATTGATGATTCACAAAATGAACGAGGGATTCATTGTTTCTAAAATAAGCCTGTATAATTAAATCATGCATGCCGGAAAAAGCTCCGACAAAACGAACTTCCTGAAAGCTCTTAAGCTTTTTGGCAATATCCTCTTGCTTCCCCAGCTGTGTTGAGAAACCGATAATTGCCTGAACATGCAGGCCCACCTTGTCAGGATTCGTATGAACCACAAATTCAAAGACCCCATTGTCGAGCATTTTTTTAACGCGAGAACGGACTGTCCCTTCACTAACCCCTAGTAAATCAGCAATATTACTGTAAGGGCGTTTCCCATTTTCCTGTAAAAATCCCAGGATAGAAAAATCCACTTTATCCAGCTGTTGCATTTTCCCCACTCCTCATCTCAAGGATGTAATATTTACAATTATAGGTAATCATTTTATGTCTTACAAGGTATTATCCAGCACACTCTTTGACGCTTTTATTACATACCATACACTATTGAAAAATGTCGAACTCTCTTAGCAACAGACTGACTAAAAAAGCAGACATGAATTCAGCAGAAAGGTACCTTTTTTTCCATGTGAACAGTCTCCAGCCTGTCATTCTCTTCTTTCACAATTAAAAAACCTTTCTTCTTCCAGAAAGTTAGTCCCCCCGGCAAAAACTCATGTGTATGAAGATACATTGTTTGATAGCCGGTTTCGCTACAAAACTGAACAGCTCTCTCATATAATCTTGAACCAATGCCTTGCTTGCGGCTATCACTTTTTACGTAACATTTAATCAGTTCACAGGTGTCCGGTAAGCAATACCGACCTTGTAAAGCGGTAATTCTGTCGTCATATGGCCGGACAGCAATTGTTCCCAAAACATTCCCTTCGGAAAAAGCGGCTAAAAAAATGGCTTTATCCCTAGTAATAAACAGCTTTTCCATCTCGGTAATATCTTTTTTAGCATTATCGCTTAAAGGAAAAGGATAAACTTCTGCCATGGTGGGGAGCAAAAATGCGGCTACATTGTCAATTTCCTCTGGTTTCACCTCTCGTATTTCAATCATGAGTTCCTCCTGTGCTATGTACTAAAATTCAAGCAAAGTAACCTTTATTCAGTAAAGTAAAAATTACAGCTGACTAACCATTGGCATTGTTCCACGTACCTGGTGGATTTCTTGGTTGCCTAGGGATGGCCTTTTTGTAAGCAGCAATATCTATTACCCTGCAGCTCTCTTCCTATATGAAGAAACAGATATGGGCATGTGCCGGCAGGACACTTTCAGGTACGATACTAACTCCTGTTTTTTTCTACCATTGAAACAATAGCATGATCATCAGCTAATTCATAAATAATTTTGCTTTTATATCGAAATTTTATTTTATCAGTTAAGAAGATGGAGCCGTAGAACGGGCTTAAAGAATTATTATAACAAAAAGATATGTTGTTTCTCTTAATTTTTTAAAGGTATCGTCCCTTCATATTGCAAGTCAAGCGAGTTAGGTTTAGGCATGAGAACTTAAAGGAATTACCGTTAATACCTTGTAACAAACCTATGTTTGATTAAGAGGGTAAAGAGTATTTCCTCACCCTTACATTTACGTTGATACGCTCACGTTCGTTTTTTAATAGCTCACTCAAAAATACGTTTGATTACTTACCTTCAGGAGGCACACGATGAGATTTGCAGGTGTAGGCTTAGTTATCCTGGCCGCTATTTGCTGGGGCATTAGTGGGGGAATTGGAGATATTTTAATGAACAAGGGCTGGGACCCTATCGTCATTTCCTTTTACCGAGGGGCTGTTGCTTTTATATGTTTTTTAGCTTGGTTTCTCTTTCGCTTTAGAAAAAATTGGATCTTCTCTACTCGTTTATACATATGGTCCCTGTTGGCAGGGCTTGGTGTTGCCGGAAATTTCACATTTTATTTTCTCAGTATCCAGGCATCCAGCGTCGCTGTTGCTGCTACTTTAATGTACACCGCACCTGTGTTCGTCCTTTTAATTTCCTTTTTATTTCGACTGGAGCGTTCGACCTGGTTTAAATGGGGGTGCATTACCGGTGTGCTTGTGGGGATTATCCTGCTTACAGGTGCCTACAGTACCGATTCGATATCAGTGAGTGTTCTAGGGGCGGCAGCGGGGCTTGCTGCGGGGATTTTCTATGCATTGTTTATATTCGGGTTTAAAAATGCCTCTTCTACCGGAAATCCGCAAATCACGTTAACCATTGCATTTTTTTCCTTTTGTATCATCCTTTTTCTTTTTGCGGACAATGCAGAAGCCGCTAGTGTGGTGACGTCAAGCGACATAGGATGGTTCCTTCTCTTAGGGATCCTGGGGGCTGGACTTTCATTTATATTTTATGTAATTGGAATTCGGCGGACTACCCCGACAACTGCTTCGATGGTCGCTATGGTAGAGCCGGTAACAGCTTCATTATTTGGCATTTTGCTTCTTGGAGATCATTTGACAACCATTCAAATTTTTGGAATGGTAATCATCCTCCTTACAATCACCGTGCTTAGTGTGAAGCAGTCCAACTGAGTAATTTACGAGTAATTTACATTAACGCAGGTTCTCTGTAGTTTCATTAATATAATGGTCGTTCTTCTGCGCCTGTCTTTGTCTTCTCAAGACATGTAAATAGTTTACTTTCCTTCTTGAACGGGTAATATTCTTCTTGTCTAGTTTGAGAAAGGAGGATTTTATGCCGCAAATTCAAGAAGGAAAAGAGTATTTAGATGTAAAAGCAGGACGCTTTCGGCTGTATTTTTATAGAAGATATAAGGTCATTACTGTCATTAACGACCTGCTCATTGGCATCTTATTTGTTACTGGAAGTTTGCTGAACTTTTCTTCTCAAACAGAAATATTTGGCATGGTGGCTTATTTACTAGGAAGTATTTTCTTGTTTATCCGCCCTCTTCTTAGACTGATTCGCAATACTTCTTTAAGAAGAGATATAACCGACAAAGACACGTATACCACAGACGGTTAGTTTCGTTTTGAAGGATCCTGCTTTTAGGTTTTATCTGCCCTTCCCCCTCTCAGCTTCCTCCTTCTGAATCTCTTCTTTCTTCTTTATCATCTTTTATAGGACAGTGAGTTGAACTCTTACTTATCACAGGGTTCTCTACACATGATGGTTACCATAAAGGTTGTTTCGCCGGAAACGAGGCGTATCAAATTATGGTGAAGGAGAGTAAACCTCGCCTACATATTAAAGACACTTGCACTGCGTATTGAGGGATAAAATTACAAAAAGAAGAGCGGTGACATAGAAAATGCAGCCGCTCTTCTTTGTTCTGTATAATTATCTTTTTAAGAATACTCTCTCATCAACCGTTCATTTCCCCCACAACGATCGTTAGGTATCTTTCAGCTTATTCTCCTGTTGTTTCACTTGCCATAGTCTATGGAGATGGGTAACAAATACCTTGCTGACGGCGTACGTCGGAACGGCAAGCAGCATTCCAACGATACCCAAAAATTGTCCCGCTACAAGCACTAAAATCAATACAGTCACCGGGTGCATTGAAAGCTTTTTGCCCATTACCTGTGGTTGAAGCAGAATGCTTTCAATTTGTTGAATAATCACAATGATAATGATCACAAGCAGAGCCATAAATGGAGATTGCAAGATCCCGACTATAACGGCAGGCACCGCACCAAGCCAAGGACCAACGTATGGAATTACATTGGTCATCATGGCAAAGAGCGCAAGAATTAATGCATAGTCCAACCCAATAAGCGTAAATGCAATGTAACAAAGAATTCCTATAAAGGAACAAACGATAAGAATTCCTTGAATATAATTACTTAACATCTTATCCATACCACTAAGAATACGGCTCGCTTCTTTTTTATTATCTTTCTCCTGAATAAAATGGAGAATACTATTTGGAAACTTTTCCCCTTCTTTTAATAAGTAAAAAAGAATAAAAGGAATAACAAACAGGGCGATTAATACATTAAACACGGCACCGACAAAGCTTAAAGTGTTAGGTACAATATTCGACATAATGTTGTTAATAACAGACCCAGCTTGCTCTATCTGCTCTTCAACTTGAAATAGTTCCGTTAAATCAAATCGTTGTACCAGTTCATGCTGTTGAATCTGTATAAGCAGCTGCTGCATTTCAGAAATAATTACTGGCATGCTGTTGACTAGACTATTCATTTGATTTTCAATCTCGGGAACAATAAGTGAAAGGAGAGCTACAATTAAAGCGGCAAAACCGAAAAACAATAGTAAAATCGCAAGTGTTCTTGGCATTTTTTTACTCAGCCTGTGAACAATAGGTCTAAATATGTAAAATAGTATTCCTGCTATTACAATGGGAAAAAAGACTGTTTGAAAAAATACAAGCAGAGGGATAAAAATCCAGTCAATGAGCGTCCCTAAATAGATAATTAAAAAAATAATAATAATTGCCGACCCAGTTTTTAAAAACTTATTATACATGTAACCACTCCTGCAAAATAAATAGGACAGTATTCAAAGAAACTAAAAAAGCAGGATATCCTTAAAGTCAGGACTCATTTTAGATAAGTCTTGTGCATCTTTTACTAAATATATGACAAATCGGATCAGGAAATCAATGAAACCACGTTCTGCAAAGGAATCTATTTATTAACATACCCCTTAATGTAACGAATATAGATGTCAAGGATGGAACGAAAAAGGATAGAATGAGTAAAAAGAACAAAAAAACGTAACCTCGACGGTTACGTTGTGATATGTATGGTGGAGCATAGCGGGCTCGAACCGCTGACCTCTACACTGCCAGTGTAGCGCTCTCCCAGCTGAGCTAATGCCCCATTTCCTATTATTCAGACATGTTTAATTATATAATGTTTCCTGGCAGTTGTCAATTTATAAAATAAAGTCAAGAATCAGCCAGCCAATAGCCCCAAATACAGCCGTAACCGCCGCTTCTCTTACTTTTTCTTTTCTCAGCTTCTTTTCCTTCACCCAATCGAGAAGGATCCACCCTAAAAATACAGCAATCCCAAAAATCAGTGCTTGAATCATTCTCTATCACCCGCTTCCTCTCTGTCCGTTCCTAACTATAGCAGATGAAGGTTGAATGAACAAGAGGTTGGCTATACTGAAGCTACTACTCTTTTTTGTCTGGAGGATGTATGAAAATGCTTCCTTTTCATAAGCTTACTCAGCAATTTGCTAAGTCTCACTTGCTAACGAGACTATTTTTAGTAATTGGGATTATTATTATTAGTATAAGCTGGCTGATGCACCGGCTGGAACCACATACCTTTCCCACTTACTTTGATGCCGTCTGGTGGGCCATAGTCAGTGCTTCTACAGTGGGGTACGGCGATCTTGTACCTGATAGCACGATTGGGCGCGTTATTGCTATTATCCTTATTTTATTTGGGATTGGATTTGTCACCTTTTTTGTTACATCCTTGGCTGCCACTACCGTTACAGAGGAAACACAATGGCGCCAGGGCAAACTTTCCTGCCGTTATGAGAACCACTGCATTGTCATTGGCTGGAATGAAAAAAGCAGGCAGGTGATTAAAGAGCTGCAGAGGCAACATTCCCAAAGAGAAATTGTCCTCATTGACGAAACTCTTCAGCAGCCTCCCTTTCCCCGTCACTCAAGTGTTCACTTTATTCAAGGGAACCCTAACATAGATGAAACCCTGCAGAAGGCGAATATCTCCAAAGCTGCAAGTGTACTCATAACCGCAGGAAGATCAATGAATGAACAAGACAGCGATGCACGGACGATCTTAACTCTTCTGGCAGTGAAAAGCAATAACGATAAGGCAATGGTAACTGTTGAAATATTAACTCCTGAACTTCTCGCCAACGCAAAAAGAGCCGGTGCAGATGAAGTCATAGAATCGACTTATGTGACCAGCCTTTTGATGAGCGGAAGTACGATTTATCCTGGAGTAGCAAGTATCATAACCGATTTACTTGAGCATGAGGACCAGTATAACCTCAAGATGACTGAAATAAAAGATGAATGGGTGGGGCTTTCCTTTGAAGAGCTTTTACACGAATTCAGAAAAGAAGGCAAGCTGCCTCTCGGTGTAAAAAGACAGGGGAAAATGCTGTTAAATCCTAATGCTCCTTTTTTTGTGTCCCATGAAGACTCCATTCTCTTTGTAGACCATTAGGTTAACAATGTGGCTTCCAGCTCTTCTATTAACAAACGGCCTGTTTCTAAGTACTTGTTAGGAACGGCCGCATCGTTTACAACTGGCTTTTGGAACTGGTTGAATAAGGCATTATAGTTGTAGACGACATCATCAATCCCTTCCTCATATTGATGAGTTAATAAAAACGGGCGTCCAAGCTCCACGGTTACACCTTTTGTTTCAACCTCTCCATCAATAGTCCGAAATGGCAGCCTCAGGAAATGGTATCCATGGTCATCGTCTATTTTATAGTCAAAGTAACCATGATCATAATCCCAATTCCCTCCAATTCCATACCCTAAAGGCTGCAATTTCTCCTTTAATGTTTCCATTTTGAATTTATGTTCTTCAATTCTTGACTGCAGTTGGATCATTGTCGATTACCCCCTTTACCTGGTTAGCTTCGACATTTCTATCCTTTTTCATACATCAAGAAGAACGGGACGTATCAACAGTAAAAAGCCCGGTCCTTATCAATCAGAACCGGGCTGGCTGTTATTTTTTCAAGCGGTTTTCAAGCTCTTGCTTCTGCTCTTCAAATCCAGGTTTTCCAAGCAAAGCAAACATGTTTTTCTTATAATCCTCTACTCCTGGCTGGTCAAACGGGTTAACACCTAAAAGATAGCCGCTGATCGCGCAAGCTTTTTCAAAGAAGTAAACCAGGTAACCAAAATGGTACTCATTCATTTCTGGAATCGTAACAATCAAATTAGGTACCTTTCCATCAGTGTGAGCTAAAAGAGTACCTTCAAACGCTTTTTTATTTACAAAGTTCATTGTTTCGCCAGAAAGATAGTTTAAGCCGTCTAAATCGCTTTTATTTTCTTTCAAGGTAATGTCATTACCCGGCTCTTCAATTTGCAGGACAGTCTCGAACAGGTGACGGCGGCCATCCTGCACGTATTGTCCCATGGAATGAAGATCTGTAGAAAAATTAACCGAAGCCGGGAACAATCCTTTTCCATCTTTTCCTTCACTTTCGCCAAATAGCTGCTTCCACCACTCAGAAACATACTGAAGCCTTGGCTCATAATTAACAAGAAGCTCGATCGTATTACCTTTTTGGTAAAGAGCATGGCGTAAGGCCGCATATTGGTACGCCTCATTTTTTTCCAGGCTGTCTGTGGAAAGAGCTTCTCGTGCGTCTGCTGCTCCTTTCATCATACTTTCGATGTCAAGGCCGGAAGCAGCAATCGGCAGAAGTCCCACGGCTGTTAAGACAGAATAACGACCGCCTACATCATCTGGCACGACAAATGATTCAAACCCTTCTTCAGAAGCAAGTGTTTTTAAAGCTCCTTTTTCTTTGTCGGTCGTCGCATAGATCCTTGACGCCGCTTCTTCTTTCCCATACTTGTTTTCCATCCACTCACGGAAAATGCGAAAAGCAATGGCAGGCTCGGTCGTAGTCCCTGATTTAGATATTACGTTCAGTGATACATCCTTCCCTTCAATGATGTGAAGCAAATCGTTTACATAAGAAGGACTAATATGATGTCCGGCAAAGTAAATTTCCGGGCCTTTACGCTGTTCTTTTGGAAGCTGATTTCTAAACGTATGGTGTAAGCTCTCCAACGCTGCTTTGGCTCCTAAGTATGAACCGCCAATACCTATCACTATAAGTACATCAGAGTCCCCGCTAATTTTGTCGGCGGCTTGCTGGATGCGTGAAAATTCCTCTGTATCATAATCTGCCGGCAAATCCACCCATCCCACAAAGTCATTTCCTGCACCTGTTTTATTATGAAGAGCCTCGTGAGCCTGGGTAACGGCTCCTTGCAGCTGACTGATTTCTTCTTCTCTCACAAAATCCAAAGCATTACTGTAATCCAAGTTTAGTTGATTGCCCATAGCATTTTCCCTCCTATTTCTAACACATCTTCTATCAATGTAAAGAAGCCAAACTGACAAATCAAGACGTTTTCCAATTGTAATCGTCTTCAACTGCAAATATATTTTATTTCTCTATAATGAGTCTCTGAGAATTTTTTCGACAACCTCTCTGTCCTGTGTTAAAAACGAACCATACGAGCCATTGACTAAGGCCTTATCTGCTATGGTTCCCAAACTGTCTTCTCCAATATTATAATCTTTCAGGCGGCTTGGAGCGCCCAGATTAACCCAGAACTCCTGGAGCTTATCGATTCCTTCCAATGCAGCCTCTCTTTCACTTTTATTGCTCTTATCTACATTAAAAACCTGCTCTGCCAAACGAGACATACGCGTGATTCCTACCTCTTTTTCAACGGTCTGCTTAAGCCAGTTTGGAAATAAAACAGCGAGTCCTCCGGCGTGGGGTATATCATGCACAGCTGAAACAGCATGCTCCAGGTTATGTGTTCCCCAATCACCGCGGGCTCCCATTTGAAGTACGCCATTTAAAGCCATGGTTCCACAGTACATAATAGTTTCCCGGTATTCATAATTTTCTGGTTCAGCCATTAATTTAGGACCTGTCTCAACGCAAACCCTAAGCAGAGATTCTGCCAATTGGTCTTGCACCGGTGTGTTGGTTTCCACATGGAAATAGGTTTCAATAACGTGGCTCATCATATCAATAATTCCAAATGCTGTTTGATCAGCAGGCACAGAATAAGTATAAACAGGATCCAGTATGGAAAAAGAAGGATAAACAAGAGGATGGGCCCACCCATGTTTTTCATTCTTCTCCCAGTTTGTAATTACAGAATTAGCATTCATTTCTGAACCGGTTGCTGCCAAGGTGAGCACTGTGCCCAGCGGCAAAGCTTTGTCCGGCTTTGCTTTTTTCGTGACGACATCCCATACGTCAACATCGCTTGCGGCTCCTACAGCAATAGCCTTGGTGCAATCAATTACACTTCCGCCGCCTACTGCCAGAAGAAGGTCGATATTATTTTCTTTTGCAAGCTGCACTCCTTTATTTACCGTAGAAAGTCTTGGATTTGGCTCAACTCCAGAAAGCTCTGTCACCTTTATATTCTGGCCCTTTAATTCGCTCAGCACTTCATCGTAAATCCCATTTTTCTTAATGCTTCCTCCTCCATATACAAGGAGAACATTGTCACCAAACGATTTCGCTTCTTTTCCCAGGTTGGCAATCATTCCTTTTCCAAAATGCAGTCTCGTCGTGTTTTGAAAAGTAAATTCTTTCATTGCAGCCTCCAGTAAATAGACATATTGATTGTGCCTGTCTTCATTTAATCGAAAAAGCAATCCCTGAACAATGCTATCTTATATAAAATCACAGGGTAAAAAAATAAGATACTCAAAAAAATGAAGGTTACATGCATAAAGTACTTCTCTTTATTTCATTCTATACCTACAGACCCTATTCCCTGCTTATGGGGGAAGTTTTCGTCCTATTTTCTTTAAGATGAAGGGTGGAAAAAGTAAAGGGAGGTGAAGAATAATGAGCGGAATACAACGTACAGCTTTGGTTCTCGCCATGATCGGAGCAATTAATTGGGGACTTATTGGTTTTTTTGGTTTTGACCTTGTCGCAGCAATCTTCGGTGGTCAAGCAGCAGCCATTTCCCGTGTAATCTATGCAATTGTAGGGATTGCAGGGATCTATTGTATCTCTATCTTATTTAAACCTGATAGCGAGCTTCAAAGAAGCCCAGAAACACAACGCTAACACCTGTCAATTGTTCATGGCTTCTTAATTATGTACAGGCCGCCCGGAGCTATCGCTTCGGGCTTTTATGCTTTTTCTTCCTCGTCTGCATAGCTGAGAGCTGAAATGTGCCAGGGCGATTTGAATAAAATTCAATCCTTTCTTCAACCCTGCCCCCCCTCCTGTATCACTGGCTATAAAATAAAAAAGTCCGAGCTTTTACCCCGGACGTTTTTATATTGCTTATTTACGAACTCTTTTGTTCAGGTCTGCTTGAATCTCATTTGATTGCTTCAACCAGTCCTTAAGCTTGTCTTCAAGAGTATTAAAACCCTGACTTTTCTGTTGAGTTCCGGCTGCGGCGCCACTTCGGTTGTTTGGCTTATTGCCGCCTTCGCGACGTGGAGCTCCTTTTCCTTCTGGGGCTGGCTGAGTATCTTTAATAGAAAGGGAAATCTTTCCTGACTCATTATCAATGGATTTGATTTTTACTTGCACTTCATCTCCTACGGATAACACATCATTAATATCTTTCACGAAGCCGTGAGTCACTTCTGAAATGTGTACAAGTCCTTGTTTCTGGTCATCAAGAGCCACAAAAGCACCAAACGGTTTAATCCCAGTTACTTTTCCTTCAACGATACTACCTACTTCATATTGCTGTACCGACATGAAAACATCTCCTAACTATTTTTTAACCTATAAAGTATATCACAGGTGGCTTAACACAGCAATTTGGATATAATACTTATTCCATCAATACAAGTAGTGTAAACACCTTTTGAAAAAGGCCTGCGCTGTGCCTTCCCGGAAAAATATAAAAGTTGACAAACAGTCTCTACATAGCTATTGTGAACCATGTTGAGAAATCAAAAGGAGAGAATATTTTATGGCTAATCGAGGAGAACAATGGTCTTCTAAGATCGGTTTTATTTTAGCTGCTGCCGGTTCGGCCATAGGGCTTGGAGCTATTTGGCGACTTCCTTATGTAGCTGGAACCAACGGTGGCGGGGCATTTTTTGTTATTTTTCTACTTTTCACCTTATTATTGGGGACTACGTTATTACTGGCTGAGTTTGTCATTGGACGGCGTACCAACAAGAATGCGATTCAAGCGTATAAGGAAATTGCTCCCAACAGCTTGTGGCACGGAATTGGGATACTTGGAGTGGTAACCTCCTTTCTTCTCCTTTCCTTTTACTCAGTGGTCGGCGGCTGGATTCTTACTTACTTTATCCGGAGCTTAACTGGGGGATTGACTGATCCGGCAACCGGAGATTTCGGTGAGTTATTTGGGAGCATTATCTCAAATCACTGGGAAGTTGGTGCTGCCCATCTTGGATTTATGCTTATCACGATCTTAATTGTCCAAGGGGGAATCCAAAAAGGAATTGAGCGGGCAAGCACCCTGATGATGCCGCTGTTGTTTATCCTGTTTCTTATCCTTGTGATTCGTTCCTTAACCTTGGAAGGCGCAATGGAAGGAGTAACGTTTTTCCTTCAGCCAGATTGGAGCGAAGTGACAAGCGAAACGATTCTTTTTGCACTGGGACAGGCTTTCTTTTCCTTAAGCCTTGGGGTGTCTATTATGGTAACATACAGCTCCTACTTGTCTAAAAAAGACGATCTGGTCCGTTCTGCTACATCCATAGTAGGTCTCAGTGTATTCATCGCTGTTCTTGCCGGATTGGCGATCTTCCCGGGGGTTTTTGCATTTGGACTTGAACCAGATGAAGGGCCTAGTCTCATTTTCACTGTTCTGCCTGCTGTGTTTAGTGAAATGGCTTTTGGCTCTGTATTTTTATCCATGTTTCTTGCTTTATTATTATTCGCTACTTTGACCTCAGCCTTTTCACTGTTAGAAATTGTTGTAGCTACAACATCAAAAAGCGATCCGGCAAAACGAAAGAAAATGGCTTGGAGCATGGGTCTCATTATTTTCCTCATCGGAATTCCATCTAATTTGTCATTTGGACTTCTTGGTGAATGGCTTATTTTTGGAGATACTTTTTTTAATCAATTAGACTTTCTAGTTTCCAATATTCTGCTGCCTCTTGGCGCATTGCTGATTTCAATATTTGTTCCGTTAAAAATGAGTAAGTCAGCCTTGCAGGAGGAGCTTTTACGCAGTTCTAATTTAGGGTCCGGCTTTTTCCAAGTGTGGTTTATAACGATTCGTTACATTGCCCCAATTGCAATTGCCATTGCTTTCTTAAATGTGCTTGGAATACTTTAAACTGAAAGTGCCAGAGATATTTGGAGCTGTAATCTCCATCATCGCCTGATTGTGAGAGGAACAGCACCCGCTGAAAAAATTATATTACAGCCAATTTTGGTGCCAGGCACCTTTTTTTAAAAATAGTGGATTATTTTATAGAATTCCGGGAATACTATTAATGCTATTCCCCCTCTTTCATGAGGCAAAGCCCGCTGCTTTGTTTTCTCTGTTGAAGAGGCTGTGAATCCAGTAATCTTTTTCTCCCCTTTCTCCGGTAGTACACTTTAAAAGCTTCCCCCAGCTTTAAAGAAGTAACCGGAAAAAAACCGAAGGCCTGCTGCATGCAAATGCAGTGAAGCCTTCGGTTTTTTCTTTTTATCAATTTTTCATAAAAAATAGGCCGCTTTATTGTGCGGCCTTTCTTACTAACACTATTTAATTTATTTTGTGACGCTCCAGGAAAGCACCCATTCGTTCGATAGCTGTCCGCAAAGAATCCAGTGAAGTAGCATAAGAGCAGCGGATGTGAGTTTCACCGCCTTCTCCAAATACATCCCCAGGCACCACGGCTACTTGTTCTTCTACTAAAAGCTGCTCAGCAAATTCCTCAGCGTTCATTCCTGTCGGGCTAATATCCGGAAAAGCATAAAATGCCCCTCCAGGAAAATGACAAGGAAGTCCAATCTCATCGAAAGCTTTCACTAAATAGTTCCTTCTTTGTCTATAGCTGGTAACCATGCGACTTACATCTTCCTGTCCGTTTTGAAGAGCCTCAATGGCTCCATGCTGAGCCAGTGTAGATGCACACATCATTGTATACTGATGGATTTTCAGCATAGCTGAAACGATATCTTCTGGTCCACAGATAAACCCAAGACGCCACCCTGTCATAGCGAAGGCTTTGGAAAACCCAGATATCAAGATCGTCCGGTCCCACATTCCCTCACAGCGCGGGAAACTATAATGAGGCTCATCATAGCTGAGTTCCGCGTAAATTTCATCAGATAAAACGAGAAGGTCATGCTTTTCCACCAGGTAAGCAATCTCTTTTAACTCATTCTCAGTCATAGTGGCCCCGGTTGGATTATTAGGGAAACAGAGAATGATTGCTTTCGTTCTCGCTGTAATTGCCTCTTCCAATTGGGAAGGTGTCAGCTTGAAATCGTTCTCTTTTTTTGTACCAATAGGTACTGGCACACCACCGGCCAATGAAACAATTGGCGCATAGGAGACAAAGCTGGGTTCCACCACAATCACTTCATCACCTGGATTAACGATGGCCCTGACAGCCAGGTCTATTCCTTCACTGGCTCCGACTGTAACAAGAACTTCTCCCTCAGGCTGGTATGAAACTTGAAAACGCTGCTTCATATATTTGGATATTTCCTGTCGCAGTTCCAGTAAGCCGGCATTTGCCGTATATGCTGTATGCCCTCTCTCCATGGAATTTATGCTTGCCTCACGAACATTCCACGGAGTTACAAAATCAGGCTCCCCAACACCTAAAGAAATAACATTATCCATGGTGGAGGCAAGGTCAAAAAAACGCCGGATTCCTGATGGCTTTATTCGTTGCACTGAGTCCGATAAACGCTGTTTATTTTTAACCGATGAGAAAGTCATGGCGAAACCACGATTCTTTTGTCTTCTTCGCCGTCATCAAACACTACCCCATCGTGTTTATATGTTTTGAGCTGAAAATGTGTAGTTGTGGATATAACTGAATCAAGTGTTGATAACTTACTTGAGACAAAGTTGGAAATTTCATTCATCGTTTTTCCCTCTATGACTACTTGAAGGTCATAAGCGCCTGACACAAGGTATAATGCTTTCACCTCAGAAAACCTGTAGATGCGCTCAGCTACTTCATCAAAGCCTACTCCTCGCTGAGGTGTAACTTTCACATCAATCATAGCTGTAACCCCAGGGTGATCATCAACCTTGCTCCAGTCGATCACTGCATTGTAGCTTAAGATAATTTTTTCTTCCTGCAGCTTCGCCAGGATTCCATTAACTTTCTCTTCACTCACGTCTACCATCCTGGCCAGTGTAGGTACATCCAATCTGGCGTTTTCTTCAACAAGATGTAAAATTTCTAGTTCCTTCTCCTCCATCTCACTGACTCCTTTCCCAACGTTGCTTCTCAGCCTCTGCCGTTTCTCTCTGTTTTTAAAACCGCAGAGGAAATAGTTTTCGTATCGTTAATCATATCATATTAATAGGAAAAACTGAGGTTCCTTTTTAAAAATTCTGAGCACTTCTCTCGTTTTCTCTTCCACCTATTGGGGAATACTAAACTACGCTCTATTTGTGTTAAAACGCTTGTTACGGCTGCGCAATGATATGCCCAGCTCCTTACTATAAAATTGCTATTCTCAAGGCAGGTGACTGAAAAATGGCAGAACATAAACCAGTGGATGCTTCAAAAGAAAGTGAAGATAACCCTGAGCATGTACCTGAAAAAGCCTCTGTTGCTCTTTTATTAATAGACACAATAAATGATATGGAATTTGAAGATGGAGAGAAATTATTTGAACAGTCTCTTCCAGCCGCTAAAAAAATAGCAAAATTAAAAAGAAGAGTAAAGGCTTACGACGTTCCTGTCATTTATGTAAATGACAATTATGGAAGATGGCAAAGTGATTTCAGACAGCTCGTTGACCATTGTCTTGAAAATAACGTACGAGGCAAGCCTATCGTAGAATTGCTTCTGCCAGAAGATGATGACTATTTTGTTTTAAAACCTCAGTTCTCAGCTTTTTTTGCTACTCCTCTTGATCTGCTGCTCGATTATCTAGAAGTAAAAACGTTGATTATTGCCGGGTTTGCAGGCAACATGTGTGTTCACTTTACGGTAAACGACGCCTACATGCGCCACTACCAAACCATTGTACCCTCTGACTGCACAGCCTCTAACACCGAAGAGAGTGACCTGAATTCCTTGGAGATGATGCACGCTCTCTTAAAAACAAACATCACTTCCTCCGACGAACTGGATCTAGTGGAAATTATTCAAAAAGCAAATGATTACTTTAAACAGCAACGAAAGTAAGGTGCCTGGCACCTTACTTGTTTGTAATATACTTGCAATATAAAAGACGCTTCCTCTTTAGGAGAGGAAGCGTCCGTTAATCAAACGTTTGTTTAAAATACTTCTTTCAATGATTCAGCATCCTGTTCAAGCCAGTACTTCATCCATTTTTTGGCACCTTCAAGGTTATGAAGCTTAGCCTGCCCGCACTGTTCTTCGTTAGCGGCCGGCACCTCTTCAAGCTCAATAGAATATTCCATAGTTTTTTTCAGGACATCAATAAGTTCTTCAATTGAAGGCTCACCATTCATAATAAGATAAAAGCCTGTCTGACACCCCATTGGAGAAAGGTCTATCACTTCAAAGTGATCATACTCTTCCGTGAAACGACGGACATTCAAAGCGAGCAAGTGCTCCAGCGTATGAATGACAGGAGGCTGAAGGTTTTGTTTGTTAGGCTGACAAAAACGAATATCGTACTTGTTAACGTGACCGTCACTCCCAACTTTCTGTACGCCTGCATGGCGAATATACGGGGCCTTTACAATATTGTGATCAAGCTCAAAACTTTCTACGCTTGGCATGAAATCACTCCTTATTCTTTAAAGAGGAAATCCTCTTCATATATGCTAGTTTGATTATGATGATACTATGGTTTGCTATCTTAATACAATCATTTAAGATGTTTTTCCTTTATCTTCTGCGATTTCCTTTTTGCCAAACAGTTCACCGGCAAGCTTTACTTGATCGGTAATAAGGCCATCTGCCCCTTTATCCACAAGATCAACCATTCTTTTAGGATGATTGACCGTCCATACATACACAGGCTTTTGTAAGGCATGCATTCTTTTTAAAAAGTTCAGCCTGAGGACACGGTAGTTAGGACAGACTATATCAGCTTTTGTTTTAATTAATCTTCTTTCTGGAAAGATATCCTGCTGGTAAGCCGTCAACCTGAATCTGTGCTGAAATACATTTTTGCCAAGCAAAAGTCCCGTAGGAACGTGAGAGTCAATTTCTTTTACCCTTACTAAAATTTCATCATTAAACGAAGAAATTAACAGGTGTTTAAGAGGAAAACGACCACTGGCCGTTTTGATGATATCTTCTTCAAGACCAGGTTCTTTCACTTCCAAATTCAACCTGATCTTTCCCCTGCATGCGTCAAGAACATCCTCTAATAAAGGAGGAGTCCAGCCAAGAAGACCTGTCTGCATGATCCATTCCTTATAGGTTAACGCCCCGACAGGAACCTTGTTCCATTTCTTATCATGAAAACAAACCAGATAACCATCCTTTGTACGTCTAATATCAGTTTCAACATAATCGGCCCCGCCGGCAATCGCCTGGTTAAAGGATTCAATTGTGTTTTCCTGTGCACCTAAATTGGTTACACCACGATGAGAAATAATGATTGGCGTGGCTAACTCTTTTATCATTTTGATACTTCCCCACTTTTTGTCCTTTTCTTTACCTATCCCCGAATTTTAATTACAATACACTGGTTATAGGTGGAGATTACTGATGGCTTGTGTTTTCTGATACTTTTATTGCGGCTTTGGCAAGTGCCCCCAGGACAACAGCCTTTTCCTGATCCTCCATGTACTTTGCCCTAATATAGGCTTCTCCTTCTGTGGAGCGTACATAATGGGGTGGGAGCTGATTCAGAGCCAGTGCTGCAACGTCCTGCTGACATTCTACACAAGTACATGGTAAATACAAATGATGCACATGTTCCTTTAGTATATGTGCAACAATTCCTTCCATTGCGTTTTTCATTGTATCCATCCTCTCCTGCCCCAGGGAAAGTCCTTTTTTTACAGGTTTCTTATTGGTTCGGAGGGTCTCCATGAATCATCACAGGCACCTGGTGGCTTCGGGCAAATTGCTTGAGAGCTTCATCGTAATCTGCCGGGGTATATTGGATCACACGCCACCTCATCCCTTTATGCAGTCTGATAAGCACACCTTTTTGAGCCCATTTCATGTATAAAATAACCATTTCTTTTATATTTTCAGGCTCAGCTGTCTTTTCTTTAATTGTAAGATTGAACAATTTGGTTTTGATGCGGATGATGTCCTCGTCTACTTGAAGTTCATATGTAACTAACAAAAAGTAAATAGGTATCAGTGGCAATAAGTATGGTAGAACGGGAATTTGAAACTCAAAATAAAATGCATACCAAACCGTCAGTACAAATAAAAACAACCAGAGCGGTCTGGATTCTGTAGCATGATACACTTTTTCCACAGCCATCCCTTCCTTTCCTTATCATGGTAGCATATCACGCTCAGCAGGTCATAAGACTTTTCATAAAATATTATATAGGGTACAATATTTAGTGATACGAAATAAACACAGTCATGTGTGATGTATTTTTGAGGGTGATTACTTATTAATTCTGAACGTATTGCAAGCCGCAATTTAAAAATTATGTGGTTTGCCAATTTTTTTGTAGCAGCCAGCGCTACGATGGTTCTTCCTTTTATATCTTTATATATAGAAACACTCGGCGACTTTTCTGATGCCTATGTACAACGCTGGGCCGGATATGTCTTTGGTGTTACCTTTTTAGTGGCATTCTTTTTTGCTCCTTTATGGGGGCGTTTTGGGGATCGTTACGGCCGGAAGTCGATTCTAGTCATCACGGGACTCGGTATATCCATAAGCATTTTCTTGATGGGTTTTGTTGAATCCGTTATGGGACTTTTTTTGCTTCGGCTGTTCATGGGGATCGTTACAGGTTTTATCCCCACCGCCATTGCCCTGATCTCGGCACAGAGCAGTAAAGAAACAGCTGGTGAGAAGCTCGGCACCCTGCAGACTGGCACGGTTGCCGGGGGACTGCTTGGACCTCTTATGGGAGGAGTATTGGCAGATACGACTGGCTTTGCGTTGACCTTTGTTATTACATCTATTGTTATTGCATTATCGACCGTACTCGTTGCTTTCGGAGTAAAGGAAGTGGTTTACAAGGAGGAAGGAGAAGAAGAAAGAGCCTACAGTAAAAAGGAAATTTTCCGCCATGTTTTTACCCATCCTATCCTGCATATCGTTATGATTATTTCACTGGTAATGCAAACAGCTAATTTTAGCGTCCAGCCTCTGCTCGCCTTATATGTAAATGAGTTAAATTCAACTGAAAACATTGCTTTTATGGCTGGTTTTGTTTTCTCCGTAACTGGTCTTGGAAGCTTGGTCGCCGCTCGAAAATGGGGACAACTTGGAGACAAAATAGGTCATGAAAAGGTACTGCTCATTTTGCTTATTTTAGCTGCCGTCTTTTTTATTCCCCAGGCCTTTGTTACAGAGATATGGCAGCTTGTACTCCTGCGTTTTTTGTTTGGTGTGCAGGTAGGCGGGTTAATTCCGTGCATGACAGCCTATATTCGACAAGCTTGCCCTGTAACTGTGCAAGGGGAGGTAATGGGATATAATCAAAGCTTCCGGTTTCTGGGGAATGTTGTTGGGCCTGTAATGGGGGGAACGGTCGCCTCTTTTTTCCATATCCCATTTGTTTTTATCGTATCAGGGGGGCTCTTTATCATAAGCGCTTTCGTCTTATGGCTCACCCTTTCTCGTACCAATCAACACTCTTCTCTCCCTTCAGCAGAAGCAGGCAAAGTCAGATCTTAGGGTATTATAAAAGGGCTGAGCTCAAACATTCACTTTTGAGCTCAGCCCTTTTTTATTGTGCATCTGTAATGTACTTACCGTGAACAAATGTCATGACTGCAAACAAAATGAAACTCACTGCCAGAATTGTTCCCCCGATGATAAACGCCATGAGAGTGACCATTGAGCCTGGTATAAAATAATATGCCCACATGCCTCCGCTCAGACCAATTGATCCAAAAAATGCTGTCCATACATGGACCGTTGCAAGCTTTGAGGATTTAGGAACAGGAAACATCCGATAATACGCAGCAAATGCAAATAATGACAGCCAGCCCACCACCAAAATATGAGCATGAATTGGCCGTAATGCCATTGAACCCGCGCCTGCCATATGTGATCCCATAATTGTACCAATGACTGCAAAAATAGCTGAAGTCTGCAATAAAAATTTAGTTCGATTCAAATCTATTTCCCCCATGTTTATAGTCTCTAAATGGCTTTCAGCTTGTATTATTCCATAAGAGTGATTCCGCGGCAAGATCACTTGCCCTTCGTATTGTGACGTCCCCATGAATCTTCACCGCTTTTCTTCCAGACAAATAGAAAGACTGCATTGTTAACCAATGTAAAAAATAAGTTGACGAAATGGCGATATTTAAGTAGGATAAAAATACGACTATGTACTAAGGAAGGTGGTCCCTTGAAATTTAAACCGCTAGACATTATTTTAGTAGCAATGTTTGCTGCTCTCATGGGGGTAGGAGCAAACATCACGGCTTTTCTCGTTGTTGGGGGTGTCCCTATAACCCTCCAGCCTATAATTGCTATACTTGCCGGTATTGTTCTTGGCAGCCGCCTTGGATCCTTATCCATGATTATTTATACGTTGATCGGTCTTGTAGGCATGCCTGTCTTCGCTCAATTTTCCGGGGGATTGCGAACCTTCGTCAGCCCTACATTCGGATTTATTCTATCATTCATTCTCGTAGCTTACGTTGTCGGAAAATTAATTGAGTCCAAACAAAATCCTGGTTTACCAACATTTTTCATAGCAGCCTTTGTCGGTCTTACAATTAATTATCTATTGGGAACGAATTACATGTATTATGCTTATTTATTTATTGCAGAAGCACCAGAGGGCTTCAGCTATTCAATGGTTTGGGCCTGGATGGCCGCTCCATTAGTAAAAGATATTATTTTCACTGTCCTTTCTGCAGGAGCCGGCTATAAAATATATTATCTAATAAGAAAACGTCACACCCACTTTCAATCACCAAGACAACAATCAGTTTCATAATCCATTAAAAAAAGCTGGGACAAAATCCAGCTAAATAAGAAGGGACTCTCAATCCGTTGAGAGGTCCCTTTTTTGTTTTCAGTAGTTAGTTGTTCAAAGTTACACTCGCTAACGCAGCCAACTGGCACTTTGATCAGGAGAGCGACTCTTTTACTGGTTTTGTCCCGGCTAGTGTAATAGTTCTTCCAAAAAAGAAGGTGCCTCATCCAGGCCACTGCAATGTGACCTTATGAGACACCCTCCAATTTATTAACTTAAGCTTCTTCACCAGTAACTTCTTCGATTTCTTCTTCTAACATGTCTAGAATTTCAGCCGCATCTTCGCCGCCATTCTCTCTGAAGTAGTCGCGCATCGGTTCAGCCAGCTCTCTGAACTGCTCACGCTCATCTTCATTAAGCTCATATACGTCAGTTGGATAGTCTTCATTTTCAATAATCGCATCAAGAAGTTCTTCATTCATTTGGTCCTGAAGTTCAAACCCTACTTCCTTCATTTCTTCCACAGTTTCATCAATCATTGCTTGAATATCTTCAGGAAGGTCATTGTAGAAACCAGGATTCACTGTAGTCATAGCTACATAGTTATTATGGTTGGAAATAGTCATATGGTCTTGAACTTCATGGAAGCCTGCATCCTCAATAAAGAAAATTGGGTTTTCCTGGCCGTCAACAGTTCCTTGCTGAAGACCTGTATATAGCTCACTCCAACTCATCGCTGTAGGATCAGCACCGTATTGACGATAAGACTCCATAATTAACGGAGATTCTTGTGTTCTCATTGCAAACCCCTGGAAATCATCTGGTGTGCGCAGCTGTGTGCTTCCAGTCCATTGCATAGCACCCTCTGTCCAGAAGGATAATGGCTTAATATTATGTTCTTCGTATTTTTCAGCAAGGTGTGTATTGAGCGCCTCACTTGTTTCAAGCACTTCTTGAGTCTCAGCTACGTCATCCGGGAACAAGAACTGCAGGGCAAACAATTGACCCTCTTCTACCATTGTTCCAGTAAAGCCTGGTGACACAATTGCAAATTCAACAACGCCGCTTTGAAGTTGCTCCACTTGGTCAACTTCACTTCCAAGGCCGCCAAACTCATAGACATCAATGTTAATTTGGCCATCGGATTTTTCATTTAGTCTTTCAGCAAATTCCTCAGCATACTCATATTGAACCTGTCCTTGGTTCTCTTCAGTTACAAAGCGCCATTCATATGTTTCTCCGTCGCCGCCGGCATCTCCATTATCTTCGGCAGCGTCATCCCCGCCGTTTCCGCATCCAGCAATTGCAGCAGTAAGGAGAAAAGCTGAGCCTGCCATTAACCAAGGTTTCTTTCTAAAATCCATCTAAATTACCCCCTATGTTTTTCTTTAATCTATAACTCAACATCTGCCGCTTATAAGAAGCGATAGAAAAGAGAAATCTCTTCAAACATAATAACTAAAATTGACACAATCAGCAGCATTACAATGTAAGGCGGTGTTCCTCGGATAACGTCTAGATAAGACTTATTAAACACCGCACTTGCGGTAAATATGTCCACCCCAAACGGTGGTGTTGCTGAGCCTAGCGCAGCCTGGAACGTAATAACCACCCCTAAATGAACAGGATCAACTCCTGCCTGCATTGCTGCAGGATAAAATATTGGTGTAAGTATTAAGATTACTACTATCGGATCAACAAACATACATCCTATAAAGAAGAAAATGGCCACAATGACTAGAACGTATACAGCCGAAGGGTCACCACCGAGAAAAGCATCAGTAATTAACTGAGGAATTCGTGCAAACTGGATTACCCAGGCAAAAGCTTGTCCTCCGGCAACTAAAACAAACACAGCGGATGTAACAAGACCAGTTGATAACGCTATACTTGGAATTTGTGTAATTTTGATGGATCGGAAGATTAAAACTTCTAATATTATTGCATACAGTACTGATATCCCTGCTGCCTCTGTAGGCGTGAAAATCCCTGTATAGATCCCCCCAACAATAATAACTGGGAAGCCTAGTGGAAACAGGGCCTTGCCTGTAAGCTTGAATCGTGCATTCCATGTTGTTTTTTCGGCCAATGGAATATTAAAAATCTTCGCATGTATGTATGCATATATCGCAAAGAATAAAAAGATCAGTAACCCGGGGCCAATACCGGCGATAAACAATTCCCCAACCGATGTGCCCGAAATGAGGGCGTAAATGATCATTCCAATACTTGGCGGGATAAGAAGTGCAATATCACTTGCATTAATAATTAAAGCAATCGCACTGGAATCCTTATATCCTACCTTAAGCAGCCTCTCCCTCATTGGCTTACCAATCGCAACAACCGTAGCCTGCGTCGATCCGGAAATAGAGCCAAACAGGGTACAGGCAGCAGCCGTAGTTATCGCATACCCGCCCCGCAAATGCCCCACAAATGCGCCAACAAAATCAAGGAGCCTTTTCGAGGTTTTCCCTGTGGACATAATGTCAGCAGCAAAAATAAAAAGTGGAACAGCGAGCAGCACGTATGATGATATCCCCTCCATCATTTGCTGCACCATAAATATGGGGTCTACATTTGGAAAAAAGAATAGTACAACAACAAGAGGAGCAAGAATCAGTGGAATCATCATTGGAAATCCCAGAAATAAAAAGATTACCATGATGGCTAAGAGTGTAGTAACCATAAGACTTTCCTCTCTCTTTAAATTTTAAATTGCTCCATCTGTTCGATCATAATCTTTCTTATCAGTAGCTAAGTAAACATCTTTCTCTTTGATATTGATCCATGCGTTTCGTAAAAATTGAATACCTCCGAGAACAAACCCAAGGGGAACTGCAATCAGCATCCAATAATAAGGGAAACGCAGAGCGGCGGTAACTCGTCCTGAGTCCCTGACAGAAGCCATATAGCCGTAAGCATAATAAGCAAGAACAAACAATACAATTGCTGTGACTAAAGGGATAATGATTGCCAAAGCTTTCCTGATCTTATGCGGAGCAAGGTCAAAAAAAGCTGACATACTAATATGTCTCCCTTTTCTTGCTACGTAACTAATACCAATAAAAGTAGCTAAAAAAAGAGCAAAGCGACTGATTTCTTCATTGAACGCCCAGCTTGCTCCCGTAAATGTTCTGCTAAGTACGTTACCAATAACCATTACAGAAATGACAATAATTGCAAAGCTTAAGATAAGCTCCTCTATTTTCATCAAAGACCGATCGAGAATGCTGATTACCCTATTAAACGTATTCATCCAGAGTCTTCTGCCTCCTAACTTCATGAAAGCACAGGGAGTAGCCTGCACTATCTAAAAATCATACTAAATGCCCTGAATTTTCTCAATGCGGTATATCCTCTTTATCCTTTGTATAAGTGTTATCACCATCTCTGTGTGTAAGATAGCTCTTGTGATACGCGTCTATGCACACAAGAACTCTGTCATGCTGTTTTAACGAATGAGTGAAACAGATCTACTACTAAATACCCTGACTCCCCTTTTCCGTTTAAAACATGAAATAAGGCATTTCCTTAATTCCTTTTTTCAAAACACCGAATTATTGATTCATGTTTTAAGTACTAGATATCTTCTTCATTAATCGCCAAATCCCTTGTAAATTTATCACATTTTTTCTATTTTTATCGCATATGCTCTTAAAAGCTTTGTACTCCTCATATCTTTACTTAATCACCTCATGGATGAGCCCGCCGAGCATATGTTATACTGAGTAGAAACCCTATTTTTATAAAGGCTTTGTTTATTTTTTATGACTTTCTACCATCAAATGACTTATCAAAATTAAATTCGCCTTTAACAGAGCCATTTATAAAAAGGTGTAAAAATAAAGCCTTCCTCAGAATAAATAAATATTCTAACAAATAGGAATATTTTTTCTTTCTAGTAGTATACCAGCACTCCCTTTAATGATAAAGTTTTAACTTTATTATAATTTGGTATCTATAGAGGAGAACAAAAAACATTAAGTACATCTAGAAACGCCGCCTCACTTTCTGTTTTTTCTCTCGTTTTGAGCGGGATGTACACTCACACTAAATTTTTCTTCAAGAAAGGACGTTCTTCTTTCATGGAAATACTTTCAAATTTTCCTCTATGGGTCGCATTATTTTCTATAATCTTTGCTCAAGCAGTCAAGGTTCCCCTTGCTTTTGCTGCCACAAGAAGATGGGATATGACCCTTGTGACCAGTACTGGCGGAATGCCCAGTTCCCATTCAGCTGCCGTTACAGCGTTAGCCACTGCTGTCGGATTAGATCATGGTTTTGGTTCTTCATTATTTGCAATTACTACCATTTTCGGGGTAATTGTAATGTTTGATGCTACTGGGGTCCGAAGACATGCCGGCTATCATGCAACCGTATTAAACCAGCTAGTTGATGATTTCCACAAGTTTGTTAATGAAGCAAAAACGTGGCAGAAAAAAGAGGAAACAGAGAAGCGAGAAGAGCTAAAAGAGCTTTTGGGACATCAGCCAATTGAAGTTTTCTTTGGAGCCCTTCTTGGAATCATTATTGCTTTAGTAGCTAATGCCATACTAATCCCTTATTAATACGTTAGAAAGGAAGCGGCTATTATGCGCCTTGTTTCTCTTTGTCCCAGTAATACAGAATTAGCAGCATACCTTGGCCTGACTGATTACTTGGTGGGAGTAGATGACTTTTCCGACTGGCCGGAATCTATCCAATCCCTTCCACGACTTGGTCCAGACCTTTCTATTAATATGGAAAAAGTCAGTAAGCTCAAGCCCGATCTAGTTCTTGCCTCCCTCAGTGTTCCAGGGATGGAAAAAAATGTTGAAGCTCTTAAACAAATGGATATTCCCTATATAGTACTTGAACCTAATTCTTTAAATGACATTAAAACAGACATGCTTCTGCTTGGGGAGGCAGTATCAAAAGAACAGGAAGCAAAAAGAATAAATGAACGTTTCGACGAAGTTATTCATTTTTACAAAAGTCGTTCCGCAAAGCTTGAGCCGGTCAGGCTATACTGGGAGTGGTGGCCCAAACCAGTCTTCACTCCAGGAGGAGGCAACTGGCTTTCCACGATCAGCAGGCTTGCCGGAGGGGTTAATATATTTGAACACAAAAAGGAACCAAGCCTCCAAATAACCTGGGAAGAGATAAGAGAGCAGAACCCTGACCATATATGCCTGGCCTGGGTAGGAGTTCAGACTTCCAAAATTAATCCAAAAATAGTACGTAAACGTCCAAACTGGCAAGACATGACCGCTGTGCAAAACGGACGAATTCATATTCTTGAAGAACCCTTGTACTGCAGACCATCTCCCCGCCTGTTACTCGGCCTTAAAAAACTTGCTTCTCTTTTGCATCCTGAGCATTTCCCCCCATCAGATCACAAAGATCCTTTATATACTTCCTTTTATAAAAGATAAAACTCGCCCGTTGGGCGAGTTTTTTAGAGTGATGCTTTTATTTGACTGTTAATCTGTATATAATCCTGCTCATCAAGGCGTCCCTTTCCTTCTCTTATTACATAGACTTCAAGCTCACGCTTTCCCCATTCTTCGAATACCTCATCAGTTGTTTCGTAGAACAAGTCAATTTTCATACCCTTTATAGCAGAACCTGTATCAGCCACTACTCCGTAACCATATTCAGGAATATACAGCACAGTCCCAATGGGGAAATGTTCCGGGTCAGCTGCGATTGTCGATACAACATCCCTGCGTGCCTCCACTCCTGAGTATGTAATGCCATAGGCAGGATGACCGGGACTTTTCCCTGTAGATTCAGGGCCTGCTGTATAGCCGGTAGCCACTACATGTTTGGCAGGATAATTTTTCAGCGGCTGTTGACTTAAGGTCATTGTCTCTTTTTCAGATGAAAGACCCGTTTGGTCTTGAAAACTTCCTTTATAGTTAAGCCTGCTGCTTTTATAGCCTGCTTCTTTTATATGATCAACCTGAGGAGCCTTCCAAGGCAAAGGTTGTTCCTCGAGCCAGTTTGATATATCAGCGGGCTGTACACCTGATATCTGATCGACAGTAAACATAAAGGCTGCAAGTACCAGTACACTCATCGTTACTCGTCTTCCCACGGTTTTCATGGGTTCCATTGTAATCACTCCTCTTATCAAAACATCCTGCCCAGATTGACGGACATTTATTCTTTAAAGAGGAGCTCGTTTTTTACCCAGGAAAAAAGAGACTTTCCCAAAAGCAGATGAAGTAATCTAAAGGTACAAAATCACCCTCTTACACCTTTCATGTTGTCTTCCAAGCTGCAGAGAACGATTCAGTTCACTGTATTCGCTTCGACTAATCTGAAGCTGTTTCAGCTTAGTTAAAAAGAATGCAGACTTCCTTGTTTTAGAGACAACAAAAAAAGCCTCTCTATCCCATAGAGAAGCTTTCATTTAAAACATTTGGTACCCTCTGACTCTAAGCATTCTAATAATAATTCCTGCAATAATAGCACCAGCCATCCCACATGATAAAATAAGTACATCTGCCATGTGAAGTGCAGCCAGGTCCTGTCCCAATGCAGCAAATGAAGAAACAGGAGCAAGAATATAATCATAGAAACTTATATTATCGACGATCATAATCACGATGATCGGATATATAATTGCCATAATCCAGGTGGAACGTAAAATCATATTGAGCAAAAAACCTATCCCAAAAAACAAAATCAAAAATAAAATCATAGAAATGATCAACTGGGGTAAACTGCTAATCACTACTCTTTCACCTCCGCGTCACTGTTAGTTTACAGAAGGACGCGAGAAGCGTCAATATCTATCAGGCTAGACTTTTCTCCAATTTTGTTACAGAAATTCAACCTTTTATCAAAGACTTTCCTCTCCCTTTTCTTTCTCGGACTCCAACTACCTTTTTACATTTGATGTTAGGCCATTTCCACCACAATTATCACACGTTTCAGAACCACCGAGAATTAACTGAAAGTACCCTCTTCCTTCACAATATACACACTTTTCACTATACTTTTCTGCTTTCTGGCTTACGCTCATACTCTTCTCTCCTCTTAATTAGAATTTTCTGATAATATATCATAATCTTATATTCTTAAAAAGAGCATTAGAGAAATTGTAAAAGTTCTGTCATACTTTTGAGGCTCTCTTTGGCAGATCCTCTCCAGATATAGCTGCAAAAAGGTTCCTGGTCTTTTACGAGAAACTTCACAACATTAATCGAGTAGGAGGAGGTGACTAACCTCCGTCCTCTCACACCACCGTACGTACGGTTCCGTATACGGCGGTTTCATAAAATTCTAACGTTAATTCAATGATTTCAAACCCATACGCTGCCAATAATGGTCATTGAGTGTGCGATGGGGAATAGGGCTGCTGGCTATACGCCAGTAGCCTTTTCTTGTGTTTCCCCATTCCAAGGCTTTCGCCTTTGT
>NZ_JBHSOZ010000004.1:0-71686 GCF_042656525.1 Thalassorhabdus alkalitolerans
CGCCGTATACGGAACCGTACGTACGGTGGTGTGAGAGGACGGAGGTTAGTCACCTCCTCCTACTCGATTATCTGGTCTGGCCCAGTTCTTCACGTTCTTCTTGAGTAAAAACCCGGGATCTTGTAAAGAAACGTTTTCCTTCTGGTCCTTCAAGTGAAAACATTCCCCCGCGTCCATCAACCACGTCAATGATTAACTGTGTGTGTTTCCAGTATTCATATTGATCCTTGGATATATAAAAGGGGGAACGACCGATCTCCCCTAAAAGAACATCACTGTCGCCTACCTGAAAATCCCCTTCTGGAAAGCACATTGGAGAACTGCCATCACAACATCCGCCTGACTGGTGAAACATCAAAGGCCCATGGACTGCTTTTAACTTTTCGATCAGCTCAAGTGCTGCATTAGTAGCAGTTACTTTTTCAACCACACCTCTCATCCTTTCAAAGACCCCCGGCTGCTCATGCTGCCGGGGGTGTTTTTTATCTTAAAAGAAACCTAAGGCATCTTCGCTGTAGCTTACGAGAAGATTTTTCGTCTGCTGATAATGACTAAGCATCATCTTATGATTTTCTCTTCCAATTCCTGATTTTTTGTACCCGCCAAAAGCAGCGTGAGCCGGGTATGCATGATAGCAGTTTGTCCAGACACGCCCAGCCTGGATGTCACGGCCAAAGCGGTAAGCGGTATTAATGTTTCTGGACCACACACCAGCCCCTAATCCGTAAAGAGTATCATTGGCAATTGAAAGGGCTTCTTCTTTGTCTTTAAAAGTTGTGACCGAAACGACGGGGCCGAAAATTTCTTCCTGGAAAATACGCATATCGTTTCTTCCTTTAAACACAGTAGGCTGGACATAATAACCATTGGCCAGGTTTCCTTCAAGTGTGTTTCTCGAGCCTCCGGTGAGAACTTCTGCTCCTTCTTGTTTCCCAATATCAAGATAGGAAAGGATTTTTTCTAGCTGTTCCTGAGAAGCCTGGGCTCCCATCATTGTATCGGTATCTAGAGGATCACCGATTTTAATTTCGTTGACTCGCTTTAAGGCCCGGTCTATAAACTGATCATAAATGGATTCTTGTATTAAAGCACGAGACGGGCAGGTGCAGACTTCCCCCTGGTTTAAAGCAAACATGACAAATCCTTCAATGGCTTTGTTTAGAAACTTGTCGTCTTCCTCCATCACATCTTCAAAGAATATGTTAGGAGACTTTCCGCCCAGCTCCAATGTAACTGGAATGATATTTTGAGAAGCATACTGCATGATGAGCCTTCCTGTAGTTGTTTCCCCGGTAAAGGCAACTTTGGCTACTCTGTCACTGGAAGCAAGGGGCTTGCCAGCTTCTACTCCAAACCCGCTTACAATATTTAATACACCTGGCGGCAGGAGATCTTCTATTAATTCAAGCAGAACAAAAATGCTAGAAGGAGTCTGTTCGGCAGGTTTAAGGACGATAGTGTTGCCGGCAGCAAGGGCAGGAGCAATTTTCCATGTTGCCATCAAGAGCGGGAAGTTCCACGGAATAATCTGCCCGACTACGCCAAGAGGCTCGTTAAAGTGGTAGGCCACGGTATCATCATCAATTTGGCTGAGAGATCCTTCTTCACTGCGAATAACCCCGGCAAAATATCTAAAGTGATCAACCGCAAGAGGGATGTCTGCATTTAAGGTTTCCCTGACTGCTTTGCCGTTTTCCCAGGTTTCTGCAACAGCGAGCATTTCCAGGTTTTCTTCCATTCTATCTGCTATTTTGTTAAGTATATTTGCTCTTTCTGCTGGAGGTGTTTTGCCCCAGCTGTCCTTCGCCTCATGGGCTGCATCAAGAGCAAGGTTTACATCTTCTGAAGAGGATCTTGCCAGTTCGCAAAAGACCTCTCCCGTAATTGGAGTAACATTTTCAAAATACTGATTGTTTACAGGGGGCTTCCATTCCCCGCCAATGTAATTGTCATAGCGGTCTCTGAATTGGACAAGTGAGTTTGGAGTATTCGGCTGATCATAGCGCATGCAAATCATCCTCCCTGGTAGATAAATAGTTTTCATAGACTGTAAGTAGTCTACCTAGACATATGCAGTACCTTGATAAAGCAGAACAATTCAATTTCTTGACTGAATAACTGTTCCGGTTCTTCTCCTCCCCTGTTTTGAGATCGCTTTCATTTTATCATTTTTTTCAGAAAATACAAATATTAACTCTCATAATCTGGATGAAATTTGTACTTTTTAACAAAAAGAATAAAAGCTTAGTAGGGAAGACAAAAGTAGAAAAATAAATTGACAACGCTTTCAGCCTATGATTTACTAGTATGTAAGTTAATCAATCTGGCGGAGACATGGAGACCAGCAAATGCGTTTATACGAGGGAAAGTATGTTCCTTGGTATAAGCGATTTTGCTGGTCTCTTTTTTGTTTTAGCCAGAATATGAAAGGTAAGGGGTGGTCTTCGGCATGAGTCCGTTCATAGGAGAATTACTAGGAACGATGATCTTAATACTGTTTGGAGCAGGGGTCGTAGCAGGAGTTGTATTAAGAGGCACAAAGGCAGAGAATTCCGGCTGGATCGTCATCACCGTGGCCTGGGGGCTTGGAGTGACGATGGGTGTGTATGCTGTTGGGAGTATAAGCGATGCCCATCTTAATCCAGCGGTAACGATAGGATTTGCGTTAATCGGAGATTTCCCCTGGAGTGAGGTTCCAGGCTATGTCTCTGCACAAGTTACCGGAGCATTTATTGGTGCTTCACTCATTTGGCTTCAATACTATCCTCATTTTAAGAAAACAGAGGATGAAGGGGCAAAGCTTGGCGTATTTGCTACCTCACCTGCTATCCGGCATTCACCTTCCAACTTCTTTAGTGAAGTACTTGGAACGTTCGTACTGGTTCTTGGCCTGCTGTTTATTGGGGCAAATGAATTCACAGAAGGCTTAAATCCTTTAATTGTAGGCGCTTTAATTATAGCTATTGGTTTATCATTAGGGGGGACTACCGGATATGCGATTAATCCGGCAAGAGATCTTGGACCCCGTCTTGCTCATTTCTTTTGGCCGATCGCAAATAAAGGCTCCTCAGACTGGGCATATGCATGGATTCCCATAGCGGGACCAGTAATTGGCGGAGGACTTGGAGCCCTTTTTTACAGTGCTGCTTTTGAAGGAGTCATTTACTCAGCCCTTTGGCTGTTTATCATTTTCTTTGCCGTGGTACAAGGACTTACCATAGTATTAGAAAGAAGAAAGAATATCAGCGAAGAATTTAAAGAAGATGTTATCCATCGCAGAAAAGTAGATGCATAAGGGTAAGGGAGGCTTAACCATGGAGAAAAAATATATTCTATCACTTGATCAAGGAACGACAAGCTCGCGGGCCATTCTATTTGATAAAGAAGGAGAAATCATTTCTGTCAGCCAAAAAGAATTTACACAGCTTTTTCCAAAGCCAGGTTGGGTGGAGCATGATGCCAACGAAATATGGAGTTCCATTCTTTCAGTGATTGCCGGGGCGCTGGCCCAAGCTAGTATTTCCCCTAAGGAAATAGCCAGCATAGGTATTACAAATCAAAGAGAGACGACAGTCATCTGGGAAAAAGAGACCGGAAGACCAATCTATAATGCTATTGTCTGGCAGTCCAGGCAAACGAGAGAAATATGTGAAGAACTCTCAAACCAAGGGCTTGATCAAACCTTCAGAGATAAAACAGGCCTTTTAATAGATGCATATTTTTCCGGAACGAAGGTAAAATGGATTCTAGACCATGTGGACGGGGCAAGAGAAAGAGCAGAAAAAGGTGAGCTTCTCTTTGGGACAATTGATACGTGGCTAATCTGGAAGCTGACTGGCGGTGAGGCCCATGTTACTGATTACTCCAACGCTTCACGGACTCTCATGTTTAATATCCACGAGCTGAAATGGGATGATGATCTTTTAGAAATTTTGGATGTCCCAAAAGCAATGCTCCCTGAAGTGAAGCCATCTTCAGAAGTATATGGGGAAACCGTAAGCTATCACTTTTTTGGTGAAAGAGTGCCAGTGGCTGGAGCAGCAGGAGACCAACAGGCCGCACTGTTCGGCCAGGCTTGCTTTGAAGAAGGCATGGCAAAAAACACGTACGGAACAGGCTGCTTTATGCTTATGAATACAGGAGAAAAAGCAGTAGCCTCCGAGCATGGGTTACTTACTACTCTTGCCTGGGGGATTGATGGCAAAGTAAACTACGCACTGGAAGGAAGTATATTTGTTGCGGGATCTGCCATTCAGTGGCTTCGCGACGGTCTGCGTATGCTAAAGAATGCCTCTGACAGTGAGAAGTATGCTGAAAGAGTCTCTTCTACTGACGGAGTTTACGTAGTGCCTGCTTTCGTTGGTCTGGGAACTCCTTACTGGGATTCAGATGTTCGAGGGGCCGTATTTGGGTTGACAAGAGGAACAGAAAAAGAGCATTTTGTGAGAGCTACTCTTGAATCTCTTGCCTATCAGACAAAGGATGTACTTCAGGCAATGGAAGCAGATGCAGATACAGAGCTTAAATCCCTGCGCGTGGATGGGGGAGCGGTTGCTAATAACTTCCTGATGCAATTTCAAAGTGATATCTTAGGCGCAAGAGTGGAAAGGCCAAATGTGAAGGAAACCACTGCCTTAGGAGCAGCATACTTGGCAGGGCTGGCTGTAGGCTTTTGGAAGGACAAAGAAGAAATCAGCAAGCAGTGGAAAGTGGAAAAGTATTTTGAACCTGAAATCGCAGAAGAGGAACGAGAGAAATTGTACGGTGGATGGAAAAAAGCTATTCAAGCAGCACAGGCTTTTAAATAAATGAGAAAACCTGGCCGGAGAACCGGTCAGGTTTTTGTTTGGGAAGGATTTTGGAAGCTTTTTGTGTACAACTCTCTTCAGAGGAGATAATATAAGAAATCAGGCAGTATGTGGTACAATCACGATAGCTTACACAACCAGCCATAAAGGATGAACGATATAGATGAGCAAACAAAATAAGCAGGGAAACGCCCCTGTCCAAAAAAACGAAATTATTGATGTTACCTTCGAAGATTTAACTCACGAAGGGGCAGGAGTTGCAAAGGTTGATGGGTATGCCTTGTTTGTTCCCAATGCTCTTCCGGGCGAACAGGCGAAGGTGAAAGTGGTGAAGACCAAGAAAGGCTATGGATTTGGAAAACTGCTGGAGCATACGAAAGAAAGTGAATACAGGGTTGAACCTCCCTGTCCCATTTATAAGCAGTGCGGGGGATGCCAGCTTCAGCACCTTTCCTATGAAGGACAGCTTGATTATAAGCAGAACCAAGTGAAAAATGTCCTGCAAAGGATTGGAGGGCTGGAAAATGTGACTGTCCATCCTACGTTAGGTATGGAGGATCCCTGGCGCTACCGTAATAAGGCTCAAGTTCCGGTAGGAATGGAGGAAGGGGGCCTTGTGGCGGGCTTTTACCAGCAGCGAAGCCACCAGATCATTAATATGGAACGCTGTGTCATTCAGGATGAGGCTAATGATGAAGCGGTATCAAGGGTAAAAGAGATCGCCGATCAATATGGTATTAAAGCGTATGATGAAAAAATTCATAAAGGAACACTCCGCCATATTGTTGCCCGCCATGCTCTAAATACAGATCAATTGATGGTAGTACTTGTGACCAAAGGAACTGAGCTGCCTAACAAAAAGAATATAATAGATGAAATCCGTCAGGCTTTGCCTAATGTGAAATCCATCGTACAAAACATTAATCCCAAACGGACAAATGTTATCTTTGGAGAACAGACAAAGGTGCTCTGGGGCGAAGAATACATTTATGACACGATCGGTGAGATTAAGTTTGCCATATCGGCCCGCTCCTTTTACCAGGTGAACCCGAAGCAAACAAAGGTCCTTTACGACAAAGCACTGGAATATGCAAATTTGACTGGAAGAGAAACAGTGATTGATGCGTACTGCGGCATCGGAACCATTTCCTTATTCCTCGCCCAGAAAGCAAAGCACGTCTACGGAGTAGAAATAGTGCCCGAGGCCATTTCCGATGCAAAACGAAACGCGAAGCTGAATCATATGGATAATGTAGACTTTGCTGTCGGAGAAGCAGAGGAAGTGATCCCCTGGTGGCATACAGCTCAAGGCATCACACCAGACGTGATTGTGGTAGACCCGCCGCGGAAAGGCTGCGATGAAAAGCTGTTAGAAACGATTATAAAGATGAAGCCGGAAAGAGTGGTATATGTGTCATGTAACCCGGCAACGCTGGCAAGAGATTTGAAGATATTAGAAGAGGGCGGATTTGAAACCAAAGAAGTACAGCCCGTCGATATGTTCCCACAGACGGCACATGTGGAGTGTGTGTCGCAGATAATATGGAAAGGGAATTAACTTTCAGTGAATAGGTTAAAGCGATAATGGATGGTTGGCTTTCCATCTTTATCGACCAGCACCTTTTCCACAAAATGATGAAGCATTTCAGGTGTCAAATCATCAAAGGGAAAGTAATGATTCAAACTTTCCTTTAAGGTATGGTACTCATTTAATGGATTACTTGAGAGAAGCTGTTGTTTGAGCTTCTCTCTTTTTTCGTATAAATCCTTTAGTTCCTGTTGTGCTTTATCAGCGACCTCTCGGTATTCTTCGTGCAGTCAAGAGGTTTTAAGCGGCTGCTCTTGTATACTAAATGGGGAGACTGTTTAGTAAGGCCTTACAAATGTACTATCTAACAAACATAACAGTTGGAGATTGCTTTGTGACAATAAGTTTAAGGGGGGAATTATTGATTATATATGATGACATTTACGGTGAATTTGAAGTAGAGAAAGTATTAGAAGAATTAATTTTTAGTGAACCAGTTCAAAGGTTGAAGGGAATTCATCAAGGCGGAGCAAGTTACTTGGTTAATCAGAAGTGGAATGAAACACGCTTTAACCACTCAATAGGTGTCATGTTGTTAATTAGAAAACTTGGTGGTTCATTAGAAGAGCAGATCGCAGGGTTATTGCATGATGTTTCCCATACAGCTTTTTCTCATGTCATTGATTTTGTCTTTGAAAATATAGAAGAAGACTATCATGAGAAAATATATAGTGATGTTGTTAAAAACTCCGATATACCGGTAATTTTAGCTAAATATGATTACAACTATGAAGAAATTCTGTTTGACGATTCAAAGTGGACATTGTTAGAACAGGCCGCACCTGAATTATGTGCGGATAGGGTAGATTATACTCTTCGTGACATGTATAAATATGGAAACGTCTCACTAGAAGAGGTACATGATTTTTTGAAAGATTTGATTGTGATTGAAGGGAAAATGTATCTTCAAAGCATTGATGTAGCTGAATGGTTTGTTGAAACGTATTACAAGGAAGTAATTGACTTCTTTATGGACCCGTTAAATATTTATGGATATGATATCTTAGCTAAGACTCTGAAACTTTCATTAGAAAAAAATGTATTAAACTCTAATGACTTCCTTGGCCAAGATGACGAGTTAATAAATAAAATCAAATCATCAGAGGATAAGGAGTTACTTAGTTTGTTAAGAAAGCTCAATCCGAATGTGCAAGTAAAAGAAGATAGAGAGTATTACGATTTATACCGAAGAAACAAACTTCGACTGATTAACCCTTCTGTATATAGGAATGGAGAATTAAAACGAGCGTCAAAATTATCAGAAAGAGTAAGGATAATGGGCAATGTAGCTTATGAGAAAGCCACAGGAGGGATGTATGTAAGAATACTCTCTAATTAGGAATACAATGTTATTAAGATGACTGACGGGGGTGCGACAGCTTAATAAGGTTTTCGCCTTTCTCTTATTGAAGCAACGAGACAATTCTGTTTAAGCTTGTCGTAAGGAAATTAAATATTTAGTTATTACAGTAGGGGGGAAACAATTGAGTATTGATTACTCTACTATTTTTAACTCATTACCTGAAGAGAAAGTTTTAGTTGGAATAGTAGATTTACATAAAAATATTTTTGGCACTTCAGATGATTTGATTACCAAAATGAGAAGTAAACAAAAATTATTAGTTATTATTGCGATGGACGGTACAAAGGTAATTGGTTATAAGATTGGGTATGAACTTGATAAGAATAAATTTTATAGTTGGTTAGGTGGGGTGGATAAAAATTATAGAAAACATGGTATTGCTTCTGAGTTAATGGAAAAACAACATCGATATATAAAGGAACAGGGTTATAGTGTTATTCAAACAAAAACAATGAATAAATGGCGTAGTATGTTAGTGTTGAATATAAAGAAAGGGTTTGATGTTACTGATACTTATATTGACGAAAAAGGATTACACAAAATCATTCTTGAAAAGAAATTACTCAACTAACGAGGAAAAATAAAGTTAAACCTTATAAGTCGCTCATTTCCTTAATAGTAAGAGAATGGGCGACTTTTTCAAAGACAGAACCCTGCTTCTTTGATATCAATCAACTTTTAGGGAGATCGTTTCTTCCTTCTCTCCTTTGGGGGTTTCCCACGAAAGCGTGACGCTTGTTTCATTTATGCCTTCTTGAAAAGACCTTACACTCTGGGCAGTAGTCCCGCCGCTTCCACCGCTGCCCCCTAGGCTGAATTCTGAGGTTCCCTCCTCTATTTCGTTACGTTCTCCTGAAGAACCTCTGCTTTGAGATGCAGGGTAATGAAATTCATAAGAAAGGGAATGAATAGGTTCATCAGACTTATAGGTAGCTATTCCGTACTCTTCAAATTCATCATTCTCGCTAAAATAATATTCCATCTCTATGTTCCAATGTACTCCATTCCCCGTTGCGGTAAATTCTTCACTATTATCCAAGGTACAACTGACAAGCAAAAATAAGGATAACAACAATAACGGGCTGGAAAAGTTGTGTATCAAGTCTATTCACCGCCTTTTGCAAGAGAGCAGGGTTAAGAAGGTTGCCTATGTATCTTTTCTCGCAGTTTGTTATGCTCCTTCATTTTCTCAACAACTCTATCTGTTTGTTTTCGATAGTTCAGCTAAGTGACGCTAAAAGAATATTGCAATTACAATAATCAAGTTTCCGCTCATTTTCTTCTAAGCTTAGCTATATTTTATAAAATATGAAATGATAAAAGATTTCTTCCCAAAAACAACCCTGAGAGTAAGATTTTTTTGAAGCGCCCCTTTAATGCAAAAAAGCAGGAGATGCCTATTTCCGGCTTCCTGCTATATTTTTTTATGGGAGAGTTTCTGTGAAATATAACCATTTCTTCTTTTATTTTAAGTGTAACAAAAATATGGAGACATTTATTAGAAAAAAGTAAATAAATTTCCTTTTAAACGCGGTATACTGAATATACATTGCATGCATAAAAAGGAAGTGAACACCATGACATTGCCACTTGTCATAGACGCTCATCTATTATTTCTATTACATCTTCTCTTATTAATTTTGCCTTTATTTTTATACGTGCTTTTCTATTTTGATCAACCGTTTAAGCAGCATACGATACCAGAACCTCTCTTGATAGTGGCTCTTTCCGTTTTACTGCTCATTACATTGTTTACTCCCATTGAGATACATGAGGGAATCCGCTTTGATCTCAGGCTTGTTCCTATGATAATAGGTTTTTTATTTTTAGGACCGAAAGTGGGCCTGATCTTGTTTCTTATTTATGGATTTATGAGAATTGTTTTCTTTCCCTATGAACATATCACGCTTGTTACTGTTCCATATATCCTCCTCTATATATTCCTGTGGTTTGTGTACCCTTATTTTGTTAAGGGATCGTTAAAGCACAAAGCATTCTTCATTACGTTCATCCATGTGTTTTACTTATTTATATTTACTGCAAACATTAGAATGCTCAGACCGATAGATTCTTTAGAGTTTCTTACAATTGCAGACCTGGCTGCGATGCAGCTGTTGTTTCTTCTACTGGTTACTTACTTTCTGGAAAAAATAAAGAAAAATGCTCAATTGCGTCAAGACTATATCCAATTAGAGAAATCTAAAGTACTAAGTGAAATGGCCAGTACTGTCGCACATGAGGTAAAAAACCCGCTCACGACAGTTCAGGGGTTTGTTCAACTGTTAGGGAATGAAAAAGTAGATACCAACAAAAAAGAGTGGTATGTGTCGATAGTTCTGGAGGAGTTAAAAAGGGCGGAAGGCATTATAACTGACTATTTAAGCTTATCCAAACATACTGATGAGATAACATCACTACTCGTAAAGGAAGAAGTCAATTATGCTGTAGAAATAATGAAACCTTTTGCTATGAGATTCGGGGTAAATATTATTACTGACATCAACACGGATGGAAAGATTGAGGGGAATTCACAGAAGTTGAGGCAGTCATTGATCAATATTATAAAAAACGGGGTAGAAGCCATGGAATCAAGGGGAGGGACGTTAGAGGTAAAGGCTGTAAACAAAGGAGAAAAAGTAATCATAAGCATAACAGATGAAGGACCGGGGATGACAAGAGACCAGATCAGCCAGCTTGGATCTTTTTATTCGACGAAGGAAACAGGAAGCGGGATTGGTACTATGGTGACACGCAGCATTATCGAACAAATGAAAGGAACAGTCAATTATGAGAGTGAAAAATCTAAAGGGACCACCGTTCAGCTGACTCTGCCTTTGTCAGGTGCTGAAACGGGTTCTGAAAATGAGTAAATCAATTCTTGAAGTGTCAGGTAAGCAGCTGGCAATTTTTTGTGACGGAAAAACAAAACAGGGAGTCAAAGGCAGAAGCTTTATTAATGTTAAATGTCCTGAAGGTAATGTACAATGTAAAGCAGGAAATGTTATCCAAGTTGTGTGAAGGTATATCAAAATGGGAAAAGCAGACATTAAAAAGGTTATGTCTTTAATAACGTATCTACATGTTTATAAATGAACGACTAAGTCAAATAAAGAAAAGGAGATAGGATGACACAGAGAAAAGACATTACAGAAGCAGGTTGGAATTTAGACAACAGTTATGCCCGTCTGCCTAAATTGTTTTTTAGCAGCCTTGAACCTGACCCTGTTCGTTCGCCTAAGCTTGTCATTTTTAATCACTCACTTGCAGAATCAATAGGATTGGAACCAGAAGCCTTGGAGAGTGACGATGGAGCAGCCTTGTTTGCTGGTAATGAGATCCCTGAAGGTTCAAATCCTCTAGCCCAGGCATATGCTGGTCATCAATTCGGAAATTTTACCATGCTGGGGGACGGACGGGCCCTGCTCCTGGGAGAACAGATGACTTCATCAGGAGAGCGGTTTGATATTCAGCTTAAAGGTTCAGGTAGAACTCCATACTCCCGCGGGGGAGATGGCCGAGCGGGCCTTGGACCGATGCTGAGAGAATATATTATGAGTGAAGCGATGCACGCGCTAGGAGTGCCTACGAATCGAAGTTTAGCAGTTGTCACCACAGGTGAACCGGTGTACCGGGAAAATATCCTGCCAGGAGCTGTGTTAACCCGAGTAGCCTCCAGTCATCTCCGAGTAGGAACCTTTCAATATGCAGCCAAGGGGACATCGGTTGAAGATCTGCAGGCGTTAGCCGATTATGCAATAGAGAGGCATTTCCCAGGTATAAAAGAACATAACCGTCCCTATTTATCCTTGCTTGGAAGAGTAGTCGAGCGTCAAGCTGACTTGATAGCAAAGTGGCAGCTTATTGGCTTTATACACGGAGTAATGAATACAGACAATATGACTGTAAGTGGAGAAACAATAGATTACGGCCCTTGTGCATTCATGAATGCCTATGATCCGGAAACGGTATTCAGTTCAATTGATGTTCAAGGCCGGTACGCCTATGGCAATCAGCCGCCAATTGCCGGCTGGAATCTCGCACGGTTTGCTGAAACCTTGCTGCCGTTGATTGAGAAAGACCAGGAACAGGCTGTGAGCCTTGCCCAGGATGAGGTTTCTCGCTTTCCTGAGCTCTTTAAGCAAAACTGGCTCGAAGGAATGAGGTCAAAGCTAGGATTATTGAGTAAAGAGGAAGAAGATGAGTCTCTCATTGAAAATCTTCTCACTATCATGCAGAGGCATGAAGCTGATTTCACGAATACATTCAGGGCTTTAACGTTAGGCAAGCTGGAGGGCTCAAGTTTATTTGACGCTGAAGACTTTAGTAAGTGGCATGAAAAGTGGCAGGAAAGAGTCAGCAGGCAAGAGGTTTCAAAAGACTCTATTCAAGAGGTAATGAGAAGAAGCAACCCATCTGTCATCCCACGTAATCATCGGGTGGAAGAGGCGCTTGAAGCTGCCGTGGAACATGAAGATTACAGCGTAATGGAAAAGCTTCTTGAAGTTCTAGCAGACCCTTATGCTTATTCCCCGGAACAGGATGAATACACTACGCTGCCTGTACCTTCAGGACGTCCTTACCGGACTTATTGCGGAACGTAAGGAAAAGTAATTAGAAGAAAACACAACACAGGAACCCCCGTTTTTATTAAAAGACGGGGGTTCTTTCATTTTCATTTTTCTTTGAGAGAACTAACATTTCTCTATCCGTTGGTAAGATGACTTGAAGCACAGCGTGTACTTAAATAAAGAGGCCTAAGCCTGTTGCAGTGATCATAGCAAGAAGCAGCATGATCTTCTCAAAATAAGAGACTTGGTGATGATTTTCTACGTTCATTTTCAATACAAGAAACGCAGCAATGGAAACAGTAACAAGGAGAACCAATGCCGCTCCTATACGGTCGCTTCCAAGCCAGAAAATGCTGATACCCGACGCAAATAGATAAAGCAGGGCAGGAATACGTGCATAGTACAGGCCGAACTTTTCGGCAAACCATACGACACTGGTTCTTTTTTGCGGGACAGCTTTTTTGTCTGCTTCAAGATCAGGAATATGGTGAACCATTACCCAGGCTAAGCAAAACAAGGCATTAATGACAGCATTCTGCCAGGCCCATAAAGGGATTTCTCCGAGAATCAGCCACGGACCGGCAAAACCAAGAAAAAGGATAGAAATAAATAAACTAAGCCATTCCCCAAGAAAAGGCCGATAGCTTAAGCGAAGAGGCGGAAGAGAATAGGAAGCTGCTGCCCACACCCCTATCACTAATAAAATAGACAATCTGTAATAAGAAAATATGGCAAGGAGTAAAGCAAGCAATATAAGAATAATGGCGAGCCACTTCCCTACTAGCCAAAGCGTTTTAGGAGGCACCAGTTCATTCTGAACTATGCGGCTTCCCCCCGACAATATAGCCGGGCTGTGCTGGTCAGTGCCAGACTGGAAATCAGTGTAGTCGTTCAAAGCATGCGTGAGGACCCCGTGAATCAAAAAAGCAGAGAAGGTTAAAAAAAGAAACATGAACAATAAATACCCGTTTGAAATGGTATAGTACAAAAATAAAGGAAGCATGGTAGAGACAATTGTTGCAACACTTGAAGAAAGCACAGCAACAGCGCGAAGTAATAACCATCCAATCCGAAAGCTTGAGAGGATACGTTGATCCATGGCAGTAACCCTTTCTTTCATTCGTTCTGTAATGTTTAATAAGGACAATTAGTGAGTGTAACCTAGACCAAAACTTATACTCGTACATTATATGTTCAACGCTTTGCATGTCTTTTCCTTGAAATATTTTTTACAGCTTACCATCCCACCTTTTATAGTTCTTGTTTCTTACAAGGTGCCTCTCATTTTATATGAAAAGGGAAGTGTATGAAAAGTACAAGGCATGTTATTGTAGAGCTTGTCTATTCTTTCTTAAAGGAGGGGAATTCTAATTTATCCATACATATTAATGATACTTGTTGTCATCTTTTACGCTGGCAACATTCTTGTAGGAAAAGCAATGAATGATCTGCCGCCTTTCACAATTGCGTTCTTTCGTTTGTTAGTGGCTTTTATTGTTTTAGTTCCGATTGGATTTCTTACCGCCTGGAAATACCGGATGACGTTCTGGAAATATAAAAAGCCTTTTTTAATTATGACATTAACTGGTGTTACTTTTTTTAATACGTTTATATATGGATCCCTGCAATTTACTACCGCTACCAATGTCGCTGTCCTTGAAACAGTGATACCAGTAACCACGGTTATTTTAAGCGCCTTTATGCTGAAGGAACGATTGGCAGGTGTTCAGTGGATTGGGGTTTTCTTATCTTTTTTTGGAGCGGTATGGGTGGTTTTGGATGGCAGGATATTTGGCATAACAGCCATGGCCTGGAACATTGGTGATGTCATTATGATTGGAGCCATTATCACGTGGGCTGTCTACACAATCTTTGTAAAAAAGTACATGCATCTCTTTCCACCTTATGCTGCTCTGTTTGTGATGACAGGAGTTTCAGTCGTTGTTCTTTTACCTATTGTCCTAATTGAATGGATTGTTACTGGGGTGCCTGCTTTTGATCCTTCCAGTCACGTGAGCGGCCTTTTATACTTAGGAATCTTTCCTTCTTTTATCGCTCTGGTCTTTTATAATCGTGCAGTGGATCTTTTGAGTCCCTCCAAAGCTTCTGTATTTTTGAACTTTCTCCCCGTTTTCACTATGGCAGGAGCATATTTGTGGCTTGATGAAACCATAACGGGAATGCAGGTGCTTGGGTCTCTTATCGTAATTGCCGGTGTAATCATAACTACACAGTTTTCTGGCAAACGTGAAAAAGTACGATCAACAAAGTCACAGGGATACTGATCTTTTCTGCGAAAGTTACTAAACTTGATTAGTGACAGGACAAAAACTAAATCTGAAGGTAAAAGGGTATAACAGTAGTAAAAGTGACAAAAGGTGGGGTCAAGATGAAGGTTAGTCTGGAAGTGAAGTACAAAACGCCGAAAGGGACGGAAACCTCGTTCACCTCAGAGGAGATGAAGGTAGAAAAAGCGTTGCTGATTGCTGAAGATTTGCAAAAAACAGGCAGAGTAAAAGAAGTTATCTTTGTTGACCAGCTGCAAACGACATGGACTATTAAAGAGATAAAAAAATATGTAGAGGAAGTAGAAACGGAACCTCATAATATAACGGTGTATTTTGACGGGGGATTTGACCACAGTTCACGAAAGTCTGGTCTTGGCTGTGCAATTTACTATGAACAAAACGGCAAGTCATTTCGAATGCGCAAAAACGCACAGGTTGATGACCTTGATACAAATAATGAAGCAGAGTATGCTGCTCTTTATTTTGGTTTACAGGAACTAGAGCTTTTGGGCGTTCACCATTTACCAGTGACTTTTATCGGGGATTCTCAAGTAGTGGTCAATCAGCTTAATGGAGAGTGGCCTTGTATGGAAGAGACGCTAAATACATGGGCTGAAAGAATAGAGCGAAAGATTAAAGAGCTTGGAATCACTCCTGAATTCACCCTTGTTACAAGAAAAAAGAACCAGGAAGCTGATCAATTAGCTTCGCAAGCGCTTAAGGATATAGAAATTACAAGTACACTTGAAATATAGCGAAATTTAGTGTCTGTCCACTTCAAGGGCAGGCGCTTTTTTTAATTGATCATCCCTCTTCCGGGCATACTAGTTTGTAACATTGCTGTCAGGAGGGATAAATGTGAGCACTAATGAAAATGCTATCTCTATTTTTGCTTTAGGCGGGTTAAATGAAGTAGGGAAAAACATGTATGCCATTGAGTATAAAGATGAAATTATTGTGATTGACTGTGGAAATAAGTTTCCGGATGAAAGCTTGTTAGGGATTGATTTAATTATTCCGGATATGACCTATTTAGTAGAAAATAAGGAAAAGGTTAAAGCGTTAATTGTAACCCATGGTCATGAAGACCATATAGGAGGCATCCCATTTTTCTTGAAGAAAATAAATGTTCCTGTGTTTGCGACGCGTTTTACGCTAGGGTTAATTGAATTAAAATTAAAGGAACATAGAATTCTCCGGGAAACAGAATTAAATCAAATCGATTCAAATTCAAGCCTTACTATCGGTGAAATAAATGTAACCTTTTTCAAAGTAACTCATAGTATTCCTGATTGTTTGGGTATTGTGTTCAGAACTCCAGAAGGAAACGTCGTACATACCGGGGATTTTAAGTTTGATTTAACGCCGGCCATGGACGAACACGCCGAATTCCACAAAATAGCTGACATCGGCATGGAAGGGGTCCTGGCTTTGCTTTCTGAAAGCACAAACGCAGAGCGTCCTGGATCGACCCCTTCAGAGCAGATTGTAGGAGAAAATGTGGAAGAGGTATTTATGAAAGCGGAGGGAAAAGTTTTTCTGTCCACCTTTGCTTCAAATGTAAGCCGTGTTCAACAGGTTGTGGATGCTTCACGGAAAACGAATCGTAAACTGGCTCTCCTTGGACGAAGCATGGTAAACGTCGTAAATGTTGCTATGGAGCGAGGGTATTTAGATGTGCCCGATGGGATGTTAATTGATAAAAAGGAGGTACACGAATTTCCACCTGAGAAGGTTGCTGTTTTGTGTACTGGAAGTCAAGGAGAACCGTTAGCCGCTTTATCGCGTCTGTCTACCGGGAACTTTCGGGATGTGGAGATTTTTGCTGGAGATACAGTGATTCTTGCGGCGGGGCCTATTCCGGGAAATGAACGAAGTGTCAGCAAGATAGTTGATAATTTATTTACCCTTGGAGCACATGTGATATATGGAACGGGAAGCTCTTCGGGGATGCACGTCTCAGGGCATGGGTATCAGGAGGACTTAAAGTTAATGCTCACTCTCCTTAAGCCAAAATATTTTATCCCGATTCATGGGGAACATCGGATGCTTCACCATCACCGATTGCTCGCTGAATCTGTCGGTGTTCAAAAAGACCATACATTTGTCATGGGTAACGGTGAGATCGTGGATATTCAATATGGGGAAGCCCGTTCAACGAGAAAAATACCTGCAGGGAATACGTATGTAGACGGTATCGGTCTTGACGATGTAGAAGACATTGTCCTTCGTGACCGGAAACAGCTTTCTGAAGATGGAATGCTTGTTATCGTGCTAACAATGAGCAAGACTGAAAAGAAGCTGGTCTCAGACCCTGACACTATTTCCAGAGGCTTTGTCTACATGAAAGATTCTGACGAGCTTATTAAGGATGTAAATAAGCTGATAGAAAAGACTGTAAGCAACATGAAAGAAGAAGATAGAAGTGAATGGAATGTAATCAAACAACAGGTCAGAAAAGCCGCTGGGAAGCACTTGTTTCAGCAAACGAAGAAAAAGCCGATGATTTTGCCTATTATCATTGAAGTGTAATATATTTAGAAGCCAAAAGCAGGAGTGGGAAAAGGGAACGATCCTATTCACAACTCCTGCTTTATTTTCCACGTGTCAGATTTACCGTGTCATTTTGTATTGACGGTTAAAAATTGCCTCGCTGGCTGATTCCACTTGCCTTTTGAAGGTTGAGTCACTTCCCTTTAACATTTTGCCATTTCTTTTTACAGGGGTACCGGCTACGAAAACAGAATCAATATTTTCAGGTCGGGCACTCTGGACAATAGCCCCGATAATTTCGTTATTTAAGGGATGCAAATTAAAAGAATCAGGGTTGATAAAGATAAGGTCAGCTTCTTTCCCTTCTTCAAGAGTTCCGGTCTTTTCTTCTAACCCCAGAGCTTTCGCCCCGTTAGCTGTAGCAAAAGTATAAGCGTCGGCTGTGGAAAGGGGAAGGTCTCCCGGCATTTCTCCTCTTTCTAGAAGCTTTTCATTTTGAAGAGCCCTTTCAGCCTGGAGTGCGAATTTCATTTGAGAAAACATATCGCCGGCAGTAGAAACGACTACATCCACTCCTAGAGTTACGAGGCCGTTATTCTCATAAACGCGTCCAGTGGCAGGGTATCCGTGTCCCATCATCATTTCCACTTCAGGTGTTACAGAAACAGACGCACCAGTTTCACCAATAAGTTTGTATTCATGAGGCATGACAGTGTTTACATGAACAAGATTAATATCGGGTCCTAATAAATCAGCGTGATACAGTCTTTCTATAGAGCGATCATGAGGACCCCATGTCCCAAAGCCAATATGCATAGAAGAAATGCAGTCTAACTCCCTGGCCAGATGAATGTCATCAACGGCCGTTTCCCAGGAGCTGAATTCCGGACCTCGAACTCCTAGAGCCATAGTAAGAAGCTGGTCATTTGTCTGGAAATACTCCTTCTTAATTCGCCTGCTATCAACAGGATGTCTTTTTTCGCTGTCTCTTGACCAATATTCATTGTGACCCGAAGTTCCGTGAGCAAATACTGCGCGAATACCTGCATCCTGCAGACCTTTAATGCACGCATCGGCGTGCTCCGGGGTCTCCAGCATGGAGTAATCTAAAAGGGTGGTAACACCCGCATCAAGGGCCTCCAAGGAACCCCATAGATTAGCAAGATAGCTGTCTTCAGGTGTTAAGCGAGAACCCAGGTTATTAAAATAAATACGTTCTAAGTAGGTTTGCAGAGACCAATCAGTGCCAATGTGGCGAATCAATGATTCCCATACATGACGGTGTGTATCTACAAAGCCTGGAGCAATAATCATGTTCCGTGCATCAATTTCTTCTGTAACATCAATACCGTCAATTACGGGCCGTATTTCTTGAATATGTTTTCCTTCAATGAGAATATCCTTTTCTTCCAAGGTTCCGTACTTAGAGTTTAAGACCAGTCCATTTTTTATTAAGGTTCGCTTCATCTGCATCTCTCCTTCATTAGAATTACTAGTGTATCTTCAAGTTCAGAATAATTGGATCATTTTAGAAGTGTCAATTCTTTCGAGGAAGAGAAGGAGGATATCCTTATTTACGTAGGAAAATGTAACTGGAAAGACGTGTGAGTAATACAAAGCACTAAGACCTATATGACAGAAGATAACAGGAAAACGTGGGTGAAATAAAAGGTTTGCTTTAATTTAGTAAGTATGATGAAATCTAGATAAGCACAGCTGTATTTTTAAGAACACCTATTTATCAGGCCTGGAAGCTTGATAAAGTATTATTACACCCTATATAGTTGTTGTAGCAACTATATATAAAAACTATATATAAAGACAAAGGAGTGTCATTATGAGTGAAGCTGTTCAAAGAAATATAAAGGATCACTGGTATGTGAAATATGAAGAAGCAAGCTTTCCCTTCATACAGAAAGGATGGGTGCTGCCAGTCGAGAGGTGGGCAGACTTTGATCCATTTATCTTAATGGCAGAGGATTGGTTTAAAAGAGGGGCGTTTTCAGACCACCCGCACAGAGGATTTCAAACTGTCACCTATGTGATCGACGGCAGGCTTGAACACATTGATAACGGAGGTGGAAGAGATATTTTAGAGCCGGGGGATATGCAGTATATGAATGCGGGCTGGTCGGCCAGGCATGCAGAGGAAGCAGTGGGCAATGATATTGCTCATACCCTGCAGTTGTGGTTAAACCTCCCAAGAGATCTTCGTCATTCTGAAACGTCCTATCAAAATGTCTACGCTGAAGATGCTCCCGTAGTTTCTTTTCAAGGAGGAACAGTAAAAGTTTTTTCCGGAGATGTTGCCGGTGTAACTGGTCCTTTGCAATCGGCAGTTCCAATCACCATGTCTGAAATCACTCTGACGGAGGGAGCCTCTTATACTCATAAATTGCCTGAAACTCATAATGCGTTTGTTTATGTCCTTTCAGGTGACATAGAATTTGGAGAGAGTCCTGTAAATTTAAAAAAACATGGAGCAGGAACCTTAACTTTTAAAGAAAACGGGAATGAAAATAATGAGAGTGATCTTATTATGAAGGCAAACAGCAGGCGTTCAAAGGTTCTTGTTTACTCAGGTACACCGATCAGGGAAGAGATTGTACCTTACGGACCCTTTGTGATGAGCACGATGGATGAAATTAAAGAAGCATATCGTGATTTTCATAATGGAAAGTTTGGTCCCCCTGCCGTATAAGGTATAAGAGAAAGATATTATTACTCTCAAACAGGAGGTGTCTCATTTGGATGTTTTAAAGGCAATTGAGACAAGAAGGAGCAATGGGTTAGTTTCTGATAAACCTGTTCCAGAAGAATTACTCGAAAAAGTTTTAGAGGCCGGTACGTGGGCTCCAAATCACCATAGAACAGAGCCCTGGCGTTATTTTGTATTAACGGGAACTGCCAGAGAACCGTTAGGCGAGGTCCTGGCGGAAATTACTGCTAAAGAAATGGAAGACCCGGAAAGTGAAACGAACAAAAAGAAATTAGAAAGAGTAAAGGCAAACCCCTTTAGGGCTCCTGTTATCATTGCCGTGGGAGTAGAACCGAGTGAAAAGTCAAGGGTAATGGCGAAAGAAGAACACGCCGCTGTCTATGCTTCTATTCAAAACATGCTTTTAGCCGCCCATAGCCTTGGGCTTGGAGTCTTCTGGCGAACAGGCGAAGCGTGCTACAATACAAGGATTAATGAACTGTTCGGACTCTCTGAAAAAGGTGAAATGCTTGCCTTCCTCTATCTCGGCTACCCCAAAAAGGAAATGCCAGCAGGAAAAAGAAAGCATTACAGTGAAGTTACGACCTGGATAAAAGATAAGGGATTTTTCCACAAAGCGTAATTCGAATAAGGCAAAACCGGGGACCAAAGAGGCGTTCCTGGTTTTTTTGTGATTTAGAAGTACATACAATCCTGCAAGAAAAACAAAAAACACTCTAGGTTATTGCTTATGAATTAATGAATGCAGAATAAGTAATGGGTATACATGCAGTGAAGTCCCTATAATAGTGATTTGCTGAGAAACAAAGAAAGGGAATAATAGTTATCAAAACCTTTCACCACTTAGCCGATAATAATGACGACAATATAAACTAGTGGAGGGCAAAATGATAAGCTATGAGACGTTAGGAAAGCAATTTATTGGTGGGAAATGGAGACAGGGTCAAAGCAGTCGTCTCTTAAAAAATATTAATCCTTATAACGAGGAAATCCTTACTGAAATTACAGCAGCCACGGTAGATGATATAGACGAGGCTTATGCCTCTGCACTTGAAGCCAAAAGGGAGTGGGATAAGGTAAACGCTTATAATAAGCGTGATATTCTTGAAAAGGCTGTAGATTACATAAAAGAGCATGAAGAGAAAATAACAGAAATTATTGTAGAAGAGCTAGGGGGAACCCGTCTGAAAGCAGCCTTTGAAATTTCTTTGGTCAAAAATATGATTAAAGAAGCAGCTACCTTTCCTTTACGAATGGAAGGTAAAATTCTTCCCTCGACGGAAGATAGCAAAGAAAACAGACTTTATCGGATACCAGGAGGTGTAGTGGGAGTCATCAGCCCATTTAATTTCCCTTTTTTCTTATCCGTAAAGTCAGTTGCCCCAGCTCTAGGAGCAGGCAATGGTGTAGTGCTGAAACCACACGAAGATTCTCCTGTAACAGGCGGCACTCTAGTCGCCAAAATCTTTGAGGAAGCAGGAATTCCGAATGGACTTTTAAACGTAGTCATAACAGACATTGATGAAATCGGTGATGCTTTTGTTGAACATCCAATACCAAGGATTATTTCCTTTACAGGCTCTACTGCAGTAGGCAGTCATATTGGCCAGTTGGCCGTAAAAAACTTTAAAAAACCATTGTTAGAACTGGGCGGCAATAGTGCTTTTATCATTATGAAGGATGCAGATTTAGATTATGCAGTACAAGCAGCCGTTTTCAGTCGTTTTACTCACCAGGGACAAATATGTATGTCTTCCAATCGCATACTTGTACAGAAACCAATCTATGATGAGTTTATAGAAAAGTATGCTGAGAAGGTATCCTCACTTAAAACAGGAGATCCAAAAGATCCGAATACAATTATTGGACCAGTGATCAATACAAGACAAGCAGAGAATTTGAAAATGGCTGTGGAAAAAGGGATTGAGGCGGGGGCTGTGCCCGTGGTAAGGGGGGCCATAACGGGAAGAATGGTGGAACCAACTGTGCTGGCAGATGTGACTCCTGATATGCTTGCTGCCCAGGAAGAACTGTTTGGCCCGGTGGTATGTGTCATTCCTTTTGAGACGGAGGAGGAAGCAATATCTATTGCGAATAATTCAAAGTTTGGTCTTAGTGGTGCAGTTCACACGGCGAATCTTGAAAAAGGCGTGGAAATGGCTAAGAAAATTCATACAGGAATGATTCATGTTAATGACATTACCATTAATGATGAACCTATCGTTGCATTCGGGGGAGAAAAACAATCTGGATTGGGACGTTTAAATGGAGAATGGAGTTTAGAAGAATTTACAACCTTGCAATGGGTATCAGTGAACTATGAACAAAGGCAATTTCCCTATTAAATAAAAGGATGGTAGATGTGTAATGAGTGAAGCTGTGAGAGAAGAGTCTGGAACAAGTGCGGAACTAATAGATGCTTTTGTCAAAATAGCACCATTATTAAATAGTTTAGTACAAGACGATATTACGGTAGGTATTTATGATACTGAGAAATTAATTATTAATATTCCAGCAAAAACGTTTTCTTTGAACGTAAAGCCTGGAGACCCTCTTACACAAGGAGATATTGTTACCGATGCAATTAAAGATGGTCAAGAAAAAACGTCTCTGGTCCCTAAGGAATTGTTTGGTTTCCCATTGATAGCTCGTGCCATCCCTCTTTATGATCAGTCAGGGAATATTGTAGGGGGAGTAGGCATGGGAACTAGCTTGGAAAAAGCGAACCAGCTCTTTGAAATGGCCGAAAGCTTTTCGGCAATCGTTGAGGAGACGGCGGCTTCTATAGAAGAAATTAATAAATCAGTGGTCATGCTGACTGAGCGAGTAACCGAAGTCTCTTTGCAAATGGAAAATGTAAGTTCAAGCGCAGATGAGATTGGCCAAATTTCAACCGTTGTCAAAGGGATCTCTGACCAAAGTAATTTACTCGGGCTAAATGCTGCCATTGAGGCAGCTCGAGCCGGTGATTCAGGAAAAGGATTTTCTGTGGTGGCCAATGAAATTCGCAAGCTGGCAACAAATTCAAAAGAAAACGTTGATCAGATTAATGAGATCACTAATACTATTCAAGAATTGCTTCAACAGTTAAATGAAGCTTTTCAAGACATTAATAGTCTCACAGACACGCAAGCTGGATCTATCCAGGAGTTTTCAGCCACGATTCAGGAGATAAGCAAAACGGCCCAAGATTTAGCTGAAATGGCTGAAAGCTCTTTATGTCCATAATATGGTTGATTTACAAGAGAGTGTTGATCCAAAATAATAGAGGGACACATGCCAAGCTCTCCCTTCAACGATTAGCCACTTCTTTTTCTGATGTCGAGTCCTTTTAAATGAGCTTAACCGTAGTCATTAATAAAACCGGATTAGGAAGTAACAAAGAGCAGAACCTTTCTCAAAAGGTCTACTGCTCTTTGTTGTCTACAGGAAGGTTTGTTGGTGTTGTCATGTCGCTCCGTTCTTTTCCTTAGTGTTTTTACCCTTCTTTAATATTACTCAAGCTAATTCACTGTTTATTTCTACTATTATTAACAAGGATATGGATAGAATTGTAAAGAATAATATTAGCTATCAGTTTTATTGTAGACGGAGGAGATCACTATGAACGCCAAAGTTTTAATAATAGCAGCAATATTGGTATTACTCATTGGTGCATTCAGCTATTTTCAACTATCAGAAGTGACGAGCAGTGGAGAAGCGGAAAAGGTTGAGCATCAATGGTATATTGAGGCAAATGATTTCATAGAAGAGAGCGATAATGACAAAAGTAAGGGTCTTCAAGAAGCCATAGATTTTGCAGTCGATTCAAATATTGGCAAAGTAAAATTACTAGGAAATGCAACCTTCACATTGAACTCAGGACTGTTATTGAAAGAGGGGGTAGCTTTAGAATTAGGGGAGAATACAAGGTTATCTGTTGAAGGTGATTTTCGCGTGATCGAAATGGAAGAAAACTCTTCATTATCAAACGGCTTTATCGAAATAAACACAGAAGAATTTTCTTCAGAAGTCATTTATCTAGACGGAAGATCACAATTTTGGTCCTGGGGAAAAACAAAGGTTGAAAATGTAGCTCTTATTAATACGACAGGAACCAATCAAGGAATCGGTCTGTCTCTTCATTCTCGAGAGGCCGATCATTATGTAAGCTTTGTGAACTTTAATAATATCAACATTGTAGGCTTTGAAACCGGTATACGTTTACAAGCTGATAATCCTGATGAGGAAGAGGGTTACAGCTGGGTTAATGGAAATAGATTCCATAATATTACTTTGGATAGCTGTGTCTACTGTATAGAATTAAATAGTTCTGTCACTATTCCTGATGAAGTTACAGGGAATTCGTTTCAAGGTTTGCAGGTTCAGTTATCTGATATAACAGAAAAAGTTCTATCTATCAGTGGTTCAGATAATAGATTTGAAGGGGTAATATGGGATGTTCATCTTATAGAGCACGAGGAAGCAGTCATTGAATTTACCCAGGATTCTTACCAAAACAAGTTATCTTCTAATATGAGAGATGGATACATAGAAGACAATGGAGAGAGTAACTATTCTATCTCACCAGGAGAAAGTGGAGATACTAATTAACTTTATTATTGCCCAGCATCATACTTTTAAACAGGATGGTCCTTTTATTGTTCTTTATAGAAAACAAAAAATGAGTGAGAGTAAGAAATTTACAGAAATAAGAAGGATATTTGTGGTGGTTTGGTAATTCAATCTATTTTGAGGATTTTATTTTTTAAAAAAAAGGAATATAATCAAAAAACATTCTATAAATAGCACAAAATACTATTTTTTTATGTTGATTTTATATTTTTTTGTCCATTTGTTCTCAATAAAGCACAAATGTAATCTTAATGAAGAACAATATTGTAAACAAAAAAGGAGTGAACGGCATGAAAGTATTGGTAACAGGAGGAGCAGGGTTTATTGGGTCTCATGTTGTTGAGGAGTTATTACTTAAAGGGTACCAAGTAAGTGTCGTTGACAATTTAATTACAGGGAAAAAAGAAAACCTGCCAAATGGCGTGACCTTCTATAAAGTGGATATTCGTGATAATTTAAATCAAATTTTTGAAAAAGAAAACCCGGATTATGTGATTCATATGGCTGCTCAAGTATCTGTTTCACATTCTATATCGAAGCCTGTATATGATGGGGAGCAGAATATACTTGCAACAATTAATGTATTAAAAGCATGCGTTCAATATAAAGTAAAGAAAATAATTTTTGCGTCAACAGCTGCCGTGTATGGTGAACCTCATTACTTGCCTATTGATGAAAAGCATGAATGGAAACCAATATCTTTTTACGGACTTTCAAAGCTTAATGCTGAATCATATATAAAGATGTTTTCAGAATTATACGCCTTGAATTATACCATTTTAAGATATGCAAATGTTTATGGAATGCGCCAAGATGCTCATGGTGAAGCCGGAGTAGTCGCTATATTTATAGAAAAAATAATGAAAGGGGATAGGCCGACCATATTTGGGGACGGGCTGCAAACCAGAGATTTCATATTTGTAAAGGATGTAGCCAAAGCTAATGTAGCAGCATTAGAAAATGGAGACGACATGGTTTTTAATGTGAGCACTGAAAAAAAGACATCAGTAGTTGAGATTATTGATGAGATGGCAAAAGCTTTCAATAAAGAGATATTTCCACAATTCACAGAAGAAAGAGAAGGAGATATAAGAGATAGTTATTTATCGAATAAAATAACAACATCTGAATTAGGCTGGGAACCAATGTATACATTATCAGAGGGACTGCATGACACTATAAGTTACTATAAAAACATTGCAGTAGAGATTATATAGTGCTTGGAGGAGAAAAGCATGGAAGAAAGTGTGGATATCAAGGGGATTTTGAACATCTTAAGAAGACGGATAATAACAATTGTCATCACTTCTTTTTGTGTGTTTGTATTGACAGCTCTTGCCTTAATTTTTTTAGTTAAACCTACCTATGAAGCGACTGGTTATTTGTTGGTTGGTGAGCTGAAAACCGAAGAACAATACTACGGTGAACGTCAAGAGATCGATATGCTTTTGGCTTCATCTATCGACTTTATTAAAAGTCCCATTATCTTGAATGCTATTAATGGAGAATTTAATATTCCCCATGACGAATTGATCGAAAAGATTACTATTAATAACAATGATAACTCACAAATCATTAACGTGGTTGTAAGGGATAATGATCCGCAAATTGCTAAAGGATTGGCCTCTACTATAACAGAAACGACTGTAGAAACTATGAACGGATCGTTTGACATGGATGCTATTCAAGTTCTTAGCAACACAGAAGAAACCATTTCTTTAACACGAGTGGATAATGTAGCACTGAACTTAGTCATTGGTTTTGTGGTGGCGTTAATAATGGGTGGGAGTTTAGCGTTAATGAGGGATTATTTCGATGACTCTATAAAAAGCTATAAGGAAATTGAAGTCTTAGGTCTCACTGTGTTAGGGGAAGTTGATCTAAAAGATCAGCCACGAAGTCAGAAGACTAAGGCGAATAAAGGATTGGAAGTCGCTAAGAGAAAGAAAGGAGGTAAGATAAGTGCTGAAAAATCATATTAAGAATAAATTGAATGTGATGAGCGGTAGCAGAAGTAACGAACAAATTAAAGTGATAAGTGCAAGTTTAGAAAATGAACTGTCTAAAGGATCCGTATCTTTTATGATTACTTCTCCTCAACCCAGCAGTGATACAGCAGTTATATCGGCCAAGGTAGCAGCAGCCATGGCTCACCAGGATAAAAAGGTATTGCTGGTGGATGGCAATGTTAGAATGCCCTTGTTGCATGAGACTTTTGAAGTGAGCAATAGCACCGGCCTTGTGGATACTCTTATATGGACTGACCCGGAAAAAATGGTCAAAAATGAAAAGGAAACTAATATCCAGGGTCTGTTTTTGCTTCCCGCAGGGGCGAACATAGAGTATCCAGGGGAAGTATTTAAAATTAGTAAGGTCAACAAGCTCATTAGTTACTGGAAAGAGATTTATGACGTTATTATTTTTGCTGCCCCAGCTGCCATTCCTTATTCTGAACCGTATGTACTGGCAGCCGGTTGTGATGGAGTAATAATAGTAGTTCAAAAGAATAGTACAAAAACAGAGGAGCTGCATAAAGCCAAGGAGAGCCTCGAAAGAAGCAATAATAGGATTCTTGGGGTAATTTACCAAACAAAGTAAAAAGATAGTAGCCAGGTATTTCGTTATTAAGGTGGTAATATGAAAAAAAACTCCATCGCAAAAAATGTAATTCATCTATTTTACAGCACGGCCTTATCAAGCGCAATCAATGCTTCAGCGTTAATTGTACTAGCATACTATTTACATTCATATAATTATGGATTATTCAGTGTCGTATTAGCGATTGCCATGATCATGGGGTATTTTACTGATGCTGGATTAAGTGGCATTGTCTTAAGAGAAGGATCCAAAAAAGAAGTAGATACACCTATATTAATGTCTTCTTATATAAAGCTACGCTTTACACTGCTATTGTTTGTTTTTATTGGAGGATTCTTGCTGATTGAAATTGTCCATCAAAACAATCAGGAATTACTGAAGACAGCTTATTATTTAATTATTCCCATGGTTACAGGGGTCGCATTACAAAGCATAGGAACCACGTATTTTCAGTTAGTTGAAAAAATGCATTTTTTTGGATTGATACGTATCGTCTCGGCTGTTTGTCTTTTACTAACTTTATCTATTGGAATGGCTGCTTCGTTAAGTCCATACCTGATCTCTTTTCTCTATGGTTTCTCCTATATGATGGGTGGATTATTTGGACTATATCTAGTAAGGAAACATATAAGAATTCCTGTGAAATGCCCTTTTCATAAGGGGATTTTACAAAACATAGGGGCTTTTACCATTGGTGGATTCTTATTTATCATCTTGCCGCACTTAGGTCCTATTGTATTAGAAAACACAATCAGTCTGGCTGAGGTTGGGTTGTTTGCTGTTGCGTATAGAATACCGCAGGCATTGCAGCAAATTCCATTTGTTGTTGCTGGAGCTTATTACCCAGTTTTGTTTAGGTACTATAACCAACGATTACTTGTTGAACATTTGAAGCTTAACATTAACCAAATCAAGTTTATGGCTTTGATAGGGATGGCTATGTGTGTTATATTTTTTCACCTTTCTGAATTTGTTATTAGCCTTCTTTTTGGGGCGGACTGGCTTGGAGCTGTTGTTCCATTAAAAATCCTTTCAGTCATGCTTGTTCTTCAGTCTGTTAATATAGCCCTTGCAGACGGTTTGACTTCAAGGTCCCGCCAAAATCATCGGATGACAGTACAGTTAATTGCCGTTATATTGGGAGCCGTAATGTATTATTATTTCAGCCTTCCTTATGGTGTAATAGGGGCTGCTTTGGCAGGAGTATGTATTGAAATGCTGGCATTGACAGGGTTTTGGTTATGCAACCCCCACCGGGTTGTTATTGCCAAAAGAGCAATTTTACCCTACATGACATTTTTTGCAATCAGTGTAGGGGTTTGCAGTTATTTCTTGAACCATATTCCTTTGTTAGCCCTTATTATTAACTTACTGTTTATTGGAATCTTTATGATGCTGGATAAAGAAATGAGAGGGAAAATTAAGGAGTTTTTTATAACTAAAACATTGGTTGATCGTTCTGGCATAAATAAATCAGAGGGGGTAAAAGATGGAGCCTAATAAACTCTCAACGTCTGTTCCTTCAAACCTTATTCTGATTCTGATGTTTTTGACGGTGACTTTAGCCAACTATGGTTTATATATAGGATTTGCATTAAAGCCCTATATGATCTTTCTATTTGTCTTTATTATGTTCCATCTATCTTCTTTATATTTTCAAAGAGTTCACCTTTTTGAAATTATTATGGGGATGTTTTATATCATGTATGTCTTCTCAGGAGCGTTTGCTTTATATCCTGGCTCAAGTTTTAGAATCATGGTAGGTATTATCATTTATTTAACTTGTTATTTTATTATGAAATCCATTATCTTACATTTTTCTTCAAAACAGGTTGAAAAAAGCCTTTCATATGCAGGAATAATCTTCAACCTTGCTAGCTTAGTTTTGTATATTTTTGGATTAAATAAATTTGGCTTTACTTTTCAAGGTGAAAGAATTGTTGAGCTTGGAGTCATGGTGGATAGAACGTACCCACGTCTTATTGGTTTGTTAGAGGATCCGAATTTTTTTGTTTTTTATAATACGATATTTTTTGCTTACTTTTTATGTAACACACATGGATTAAGAAACAAAGTGGGCTTGGGTCTCTGTATAATTACAAGTTTACTAACTTTTTCGAGAGGAGGGCTGTTGGCTCTTTTCATTATTTTATTAATCTATTTACTTATGAATAACCCGGTAAAACAGGTCAAAATGTTATTTAGCTTGATTGCTTCTACAAGCATTCTCTTTTATATCACTGTCTTTCATTTAAACCTTAATATATGGGGAATGATAGATGCCAGGTTTGAAGACTTTTCAACGGATGGAGGAAGCGGGCGTTTTGAGTTATGGGAAAGAGCCTGGGAGTTTTTTAATTCTAGTATAGTAGTCGGAATCGGAGCCTTTAATTTTTCAGATTATAATGAATTTTATTTCAATGATGACCTAAGTGTGCACAATACCTTTTTAGATATTTTATCTGAATCCGGCTTACTTGGCATTCTTCCCTTTACTTTGTTTGTAGTAGTTGTATTTGTACAAATGTTCCAGTATCAGGTCTACAGAAAAAAACCTTATTTATTATTAACCTTTATCGGCTATGTTCTTCAAATGCTGTCACTTTCAGTGATTATAAACGATATGTTTTTCATGTATTTGGCTATACTTTCAGTCTACTTGCATAAAGAGAGATTAAAAGAAAAAGAACTGCTATTTAACACAAAAAAAGGGGCCGGCACGTCTCCTGTTTCGCCACAACAAATAAACCATGCAAGTGGATAAAGGAGGACTAAAAATGAATGTGCTTTTACTTACAGATAAGTTAAAAACCGGCGGAGCAGAAATTTACTTTTGTAAGCTAATGAATAAATTACATCATGATAACTGTCATTTCTATGCTGCTGCTGGTCCCGGAGAGCTTTATGAAAAGCTAACTCAAACAAAGCATTTTTGGCAATTGGATCGCAATTCTCATCTTAAAAATATAAGAAAGCTTCGTAAGGTGGTAACAGAAAAAGATATAAACATTATTCATGCCAATAGCTTACGCATGGTTTTCTACTCAATTATTCTTCAAAGCCTCGCAAGAAAACCGGTCCAAATTATTTATACAAAGCATAATGTTACTTATTTAGAAAAGCAACATCCAGCCCTTTTTAGCAAGATAATTAATAAACACGTTGGCAGGGTTATTACAGTTAGTGAATGTGAGAAAGATAATTTAGTAGATTTAGGGGTAGACAGTAGGATAATAGTAACAGTGCATAATGGAGTAGATTTACAACAGTTCACATTCAAGCGTGATAGTGAGAGAAATATAAGAAAGGTAGGAATATTAGCGAGATTATCCAAGGAAAAGAATATTGAGTTCTTCATTGATGTAGCAAACACATGTAAAAACCGTTTAAATATGGAATTCCTTATAGGTGGGGTTGGGACAGAGCTTGAGCAGTTAGAAACGAAAATTAACCAATTGAATTTACAAGAAAATGTAAAGATGGTTGGAGCCGTTAACAAACCAGAGGAATTTCTAAAAAGCATTGATATTTTGCTGTTAACCTCTCATAGAGAAGTATTCCCAATGGTGATCTTAGAAGCTATGGCAGTAGGGACCCCGATTATTTCCATTGATAGAGGAGGGGTAGGAGAAGCTGTGATAGACAAGTCGACGGGTATACTAATCTCTCAGCATGATAAAAACCAATTTGCTGAACAAATCGAGATTCTAACAAATGATGAAAGCATCCGCAGACACGTTATAATTAACGCAAGGGCCAAGGTAGAAAAGGAATTCTCATTGGATGCAATGGTCAATGATACCCTTTCCCAGTATATTGATCTTCATAAAACACAAAAGGAAATGATGATGAAAGAGAGGGAGGCCCATGTCTAATAAAGGTACTCTCCTTTACAAAAAAAGAATTGTTGTAGTTTGTGGGTAAGAGAGGAGGAAAAAGCATGAACATAGAGTCCAATATTCGCCTCGGTAAATTGTTTTTAATATTATTGCATTTGGTACTGTTATATGTCGGTTTTTTTGCAGCCTACGGGGTTTATGAAGCCCTCTCTTCAACAAATGATCTTTTAATAAACCATCAACTTATTCTAATTACATCGTTAGTAGCAATTGTAAGCTTTAATTTATTTGATTTATATTCAAGCTGGAAAAGAAAAAGTATCAAAAACCTTGTTTATTCAATTGTATTGGCGCTTTCGACTGTGTGTTTAATTAATTTAGGGATATCTTGGTTTTCTGAAGTTCCCCTGTCCTCTGGATTGGTGTTACTGGTCTTTGCCTTTCAACTATTTTTTATTGGCGGCATGCATATCCCTTTATGGTCCATACAAAAAAAGAATCATGGCTTAAAAAAAGTTTTGATAATAGGGGAAGACAAAGGAGAGGACGCAGGCCTGGCAAAGAAAATACTTAAGCATCAACCAGGCTGGTTTCAAGTGCATGGATATACGAACGTAAAAAACAAAAATTTAACAAAGAGTGATTTGAGTGTAGTAGATGCAGTATTGATAAGCCCAAGTATTACTGAAGATAAGAAAGCGGAAATGGTTCAGTTAATCAGCAGTAACGGAAAAGAAATTATGGTTGTACCTACCTTTTATAATTTGTTGTTGACTGAGTTGAAGCCAGAACAAATCGATGACATGCTTGTATATTCTTTAAAACCAATGGTTGCAAATAAAGGAACCTTACAGGTGAAACGCCTAATTGATTTTGTATTTTCCATCCTAATAATAATTGCAGCTAGTCCAATTATTATTGCCTTGTTTGTCTTAATTCCTCTTACTTCAAGAGGCCCAGCTATTTTTAAGCAGGAAAGAATAGGGCTTCATGAAAAACCATACATTACTTATAAATTTAGAAGTATGGTTCAGGATGCCGAGAAACTAACGGGTCCAGTTCTCGCTTCCGAACATGATCCACGGATCACTAAGCTTGGAAGAATAATGAGGGCTTTGCGACTGGATGAGCTACCTCAGCTGTTTAATGTTGTGAAGGGTGACATGAGTTTAGTAGGTCCCAGACCTGAAAGAGACTTTTTTATAAAAAAATTTAAGAAAGATATACCTGAGTATGAGCATAGGTTTGCCGTTAAACCAGGTATTACAGGTGTTGCTCAAGTATTGGCTAATTATACAACGACTGTTGAAGATAAACTCAGATTCGACCTTTTGTATGTAAGGAATTTATCTTTAATTCTTGATATTAAAATATTATTTCAGACCTTAAGAGTGGTACTACAGAGAGAGCAGGCGAAAGGAGTGGCAGATGCTGAGATAGAAGAAACACAAAAGAAAATAAAAGTAATGGAACAGCACTAACTAAATATAATTAAAAGAAATGATTAGGATTCCACCAATCTATGTATATTCATGTGATTATTAACCACCGTTCAGTCTAAATTCAACAGTGCAAATAGCATTGAAAGGGGAAGTGAATAACACTAGAGTAACGGAAATCACGGGTGGTGCGACCAAGGTCCTCCTCACATGTTAAAAAATAAAAGCAGCTAAAACAATAACTAATAATCAATCCACTAGCAAAGAAAACGAAAATATATAATCAACTTCCTTAGTTGATTGTTTGGGGTGAGATTCGCACACTTTTTTCAAAGTGTGCGGGTCTTTATTTGTTTGATTTTTTAATTCCTCCGTGCAAAGCTGAACAGTGGAAAGTATGTAAAGATCAATTTATTTTTTACATAGGTAGCCACATCCTTATCGTGTGAAAATAAAAGGTAGGTCAAGACTATGTCAACAAGAGGTGATTAGAGATAAACTGTGATGTACCTCACGGCTCCTCCCTTGTCAATTTATTATAATCAGCCTAATTATAAAAAAAGCCTTCCATCGTCCTGCTTACTTCTCTAAAGTTTCTTTATTTACGCATTTTTATTTACAGGTGGTTTCAAAGTATGGGGGGATGTTTTTGGTGTAAATGTAAGGGGCTGTATTTATGACCTTTGGTATTATTATGATTGGAGTGTTTTATTCCTTTATTTATCTATTCGCATATAAATTGGTGCCTTCAAACAAGCTGAGACGTGAAAAGTGGATTTCTTTTGTTGGCGGGTTAGCAGCTTCTTATGTATTTATTTATGTATTGCCATATCTTCACGACCACCAGCATGCCATCAAAGAAGAATATGGGCGTTTAGCCACTCAAACTGAACTATATTTTGTATGCTTAGTAGGTTTACTCGTTTTTTACGGGGTACAGAAATACTCTGAGGGGAATTTTAGTAAAGTACAAAGTGCATCAAGCACCTCAAACTTTTGGGTGCAGGTATCCTTCTTTGCCCTTTATAACATATTGGTTTCTTATACTCTTGTTTCTACTGAAGTAAGCGGTGTGCAGGCTATGTTTTATGCCTCTGCTCTAGGGCTTCATTTTCTGGTTGTAGCTCACGATATTTGGAGGTATTATCCAACCCAATATGTCGCTGTGGGCAGATATATTATGGCTTCAGGGGTAATGATAGGCTGGATAATGGGGATTTGGCTGTCTATCTCTTATTTACTAGAAGCTATTATTTTTGCATTTATCTCAGGGGCAATGATTCTTAATGTTTTAAGTAATGAGCTCCCCAAACACCGTGAGGCTCATTATCCAACCTTTGCGTTTGGAGTAATTCTTTATACAAGCTCTGCTATGTTTTTTAAGTTCTTTTTTGAATGGTAATCTTAATTGTTGGAGGGAGTAAAGCGGTGAATTCTATATATTCCTCTATTCTGGTAGCAGTAGATGGGACAAAGGAAGCTATGCTTGCATTACAAAGAGCGATAGAAATGGCAAAAGAAAATGACAGTAAGCTGATTATTTCTCATGTAATTGATTACAGTGCGTTTCCCGAAAAGCAGCAAGAAGACCCCGCTTTTATGAAGTTGTCTGAAAGGCACGGGAATGTTCTCCTTGGTATCTGTGAAAGAGAAGCTAGATCCGCGGGACTGAAAGATGTGGAGACCACCCTTAATTTTGGATCTCCTGTCGTGAAAATATCTAAGGAACGCTCGCTGGAATTTGGTAGTGATCTAGTGATAGTGGGAAAGGAATCTAATGAGAAATATGTAAGGGTTTCAGAAAGCATTGCCCGCCATTGCTCATGTGACGTGTTAATTGTCCAAGAAGATTAAAACAGTACTTATTTTAAATAAATGATAAAAGCCAGTTAAAATTTCAGTAGAAAATAATCGAAATATAAATAAGAGAAAGTGTAAAAAGCACCCAGGCGGTGCTTTTTTTGATAGTTAACGTTAGGTGTAAAACCTAATCAATTATATTTTTCACTCGTCCTACCTGGCCATCTTCGAGTCTGACTTTAATACCGTGAGGATGAGTTGCTGATTTTGTTAATAGGTCTTTTACAATTCCTTGAGTCAGCTTGCCGCTTCGCTGATCTTTTTTTAATACAATCTCTACTTTTAAACCCGGGTACAAACTGCTGCGCTGAGTGCCATTCATAAAGCAAACCGCCTTTCTTTCAGAGTTTTTTCTGTACATACAGCTTATCATGTCTCCCTGGCAGTTAGTAGAACTCATTGGCATAAATGGCAAGGGGGAGATTATTGTATGAATTTTATATTTTGTCACAATCTAACAGTGACTACCAGAGGAACAGAGCGGGTAACAGTGAAAATAGGATCATACATTAATTATGGAGGACAGGAGCTATGCCATTTATGAAGATAAATGGATTAAAAACATATTATGAATCAAAAGGTAAAGGGGAAGCCATTGTTTTTATTCATTGCCCCGTGCATCCCAGCGATGTTTACCGTCCTGAATTGGAGGAATTATCTTCAGACTATCATGTCATTTCAATGGATATACGAGGACACGGGAGAACAGCCTCCTCCCCAGATCCATGGGATTTTTCAGATATAGCAAATGACCTGAAAGAACTTTTGGGCAGGCTTGGTATTGAAAAAGCATGGCTTTGCGGTTATTCAGCAGGCTGCTCTATTGCCTTTGAATTTACGTTTAAGTACCCTGGGGCTGTCAAAGGCCTGATTCAACTCGGCCCTGTCCCTAAGGTGGTGGATGGCCTTCTTTATTTTATTGTGAAGAATGGAGTTCGGTTATCGCTTATAGATAAACCCGCGTTGTTCCTTGCCTTTTTTGGAGCCATCATCAATACAAATGACTGGCAAAGGTTTTTGAGTTTGCTTAAAGCATCTTTACCAACAAACGGGCTGGATGCCTCACAGTTTTATCACGCCTTTTTGCATTATGATTGTACAAAACGTCTTCCTTCTATTAAAGTACCTGTTTTACTTGTATACGGGGAAAAGGACAGAATTACTGGTAAGTATGCTTTGCCCATGAAAGGTTTTTTGCCGGACAGTACATTGATTTTTATAAAAAAATGCGGACATGAGATTCCTTTAAAAAGAAGTGTTGAATTGAACCTGCGCATCAAAGAATTTATTTCATGATTACAGGAGTGTGCATGTATGGAAACCGGGTTAGCATTTGCCGGAGGAGGAATACCGGGGTCGGCAGCTGTAGGAGTGCTGCTCGCTTTTGAAGAAGCTGGAATTAAGGTTTCACACGTAACCGGATCAAGTTCTGGAGCTATGGTAGCGGCGTTATACGCCTATGGCCATAAAGCAGAGACTTTAAAAAGGATTGTTCCTTCGTTAAACAGGCGTTTGCTTGATTTTGACTGGAGATCTCTTTTCTATAGAGCCTTATTTATTCGGCCCCGAGTAGAAGGGATATTGAAAGGGGAACGTTTACGAAATATTATGGTACAACACACAGGGGATGAACCTCTGTCTTCCTTGAAAATACCATGCGGAATCGTAGCAACTGATTACGGGCGGGGGACAAGCGTTGTTTTTTCTTCAAATTCTGTGGGAGATTATGAATATGTGAACAATACTTCAATAGCAGATGCCGTAAGGGCTAGCTTTGCGATTCCAGTACTCTTTAAACCGTATCATTATGGAGAAAGAATGTTGATTGATGGTGGCGTTACCTCAAATTGTCCTGTTAGAATATGCAGGGCATTGGGAGCAGAACGCGTTATTTCTGTAGATCCTATTACACCTATTATCAATGCAAAGTCTGGTTCAGCAAGCATCGTCAAAGTCATCAATAACGTCATCAACCTTTCATTGAAAACCCAAATGGAAGCAGAGCATAAGGAAGCCGATTATAATCTCTATCCGGAGGTAGGAGCTATCGGGGCTTTTGACTTTCGGAAGGCTAGTCATTGTATTGATTTAGGGTATGAGACAGCTATGGCGAAAATAGAAGAAATAAAAAAAGTATTAACAGAACAAGAACAAGAGTATTGAGGATATGCTGACATAATAGAAAATTTTACTAAAAGCATGGACAAAGGGAAGGAATCAGCTATATACTCAGAAGTATAATTAAATAATATTAAACAGGTGTTGTAAGTTGGTTTTATACATTACAGCTTAAAAGGGAAGCCGGTGAAAGTCCGGCACGGTTCCCGCCACTGTAAATCTGAGTAACCTGCAAAGATCCACTGCTGGAAAGCGGGAAGGAGCAGGAAACAATGAAGATAAGTCAGGAGACCTGCCTGTATGATTACACATGGACCTACGGGAAATAGGGAGGGGTGTTTGCTGAATTAATTGTATTAAGGTTCATTCCTTATGCTACATAGTTTGATAGAAGCATTCAGGCCGCTGTGGTTTGTTTGCTTTTTTGTGTTGTTAATTAGAATAGGGTACTATCCTCTATCAGTTGTCTGTGTCGTGACGCTGACAGTCTTACTAGTGAGAAACTCAAAAATAGAAGAGGAGAGAATAAAATGAGTGATACAGTAAAAGGACCATTTAGAGCAGATCATGTAGGCAGTTTCTTAAGACCGGAACGATTAAAAAAAGACCGCCTGCAGAGGAACAGAGGGGAAATCACAGCTGAGGAACTGTGGGAAATGGAGAATGAAGAAATAAAACGACTGGTAGATAAACAAAAAGAAGCTGGCTTAAAAGCTGTAACAGATGGGGAATTCAGACGTGCATGGTTCCATTTGGATTTCATGAAAGAAGTAGAAGGAATGGAATTTGTCACGTTGGATAAAGGCCTTATCTTCAGCGGAGGAACGGAAACAAAGGCAGAAGGTGCTAAGGTGACGGGCAAGCTGTCTTTTGGCGATCATCCTGTGGTGAAGGAATACAAATTCCTTCACAGTATTAAGGGAGACCATGAAGCAAGAATCACAATACCGAGTCCTAGCATGTTTATTTTCAGGACAGTAACGGATGAAGAAAAAAAATTCTATTCTTCAGAATCTGAACTCTTTGCTGATCTAGTTAAAGTATACAAAGACGCAATCAGTGCTTTATATGACTCAGGCTGCCGCCACCTGCAATTTGATGATACTACTTGGTCATTATTCCTGGAGGCCGAGAAGGACAAGGACCTGGTTCTGTCGGGGGGACTGCTTCAGGCCAGAGGTCTTGACCCACAAGAAACCCTTGAATTATTCGTTGACACTGTAAATGAGGCGATCGCAGACAAACCAAATGATATGACAATAACAATGCACGTTTGCAGAGGGAACTATAAGTCCACGTATGCATCAAGCGGCAGTTATGATGCGGTTTCCGAAATTATGTTCAAGAAATTAAACGTAGATGCTTTATTTCTTGAATTTGATGATGAACGTTCCGGAGGCTTTGAACCGTTAAGCCATGTAGAGCGCGAAGATTTTTATGTTGTCCTTGGTCTGATCACATCTAAATTTCCAGAGCTAGAGGATCCAGATCTAATTCAGAACAGAATTGAAGAAGCAGGAGAATATCTAAGAAAAGAGCAGTTATGCTTAAGCCCTCAATGTGGTTTTGCCTCCACAGAAGAAGGGAATCTTCTTACCGAAGAAGAACAATGGGCCAAGGTTCGACATGTGATCAGCATCGCAAATGACGTATGGAAATAGTGAGAAGAGCCTCATCGAGAAATCGATGAGGCTTTTTTTAATAAAGGCTTGATTACATTTTGTGGTTACTATAATCAAATGGTTTATGAAAATCAATATTAGCTTTGACAGAGCCTACATAAAAAGGATTCTATGTTATATGAGTATTACTAAGAGGAGAAAACAATATAATGTTAGAAAGCGCTTACAAAAAGAAAAGTTGTTGTGTATGCTTATAGTAAAGGTCAAGGGGGGATTTGATGAAAAAGAAAACGAGTCGTTTTGAAACAAAAGCTATACATGGCGGGTACGAACCGAATGAGCATTTTGACAGCTTGACTCCGCCTATCTATCAAACCTCTACGTTTACTTTTTCTTCATTGGACGAAGGTGCAAATAGATTTTCCGGTGAAGAAGAAGGGTTCATATATTCACGGATATCTAATCCCACGGTAGATGCACTGGAAAAGCGAGTCGCTGAGCTTGAGGGAGGCGAGAAAGCACTGGCGTTTAGTTCGGGTATGGCAGCAGTATCGGCTGCTTTAATAGGTTTCACAAAGAAAGAAGATCATATCTTGTGCTCAAAAGGAGTATACGGCTGTACCTTCGGACTTCTTCAGCTGTTAAAAGAAAAATACAATATCGACCACACTTTTTCCTCCTTAGATACGCCTGAAGAAATAATATCTAATATCAGAAGCAACACAACATGTATTTATATAGAAACACCGATTAACCCTACAATGAGATTAATAGATTTGGAGAAAGTGGCCTCTATAGCTAAAGAAAGAGGAATAAAAGTAATTGTAGATAATACGTTTTCCACCCCCTATTTGCAGCAACCGTTAAAAAAAGGCTGTGACATTGTTATTCATAGTGCGACTAAGTTTATTGGAGGACATGGAGATGTCATAGCAGGTCTTCTTGCCGGGAATGAAGAGATCGTTACCTATTTAAAGAAAACAGCACAAAAGGATATCGGAGGAGTCCTTTCACCATTTGATGCATGGCTGCTCCTGCGAGGACTCAAAACTTTGGCAGTAAGAATGGATAGACATTGTGAGAATGCAGAAAAAATTGCCACAGAGCTAAAAAAGCATTCTAAAATTCAAAGAGTATATTTCCCTGGTGACCAGGATCACCCTGATTACTCTATTATGCAGAAGCAAATGAAGAAGGGAGGAGGCCTCATTTCTTTTGAAGTAAAAGGAACACTTGAAGATATTAAGAAAATGGTAGATCAATTAAAGATGGTACGGATAGCAGTCAGCCTTGGGGATGCAGAAACGTTAATTCAGCATCCGGCTTCCATGACACATGCAGTGGTGCCTGAGGAGGAAAGAAAAGAAATGGCTATATCAGCAAGACTTTTGCGTTTGTCTATCGGTCTTGAAGCCTGGGAAGATATTTGGGAGGATCTTGAAGAAGCCCTTGATTCTATCTGAATGAAAGAATATCGCCCACTGATAATAAGAAACAGAACATGGCGTTCCCTTATCGCTCCCGGTTCGTTACTCTATAATTTATAAAAAACCGTTTGCTCTTAAAAAGCCAATCGGTTTTTTATTTTTTCAGTACTTCTAATAAATCTAGTTAGTAAAAAAACACTTCTTTACTTTGTCGCTTTTAAGCGCTAAAATAATTGTATATAAAAAAGGGAAAATTTTAAAAATTAAGGGAGAGATTACGGTGAAACTTAATAAGGGTATATCCTTATCTTCAATGGCTGCAGCGGCTCTGCTTTTGTCAGCTTGTGGAGATGATAGCAACTCAGCGGCAGATGCACAGAATGAAGGAACAGACCAGGAATCAGATGTAATTACTATTAAGGTAGGGCATATTGCCCCTGAGGGAGAGGCATATGCACTAGGTTTCGAAGCTTATGCTGAAGCTGTAGAAGAAGCTACAGATGGAAGAGTAGAATTTGAAATCTTTGGTGATGGCTCTTTAGGAGGGGAAAGAGAGCTGGCTGAGGGTGTACAAATAGGGAATATTGATATGAGCCTTGTCACTACCGGGGTAATTAGTAATTTTGTTCCAGAAGTGACAGCTTTGGAGTTTCCGTTTTTATTCAGGGACTTAGATCATGCCTACAAAACATTGGATGGAGAAATTGGACAAGAAATACTTGATGGTATGAATAGTGCCGGATTTAAAGGGATTGCTTTCTGGGAAAATGGCCAGCGTCATTTTGCCAATAACAAAAGACCTATTACAGAGCCTGAAGATTTAAACGGGTTAAATATGAGAACAATTGAAAGTGATATTTTAATCGAAACGTATGAGAGTTTAGGCACTCATCCTACTCCAATGGCTTTCCCTGAAGTGTACGGCGGCCTTCAGCAAGGAGTAATTGACGGAACAGACCAGTCGTATGGCGTGATTTGGAGTACAAATACCTATGAACAGCTGCCATATTTTACGGAATCGGGATTATATTATGCTTCGGCTACATTAATTATTAATGATGAGTTATATGAGGAGCTTCCGGAAGATATAAGAGAAACTATTATAGAACTTGGAAAAGAATATGCCCAAGTGCAACGTGAAATATCTCAGGAACTCGAAGAAGAGCAGCACAATAACTTAGTGGAAAACGGTGTCGAAATTATTCCTATGGAAGATATTAATATTGAGGAGTTTAGAGAGCTGGTAGAGCCGGTGTATGAGAAATACGCAGACCAATATGGGGATTATATAGAAAGAATTGAAAACGTGGAATAGGGAAGAAGAAAGAGGCTGGGACAAAACAGTCTCTGAAAAGAAATAAAAGGTTGTCAGTTATCGATTTTCGATAGCTGGCACCTTTTTGTTGATCAGAATTGGAATGATGGGGCTTATGGGCGGTGTACTTTCTCAAGTTCACCGCCAGTAATGCAAATCCAATTTCGTTTTTCACCTGTTTTTTTCCTCTCACCGACATTCGGGTGAAACGCAAATTAGCCTTCAGAAATCCGAAGGTTGGCTCCACGTCGACCTTACGCTTCCCGTAGATCTCGCCGGTTTCTTCGTCTGAAAGCAGTTCTTGAATATAGGCTTTTTGATTTTCCCACTTCTCATTATAATAAACCTTGCGGTTACTTCCTTCCTTGGCTTTCGTGCACTGAGAACGAAGTGGACATTCCAAACAATCTTTACTTTCATAAACCTTAAACTTACGTTCAAATCCTGATTTATCTGTTCTTGTCGACCAATACGTAAAGCTCAGTTTCTTATCATTCGGACAGGTAAAAGAATCGGTCTCCTGGTCAAAAATCCAGTTACTTACGTTGAATGGGTTGGTTCTTATATGCTTTTTTCTTCTCTTTGCAATACATGCCGTATGTGATGAGTGGGGTTCGCTGACGATTGTTAAACACGTCTTCATAATTCTGTTCACTTCCATAACTCGCATCAGCCACGATATAAGATGGCAAAGAGAAAAAATCTTCCTCATTTGTGTCCAAAAAAGAGTTTATAAGAAAGGTCCATCGGCAAAACAACTTGATTCATGTTATAATCTTTAAACATAAGGATACCTCCGATTCTGTTATTTTGTGGTGATTTAACTTTATCAGAAGGTATCATTTTTGTGTACATATACGTCGGTGGTTCAAACATAACGAGACGCCTGCGGGAAAAGCAAGAGCTGAAGATCCGCCGGGGCGATTTTCCACGGCTAGCTGAAGCCTTGCCCGCGGCAAAGAAGACACCGTGAAAGCGAATGAAATGATGCTTGAACGGATGTCGCACTTGTGCCTTTAGGTGCAAGCGAGTGTATTTTTGAACAATAAACTGTTTAAAATACTTCCTATAGCAAAAGCCCTCACCGACGGTGAGGGTCCTTCTATTTAGCGGAGTTTTGTCCCAGACTCTTGGTAATTATTCCTGTTGTTTGCTTGTTAAATAAGACAATTCTTCAGCGGACAAAGACAGATGGTTTATCGCTTTCCCCACTTCATCTATTCCCTGAAGGAAAGAATGAAGTTCTTTTTCAATAAGATGACTCTGTTCTTTACTATGCTTCATTTCGAAAACAAACTCTCCAAAGAGGGTATTAATATCTCTCATTTTGCTTGAACTGTTGGCAATAAGGCTATTTACTTCCGTAACAAACGTAGAAACATTATCAATTTGAGCCTCGGTTTTAACAATTAAGTCGTCAACACTGGAAGCTTTTGTTTTTGTTTCATTAGCCAGCTTTCTTACTTCCTTTGCTACGACAGCAAAGCCTTTTCCGTGTTCACCTGCTCTCGCAGACTCTATAGAGGCATTTAATGCTAAGACATTTGTATGATCTGCTATTTGAGTAACCATGCTTACTATACTTCCAATTTGTTTGGATACAGCTTTCAGTTGGTTGATCTCCTCAATGATCCTAGTCATACTGTCATCAATTTTAATCATAGATTCCTGGTGAACTGTTAAATCATCTTTCCCGGATACTGATTTTTCTTCCACGATCGCTGCAGCTTTCGCCCCGCTCACTGATAGCTTGGAAATATACTGTGATTTTGAAAGAATTTCTTCAAGAGAGGCCGTCGTTTCTTCTGAAACAGCAGCCAGTGACTCCGTCATTTTCCTAATTTCCTCACGAAGATGGATTTTCGCTTTTTCTTGTTCATCTCTTATTTCATCGTGCTGTTTCTGATAAGCATCCAAAACGAGCTGCTGTTCAATATTGAGTATTTTTGTCGTGGCTTTGATTGCTTTATTATAATCTTCTCTGTTCTCTATGGTTTCATCAAACAGGGAAATCAATGATAATAATAAGTCTTGAAAAGCACACATGTACCACTTTGGCTGAAGGCCAATATGCAAATGAACTTGAGCAATTTTACTTCTCTTGTCAAAGAAAGCTTGATCAATCACACCGGTAAACATCTCCTCTATATGAATCGTAAGGGTTTGGCTTAACCGGTCTATCGAGCTGTTGTCATTGATAATTTTAGTAAGAGAGCTTTCCTTCTCTAAGTTTTTGTAGAACTGAGCCACAATTTTTTCAATATTTTCCTTCACAAGAGGACGCAGCTTCTGCAGAACCAGGAGATCTTCCTCTTGTAAATCAATCATGGATAGTTGCCTGCTAACCTCTCTGTTTTCACTCCAAAGAACAATTTCCCCCTCATTTTCTTCCAAACGAAACAAAGCTGTATCTTCTTTACTCTTTCTCTTTTTAAGCAACAACCTTTTCACCCCTCTGCAGACCAAAAAAAGCCTGCTTATCTCACAAGAATTAGATTTATGTACCTATTTATATGATAATTTTACCAGTTAATAAGGCCATGTGCACCTGTTTATTGTCAGATCTTTGGACCTAACTGTGCCAAAGTACTATAAACATAAAAAGGTGGTTATTCTTATAGTGTTTTATAAATGAAGATCTTGAGATGTTTAACATCTTTCCAGACATAAGCTAATAGTAAGTTATAAATTTAAGGAAGGTGAAAGCATTAGTGTACAAACATATTTTATTAGCGGCAGACGGGTCAGACCATGCTTTCCGGGCAGGAAAGCAGGCAGCACAGCTAGCAAAAGCAAGTGGAGGGAAAGTTGATGTAGTTTATGTAGTTGACGGGGAAACGTCGAAAGCAGACAACCTGAATCATTCTTACCAATATGTCCTCGAAAAAAAAAGAAGAGAAAAGTTGAAGAGAGTAGAGCTTGTGCTGAAAGAAGAAAAGACATCCTATAATATTGTCTTTTTACACGGAGAACCGGGGCCCGCCATTATAAAACATGCAAACAACAAATCCTATGACTGCCTGGTAATAGGAAGCCGTGGACTGAATAATCTGCAAAGCCTGGTTCTTGGAAGTGTAAGCCATAAGGTTGCCAAAAGAGTTTCTTGCCCGGTTATGATTGTAAAGTGAGAATCTTGAATTTTACAGTTGAGGAAACGGCGGAAGCCTTATAAGCTTGGAAGAAAGGGGGAAATAAATTTGAAGTATACAACCATTATTGATCTTTCCATGCCTGTAACGACACAAACGCCTATTTACCCTGGCGATCCCAAACCGGAAGTAACTCCATCAGCAACCATTGAAGGAGAAGGCTATAACGTCAGTCACCTGCATATGGGAAGTCATACTGGAACCCACATTGATGCGCCTTACCATTTTCGCAAGGAAGGAAAGAAGCTTGATGAAATTCCCCTTTCTACTTTTGCAGGGGAAAGAGTGGTACTGGATGTTACAGGTAAAGGGGAAGGAGAGTCTATTACCTTAAACGACATTCTCCCTTATTCAGCCAGGCTGGCTCCTGACAAGATTGCCTTGATCTATACTGGATGGGATAAATACAGAGAAGATGAGAAGTACTACAGACATCCGTATATAAGTGAAGAAGCAGTGGTGTTTATGCTTGAAAAAGGTGTGCGGGTATTTTTCATAGATGCGCTTAACATTGATGTCCCGGATGGATCTTCTTTTAAGGGCCATGAGTTAATTACTGAGGTCAATGGAATTATCGGGGAAAACTTTGCGAACTTTCACTTGATAGATTTTGAAAATCCATTTGTCATGGCTTTGCCGCTATCCTTTCCAGGCTTGGATGGGTCACCAGTACGAGCAGTAGCCTTAAAGGCAGAGTAACAAAGAGGGAAAGGACAAATGTCACTTCCCCTCTTTGTTATTTTCCCAATCCTCTGGCCGGTTGATGTTTATAAAAGCTTTTTCTTCAGGTGCAAAATTGACATAGTGAACATTGATTTCCTGAAAAAGCTCTTTCATGCTTAAGCTTCTGTTCCTATTAATAATTTCTTTTAATGCAGGCAAGCAGCTGCGGTGATAAATCCCGTGCAACGGCTGGAATTTCTCTCCTGATATAGGGATGCAGGCCTGAATAGGAGAGGGTTCCACGATGTGATTTTTCATCCTTTTTACAAAAGCTGGCGAAACAAAAGGTACATCTGCTGCCAAGAGAAAAACCCAGTCATAACCAGGAAGCTGTTCGTCCAGGACATGATAAAGGGCATAGAGAGGGCCTTTATGCATTTCTTTTTCAATCAGTATTCCGGCCTTTTCCGTCTGAAAAGCTGGGGCAAGGCTTTCATTACTTAAAATAAACACATCGCAAATGCCCGCTTCTGAAAAAGCTTCCACACTATGCTCATAGAATGCCTTTCCATTATAAATTTCAAACATCTTGGGTCTTCCGTAACGGGAAGACTTTCCACCTGCAAGTACTACACCTGCTATATTCATTCTTTCACCAGCTCCTCGGCAAAATGAGGAGGAAGTATTACCTTTTCCATTCCCCATGTAATTTACGGTTAAGATCGATCAAAAAGGCCACATGTTCTTGTTAATCTTCAGGCGGCATCGTGAAGGAGGATTGCTTGGCCTGCAGATTCTGATTTATTATTTGATACTCAATGAAATGATGATTTGTTATATGGATCACAAGGTGAACAGCTTGACCGCTATTGTCTGGTTTGTTATTCATATTGTAAGTTGCAAGTAATGTTCAGCACACAAGCTGAAGACTGATTTCATTGATTACACCATTAGAATGGTGCATATTGTGAAATCACCTTTCTTTTTGTGTTAGAATAAGTCAATAATGCTAGTAACGATTGCCAATCTTAATGTGATTTTAACAGAATTCATAAAGCAGCAAACATTTATTGCAGGATTTTCATCCTTTTAATTAAGCAGGAGGGATAAGCGTGGCAGCCAGAGAAGTCAGTGATCAGTACTATCGTCCGCTGCAAGATTTGCGGATTTCTATAATGGATAAATGTAACTTTCGCTGTTCCTATTGTATGCCTGCAGAAATATTCGGAGAAGACTATGCTTTCTTGCCTGAGGAAGAGCTTCTTTCCTTTGATGAAATTGTCAGACTAACAACGGAATTTACGAAGCTTGGTGTGAAAAAGCTCCGTCTGACAGGAGGAGAACCCTTGCTGCGCAAAAACGTTCCAGTCCTGATTGAAAAGTTGTCAGCCATTTCAGGAATAGAAGATATAGCATTAACAACAAACGGCGTTCATTTAGTAAAGCAGGCTCCTGCACTGAAAGAAGCCGGCCTCATGCGTGTGAATGTAAGTCTTGATGCATTGGACACTGAAATATTTCAGCATATGAATGGAAGAAAAGTAAAGCCATCAGCAGTTTTAAAAGGCATTGATGCAGCTTTGGCTGCGGGGCTGCGCGTAAAAGTAAACATGGTGGTAAAAAAGGGAGTTAACGATGGCGAAGTAGTAAAGCTAGCTTCCTATTGTAAAGATAAGGGTATAACCCTTAGGTTTATAGAATTCATGGACGTCGGCACAACAAATGGCTGGGACTTTTCACAAGTGGTTACAAAAAAAGAGCTGATGGAGAAGGTTTCTGCGATCGCGCCTTTAGAAATCTTAGAAAGGGATTATTTAGGCGAGGTTGCTTCAAGATATAGATATAAAGGATCGAAAGCAGAAGTAGGATTTATCTCTTCTGTTTCAGATACTTTTTGTGGAAATTGTACAAGAGCCAGAATCTCAGCAGATGGAAAACTCTTTACTTGTCTTTTTGCTGAAGAAGGCCATGATCTTAAAGAATATATTCGCTCCGGAGCCAGTAATCGGGAAATCAGTAATTATTTAACTGACATTTGGAAGAAGAGAACTGATAAGTATTCTGAAGAGCGGACGGCAGATACGGTAAATAACCGAAAGAAAATAGAAATGTCTTATATCGGGGGGTAGCCACTGCCCCTTTTTTAGTTAGAGGAGGGAAAGACCGTGGTAGAAAAAAGGAAACCCATACCAGTAGAAGATGCTGTAAACAAAGTAATGGACTTAGCCAAGAAAGGGAAAAAAGAGATGGTTCCGATCGAGGAAGCCCATGGCCGCTATCTGGCAGAGGATTTAATTGCTGACCATGATGTGCCTTCTTTTGACCGCTCTCCTTACGATGGTTTTGCCATTCGTGCAGAAGATACTAAAAATGCAAGCAGTGATCATCCTGTCACTTTTGAAGTTGTCGGTGAGATCGGTGCAGGTTCTTTATTTGAAGATAAGGTGAAGCCTTTTCAAGCTGTACGCATTATGACGGGGGCTCAGCTTCCGAAAGACTGTGATGCCGTTGTTATGCTGGAGCTTGTGAAGGAACATGGAGAGAAGGACAACCCTCTAATCGATATTAAACGTACTTTTCAAAAGGGTGACAATATCTCTTTTCAAGGAGAAGATACGAAAAAAGGAACAGTGTTAGCTGAAAAAGGCTCCTATATTAATCCCGGAGTATCAGCTTTGCTTGCCACTTTTGGCTATAAAGAAGTCCCTGTTGCCGCAAAACCTGTTGTGGGAGTGATTGCCACAGGAAGTGAGCTTCTGGAAGTGGAGGAAGAGCTGGTTCCAGGGAAGATCCGTAACAGCAACGCTTATATGGTTCTCGCCCAAATTGAAAAAGCGGGAGGACAAGCTGAATATTTTGGGAAGTTTGAAGATGATTTTGAGGCATGTTTGCAGGTAACGAAAGAAGCATTATCCAAAGTGGATATGTTAATTACCACCGGAGGAGTTTCGGTCGGCGATTATGATTACGTGCCTGAAATTTTTAAAGCTCTGGGGGCTGAAGTGCTGTTTAATAAAATAGCGATGCGTCCTGGAAGTGTAACCACTGTAGCCCACACAGACGGTAAATTTATTTATGGTCTCTCTGGAAACCCTTCAGCCTGTTACGTAGGGTTTGAATTATTTGTGCGGCCAGTTCTTCATACCGCTTTTTACCGCAGAGCGCCTCATTTACGAAAAACTAAAGCAGCACTGGGGGCTGACTTTCCAAAGCCTAACCCATTTACTCGCTTCATTAGAGCTAAGATAGAGTACGAGGAAAATAAGCTCCTTGTTTTTCCTTCGGGGCTTGATAAATCGGGTGTTGTTACTTCGCTTGCTGCAGCAGATGCACTAATTGTTCTCCCTGGTGGTACAAGAGGTTATGAGCAGGGAATGATCGTTGACGTTCTGCTTCTAGAAGATTTTCAGGGAAGTGAATGGCCGTGGACCAACATTGTCCAGTCTTACAGATAGTCGGTTACCAAAATAGTGGAAAAACAACCCTGGTCGAAAAGCTGATAGAAGCTGCTTCGGCTGACGGAATGGAGATAGCTACAATAAAGCACCACGGTCATGGAGGAAAGCCTGACACTGAAATAACATCAAAAGACAGCCGGCGGCACCGTCTGGCCGGCGCTTCTTTTACAGTAGTAGAAGGTCAGGGAGTTCTTCAGATGGAGGGTGTCCGTTCGAAGTGGTCCCTTGAAAATCTTATTGAGCTGTACCAGTATTTTCAGCCCGATGTTATTCTGGTTGAAGGGTATAAAGCCGAAGATTATCCAAAAGTTGTCCTAATAAGAGACAGTGAAGATTTATCATTACTTGAAAACGTAACGAACGTTCTATGTGCTGTGGTATGGACACCGGTTGATATTGAGAACGTAAAGACTTTCCCGATTGAAGCACAAGAGCAATATATCAAATATATTCTAGATACAATGAGGGATTAACATGGCAGACAAGCTTTTTGAAGTGACGGACAAATCATTTTCCATAGAAGGAGTCATCGATAAGGTAGTCCGGAGAGACTGCGGAGCAATTGCTACTTTTATTGGAACAGTGCGCGAGCTTACCCATGGAAAACGAACCCTTCGGCTTAAATATCAAGCGTACGAATCGATGGCAGTTAAGACGCTTGAAGATATTGGGAAAGAGGTTCAGGAAAAATGGCCCGGTTCAACCATTGCTATTACTCATAGAGTTGGGATGCTCGAAATCACAGATGTGGCAGTGGTGATTGCCGTTTCCACTCCCCATCGGAAAGCGGCTTATGAAGCAAATGAGTACGCTATGGAGAGAATCAAGCAAATAGTACCTATCTGGAAAAAGGAGTATTGGGAGGACGGTACAGAGTGGGTAGGGGATCAGCTTGAGCAGACCCCATATCCGAAAGGCGCACCTGAGAAAGGAGAAAATCATGATTAAGATCCTCTTATTTGCAAGACTGCAGGAGGTTATCGGCAAGGACCAGGTAGAGGTGGAAAAAGCAGGATCAACAGTCAGTCATTTAAAAGAGTGGCTTCAAGAAGAATACGCAGTGGGGCCCCTGGAAAATACAATGACAGCAATTAACGAGCAATATGCCTATGACGATGAAGTTGTCCAAGAAGGAGATACCATCGCATTTATACCTCCAGTAAGCGGAGGATAATAATACCCCAAGCCTTACCTTAAAGGAGGCTTGGGGTTTTGCATGTTATGCTCTTAGCAAGGAACGAAGCTTGCCATCTCGTTCCTGTCTTTCTTCTTCTGAAGCCAAATCGTATTTTTTCAATAAATGAAAGAGCTCGTTGAGGGAAGGCTGATCAGGATGACTGTTAAGGAAATCCTTGCTCCCTTTGTACAACTCACCTGGAAGAAACTCCTTTTGATCTGAAAGCTTTTTAAAAACATCCTCAACAGAATGATCGATATTACAAGAACCCATAAATATCACCTTTCTTTTTACTATTTACATGCTATTTTAAAACAATCCGGGATGGATGAGAATACACATTAAACGAGCTGCCGCGGATAAATCCAACTGCAGTGATATTTAAGTCTTCCGCCAGTTTTATAGCCAGGTCAGTAGGAGCAGACTTGGATAAAACAATACCAACGCCTATTTTTGCTGCTTTTGTTAATACCTCTGACGAAATTCGGCCGCTGAAAACAAGAATCTTATCGCGAACTGGTATCTTATTTAGCAGGCAGTGGCCGTATAATTTATCAAGAGCATTGTGCCTGCCGATATCAGTACGGCTTACAATCATTTCTTCTTGAGTACAGATAGCTGCATTATGCACTCCGCCTGTCCCCTTGAATACATGGCTGCTCTCCTGCATTTCCCTCATAAGGCTGATGCATTGCTCCGCTGTGATCGTTGTCTCCACTGTAGACGTTTTCGCTGTTTTTACATCATTATGAAAATAAAATTGACGGCTTTTTCCACAACAGGAGCCAATAAAGCGTTTGGAATACATTTGCTGGTTCATGATATTTTGATGATGAAGCTCTACATACGCGAATCCTTTTTCTTCATCAATGGAAAGCTTGTTTATATCATCCCTCAACCTGATAACTCCTTCAGAAGCTAAGAAACCTGCCACCATTTCTTCCAGATTAACTGGTGTGCATACCATGGTAGCAAACTCTTCATTATTGACGTGGATGGTTAAGGGAAACTCCGTGACAATGTCATCCTCAAGATTATGAAAATCCTGGTCCCGGTATTTCACGATAGACCTCTTTAAGCTCATTTCCTGGGGCATAATATTTCACCTCTTTATATAGACCATATGTGGCACCTGACAAGGAACCATATCTCCTGGCTACACTATAAACAGATTCTTCAGGAAGACACAACCCTTATCCTTTTTCCCCTTTATATTACAAAAATGTTACAAACTTGTCAGGTGCCAGGCACCCTTTTTAATAATGTGTATAAAAATTGAACTTTTCTTCGGAAAAACTATTGAAACTGCTTTCAAAAGGCGGTATTATTTATATGAATTCAAGAAATTGTAACAATTAAGATACGAGATAGCGGCCCTGTCATCGATTTTAATTGCTGCAATTACGGATAAAAAAGCGATTACTGTTGGTATTTCAGAGCAGCGAACCTGCGTGAAACTAACCGTTGCGTTTCTTTTTGGGATTTTTTAATCCTGGGAAGTGATAGCAACGGTTTTTTATTTGGAGAAGGAGTGGGGAACAATGGGGAAAACAAAAAATCGCTGGCTCATAGCGCTGGCAGCTGTTGGAATTCATATTTCAATTGGTTCAGTGTATGCATGGAGCGTATTTACCAATCCCTTAGCGGAAGAGTACGGATGGAGCTTAAGTGCGATTTCTTTAACCTTTAGTATAGCGATTGCATTTTTAGGACTGTCTGCAGCTTTTATGGGTCACTTCGTTGAGAAGTATGGTCCAAGGGCTTCAGGACTTGTTTCAGCGACATTCTTTGGAATTGGAATTGTTGGTTCAGGATTTGCAGTAACTGTAGAATCTATTGGGCTATTGTATCTTACATACGGAGTATTAGGAGGAATCGGTCTTGGAGTGGGCTATATTACTCCAGTTTCCACACTGGTGAAATGGTTCCCTGACCGCAGGGGATTGGCAACGGGCTTAGCAATTATGGGCTTTGGCTTTGCTGCCATGATTGCAAGTCCGATCATGGCCACGTTAATTGACTCAGTCGGTGTAGCCAGCACATTTTATATTCTGGGTGTTTCTTATTTTGTCATTATGCTTGCCTCAGCTTTGTACCTTGAAAGACCACCAAAAGGTTACATGGAGGGTGTGGGGAATGCTAATAAGAAAGCAGCTCCAGACCTTGCTCAGCTCACTGCAAATGAAGCAGTAAAAACAAGACGTTTCTGGTATTTATGGGTCATGCTTTTCATCAATGTAACATGCGGGATTGCCATCCTTGCTATTGCCTCCCCTATGGCACAGGAAATTGCGGGACTATCTGCCGCAGCAGCTGCAACGATGGTTGGTATCATGGGCTTCTTTAACGGAGCAGGCCGATTAGGATGGGCCTCTATTTCAGATTATCTTGGACGCCCGAATGTCTATACTGCTTTCTTTGCCATTCAGATTGTAACATTTATGATGCTTCCATCAGTGACCCATGCTTTGGCTTTCCAGCTTATCTTATTTTTAATTATGACTTGCTACGGCGGCGGTTTCGCTTCAATTCCTGCTTATATTGGCGACATCTTTGGAACAAAGCAGCTTGGAGCGATTCATGGTTACATTTTAACAGCCTGGGCTTGTGCAGGACTGGTTGGTCCCCTTCTTGCTTCCTACGTGCGTGAGGCAACTGAAAGTTACGCAGCTACACTGTATATCTTTGGCGGAATGTTTATTCTAGCTTTAATCGTTTCTCTTGCGATTCGAGTTGATATTAAACAGCTGAGACAGCAAAACGAGGAGCAAAAGCTCGCAAGTTGACAATTGACAGTCAGACATCTACCCTTTTACTATAATAAACTGTAAAAAGGTTGGAGAATGATGGGTAAATATGAGGCTGAATTTAGTAACTTAGTCAGGTCGTTTCGGAAAAAGCATATGGGTAAAGGGCCCAGTAAAATTAGTACAACCTTTTGCAAGAACTGGGCAATATGTGAAATGGAAGGGAATTTATCCCCAATCGAGAGGTTTATTGCGAGTGCCGATGAAGGAAAACAAATGCTTCGGGCTGCACGAACAGAGATGGTAAAGGATATGTATCGCAAAAACCCTCCACGTGAGATGGAGGAATTCCTGGGATGCAGGTTTGTTGAACTGTTTGTTGACATCGATATAGAACAGGACAAAGGAATGTCAATCTTTGTGTTTGATGAAAATCTTGAAGAGAAATTTTCGAATTAAATATTGAGGTTTGGCACTTGGCAGCGTTCCTGTTAAAGACTTAACCACCGTAGCATTTTAGTTTTCTAAAGTGTACGGTGGTTTTTTTATAAGAAAACATATAGTGACATTAAAGATCCGAAAGACAAAAGGAGTGTTATCAATGGGGAATACGAAGCATAACGGCCCTATGAAGAAATCAAAAAAGCCAGCACCGGAGCACTGGGTAAGTCCTGTGCCGTTTGGACTTGGAAAAGTAAAACCAAAACATATCCGTGATTCATTTAAAACAATGTGGGAGAACAAAGATAACCTAGGGTATGCAGCAAACATCATCACAAAGGGCGTCTGCGACGGCTGTGCCTTAGGAGTATCTGGTCTGTATGACCAAACGTTAACAGGCCCTCATATGTGTACCACAAGATTTAACGTTCTCCGTTTAAATACGATGCCTGCCATCAAAGAAGAGATCCTTCATTCTGACATAGACGAATTAAGAAAGTATTCAAGCACTGAGCTGCGGAAGCTTGGGCGTATCCCTTATCCTCTTATCCGCCGGCCAGGAGAAAGAACATTCTCCCGAATTGAGTGGGATGAAGCAATGGATATGGTTGCTTCGAAGATGAAAAAGCTGGATCCAAAGCAATACGCGTTTTATTTAACATCTAGAGGGATCACCAATGAATCTTATTATGTAGGAGCAAAGGTTTCTCGCTTTTTAGGAACCAATAACATAGACAATGCATCTCGTATCTGTCATTCACCAAGTAAAACGGCATTAAAACGCTCTGTAGGGGTAGGAGCTTCGACAGCAAATTATCAAGACTGGATCGGCACAGACGTTCTTTTGTTCTGGGGAAGCGTGGCTTCAAATGCTTCACCGGTTTCTACTAAATACATGCTTGAAGCTAAGAAAAAAGGAACGAAAATTATCGTCGTGAACCCGTACCGGGAGCCTTCTATGGATGAGTACTGGGTCCCTTCAGTAACAGAGTCAGCTCTGTTTGGCACGAAAGTAGCAGACGACTTTTACCAAGTGAATATAGGCGGAGATATCGCCTTCATGCACGGCATTATGAAGCATTGGTTTGAGATGGAAAAAACCGAGCACGGTTCCGCGGTTAACCATGAGTTTGTAAATGAGCACGTGAATGGATATGAGGAGCTTAAAGGTAAAGTAGAAGAACAGTCCTGGGAAGAAATCATAACGTCTTCAGGTGTGAGTAAAGAAAGAATTATTGAACTGGCCGAGCTCCTTGCAAACAGCAAAAACGCAGTGTTCGCATGGGCACTTGGTTTAACGATGCATTCTTTTGCTACAGATAACATCTCTCAAGTGGCAAACCTTGCCTTGTTACGTGGATACTTGGGTCGTAAGTATAATGGCTTAATGCCATTTAGAGGACACTCCTCTGTTCAAGGAAGCGGTGAAATGGGAGCAGATCCATTCGTTCTTCCGGGAGGCGACTTTAAAGGAGATAACATTGAGAGAGTCGAAAAGCTGTGGGGCTTTGACCTTCCAAAATGGCAGGGAGATATTGTTGGTGTTACCCTTGAGAATATTGTTCTTCCAGAGGATCACGAAAGAAAAATAAAACTTTACTATTTATCTGGTGGAAATTTCCTCGAGACAATGCCAGAGCCTGATTTTGTAGAAAAGGCATTATCTGAACTGGACATCAGGGTTCACCAGGATATTATATTAAATACCTCCACGCTTGTAGACGCGAAGGAAGCTGTCATCGTTCTTCCTGCAAAGACACGTTACGAGCAGGAGGGGGGAGGAACCTCTACCTCAACAGAAAGAATGGTTTATTTCTCGCCTGAAATCGAAGGGAATAAAAATAGAATTGAAGAAGCTCGTGCGGAGTGGAAAATTTACGTTGACTTAGCCAAACGCGTGAAACCGGAAACCGCTCATTTGGTTGATTTTAAAGACGCTCAGCAAATACGTGAAGAGATTGCCAAGGCAAACCCAAGCTATGATGGAATTCAGCACCTGAAAAAACAAGGCGACGTATTCCAATGGGGAGGCGCATGGTTATGTGAGGATGGAATTTGTCCAACACCTGATGGAAAAGGTAACTTAATTACTGTAGACATTCCAAACTTAAATAAAAAACCAGGAGACTTTTATATCACCACGAGACGAGGAAAGCAGTTTAACTCTATGGTGTATAAAGAAACAGATCCATTTAACCAGGCAGAAAGATATGACGTACTCATAAACAAAGAAGATGCCAAAGAGCTTAGCGTAGAAGAAGGCGAGGGTATTGTCGCATACAATCAGTTTGGTGTATTCCAGGGGCGTGCAAGGTTTGCAGATATTGCGCGAGGAAACCTGGGTGTTCATTTCCCAGAAGGTAACTTCCTCCTTCCGAAAGGTCGCTATGAGAAGTTTGCCGGCATGCCAGATTATAATATTGCCGTGAAAGTGGAAAAGGCAGATCGATTTAATGCGCGCAAGGATACAAAATACCTTGAAAAGCCTGTGGAAGATTTAGAAACAACCGTAAGCTAATATATACTATTTAAGCCCGAAGAGTCTATCTTTTCGGGTTTGTTTCTTTGTTAAATGAAAGGGCTATGAGCTGGCTGATTGATTACTTTTTTTTCTGCTGAAGAAGTTCTTCATTACAACAATGACAGCTAACAAAAGGGGAATGATTATTTGAAAAGGAATATGCAGGTAGTAAGGGACCCATTCAAGCCCTACTTGAAAGTGTTCGATCGTATTATCGGCAATGATTAATGATGGTATATAAATCATGCCCGCTACTGTATAGGTTACCCATCCTTTTTTCTCTTCGGTGTTAAAGACTGTAGATAAGCTGACAATAGCCGCGTAAGCAAAAATTACGATTTTAAAAAAACCACCGACATGTAAAATTACGACAGCAACAGGGTCGATGCGCTGAATGAAGTCCCTGATGTTTATTTTTTCCACCACATCAAGTAACGGAAAAGCTGAGTATTGAGTAATTTCAGGGGTCATAACGGCAATGATTAAACTCATAAGCAGGGAGAGAAATAAACCGGTGAACAGGATGGCTCCTAAGCCAACCTTGATAACAATGTTGTTCTTGTACTGACTAACATAAGGGAGAAGCGCAGTAAAAGCGATTAACTCCCCAAAAGGAAATGTGATAAGCAAGGGGAAGACTACAGAAAAAACATTTGTCCACCCATCTTCCAGGACAGGCTGGAGGTGCTTAACGTCTGGTAAGTCACCTACTAAAACAAAGATGGCAAAAGCTAACGCTATCACAAAAACGATCGGAAAGAATATTTCTGAGGACCGGGCTATTACTTCAAAGCCGGCATAGCATCCATAGATAACGACGAGAATCATCAGTAAAGAGATAACAAACATTGGAGTTTCCGGGATCAGCTCAATGATGACTAAATCAGCAAAGTCCCGTAAGACACGTGCCCCTATATAACAAAAGTAAAGAGCATACAAAAAACCTACAAATTTCCCTAAAAAGCTTCCAAGTATTTTTTCTGCATATTTGGAAAGGGGAAGCTCCGGATATTGAGAGAACAAGTAGGCATAAATTAAAAATAAAAGCATGCCTGCAGCCATTCCTAAAAGAATAGCAATCCAGGCATCCTGTCTAGCATTAATGCCTACTCCAACGATGACAGCGCTTCCGGACTGAAAAAGGGCCATTAAAAAAAACAGCTGTATTAATCCAATTCGAGCTTTCTGCATCCTCCCTCTCCTTCCCTCTTGGATAAAACCACCAGATTATTATTTTTTCTTTTCATTAATAAAGGATTCAGTCAATGTACCTGTATGGTGAATAGAGAAATCGACGTTCACATTTACAGTTATATCTTCAAAATGAGTGTTCCAATCATTTTTTACACTTTTCCAGTAGGCAGGATCAGCTCTGCGGATGTGTTCTCCAAACCCAAAAATGTCGCTTCTGAAATCAGTTTGAGCCCGGGCAATCGAATCCATGGATATAGTCTTAATGCCGTCAGCTATCTCTTTTTCAATTTTCTCAATGGTTTGAGGGTTAGATAAATCAATGGCACAAGTTACTTCAGCGATATTTCCCTCTGTGGAAATGATGACGTCTATCTGAGGCTTGCCATTAATCACCTTTGCCTCAATATTGCTTTCTGAACGAATCACTTCAAAGGTAAGCCTGCCGTCTTTACAGGGAATCACACCTAAGGTGCTTTGCACATTGCCGCGGATATAGTTATAACCTTTGCTTTGATCCTCTGTCATCCAGCCGGCAAGCGTTTCCCCTCGAAAGGCAGCCAGGTTTTGAAGCTTCAGCACTGCCTGGGTTTCAATGGTTTCCACATGTTCTCTGCTACCGCCTATCTCCTTATCGCCAACAACCCTTATACCAGTTACTACAGGGTTATCCCCATCTAGTACCAGCTGTTCCACAATGTCATCGATTTGCATTCCTTTGGTGGGAGCCCAATTTTCTTCAGAAAAAGTGATAGAGGAAAATACCTTTTCTGCAGGAATTTCATCCACTCGAGTTAACACCTTTAATATTTCCTTTGCTTGTTGGTCTCTGCTGATAACGACAAAGAAATCAGTCCTTACTTGATGATCACGGAATAAGAAGTCCAAAACTTCAGCAAAGTCCTCCTCGGCAATCTTCTCACTAATGACGATGACTCTGATATGCGCTAAATAAAGCTTTCGAGGAATATCAGTAGTTAACCGACGCAGCCCTTCAAAGACAGAGGCACCCGTTACTCTATGCGTCGCTACCGGTGCCCGATCTGTCCGCTCTTCCTCCACGTTTTGGGCGGGGTTAATAATTTGTGCTGTGATTTCATAAGTGTTTTCGTTTGTTTTATCGATAGCTATCATTGAAGCGATAGATAACTCATCAAGCTCTTTGGTATTCCAGCACCCCGTCAAAGGGATTAGCAAGAGACAACAAAGCAAAAGCATGAAGCCTTTTCTCCCCATTTACAACGCCTCCTCATTGCTTCTAATTACTAGGTGATTCAGGCTGGGGTTTTGGTGTTTCATTTCTTAACACATTCTTCTTCGACATAAAGCCAGGACGTTTCTTTAATGTCCACCATGGCAGGCGGAGGATTGTATCTTTTTGCTCTTCTCCCTGTAAAGGAGTTAAAGGAGCCATATAAGGAACACCAAAGGATCGAAGCTTACATAAGTGAATGGTTAAAGCAATTAACCCAAAGAGAATGCCAATCAGCCCCAGCATGGAAGCAATGATCATAAAAGCGAACCGTAATAGCCTTACCGGGATCGACATGTTGTAATTTGGCATGATAAAGTTAGCTATTGCTGTGATTGCTACGACGATTACCATAGATGAAGACACAAATCCTGCTTCTACAGCTGCCTGTCCAATAACAAGAGCCCCTACAATGGAAATGGCTGACCCTACGGCTCTCGGCATTCTAACTCCGGCTTCCCTTAATATTTCAAAGGTTAATTCCATTAAAAAAGCTTCAACTACTGCTGGGAAGGGGACCCCTTCTCGTTGAGCAGTCAGTGTGATTAACAGCGGGGTAGGGAGCATTTCCTGATGAACGGTCGTTAAGGCTATGTAAACAGACGGAACTAACAAGGATAGAAAAAAGGATACATAGCGCAAGATTCGTAAAAATGAAGAAATATCGAATTGAAAATAGTAATCCTGTGGCGATTGAAAAAATTGAGTGAATAAAGCAGGCGCTAATAGAACAAAAGGAGTTCCATCTACAACAATAACAACCCTGCCTTCTAATAAGCCTGCAACGGCAGTATCGGGCCTTTCGGTGTTGTAGATTGTGGGGAAAGGTGTGTAAAAGCCATCATGAATCAATTCCTCCAACTGTCCGCCTTCTATGATAGCGTCAATGTTAATTCCATTTATTCTCGTTTTTACTTCATGAACAACGTTTTCACTGGCCACATTATTGAGATACACTATAGCCACATCTGTTTGAGATTTTTTTCCGATTATCTTTTTTTCTATCCAAAGATTAGGATCTTTAATGCGACGCCGAATCAACGCCAGGTTTGTTTCTAACGTTTCGTTAAAACCTTCTTTTGGTCCTCTAATCACTGTTTCAGTAGTCGGTTCTTCAAGCCCTCGTTCCTGCCAGCCTCGAGTATCAATAGCAATGCATTTAGCATAGTGATCTAAGAGAATAAGTGTGTTTCCTGAAAGAACGTTATTATAAAGGTCGTCAAAATTTTCAACAATTTCAATCTCGCCGCTTCTTAGGAAAGATTGGTGTAAGTATTCAAACAGGTCCACATGAGGCGGAACAGAAGAAGTTTTCTTAGTTTCCACCATTAAATTATCTAAAATGTTGTTTTGGACGGTGTTATCATTTATCAACCCGTCCGTATAAATTACCGTAACCTTCACATGATAGCCTTTTTTAAAGGTGAAGTGCCTAAAAATGATATCAGCGCTTGATCCTAAAGCTTCAGTTATAGTTTGAACATTTTTATCAAGAGAGGTAGACAAATTGTTAGTCTCATCAGAGGACTGTTGACTGCTTTCTGGTTTTTTCAGCTTTTTTCTTACTGAAGTAATTTTCACTGTCATCCTCTCCTGCCAGCCAGAATTATCAGTTGTAGTTTTAAGCAATATCAACAATATTATCCAAAGGAATACGGATGAATAAAAAAACAAGGGATGTAGGTATTTTTCCTCTACATCCCTTGTTTTTATAATTTGAGTCCTGTCCTGCTTTTAAATCTTCGTAATAATATATGGCTCTCGACCCTTGTAATTCCGTTTAATTCATATAATTCTTCATTAATAAATTGTTCAAGCCGGGTGAAGTTTTCGACTAACACATGCATATGGAGAGTGCTTGGGCCTGTCATTTGATAGCAGCTGGCTACGCTCGGGTTTTCAACAAGAGCTTCGGCGACCGATACAAGGTGGGAAGGCTCACAGTCTACTTCAAAAAAAGCGGAAACAGCTTTGCCGGCAAGCTCAGAATTAATGACGACACTGAACTTCTCAATCACTCCTTTTTCCTGTAAAACCTGCACACGGTCACGCACGGAAACCCTTGATATATTTAAGCGCTTGCCAATATCGACATAAGACATACGTCCATTTTCAATCAGGCATTCTAATATTTTTTTATCAATCGAATCTAATTCCATAATTTTCACCTACATTTCTGCAAGGTAATAGTACTTCTTCTAGGGTTTTTCTAGGATTATGCTAGAGCTGGCCTCTGGCCGGGCTCCTGAAGAAACCTTGAATATGGTGGAGATAAGCCGTTCCTTGAGGTGGAGAAGCAGAACGAAGTAAAGCACAATTTTCAATAACAGATAGTATAAATAGTATAGCAATAGAAATAACAAAAAGAAATTAAAATAAATATATATCATACATTTTGTTTAATAAGTTGAATAAATAATTACATAAGTGAAGTTCGATGTGCTACTATGAGTACAAAAGAACATCAAGAAAAAGGGAGTGAGAAAGTTGCTACAAATGAAGATATTCCTCGCTTTTTTCCGGGTGGGGATCCTTGGCTACGGGGGCGGACCTGCTTCTATCCCACTTGTTTATAAAGAAGTTGTGGATCATTACAAATGGCTGTCTGAAGATGAATTTGGTGATATATTAGCGTTGGGAAATACACTTCCAGGTCCGATAGTAACGAAGCTTGCTGGATACATAGGTTTTTCTGTCGGTGGTGTTATTGGAGCAATAAATGGAGTGATTGCCATTGTTATGCCTACGGCATTAATGATGATTGCTTTTTTTGCGGCTCTTGCAAATTTTCAGGATGCTCCCTGGGTAACAGGCTTAACAAATGGTGTTCTCCCGGTAGTGACAGTGATGATGGCTGTACTGACTAAAAACTTTGTCACTAAGTCCCACTCAGATTTAGGGTGGAAGTTCGCAGGACTACTGTTGCTTATTGGGATAGTTATCATTGGGGTGTTTGATTTCCACCCAGCTATTCTTATTGTCATTTTAATTATTGCTGCTCTGATTAAACGAGACCCTTTAGAGAAGAAGATTAAGGGCAGGGAAGGAGGAAAAGAAGAATGATATATGTAGAAATTTTTATAGCCTTCTTCCTTCCGGGAATATTAGGTTACGGCGGCGGTCCGGCCTCCATTCCGCTCATACAATATGAGGTAGTGGAACGGTATGAGTGGATGACCGTTCAGGAGTTTAGTGAGGTTCTTGCCATCGGTAACGCCCTCCCAGGTCCTATTGCTACAAAAATGGCAGCATTCATTGGGTATGAGGTAGGAGGCTGGCTAGGTGCAGGAGTTGGTTTATTTGCAACCATTGCCCCTTCTCTGGTCATGATGATTGCTTTGGTTGGATTGCTATATAAACATAAGGATTCACCAAAAGTAAAAAGACTGACGCAATATGTGCGGCCGGTCATTGCCGTTTTACTGGGAATATTAACTATTCAATTTTTAGCTGGTTCTGTAGAAGGCGGCGGTATCCTTCATACTATTATTTTGCTTGTCGGAAGTTATTTTTTATTAGAGAAATGGAAGGTTCACCCTGCTATCGTTATTGTTATTTCAATTGTGTACGGGGTTTTGTTTCTTTCAGGCGGGTGATTCACAATTAAGGAGGCTGTTGAGATAGTTTCTCAACAGTTTTTTTTTGTAAACAATAATAGCAAGAGAAAAATCATGTCACAAAATATGACATGATTTTTCTCTTGCAACACCCCATATAAAAAGTTGCAATACCTTGTCATACTGGGCAGGAACAGTTGTTTAGGAAAAACTATTATGCAACATATCTAAACAACTTAACACTTTTATACGTTATATCTAATGAAATAAGAAAATAACAAATTTATAATGAAGTTAAATAACAAAACGCGTTAATAAAGTTTACATTTCAAGGAGTGGAAAAATTGAGTTTAAAAGTTTCTAATGTATCAAAAACGTTTTATTCAGACCGGGAAGCAAAGCAAGTTTTATATGACGTGGATTTTGAAGTTGAGCCCCATGAATTTATATGTATTTTAGGCCATAGTGGGTGTGGGAAGTCAACATTGCTAAACTTGGTTTCAGGTTTTTTGCAGCCGGATCAGGGAGCAATTACAGTTAATAATAGTAAAATAACAGGCCCTTCAAAGCAAAGAGGAGTTGTATTTCAAGAACATGCGTTATTTCCCTGGTACACAGTCATTGAGAACATTGCTTTTGGTCCGAGCCTCCAGGGTGTCGGTAAACAAAAATCTTTAACCATAGCAGAAGAATATTTAAAGTTGGTAGGACTGGAAGACTCAAGGGACTATTATCCAAGACAACTCTCAGGTGGAATGCAGCAACGCGTGGGGATCGCCAGAGCACTAGCAAACAAACCAGATATATTGTTAATGGATGAGCCATTTGGTGCTTTGGATATTTTAACAAGAGAAACGATGAGGAAAGAATTACTAAAAATATGGATGCAATTAAAAACGATGGTGTTGTTTATCACCCATAGTGTTGAAGAAGCTGTCTATTTAGCGGATCGAATATTAGTGATGAAAGACGGCAAAGTGTTGACGGACGAGAGAGTAATGATGGAACGGCCTCGAGAAAAGTCTGATGAATTTAAAGAAGTAGTTTCTAAATTAGAAGACTTATTAATTAATGAAGAAGTTACATTATAAAGAAAAGGGTGGTGAGTAAGCAGATGTCTACGATGGAAAACACCAAGGAACAAGGTGTTATAAAAAAACAGAAAAACAATACTTTAAATGTACGAGATTATTGGGATAAAGACCGTATTGGAAGAACAATAACTATCATTAGTTTTTTTATAATTTGGCAAATCATTGGAATGATGAATGTAAGGTTTGAGTGGTTTAACCCGGTGTTTTTACCTACCCCGATAAACGTTTTAGAGGCTGCATACCATCTTTATGAGCAAGGTGTGTTGTTTGCACATATTTGGTCAAGTACCTGGCGGCTTGGAGTAGGCTTTATAGTAGGGGTAGTGATTGCGGTTATACTAGCCTTTTTGATTGTAAAATTCAGATTAATAAGAAATATTGTTGATCCTTTAATTAATATGATTGGTCCTATACCACCCTTTGCATTACTGCCGATATTTATTATTTGGATGGGGGTTGGCGAAGTATCAAAACTAACCTTAATAACATACGCTACAGCGATTCCGATGATAGCTTATACGGTCGACGGTATAAAAAATGTAAACCCAGTGTTAATCCGTTCAGCTTTATCACTAGGAGCTACTCAAAGACAAGTATTTAGAAGAGTAATTTTACCTGGAGCTCTTCCTCCAATTTTTGTAGGTATGCGAGTGACTTTAGCTGTTTCGTTTGCGGCAATGGTGGTAGCTGAAATGATAGGAGCACATTCTGGTCTGGGGTATTTAATCATTGATTCCCGAAACTTCTTTCAGATGGCCAATATGTTTTTAGCGGCTTCGTTAATAGGAGCCCTATACTTTATATTTGCAATTATTTTAAGCATAGTTGAAAAGCGTTTGTTTAAATGGAAAAAAGGAAGTGAGCTCACAGATGCAGTACAAAAATAATCGAATAAAGAGAGGGTATGGATATGAAAGAATTTATCGGTAAGTTCCGTGATGTACAGTTTAACCTATTTGTTTTAATTTCAATTGGCATAATATTACTCATTGCAGCTTGTGGGATTGAAGAAGCAAGTGATGATGTGGAAGCTGATTCTTCAGAAGAGGAGGAGATCACTGGGGAAGATGAAAACAACAGTGGGAACGAAGAGTTAGAAGTAGAAGAAGTGACACTATACGGAGTAATTGATACACAAGTATCAGCCCAGCAAATGCTTGCTGATGAACTTGGTTTTTTTGAAGAAGAAGGCTTAACGGTTGAAAATAATATTGTGCAGTCTGGACCAGACATTGGGCCGCTTATCGCTAGTGGTGATGCTCAATCAAGTTTTGAGACGACTATTACAAATATTTCATTAAGTGCAAATAATGTACCAACTGTCATTGTGTCACCCATGGCTAATGTTTCTGGCACTCAAGCCGTTATTGCAAGCCCTGAAATGGAAATCAATAGCCCTAAAGATATAGAGGGGGCAACGATTGGAATGGTTCAAGGAGCTGGTGTAAGTATTGCCTTACATAACATGGCTGAAGAGCTAGGAGTAGATATGGATACAGTAGATTTCATAAATATGTCCCCTACAGACCAAATAGCAGCATTAGATAACGGTGATATTGACATTATGGCAGCCTGGGAGCCATGGATTACTATTGGTCTTGATCAAGGAGCTCAATTTCTTTTTAGCGGAAGTACCTCTGAGATCCCAGGGGCTGAAGGAGAAGTAGACTGGATGCAGTTCTATTCAACATTTCAAGTAACTGAAGAGTTCCTGGAAGATAACCCTAATACTGTGAAAGCAATGTTACGGGCCTTGAACAAAGCCACAGAGTTTATTAATGAAAATCGGGATGAGGCAATTGATATAATGGATGAGAAATTAGAAAATCTTCCTAGAGAACAAGTAGAAGAAGTCATGAGTAGAAATGTCTATTCCATGGAGGCCACAGATGACATGCAAATGGGTTCTGAAGTTATTGCAGAATTCATGATGGAGGAGGATAACATACCTAGAGTCCCCGACTATACTGAATACACAAATTTTGAGCTTCTAGAAGAGGTGTTAGCAGAATAAAGTTAAAAGGATTGGCCGTGAGTGAATAAACCACGGCCAATCCTTTTTATTAAAAAATTATCCTGGCGGGATGACTGATCTCTCTGCTGAATGTCTCGAACTCTCTCTTCTGCGCAAAAGGACTTCTAAAGCAATGATAGAAGCACCAAGCCATGCACCGCCGACAGCATATCCGGCAATTACATCACTGGGGTAATGAACCCCTAAATAGATACGGCTTAGACCAATGAGGAATATTAAGATAGTGAAAGCAATGACTGTTATTGACTTGGCTGCTTTGCTTTGAAGAAACAAAACAAAATAGTATCCCAGCATTCCGTATGCAATGATAGCCATCATCGCATGTCCGCTCGGAAAACTGTATCCAGACTCCACTACAAGGGGGTTGATGTCCGGACGCTCTCTGTGAATAATCCATTTTAGCAGCCAGTTGAGTCCTCCCCCCGCTGCGACGGTAAAGATGTAAAGAATACCTTCCCAGGTCTTCTTAAAAATAAACAACATAAGTGACGTAATTATCACCAAAATGATTAAAGCTTGAACAGATCCCAAATAAGTAATCACGTTAAATGAGTCTGTTAAAAGTGGTGTAATCCATGATTGAACCCAGGCAATGATTGCAAAGTCAAATTGCTGAAGAAGATTTGGGTTTAGTTCACTTGCCAAAAGCTGTGTTAACAGCATAAATAAAAGAATCAAAATACCGATTGTCACAAGGTACTTGGCGTACTGTTTTAAAAATTCCTGTCTCAAACCACTCACCCCAATAATATGGACTGCCTTTTTTTCTATTCCTCTTCTTTTCAGCTTCAACACATAAAATTATCATATTTTTGTTACATGGAAAAAATATATAAGCATGTATAAGCTCTTCTTAATAATCAAACGCTAGGGAAGAGGATGAAAGGAGGGCTTTGTAATGGCTAAAGTAACAAGTGTCTTTTGGATATCAATGGTTATTGCAATTGTATTTGTATTATGGGGGGTCATTTTGCCAGGTCAGCTAGAAGCCGCCATGGATACAGCCCTTGCATTTTTTCTGGAGAACTTTGGCTGGTTCTACCAAATAGCAGCAACATTCTTTTTACTATTTGCTCTTTATTTAATCATCAGCAAGTACGGGAAGATCAAGCTTGGAAAAGATGAAGACAAACCAGAGTTCAGCCGCCCAACATGGATCGCCATGCTATTTAGTGCAGGAATGGGAATAGGACTGTTATTTTTTGGGGTATCTGAACCGATTTCACACTTTGTCAGTCCGCCTATGATAGCGGGAGGAACAGATGACGCAGCAATCATGAGTCTTCAGTATACATATTTGCATTGGGGATTTCATGCATGGGCCATATACGCCACGATAGCCCTTGGACTTGCTTATTTTAAATTTAGAAAAGGATACCCCGGGTTAATTAGCTCTACACTATATCCACTACTTGGGGACCGAGTAAAAGGACCAATTGGCGTCATTATTGATATTGTAGCAGTATTTGCCACCATATTTGGAGTATGTGCTTCCTTGGGGTTAGGGGCTGCTCAAATAAACGGTGGATTGAGCTACCTTACAGGTATCCCTAATAACTTTACGATACAACTGATTATTATTGCGGTTGTTACTTTATTATTTATTTTTAGCGCAGGCACTGGAATCAAAAAAGGAATTAAATATTTAAGCAACACGAATATGGTTCTGGCAGTAATATTGTTCTTTGCCCTGTTATTTCTCGGTCCAACGGTATTTCTTCTGGAACTGTTTACAACCACGTTTGGGAGCTATATCCAAAACCTTCCCGCCATGGGACTTAGGCTTGCTCCTTTTAATGAAGGGGATGCCGAGTGGTTTCAAGGGTGGACCATTTTTTACTGGGCTTGGTGGATCGCCTGGGCACCGTTTGTAGGAACGTTTATTGCAAGGGTATCAAAAGGAAGAACGGTTAGAGAATTCGTGGTGGCGGTGCTGATAATTCCTGCTGTTGTTTGTACTCTTTGGTTTGCTGTATTTGGGGGTACAGGGATATTCTATGAATACACAATGGGCCTTCCTGTTTCTGAGCAGGCTCTGGAGACCGCTTTATTTTTTGTATATGAACAAATTCCATTGGGAGCCATTCTGGCCATAATTACTGTATTTTTAATTAGTACATTCTTTATAACCTCCGCTGATTCAGCTACTTTTGTGCTAGGGATGCAAACAACAAATGGAGGGATTAACCCTCCAAACGTTGTAAAGTTCAGTTGGGGTTTTGTGTTAGCTGCATCAGCAGCAGTGCTTATGGCTTCGGGAGGGCTTGAAGGATTGCAGACTGCGATTATAGTCAGCGCTTTTCCATTAACTATCATATTATTTTTCATGACGTTTTCCATGTTGAAAGCCTTTAAAGGAGAAGTAAAACCAGAACCTACCGGCGGCAAACTGCCAAAGATTAGGTTAAGAAGAAGAAAGGGAATTAAAGAGGAAATAAAACCAACCTAATAATAGCAAAAAAGGCTGAATGAAGGAGAACCATCATTCAGCCTTTCTTTATTAAGAAGAGAGGATTATATTTGTACAGATTTTCCTTCAAGTTTCCATTCTCTTCTCCAGCCAGCCTGTGCAATTAAAAGAAGTCCAAGGGCACACAGACCTGTGAGTGATAGAACAATGAAGCCGCTGGCGTACGTCCCAGTAAGGTCTCTCAAAGTACCAAGAACATTTGGAAGGAAGAAGCCGCCAACACCGCCTGCAGCCCCAACAATGCCTGTTACCATGCCAATTTCTTTTTGAAAGCGCTGTGGAACAAGCTGGAAAATTGCTCCGTTGCCCATTCCTAAACAGCCCATACCAACAAAGAGCAACAGTGTTACTAATGCTAAAGGAGGCAGGAAGCTGACACCGAGCATACAGATTGCTACTCCTACAAACAGGAAGGTTAATAATTTTACACCGCCGATTTTATCAGCAATCAATCCGCCAACTGGACGCAGGAAGCTTCCTGCAGCAACGACCAGCGTTACAAATTCGCCGGCACGAACAGCTGCTAAGTCGTATTGGGAAACAAAGAAGTAGCTTAAAAAACTGGACAACCCGACAAACCCGCCAAACGTTACACTGTAAAGGATACAAAAATACCAGGCGTCTTTTTCCTTAAGTACTTTAAAATAATCTAAGACAGGCTTTGGCTTTGGCTGATTAGGAGGTTCTTTAGCGATAAACATATATGAAATCAAAACCAGAGTTAAAGGGATAAGTGCTAAACCAAATACAGCATTCCAGCCGTACAGCTCTGCAAGACGTGGACCAAACAATGTAGCAAGAAGGGTACCACTGTTTCCTGCTCCTGCTATCCCCATTGCCAAACCTTGCAGTTGAGGAGGATACCAGCGACTTGCCATTGGAAGAGAAGCAGAGAAGCTTGCTCCAGCAACACCAAGCAGGATACCAATCATGTACAATTCAGCAATTGTAAAGCCAAACAGCCATCCCCAGAATAAGGGTATCATTGTTACAATCATTCCACCGATGGCTGTTTTTTTAGGACCGAAGCGGTCTGTGAGAATACCCATAATAATTCGGAACACCGATCCTGCTAGAATAGGGATCGCAACAATAAGCCCGACTTGTCCTGCTGTTAAGTTAAAATCTGCTGTCAGGTAGGCTCCTAAAGCACCTAATAAAACCCAGATCATAAAGCTAATGTCAAAGTACAAAAAGGCCGAAAACAACGAAGGGGCGTGTCCACTCTTTTTCAAGTCCGACAGTTTCATGTTTCGATAATTCCTCCTTATTTGGTGTGTGAGTTCATTATGACAAAAATAAGTAAGTGGCAGTCAGATTATGTTAGCTTTACTCACATGGTTTTTTATCGGAAAGAAAACGATAGAGTGGGAGGAACGTGCAGACAATGTAAAAGAGTAGTATAAGAGATAAGAAAAACCCCTGCCAGTTTGTCGGCAGGGGTTTTTACTTTGTCGTCGAACAAAGATTCCCTAAATGGGGTATGTAAAATCCTATACTATTATAGTTTAATAGGTTTAGAAAATATGTCAATATCTTCTTGGGAAAATATACATAATATTTTGTTCCGTCAATTGTAGAATGGAAAGCGATGTTCTTCACTGATAGAAACGTAATCAAGAAAGCAGGAAACCCCGCTTTCTCGTAAATTTTTGCTTTTACTTCCCAAGGGAAAGTTCACCAAAGTAGGCTGCCTGGTAGACTTGAAAAATATCATTCTGGCTGTAGGGTCTTGGGCTTCTTTGAAGCAGCCGCTTTTGCTTGATTCCTTCTTCAGCGAGTAAAGGTATGTCTTCTTCTTTTACTCCAAACCTATCAAGTGTTTGAGGAATTCCTGTATCTCTTACGATCTCCTGCAGAGCCTGAACGGCTGACACAGCGGCCTCTCGGGTACTTAATAGTGAAGTGTCTACGCCTAATGCATCTGCAAGGTCAGTCATTTTTTCCATACATGATGGCCAAACAAAATCAAATACATAAGGAAGCATGACAGCATTTGATTCCCCATGGGGGATCTTATACAGTCCGCCTAATGGATAAGCCAACGCGTGGACTCCCGATACACCAGCATTATAAAAACTTAATCCAGCGAGAAGGCTTCCCCACGCCATCTTATTTCTGGACTCTTCGTGACTGCCATGCCACACGGCGGTCCGAATATTTCTGGAAATCAGCCTAACCGCCTCAAGAGCCAGCGAATCTGTTAAGGGGGTGGCATTAACTGAAATATAGGCTTCTACAGCATGAGTTAACGCATCAACACCTGTAGAGGCTGTTATTCTTGGCGGAACTGTATACGTGAGTTCAGGATCTAATACGGCCACGTCGGCTAACAATAGTGGGTCAGTAATAACGTCTTTTGTTTTTTCTAAGGAAAAAACAGAGATATCGGTCACTTCTGCCCCGGTTCCTGAGGTAGTAGGGATAAGCATTTTAGGAAGCCCTTTGTTTTCAAGCTTGCGGCTGCCGGTAAGGTTGAGGAAGTCCCCCGGCTCTCCCTCATTGCCGTAAAGGACAGCGGCGGCTTTGGCAACATCCAGGGAACTTCCCCCTCCAATGCCGATCACAAAATCGGCATTGCTTTCTTTTAATGCTTGTACCGCTTCTCTTCCTGTTTCAAGTGGCGGTTCTGGTACTAGGTCGCTGTAAATAGAGTAGGAGACTTTCGCATCTTTCAGCACGTCTTCCAGTTTGCTTAAAATGCCTGCCTGTATGATTCCAGGATCAGCAAAAATCATTACGTTACCTGCGTTAAAGTTTTGAAGCTCTTGAGGAATATTCTTTAAAACTCCTTCTCCAGATAATATTTTAATAGGAGAGACAAACTGATGCATAATCAAATTCCTCCCTATAAAGATTCTGTTTTGCCCGGGTTAAAGACACGATCAATCTCGTGCTGTGCCGGTTTTGGAGTGACAAGAGAAAGAACAAACATAAGAGTCAAGCTGACAAGCACCCCGATACCAGCTGCGGCAAATGGGTTGTCGAGTCCTACACCAAGGTAGACGATCCAGTAGGTAGAAGTACCAACCAGCATAGAAATAATGGCAGCTGATTTTGTTGCTCTTTTCCATAGAGTACCGATAACAAGGGGCCCTGCAGTAGCAGAAACAATCGCCCCGATCCCGATCCATAGATATACTGCCAGGTATTGCGGCGGTGTCCATGCCATCCAGATCGCAGCACCAATGACTACGAAGGTTCCGTAACGGCTGATCATCAGTTCTACCTTTTCAGCTTTTTCAGTTGTAATATTGCTTCTTGGTACAATTGTTTTTCTGTAAATATCGTTGGCAAGTAATTGTGTTAATGAAACGATTAAACCATCAGATGTTGACATAATGGCTGAAAGAACTGCAATAGCGAAAAAGGCTGCAATAATTGGCGGAAATAATTCACTAAACAGGACTGGAACCACCTGGTCAGGATTAATATTAGCTCCCGGGTCGATCACAGCGATTCCAAGCATTCCACCTAATGCCATTAATGGAAGAGTAGTGGCGATAACTGTACAGTACATAATTAGTTTCTTTAAATCTTTTCCTGATTTAACAGCCATGAATTTGTTTCCTAGATGAGGAAGAATACTAAAAGGTATATGGGCAATGAATAAAAGAATGACAAGCCATGCAGCGCCATATGTATCATGCCCAGGAATAAATAAAGTATCAAAGCCGCCTTCAGGCTTTCTCTCATTTATTGTATCTATCATACCAGAAAAACCGCCATCAACACCGTATCCCATTACAAAAACGACAACGACTACTACGGCAATAATAAGCATTAAAAAGCCTTGAATGGCATCAGTTAAAATATCAGAATGAGAGCCGCCTAAGAACACGTAAACAGAAAGAACGATCCCTGTTAATATCAAGCCAACACCATAATCAATTCCCATCATGGTTTGGAACATGGTTGCTGCGGCAACAAATTGGGATACAACATAAAAGATTAATAAAATTGAAATAACAGTTAAAATAATTCGTAAGAAATCACTGTTAAATCGTTCACCCATAAATTCAGGAATTGTCCTTGTACCAAACTGGTCTCCAAAACGTTTAATAGTTTTAGCCACAAACACCATACCTATAATAGTGGCGATAGGGTACAAGAGGGGATACCATAAGCTTGGTGCCCCGATATCGTATGCAAGGCCCGGCATTCCCATAAAGGTAGAACCACTGGAAATACCTGCGCTTATAACTAATGCAATGGTGAGTGGGCCATAAGTTGAACGGGCTGTTGCGAAATCATCGGCGTTATCAGTCCTTTTCATGCCGACCCACCCAAAATATAACATGACTCCTATAAAGAAAACCATAAAAATCCAGGAGTACATAACGATCGTACTGTCCATGGTGCATAACCTCCTTTAGATGTGCTGTGTTTTATTTTTTTTCGTCTTCATCGAGCAGGTTTGTTTTCCATAATAAAACAAACATAAAGATCCAGGTAGATAGAGTGAGAGTGACAATCCAATAGAGCATAGTCATGATCTTAATCCTCCCTTATCGTAGTAAAGAATGAATGAATTTCTGGATATTTATCCAAATTCTCTGCATGTCCGGAAACAGGCTCATACAGCATTGTTCTTGTTTGATTCTTTCCTGTATGCTTTTGCAGATATACTTCATAAGGCAGATAGGCTGTTTTTTCTTCTATCAACTCCAGCCTCGGCACATTCCAAACTCTCGCATAGTGGACGTAGAATCGCCTTACCATTTCCCGGGAACTAGCCAGATATGTGCTTTTTTCTACTTTGCTTGGGATAATTTGATTCTCTTTGACTTCACCCAGTGAGAAGGAAGGCCATTCATCCGCAAATGAAGAATCTCCTTTAATTAAATTAGAAGCAACAACTCTTTTTTCAAGCTTTGGCTTTTTAAAAAAAGATTTATAATGAACCTCCCACTTTTGAAAGTTGTATGGATAGTAAAGGGGAATAATTCTTTCAGTTATCCATTTCTTGTTTTCAAGTTTTTCAGCATGTAAGTGATGGGCCTTATAAACAGGTATAATGATCGATGACTTGCTCATTGTGGTTTTTGACAGGCTCCCTTCACTTGTTGTCATTGTTTTCACCCCTAATATTTAATGCTTATCATTTTAAGTTCAGTCATTTCCCCCACTGTGTATTTCACGCCTTCGCGGCCGTATCCAGAATCCTTGACCCCTCCGTAAGGCATATGATCAAATCGAAGTGTAGGTACGTCATTGATTAATACCTGTCCAACTTCTATGGATTTAGCCATTTGCAATGCTTGTAACAAGC
>NZ_JBHSOZ010000004.1:71736-243233 GCF_042656525.1 Thalassorhabdus alkalitolerans
ATTCAAAAAGGCAAATGGAACATATGAGTTTTAAACTTTCAGTTTTGCTTTGTTTTTGCAACGGTAGGAGATATTAAAACACAGTCACACTTTTGAATACGCATTCAAAAACACAGATTAATTGTAACCGCTTCAATTTTCGGTGTCAACTAAATATTCTGAAAAGATTATAAAACAGTCAAGGTACATTTAATTCAAAAAATTGAAGTGATTAGAATTACATGATTGAGAATCAATAGGTCAAACAAAACGAAATCTAAATCTTTAAATCATTTGCAAAAAAGTTAAAATGCATCCAATATAGAAAGAAACGAAAAAAATGGTGACTTTCCCATTATAAAGACAGGAAGTGTATGATTGATGGCAATGATAATTATCTTATTACTTATCGGACTGCTGGCAGGAGTGTTGGCAAGTCTTGTAGGTATTGGGGGAGGGCTGATTATTGTACCAGCACTCCTTTTTTTAGGTACATATACATTGATTATTCCCGAAATAAGTCCTCAGCTGGCTGTAGGAACGTCAATGGTCGTTGTATTAGCAACAGGACTTTCTTCTACCCTGGCTTACATGAAGCAAAAAAAAGTTGATTACAAAAGCGGCCTTTATTTTTTTATGGGCAGCGGCCCTGGGGCAATTCTTGGGGCGTATGTGAATAGTTTTTTTGATTTTGAAGGCTTTTCTATTATTTTTGGATTTTTTATTTTAGGAATATCCATTCTCCTGATGCTTCGTCATCGCTTAAAGCCTTTCCCACTCAAACAGTCCATCCAAAGGGAATGGGAAAGTGATACAGGAGAAAAAACTATATATGGATACAGCTTAAAAGTAGCGATACCTATTGCTTTTTTTGTTGGGGGAGTATCAGGGTTGTTTGGTATTGGCGGCGGAACAATTATGGTTCCGGTAATGATTATGATTTTTCTTTTCCCTCCTCACGTTGCTGTGGCTACCTCCATGTTTATGATCTTTCTTTCCGCGATTACTGGTTCAATTACCCATGTGGCAATGGGTAATGTTGAATGGCTTTACGTCTTTCTTTTAACCGCGGGAGCATGGGTTGGAGCAAAAATAGGAGCAAACCTTAATCAAAGACTTAACAGTGAGTCCATTGTTTTTCTTCTCAGACTGGTCCTCATTCTTGTTGCCCTAAGACTGATATGGGAAGGATCGGCTCCTTTTTTTACATAATATTTATCTAGGGAGAGAGTAAAATGACTTCTTTAAAAGAAAGGCTTCTAACAGATCTTTACAATTGTGGTAGTTATCCTGGTGTGAATGCAGAAGTACTTGCTTCCAGGCTTTCTGAAATGGCTCAGATTGGAGGCCTTCCTAATAGGGGAGTTTCCAGATATGTCTACACGGAAGAAGAAAAAGAAGCAAAGGAATTGTTTAAGAGCTGGCTTGAAGATATAGGGGGACTCGTTTGGGAAGATTCAGTCGGAAATATGATCGCCAGGTTTGAAGGGGAGAATCCAGAAATGCCTGTTGTTATGACGGGGTCTCATCTGGATACCGTTCCTGAAGGTGGAGCATTTGATGGAGCTTTGGGATGCATCAGCTCGCTAATGGCTGTAGAAGCACTTAGAAATTCAGAAAAGAAACATATCCGTCCCATAGAAATTGTCGTTTTTGCAGATGAGGAAGGAACTCGTTTTGGAAGCGGCCTTCTTGGCAGTCGAGCGATGATTGGAGAAGTTTCGAAGGAGGAGCTTCATCAAGTAAAAGACAACAAAGGAATTACAATTTATGAGGCGATGGAGGATATGGGCTTTATGCCCGCCAAAGTTGAAGAAAGCAAGTACCCGGAAAACAGTATTCACGCTTTCATCGAACTCCACATTGAACAAGGAAAACAGCTGGAGTATAACCAGGAAAAAATCGGTATCGTAAACGGTATCGCTGGTCCTTCCTGGCAAACTGTAACCTTTTATGGAGAAACAGACCACGCTGGAAATACACCAATGAATTTAAGAAAAGATACCGTAGCAGCCGCAGGGGAATTGATTACTGAAATAGAAAAAGTGCCTACAGCAGTGAGCGACTCTGCTGTAGCGACTGTGGGTAAGGTTCATGTACTTCCTAACGGTTCGAATGTAATTTCCGGCCAGACAGAATTGACTATAGATATTAGAGATATAAAGGAAGAGGCTCGTAATGAGGTAATTGCAAGAGTGAAAAATACAGCTGAAGCCATTGCTGAAAATAGAGAATTAGAGATGGAATGGAAGACGCTCCTTACACTCCCTCCTGTCCCTCTTTCAAAGAATATTCAAAGGATTACAGAGGAAGCGGCCCAAAGACATGGTCTTGCTTACCGTCTGCTTCCAAGCGGAGCAGGGCATGATGCCATGAATATTGGGAAGAAGGTTTCCGCAGGTATGATCTTTGTTCCAAGCAAAGCAGGGAAAAGTCATAGTCCAGAAGAGTTTACCAACCTAAGTGACTGCCTGGGTGGAATAGCAGTACTAAAAGATACGATAGAATACTTGGCAAATGAGTAAATTGTCATTCATACATATGAGGTCTTTCGTAGGTGCAAAAGAATATGATGAAAAAAAGAGTAACCCATTAAGTCAAGTCAGCTTCATTGTTAATTAACTTCAGTTAACATACCTGTAAAAACAGCAGCAAAAGGTACCATAGTGAGCAGTTGTTGCTTACGAGGAAGGTAAAGCTCAGGCCAGGGTATACGGTGGGCCGAATGAAGTCTAGATTGAATGGTTGTTGTAATTGTTCCTTTAATGAATGATTGCAGCTGAAAAAGCCTTTAGGGCAGCCCCTTTACACTACAGACAAGGAGTGAGGGAGTTTTGGAGATATTTATAGAAGTGCTGCTCCCAATTGCTCTTATATTTATGGGAGGATATTGGCTGCAGAAAAAGCAGGTTCTGGAAATTAGGTCTATTTCTGCGGTGGCATTATACATATTAACACCAGCATTAGTATTCAGGACGTTTTACACAACAGTGCCTGACCGCAATTACTTAATTATTGTGGTTTTCTCCATTGTCTTTTTGGTGATTATGCTTCTTTGTAATTTCATTGTCGCCAAGATATATAAATGGGACAGTAAAACGGTAAGTGGGATGAACCTTGCGACAATATTTACAAACGCAGGAAATTACGGAGCTCCCCTTATTCTTTTTGCCTTTGGGGAAGAAGCCTTTGCCTTTGCTGTTATTTATATGGTTGTTCAGTCTTTGCTTATGAATACATTTGGTGTTTATGTAGCTAATAGGAGTAATATGGATGCAAGGGGAGCTATACGGATTTCTTTAAAAATGCCAGTTATGTATGCCTTGTTCCTTGGTTTAGCTCTGCAATACTTAAATATTCAAATGGGAGATTCCTATTTAGGTGCAATTGATTTATTAGCTGATTCAGCAATCCCGGTGGTAATGGTTATCCTGGGGATGCAGTTGGCGACAATATCGGTGAAAAGCTTTCAGTGGGGCCTAGTGGGGTATGGCACCATACTGCGTTTAGTGCTATCTCCAATAATTGCTTACGTACTTACGCTGATGATGCCAGCCAGTCCAACGCTTGCTGCTGTGCTGATCGTTTCTGCATCTATGCCTTCAGCTGCAACGACAGCTATGCTGGCAGTGCAATTTGATGCAAACCCGAAACTTGTTTCATCCATTACATTGGTTACCACCGTTTTAAGTGTACCATCTTTGTGGATCCTTCTATCCTTGCTCCAATGAATACTTCTTAAGGGCTTCAGAAAAAGCCACCGCTCTAGAAGCGGTGGCTTTTTCAGTCATTTTAATAATCTGGTCTGTTTATTCTGAAAAGAAAACTGTATACGCAATAAAAAAAGGACTCTGACGAGTCCCTTTTAATATATGCTATTACGCTTTTTGAACGTTAGCAGCTTGTGGTCCACGGTTACCTTCAACGATTTCGAAGCTAACTTGTTGGCCTTCTTCCAAAGTTTTGAAGCCTTCCTCTTGAATAGCAGAGAAGTGTACGAATACGTCGTCTGCACCTTCACGCTCGATAAAACCAAAACCTTTTTCTGCATTAAACCATTTAACTGTACCTTGTTCCATGTGAATAAATCCTCCTATATGTGCGGATTGCCGCACGCATTATTACTATCTTGCATTACTTTCAAGAGAAAAAACTTCATCTTTACATCGCAACGAGTCAAGATAATTAATTACATCTTATCATGGTATTTTCCAGAATGCAAACTAATTTAGAAAAAAATAAAATTTATGTTTGGTAGGAAATATGTCATAATAGTGACAAAAGATTGAAAAAAATTGAAAAAAGATAACTGATACAGGGAGGAAGCACCATGAAAAATTTCAACTTAACTCCTCTCTGGAAACCCCAGTTGAGTCTCCTGCAAAAAATGATTTTATTAACAAGTTCATTAATTTTAATTACGATATTACTTATGGGGTACTATTATCATCAGCAATATTCCCAATATGTCGAACAACATATGGGCAACAGGGCGTTAAGTGTTGCTCAAAGTGTGGCGATGATTCCGGAATTACGTTCAGCTTTTAATGAACAGTCTCCTGAAGAAATAATTCAGCCAATTGCTGAGGATATTAGAGAGGAAGTCGGCGCTCAATTTATAGTCGTTGGGAACACGGACAGTATAAGGTATTCTCATCCTATTGAGGAACGGATTGGCCAAAAAATGGTCGGCGGCGATAACGATCCAGCTTTATTACACGGGGAATCGTATGTGTCTCAGGCTGAAGGATCACTAGGCCTTTCCATAAGAGGGAAGGTTCCTGTACTTTCAGATGAAGGCGCTGTCATTGGAGTTGTTTCGGTTGGTTTTTTAGAGGACGAGGTGCAGGTGACTGCTCAAGAGTATATCTCGGACACATGGATTTTGTTAGCGATGATCACTTTTGGAGGGTTAGCTGGTTCTGTTCTAATTTCTTACCATGTCAAACGATCGATTCATGGATTGGAGCCGGCGGAGATTGGCCGCATGTTTGAGGAAAAAGAAGCTATTCTCCAGTCGATCCATGAGGGCATTATAGCAGTTAATGAGCAAGGGACAGTTACAATGATAAATCAAACAGCGATGGAGTATTTATCCGATAAAAAAAACCAAAAAGACGTGATAGGGGCACCCATTCAAGAAATTATAAAAAATACAGGCTTAATAGAAGTTCTGGCTACAGGAAGAGCCCATTTTAACAAAGAGCTGTGGCTACAGGATCATCATCTGGTTGTAAATAGAGTTCCTATCAAAAGCCAGAATAAAGTACTAGGAGCTGTCTCTACTTTCCGTAATAAAACTGAGATAATGGAGCTTTCAAGAGAGTTATCAAAGGTAAGAGAGTATGCAGAAGGCCTTAGAGCGCAAACCCATGAGTTTTCTAACAAGCTTTATACAATTTCTGGCCTTCTCCAGCTTGGAAAGGTCCCTGAAGCTATTGAATTAATTGATCAAGAAAGTAAAACTCAACAGGGATGGCTTCACTTCTTCATCGAGAATGTAACCGATTCAATGGTAAGCGCTGTTTTATTAGGGAAAATGAACAGGGCTCATGAATTAGGAATCACTTTTTCTGTTGATAAATACAGCCAGCTGTCCTCTGTCTTAACAGATAAACAACGAGAAGCCTTGATTACTATTCTTGGAAATTTGATAGAAAACGCTTGTGAATCCTTGCTTGAAAATGACAAGAAAAATCGTTTAATTCATGTATCATTTACTGATTTGGGAGAAGAAATTGTATTTGAAATAGAAGACAGCGGCCCAGGGGTTTCCCCTCTTATAATGGAAAAGATTTTCATGGAAGGGTACTCTACGAAAAGTGATAAACATAGAGGGATTGGCTTAGCCCTAACCATGAAGGCCATTAATAATTTAGGGGGAATGGTTACATTAGAAAAAAGTGAGTTGGGGGGAGCTTGTTTTATTGTATCTATTCCAAAGGCTGAACCTGGAAGAATAGAAAGAGAGGGGTATAGATGACAGCAGATAATTACACGGTATTGATAGTAGAAGATGATTTCAGGATAGCAGAGATAAATAAAGCTTTTGTAGAACGGGTCCCGGGATTTAAGGTAGCCGGCATGACGAGGAGTGGAGTAGAAACTAGTGAGTTTTTAAAAGAAATTGACTATGAAATAGATGTCATATTATTAGATGTGTTTATTCCTGATGTAGAAGGTTTGGAATTAATGTGGATGCTAAGGGAAAAGTACCGTCAAACGGAAATTATAATGATGACTGCCGCCAAAGAAGCCAATACAATTCAGGAAGCATTAAAAGGAGGAATCTTCGATTATATTATAAAACCGGTGAATGCAGAAAGACTGGAGAAGACCCTGGTTCGTCTTAAAAACAAGAGAAAGTTTTTCACAAAAAAAGAAGAATTGGACCAGGAAATTGTAGATGGTTTGATAGGAGGAGGAACTGCATCTGCTGTAGCGTCAGTACAGCAGACCACCCTACCGAAAGGAATAGACCGACTGACTTTGGAAAAAGTTTACGCATCTTTAGAGAAAATGGGTGCTGAAGGAGCCACTGCAGTGACAGTTGCAAAGGATATTGGAGCCAGCAGGTCTACTGCCAGAAGATACTTAGAGTATATGATTTCAACAGAAAAAGCTCACGTCCAGGTCACTTATGGAGAAGTGGGTAGGCCAGAACGAAGGTATGTCTTCTCGTAAACAAAATGAACAAAAAGAGAATAAAGAACTAATTGAAGATTATTTGGATAATCTTCAATTTTTTTTATTTTCAGATATCATTGGTGAAGAAATATATATAAGGGGTGAAACAAGGTGAGTAAAATTTGTAAGCGCTTTAACTTAATTGCTATTTTAGCTATCTTAACAGTCTTGTTATTAGCCGCCTGTGGTGACGGCGATGAACAAGCAGGAGGAGACGAAGCAGATAATGGAAATGGTGAGTCTGCTGCCAATGACACTGAAGAAGAGGTAGATGAAGATTGGGAGCCAACCAGTAATGTTGAGTATATTGCACCCGCAGATGCCGGAGGAGGCTGGGACACCTTAATACGTACCACGGCCCAGGTGATTGATGAGGAAGATTTAGCTCCAGTGAATTTTGCGCCAGTAAACGTACCTGGAAGCGGGGGCGCGGTCGCATGGGCTGAAATTGCAGCTCAGGCGGAGAGTGATGACCTACTGTTTGCAGCAAGTCCGCCGATTATCTTAGTGCCATTGAGCGGGACTTCACAATACGATCATAATGACTTTACGCCAGTTTCTCGTTTAATCACGGATTATTCAATTGTCCTTGTCAGAAATGATTCTGAATTTGAGTCTATTCAAGATGTTTTCGATGCAATTGAAGAAGATCCAGGATCTGTAAGTGTAGGAGGAGGCTCTTCAGCTGGAAGTATGGACCATATCTCCTTTGCCGGTGCTGCCTCTGAAGCAGGGTTGAATGCAGGTGATGTTAACTACGTGCCGTTTGATGGCGGTGGGGAGGCTATGACTAACCTTTTAGGAGGACACGTTGATGTGGTGTCTACTGGTGTAGGGGAAGCGATGGGACAAGTGGAAGCAGGCGAGCTTCGTCCGATTGCCGTATCCTCAGAAGAGCCTCTTGATAGTATGCCTGACGCTGAAACCTATATCGACCAGGGTATCGATTATACGTTTGATATTTGGAGAGGAATCATGGGGCCGCCAGAAATGCCGGCTAGCGCCGTAGCATACTACGAAAATATGTATGCAGAAATGCTGGAAACGGAGTCCTGGGAGGAAACAAGAGAAAGTCATGGGTGGATTGACGCCTATCAGGACAGCAATGAGTTTGGTGAATTCTTAGATGAGCAATATGAGCAATTTGAGGATGTCCTTACCGATATTGGCATCGTAGAAGAGTAATTATTAAAAACTACTAAATAAAAAGAGGGTGGGTGGCAGGACCTTAGTCTTTCAATTCACCCTCTTTTTTAATCAACCAATAGACGATTTGAGTCAACTGCATAGAGTGTAAACCGAAATGACAGAAAGTGAATAAAAAGTAACGCACCTAGGAGCAGAGAGGTGATGGAAAGATGTTTAAGACTTTAAGGGCAAACCAGGTAATAGCAATTATTCTTTTTATTTTATCAATTGGCTATACTTTTTACGCTTTTCAAATACCAATTTATCCCATACCTCGACCAGTAGATGCAGATTTGTTTCCAAAAGTACTAGGTTTCACTATGCTGTTTCTTTCCGTCTTATTATTTTTTGAAAAGGACAAAGGAGATATACCTCAGGAAGAAACAGAAGATGAAACCCAGGAAACAAAAGACCTGGGAAAGGATGGGGAGGATTCGGTAAGCGATAAAACAGAGGAAAATGTTACAACACCAACCCAAGATCAGTCTGAATCCTGGTGGATGCATCCGAAAGTACAAGTGGTTGTGACGATAACCGGTGTCCTTTTGTACATTTTTCTTCTAGAATTAGCGGGATTTGTTCTGACCACAATGCTATTTATTTTTCTTATGACACTATATTACGGATATAGAAAACACCTAATTAACTTTATTGTTGCTATAAGTGTCAGCATTGGATTTTATTTTATATTAACAAGAGCACTGGGTGTATTTTTGCCGCCTGGTTTTCTGCCGTTTTAGAAAGGAGGTGCTTGACCAGTGGAAGCTTTTGATTTACTTATGTATGGTTTTAGTGTAGCACTTCAGCCGGAAAATTTAATGTTTGTGTTTATCGGGGTAATAGCGGGGACGGTAATAGGAATGCTCCCAGGGCTTGGACCTATTAGTGCTCTAGCACTGATGATTCCTATCACTTACGGGTTAGATCCAGCCTCAGGATTAATTCTGATGGCAGGTGTGTATTATGGAGCTATTTTTGGTGGTTCTACCTCCTCTATATTATTAAATGCTCCAGGTGTTGCAGGGACGGTTGCAACGTCCTTTGATGGCTACCCTTTATCAAAGCAGGGGAAAGCAGGAAAGGCTCTCGCCCTTGCTGCCTATGCATCCTTTATTGGGGGAACGATCAGTGTGGTAGGCTTAATGTTTATTGCTCCCCTATTATCCACCGTGGCTGTTGCTTTCGGCCCTACAGAGTATTTTGCTTTAATGGTCCTTGGTTTGACTGCAGTGGTTAGCCTATCCGATAAGTCGGTTGTTAAAGGCCTAATTGCAGCAGTTTTTGGAGTCATGGTAGCAATCATAGGTATTGATCGCCAGACAGGAACTCCAAGATATACTTTTGATAATGTAAGATTGTTAGAGGGAATTGACTTTTTAATTGTTGCTTTAGGTGTATTTGCTTTAGCAGAAGTTTTTGTTATGCTTCTTCGAGGAGGAAAAGCAAAAAAGCAAAATCATTTAGGTTCTCTAAAACTCTCTAAAAAAGAGGTAAAGGAAATTTCCGGACCAATCGGAAGAAGTTCCATTTTAGGTTTCTTTACAGGAGTTTTGCCAGGAGCAGGAGCAACAATAGGTTCATTTCTTGGCTATAGTATGGAAAAACGAATTGCAAAAGATGGTCATACGTTTGGAAAAGGAAACATTAAGGGTGTAGCAGCTCCAGAGGCTGCAAATAATGCTGCATCAGGTGGTTCCTTTGTCCCGCTTCTTACCTTAGGGGTCCCAGGTTCAGGAACCACAGCTATATTACTCGGAGCCCTTCTTGTCATGGGAGTTACACCAGGACCATTAATGCTCGAAGACAGGCCAGATGTTTTCTGGGGTGTTATCGCCAGTATGTATATAGGAAACATTGTTCTCCTGATACTAAATTTACCGTTAATACCTTTTATTTCAAAAATACTCAATTTACCAAGAGCTATGCTATTATCACTTATTGTAGTATTTTGTATGATAGGGGTGTATGGACTCAGCTTTAGTACGTTTGACCTTACTCTTGTACTAATTTTCGGTGTGATCGGTTTGTTTATGAGACTTTACGAGTTTCCGGCAGCACCCCTGATTCTAGCACTGATATTAGGATCAATTATGGAAGAAAATATGAGAAGAGCATTACAGATTTCAAACGGGGACTGGGCAATATTTACTGCAAAACCTATTTCTTTAGCTCTTCTAAGTCTGGCTGCTATTTCTCTTTTCGCACCATTTGTTATACGTTTTATTAAGTATCTTAAGAACCGGAAGTAAGAGTCACTATTAAAGTGGCTCTTTTTACGCGGAAACACTGTGTTTGGAAGGTAAAGAGGGTGAGCACTATGATATGGCAGCAAATCATATATATAATCCTTGCACTTATTGCAGGAGGTTTTTTTTCATATTTAGGGATTCCCGCTGGGTGGCTGCTTGGATCCCTTCTTTTCGGCATCATAATTGGTCTTATTTATAAAAAGCTTCCATTTGAAGGCCTTCCTTTTCAAATGGCTCTAGCAATGGTTGGGACAAGTATAGGCTTTATGATGGATCAAGAACTGTTTTTTACCTTACATACTTATTTATTTCCATTGTTAGTAACGCTTAGCTTGACCTTGGCTGCAGGTCTTTTATTCGGGTGGCTGATGTATAAATGGACAGACTTGGATATATTAACAGCCTTTTTTTGTTGTGTCCCCGGGGGAGCATCAGAAGTGATCAGTGTCAGCAGGGAATACGGGGCAGATGACCGTATCGTTGCAGCTTTTCACACAGCGAGAATTACCTTCTTTGTCCTTGTCATACCATTTGCAGCTGGCATTTTTTACCCTGTAATAGAAACAGAAGCTCAAGTAAACGGGTCTTATACGAATCTTGCTTTACTGCTTCCTATTCTATTTGTTGTCATTTCTCTTTCTATTATTCTGAATCGAAAGGTCAAAATCCCCGCGGGAGCTCTTTTGTATTCTATATTTATCGGTTTTCTAGTAGGTGAGTTTCTGGTCCCTCTTGAATCGCCCTCTTACATAGCAGGCATTGGCCAAGGTCTGATTGGGGCCATGATTGGGATTAGATTTGATAAGGTTACGCTTCATCGCCTAAAGTTGATTGGCCTTCCAAGTGTGGGGGTTATTCAGTTATTTTTTCTGTTTAGTTTGTGTCTGGCACTCATTTTCTTTCTCCTTACACCGCTTCCTTATATGACTAGTCTTTTGAGCACCGTTCCGGCAGGGGCCGCTGAGATGGCTTCCACGGCTTTTGCACTGCAGCTTGAACCAACACTTGTTTCAAGTCTTCACGTGATCAGAGTGATGGTGTTGTTCTTGGTCCTTCCCTTCCTTTTGAAGATCATACTAAAGATTGCCAAATAAAAAGATCTGCCCCAAGTCAAAGGGAGCAGATCTTTTTCTCTATGCCGCTGATGTATACGAATCTTGTGAGCGGTTTTTCCTGTTGGATACAATTTTGCGGATGTACCATATGCAGACGAAAACGGTAATGACTGCACCAATTACGAGAGATACATAATAATCCATATTCAAGCCTTCCGGAGCGTAAAACACATAGGTGGAGACCATTCCGGTCATGAATAGAGCAGGGATACCGGTAATCCAGTGCAGCTTGTTATTGGTAAGAAGATACATGGTGGCTGTCCAGAGCATAATGGTTGCTACTGTCTGATTTGTAAACCCGACATATCTCCATAGAAATGTATAATCAATGGTAGACAGCAGGAAACATGGAATGGTGACAGGGATGGTCGCAAGAACCACTTTCCATTTTCCTGATAAATTTTTAAAGAGCGAACTAAAAAGCTCGGTAAGCATCATACGGGAAGATCGTAAAGCCGTATCCCCGGTCGTGATTGGCAAAATGATAACGCCAAGAATAGCTAATATTCCACCAAGTGTTCCAAGAAGACTGGTTGAAATTTCATTTACAATTCCAGCTGGTCCTCCTGCAGCAAAGGCTTCTTGAAGTCCTCCTGTGTTACCAAAAAAGGTCATGGCAGCTGCAGCCCAAATCATTGCAATAATTCCTTCTGCAATCATTGCTCCGTAGAAAACTTTTCTTCCATCTGACTCTTTTTTTAGAGTCCTTGCAATAATGGGACTCTGGGTGCTATGGAATCCTGAGATAGCCCCGCAGGAAATAGTAACCATTAACAAAGGCCAAATTGGCAGATCCTGAGGATGCAGATTGCTGACAGTAAGGTTTGGAATCTGATGTTCAGAGAAAAGTAATGCGATGGCAATGGAAACAGCCATAAAGATCAGAATGCCTCCAAACACCGGGTACACCTTACCGATAATGCGGTTAACCGGAAGTACCGCAGCAAGTAGAAAGTATGCAAAAATAATAATAATGGCAGTTAAGAAAGTAAGAGGAGTGAGCTCAGCAATTAATTGGGCCGGCCCGGCTGTAAAGGCAGCGGCTACTAAAATCATAAGGACAATAGAAACAATATTTATTGCTGATTGCATGGTCTTTCCTAAATAACGTCCAACAAGTGTAGGGAATTGAGCCCCTTTGTGCCTTAATGAAAGCATTCCGGAAAAGTAATCATGGACAGCTCCGGCGAATATACATCCAATGACGATCCAAATAAAAGCAACAGGACCATAAAGAGCCCCTGTAACGGCTCCAAAAATGGGTCCAAGACCTGCTATGTTCAATAGCTGAATTAAGCTGCCTTTCCACCAGCTCATAGGCACATAATCCATATTATCGTTTTTTGTATAGGCTGGAGTCTCGTTTTTATCATTTATTCCAAAAACTTTTTCCACGAACTTAGAATAAAATATATATCCAACGACCAGCAAAATGATAGCGAGCAAAAAGGTAAGCATGTTTTGTTCCTCCTGTTGTGTAACGAGCTAAAGATAATTGATATTTTAACGCGGTAAACTAATAAAAACAACATTTTTCAGAAAAAATATTTTATTAAATAAATTTAAAGAAATGGAAAGAATAATAGAAATATTGGTATAGTTGAAACCAATAGGGTTTCTCGGCGTATGTTTTACATGGATAGGCAAAGGAGGATCATTATGAAAAGAACAGGTGAAGTAACATTAGGAATCATTGGAGTGGTTTTAAGCGGATTGGTTTCCATTCTGGGTTTCACATTAACTACCTTTATGGACTCTCAAGAATTTCAACAGCAGTTGTCTCAAGAAATGGCTCAGGATCCAGCTATGGGAACGGAAGAAGTAAACATGGTTATAGGTATGCTTGGAACATTTGGCTGGGCGATAATCATTTCCAGTATTTTAGGCGCAGTTTTGGGAATCATTGCTGTTATTAATATCAGAGGAGGAAAAAGGAGAATTCTTGCTGGGATATTATTTTTGATAACTGCAGTGATTGTTGGAATTGGAACGCTTGGGTTTGCTTTTGTACCTGCAATATTATTTCTGATAGCAGGAATAATGGCTCTAGTGAGAAAACCTAAGCCGCCAGAAAACGAACCAGTGTATTAATAAAAATGAAATTTACGGATATAGATGAAATAGGCTGTTCCCATGGGAACAGCCTATTTGTATTCTTCTGAATGCATGAGGGAAGAACGTATCTTATAAGAAATAATTTTTTCTATTATAATGATATCCTCCCTCGGAATTCCAAAATACCTGGAAGCGGATTCCACAGGAGGAGAAGTAAGGGAGAGGAGTTCCAGGTAGTGCTCATAGCAAAAGCTTCTTTTTTTCAAAGCAAGTTTTGCTTCTTGCATATAGAGATAGACTTCCCTTTCGCGCCATGAAAGCTTAAGCAGTATTTCATTTTTGTGCAAAGTGGCCCCTCCTTTTCATCTATCAAAAATATACTTTAATCAGAAAGAGGAGGGGGAATATTTACTGAAATAAAATAAATTTTACATAGCTTTAAAGTAGCTTCCTTTTTACACGCGAGGGGATTTTCTTTGCAAAATGTTTTGTTCCCCCTGGTTAAAGTAAGTGTAAGAAGCTTCAACTGAAGCTGGAATCTGCAGTAATCCAGGCTGCACAGGAGTAGGAACTCCTTCTTGAGCCATAAACATTCCTTGACGAGGGAATGGTGAAATACCGACAGGCAGCTCTCGAACGTGATTAGGGATTCTTGAAAGAGTAACTTGTATGGTATCAGCAAGTATCGCGGCCTTTTCTGAAGCGTTACTCATCGCAAGAGATAGTGCTTCAAGATAATAGGGTGTTTGATCAGCTAAGGAAAAATTAATACTGGAAATATAATTTGCTCCCTGCGAGACAGCGGTATCAACAAGCATACCGGCTGCCTCTATATCATCAGAGCTAACCTCCAGCAAATGGGTAACCTGATATCCGCGTAAGACTTGTACGTTGTCTACGAATTCATACATAGGCAAAACTGTTAATTGTATCGTTTGTATATTTTCTTCCGCTATGCCCAGTTCAAGGAAAGATTGCGTTACAGCGGCTATAATGTCTGCATTCTCCCTTTGAGCTTGCTCAAGGCTCACATCTTCGGTGATCGCTCCTGCCTGTATGTTGACCCGGTCTGGAGGAGCGGTAATGACTGCACTTCCGTTTACTGTGATGAGCCGTTTATTTACTGGCTTAGTGAAAGCAGGCTTCATGCCAGCACCTCCTTTTGATTGCATTTACAGTGTATTAAGGAATATAAAAAAAGATGCTGAAAACAATGGACAAAGACAAGAAGTTTCATGGCAAGCCCCTTGAATGATAAGGATGCGAGGGGTAAGATACATAGAGCATATCTGAAAAACAAAGACCATAATAGTTTTTATCGTTAATAAGATTGGAAATGAGGAAACAATGATGACGAAAGCGCTCGTATTAGCAGAAAAACCTTCAGTGGGAAGAGATATCGCAAGAGTATTAAATTGTGATAAAAAAGGAAATGGTTATTTTGAGGGAAAGGATCATATTGTTACCTGGGCCTTAGGACACCTGGTGACATTAGCAGACCCTGAAGCTTATGGAGAGAAATATAGAACCTGGAATCTTGATGACCTGCCAATGCTTCCCCCTTCATTAAAGCTTGTGGTAATCAAACAGAGCGGAAAGCAATTTCAGACTGTGAAAACGCAAATGAACCGTAACGATGTAAACAAGATCATTATCGCTACAGATGCAGGAAGAGAAGGAGAGCTCGTAGCAAGGTGGATCATTGAAAAATCCAAAACGAAAAAGCCTTTAAAGCGTTTGTGGATTTCTTCTGTCACCGATAAGGCGATCAAAAATGGGTTTAACAGCTTAAAAGATGGAAAGCAATTTGAAGATCTATATGCTTCCGCTGTTGCCCGGTCTGAGGCCGATTGGTATGTTGGCATGAATGCTACTCGTGCTTTAACTACAAAATATAACGCGCAGCTTTCTTGTGGAAGAGTCCAAACCCCTACATTAGCAATGATTGCTAAAAAGGAAGAGGAGATTCGAGCATTCACTCCTAAAAGCTATTACGGCATTACAGTGTTAACAGACAATCAATTCACTTTATCCTGGTCTGACCTTAATAATGGTGAGACAAGAATCTTTCATAAAGAGAAAGCAGAGAAAGTGATAAAAGAAATCCAGGGAAAGAAAGCTTTGATCACTGATATTCAGGTATCTCCGAAGAAGAGCCATGCTCCACAGCTCTATGACTTAACAGAGCTTCAAAGAGATGCCAACAAAGTGTTCGGGTACTCAGCTAAAGAAACCTTATCCATTATGCAAAGGCTGTATGAACACTACAAAGTGCTTACGTATCCTCGTACGGATTCAAGACATCTTTCTTCAGATATTGTGGAAACCTTAAGGGAGAGGTTGAAGGCATGCAGCGTGAAGCCGTACGCTAAATATGTCAATATCCTTTTACAAAGCCCGATTAAGACGAATAAATCTTTTGTAGATGACTCTAGGGTTTCAGACCACCATGCTATTATTCCAACAGAGGAACCCCCCTTTGTGGATGAGTTCACTGCTAAAGAAAGAAACATTTATGATTTAGTTGTAAGAAGGTTTATCTCAGTATTTTTTCCACCTCATGAAAAGGAAATTACAACTGTGAAAGCTGCAATTAATAACGAAAATTTTGTTGGGAAAGAAGCAAAAGTGACAGCTCAGGGGTGGAAGAAAGTGTATGAGGATGTGCCCGGTACCACGAAGGGAGAAACAATCTCCTCTCACAACGTATCTTCTCTGAAAAAAGGGGAGCTTCTTTCTCTGCTTAAGGTCACAAAAACAGAGGGAGAAACAAAACCCCCTTCTCCATTTAATGAAGGAACACTGCTGTCAGCAATGGAAAATCCGGCACATTACATGGCAGGAGAAGACAAACAGCTGCTTAAAACATTAGGGAAAACAGGAGGCATTGGAACCGTAGCGACCAGAGCTGATATTATTGAAAAACTATTAAACAGTTTTTTAATCGAAAAGAAAGGAAAAGACCTTGTGCTTACTTCAAAAGGCAGGCAGCTTCTAGAGTTAGTGCCGGAGGAATTAAGGTCGCCTGCGTTGACTGCGGAATGGGAATTGAAGCTGGAAGATATCACAAAAGGAAAGCTTCCAAAGGAAACCTTTATTAATGAAATGAAAAGTTATGCTGGCAGCGTAGTTAAAGAAATTAAGAAAAGCGATAAGAAATTCAAGCACGACAATATGACAGGCAGCAAATGCCCGGAATGTGGAAAGTTTTTGCTTGAAGTGAAAGGCAAGAAAGGAAAAATGCATGTCTGTCAGGACCGGGACTGCGGGTATAAAAAGAACGTGGCGAAAGTGACAAACGCAAGGTGTCCAAATTGCCGGAAGAAGCTTGAATTGAGAGGAGAAGGTGAAGGGCAGATCTTTGTCTGCAGATGCGGTCACAAGGAAAAATTGTCAGCCTTTAATAAAAGAAAGCAAAAAGAGAAAACCAGCAAAGCTTCAAAAGGAGACGTTAATAAATATCTGAAGAAGCAGCAGAAGAAAGAAGAGGAATTTACAAATCCAGCTTTGGCAGATGCATTAGCTAAGCTTAATTTAAACAAAGACAAGTAGTATGGAAAAGAAAGGAAACAACTATGGACGACAAACAAAGTATAACATGGCCTTTATTGGAAAAGACTTCCCCTTTTATTCAGAATGCATGGAAGGAAGCGGGATTTAATGCTCCGACAAAAGTTCAGGAACGAGCCGTTCCTTCCCTCTTGGAAGGGCAGAATATGGTTGTTGAAGCACCAACCGGAACAGGAAAGACCATCGCATATCTTATCCCTCTGTTACAAAAAATAGATCCTGAGATGAAAAATACACAGGCAGTGATTATTGCTCCAAGCCGGGAGCTTGTGATGCAAGTTCTTGAAGAGCTAAATCAATGGACAAAAGGGAGCGGTATTGAGGGGGCAGCTTTCATAGGCGGGGCTAATATTAAACGCCAAATTGAAAAATTAAAGAAAACTGTGCATGTAGCGGTAGGGACTCCTGGGAGGGTACTGGAACTGATTGAGCTAAAAAAGCTGAAAATGCATAAAGTATCGACTCTGGTATTAGATGAGGGAGATCAATTGATCACTCAGGAACACGAAAAGTCGCTGCAAAAGATCAGGAAAGCCTCCCTAAAAGATACACAAATTCTGTTTACCTCTGCCACCATCTCAACGGGTACAGCCAAAAAGGCTAAGGAGCTGTTAGGAGAAGCAGAAGAGCTAAGAATTAGTAAAGGAAAAGAAGAGGTTGAAAAGGTCAATCATATCTATTTTGTATGTGAACAAAGAGAGAAAATTGATATTCTTCGCCGGTATATAAGGACGGAAAATATTAGAGCATTAACCTTTGTAAACAACGTAGAGCAGTTAACAGAAATGAGCGATAAGCTCGCTTACAGAGGGGTCTCAACAGAAGCTTTGCATGGGGATTCAAACAAGGATGAACGAAAAAATGCGATTACACGCTTTCGTAATGGAGAGACGACCCTGCTGCTGGCTACAGATGTAGCAGCTCGCGGGCTGGATATCAAGGAACTTTCACATGTTATTCAGCTTGACCTGCCTAGAAATGCAGACCAGTATTCTCACCGTGCCGGCAGGACAGGGAGAGCAGGGGCAAGTGGTACGGTTGTATCGTTAGTAACGAAAAGAGAAGAACAGGATTTAAAGAAAATAAGCAGCAGGCTCAAAATTAAAATTGTAAGAAAGAAGCTTTACAAGGGAAACATCGTGGATGAATAAAGAGGTATGAAAAAAGGAAGAGGGCTTTTTCGGGCAGATGGAGGGGGAGCTCTACATAAGCTATCCCTCTTGTTTAAATTTGGGTGCAGAAGATAATTTGCAGCTTTGATTAAGCAATATATCCCTGCGATCAGCCTCCTGTTTTAATAAGTGGATAAAGTTTGAATCTAAATTCAAAGTTAAAGCTTTAAAAAGTGCGTCTAACAGGGTTTCATCTTTCATATATGTCATATATTTCTCACCTTATTTTCAGGATTTTTAAATTTCATTTCTATAATTTACCATGATGGAGGGATGAGGACAAGTTCTTCCCTTTTCTAGTTACAAGGTCATTGAAAGGGGTACTGGCTTTTTGACAGGTACTGCCACGGTTGCTTCTCTTGAGAATGAAAATCTTCTTTCGTCTTTTTCCCTATTGGTACCTGGTAATAACAATTGGTTGTAAATCTTAATTAATGTGGTATACTTTGGAGGTATGAGGGATAATAGTATAAACTACTACAATTTATCAATAGCTTGTTTAGGAAAGGACAATGAATGAATCAATATAAAACGTTTGGGTGGTACGCTGCCCGTGTGACTCCGCATTTACCTAAAAAGGCATTTAAACCAGTTCCCATGAGATTGTTTGGAGGCCTGGCATATCTTTTAATCAGCATTGCCGGCATTATGACCATTAGTCTTTATGATATGAATTTATGGATTTATTTAATGATTTCTGGAGTGTTAGGTGCATGTTTTGCCGCGATGGGTTTCTTGGGACATGAAATCCTCCATGGAACGGTTGTAAGAAATAAAATGATTAGCAGTTTATTAGGCGCTGTCGCTTTTTGGCCGTTAACTACGGGACCAAGACTCTGGAAAAAATGGCATAACATTGAGCATCACCGTCATACTCAGGATGAACACAAGGACCCGGATGCCTGGTTTACGGTAGAAGCTTACAACAAAAGTAAGCTAATACGCTTAATTTACCGTCTTCCTTTTGTCGTCCGTGCTTTTTTCAGCATGCTTTCATTAGCTGTTACTTTCACAGCACATTCCATCAAAATGTTTTTTTCTTATATAAAGGATTTCAAACCTGGCAAACAACCAGCAGTATGGCTTCAGTTTGTTTTACCATGGGCGAGCTGGATCGGGTTATTGTTATGGATAGGACCTTTGAAGTGGCTGTTTGCATTTGTCATACCTGTCCTTATTGCAAATGCTATTGTGATGGCATATATTTCTACAAATCACAGGCTGAACCCTTTAGTGCCTGTGAATGATCCACTGGCGAACAGCTTAACGGTTACCGTTCCAAAATGGGTGGATGTTCTTCACTTTAATTTTTCTTATCATACAGAACATCACTTATTCCCAGGTGTTAACCCTAAGTATTATCCGCTGGTAAAAGCAAAAATCAAGGAAATGTGGCCAGAACGTTATCACGAAATGCCTATGCAAAAAGCATTGGCCCTTCTATGGAAAACACCACGTGTTTATTTTGAAAAAGATGAACTGATTGACCCGAAAAAGGCGGTGGTGTACGGGTCTTTAGGAAATGGGTTAAACGGGTTGGCTCTCCCAAGCAAACATGAAAAGAATTCATCACCTGGATCCTTGAAGGCTCAGAAGAATAAAGCAAAAAAAGCCCAGTGATAAACAGGAGTTTCTTCCTGTTTATTTTTTCTTTTAGATAGTAAGTAACGTTATATGCTTATATCAATTGTTTTTGGGCACTCTATTGATAAGTGCAGAAAGCATCTTATAAGGAAAGAAGTAGCATTGCAATACAATATGTGGTAAAGTTGATTGGTTCGTTAAAAAATAGAAATTCACACATATACCTTTTGTTAGGTTGAGGATATGAATACACGAAGAAGTATTTTTAAGGTTCATCATAACGGGGATATCCTATAGTGAAATATAAATGATTAAAGGAGATAGATGTTATTGACATTATTTAAAGAGTTAAATTTAGATCAACAAATTCTTCGAGCAGTTGAACAAATGGGGTTTACTGAAGCTACACCGATTCAGGAAAAAGTTATCCCTTTTGTTAAAGAAGGAAAAGATCTTATAGGTCAGGCCCAAACGGGTACAGGGAAAACAGCAGCGTTTGGGATTCCGCTTCTTGAAAACATTGATACAGAAGAAAAGGTTACACAGGGCCTGGTGCTGGCTCCTACCCGGGAACTTGCCAATCAGGTTGCTGAAGAGTTAAATAAGCTCGGTCGTTTTAAAGGAATAGAAGCTTTACCTATTTACGGAGGACAAGAAATTGGCCGGCAGATTAAAGCTTTAAAGCGCAGACCGCAAATTATTGTGGCAACACCAGGACGTTTTATGGATCACATGAGAAGAAAAACTATTCGTCCACAGACCTTGAAAATGATTGTATTGGACGAAGCTGATGAAATGCTGAGCATGGGCTTTATTGAAGATATTGAAACCATCTTGGCGGAAGTTCCAAAAGAAAGGCAGACCCTTCTTTTTTCAGCAACCATGCCAAAGAGATTACAATCCGTTACGAAAAATTTCATGAAAGACCCTGAAGTGGTCGCTATTAAAAGCAAGGGCCTGACTGTATCCAGTATCGAACAGCGTTATATTGAAGTTCCTGAAAAACAGAAGCTTGATACGCTCAGGTATTTGCTTGATATTGATCCTCCTGAACTCTCCATTATCTTTGGCCGCACAAAGAGAAGAGTTGATGAGTTATCAGAAGCTCTCAGCCAGGTTGGTTATGCTGTAGAAGGTATTCATGGTGACTTAAGGCAAGAAAGACGGGATAAAGTACTTCGTAAATTTAAAAAAGGCACCATAAATATTCTGGTGGCAACTGACGTGGCGGCAAGAGGGCTAGACGTAACTGGCGTCACCCATGTTTATAATTTTGACCTGCCACAGGACTCTGAAAGCTATGTCCACCGTATTGGCAGGACAGGCCGTGCGGGGGAAAAAGGAGTGGCATTTACCTTTGTTACCCCTCGTGAAATGGAACACCTAAAAGACATTGAGGCGACTACAAAAAGTAAAATGAAGCGTCAAAGTCTTCCAACCTACGCGGAAGCAATGGCAGGCCGTTACCAGCAGGCAATTGACCAACTAAGAGAAACTGTCCGAAAAGGCGGATATGAGGACCTGGATGAAGCAGCAAAAGGACTGCTTGATGAATACGGTGCTGAAACACTCGTAGCTGCAGCATTAAAAATGGCAACGAAGGAACCGGACGACAAAAACATCAAGCTGACAGAAGAAGCCTCCTTGCGGCCGAAGAAAAGCTCTTTCAGAGGTAAAAGTGGAAATAACAAAGGTAACAAAGGCAGAGGGAGAAATAATAAATTTTCGTTTGATAAGCAAGGACGTAAAGGCGGCCGAGACCGCAAAGCAAGACGATAACAAAGCATAAGTAAAAGGGACTCTCCAGTGAAAGGAGAGTCCCTTTTTATCGAGTAAGATTACAAATATAATGAAGCAATATAGAGAGTTTTTTTGATTAGTGGCTGATAGCTATGTGCCTTCTCTAAATATAGTTTACAATGTAAGTAATACAGATAGTAAAGGTTGATAAGAGATGAGCGTTTTACATGTTGAGAACTTATATAAAACTTATGGTGAAAAAGTGTTGTTTAATGATATCTCCTTTTCCATAAAGGAGAACGAAAGAATTGGTTTGCTAGGTGTTAATGGAACTGGAAAGTCTACACTCCTTAAAGTAATTGCAGGAATAGAAAGTGCTGAACGAGGAGAAATGCTTCATGCCAATTCTCTTCAGATCGAATACCTTCCCCAGCAACCTGAATTAGATCCTGAATTGACCGTTTTAGAACAAATATATTACGGTGATTCTGTCATGATGAAAGTCATGAGAGAGTATGAAAAAGCATTACAAAAGCTGGAACATAACCCGGAAAAGCAAAGTGCTCAAGAGCTGGTAATGAGTATGCAGCAAAAAATGGACGAAGCTGATGCCTGGGATGCGAACACAGCAGCAAAGACGGTATTAACGAAGCTTGGTATTTCAGACTTTGATAAGAAAGTGAAATTTCTGTCTGGGGGCCAAAAGAAAAGAGTTGCCATAGCTAAAGCGTTGATCCAGCCTGCAGATCTCTTAATATTGGATGAGCCGACAAACCATTTGGACAATATGTCTATAGAGTGGCTGGAAGGATACTTAGCAGCATATAAAGGATCATTAATTGTCGTTACCCATGACCGCTATTTCCTCAATCGTGTCACTAATCAAATTTTTGAATTGGAAAATGGCAGTCTTTATACGTATGAAGGGAATTATGAGACTTACTTAGAAAAGAAAGCTGAAAGAGAAGCAGCAACACAAAAAAGTGAAGAAAAAAGACAGAACTTACTGCGCAGAGAACTTGCCTGGCTGCAAAGAGGAGCAAAGGCCAGAACCACAAAGCAAAAGGCACGGAAGCAACGAGTGGAAGGCCTAAAGGAACAAAAAGGGCCAGAGGCCATAAAAGACGTCGACTTTTCCATCGGTTCGATTCGCCTGGGAAAGCAGGTCATTGAAGCACAGGATATTACGTTTTCCTATGCAGCTGACCAGAAGCCGCTAGTCAAAGATTTTAGTTATTTAGTAGTGCCTGGAGAACGACTGGGGATTATTGGCCCTAATGGAGCCGGGAAATCTACATTATTAAATATACTGGCGGACCGCACGCAGCCCCAGGCGGGTAAAGTAGATTTTGGACAGACAGTGAAAATAGGATACTACATCCAGGAATATGAAGAAATGGATGAAAATCTTCGGTTGATTGAGTACATCAGAGAAGTGGCAGAAGTAGTTCACACTGTTGATGGCCAGGTGATCACAGCAGAACAGATGCTTGAACGTTTTTTGTTTTCCAGAGAGATGCAGTGGACCTATATCCGCCGCCTTTCTGGTGGTGAAAGACGACGTTTGTATTTACTCAGTGTCTTAATGGAAGAGCCCAACGTCCTCTTTTTGGACGAGCCGACAAATGACTTGGATACTCAGACCTTAAGCATATTAGAGGATTACCTGGATCAATTTCCTGGTGTGGTAATTACCGTATCACACGACCGGTATTTTTTAGACCGGGTCGTTGACCGCCTATTAGTTTGTAAAGGCGGCAGCGGAGAAATTGAACGCTTTCAGGGAAGTTATTCTGCCTATATAAATAACCAAAAGAAGGAAGCTTCCCTTCAAAAAGAGACAAAGGCAGGGGCAGGACACGCCCCGAAACAAGCCAGGCAGTCGAGAAAAAAGCTCTCTTATAAAGAACAGCAGGAATGGAACCAGATTGAAGACAAAATTATGGAATTGGAAATGAAAAAGGAAGAGCTTGAGGCAGAAATAGGTGAAGCCGGCAGTGATTTTGACAAAATACAAGAATCAATGAAAAAGCAGGCAGAAGTGGAAGCTGAGCTTGAGAAAACCATTGAACGCTGGACTGAACTTTCCCTGATGATTGAAGAAATTGAAAGCGGCAAACAACAATAAACGAAGAATCCCAGCTTTTTAGCTGGGATTTAATTACATATGGGGTGCTTATATATTTTTTAATTTCCTCCATAAAGTCGCTCGATTTATTCCCAGTCGCTTTGCCGCCCGTGTTTGGTTATAGTTTTCTTCTTCTACAACTTTACGGATAATTTCCTCTTCTATTTCCACCAGTGTTTTTGTTAAATCTATGTTGTCACGTGAATGTAGTGACATATCCTTTTTTGTATGCAGAGCTTCTTTTTTTTGAATATATGGACCTTCGGCGTTATATACGCCTGCTTCTAAGCCTTCGTTTAATTCTGCCAGGTTACTCTTCCATTCTTTTTGTTTCCATGTACATAATAGGTTCTCGGAAAGGCCCACCACTTGTTTTCCGTATAAATTATTATATCGAGCAATGAACTTGCGTGTATATTCCTCAAAGGTTTCTAATTGGTCCCTTAAAGGAGGGAGATGTACGGAGATATCAAAATTTTCAGTAATACGTTCAGAGAGGTTACAGTTATTTGTAGAGAAGACAGCGGTGTTTTCCTTACAACAGGAAAAGCTCTTGACAAGCTTCTTTATTTGACAAGGAGATAATTCCTCCCACCCTCGGATATAAAAAGTGCCTTTTAATTTTTGTATGGTGGCGTGTAATTTACCTAACTCACCTTCGCTGATCACTTTCCCAATAGTAACTGCCCACTGCTCTTCAGTGTACCCATTTTTATAGTAATGAAAAGCACTAGTCAAAGACTTTTTACCTGTACCTTCCTCACCGGCAAGTAACAATACTGGCTTATGTACACTGGATTTTAATTGTTTAATTACCTCACGTACCTTTTGGTTCACCTGGCACAGCTGAGAAAAGGAAAAAATAGTAGAACGAAGATGAGAAAGAGAAAGTTCATCGCTGTGAATATAATACTTATTTTCTTCAGTGAATTTTACCACAAAATAAGAAGAGCTTTCCTCCAAAAATAGCACCTCGATAAGGAGTTTCTTGCCATTAACCTCCGCTGTTTTCATTGAAAGAGGAGCTTCTATAATCCTCCTAAAGACCCCTGGGTAGTTTTGTCCCAGGTCATAAACAGAGTGAATGGCAGAGTCTAAGGAAAACAGAGAATAGAATTCTCTGTTAGCAAAATTCACTGTGCCATCTAACTCAAAGATAATGACTCCTTCGGATTGGGTATCAATAAGCGCATGAAAAGAAGAAACCTCTTTCCTCGTTTCATTTATGGCTTGAGCCACTTCTTTGGCCCGGACTAATGATTGATGGACAGCTTCTTTCCCAGAAGTAATCATTATACCTTGCAGGGTGAATTCTTCTATGTAATTCAATGCAACAGCATCCCCAAGAATAGTGTTGTATCCATTCTTCCATGCATCCTTAACAGCTTTCCTTACCTCCTCCGATGTTCTTACTTCCGTGTATGGGATTTGCATATCTAGAAGCTTGGAAACTTCTACAACCCCTTGGCAGACACTTGGATAACCGATTAGTTTAATTTTCTCTTCGGAGTCCTTGATTAGTAATAAAGTTCTTAGAATGTCGTAAGCAGAAACCTCAATGTCTATAATGGGTACTTTTACGTGTTTTCGTAAGGTGTCAGCTGTAGCCCCCCGGCTGATTAAAACCAGAACTCCATTTTGTTCCATTCTCTTGGCAGGCTGTACGGCATCCACTACATCGCACACTACAACTTCCACCTCTATGTCTGAGACAGCGGCAGCTTCCATTTGGATCACTTTCTTTAAGTGTGGGTAAGGGGCTAGAACCCCAATTTTTATTGGCATATCAATCATCAATCTCCCAAAAGTAACAAACTGTTTAAAATTTAAACGCTTTCTTATTTATTGTTGTTTTTTTAAATAGTTTTTGTCACAATTATTATAAAAGTTTCCACTATTATGTCAATAGTGATAGAAGCGAATATGTAGAAGAACTAGAAATATAAAGATTTTTTGTAAGCGATTTCTACAATTATTCAAAGAGGGGAGTTTATTATGAAGATTAAACAGACAATAGAAAGGGTTCCTGGTGGATTAATGATTGTTCCGTTAATGCTAGGGGCTTTATTAAACACTATAGATCAGTTGCAAATTCCTTTTATAGTGAGGTTTTTACAGTTTATCGGTGCCCCCCAGACAGAAGACGGTACATATGAATTTTTACGGATCGGTGGATTCTCTCAGGAGTTATTCAAAGATGGGGCTCTTGTCTTAATCGCACTGTTCTTGTTTTGTGCAGGGAGTCAAATGAATTTGAAGCTTGGCGGGAAAGCATTAAAAAAAGGTTCTTTGCTAACTACTTCTAAATATCTTACTGGTCTTGTAATAGGTATTTCTTTCGGATACTTTTTTGATCCAATGGAAGGGTTACTAGGCTTATCAACGGTCGCTATCATTGCAGCAATGACCAATGGCAACGGGGGAATGTACGCCGCCTTGACAAGTCAGTACGGAAATCGTTCTGACGTTGGCGGGGTAGCAGTTTTGTCCATAAATGACGGTCCATTTTTTACGATGATGTCTTTGGGGCTCTTAGGGGCTACCTTTCCGTTTGCTACGTTCTTGGCTGTATTGCTGCCAATTGGTATAGGCATGTTGTTAGGTAATCTAGACGAAGATATACGATCTTTCTTAAAGCCCGGGGAAATTCTGCCGGTTCCTTTCTTTGCCTTTGCCTTGGGCGCCGGAATGAATTTTGCTTTATTTTTCAACCCGGAAGTAGTAGGGGCGGGCATTCTCTTAGGGCTTTTGACAACGGTCTTAACTGGCTTAACCGGAATCTTCGTCTTTAAGCTATTTAAAGAAAGAAGTTATATTGCTCCGGTAGCAGAAGCATCTACGGCTGGAAATGCGGTAGGTACGCCAGCAGCTATCGCCGCCGCCGCGGCCACAGCTGCAGCAGCAGGGGGAATGAGTCAATCTCAAGCCGCTGCTTATCAAGACATTGTACCTCTAGCCACCGCTCAAATTTCAATTTCCGTTCTTGTTACGGCTATATTATGTCCAATAGCTGTAATAATTGTTGATCGTTATCAACGGAAAAGAGGTATAATTGGTACAGAAGAAGATGTGACAAGTGAAATAAATGATTCAAAAAATACAAGCACAAAAATGGATGTATAGGAGGGTAACAAATGGACGTTTCACTGCTTTACGGAAAAGGAGAAATTCAGGTAGAGGTTCCAGATCATGCTAAAATTATTGAACCTAAACATGTAGAAGGAAAGAAAGATCAAAGGCAGGCTGTAGTTGATGCATTACAAAGCCCGATTGGCACCCCTCCTTTAAAAGAAATGGTAAAGTCAACTGATTCAGTTGCTATAGTGATTAGTGATATTACCAGACCAACACCAAATCATATTCTTGTTCCTGCCCTAATCGAGGAGCTTCCTCACGTACCATTGGAACAATTTGTAGTAATAAATGGGACGGGTACTCACCGTGACCAAACAAGAGAAGAGTTTATTGAAATGCTTGGTGAGTGGACGGTTAATAACATTCGCATTGTTAATAATCATTGCCATGCTAAAGAGGAATTATCGTATGTCGGAGAGAGTGAATTCGGCTGTGGAGTATATTTAAATAAAGAATATGTAGAGGCGGATTTTCGTATTACGACAGGTTTTATAGAACCACATTTCTTTGCTGGTTTTTCAGGAGGTCCCAAGGGAAACATGCCAGGAATCGCAGGAATCGAAACGATTATGACCTTTCATAATGCAAGAATGATTGGAGATCCAAAGGCAACCTGGGGTAATATGGATAATAATCCAGTTCAAGAGATGACAAGAGAAATCAACCGTATGTGTCCACCACATTTTCTCCTTAACGTCACCTTAAATGGAAATAAAGAGATTACTGAAGTCTTTGCTGGAGACCTTTTCCCAGCTCATGAAAAAGGCTGTGAGTATACGAAAGAACATGCTATGGTTCCTTGTGAAGAAAGATTTGACGTAGTGATTACCTCGAATTCAGGGTATCCGCTGGATCAGAATTTATATCAGGCTGTTAAAGGAATGAGCGCAGCACAAAAAATCGTAAAAAAAGGCGGCACCATAATCGTTGCAGCGGAGTGTTCTGACGGCATCCCAAATCACGGGAATTTTGCAGAAATATTTACATTAGCTGAGACCCCGCAACAGTTATTAGATATGATTAACGACCCTGCATTTAAAATGTTCGATCAGTGGCAAGTTCAAAAGCAAGCAGTCATTCAAGTTTGGTCGGATGTTCACGTGTATTCTAAATTGACAAAAGAGCAAATTAACCAAGCGATGTTAACTCCTTGTAATGATATAGAAGCAACATTAGAAAACCTTACAGCAACATATGGAGAGGATATGAGCGTGGCTGTTCTACCACAAGGCCCCTTAACGATCCCCTATATTAGAGAGGAGTAAGATGTATGTCCTACACTAAACTTACAAAACTACAAGAAACTCTACAAGAGATGGGAAGGGTAGTAGTTGCTTTCTCAGGTGGTATTGATAGTACATTTCTTTTGTATGTTGCTCGTGATACCCTCGGAAAAGAAAACGTATTAGCAGTGACTGCGGACTCAGAAACATTCCCACAAAGAGAATTGGAAGATTGCAGGGAATTAGCAAAAAAATTAGATGTAAAGCATGAAGTAATATCAACTTCCGAATTTGCTATACCGGGGTACACAGAAAACAAAAGCGATCGCTGCTATTTATGCCGGGATAACCTTTTTGAAAATTTAAAGCCTCTTTTAGAACAAAAAAATTATAGTAATATCGTCTTCGGACTGATTGCAGACGATATGGGTGAGCATCGTCCCGGGATCATTGCAGCTCGTGAGCATGGCGTGCGCGGACCTCTACAGGAAGTTGAGTTATATAAGCAGGAAATACGTGAATTAGCACGGGAAATTGGATTACCAAATTGGGATAAGCCTTCCTATGCTTGTTTAGCTTCCCGAATAAGTTATCAAGAGACTATCACGATCAAAAAGCTTAAAATGGTAGACAAAGCAGAAGAGATCATTCGGGATTACGGAGTCAGGCAAGTACGTGTGAGAATGCATGGTGAGATGGCAAGAATTGAAGTCATGCCAGAGGATATGTCTATAATTTTACAAATGCATGGAACTCTTCAAAGGGAATTAACAGAATTAGGTTTTAAATATGTCACGTTAGATCTGTCAGGGTACAAGAGCGGGAGCATGAATGCAGTATTGGAAAAAGTTAAAACAACTTAGAGGGTGGTTGCCATCATGTATGAAGACCTAGGGTTTTCTAAAGTAGATTATGATCGAGAAGAGAGGACGGGCTATCCTGAAATCATTTATGGTGAAGGGAAAACGGCTGAACAAATTACCTTAATCGCTGAGAAACTGGTGGAACGCCATGGTAAGGTTCTTGTCACAAGGGTTTCGGAAGAAAAAGCAGCTGACTTAAAGGAAGCGTTTGCTGATTCTTTTTACCATTCTGTTTCCCGTATCTTTAGTGTAGGGAAGCCTGAAAAATTATATCGCGGCAAAGTAATGGTGCTTAGTGCAGGGACCTCCGATCTTCCTGTAGCTGAGGAAGCGCTTTTGACAGCTCAGTGGATGGGGTGTGAAGTGGAAGCAATTAATGACGTAGGGGTAGCAGGCATTGACCGATTACTTTCTTATCGTGAATATTTACAAACAGCTAGTGTACTGGTTGTAGTGGCTGGTATGGAAGGTGCGTTACCAAGTGTGGTTACTGGATTGGTAAAACGCCCTGTGATCGCTGTTCCTACTTCAGTAGGGTATGGAGCTCATTTAGAAGGCTTAACACCTTTATTAGGCATGCTGACAGCATGTGCTTCCGGTATGAGTGTGGTCAATATTGACAATGGCTTTGGAGCAGCATACCAGGCTGCCTTAATTTTAAAAGTAGCAAATGAGGAAAAGTAAAATGAAAACATTGTATTTGGACTGTGTATCAGGGATCTCAGGTGACATGACATTATCAGCGTTAATAGACGCTGGTGCAAGCTTGCAGTATGTGAAACAAGAGCTAAAAAAACTTCCTATTGGAGAATTTGATTTAACGATTAAAAGAGTGAATAAGTGCGGGATTTCTTCCTCGCTTTTAGATATTTCGCTTTCACAAGAATTAGAGCATCATGATCATCACCATGCTCATGATCACAAAGATCATCATGCCCATAGTCACCGTCATGCCTCTCATATCTTGAAAATGATACAAGAAAGCAGTCTTTCAGAGAGAGTAAAGGAACAAAGTACCAAAGTCTTTGAAGCTATTGCTGCAGCAGAAGGGAAAATCCACGGAATACCCCCTGAAAAGGTCCACTTTCATGAAGTAGGAGCAATGGACTCAATTATTGATATCATCGGAGTTTGCGTGGCTTTGGAAGATCTTGAAATAGAAACGATTTATTCTTCACCCGTTCCTACAGGAACCGGTCTGATAAAGATAGACCATGGGATATATCCTGTTCCAGCCCCTGCTACGGCGGAGTTATTAAAAGGAATCCCTATTTCTCCTTTAGAGGCAAAGGGGGAACTTACTACTCCAACTGGAGCAGGCTTTATCCATGCTTTAGTGAGTGAGGTAAGAAGCTTGCCTCCCTATGTTATATCATCAATAGGCTATGGAGCAGGAAAAAAGGATTTTGATTCACACCCTAACATCCTTCGAGCAATCATGCTGGAGAGTCAGGAAGAAAGGATTACTGAAGAGGTTGTCCTGTTAGAATGCCAGATTGATGACTTGCCTGGAGAAGTACTGGGATATGTGATGGAGAGCTTATTTGAAGCCGGGGCCTTAGACGTGTATTACACGCCTATCCAAATGAAAAAAAACCGGCCTGGGACTCTAATCACCGTCCTTTCCAAACAAGAGCAAGCAAATCGACTGGAAGAGTTGTTGTTACAGGAAACTTCTACCTTTGGAGTCCGTTCCTCTCTTTGGCAGCGAAGAGCATTATCACGAAGTATAAGCCACATAGATACCATTTACGGTGATATTCGTATTAAAAATGGTTATGAGAAAAACAAGGTTTATCAAAGGTCTCCAGAGTTTGAGGATATCAAGCAAGCAGCTCTGCACCATGGAGTTCCTCTTAAGAAAGTTTTAGCAGAAATATATCGTCAGTTAGATAAATATTAGAGGATTCAGGAAGAAAGGATTTAATTCCTGAAACTTAAAGCACCCTATAGAGCAGGACTTAATAAGTCAATCTGTAGGGTGCTTTTTTGTACAATGGCAAAGAAAATTACAGAACTGGGGAAAATATCATAAGGGGAAATATAAGATTAAAAGTAGACAAGGGTGCACTTCTTTCCTCTAGTCATAAGGGTTCTGTCAATCCATGTTTAGAAGAGGCAGCTGATAGCCTGCTCCCCCATTGGGAATGCCCCTCCTCTACAGAAGGGTTGGATAGGCAAGTCTGCTTTGAGGATGAATACAAAATAATGATAATGGGCTTTCTCCCTTGACAAGTGAGTAAATAGTCCTATCATACCCATTACTATTCTTGCTCTCTTCCGTGTAACCTTATACTATTTTAGTTAAAGGTAATAAATGAGGAGGGAACGAATTGAATAGCAAAAAAAATAAGGTAGAGTATATAGCTGGCGAAGTGATAAGTATAAAAGCTGTAGGAAAGGGCACTAGAGTATGTGTAGATTGTGCAGACGAGCTGTCTCCTGAAGAAGGAATGCTGGTTGGGAATACTGGGGACGGATACATATTAGTGCTTTCGGAAAACCGAAAAACAGAAACCTACCCCTCCCGTGCGTTCCGTGTAAATTGCGGCGCGGTCCATCAGTACATTTATGAGGGAGAGAATACAAAATACTTATCTGAGCTAAGAGGAGGGGAGCAGACACCGGTTTTTTCCTTATCAGGAGAACCGAGAATTGTGCCGCTTGGTAGAGTGAAGGCAGAACAAAGGGATTTACTTCGAGTGGAATGCAGGGTGCAGAACAAGATCATTTCGGCAACACTGCAAGATGCTGATAGTGTGCAGCTTGCCGGTGAAGAAGGGAACTCTGTCCCTGTTCAGCAGTTAGCTTCAGGAGATCGTGTGCTCTGTATGGTCGATGAACCTGGCCGTCACCTTGGCGAAAAGATTAAAGAGGAGATTAGGGAATATTGAGCATAAAGAAAGAAGGGTAAGGGAATAAATACAGAATTCACAGGAGGAGGGATAGTATGGAACCATCAGGTTGGGGAAGGTTTCTTGGAAAAATGAGAGAGGAAATGCCGCTCGTTCACAACATTACAAACGTAGTAGTCACGAATTTTACGGCCAATGGACTTCTCGCCTTAGGAGCTTCTCCGGTCATGGCGTATGCCAAGGAAGAGGTTGCTGATATGGCCAGGATTGCCGGGGCTCTCGTTTTAAATATTGGTACATTATCTGCTGAGGAGGTCGAGGCTATGATACATGCGGGTAACGCAGCAAACCAGCAGGGGGTGCCAATTATATTTGATCCCGTTGGAGCGGGAGCCACACCATATCGAACAGAAGCATCCAAAAGGATCGTAAAAGAACTGAATCTCTCCCTTCTAAGAGGAAATGCAGCAGAGGTGGCAAATGTGGTAGGACTTGAGTGGAAAATAAAAGGAGTAGATGCTGAAGAAGGAGAGGGAGACATACTTGAACTAGCCAAAGAGGCTGCGCGGAAGCTCGATACCGTTGTTTGTGTGACGGGGAAAGAGGATGTTATTACAGATGGGGAAAAAACCTATATTGTAAATAACGGGACACCCATGTTTACGAAAATCACGGGTGCCGGATGTTTATTAAGTTCAGTGATTGGTTCGTTTGCAGCAATTGAAAAGGACATTTTAATTGCGGGAGCGGCGGCTCTTGCTGCATACGGAATAGCAGGAGAAAAGGCTGCTCAGGAAAGTGAGGGTCCAGGCAGCTTTCAGATTGCTTTTTTGGATCAGCTTTATAAGATAACTTCAAAGGAAGTCGATTCCTTAGCTTCAATATCTTTAAGTTAACCGATCTATTGAAATAACAATTATCAGTATGAGGAGGATTCACATTCACAAAAGGTGCCTGGCACCACTGCGGGCTGTAACATTAAAATTGTGATTTTCTTTAAGCAACAGCGTCATTCACGTTTTCTTTGTTACGTAACCTGCAAGGTGCCTGGCACCAAAAAGGAAGTGGGGAAACTTTGGGACGTATAACAAGAGCTGAGATGATACAGTACTTAAAATTATATTTTATATTTGGCAGTCAAAATACTACTCAGCTTCCTGAACAAGTAGTAAAGGAAGCAATCGCAGGCGGGATTACTCTTTTTCAATACCGTGAAAAAGGAGAAGGTTCAAAAGCAGGTGCTGAAAAGGAAGAGCTGGCACGTAAATTGCAAGAGATCTGCCGGCAGAATGGAATTCCTTTTATAGTTAATGATGATATTGATTTAGCGGTGCAACTTAATGCAGACGGTCTTCATATTGGACAAGAAGATATTGGAGCAAAAGAAGCAAGAAAAATGATGGGTGATAAAATTCTGGGGGTTTCTGCATATACGATTGACGAAGGCCTGGAAGCCGCCGAGGACGGGGCTGATTACCTTGGTTTAGGGCCTATATATGCGACAGGTTCTAAAGACGATGCTGCTGAAGAAACAGGTCCTCAAGTGATCACTCTGTTTCGTAAAATGGGGATCAAGACACCGATTGTTGGGATTGGTGGAATTTATGAAGATAATATCGACGAAGTGATGAAATCAGGAAGCGACGGCATATCAATAATTTCAGCGATTGCTTCTGCACCAAGCCCCTTTGAAAGTGCAAGAAATTTGAAAAAAAGAATTGAAAATTACCTGTAGATAAAGGAATAATATATGTAAAAACAAGCAGCATTCTGGTACCTCCAGAGAACTGCTTGTTTTTTATAGCTGTGACTTTGCCATTAACCAGCTTTCTTCGCTAGTTTTACCAGGACGTGAGCCATTTTATGCTTTTCGTCATCCTCAGCTACCTGCCACATCTCTTGTAATAGCTTTTCTTCTGTATTTTTAGGTGATTCATGGTTTTTGAGGTATTCTGCTACACGCTCAGCGCCTTTTGCCATTTGCTCTTCACTGAGGCCTAGAGATTCACCTTTTTCTACTTTTCCTTTAAGGTATTGCTGGAACTCACTAAAGCTTTCTAAAATGTCTTCCTTTTTGCTTTCGGACATGTTGTCAAGTTTTTCTTCAGCTTGTTTCTTTGGATCTGCCATCTTATATTCCTCCTTAAAGTAATTATGATCCTCTAATTCCCATCCTTGGGCAATCTAAACGTTTATATCACAAATACTACTAATTACTGTGTCAGCAAGGAGGACTATAGCGTCAGCATAGCTGCAGCGAGCGCCATGAGTATCACTGTTAGAACGAGAGCTGCTACACTGCAGGCGATACCGCCAATTGCGAGTCCCTTTCCGGACTCTCCTCTTCTTTTAATCTCCCTTATTGATAAAATTCCAAGAATAAGGCCAACCAACCCTAGAGCAAAGCCGGCTAACGGAATCAGAATAGAAGATACGAGTCCCACTACACCAAGGACCAGGGCTGTAATTGACTTTCCATTTGTTTTTAAAGGTGTTTCTGATGATGTACCGGTTTCTTGTTGATGTGCCAAATTAGTGACCTCCCTTTCTCTTATTAATTCGTTCTCCTACTCTATTCCTGAATTTTTCTTTTTTAATCTCACAAACAAAAATAGAATGGAAAAGGATAAATTCCTTAGCGGATAGAAAGCCAAAAAGAGATTGACAGAGAGTGGAGGATCAGATAGCTTTAAAGGAGAAGAATATTAGGGGAAAAGGTGAAAGCTGTTCTAACAGTTTTCTTAAAAGGGAAGACCGGTGTGAAGCCGGCGCGGTCCCGCCACTGTAATTGGGTTGTCTGTTTTGCTGCCACTGTCGGTACAAATCGATGGGAAGGAAGAAATAGATGGAAACCAAGAGCCAGGAGACCTGCCTTTTTCAACAACACCAGTAACCTACGGGTCATGGGGGGGTGTTAGAGCAGGTTTCCGATTAATTATGGGCTGTTAAAAAGCCGTTTATATTATGCCGGAAGAGCGCCTCTAACCTCCACATGCAGGTTAGGGGCGCTTTTTTGCTGTTTAGTTGTGTATGCGTAGGTGAGAGGTAAATCTTTTAGTAAATTCTCTGTTCAAGGAGTGCTTGTACGATATATCCTGGCTGGGGGATGCGTGCAGCTTTTATAAGCAGTCTGAAAGAGACCAAATGGAATAGAGCCTTTTGCAGTGCGTTCGTCTTTATTCTATATAAGGAGTGATAGTGTGACAAATGAAAAAGGAAAACTTCTTGTCGTAGGTTTCGGCCCAGGAAGTGAAGAACAAATGACATATCGTGCAAAAGAAGCAATTCTTGAGTCAGATTCTATTATTGGCTATAAAACATATATAGATTTAATTAAACCATTGCTTACCGATCAGGACATAGTAAGGACGGGAATGACTGAAGAAGTAAGCAGAGCACAGGAAGCAGTCAAGCAGGCTGAGCAAGGAAAAACAGTGGCTGTCATTTCCAGCGGAGATGCTGGTCTATACGGCATGGCGGGATTAGTTTATGAAGTGTTAATTGAAAAGGGATGGAAAGAGGACGAAGGCGTAGAAGTAGAAATCATTCCTGGGGTATCTGCAATCAATTCTTGTGCCTCGCTTTTAGGGGCGCCGGTAATGCATGATGCCTGTACGATCAGCTTGAGTGACCACCTAACCCCTTGGGATTTAATAGTAAAGCGAGTGGAAGCGGCCGCCCAGGCTGATTTTGTCATTGCACTTTATAACCCAAAAAGCGGCAAGAGAACAAGACAAATAGAAGAGACACAAAGGATTTTAATGAAGTATAGAGATAAAGAAACGCCTGTCGGCCTTGTAAAAAGCGCATATAGAGAGCGGCAGAACATAGTGATGACTGATTTGGAGCACATGCTTGACCATGAGATTGGCATGCTTACAACAGTAGTAATAGGAAATAATTCTACATTTTATTATGACGGCAAAATGATTACCCCAAGAGGCTACCAGCGTAAATATACCCTGGGCGAGGAGAAACAAAAGTTAAAACCTGCCCAGAGACTAAGAAGTGAGGCAGAGCCATGGGCGATGCATGGGGGAAAAGAAGAGACGGTAAAAGCTGCCGAAAGTATAAATGTTAAAGGTCTTGCAGAAGAAGCGTTAAGCAAGCTGGGCACCACTTATTCAGAAAACAAACAAGTATCAGAAGATTCTATCTCATTTAAGCAAACAGAGATTTTTGAATTTGCGGTTTCTCCGGGAACAGCAAACAAGAAAATAAGCTCAAAACAGCTTCTTCAGCTGACAGAAGTAATCGGGGAAGACGGTGAGGTAGAGTATACCCCCAGCCATTACTTCAAAGTATCCCTTGAAACAGATCGTGCACAGGAAATTGTGAAAGAGCTTAAAGAAGCGGGCTGGCTCGTTTCTCCGGTAGGTAATGTGATTCACGTAAAGGCCTGTGATTTTTGTGACGGTGAGAAGCGTGATTCAATCCCATATGCTGAAGAACTACAAGAAGCTCTAGGCGGAATGGTTGTTCCCAAAGTTATGAACATAGGCTTTAATGGGTGCGGCATGGCATGCTACGGCGCAATTACTGATGATATTGGCATTATTTATAGAAGAGGAGCTTTTGATGTATTTTTAGGAGCAAAAACGACGGGCAGAAATGCGCATGTAGCACAGCCAGTGGCTGAGGGGATGGAAGTGGACAAGTTAATTCCCCTCATTACAGCTGTTGTAGATGAGTACAAGGAAAAAGGACTGCCTAATGAAAGGTTCCATAAGTTTTTTAAGAGAGTGCAGGAGATCCAAGGGTTTAAGTATCAAGAGATGCCAGTGCCGGTTATCGTAGATAATCCATGTGAATAAGGAGGGAGAAAATATGAAAGCTGTGCTGTTTATCGGACACGGAAGCAAGAAGAAAGAGGGCAATGAAGGGATCATCCAGTTTGTAGATAATCTTAAACAAAAGGTGCCTGCTCCGATTGTGGAGACTTGTTTTTTGGAATTTGCTTCTCCGGGGCTTGCTTCGGGCATTGAGACATGTGTAAAAAGAGGGGCGACTGAGGTTGCGCTAGTACCTATTATGTTTTTTCCAGCGGGACATTCTAAGATTCATATTCCCCAAGCGATTGATAAAGCAAGAAAGCTTTATCCTTTAATCCGGTTTCATTACGGGCGGCCGATTGGGATTCACGAAGAAATGTTTCAGCTGTTAAAAGAAAAGCTTGACGCTGGAGTGGAAAAAGAAACGTTGTATAACAAAGATACCTCTATCTTATTGGTTGGGAGAGGAAGCAGTGATGTAGATGCAAATAGTGAACTGTTCAAGCTTTCTAGAATTCTCTCAGAAAAGCTGGAGATGGCAGCGGTAGAAGTATCCTTTATTGGAGTGACAACCCCCACAGTAGAGGAAGGCGTGGAGAGATGCATTCGTCTGGGAGCAAGTAATATTTTGATGGTTCCTTACTTTTTCTTTGCTGGTATCTTAATGGACCGAATGGATGCCAAACTGAAAGCCTTTAAAGAAAAATATACAGAGCAGGAGTTTTATATGACAGACCCAATTGGCCTCCACAAGCGCTTGGAGAAGGTATTACTCGACCGGGCTGAAGAAGCTGTTGGTGGTAACGCGAAATTAAACTGTGACATGTGTCAATATCGTTTATTCGCTTTAGAGCATATGGATATCCACCATGATCACGACCACAGTCATCACCATGACCATGATCATGAACACTCCCACTAAACAAAGGAGGCCCGCTCATGATATTTTTCTTAGCCGGAACAAGTGATGCCAGAGAACTGGCAGTGAAAGTGAAAAAGGACGGTTATAAGGTTCTTGCCTCAGTGGTTACAGAAGAAGCAGCAAAGGAATTGGAAAAAGAAGATATTCAAGTACGTACAGGAAGACTTGACGTAGAAAACATGGAAAAAGTTTTTTATGAAGAAGAAATTTCTTTAATTGTCGATGCCTCTCACCCTTTTGCTGAAGAAGCTTCCAAGAATGCGATAGAAGCTGCACAAAACAGCGGACTTCATTACATACGATATGAGCGTGCTTCTATCAATACTTACGATAAATTAGTAGTTAAAGTTGAAAGTTACCAAGAAGCTGCAGAATTTGCAGCAAAGCGTGGAGGCAATATCATGCTGACGACGGGCAGCAAGACCCTGGATATATTCGCCAAACGATTGATAGGTTTGGACGGGGTAAGACTTGTGTGCAGAATGCTGCCAAGAATAGAAAACATGGAAAAATGCAAGGAGCTTGGGGTAGAACAAAAGAACATTATCGCTTTGCAGGGTCCTTTCACTAAAGACTTAAATAAAGCACTTTATGAGCAGTTTGGCATTACAACAATGATTACGAAAGAAAGCGGAAAAAGAGGTTCATTCGATGAAAAAGTGACCTCCGCCCTTGAACTTGGAATTGAAGTTATTTTAATAGAAAGACCTGATATTTACTATGGCGACAAAGGGAGCACAACTGAAGAAATTTTAAATAAAATTGAATCTTCCTATGAAAGGGGAACAGAAAAATGGACTTCTCCACAGATTTTAAACCGTTAACGGTTCAGCCTAAAGAAATAGAAGGAAAAAGCTTTGAAATGATTACCGAGGAGATAGGAGAGCATTCTTTTACGGAAGAGCAGTATCCTGTTGTCCAGCGGATTATACACGCTTCAGCTGACTTTGAGCTGGGAAGAAGCGTTCGTTTTCATCCGGATGCAGTGAGGTCAGGAGTTCATGCTATCCGTCAGGGTAAAAAAGTTGTTGCTGATGTGCAGATGGTACAGGTTGGAATAAGCAAACCAAGGTTAGAGCAGTTTGGCGGTGGAGTTGATGTCTATATTTCAGATCCGGATGTTATCGAAGAAGCAAAACAGTTAAATACAACCAGAGCCATTATTTCTATGAGAAAAGCGATAAAAGAAGCAGATGGAGGGATTTTTGCGATCGGAAACGCTCCGACTGCCCTTCTTGAACTTATTCGATTAGTTAAGAACGGGGAAGCAAGGCCAGGGTTGGTTGTAGGAATGCCAGTGGGCTTTGTGTCTGCAAAAGAATCAAAGGAAGAGCTGGCCAAATTGGATATTCCCTTTATTACAAACTTAGGGAGAAAAGGAGGAAGCCCGGTTACAGTTGCAGCAGTGAATGCTTTATCGCTCATTGCTGAACAGCAGGGATAACAATGAAATCAACAAAGCCTAAAAAAGATCCTAAAGATATGCGGCATGGATATACTACAGGTGCTAATGCCACAGCGGCCACCAAGGCGGCGTTGCTCAGTTTAGCAGGACAAACTGAAGTAAAAGAGGTGGAAATTACGCTGCCGATCGGTGAACGAGTTACTTTTCACATGGAAAGTGTCTCGTTTTCTCCTACCGAGGCGCAGGCTGTAGTGATCAAAGATGCAGGAGATGACCCGGATGTAACGCACAAAGCTGAAATTGTCTCCACTGTAAAATGGGCTGATGAAATTGTTATTGAGGGAGGAAAAGGTGTCGGTCGTGTAACAAAAACTGGTTTGCCTGTAGAAGTGGGAAGACCTGCAATAAATCCGGTACCTATGAAAATGCTGACTGAAATTACCAAAGAGGTGCTTGGAGAAACTACCCATAAAGGGGCTGAAGTGACTATTTCCGTCCCCGAGGGTGAAACGATTGCTGAGAAAACGATGAACAGCCGTATTGGAATTATAGGCGGCATTTCAATCCTTGGAACACGAGGGACGGTCGTTCCATTTTCTACTGCTGCTTTTCGGGCAAGTATTGCTCAGGCTGTGAGCGTTGCAAAAGAAGGGGGATGCGAGCATGCGGTGCTTTCAACAGGAGGGCGGAGCGAGAAATACGCGTTAGAAATTTTTTCAGAGAGACCGGAAGAGTCGTTTATAGAAATGGGTGACTTTGTCGGGTTCTCTTTAAAACAATGTAAAGCCAAGAAGATGAAAAGAGCAACATTAGTCGGTATGATCGGGAAGTTTTCCAAGGTAGCGCAAGGAATAATGATGGTTCATTCTAAAAGCGCCCCAGTGGATTTTGGTTATCTTGCTGAAATGGCAGGAAAGGCAGGGGCAGATGAAGATTTGAAGAATTCCGTCTTACAAGCCAACACGGCGTCAGAGGTGGCCAAAATGATGCAGGAAAGAGAATTAACGACATTTTTTTCTTACTTGTGCAAAGATGCTGCCAAAGCCGGGTTTAAACATGTGAGAGGGAATATGGAAGTGGAAGTCATTTTAATTACGATGAAAAACGAATTGTTAGGAAGGGAAGTTTACGCAGGTGAGCCATAAAGTTATAAAACAGTCAGAGTTAAAGAAAAGCACGGTGGTTTGGACTTTGATCGCAATGTTTGTGGCGTTATCAGTCCTTGGAGCCGCAGTCAAGGTCCCTTTTATCCTCACCAGTGTATCACTGGATAGTACAGCAGCTTTGATTGCCGGGGGAATAATGGGTCCTGGCATTGGGGCGGCAGTAGGATTATTTGGCCATCTTGCTTCAAGTTTTTTTGGCGGATTGCCTCTAGGACCTTTTCATATAGTAATAGCTGCCGAAATGGCGGTGCTGGTGTATATATTTTCTTCCCTCTATAAAAAAGGCTGGCATAAGATCAGCGTTGTTTTTTTTATCCTTGGCAACGCAATCCTCGCGCCTCTTCCCTTCTGGTTTTTGATTAGCCCGGCCTTTTATGCCGGCATGGTTCCTGCTTTACTCATTGCCTCTTCTATCAACGCCCTATTATCCTTTTTTGCTTTAACAAGGCTGAAGAAGGCTGGTATTGAGGAAAAAATATGGAAAGAGAGGATATAGGATGACTGTAAAAGTGATTGGAATAGGAGATGAAGGGAGGGAAGGGCTGCTGCCTGTCTATCAAGACTGGGTTCTTTCCTGCGACATTCTTGTGGGAGGAAAAAGACAGCTAGCAAACTTTCCGGAACACAAAGGGGAAAAACTGATTTTAGAAGGCGGCCTTAAGTCTGTCATAGAAACACTGAAAGAGAAGGAAGGATCAACGGTGGTTCTTGCTTCGGGGGATCCTATGTTTTTTGGGGTTGGAGGGTACCTCGCAAAAAAACTGAGTGATGTTGAAATTTATCCTTCTTTAAGTTCTATACAGCTTGCTTTTGCCCGAATGAAAGAAAGCTGGCAGGACTGCGAAGTAATTAGTGTTCATGGGCGTACGATGAAAGGGCTCGCCCAAAAGATTAATGGTAAAAAGAAAATTTTGCTTTTGACTGATAAAGAGAATACTCCTTCAAGAATTGCAGACTATCTGCTGGATTATCAGATGACCGAGTATAAGGCATTTGTAGGTGAAAATTTAGGAGGAATGGAAGAGAAAACTGAATGGTTTTCCTTAGAAAAGCTCTCTTCTTATAAGGCCTCTTCCCTTAACGTGGTTGTATTAAAACAAACCCATTCATCACCAGCCTGGACTTTAGGCATACCTGATGACGAGTTTTCTCAAAGAAAGCCTGATAAAGGGCTGATCACAAAAAAAGAAGTGAGAATCCTAAGCATTGCTGCTTTGGAACTTCATGAACACAGTATTGTGTGGGATATTGGCACATGTACGGCTTCTGTAGCGATAGAATCGGCCAGGATTGCAAAATATGGAATGGTTTATGGAATCGAGAAAAATGAAGCTGATCTCAATAATGCCTGGGAGAACACAAAGAAATTCAGGACAGATATACATTTACAACACGGAAAAGCTCCGGAAGGGATAGATGAATGGCCAGATCCCGATGCCATTTTTATCGGAGGATCAGGAGGGGACATGGAAGCTCTTCTAGGTGTGTGCTGCCAACGCTTGAAGGCAGGCGGAACCATCGTTTTGAATGCAGTGACTATCGAGAATCTTGGAAATGCAACTTCTATTTTTAATAAAAATGGTTTCACCACAGATATTACGCTGGCTCAGATCTCCCGCAGTAAACCTATTTTACATATGACCCGGTTTGACAGCCTGAATCCCATTTACATCATTACAGCCAAATACAAGGAGGGACAAGAATGAATAGATTAGGAAGCGTTATTGGAGTTGGAGTCGGTCCTGGAGATCCGGAACTGTTAACTATAAAAGCCTACCGGGCATTGAAAGAAGCAGACGTCATTGCCTACCCTAAAAAACGCCAGGGGGCTAAAAGCTATGCTCACCAAATTGTTGAACCTTTTCTTCCGGAAGAGACCAGGAAACTGGGACTCGTTTTTCCAATGACAAAGGATCAAAGTATTTTAGAAAGGGAATGGAAAAAAATCACTGATACCATCTATAGTGAAGTAGAAGCAGGGCATAAGGTAGCGTTCGTGACAGAGGGAGATCCGATGCTCTACAGTACTTTTATTCATCTCTTAAACACAATGAGGGCAGAGTACCCACAAGTAACAATCACCTCCATTCCTGGTATTTCTTCTATTCATGCCATGGCTTCACAAGTAATGGTTCCTCTTGCGGATGGAGATGAATGGACGGCTGTCATTCCAGCCAATGATAACCGGGAAAAAATGAAAGAAGCTTTACGGAAGCATGATGGGATGGTCTTCATAAAAGTGGCAAAGGTTCTTCCTATGATGATTGAAATTCTTGAAGAAATGAATTTAATTGACCAGGCTTTTGTGGCTACAAAGGTCACTTCCTCAGAAGAGTATATATGGAAGGATATCCGCGAACTGCGCACGGCAGAATTGGAGTATTTAACACTAATGATGGTCAGAAAAGAGAAGGTGGTGGCAGGATGAATCCTAAAGTATATATTATAGGCGCCGGGCCAGGGGATCCTGACTTAATTACAGTAAAAGGAAAACAAATTATTGACTCTGCAGACCTCATCTTATATGCAGATTCCCTTGTGAACAAAAAGCTTTTTGAAGAGGTAAAAGAGGGTTCACGAGTACTAAAAAGTGCCGGAATGGACTTAGATGAAATGGTTGAGGTAATGGTCAATGCTGTTCGAAATGGAGAGAGTGTGGCCAGGGTTCACACAGGGGATCCCACCGTTTACGGGGCGATCGTAGAACAAATGAACCGCCTGTCAGAAAAAGGAATCGATACGGTGATCGTGCCGGGGGTTAGCTCTGTATTTGCAGCTGCAGCAAGCGCAAACATAGAACTGACTGTCCCGGAGCTTACTCAAACGGTTATTTTGACCAGAGCCGAAGGCCGGACTCCTATGCCTGACAAGGAAAAACTTATCGACCTTGCATCTCACCAATGCAGTATTGCTTTATTTCTTAGTGCCACCCTTATTAAAAAAGTCGTCAGAGAATTTATTGAGGCAGGCTGGAGGGAAGAAGATTCGGTTGTGGTAGTCTACAAAGCAACCTGGCCTGATGAAAAGATAGTAAGAACTACACTTGGCAGCCTTCATGAAGACATGAGAAGTGCAGGAATAACAAAGCAGGCTATGGTAATTGTCAGCAGAGCTGCTGACAGGAAGTTAGTCAGAGAAGGAAAGTTTGAGTCAAAGTTATATGATAAAACATTTACTCATGGCTATCGTAAGGGAGTGAAGGCTGATGGATAAGGTAGCATTAGTGGCCATCACCAAGCACGGAATTGAGCATGTGAGACAGCTGAAAAAAAGAATGGCAAATGCAGATGTTTATTACATGAAGAAACATGCCAAAGGGGACGAAGAAGAGCTTGGAATTACTTTATTTGAGGGTTCTGTGCGGCTGCAAATGGAGCATTTTTTTAAAGAGTACGACGGGATTGTGTTTGTGATTTCGCTAGGGGCTGTTGTACGAATGATCGCCCCGCACGTAAAAGATAAAAAAGTGGACCCTGCTGTAGTGGTTATTGATGACAAAGGCGAGTATGTGATCAGCGTTTTATCGGGCCACATCGGAGGGGCAAATGAACTGACAAAAGTGGTGGCAAGAGAATTACAAGCACAGTCGGTTATTACAACAGCCTCGGATGTTCAGCAAACAATACCAGTAGATATATTTGGCCGGGAATATGGGTGGACAATAGAGGATTTTACTCATGTCACCCCTGTCAGTGCTTCGGTAGTAAATGAAGAGCCTATTGTAATCGTTCAGGAATCAGGGGAAAAGGGTTGGTGGAAGCATAACAGAGAATTGCCTTCTCATATGAAGGTTGTTCATTCATGTGAAGAGGCGCTGGGGGAAACCTTTCATGCAGCTTTACTTATCACCCACCGAGTACTGGGTGCAGACCGTTATAAGGACTTGTTATCTGCAAGTGTTATTTACCGGCCAAAGACAATTCATCTGGGTGTGGGCTGTAACCGTGGGACAAGTGCAGAAGAAATACAGCAAGTCATAGATGAAACATTACAGGAGCTTGAACTTTCTTCTCTTTCTGTTAATGGAATCGCCACAATTGATTTAAAGAAAGATGAGGAAGGCCTTCAAAAGGTATGTAAAGATAATAATTGGTCGTTTACGTATTATTCACCAGAGCAATTGAACAAACAGCCAATGAAGAATCCTTCAGAGACTGTATATAAATATACAGGGGCCTACGGGGTAAGCGAACCAGCGGCACTGCTGTCAGCCGGTACGGATGAATTGTTTTTAGAGAAAAAAAAGTCAGGAAATGTTACAGTTTCCATTGGAATCTCACAGCATCATGCGAAAGAATTACAAAGGAAGGTGTAAAGATGCAGCCTAGACTCGTCGTTGCAGGGACAGGGAGCGGTGTAGGGAAAACTACATTCTCAATTGGTTTAATGGGAGCTTTAAAGCAAAGAGGATATAACGTGCAAGGGTTTAAGTGTGGGCCTGATTATATTGATCCAAGCTATCATACTGCTATCACAGGCAGGAATTCCAGAAACCTGGACAGCTGGATGCTGGATAAGGAGAAAATGCTCGATGTGTTTGTGAAAGGCAGCCAAGGGGCCGATATTTCAATCATCGAAGGTGTAATGGGACTTTATGATGGAAAAAGACCGGACGAGAACACGGGCAGCACAGCGGAAATCAGCATGCTGTTAAAAGCGCCGGTCATCCTGATGGTAAATATAAGCAGTATGGCCAGGAGCGCTGCTGCAATAGTCAAAGGGTTTCAGAATCTTGAGCCGCAAGTGTATATTGCAGGGGTTGTAGTGAACCAGGCAGGCAGTGAAGGCCATTACAAGCTATGTAAAACTGCTATTGAAAAAGAGTGCGGAATTCCGGTGTTGGGTTACTTAAAAAAAGGTGATGTTCCGTCAATTCCTGAACGGCATCTGGGTTTGATCCCCGCCATAGAGAGAGGAGAGCTTGATGGGTTCTTCGAGGAATTAAGCCAAGTGATATCGGCACAGGTCGATATTGAGAGGCTTATGGAGCTTGCTCGTAAGTGCGAGAATGTTCATCCTTCTAATTTGTTGTTTTCTTCTAAAGGTAAGAGCAAAAATACGAGAATTGCCGTGGCAGTCGATGCTGCGTTTAATTTTTATTATCCGGAAAATATTGAGCTTCTTGAGGAAGAAGGAGCAGAAATAGTACCATTTAGCCCGCTGCAAGGAGAGAGTATACCAGAGAAGATTGACGGTCTGTATATCGGCGGAGGGTTCCCTGAAGAATTTGCAGCAGAGCTGGCGGAGCAAAAAAAGACCAAGGAACAAATAAAAGAATTGGGTGAAAAGGGTCTTCCTATTTTTGCAGAATGCGGTGGATATATGTATTTAGCAGATACAATCACTACTACTGATGGGAAGGTTCATTCTATGGTGGGTTTAATACCGGCCGACGTAGAAATGCAAGAGAAAAGAGCTGCTCTTGGATACCGGGATATTACAGCAGCGAAAGACACGATGATTCTTAAAGCAGGGGAAACAGCAAGGGGCCACGAATTTCATTATTCTACTTTAAATCCTAAGGGGGACTATCCTCACGCATATAGAGCAGTGGCATTTCGAAAAGAGCAGAATGAGGGATACCATCGTTCGAATATTACAGCAGGATATACCCATATACATTTTGGTTCGAATCCTGCCATAGCAAGCCGTTTTGTATCAGTATGTCAAGCATGGAAAAGCACATTAAACAGTTTGTAGACATTTGAATGGTTGTCTTCTGCTGTAGAGAAGACCTCAGTAATACAGCTGCTTGTGTGTGCTTATTACAGATGAATAGTATAAGGCTTAACGCTTAAAAGGAGAAATGCTATGAAAGGAATTATTGTATGGGGAACCACCTCAGATGCTGGTAAAAGTTTTATCGTAACTGGCTTATGCCGAGCACTCTCTAACAGAGGTTATAAAGTGGCTCCTTTCAAAGCTCAGAACATGTCCAATAACTCTTATGTTACGTTATCGGGCCACGAAATTGGAAGGTCACAAGGGATGCAGGCTGAGGCGTGCCGAGTGGAACCAACCGTGCATATGAACCCGGTATTATTGAAGCCGAGAAGTGACCGCCGGGCTGAAGTTTTGATTCAGGGCAAATCCATGGGGAATCCTTCTGCCAAGTCTTATAGAAGAGATTTTTTTTCCGTAGCTGAGGGGGCGATGGCAGAATCCTTAGATGAGTTAAAAAACGAATATGAATATATCATTATGGAAGGAGCGGGAAGCCCGGCTGAGGTTAATTTAATGGACAAAGACCTTGCGAATTTAAAGGCAGCAGAGCTTGCTGACGTGCCAGCCATACTAGTTGGGGATATAGAGAGAGGTGGAGTATTTGCAAGTCTTGTTGGAACAATGGAACTTCTTCCGCCTGAACACCAACAAAGGGTAGAGTGTCTTATTGTTAACCGTTTTAGAGGGGATCCTGAACTTTTTATTGATGGAAAAAAATGGCTTGAGGAGAAAACGGGATCTGCTGTTCATGTCTTTCCTAAGTTAGAAATTTCCATGGAAAAAGAGGATTCATTGTCCTTGCCTGAAATAGAAAAAAGAGGCTATAAGCCTGGTGCTCAGTTAGATATAGGAGTGGTTCATTTTCCTTACTTATCGAATTATACAGACGTTGAGCCCCTATTGGCAGAAAAGGATCTTTCTTTGCGAATCATAAGAAAGCCTGAAGATTGGGGAGATCCTGATGTGGTGCTTCTGCCAGGCACAAAAAGTACGTTTGCTGATCTTCATGCGATTACTCAAACTGGAGTCGGAGATCTGATTAAAGGGCATGTTGAACAAGGCGGGATCTTATTTGGTATCTGTGGAGGTTACCAAATAATGGGTGAGAAACTGATAGACAAAGAGGGGACAGAAACAGGAGTAATAGGGAAAGAAGAGCCTGGTTTATCTTTTTTGCCATTTGTTACTTCATTTATCAGCACAAAAACAACGAGGAGAAAGCCAGGCTTGTTCACGCATGCTTCTGGGCAATCCTTTCCGTTAGACGGGTTTGAAATCCATTTAGGAAGTACCCTAGTGGATCGTGGTAACGAACCACCGTTCATGGTAGAAGCAAATGGAAATCACGACGGTGTTTACGCCAAAGACGGTCAAATAATCGGTACTTACCTTCATCATGTCTTCCATAACGATGACTGGCGTACCTGGTGGCTAAACCAGCTTCGTATCAAAAAAGGCATTCCTGTTCAAGAAAAGGTTTCTTACACCAAAATCAGAGAGGATCAATATGAAGTTGCTGCAGAAGCAATCGAGCAGTATCTAGACCTTGATAAATTGATTAATGTTATGAAAAAAAATGAGAATGCCAGTAAAGGAGGGGCGATATGAGACTGTATACCCGTACTGGAGATGAAGGGATGACACGAGTAAAAGGTGGTAAGAGAGCCAAGGATTCGGTGCGCGTGGAAGCTTACGGGAGCTGTGACGAACTCAATTGCTTTGTAGGCCGTGCTGTTTCTCTATTGACACAGACCGAGCACTTGGATATAAGGGACGATTTGACTGCCATTCAGCATGAAATATTTGATTGTGCAAGTGACTTATCTAATATTAGGGAATCAGCTGTATTCAAGGTAAAAAAGGATAGGATTGATAAGCTGGAAACATTAATTGATACGTATCAAAAGGAAGTCAGACAAATGAATGGTTCTGTCACTTTTTCTGCTCCGGCCCAGGAGCTGGTTCTATGCGCCAGCATTGCCAAGAGGATTGAACGAAAAATTACAACCCTACATAAGGAAGAACAAATTAATGAGATAGTGCTTGCCTATATGAACAGGCTCTCTGATTTTTTGAATATATCAGCCAAAGTGGTGAGCGTGCGTGGAAATGCCGGCTAAAAAGACAGGTGCCATTTAACCTGTCTTTTTTATGCCCTCATTGTTGTAAATGGGGAGGTTTTGTACGCTTATAGCAGCTGGTCAGCTGCCCGGTCATTCTTTACTGCGGAAACAGGCAGCAGTGAAAACGAAGCTGTCCGAGCCAAAGCTTAAGTGAAATCTTCTTTTCTTGCAGCATTTATTTCTCCGCCAAACAAAATGATCACCGAGGAAAGGTGAAACCAGACCATAAGGGCGATAACAGCTCCAATACTTCCATAGGTGGCGGTATAATTAGCAAAGTTATTGAGGTAATAGGAAAACCCCAAAGAGGTTAACTGCCACCCTACTGTAGCAAATATGGCTCCTGTATACACTTCTTTTATATTTAGCCTGGTGTTTGGACCAACCAGATATAAAATGGAGAAGACAATGAACAAAATGACTGAACTTACCAGCCATCGGAGAACATCGTAGTCCAAAATGACCGGCTCTATTTCGATGTATTCGAGGAGGTTGCTCCCGATTACTTGAACTACCAGGGCGGTTAGAACAACCAAAAACATGCTTATGGTTAAAGAAATGGAAACGATACGGGCTTTGACCATTCCTCTTCTTTCTGTGACATGATAAGCAAGGTTTAACGTTCGCAAAATTGAATTCAAAGCAAGAGAAGCTGTCCATATGGTAAAAATAATACTAAAAGATAATAGCCCTGTGTTTTGGTGGGCAGTTAATACTTCCCATTGATTCTCCACAATACCTAGCACTTCAGGAGGTACATAATCTTCCTCCAGAAGATTGTAGACGTCTTGAAATGTAAATGGGAGGTAAGTAAGAAGGGTAACAATGAAAATCAGGAAAGGAAACAAAGATAAGAGCAGGAAATAAGCGCACTGGGCACCTAAACTTATTAAATCATGGTCAGCAAATCGTTTCATTAAAGAGCGCGCGTATTTAAGATACATTTAGCAAGTCCCCCCAGTGAGCCCAGAATGTTTCTTTCTAGTGTTATAGCCTAATTATCTCTTTATCAATCATGGACAGTATTTATATTTCATTAGACTGTACAGGTAGGTGCTGGATATAATATTGTTATTTTATAAACGAATCGTATAGAAGGAATTATACATAATGGAGGGATAAGAATGAACTATGCCGTCATTGGTGCAGGAGCAGTAGGAAGCTTTATTGGTGGATTACTGCAGCATGCTGGCAGAAGCGTAACCTTTATTGCCCGCGGAAGCCATTTAGAAGCCATGAAAGAAGAAGGGCTAACGGTAGAAAGAGATGAGCAGACCTTTACGGTAGATAGAGAGTTTAGCAGTGATATGCACGACATTTCTTCTGCAGATACCTGGATACTGGGCGTGAAGGGTACAGAGATGGCCAGTATCATTGAAAAGGTGAAGCCATATTTGAATAAGGACACACGGATTATCACTCTTCAAAATGGAGTCAGCAATGAAGAACAGTTGTCTGGGGCCTTCGGGAAAGATAAGATCATTCCAGCCTCGGCCTATTTGTCTGCCAGTATAAGAGAGCCGGGAAAAGTAGCTCAGCATGGGCCTCATAAATTCCATCTTGGTGCTTTGGATCGGGATAACAATCAATTACTTGAAAACATTGTGGATGAATGGAAAGCGGCAGGGATCAGCTGTGTACGGTCAGAAGATATTATGGCTAAGAAATGGGAAAAGAGCTTATGGAATCTTACGTTCAATCCTTTATCCGCTATAACAGGAGCAAAGGTTAGTGACCTATTAGACGACCCTTTATTAAGAAATACTTGTGACAGTGTCTTGAAAGAAGCTGCCTTAATCAGTGAAAAAAAAGGGTATCCTGTCTCGGAAAAATCGGCCGGAAATGTCTTCAAAAGTGCGGAAACAGTAAGAAACCATAAGACTTCCATGCTACAGGACTTTGAAAAAGGAAAGCCAATGGAAGTATATCCGCTCTGTGGTTACTTTGTGGAGAAAAGTAAAGAGCTTGGGATAGAAACACCCGTTTTAACTACTTTATATAATATACTGGAGTTTATAAATAAGGAGAATGTGGAGAAAAATAGAGAAGGGAGATAAAAAGCAGTTTTATCTGACTTTTTACCGTTTTAATAAGAGGTCCTGTTATTTCGATATCTTCGGAATAACAGGGCTTTTTTTGCATCCAGCTTTGTCGGCAAACTATTCCCATGTCTTTAGCCCTTTGAAAAATAAAAAACCTTACAATAAAATAAGAACACACGTTCTCTCAAGAGTTGTAATTTTTATTGGGAAATGACTTTTAAATAGTAAAGAGAGGTGATGAAAAGATGAAAGAAAGATCATGTGCAAGCTGTAATGAAGCAGCATGCGAACAATGGGTGGCCTTTCAATACAAACACCAAAATGCATTTAAAAATCCGGTGTTGAAATCTTTTATAAATGACGTCAAGAGAAGGGAGCTATTGAGGGAAGCAGTCTGTTTTCCGACAAAAGAAAATGAAAGTAAATTAAATAAGGAATTTCAGCTTCATTATGGTGAGCTTCGTTTTACTAAATATTTATCCAAATGCATTTATTGGACAGCTCTGGGTCATGGAAAAAAAGAAAAGCAGCACCGAGAGAGAAACGCATTATACTTGCATCAGAAGGCTGGCCACGAAGAAGACGGTGAGCTTTTGCTTATAGACTTTGTAAAGGATGAAAATGCGGATGTTAACCAGCGTGTATTTGATTATTCAAAGAATCTGGATGACGCAGTATCCTCTACTTCTTTAATAGAAGGACTGTCGAAATTGGAAAAACAAGAGAAACTTGTGCTGAGAGACTATTATGCATACGGATATACCGATAAAGAAATTGCAAAAAGGCTGAGTGTTTCTCAACAGGCAATCTCAAAAAAGAGAAATAGGATATTAAAAAAATTAAAGGTCTCAATTAAAAGGGGGTGTTAGTATTGGGGTGGTTGAGGAGGTTCCTATGCTCATTCATGCACTAGCCAACTTCGGCTTTCCCATCATTGTATCGTTGTTCTTGCTGTTGCGTCTCGAACATCGATTATTAAAATGGGAAGCAGCAATGTATGAATTGAGAGCTGATATTCGAAAGGAAGGAGATAAGAGAAATGACTGAAATCTATCGTCTAGTAGAAAAAGCACAAAAAAGTGACCAGGAAGCTATTCAACAAATTATATATCGCTTTGAGCCAAAAATAAAAAGTTCACTAAAGCTTATCCCCTTTCAACATAGAGAGGATGTAAATCAGGAGATCGTAATGAAAATGATAGAAGTGATTCAAAAAGAAGATATGGAAAAAGTCCCAGGCTTCAAAGAATTCCTTAACACTATTTCACTGTAGTCGGCAAAAAAGAGGGAAAGATCAGCTCTTTTCTTTTCCTCGTACATAAAATAGAGACCTATCTAACAACAAATAGTAGAAAAATGTTAAAATAAGCCGAGAAATGGAAAAAAAGGAGGTATAACGTTGAAGGTCTGCCGTTTTTTAATGTTTACTATTTTAATAGGGTTATGCGCGGCGTGCTCAGAGGATGTACCTGATCCTGAGTCTTTTTTAAATGATTACATTCACGCCCATGAAACATATGAGTATGAGGAAATCTATGAATTAGCAAATGGCAGCAATGAATTGGCGTTAACAGAAGATGAATTTACTGCCTATGCAAGTAACATACATACGAGTATTGAGCAACAGGATCTGTCTTTTACTTATGAAAGCCTTGAACTGGAAGACGATGAGCTTAGAGAAATGGAAAGCCTGACCTACCCTGTATTTATTACTATGGAGACCATAGCTGGTGACCTATCTTACGAGAGTGAAGTGACCCTTGTAAAGGAAGAGGGAGATGATGGTATATCCTGGTTTGTTGACTGGGATTATGAACATTTGTTTTTAGGGCTTGAATCAGAAAATGAGCGGGTGAAAGCTGAGATTGAAACACCCGACAGGGGTGAAATCCTTGACAGAAATGGAAATGGGATTGCTGTAAATGGTGAGGTGGCCAGCGTGTATGTCGTGCCTGAACGGATGGAAGATCAAGACCAGGGAGTTCAAGAGCTGGCAGGTGTCCTGGACCTTACAGAGGAAAGAATTGAGGAACTCTTAAATCAAAGCTGGGTAGAGGACCATTTAAGTGTCCCCATAAAAGACATACCTGTAGAAGATGACCGTGAAAGTGAACTGTTGGATATTCCAGGTGTTGGAATCAGTACAGAAGAAGGAAGAGAGTATCCAATGGGAGAAATGGCTGCCCACTTAACTGGATATACTGGAGGAATTACTGCTGAGGAATTAGAGGAAAGGGAATGGAAAGGCTACCACGAAAACTCAAGAATTGGTAAATCCGGTCTGGAAGCGGTATGGGAAGAAGAACTTCGAGGAGAAGTCGGAGCAAGGGTTAAAATCCTAAATGAAAATGACGAGGTCAGAGAGGTTGTGTTAAAGAAAGAGGCAGAAGCAGGTGAGACCTTTGAGTTGAGTGTTGATGCTACTTTGCAAAAGCAGCTATCGGACAGTCTGGGAGGAGATACAGGCACGGGAGTTGTTATGAATCCTGTAACAGGAGAAGTATTAGCCATGTACAATACACCATCCTATGATCCCAACCTCATGAGCCTCGGTGTTAGCAGCGAGCAGTGGGAAGAGTGGCAGGAAAATGAAGATGAACCTTTTTTAAACCGATTTGGCCAGCGTTATTCACCCGGTTCAGTATTTAAGCCTGTGACAGCAGCCATAGGCATTGAAGAAGGAACCTTACATCCTGAAGAAGTAATGACCATTGAAGGTGAACACTGGCAGGAAAGAGAAGATTGGGGAAGCTATCGTGTAAGGAGAGTGAATGAGGATATAGAGGAAGTCGATTTACGCCGGGCAATGCTTTACTCTGATAACATTTATTTTGCTCAGCAAGCATTAAGAATAGGTGAAGAGGCTTTTCAAGACCGTATAGAAGACTTTGGTTTTGAAGAAACTCTTCCTTTCGAGTATCCGGTTTATACTTCAAGACTTTCAAATGATGGAATAGATGCCGAAGCCTTATTGTCAGACACTGGGTATGGACAAGGAGAAGTACTGACAAACCCAGTGCACCTTTCTGCTGTTTATACAGCCTTTCTTCACGATGGAAGCATGATAGAACCAACATTGCTTAAAAGAGATGAAGGGAGATACTGGAAGGAAGATATTATATCTCCAACAACAGCTGAAACCATTCTGAATTCTTTAATTGCTGTGGTGGAGGACTCAGGTGGAACCGCCCATGATATTTATGAAGAGGGAATGCCTCTCGCAGGGAAAACCGGCACTGCTGAATTAAAACAATCGCTAGACGATGAAGATGGGGAACAGTTAGGCTGGTTTGTCGGGTTTGATTATGAAAATAAAGACCTTATGGTAACCATGATGCTGGAGCAAGTAGAAGGTCGTGGTGGAAGCGGCTATGTTGTCCCTCTTGCTAAAGATTTCTTCAGCGAACGATAGAAAACGAGGAAATCCATCTCAGTAGAATACAGGGAGGATAAGTGAAGTCGAAATCCCAGAACCCTTGGCATACGGAGGATTCATCAACATTAAAAATTTTCCAGTTAGGTTTGCAATCGCTTCCTTCGTGTGATACATTTAAGAAGGCGAAAGTGAGTAACATCGTAAAACAGTTTTTATCGGCCTCAGTAAGGACGTAAAAAGATTTGTTTTCCTGGTATTCACTGAAGCAATTTTTTTATTATCTAAGGAGGCCGTTAACATGACTGGCAAAGTAAAATGGTTTAATTCTGAAAAAGGTTTTGGATTTATTGAGCGTGAAGGCGGAGACGATGTATTCGTCCATTTTTCTGCTATTCAATCTGAAGGATTCAAAACTTTAGATGAAGGACAAGAGGTTGAATTTGAGATCGTTGAAGGACAACGTGGACCACAAGCTGCTAACGTAGTTCGTGTATAATTAAAATAATAAAAGCAGAGGATGTCTTGAATACCAAGACATCCTTTTTTAATCTTGATGCCAACGCTCAATTAGAGGTCCATCCTTTCCAAAGACTGGATCGGCCTTCGGCAGTTTTACATCTTTTATATTATTCCACACTTCCTGACTTACAGGATCTTTCTGGGTTTTCATATCATAATCTTTTCCATCTGGATAAGCCCCCACTACTTCAAAATCTGTACTTGCTTTCAGCTTTTTATGCCCGCATCCAGCAGGGAGAATCACAACATCTCCTCTTTTTACGTGCATCTCTTCCCCGTGTTCTCCACCAAACATAATAGCGGCTGTGCCCTTTTGTACTCCCAGGACCTCATGTGAATTGCTGTGATAATGGTGATAAGGGAGAACACTGCCTGTCCAGCTGTTCCTCCAATTATTTCTCTCGAAAATTTCCATAATGCTATCATCTTCGTCTAACACCATCGGGTAATAGAGCATAGGCAGTGTAGGATTGTTAGGAATATTGCCGTCCTCGTTAAAAAAAACTGCTTTCACTTGAAAGTCATGTAAAGAGTAAACCAATGTTATTCCTCCTTGGAACAAAAGGTAAGGTAATAATTTAATTCCTCTAATAGGCGGCAATAAAACCAAACAATTAATTGACATTGATAATCTTTGTCAATTAGAATGTAATTGAGAATAGATTTCATTTAAAGGAGAGTGAGAAGCGTGGAGGCTTTAATGATTGTAGGGGCAGATCGATTAGGTGCCATCCCTGACCATTTGCAAAAGCTGGGAGTTAAAAACATCATACATATTAACGGGAGAAAGGTTAAGCAAGTGCAAAGAGAAATACCGGAGCACGTTGAATTAATTCTTGTATTAACAGACTTTATTAACCACAACTTATCTAAAAAACTGAAAGAGAAAGCAAGTAAACAATCTGTGCCAGTTTGTTATGCCAAAAGGTCCTGGTGTTCGATATATAAAGCTCTTTCTCATTGTGATTCCTTTTGTGAGCAATGCCCACTGATGAAGGAGGAGCGGTGAAATAACAAAAGTGGAGGTAAAAGGATATGAGGAGAATGGATCTGGTTTTAGATACACATCTTACGGAACTCTCTATTCAAACAGCTGCTGAATGCATAATAGAAACAATACTGGACAATCCAAAAACAACGATAAAAAAAGTACTTTACAATATTAATTTTTATTGGAAGCAGATCCCTTCTGCTTGTTTTTCAAGTCATAAAGCATACTTACTTACCACAGCTGCCTTCACTGATTATCTGCTGAATTTTTTGCCGGTTCTCTACACCATTCATGTTTCAAAAAAACTAAAGCTAAATGAAGAAGTAACCTTATATATAGAAGACAATTCTCATAATATTTCTCAAAAAGAAGCGTGGTTATTTATAGGGGATAAAAGAGAAGTAACTAAAGCTCTCCTGATAAAGGCAGAAAACGTAATGAAAAAAGAGTGTAATGGAGAAGAATGGAAGCTGAATATAATTATGTTAACCACTGGCAGACATTTAAAAAAATCATACAGGTAATTCTTGTTAAGGGAGAGCAGAAAACTAGTTTTCTGCTTTTTTGGCGTATGTAAAGATATATTGAAATAATTGTGATATATTGAAATTAAGACTCACAAATAATTGGTAAGGTATCCCTTTTTACTAGGTCTTTCTTGGTTTTTTTGTTCACTATAACATACATATATCATTTCGATGGTATAATATAAAACATGACTAGATATATAAAGGAGACTAGAAGGATGATTGGTGACCGCGTAAAAAAATATCGGTTAGAAAGGAACCTTTCATTAACAGAGCTTGCTGAAAAGGCAGGCGTTGCCAAGTCATATTTAAGCGCAATAGAAAGGAACATCCAAACTAACCCCTCCATTCAGTTTTTAGAGAAAATTTCCAAACAATTAAACATTCCAATAGATTTTTTACTCAAGGAAGAGACAGAGGAAATGGAACAAGAGCTTGATAGTGAGTGGATGAAGCTTGTTCAGGAGGCAATGGAATCTGGTGTGTCTAAAGAAGAATTTAAAGATTTTTTAGAATTCAATAAGTGGAAGATCAATAACCAATAACACTTTATACCCCAGTTTTGGGTATAGAGTGTTTTTTTATTATATCAAGGGGGAAAATGAGTAATCCCCAGTTTATTTACGATATACTGGTATGACCTTAATAATATTACGAATGAATAAAGAATACTCCTAGAAAGTGAGTGGAGGTTATGTTTAAAAAAGCCCTGCTTGTGTATAAAGGGAACGTAAGTGAAAAAGAAATAGGAAATGAGCTTAACGAAGCGATCTCCACCTTCATGCTCCATATAAAAGAATTGGTCATAGTTAAAACAGAAGAAGAAGGAGAGGGAGAAGAAATATGCAAGGCGCATGGAAACGAGGTTGAGCTTATACTGATTTATGGGGGAGATGGCACTGTTCATGAATGTCTCAATGGCTTAAAGGAAATTAACCCTTCCCCTGTGATCGGAGTGCTGCCAGGCGGGACGGCTAATGACTTCTCCAGATCTTTGAATGTTCCTCAAAATATAAAAAAAGCTGCTGAAGCGTTAATGAATGACAGCAAGCCTATAAATATAGATGTTGGACAGGCAGATGATCGGGTATTTACTAATTTTCTAGGGGTTGGGCTGGTATCAGATACCTCGGAAAGTGTTAATGAAAATATTAAAAATCTGTTTGGTAAAGCTGGTTATTACTTAAGTGCATTCCAGCATTTAACAGAGGGGAATACTTTTTCTTTCGTTTTAAAACATGGTGAAACAGTAGTTGAAGACGAAGCTGTGATGATACTGATTGCTAATGGAAAGTATCTTGGCGGACAGGAAATTCCAGGAGGCTCGATAAGTCCTGCTGATGGTCTTCTTGATGTTTTTATTGTATACGAGGCAGGACTCCCGTTATTAAAGGATTTCCTAGTTGCAAAAAGAACCTTTGAATGGAACCAGGATAAATCACAGGTAGTACATTTTCAGGCTTCTTCGCTGCATTTAGATACCTCTGTCCCTCAAAAGGTAGACATGGACGGTGAAATTTATGCTGAGACACCGGTGGAAATCAACGTCGTATCAAAACAATTTTCTTTCTTAGTAGGAAACTCCCGAAGATAAAGAAATGAGCTTTAAGAAGGCTGTTGAGAAAGTTATCTCAGCAGTCTATTTGCGTAGGTATTATGCATCAAATGGTTGCTTGTCTTTTGAGGGAAATTGCGCCTTCAAGGACCTGTAGCAGTGCTTTTTGACCAGACGCGGAGAGAAAGAGGTTCTTTAAAACAGATAAGCTGTCATGTATTGCTAGTCAAAGAAGTTTGTATAAAGAGGAATTTTGTTAGAAAAAGAAAATAAAAAAACATTTTAGGTGACAGCTTTCTACAGAATTACATATGGGACCCCTGTATAGTATGAAGTATCCAAGAGTATAGGAGTGCGTCAAAAGTTCTGATTTCTACCCAATGCTTAAATGTCTCGTTAATTTATACAGTTTGCATTATGCAAGATTATCTGCTTGAAGAGGGTTCATATTTAGGAAGTAAGGATGTGCATGAAAAATGAGCAAGAACCACCTGGAAAATCAAACACCTGATAGGAGAGAATGGTTAGAGCTGCTTGTGAAGGCAAGGGATAAAGGGTACACAGTAGAAGAAGTGAGGAAGTTTTTACACTTACACTCATCTCAGGTGGATGAGAAGAAGGTGATGATGTAAGTCATAATCACCCTAAAAGATAAATTAGAAAAAATGTTTACGTAGGACTATGTTTCTCTGACTGATAAGGGATTTTAAAAACGAGAATGCAGATGTTACAGGATGTGCTGAAGAACAAGGCATCCCTGTTGAAAAGCAGGTGCGCAAAGTCACAGGTCTAAGGTGTTTACTAGGATGGCTGGGCTGCCTAAGCACTCAAATATTTCTTATATTTGAGGTGGTGCTAAAATGAATAGTAAAGCTAATACAAAAATTGACAAAGAATGGGTATTTTTGATTCAGGAAGCATTATCTCAAGGATTGACGCCTGAAGAAATCAGAGCATTTTTCCGACGTGAATCCTGCAATAATAAACTGCATTAAGAATGACATGCTTTAACATACTGATAAATAAGGCCTGAGTCCGGGGGTGCCGGACCCAGGCCTTATTCTAATTGTTTTCAGTGTATTGAAACCTAAAAAAGACTGTTTGCAAAAGGGTTACTTTTGAAAACAGCCCCAGGTCAAAAAGAGTCTTTCAGGACAGGAACTCTGAAACCTGGGTTTCAGTAGCTTCGTGACTTAAAAAATGAATCATTATCCTTTATCTTTTTCATTGCTCCATGCTTTGTATTTCACAAAATCCTGAAACTGCTTAAACTCTTCTTTTGTAATTCCTGACTTAATGGCTTGCTGCAGAAGCTGAAGCCATTCTTCGTCCAGGTGTTCCCCGCTATGTTCGTTGTATAGCTCTTGTTCATTTATCAATTCTTCAATAGAGAGGTCTAATACACTGGAAAGCTTTTTAAGAACATCAATAGAAGGATTCTTCTTCAGGTCTCTTTCTATATAGCTTAAATAGGATTTAGAAACCTTCGTACGGTTTGCCAATTCAGAAAGGGTTAATCCCTTTTCTTTTCTTCTGACCTTAATCTTTTCACCTATCATCTTCCCCCCTCCAGTTAGGGTGTTATTTGTTCATTATATAAAACAATTTCCGTTTTGGGAAAAAAGTAAACCAGAGAAAATTAAAGAAATATAATATATAAAGAACATATTCGTTCATTATTAGGAACAAACGAACTAATTTAACGTTTTTAACGTTTTCTAATTTATAGAACAAATTTCCTTATAGCGAACAAAATATATAAATAAAAAGTAAAATATAAACCTCGATAAAGGAATGCTTGAAAGTATCTATAGAAAATAAGGAAGGTACTGTCTTTCTTTAAAAGGCTTAATGTATTGGCTGGATCCATGCGGGATTTATTATACCATCTGTACCGATGCAGCAATCTGCATGACTTTCCTATAAGGACGAACGAGGCTCAATACTTAAAAAAAGGATCTAGTAAGAGTCTGCCCGGCAGACAGGCTATTTTATACAAAAAAACAAATTCGTGTTTTCACAGTGCATCAAAAGCAGAAAGAAAAGGACAATTAATTGTGACAAGAAAGGATATATTAAAATTAGTGGACAAGCTTGCTGTAAAAGGATAAGTGCTGCACTGGCGGGAAGGGATGGATATTATGAATATCCTCAAAATGGTACTGCTTTAGTGAAAATTCGCGGTCATTATTATATTCCAGTAAATAGATCTTTGTGTTTCCCAGACTGCAGAGAATACCAGAAGTGCCTCGGCCGTTTTTTAAAGCAATCCCTACAGGTTCACCAATTAAATATTGAGCTTTTTTGTACCACTTCATTTCTTTTCACCTCTTATTGTTATCGTATGACATTTGATCAGTAAGGAGCGCCTATTCTTTAAAAATTGTTTTTCCTCCCTGTCTTGACAAAAAAAGAATTTCCTATTATGTTTAACGTTGTGCTTCAACGCATAAAAGCGTTCAAGCAGTGATAATGGAGGTAAATATGGAAAATCAAAAACAATTGCCAGCAGTTACAAGAATAGAAGCATTATTGGTCATTTTAGTTATTCTATCACTTATAGGAACGGCTCTTATCGTATTTGAGGCGCCTCCACATGTCCCTATTTTTACAGCGTTTATATTTTTGGTAGTATATGCTTTTATAAAGAAAGCACCCTGGAAAAAGGTAGAGGAAGGGATTGTGGAAGGGGTATCATCTGGAATTATTCCTATGTTAATCTTTATGTTTATTGGCGTGCTTATCAGTATTTGGATGAGTTCGGGCACTATACCTACGTTGATTCACTATAGCTTCCAAGTTGTCTCTGTGAGCTATTTTCTTCCCAGCGTATTTATTGTTACAGCCATAGTGGGAGCATGCGTGGGAAGCTCCTTTACGACAGCTTCAACGATTGGTGTTTCCTTCATGGCGTTGGGAAGCCTCCTTGGCTTTGATCTCGCCATGGTGGCCGGTGCTGTAGTTTCTGGCGCTTTAGTAGGAGATAAAATGTCTCCGCTCTCAGATACGACAAATCTTGCTGCATCTGTAACAAGGGTAGATTTGTTTGAACATATTAGACATATGATCTGGACTGCAGTTCCTGCTTTTGGTGTCAGCCTGTTGTTGTTTATATTAATTGGGAGAACCGAAGCAGAGATAGAAACTGCAGGTGTCAATGAACTTATGGCTGAACTAACAGAGGTTTCCCTTATTAGCCCGATAGCTTTACTCCCTGCAGTAGTTATTGTTCTTCTGGCTATAAAGAGAACTCCAGCTTTGCCGACAATGTTAGCAGGGATAGCAGCTGCCTTTCTTATTGCTTTAATCATGCAGCCGCAATATACGATCGAAAACTATATTTCATTCATTCAGGACGGTTACACAGCCGAATCAGGTAATGAACAAATTGATGCATTGCTCACAAGAGGCGGTATTCAAGACATGATGTGGCCCCTTTCACTATTAGTATTAACATTAAGTATGGGTGGCTTATTAAATAAACTCGGTATCATTGAAAAGCTTCTTGAAACCATTCGTGCTTTAGTGGCCTCAACCGGGCGTCTTGTATTATCAACCGTGGTTACAGGAATGGGGATTAATATAACTCTTGGGGAGCAATACATGTCAGTCATTTTGACTGGGAAAGCTTATGAAAAACAGTATGAAGAACTTGGTTTAAAGAGAAAAAATCTCTCAAGAGCACTAGAAAACGGAGGAACTGTCATAAATGCTTTAATTCCTTATGGAGTTAGTGGTGTGTTTATGGCAAGTGTCCTTGAGGTGGATGTACTGAGTTATTTACCATACGCGTTTTTTTGTTTGCTTTGCCCTATTATTGCCGTCATATATGGTTTTACCGGTATAACTATGGAAAAAACGGAAGAAAAGTAATAAAGCAAAGGCTCCTGGGATATAACAGGAGCCTTTTATTATCAGCAAATGAAATATTATTTGGTTGTTTAAAAAGGATTTCTCACAAGTGAATAGAGTGTTTTCTTCAGCAATCAGCAATTTTTAACCGTGAGGATGCCAATAAAAAGAAAAGTAAAGGATAAATACAGGATATTTCATTTTTTATCTCTGTTAGTTATATACTTACGATAAAGAATATAGAAAAAGGAGGGAACAAGATGCTAATAACAATGGAAGATGAACTTATTTATATTTATTTTCAAGGAAAAGCTTCAAAAGACCTCCCTATTGGTACTTATCCAGATGTAAATGGCTACCTCCTTTATTCGGATGACAATAAATGGTTGGGATATCGGCTCATGAGAACCGTTAGAGACCATGAGTCCATTACTCTTCCAAAGATAAAAAAAATCGACTATCCACTTTTCAGCGGAAGTGTGGAAGATGCAGACCGGTATGTAGAATTGAAATTCGATAAGGACACCCCAATAAAGGAAATGCATGAACAAGAATGCCTTGTTGACTTTAATGAATACGGGATATTCGGTATAGAAATTATTAGAAAACCAGAGAATCCCCAGGGGAAAGATGAATTAGTCAAGTATTTTATTGAACCTTAAAAGAGACAGAACTCAAGCCAATGGAATAACAAGAAGAATATTTTAGAAAGTGAGGAAAAAAAGAATAGTACGATGGTCTTTTATCAACTATAATAATGAAGGGCAAAAGTATTAGGTAAGGGAGAGAAGTGCTTTGTTTCAACGCATTCTTGTAGGTTTTCTTTTCGCGCTTGTGGCAGTCTTTGTTGTTATTTATGTAAATGATTCACCTGATTCTTATTCTATAGACGGTGGTACAAAGATAGAGACATTCGAACTAACTGAATAATCCTGTAACTCAAAGCCTTGCTTATCTGGAGACCTGGATATCAAGGCTATTTTATTATGTTTAGCTTTTTCTATGAATATACTATGAAGAAGGAAATAAAGGGAATGATCAAATGGCTATATAAATAAAGTTTTAAATGATAAAATATGGGGGTTGAGGAATAAAAAACCTACCATTAAAAGGCAGGGATAGTATATGGATATAGTTACAATTTTATTAGGGATTCTCTATTTATTAAATATTATCTTTGCAGCTGTGGTTATCTTCATAGAAAGAAGAGATGCTGGGGCCACTTGGGCCTGGGTACTGATTCTTTTCTTTGTCCCAGTGGCGGGATTTATTTTGTACCTTATCTTCGGCCAGAACTTAAGCCGAAAAAGATTGTTTGACTGGGGTGATATTAAGAAAATAGGGATAGAGGACCTAATTAATAATCAAACAGCTAACATCCGAAATCCTGATTTCTTCTTTAAGGAATCATACGTTAATGATTATCGAAACCTTATCTACATGCATTTGATAAATAATGATGCTGTCTTAACAGAAGGGAACAGCGTTGATATTTTTTTGGATGGAGAAGAAAAGTTCGCTTCTCTTTTAAAAGATATTGAACAGGCAAAAGACCACATTCATCTTCAATATTATATCTTTCGTAATGATGGACTGGGAGGACAGATCATCGATGCCCTTGCAAAAAAGGCAGAAGAAGGGGTAAAGGTACGCGTTTTATATGATGACATGGGATCTAGGCTCCTTACGAAAAAAGATTTTAAAGCGATGACACAAGCTGGTGGGGAAGTGGGGATTTTCTTTCCGTCGCGTATCCCGTTTATTAACCTTCGCTTAAACTATAGAAATCACCGAAAGCTTGTTATTATTGATGGGGAAATTGGTTATGTCGGAGGGTTTAACGTTGGGGATGAATATTTAGGGCTAAGTAAGAAATTTGGTTATTGGCGTGATACTCACTTGAAGCTCAAAGGTGAGGCTGTAAATGCGATTCAAACCAGGTTCATTCTGGATTGGAACCAGGCATCCAAGAGTGCTTCAATTAATTATCAAGATCGGTATTTCCCCCCAAAAAAAACAGCAGGGGATGTAGCTGCCCAAATTGTTTCTAGCGGACCGGATTCTGAATGGGAGCAAATAAAAAATGGGTATATTAAAATGATTCATTCCGCCCGCAAATCTATATATATTCAGACACCGTATTTCATCCCCGATGCAAGCTTACTTGACACGTTAAGAATCGCTGCACTATCTGGAAAAGATGTATCTATTATGATTCCAAATAAACCTGATCACCCATTTGTATATTGGGCTACATACTCCTATATATTTGAGATGCTTAAAGCTGGGGCCAGGGTTTTTATTTATGAAAAAGGATTTATTCATGCGAAAACACTTGTTGTGGATGGAAAGGTAAGCTCTGTTGGCACGGCAAATATAGACGTGCGAAGTTTTCGGCTTAATTTTGAAGTAAATGCTTTTTTATACAATGCTCAAACGTCAAAAGAACTTGCCTTAGCCTTTGAAAATGACATTAAAGACTCCAGGGAATTAACAAAGGAACTCTATGCTAAAAGATCAGTCTGGATTAAGTTTAAAGAGTCCATCGCAAGACTGCTTTCACCCATACTATAGACTTGTATTAAATAAGAGCAGTCAGTTTATGATTTAGGTCAGTCAGCTCTTGTTCAATTTCAGTGAGCTGGCTTTCGGCCTTTTCCACACCACGCCCTACGGATTCCAACTTTTCAATATCTCCTTGCACCCTTATGTAATCTACCTTCAACATTTGAATTCTGTCTTCAATTTCTTTTCTGCTCATATAACTTTCCCTCCCAATAATATTTGTTATACACTTTGAAGTTATCATAGGGAGGATAGATTCACAATAAAAGATTGAACGATTGAAAGGTAAAAAAAGAGAGATTATTTCCCGAGAAATATGTCAAAAGACCACAAAGGATGAAGCTTATTTTAAAAGACATGGCCTTTTGACTTTAAATCGGTAATGATTTTTTTTAATGAGCTGTTATTTATTTCGAAAAAATGAGAAAAGGGGCACCCTTGTCTCTTTATTCTTTGTATGACTTTCTCCATGGTAAAGCTTTCTACATCAAGTCCTTCTTCAACTTCCTCCCAAAAAAGGGGAGCAGCCACAAGAGCTGATTGATTGCCTCTGAGAGAGTACGGAGCAATAATGGTTTTTCCTTTGCGATGTTGAATATAATCAACATAAAGCTTGTTACCCCTATTCTTTTTTAAGCGCTCTACGGTAAATAATTCTGGGGACTGTTTAACAAGGAATGCGGCGATAAACGAATTGAACTGTTCAGTGTCTTCCCAGGTGAAAGTTTCCTTTTCTAAAGGAAGATATACTTGAAGACCTTTATTTCCTGAAAACTTCACAAAGCTTGTGAGCTGAAGGGTATCAAAGATTCTTTTTAACTCTTTCGCTGCTTTTACTGCCAGGGAAAAGAATTCCCGGGAGGGAGGGTCCAGGTCAAAAACGATTTCACTCACAAAATCTGAGTCAACTGTTTGAAAAGGCACATGATACTCGATAGCGAGCTGATTGCTTAACCATAACAGTGTTTCTGCAGAGTCACAGACAATAAAAGAAGTTCCTTCATGATTAGATGTTTGTACGTATTCAGGAGCATAATCAGGGCATTGTTTTTGATAAAAACTTTCGCCATACATTCCATGGGGGTAACGAATCACTGTAAGAAGCCTCTTCTTTAAATAGGGAAGCAGTAAAGGAGCTATCGCTCTCATGTAACGAAGGTAATCTAATTTCAGGATGGGTGGACAGCTCCACAAGGGCTTGTCTATGTTGGTAACTGGGACGTTTTGAGGAAGCTGGAGCTCATCTAACAGCATTTGTTCATACGTACACTCTTCAGGCTCTGAATCCAGTAAAAAACGATTGAAATATGGTTCTCTTAGTTCCTGTTCTCCTCGCTCTAAGTAGTTAACTTCTACACAAATAGAGGGAGAAATAGCATACATATTTTTATTTTGAAGGAGACCGTTTTTTTTAATAATCTTGTTTAGAATCTCTTTTTCCTTCTTTCCTAACCCGTGAAGAAAAGCACCAGCTTTATACACTTCTTCTCCCTTGAATACACCGATATCGTAGTACTGATTTTCTGAATTGTATCCTGTAATAAAGCATTTAACCAGACGCCAATTTTTCCATTTCACCCAGTTGTTTGAACGATTCTTCTCCCACCTGCTTTTTTTGTTTTTTGCTACAATTCCTTCGCCTTGACATTCAAGTACCTGGTGCAGAGCTTCTTTGCGGCTCTGAGATGGTATGGACTGGAGAAGCTTGGTAAAGGTCATAGTAGGGCATATCGGAAAATCTTCTTCTTTAAAAAAGTCTTCCAGTTTCTTTTTTCTTTTTTCATAAGGAGAATCGGTAATCGAAGAGCCTCGATAAATTAATAAGTCAAAAGCCAGAAAACAAACCGGCCGTTGTAGTACTGCTTTTTGAATAGATTTCTCTGATCTCATTCTTCCTCTTTTTTGGACTTCAGAAAAAAGAGATTTCCCATCGTTTCCAAGAACGGCAATTTCTCCATCTAACAAAAAAGGAGAGTGGGATTTTAAAGTTTTGTCATTAGCTGACAAAAAATCAATGATCTCTGGAAATAATTTAGATAAATCTTTACCGGTTCTGCTTATGAAAGAATACTGCTTATGTGAGGACCATAGTAACTGAGCTCGAAAGCCGTCATACTTCACTTCGTAAGCCCACTGGGAGTTCTCTGGCAGGTCATTGTGAAGCACAGGAAGCATTATCTTCATTACAAACCACCTTCAAGGATAAAGTAACTGAACCATCATGATGGATGAGTTTATGTTATTTATTATGGATTAATGAATGGATTGGTATCCTTCTGGTGCAAAATAACACAAAAAAGAAGGAGGCATATTCGTGCATACAATCTGGAAGGGAAGTATAAGCTTTGGACTGGTTAACATACCAATCAAACTTCATGCAGCAACAGAAAATAAAGACATTTCATTAAGAACTCTTCATAAAAAATGTCATACACCCATCAAATATGAAAAGGTCTGTCCAGTATGTGAAGAAGAAGTCAATACGGAAGAGGTAGTGAAAGGGTATGAAATTACAGATGGGAAATTTGTTGTGTTTGAGGAAAAAGAGCTTAAAGAAATAAGAAAGCCAAATGAAGAAAAAGCAGTAGAAATTGTGGATTTTATAAACATAGATGAGATCGATCCCGTCTATTTTAATAGAAGTTATTTTATGTCACCAAATGATGGAGGCGCTAAAGCATACTCTTTATTAAGGAAATCCCTCAAGGAATCCGGCCGTGTAGGCCTGGCCAAAATTATCATACGTTCTAAAGAGCAAATGGCTGTCATCCGCGAGTACAACAATACTCTTTTAATGGAAACGATACATTTTCCCGATGAAGTCAGAAATGCAGAAGAAGTTCCTAACATTCCAGCCGAGGATAATATAACGAAAAAAGAGTTGGATACAGCCAGTTTACTAATCGACCAGCTTACAACCACATTTGAGCCTGGTAAATATGAGGACGATTACCGGAAGAAACTTCAAGAATTAATTGAAGCAAAAAAAGCCGGAAAAGATGTAGTCACTCGAACAGAAAAAGAAGAACCTTCTAACGTTACGGACTTAATGGAAGCTCTCCAAAGATCCGTAGATAAGAATAAGGAAAGTAAAACCAAAAAAAAATCAGGAAAGAAAAAGTCTTCACCTAGCAAGAAAGCTCAATAGAAGAGGCGTGTATAGTCAGGGAACAGGATCTAACATCTAAAGCGGAATAACTGATTTTTCCATTTTAGATTTAGTCAATAAAAGAAAGCCCTTTCATATCCTGTGAAGGTGTTGTAATATGTTACTAACACATGTTGAATAATGAAACAGGGTGAAAGAAATGGAAAAAATCCTAGTCATAGCTCCCTACTCGGGGTTAGCCGATGTATTTAACGAAGTTAAGCAAGACCATAACAAAAACATTGATATTCAAATTGGTAATCTAGAGGATGGGGTAGAGTTAGCAAAAGCAGCCGAATCAAATGGGTACAATATTATTATTAGCAGGGGAGCAACAGCAAAAATGATTCGTGAAAACTGCTCCTTACCTGTAATCAACATAAATATTACAGGATATGACATTTTGAGAACAGTGGCTCTAATGAAAGGGTATCAGGGGAAAATCGGAATCATGAGTTATTTTAATGTAATTCATGGTGCCGATTCAATAAGTAAATTGCTGGATATTGACCTTACATTTTTACCTATCAATACACAAAGTGATATAAAAAAAGAGCTTGATAAAGCTTGGAAGGATGGCGTGCAAGTTATTATTGGTGATGTAATATCAACCACTGAAGCGGAAAAGATGGGACTTCACGGCGTTTTGATTAATAGTGGAAAAGAGGCATGTATAGAAGCTATAGAAGAGGCTGAGGAAGTATTTTATTATCAAAGATTAGAAGTTAGGAAGCTGTTAACTCTTGTGAGTAACATAGAGGAAGGTGTTTTTCTAACGAGCAGATCAGGAGAATGCATACAAGCAAACTCTAAAGCATGTACTCTTTTGGGAGTGGAGCCAGACACTCTTCTACACAAGAATATAAATAAGGTATCCTCCTTTCTGGATATTAGCCAGACATCACTACAGCAAAAGACGGAGGAATTAGAAATACCATACAATGGAAGGGCGATACATGTACGAAAAGTACCAGTTGTAGAGAAGTCAGTGGTCATTGCTGTCTTTGTGTTCGTAAAACCTTCACCTGCTGCTCTTGGAATACAAAGAAAAAGAGGAAGAGTAGTTAATTATAGCCAACCTTACACTCACTTTAATCATGTCGTTGCTAACTCTGAAAAAATGAGTCATGTAATTAGCTCCGCGAAAAAATTAAGCAAATCAAACCTGCCACTTCTTATTTATGGAGAACACGGCAGTGGGAAAACAGTGTTAGCGCAAGCCATCCATAATGAAAGCTCTAGGACAGGAGGATTTGTTACGGTATCTTGTCGGGATTCCAGTGCTGAGGAACTAGATGAAATTTTATTTGGCAGGGACAAGGGTGCTTACCCTCGTTCAGGAGCGGTAGAGAGAGCAAAAGGTGGCACTTTATTTATTAAAGAAATTGGTTCTATGCCAAGCAGTCTCCAATCGAAGTTCCTAACACATGCAGGAAAAGAATTAGTATATAACTCTTCTAATGAAAGTTTCCGGATAATAGTGTCCAACACTATACCCTTAGATATTTTAGTAAATGAAGGACTATTAAATGAAAATTTGTATAGATCTTTGAAATCTTTTAGTATAACTGTGCCCTCATTAAGAGAGAGAGAAGAAGATATAAATGATTTAATTCGCTGGTTCATTGCGTCTTCCAATAAGAAGTTAGGCAAACAAATTGTGGGATTAAGTAATGAAGTGAAGACTTTTTTGCTAGAGTACGATTGGCCTGGTAACGTAACGCAATTAAAAAACATTATTTATCAAATGTGTTTGGTTAGTAACGGGCCATTTATCGAGAACACAGACGTTAAGGATATCCTGCAACAATTGGATCACAAGGAGACAAAAGCGAAAAGTTCAACAAATTCAGCAGTTAACATAACTGGTAAAACGTTAGAAGAGATTGAAAAGGAAGCTATCCTATTGGTTATGAAACTTGAAAATTTTAACCAATCTAGAGTGGCAAAAAAACTAGGAGTGAATAGGACTACTTTATGGAGGAAATTAAAAGAAATGGACATAAAGAACCAAAGTGTTTAAAAATGAAACAATTTAAAAAATAAATACTATTGAAATATTAAACATGTAAGCGTTATAATTTAGATATTCACTCAACAATCAATACCATGTTCCTAGAAAGGAGGAGCGACTTATTGAGAGTATCACAGTACTAGCAGATGATTTAACAGGAGCAAATGATACAGGGTTGCAATTCTTTGAACAAGGGTTTTCAACCAGAGTGGTAGTTAATTCGGAAAGAGCTACTCTTAAAGAGAACTGGGTAAACGTTTTAAATTTAGAGACCCGTTCGAAAAATGAGGAAGAGGCAAGAAAATGTTTTGAGCAATTCTCAACGAAACTAATAGACTCTGAATCTATCGTTTATAAAAAAGTAGATTCTACTTTCAGGGGACATATTGGAGTAGAAATAGATGCCTTAATTGAAAAAGGAAAGTTTGACTTAGCTATTATAGCTCCATCGTACCCCATTAATGGAAGGGTTATTAGGTCGGGAGTACAGTACGTAAAAGAAGTGCCTCTGCATGAAACCCAGTTTGCAAAAGATAAACAATTTCCTATAGAAACCTCATCGGTGGAGAAGTTATTAGAAAGTCAATCTAAACATTTAACTCGTCATGTTGGATTTGAAAGCGGTTTCTCTGTAGCTGAAATACAAGAAGAGATTTATCAAGCGAAAAGAGACGGAGTAAAATTACTATCTTTTGATACAAGGGAGCAAAAAGACCTTGATTGCATTGCTGCTGCTAGTCTTGCTGTCCAAGAGAGATTTTTTTGGGTTGGATCAGCTGGCTTGGCTAATTCGTTAGCAAGGGTCTTAAAAAGCAAATTAAATCTCCATAATCCTTCATCGCAAGATAATAGGAACCTTGCTCTTGATGATAGTAGGTTCTTAGGGATTGTTGGAAGCCAAAATGAAGCAAGTAACTTACAAGTGAATTACGCAGAAAGAAACGGGACCTCTATCACAACTCTAGACCCTCTAAGTTTGACAAAGCTAGGGTTGAAAGAGGTAGAACCTTGTTCCTTGCATGAGTTAGAACAAATTAAAGACATATCGGTATTTTCTGTCCAAACTCAAAGCAGTAATTCAGAAGAGTGGGCAAAATATTTAAGCAAATACTCATATATTGGAAATCTTATTGCGAAAGGGCTTGGAACGCTAGGAAGTTATTTATTATCAAAACATAAAATTAACGGTATTTTTCTAACTGGCGGAGACATAGCTTATCAAACATGTTGTTCTGCAAATATAGATACATTAAATATTGTAGGTCGTCTAGATGAGGGCATCCCAATATGCATAGTTCCAAAAGGAGCATATAAAGGGATGATCGTTGTCACTAAGGCCGGAGGTTTTGGTAAAGAAGATTCATTATTAAAAGCTATTAATATTATAAACAACCAAGGAGGATTAGTACGATGAAAAAAAGATGGTTAGTAGGTAGTGCACTAGTACTGGGAGCTGTATCTCTGTCTGCATGTGGAGGTAATGGAGATGATGGAAACACCGAGGCAAGCGGAGACGGAAACGGAAACGGGGAAGAAACCTATACCCTTGCAATAGGGCACACTTTAGCCGATACTTCCCATTACCAAGAAGCATTATTAGAGTTTCAGGATATGATAGAAGAGCGTAGTGATGGCAGAATTGAAGTAGAGTTATTTCCTGACAGTGCCCTTGGCGGCGAAAGAGATATGATAGAAAGCGTTCAACTTGGAAACCAAGAAATGGTATTGACTTCTACTGGGCCTATGAGTGGATTTGCTGAAGAAGTTACAGTTGTTGACTTGCCATTCCTATTCCGTGATCATGATCACGCACATGGAGTTCTGGATGGGGAAATTGGACAAGAATTACTAGAAAAGCTTGAACCAACAGGATTAATCGGACTTGCATGGTGGGAAAATGGTTTCCGTCATGTAACAAATAGCGATGGTCCAGTAGAAACACCTGAAGACCTAGCCGGTCTTTCGCTAAGAACAATGGAAAATGATATTCATATGGATGCTTTCCGGGCTATGGACGCTGACCCAACACCTATGGCTTTTGGTGAATTATTTACAGCACTCCAACAAGGAGTGGTTGACGGACAAGAAAATCCTATACCTGTAATTCAAACCTCTAGGTTTTATGAAGTTCAAGACTATTTGTCCCTTACAGGCCATGTATACAATCCATCAATTCTAGTTATCTCAGAAGAAGTCTACAACAGCATGCCTGAAGACTTACAAGAAATCCTCCGTGAAGTGGCTCAAGAGGGTGCTGAGTTAGAGAGAGAGATTGTGCAACGCATGGAAGAAGAGTACATTGAAAGCTTAAAAGATGAAGGTATGGAAGTTATTGAAGATGTTGACCTAGAGCCGTTTATTGATGCAGTACAACCAGTTTATGAGAAGTATAGTGACGTGTTTGGAGAAGACCTTATTGAGTCAATTCAAAATCACGAGTAAGGAAAAGGGAAGAAATTGTGGGGCGAGTGTTTCTTACTCGGCCCCCTTTTTGAAAGGTAGTGACTGAATGTGAGTATAATCGTTCGTGGTATTGATTATATAAATTGGGTAATTAAATACGTCATAGGAATTACACTAGGTTCTATGGCAGTAATTATTGCCTACCAGGTATTTTCTAGATACGTATTGGGAACCTCTCTTTCTTGGTCAGAAGAGCTTTTACGGTACCTGATGGTCTGGGTGGTTTTTTTAGGTGCAGCAGTAGCTTTAAGGGAAAAAAGCTTAATTGGGATAGAAATGTTTGTAGAACGATTTCCTGAAACAATACACAGAATTCTAAAAGTTTTTTCTTACATAGTTTGTATGGTGTTCTTTATTTTCATCATGTATAAAGGGATAAACGTTTTAGAATCTGTAAGCAATCAACGTTCTCCTGCAATGAGGATCTCAATGGTATGGGCCTATGCAGCAATGCCTATAGGAGCTTTCTTTATGCTTTTAAATAGTGTTGCAGTACTTATTGAGATGTTTAGAAAGGAATGAGTTAATTGGTCACAATCCTAGTTATTACACTCATCCTGTTGTTCATGTTTAGTGTTCCCATTGCATTTGCATTAGGGATATCATCAACAGTGGCTATATGGTTATCGGGAACTATGCCACTAGAGAGTATTGTGCAAAGGATGTTTAATGCGTTAGACCTTTTTCCATTACTGGCCATACCGTTTTTTATACTTGCGGGGAGCTTAATGGAAACAGGAGGTATTTCACGACGTTTGATTAATTTTGCTAATGTGATTGTTGGTGAAATGAAGGGTGGCTTAGCCGCAGTTGTCGTTGTCACCTCAATGTTCTTTGCAGCTATTTCTGGTTCAAGTCCAGCAACAGTTGCCGCGATTGGTTCTATTTTGATTCCAGCCATGATTGCAAAAGGGTATCACAAGGATTTTGCTGCTTCTGTCCAGGCTGTTTCTGGTGGAATCGGGGTTATTATTCCGCCAAGTATCCCTCTGATTTTATATGGGGTAACAGCTCAGGTTTCAATTGGTAGTTTGTTTCTGGCAGGTATCCTTCCTGGAGTAATGTTAGGCATTTTATTGCTTATTACTGTTTATATCATTTCTAAAATGAGAGATTACAAAGGCGGGGAAAGTTCAAATTGGAAAGAAAAAGGCGTTGCTTTTAAGGAGGCATTATTGGCATTAATGATGCCGGTTATTATCCTTGGTGGTATCTATGGGGGGATCTTTACTCCAACAGAAGCTGCAGGTGTAGCTGTAGTGTATGCATTTATTGTAGGATTCTTTGTGTATAGAGAAATTACTGTAAAAAATCTTATGAATATTTTCATAAAGTCCTCTATTACAACGGCTATTATCATGATTATTATTGCAAATGCCGGTGTATTTGCCTATATACTAACTAGGCAGAGAGTGCCTCAAACAATCGCAGAACAGTTCACACAATTCACAGAAAGTCCGCTTGTCTTTCTATTGATTGTAAATGTGTTCTTGCTTATCGTGGGAATGGTGTTTGAAACTTCAGCCGCAATTATTATTTTGGCTCCAATCTTAGTGCCTGTAGCTATGACTATGGGAATTGATCCGGTTCATTTTGGTATTATCATGGTTGTAAACTTGGCTGTAGGAATGGTTACACCACCAGTAGGTGTCAACCTATTTGTAGCAGCCCAAATAGCAAATACTACCTTAGAGCGGATAGCTTGGGCGGTCATTCCTTTCTTGATTGTACTCATAATAAATGTGCTGATCATCAGCTATATACCTGAAATTTCAACTTTCTTGCCTTCAATCTCAAATTAGGAGGAATTTATTATGACTTCTTATCCCAAAGTTGCTAAGATACGTCAATCTTTTGATCGACCACAAGTCACGGCCATTGAACAAGTGGTTTCTGAGGAATTAGACAAAGAAGCCATTAAATGCCAAATTAAACCGGGTGCAAGTATTGCTATTACAGCTGGAAGCAGAGGGATTGCAAATATTGCATTAATCATTAAAGAAGTGATCAGGCAGTTAAAAGAAAAGGGAGCAAACCCATTTATTGTCCCAGCCATGGGAAGTCACGGCGGAGCCACAGCTGAAGGACAGGTTAAAGTGCTTAATAGTTTAGGTATTACGGAAGAATATAGCGGAGCCCCTATCAAATCTTCTATGCAAACAGTGCAAATAGGCACAACTGAAGAAGACCTTCCCGTTTATATGGATAAAAATGCTTATGAAGCTGATGGAGTAATTGTTATGGGAAGAATAAAGCCCCATACGGATTTTCGTGCAATCATTGAAAGCGGGATTTGCAAGATGGCTTCCATTGGACTGGGGAAACATGATCAGGCTTTAGCTTTGCATACATTAGGCATTCACGGAATTAGGGATGTGATGCCTAAGGCTGCAAAAGTGATTTTTGATTCCGGGAAAGTATTATTTGGGATTGGAATTGTCGAAAACGCTTATGATGAGACAGCGATTATTGAGGCGATACCTACTAAGAATATTTTTGAAAGAGAAGCTGAACTGTTACAGCAAGCTAGCCAGTTTATGCCTTCCCTCCCTGTGAAAAATTGTGACATCCTTTTTGTCGATGAAATTGGAAAGAATTTCAGCGGGACGGGGATGGATACAAACATAATAGGGAGGATTAGGATTAGTGGAGTGCGAGAACCTGAAAATCCCCAAATTAAATATATTATTGTTGGTGATGTGAGTGCTCCTTCTCATGGTAATGCCTTAGGCATTGGGTTAGCAGACCTTACGACTGAACGTTTACTTAATAAAATTAACTTTCAGGCAATGAATGAAAATGTAATTACGAGCACCTTTTTGGCACGTGCTTCTATTCCGATTGTTTTAAAAAATGATAAAGGGGCATTAGAAGCAGCAATGCGTGGTAATTGGGGAGTTGATGGCCAGGACACACGTTTTGTGAGAATACCAAATACTCTTGAGATTTCTACGTTATATGTTTCAGAAACGGTATTTGAAGAGATAAAAGACGATAACTCTATTGAAGTCCTAGAACCTCCCCGGGATATAATTTTTGATGATAAGGGTAACTTCCCTAACTTTTAAATATTTTTATTAAATGGAAGGTGATTAGAATGAATGAAAAAGTAGTACATTATCCCCACTATATTGGTGAAGAGAAACTTACGAACAATGAAGTTATTAATGTTGAGGACAAATTTGAAAATACCCCTTTAGCCACGATTTCAAGAGGGTCAAAGACGGAAATTGATAAAGCTGTTAAAGTTGCAAAAGAAACGTTTGAAACCATCAAACTAACTCCTACAGAAAGAGCTGATCTTTTAGTAGCTGCTGCTCAAAAGTTTAAAGAGCGTAAGGAGGAACTTGCTGAAACGATTGCTCGTGAGGTTGGAAAAGTAATTAACGATGCCCGGGGTGAGGTAGATAGAGGCATTCAAACCTTTCTGGCAGCAGCAGAGGAAGGGAAAAGAATTACCGGCCACACTGTTCCAGTAGAAGGGCAGAGTGGAAATGAAAATAGAATGGCTTTTACAATTCGTCAGCCTGTAGGCGTAGTAGCGGCCATTACTCCTTTTAATTTTCCTTTTAATTTAACTGCTCATAAGCTTGCCCCTGCTTTAGCTGCAGGAAACACTATTGTATTAAAGCCTGCTGAAAAAACACCACTTAGTGCTATTAAGATGGTTGAAATATTGAGAGAAGTAGGCTTTCCGGCGGGATATTTAAATGTAGTAAATGGTTATGGTCATGAAGCTGGACAGCATTTATTAAAGCATCCAGATGTAAACATGTACACCTTTACTGGAAGTCCAGATATTGGTCGTCTAATTAAAAGTGAAACTGGAATCAGGAAGGTAACATTAGAGCTAGGCAGTAATGCTCCTAATATCGTACATAAGGATGTAGAAAACCTCTCTGAAATTGCTCAATCATGTGTTCAAAAGGGTGTTATCCACAATGGCCAGGCTTGTATTTCTGTTCAAAGAGTTTACGTACAAGAGGAGGTTCTTGATGCATTTTTAGAGGAGGCAAAAAATGCAGCTGAATCCTTAGTGGTAGGCGATCCAATGAAGGATGAAACTCAAGTCGGGCCTATGATTGATAAAAAGTCTGCTGAAAGAATTGAAAGCTGGGTAAACGAAGCAGTAGAACAAGGTGCTACTGTGGTTTCAGGTGGGAAACGGGAAGGCTCTATCTATTATCCAACAGTATTGACAGACGTTAAACCTGAAATGAAAGTAGTATGTGACGAGGTATTTGCTCCAGTTATTGTAGTTGTTCCTTACAAAGAATTTAATGATGCTATAAAACAAGCTAATGATTCCCGGTACGGACTTCAAGTTGGTGTATTTACTTCCAATATCCACTTAGCAATGGAAGCAGCAAAAACTTTACAATTTGGTGGAGTAATTATAAATGACGTATCCACATTTAGAGCTGATGTCATGCCATATGGCGGTATAAAAGATAGTGGTGTTGGAAAAGAAGGGCCTAAATATGCCATCGAAGAAATGACTGATGAGAAAATTATTGTTTTAAATAATAGGTAGCGGAGGGATAGTATGAGGAATACATGGACAGTACACTCAACTGAAACGATGGTTTTTGGCAATGGAGCTATTCAGGAACTACCAAAGCTTTGCAGAAAATTTGATGCCAAGAACGTATTAATTGTGACTGACCAAGGCATTAGGAATGCGGGTTTAGTCGAGGTGATCTTAGACGTACTATCTGATTTTAATGTAGAAGTCTACGATAAAGCTGTGCCAGAACCACCAGTAGAAAGTGCCGTGGAATGTTTGGAAGAAGCCAAGAAACAAATGCAGGTCGATGTCATTATTGGTTTAGGCGGTGGAAGCAGCATTGATTTAGCAAAAGTTGTGGCGCTTTTATTAGAACACGGAGGCGAGCCTAAGGACTATTTTGGCGAAAACCAAGTGCCTGGAGCGATAGCCCCATTAATTGCTATTCCTACTACTGCAGGTACGGGGTCTGAAGTTACTTCAGTGACTGTCTTAACTGATAATGAAAATAAAATAAAAACTGGTATTTCTGATAACAACTTAAGGCCAAAAGCTGCTTTACTTGATCCTGAATTAACGCTGAAGTTGCCTGCTTATGTGACTGCATGTTCTGGAATAGATGCATTAAGTCATGCTGTGGAAGCTTATACAGCAAAAGAGTCACAGTACATTGACGCTGAAGGAGAGCTTTTATTTCAGGGTGCAAATCCTATGAGTGATTCGCTTGCACTGCAGGCTATCCGTTACATTGTTGAATACCTGCCATTAGCAGTTAACCAAGGGACTAATAAAGAGGCTCGTTATTATATGTTACTAGGAAGCCTACTTGCCGGACAAGCATTTTCAAACGCTGGCACTGCGGCTGCGCATGCACTTGCATACCCTATTGGAGGAATCGTAAAGTCTCCCCATGGTGAACTAACGGGTTTATTACTGCCTCATGTATTGAAACACAATAAAGCGGTAATAACTGATAAACTAGCTTTTGCAGAAAGAATGGTAGATTCTACAAAAGCAGATCTTAATAAGGATGAGGCTGCTGATTCGTTTATTTCACGTATCGAACAGTTATTAGTTGATATTAATTTACCGGCTCGTCTATCTGAGATTGGTGTAAAAGATGAAGATATTGATACCATTGCTGAAAAAGCACTAAAAATAGAAAGACTGATCAGAAATAATCCTAGAGTGCCAACAGTCGAAAGCTTTAAAACGTTACTAAAGAATGCATTGTAGAAAGAGAGGGTTCCTATGAATAAGCCAGTAATTTGCATGACTATGGGAGATGCGGCAGGTGTCGGACCGGAAATCATTATGAAGGTTCTTACAGACTCGGAAGTTTACGAATGGTGTCATCCTCTTGTCGTGGGAGATGCCAAAATATTACAACGCGCTGGAGAAATAGTAGGTTCTAATATGCTTATAAATTCCATTCAATCTGTTAATGAGGCTCGATTTGAAGTAGGAAAGGTTGATTGTGTAGATTTAGATTTGCTACCAGAGGATCTTCCTTTTGGAGAAGTTTCTTCAAAGGCTGGTGACGCCGCTTATCGTTATATTGAAAAAGCGGTTGAACTAGCTAAGAATAAAGAAATAGACGTCATTTGTACTGCTCCTTTAAACAAGGAAGCTCTACAAAAAGGTGGTCACAAATATCCAGGACACACCGAGTTATTAGCTCATTTAACAGATACAAAGGAATTTGCAATGTTCCTTTCTTCACCTAAACTGAAGGTAATTCATGTAACCACCCATATTGGTTTGATAGATGCTGTTAAGAGTATAAAGCCTGAAAGGGTTTATAACGTTATAAAAATGGCAAATGATACCTTAGTCAAAGCTGGAATAAAGGAACCTCGGATTGCTGTCTGTGGGATTAATCCACATGCAGGTGAAAATGGTTTATTCGGCTATGGTGAAGAAGAAGAGAAAGTTCTCCCTGGAGTAAAGAAAGCACAAGAAGAAGGGATTAATGCTACAGACCCTCTTCCAGCTGACACTCTTTTTTTCCGTGCAGTTAGAGGAGACTTTGATGTGGTAGTAGCTATGTATCATGATCAGGGACACGGCCCTATTAAGGTATTAGGTTTAGAATCTGGGGTTAATATTACTGTGGGACTACCAATTTTAAGAACAAGTGTAGATCATGGAACGGCTTTTGATATTTCAGGGAAAGGCATTGCTGATGAGGCAAGCCTTAAAGAAGCTATTCGTCAAGGGGTAGAATTAGCACCAAAGAATATTCAATAGAGGAAAACGCGTATTACACCTAAAGTTAGACCGAACGTAGCTACTCGTTTTTAGTAGCTGGTCTTCTTTAGGTTTTTTGTTTTCATTTACAGCTATGTCTTATAAAATACAACTCAATCAACAACAGACGTTTTGGTATTTTATTAATAATTACATTAATAAGTATTAAAAAGAATAGAAGGGCACAAATACAAAGAGTACAATGTTGTGAAAGTCATACTGGCCTTTAGTATAAGACTACCTTCAGGTTTCATCTTTATTGCGTAAGCCCCTTAATCATTCAATGGCAGTCATAGTTAAGCTGCAGGACTTCCTTACCTCAGATAAAGAGGACATTGTAATATCCTTACAAGTCTATAGAAGGAAATTTTCCTAAGCCAGGTCTCTTGTGCCAAAGGAGAGTATAGAAAAAAGGAGAGTAATACAGTGGTTGATGTAAATACTGGAGAATTAGCAATATGTGGGATAAAAAGTAGTACTGCACATATAAAAAAAGCTTTCTCTTTTGCAGAGTTAGAAAGAGATAGTGTTGCTGCTGATTTCCTGGCTCATAGAATAAAAGTCATCCAGGGAGAAGATAGGAAGGCAGCTGCAGCGAACACCATCACATATATAGCGCTTGCCACCGCTGGTCTTTATTATTTTTCATTAAAGAATAAAGTCTTTCCCTCGTTTATCTGGGGAGATTCTATGATTGGAGAAAGCATGGAAAGGCCGTTAACATTATCTGTTTTTCTACAAGACTTAGAGTTTTCCAGGGTGGAAATAACGGAAGAAGTAAGTCTCAGTATTGCAGGAAAGTTATTTCACAGCCAGCAAAGAGTATTACATACACTTTCTGCACTAAGCAGCCTTCCATTTAATCAATGCTGGGCGTTATATGATCATGGGTTCTTAAGTGCTTCTTCTCTTTTTAGATTAACTCTACACGAACGAGCAAGAGTAGAAGAAGGGAGACTTGCATTAAAACGTCTGCCGCCTGAAATCTTTGGATCTGTGCGTAATCCATTTGATGTTAAACGCAGATCTGTAGACAGCTGGTGGAAACCAGTCGAAAAACTCCCTTTAAAGGCTACCTGCTGTTTAATGTACAAAACAGGCAGACGTAAAGAGTATTGTTATACCTGTCCTAAACTCACGAAACAAGAGAGAGAGAAGGCAGCATCATCCTTTCAACAGCAATACGGTGTCCGAAAGCCTTGGTAGTAAAAGATCCCCGGATTTATCCTGAAACAGGATACCCGGGGATCTTCTTATATTATTAGTCAATGACAGTTACTTGTACATTTTGGCGACCAAAGTTAACGGCATCTCCACGATCTTGCATGTATAGGTCGATGCGGTTTCCTTGGATGTTCCCGCCAGTATCTCCGGCAACAGCTTCGCCGTAACCTTCTACATATACAGTAGAACCAAGTGGAATAACATTAGGGTCAACTGCGACTACACTTTGATTCGGATTAGCATTAAGATCAATACCAGTAGCTGTTACACCAGTGCATCCTGCACAGTTAGCAGTATATGCAGTAGCTTCCATAGTCATAGTTTGTCCTTCAGCTTCGCTTACGTCAGCTGTGTCTTCTTCAACTGGAGTTTCAGCTGCAGGCTCCTCTGTTGCAGTTGGAGTTTCTTCTGCAGGCTCTTCAGCTGGAGCTTCTTCTTCAGCCGGAACTTCTTCTGCAGGCTCTTCAGCTGGAGCTTCTTCTTCAGCCGGAACTTCTTCTGCAGGCTCTTCAACTGGAGCTTCTTCTTCAGCCGGAACTTCTTCTGCAGGCTCTTCAGCTGGAGCTTCTTCTTCAGCCGGAACTTCTTCTGCAGGCTCTTCAACTGGAGCTTCTTCTTCAGCCGGAACTTCTTCTGCAGGTTCTTCAACTGGAGCTTCTTCTTCAGCCGGAGCTTCTTCTGCAGGCTCTTCAGCTGGAGCTTCTTCTTCTGCAGGCTCTTCAGCTGGAGCTTCTTCTTCTGCAGGCTCTTCAGCTGGAGCTTCTTCTTCAGCCGGAACTTCCTCTTCTGCAGGCTCTTCAGCCGGAGATTCTTCAACAGGCTCCTCAGCTACTTCTACAGTTGTTTCTTCAACTGATGCAGTGCCTACGGTCTCAGCATCGCTTCCGTTAACTGCTTCATGGAGTGCTGAGAATGTTTCTGGGCCTGCTAAGCCATCTACAGTAATACCTTGAGATTTTTGGAAATCTACTACTGCCTGATGAGTAATAGGACCAAAGATTCCATCTATTTTATATTCATAAAATCCAAGAGTGTTTAAATCTTCTTGCAGAGAGCTTACTGTTGCTCCTTCGTCCCCTTGTTCAAGAATGGAAAGGGAGCTGATAGTTTGAACGCCTGCTAAGCCATCTACAATCAGACCATTTTTTTCCTGATATGTTGTTACTGCTTGTGTAGTTTTAGCATCATATGTTCCAGTTATGTGCTTATCTTTTAAAAGGTTATTTTCGTTTAACATTGACTGGAGCTCTTCTACATGAACGTGATCCTTGCCTTCATAAAGAAGCTTCGATCCAAGTTCTGCTCCTGCTGCATCGTCATTTGGTAATCCTAAAAATACTGCTGCTGCTAAAGCCGGCGCACCGATCCATTTCATTTGCGGCTTTAACTTGTTTAATGTTGATTCTTTTACCTTCATGTGTGAAAACCTCCAATAGAGAAGTCATGATTTGTTCGACGCTTTGAATCGTATCAAGACTTTCCAGGAGAGACAATAGATTTCTAAGCTATTTAAATGAATTGAAATGTTTATGTAACATTGGCAATGCTGTGTTAATACAAATTGGAAATAATATCAGGGATAATGAGAAAATAATCGAAAATCTCAAAAAGTATGGGACGAGGTTTTTCCAAAAAATGGGGATAAGAAATGAAGAAATATAGGAGAACATGTAAAACAAAATGTCGAATTTACGAGTATGTATTCAGTGTAATAGATATAAGAAGATAGTGAAAGAGCAAATTATAAAAAAATAATAATTAATACTATTCTCCTTTTAGAAGCAAGTTAAACTATGAATTTTTTATAAGCACAAAAAAGCAAATCGAATAAAATTACCAGACAGTGGAGTAGAAGAAGATGGAAAAACTTCTTTTGTAGTTGGTAAGTCTCCTGTTTTTTAGGTGAGAAGGCTGGGCAATTGAAACGATAGATTAATAAGCGTAAAGTAAATGGGTACAAAAGAGAAGCAATCTACTAAATATTTAGCAATAAAAAAGGAGCAGCATCACGATGAAACGAATAAGTGGGCAATTATATATTTTTTATTCTTTAGTTCTGCTTTTATATATCAGCAATGTATTTATTGAAAATCGGGCATTAGAGTACATTATAGGTACCCTTGCGATTCCCATGCTTTTCATATCGTTCCATGGAGCTGCAAATCTATTTCGTATCTTAGGTTTGCTATTTATTAGTGCAGGGGTCGGGATGTTTATTTATGCGGGGCTTCCTGTCGTGGAACTTCCATTTTATATGACTTCTACAATGCCGCTTCTTGCTTTTTTGACCATTCTTCCTTGGATGAATGGGGTAGTTCGTGCCGGTCGTTTTGATCGCCGCATTAATCAATTGATGAAAGCTAATGTTTCAGATTTGGGAAAGCTTTATACACGAAGCTCTTTTACATCCTATATTCTAGTAGCCTTTATCAATTTGTCAGCCCTTCCCCTCGCACAAGGAGTGTTGTTAAAAAATCTGTCTAATATGAAAAAGCAGCTGCGGGACTCATTTGTCACCAGGACAACCCTAAGGGCTTTTGCTGTTGCGTTAGCCTGGAGCCCTATGGAAATTATGGTTGCTATTACTGTAGACGCTACCGGTGTTAGTTACTTAACTTACTTACCTTGGCTGCTATTATGTTCTCTTATTGTACTCTTCATTGACTTATTATGGGGGTATATGGCTTTTCGAAAACACGGATATCAGCCTGCGATTGAAAGTGAACAATTCTTTCATCCTAAACAGGTGGCTGTTCAAATCATGAAACTGTTCTTTGCACTATCTATCTTTTTGGCTCTAGTAGTGTCAATCGGAAATGTAACGGGGCTTGATTTCATATTAACCGTGACCCTTGTTATTCTTCCCTTTGCCATCGGCTGGTCGTTTCTAATGAAACGGTGGAAGACCTTTAAGGTTATTGGCTGGGTAACATGGAAAGAACGGACAAACGGAATGCAGAATTTCGTAGTATTATTTTTATCCTTAGCTTTTTTTTCAAGCAGCTTAAATGAAACACCTTTCCTTGATCTGATTCAGCAGCCTTTTCTTGGAGCAGCGGAGTACCCTTTAATTATATTGTTTCTTATTCAGTTTACTTATTTGGCGATGAGTATGATTGGAGTACACCCGGTAGCTACAGTTGGCGTTTTGATTGAAGTGCTGCCTCCTCTCTATGAAATTATCAATCCGATGAGCATAGGAATGGTCCTCGTCACTGGGGCCTTAGCGACCGCTTGTGCGGGTACGTATGGTATTACCGTTACGATGACTTCTATGAATACTAAGCAAAACCCCTATCGAATCACGTTGAGAAACCTGCCATTCGCGCTGACTTATGGTGCAGTCGGCGTAATCATGGGTTATTTGCTTCTCTAACTAATAGGTTTAGGAACTTTGTCTGTTAAAACACACGTAAAAAAAGGCAGCCTTCCTTTGAAGAGGCTGTCTTTTTTTACATTTTCATTCTTTTTTTGATGGAGCCCAACCATAAAGGATAAAATTCTTAATATCTTCTACTACTCCTATGTCAATTAGGATAACGATGATAACTAAAAGCAATGGGCCTAAAAACAAGCCAATGGCTCCAAATAGCTGCAGTCCTGCAAACAGCGAAATCAATACTGCCAGAGGATGGAGATTCATGCTTGATGACAGCACCTTTGGTTCAACAAGCTGTCTGACGATTACAATGATCCCATACAAAATGGCCAGGGTGACACCAAGACCAATTTGGCCGGTAATAAATAAATAAACAAACCAGGGGATAAGGATGGTACCGGTCCCCAGATAAGGAAGAAGTTCGGCAACACCAACCACAACTGCAATCGTAAGGGCATGCTCTATGTCTAAAATGGCGAGCCCCAAGAGAACAATTATAAAGGTAATTGTCATCAGTATAAATTGGGCTTTAAGGAAACCGAAGACCCTGATTCTCATTGCTCTTCCAAAAGACAGTCCCCTCATCCTTATTGATTCAGGAACCTTTATTGTTACCCACTTCGTTATCTTTTGCCAGTCTTTTCCTAAGAAGAAAACAGAAAGAAGAACGAAAAAGAATACAACGAGTAGAGTCGGCAGGGCCACTGCTACGGAGGTGAGCCAATCAGCTAGTCCTTGTCCCAGTGTTCCTAATATATTTCCAAGCTGTGCACCTAATTGGACAATCCCTTCTTCAAGCGTTTGTCTCTCCTGACTGTTCATATTATCCAACAACCCTGTCAGCTGGTGCCAAAAAGGGAGCACTACTTCATTAAAAAACTGCTGAATGTTAATGGAAGCTGTTGCAAACCACTGAGGAAGCTGTTCAGAAAAATTTCTCACGCCATAAATGATGAGAAAGGTAATGCCAGTAATAACACCGCCTATTAAGCTAATGCCTGTTAGTAATCCAATTAGTGAGGCTAAACCAGCAGGAAACCGTAATTTTTCCTGGAGAATACGGACTAAAGGCATGAGCATCCATGTAATAAATGCCGCAATCCAAAAAGGGTATGTAAGCGAGAAAATTTGCGATATAAGCCATATGAGTATAACGATTGTTAGGGTTGATCCTGCAAACCTAAAGATCATCCATCCCTGTTCTTTTGTCATTCTTTCCCTCCTAACACAAAAACAGGCTTATCTTTCCTTTCCCCTAATGAAGTTACAATTACACCTGGTGCCTGGCACCATATATGAATGTAACAGATCTGTAATAAAAGTATGTCCTTTGCTTATTGAGTAATAATGGTTTAATGCAACTATCATCCCGAATACTTTTGTTGCTATTATTCTATGGCTTGCCGGGTACTATCTTGCTAAATTTGTATCTAAGCTGCTGACAAGCTTGCTGCAACGGACAGGGATTAATTCAGTGTATGATTATTTAGGTTGGGACAGAAGACCAGCAGCAGATTCTAAGTTTGGCTTAGCTTCTCTTCTTGGTCAAATTACAAAGGTTATCATTATCCTTTTTTCACAGTTGAAGCCATTTAATGGTCCAACTCCTTAATGTATGAGGAGTGAGTGAAAAGACGAGGTCTCAGCCTCGTCTTTTTATATACTTTCGCTTTTGTATCATGGTTTACCTGTATATTAATAATTATGCAGCAGGCATCACTTCATTTTCGAACGTGAGCAAAGACCGCTCATGTTGATATTTGCAAATGCTGAATTTTCCGATTAAATCGCCCGGTATTTCATCTGATCTTAAAAAAATCAGCTTACCCGACTGATGTTCCAACCCTTTACAACCCTTTAATAAGCTGGCATAGTAAGAGGAAATTATAGAGAGGGGCAGCGTAGGATGAAAGCTTTGCTGGTTATTGATTACACAGTCGATTTTGTTGCTGATGATGGAGCTTTAACTTGTGGAGAGCCTGGACAGGCAATTGAAGGGTTTATTACGGAAACTACCAATCAGTTTGTTGAGCAAGGTGATTATGTAGTATTTGCCATCGACCTGCACAATGAAAAAGATGCTCATCATCCGGAAACGAAGCTTTTCCCACCCCACAATATTAAAGGAACAAGAGGAAGAGAATTATATGGTAGTTTAAACAAGGTTTATGACCATTACAAAGATCACACTAACGTAAAGTGGATGGACAAGACGAGATATAGTGCATTTGCAGGCACAGATTTGGAAGTACGGCTAAGGGAAAGAAGCATAAATGAGGTGCACTTAGTTGGAGTGTGCACCGATATCTGTATTTTGCATACAGCTGTTGATGCATATAATAAAGGTTTTAAGACTGTTATTTATAAGAATGGAGTAGCCAGCTTTGACCAGAGAGGACATGATTGGGCGTTAACCCATTTTACAAATGTGTTAGGGGCTGAAGTTTTATAAGAAATTATGAATCTACTGTTTTCCATTATGGAAAACAGTTTTTCTGATTAACGGGGAAATGCGTGCATATGTAAAAAGTACCCAACAAACCCTCCTTACTAAGGAAGGTTTGTGGATTATTCTCTTACTTTTTTAAAAGGAACAAGGTTTTCCATTACATCTCCCTGTTTAACCAGTTTTTTTCTTTCCTAGCTATCAATATAAAGATACAAAAACCCCACAAAGCCTACGAGCGAGGTTCTTTTGAAGGAAAACAAAACTCCAAAAAGTTGCAGCGAGAACACTTTCTAGTATCTGTGGTTTGTTCAAATGATTCAATTGAAAGAGGACGGTTAATTCCGGGTTCTTCCAGATAATCGAACATTCGATCAACGCTCATCCCCATTAGTTCTTGGACTTTTTCCAAGGTGACAGGGCTAAGCTGGTGTTCTTCATATGTTCCTTCAAGCAAATATTCATTACGAATGACGATATCATCAAGATCTTTGATAGAAAAAGCTTCTTGAAGATAAAGAGCGTAAAGAGCCAGCTGGTAAGGGTCTTCTTCTGATTTTTTTCCCGTTTTCCAATCTACAATGATCCATTTATTTTGTTCTTTGTCCTTATAAACTAAATCAAGAACAACAAATACCTTTAATTGTCCCACCATTAAATGGCGGAAATTCTCTGCTTCAATAAATTGCATTTTCTCTTTGTTTAAAATATCTTGAAATGTTCTGCTTGATAGAAAGTGGGCAATAACAACCTCAAGGCGGCTTTTCATTTTACTGACTTTATCAGAGGGCAGCCTGCTTTCCCCGTAGTATATCTCGTGCAGCATATCCCAGTGCTTCGGCTTGTTAAGCCAATCATCAAGGTGTCTTGTAGAATGAATAAACGCTCTGTTCATTCTATCTTTTACTCGTTCAGTAAGCTGCTCTTCTGATGGAACTCTTTCTGTCTTTAAGTAGTAGGTGATGACTTCTTCTATAATATCGTGGACTTCACTCCCAAACAGCATTTCCAGACTCGTGAGCTTTTTCAGCCGGTAGGCATGTCTTGAAACCGGTTCGGCATTTTTCAGCCAGCCATTGTGAGAAGTGTAGTATTGATAAGCATATTGTCTAGGACATTCCATTAATGTTTTATGCCTGGACAAAGACCAGGAAAATTCCGGGTAATCTTTTATTTCAAACATACGTTAAAATACACCTGCTTTCTTCTATTATCCTACCAAAGAATAAAAGAGAAGTGGAGTTGAATAAAGAATTGATAAATTTTTTGCGCGGAGGGTGGGTAATCACCCAGGCGGCATGTTTTGCATAATGTATGAGAGGTGAATGCCAATGAAGCTCTATACTAGCGAAGGGAGTGTTCGGGGTGGCGGGGAAGGTTTTGAACTATTATGCAGGAGGCAATACAGCAAGAGGGTTTTATGATTTATTTGATTCCATTACCGAGGGTTTAGAAAAAGTATTTATTCTAAAAGGAGGACCGGGAACAGGAAAATCAACTTTACTAAAAAAAGTGGCATCTTCATTAAACCAAACTGGAGAAGATATTGAATTAATTCACTGTGCCTCAGCACCCGGCTCTCTTGACGGTGTGATTTTCCCCCATTTAAAAGCAGGAATTTTTGATGGGACTGCTCCTCATGTCATAGAACCAAAAGCACCAGGAGCTATTGAAGAATATGTAAACCTGGGGAAGGGCTGGGATTCAAAAAAATTAGCAGGAAGTAGAGATGAGATCCTGCTTTTAAACAAGCAAAGAAAGGATTTTTACCTCAAAGCACATGAGGCATATGCCCAGGCTCTTACAATCCATGATGACTGGGAAAAGATTTATATAGATAATATGGATTTTACTAAAGCTAATAATCTGTCCAGTCAGTTGATTGAAACAATGTTTTCCCATATTCAACTTAATAAAGAGAGCAGGGTGGTTCACCGGTTTCTTGGGGCGGCTACTCCTGAAGGCCCAAAAGATTTTATACAAAATTTAACTGGGGATGTTCAAAAACGGTATTTTATAAAAGGAAGGCCTGGATCGGGAAAATCAACCATGTTAAAGAAAATTGCGGCGGCTGCGCAAGAGAGCGGGGCTGATACAGAAGTTTACCACTGCGGCTTTGACCCGATGAGTGTTGACATGGTCATTGTCAGGGAAATTGGGATCGCTATCTTTGATAGTACCTCTCCTCATGAATATTTCCCAGAAAGGGAAACAGATGAAGTAGTGGATATGTATGTAAACACCATTACAGAAGGTACTGATGAAAAGTACGCTGACTCTATTAAACAAATTGAAAACAAGTATAAGGAAAATATGAAACTAGGAACCTTCTATCTACAACAGGCAAAAAAAATACATGACCAACTGGAGAAAGTATATATAAAGGCAATGGATTTTAAAATAATAGATCAAATAACGATGGAGATAGAAGAGGAAATAAAAAATATTTTATGAACCCGAAGGCAAGGGAGAATGGAAGGCTGCCAACAGATGAGGGAAAGGGTATCCTTTAAATATTGACAGAAGGGCTTCTGAAGCCGTTTAGATAGTTTTAAACTATAAAAGGTGCCCAGTAACAGGCACCTTTTATAGGGTTATCAATAAAGTGATTTATTTTGCTGTATCAATGCATTCTTTTGCGGGAGAAAGCTCTTCAGGTAGATCTACATTTTTTCCGTTTTTGTAATGGACAAGCATTGACGTCAGCTGTCCGCGATTATAACCAATCTCATTGTTTGGTGGAGACGGAATCAGTTCATGGACTTTATTGATGATACAGGTTTGCATTACCTTCTCTTCTTCTTCAGCTTCATCGTTGAGGGCAATTCGAAGTCCTTCTTCATAATCAATAGGTTCTTCTTGAGCCTCGATAAAGGTAACTACGGTTTCCCATACCAAGCCGATTTCATCAGTAACGATGTGTTCTGAAAGGCTGTAAAAGCTCGTCCCGTGCATATAGTCATTGTAGGCTGCGAGATAGCTTTCATTGTTCTGTAATTCCGTACCGTCCTCTAATGTGACAATGACATCGGAAAACCTTTCTTCACCACTTTCTGCTTCTATTAATTGCACGTGGAGACCAGAAACTTGAAGATCGACGCTTCCATGGTAGTTTGACTGCTCTAAGATGACTTCTTTTACTTGTTCACCAGTTGTTTCCACCACTACAACCGTATTTTCGAATTGGTCTAATCCTTCAAGTTGTTCATCAGTAATGACTCCTGGAGGGATTTCCCCTGTGACAGAAGAATTATTTAAAATGGCAAAATCAGCTTCAGCTTCTGAACGGAGGGCATCTGTATACAGGTTTCCAAGACCTGCATCCATTTCAGTTTTATTCTCAGAATATAAACCATTAGCAGTATTGCCTATTTCCTCGCCCCCAGGCTCTGCCTCAGCCTCGATATCAATGGATATACGGCCTTCACTTTCATAATCAATTGCTCCCTCGGTATTCATAAGAGTGTTTGCATACATAAGCATGGCGTTTGTCATATAGCCTGCGCCTGCCTGTTCTACAGTGCCCGCAAACTCATATCCCGAACCTCCAGTACCAATATAGTCAGGAACAGCTACAGAATAGGTAGCTTCTGGATCAAGTGGCTCTCCATCCACTGTTAATTTTGCATCTGTATAGCTTCCGGAAGAGTTTGTAAGAATGGTGTACTCTAAGCCGGAAGTTTGCAGATCAATATTGTCGCGGCGGGTATACGAGTATTCTATGACATCTTTAATCGCTTCACCGGTCATTGTCATTTCCATTATTTCATTTGCAAAAGGTTCTACAGTGTAAATATCCCGGGCTGTGATATCACCAGGGGCGATGCTGTCTCTGATTCCTCCATTGTTAGTAACCGCTATATCTGTACCAATGGAATCACGCATAGCATCAGTCCAAAAATTGCCTAAAGGGACGTCTCCATGGTCTCTTCCATCTCTGGAAAGGCCCGTATTTGTATAGCCTATGACTTCTCCAAGTAATTCTTCAGCTTCTTCTGTATATGTGTCCACCATCGCCTGAATGTCTTCATCAATGGCTTCAAGTTCATCTATGTTATGTAATTGGCCATTGACATTGGTGACTTCAGAGGTTTCTAAATCTACTGTGATTGTGAGCTCGCCGATATAATCCAAGTTAGCGCCTGCTTGTGTTACGGGAGTGCCATTCACTGTTGCAGGTTCACTTAAAGCAGTATGAGAGTGGCCGCCGATTATGACATCAAAGAAATTCACGTCTTCAGCCAGGCTTTGATCAGCACCGTGACCAATATGAGTAAGGCCCACAAAGATATCTGATTCATCTTCTAAGTATTTAAATTCTTTAGCGACTTCTGCGTAATTTTCAGGAAATTCCAAACCTTCTATTCCTGCAGGTGCCGTAGCGGGAGGAGCTTGGGTTATTCCAAGAACAGCTATACTGACATCATTAACTTCAATTATTTCATAGGGAGAGGGTTCAGCAAATGGCACTTCATCACTCACTACTTTAGTATTTGCACTAAGCCATGGGAAGTCAGAGTTCTCCATGTTCACAGCAAAGGCTTCTTGTCCATAATCAAACTCATGATTTCCAATAACCATGGCATCAAGCCCTACATTATTTAACAGATCAACCATCGGCGCACCTTGAGGTATATCAACAATTGGATCACCACTAAAAATGTCTCCGCCATCCAGAAAGACCACATGATCGCTTTCAGATCGTTTTTCTTCCAGGAAAGCAGCTAACTTTCCAAAGTCCTCGATTGATGAGTGAATATCGTTCGTATGTATAATCGTGACTTCTGTTTCTTGTTCTGAAGCTTCTCCTGAAGCTTCTCCTGAAGCAGGAGACAGTGTGAAAATAAGTCCTGCTGCAGCTAAAGATAAAGGCATATATAATTTTGTTTTCTGCATAAGAATCCTCCTAAATAAGATGTATTTTCATAATAGTGAAAAAACTATCGGTGGTGTTTACAGAAGGATTAAAAAGAAATTGCAGTTTTGTAAAGGGTAGGGCGTTATGAATCGTCAAAAAGACCACTATATTTGAAAAAATTTTCCACTATGAAAACACTATGCTGAAGATACAGGGAAAAATGGGTAGGAAGGAAAATGACAATAGAATCGTAGGAGAGTCTTTTGATATAGTTAAAACCCGCCAAAATGGCGGGTTTATTTATTCCGTCTGGCAAAGTCAATAAACCTGAATTTATCTGGACGGTGTCTGGACTCTGTGTATTGAAAAAGGGAGGCATCTTCTAAATAAACAAAGTTTTTTACAACGACGATGTTTGAAAAGCCGTTAAGATGAAGATATTTTCTGTCTTCATCGGTTGGCTCTTCAACGGTAATTTCTTTCTTGGCAAAAGCAATCGATAACCCCAATTCCCCTTCAATATATTCATATAAAGAATTCTTGCATTGCTCCAAGGGTAAGTTGGGAATTTTTGATTGAAGCAGGTAATCTTTATCTAAAATGATGTGTTCTTTGTCAATTTCTCTTACCCGGATTACTTCCCAAATAAATTCTCCCTCATGTACTTTCAACTGTTCTTGAAGGTGAGGGCCAGGGGACAGGAGTTCAAGGCTTTCCACATGACTTTTCGCTCGCTGGCCCATTTTTTCAGAAAGCTCTTTAAAACTGACCAGACCTGAGATTGGGAAATTTAGTTTGTTGATATCAAGCACTATGGAGCCTTTTCCTTGAACCTTTTGAATATACCCATGAGTAGATAAAAGGTTTAAGGCTTTTCGAATAGTCTCTCTTGATGTCTCGAATTGCTCTGTTAATTCTTTTTCAGAAGGGAGGAGAGTACCTGGCTTAATAACACCCTCTTGAATCTGCTTTGCCAGTTCATCATATATTAAATCATATTTTCTTTTCATCAGGCATCACCAAAGATTTAATAATCACTTTCCAGTAATGTGAAAGACAATCGATTCATAAGGACGAAGAGAAAGCTCAGATAAATTACGAGAGGGTTCATCGTAATTCGAAAGAAGTACATTAACTTCCTCGTTCGAAAGCTCCTCTTTATACGAATATGTTGTTTCTTTCCCATAAAAATTGTTTACGACAAGCAGTTTTTCGTCCCCGGAAGTACGAAGATAAGCAAACACTTGGTCATGATCTGGGGTAAGGAGGGTATAATCTCCTGTTGTAATAATCTCATAATCCTTCCTAAGTTTAATTAAAGCTTGATAAAAGTAAAAGATGGAATTTTCGTCTTCAAGGGCAGCTTGTGCATTTATGGTTTTATAATTGTCAGCTACATTTATCCATGGAGTACCTGTTGTAAAACCAGCATTTTTGCTGTTATCCCATTGGACAGGAGTCCTTGAGTTGTCCCGGGATTTAGCCTTAATAATTTCCATGATAGCCTCTTCTGACATGCCTTTTTCTTTCATGATCTTATAGTAATTGTGAGTTTCTACGTCTCGATACTCATCAATGTGGTTAAATTTAGGGTCAGTCATGCCAAATTCTTCCCCTTGATAGATGTAAGGGGTACCTTGCATCATGTGAATGGCAGCAGCCAGCATCTTAGCTGATTTTTCATGGTATTCCTGGTCATTTCCGTAACGAGTTACAACTCTTGGCTGGTCATGGTTGCACCAAAACAACGCATTCCATCCGCCGCCCTCATGCATGCGGACTTGCCAGGTTGATAAAATATCTTTCAACGCATGAAAGTCAAAATCAGCCAGCGCCCACTTTTCTCCATTTGGATAATCAACCTTCAGGTGGTGAAAGTTAAAGGTCATACTTAGTTCATTTCTGTCTGGGCGAGTATACTTTATACAGTGGTCAATCGTTGTAGAAGACATTTCCCCAACAGTCATTATATCGTATTTAGAAAAGACTTCTTGATTCATCTCCTGCATAAATTCATGGACGCGAGGACCGTCAGTATAAAACTTTCGTCCATCTCCCGGCGCTTTTGAGCCATCATCATTTGGGAAATCCTGGTCTTTGGAAATAAGGTTAATGACATCCAGGCGGAAGCCGTCTACTCCTTTTTCAAACCAATAATGCATCATTTCGTAAACTTTTTTTCTAACTTCATCATTTTCCCAATTTAAATCTGCTTGTGTGACATCAAAGAGGTGAAGATAGTACTGACCAGTATTTTCATCGTACTTCCAGGCAGCCCCCCCAAACTTAGACTCCCAGTTATTTGGTTCCGCCCCATCAATGGGGTCTTTCCAAATATAAAAGTCCCGATATGGGTTGTCCTTTGATTGTTTCGATTCAACAAACCATTCATGCTCTGTTGAAGTATGATTAACAACGATGTCCATAATAATCTTAATATCTCGTTTATGTGCTTCTTCTAACAGTCGGTCAAAGTCTTCCATTGTTCCATATTCTTCATGGATTGAATAATAATCACTAATATCATACCCATTATCGTTTTGCGGGGATTTGTACGGAGGAGTCAGCCAAACGACATCCACTCCCAGCTTTTTCAAATAGTCGAGCTTTTCAATAATACCAGGGAGGTCTCCAACACCGTTTCCTGTTGTATCATTAAAGCTTTTTGGATAAATTTGATAAACGACTGAATTTCTCCACCATTCGTTCATTAAGACACCACCATCATATAATAGTTAAAGTAGGGGAAATGAAACAATACCATTGTCTGCAGGATGATTCCATAAGAACAATGGTATTGTTGTTTATTCTGATTTACACTTCCACTTTTTTAAATTTAGCCCAAAGATAAGTTAAGACAAACGGAACAATAAGGGCTATAACCATTCCGATTGCAAACGCCAGCCATCCGCCTGCCTGAATTGAAAAGATACCAGGCAATCCACCGACACCAATTGCCGGAGCCACTACGTTATTGATAGTAATAAACATTCCTGCAATTCCAGAACCGATGATCGCACATATGAATGGGAAACGGAAACGCAAGTTTACACCAAACATTGCTGGCTCTGTGACACCAAGGAACGCTGATATGGAAGAAGAAATAGACAAGCCTTTGGTGTTTTCATTTCTTGTAACAAACATAATAGCCAGACAAGCAGCTCCCTGTGCAATATTTGACAATGCAAGGATTGGCCACAGGAATGTAACACCTGTACTTCCAATTAACTGTAAGTCTACAGCCAGGAAGGTATGGTGCAATCCTGTAATAACAAGCGGGGCGTAAATAAGCCCATATAGTAAACCACCAATTGCAGCAGCCTGATCAAATACTCCAACAAAAACAGAAGTGATTGCATCACCAATAGTAAACATTATTGGTCCAATCGCAATAAAAGCAAGAAAACCTGTGATCAACAGCGCAACAGGAGCAACTACGAGCATTTGAATAGAATCATGTACCCGTTTTCTTAAAAAGATTTCGATTTGAGCTAATATATAAGATGCAAAAAGTATAGGAAGTACTTGTCCCTGATAACCAATTTGCTGAATTTCTAACCCAAAAATGTTCCAGGTTGGAATTTCTCCAGCCTCTTGAGCTTCTCCGTATGCCCATGCGTTTAATAAATCAGGATGTACGAGCATCAAACCTAATACTATACCGAGTAGAGGACTCCCTCCAAACTTTTTCACTGCCGACCAGCCTATTAACCCGGGTAAAAACACAAAGGCTGTATTAGCTATTAGATGAATAATATCAGCGAGATCTGCCCATTGGGGATATACATCAATAACAGATTGTCCGGTAAAGAAAATATCCGGAGCGGTAAGAAGGTTATTAATACCCATAAGTAAACCTGCAGTAACAATCGCCGGAATGATCGGAATAAAGATATCGGCAAGTGTTTTTACGAGCCTTTGGATGATATTCAAATTTTTCTCAGCGGCAGCTTTTGTTTCTTCCTTTGAAGAATCCTCCATCCCTGTAATAGCCATCATTTCCTTATACACTTTTTCTACTGTTCCTTGACCAATAATTACCTGGAACTGGCCGCTGGTAGAAAAAGATCCGCGGACAAGCTCGTGATTTTCCAGAGCTTCTTTGTCAACCTTGCTTTCATCATGCAAAGCAAAGCGTAAGCGTGTTACACAATGAGTGGCAGAAGCAATGTTATCTTTCCCGCCGATGGCCTCAATGATCCTTTCGACTGCTTCCTTTGTAACTTTCGCCATCTTTTCACCCTCCTGGTAAACGGTTTCATTTAAAACCCAAGTTTAATTGAAAGAAGTAAAGAAGTAACGGGTGTTAATCCGCTTACATTTTACTTGTATATACAACTTATCTTTCGGGATAATATTAACTTGTATATACAAATTGGTCAATAGAAACGGTGAAAATTATAAAATTCATTTTATTCCATGTTGTATGCTTCCCAGAAATAGATAATCTAAACCATGAAATGGAAGAAACACGCGAAAAAATGTGACGCCTATTTAGGAAAGGAAATAAAACAAGGAATGGGAGAAAATCAAAAAAGAGAAGAGCTCTCACCATCAACAAAATCGGAGTGTAGTAACGAATAAGGCTTGTCCTGATGGCGGTGAACTTGAAAACGTACACCGCTCAGTTGTATAACTAAACAATTATAAATGCAAAAATAAGGCTCCAATTATCGTCTTGATAATTGGAGCCTTATTTACGTATATGAGACCGTTTTGTCCCAGCACCTTTTATTCTATTGGATTTGTGATCTTCGGTAAAAGACACTCGCTTGCTCATAAAGGCACAAATGAGATAGCCATTCATACTTCAGCGTTGTTAAACTCCCGCTTTTTGAAGTTTACTTATAATCCCCAGGGACTTTCCGGTTCCTTTTGCGACACATTCTAATGGAGTGTCCGCTAAAATGACTGGTACATCTATTTCATTACCGAGCCATGCCTGCATTCCATTTAATAATGATCCGCCGCCTGTAAGAGTAATTCCATGATCCACAACGTCCCCGCTTAATTCTGGCGGACAGTTTTCCAGTGTATTACGAATAATTTCAAAGATGTTTTGAAGTGTATCCTTAATAGCTTCATGAATCTCTTTAGAGTTTAAAGTTAATGGTTTAGGCAAGCCAGTCACTAGATCACGTCCAAAAACTTCCAACGTTTCTTCTTCATGATCAGGTAAAGCATGGCCTAAATTAATTTTGATATTTTCAGCAGTCCGCTCCCCAATAAGCATGTTATATTCTTTGCGTACGTATTGGATAATATCCTCATCTATTTTATCTCCGCCCACTCTGATTGAATCAGAAGAAACGACACCTCCGTAGGAAATGATTCCTACCTCTGTGGTTCCCCCGCCGATATCTACTACAACATTTGCCACTGGCTCATCAACTGGCAGTCCGGCTCCAAGAGCAGCCGCTATAGGCTCTTCAATTAAGCTTACGTATTTGGCTCCACAGCTCATCACCGCATCCCGAATTGCTCGTCGTTCTACCGAGGTAGAGCCTGATGGTGTACAGACTACTACTTTGGGCTTCCTCATGGATCCTATGTTTTTCTGTATACTTTTCATAATATGTTTGAGCATAGTAGAAGTAATTTGGTAGTCCGCGATAACTCCTTCCTTTAACGGACGCATGGCTATAATTTTCCCTGGAGTCTTTCCTACCATGTCTTTAGCGTCAGTTCCCACAGCCAGTACATCACCAGTTTCTGTATTAATCGCTACAACAGAAGGCTCATTAAGTATAATTCCTTTTTCTTTGGTGTATACCAGAATATTGGCAGTACCAAGGTCAATTCCAATTTCGGAGGTAGCAAACATTAATTTCTTCACCCTTTATACTAGATTAGTCTCACCTTAGCGCTCATTCTAATGCTTATCGTTTTAGATAGAAAGAGGCGTTTAGCACATATTGTCTAAGTTATCTATGGAATAAAAAGAAAATGCAGGCAAATATTCATATCTTTTTCCACTTCTTTAGTTGTAATTGAAACATAGATTTCAAGAGTTAATATATATATGGGAGGTTTTCTTTGATAAAATCAAGATTAGAAGTTGTGAGAGTGCTAACAAAAAGGTGGGAATAGAATGAATCGTTCTTTCATATTAAATCTGCTTGTCTGGGTGACGTTAATCATTATGATCCTCACACTCAGCCTGCGGACTTTTCATCCAGTGGAATATGCAATAGGAGTCCTTATTGTTCTTTATAACGTCTTATTTCTATATAAACAGTATATCCAAAAATTTACGGATAAGGAAGAGGAAAAAGGGTTTCAGCGGAAGAATAGCATGAATATATTGATGATGCTTGCTATTACTACATACCTTGCTACAAGGCAGGAGGGGGCTGCTCTCCCTGGTTTGATAGCTGTCATGGCTGTTATCTCAATGTTCTTAATGGTCTTTATGATTGTTTCTGATTTACGAAGTTCTAAAAATGCTGCTTAGTACGAACCGAGAAGGCGAGGGAAATTGAGTGTTAAAGCTTATCATCAATGGGATAGTCATTTTTATGTTGTTTTTTCATTTAGCAAACTTTTTCTATCAACTAATAGAATATCGAGAGGTTAATTGGCTTTCTCTGTTACTTACACTGGTTCTTACTATTTATGTATTAGTGATAGCTGAAAAGGCAACAAGACCTAAGAAATCAACTAAGTAAATAAAACGAAGAGCTGAGCTATATCATGCTATAAAACCGGGTCTAATAGAAAAAAGTGAATGGGAAGGTAAGATAGGCTTCTTTATAAAAGCAAATTCAATCGGTTTAGAGCTGGAAGAAGTAATGATTGAAAAGGATCCCTCAGTCCAGTCCATGAAAGTTGTGTTAGAAAAAGTAAATTGAATACATAGGGAGCATTCTTCTGTTTAGAGAGGAATGCTTTTTTTTCGTGGAAATGATGGTTTTCCAGCCCTGTGTTATAATAAAATAACAAAAAGATATCCTTAATACAGAATATGTTCGTCCGTTAACTTGTTCCTGGATTATAATGAAGCAGGTGATAGCAATGAAGAAATGGATCGCTGAGGTAAAAGCCCGGAAAGTTGAGTACAGCATTGTTTTACTCATACTAATAATTTCTGCTGCCGTAGGAGCTTATTTTACTACAATGATTGCTGCCAGAGACAATTTCGTAGGGTTTTACATGGGTTTCGTTTCAAGTACTATTGTATTATTTGCCGTTTATTCTTTAGTGGATAAACTTTTGCACATGTTTAAAGGAAAAGAGCGTGAAGCATGATTTAGTGCTTGCACGCTTTTTTTAAAAAGATAAGAAAGTATACAATTTGACGATTGCCTCACTGCAGGCGGACACTTTCTGCGGGCAAGGCTTCAGCTACCTTCGGGAACACCGCCCTGCGGGATCTTCAGCTCTTGCTATTCCCGGAGGATGAAGCACAGTCTGAAGATCCAATTTTGCGAAGCGGCAGCAAGAAAAATTTAGCTGAAGGCAAGCCCTTGGGAAAGCGTCGGTTTGAAGTGAAGGCCCCGTCTTTTTTCACAATTAAATGTAATAAAACCGGCCTTGAGTGCTTTTCTCAAGGCCGGTTTTATTACACCTGGATTTTTTGTTTTTTTATTAATTAGGATGGCTGTTGCATGGTATGATAGAAGATGTTATAGGAGTTATACGTAAAAGGAAGGTTTTTATATGACACATGTGATAACTGCGTTTTTTTCCGCCTTTATTTACTCGGCCGGTTTTGCCTTAGCCGGTTCTGAGCCGGCTTCCCGGCAAGTGGACGAGGTATATTATTTTTCCTTTCAAGAATTGCTGTTATTTTCACTTGTGTATGCGTTGCCAGTTTATTTTATCGGAGGGATTCCATCAGCCATACTCCTCGAAAAAACTGTGAGAAAAATCAGGGCTTCCCAAGGGGCTTCTTATGTGTATCGTTTATTATTATACAGCGCTGCCGGCTTTGGAGTGATGTGTGCAGCTGTTGTCATTATTTCAGGTGGGCATGTTCTGACATTTCTTACTGACCTTATAGGATATGGTGTTTTTGGCGCAGTCGGAGCAGTTTTGTATTTTCATATATATCTAGCTGTAACCAGAGTGAGAAGGTATGTTGCACAGAAGAAACGGTAAGGGGAAAGGGGGCAGCAGTTTATGGAGTTCTCGGCTAGGCTGTCGGAGGAGCGTATCAAAGCATCCATAGAGAAGGGGGAGTTTAGTAATTTGCGAGGGGCAGGGAAACCTCTGGTGATTGAAAATGATTCTATGATTCCCGACGAGCTGAGAATGGGCTATAAAATCATGAAGAATGCTGGATTTCTTCCAGAAGAGCTTCAGTTAAAAAAAGAGATGATTACGCTGGAAGAGCTTCTTTCTTGCTGTGACGATGAGAATGAACAAACAGAGCTGAAAGAGAAGCTGAGCCAAAAAGCCCTTCGTTTTCATCAGCTTGCAGAGCAACGTAAACTTAAAAACTCCAAAGCTTACCATACGTATAGTGGAGCGGTAAAAAAACGTCTCTTTTGAGAGCTTTTTTATCGCTTTTTTTACCTAGATTTGTTTTTTTACCCAGCTTGTTATAAAGGGGGCTAAAACATTGCAGGAGCTGATTCAATCCGTCATTACACCTTTAACAAAGAAAAGCAAGAGTATTCATGTCGGGATCACTCTGGAGGGGAAGCATTCCTACCAAGGGTTTGGCAGTTTGTCCGATAATAACAAAAACCCTCCTGATTTATACACTTTATATGAAACGGGAGATATTGGTAAAACAGTAACTGCAGCTTTACTTGCAAAGACGATCAGGGAGGGGAAGGCACCCTACCATGAACCTATCTCTTCATTCGGATGGGAATTTACGAATCTTCCTGATGAAATCACGCCCTACACACTGGTCACTCACACGTCAGGAATGCCGTTTATGCCTACCAATATAAAACGTTATTTGTTAAGGAATTATAAGAATCCCCACCATTATTACAATGATGAAGACTGGATTGTTTACTTACGCAAATATAAAACAAAGCAGAAGAGCAAAGTCGATGATTTGCATTATTCCCACACTGGTTATGCGGTTTTAGGTAGGTTTTTAGAAAGGATATGGGAGGAGCCTTTTGAAATCCTGGCAAAAAAGCTGGTCATGTCCCCCCTCGGCCTGGAGGATACAACCCTGACCTTTCCCGCTGAAAAATTGAAGAGAATAGCTCCTCCTTACAATTACCAGCTTAAAAAGACACACTTGGACAGGCCATCGACCTTTCAGGGCGCAGGAGGATGGATTTCATCAACTGCGGATTTATTATATTATCTCGAAGCGCACCTTTCCCCTTCCCCGGCATTTGCTTACTTTGCAGATACCCATGGCATAAAAGAAAAAGGCAGAAAAGGGATCAAAGGAGCGGAAGGAGTTTCTCGCGGCTGGATGATTGTCTTTCCTTTTGGAGAAAAGTATCCAGTTCATTTTATTTCCGGCAGCACGGCAGGTTCTCAATGTTTCATTGGCTGGTGCAAACCAGCTCATGCAGGAATAGTCATCTGCAGTAACAAAGGGGCAAAACGAAAAGAAACCCCCACTAGGACGGAGATATCGGCAGCTGGACTGGCTATTATACGAGAAGTGGTGCAGGAAAGACTGAAGGAGAGAGGGATTTTTCGAACACCGGAGCTTCCTGCTTCATTTAATATATAAAGCATAGTAAAAATATCAGAATTCCCCAAAAAAGGTTTGACTTTTCTTCCTATCCTTTCTAAAATACACTTAACGACTAACCATATAAAGTATATAAAAATAGTAGGGATTAAAATGAGACTGTAAATATAAGCAGCCTCAGTTTTACATTTTTTAGGGGAATGGAAAGTGGAGGTGACCGGATGCTTTTGGAATATCAAACAACTACTCCGGAAGAAGTAGATAATATTAACAAAGAATTAACAGGTAAAAACGCATCTGAAGTAATTGAATGGGGATATAAAACCTATGGGGATGATTTAGTTTATGCATGCAGTCTTGGGGCTGAAGGAATGGTCCTGCTTGATTTAATAAACAAAGTCCAACCTGGTGCGAAAGTTATTTTTCTTGATACGGATTTTCATTTTAAGCAGACTTATGACCTCTTAAAAAAGGTACGGGAGTTTTTTCCTGATTTAGAGATCAAAGCAGTTAAGCCAGAGCTTACTGTAAAAGAACAAGCCGAACAGCACGGAGATAAATTATGGGAAACAGACCCTGATAAATGCTGTGCTCTGCGAAAGCTGGAACCACTGGAAAATGAACTGGCTAAACACAAAGCCTGGATGTCAGGGCTTCGGCGTGAGCAGTCACCTACAAGGAAAAATACTCAATTTGTGAATATCGATAACCGATTTAATTCCATTAAAATATGTCCATTAATTCATTGGACCTGGGATGAAGTGTGGGAGCACATTAAAAACAACAATCTTCCATATAACATTCTTCACGACCAGAACTTTCCCAGCATAGGCTGTTTTCATTGCACATCTGCCGTTTTAGACGGTCAGGATTCCCGGAGCGGCAGATGGAGCGGATCCGGCAAAACAGAATGCGGACTTCATAAGTAAGCAGAATATACTAAATTCAAGGAGTGGAAAAAATGACAGCTAGCAAACCTCATGGCGGTACTCTAATTGACAGAAGACAATTTGGTGAAGATGTATCATCCATCAAAGCAGCAATTGAACTTGACGACGTAGCATTATCTGATGTGGAGCTTATTGCAAATGGAGCATTCAGTCCTCTTGAAGGCTTTTTATCAAAAGAGGATTATGAATCTGTTGTAGAAAACATGAGGCTGAAAAACGGAGCCATTTGGAGTATTCCTATTACTTTGCCTGTAACTGAAGAAGCTGCAGAGCAATTACAGATTGGGGAGAAAGCAAGGCTTTCGTTTGAAGGAAAAGACTACGGCTATATCGTTGTCGAAGAAACGTACACTCCTGATAAAACGCGGGAAGCGGAGAAGGTGTATCAGACGACAGACCTTGAGCACCCGGGTGTAAAGAAAGTGTTTGATCGCCCGGACGTTTACGTAGCAGGTCCAATTACGCTTACTGAACCCGTTTCACACGAACGCTTTGAATCTTATTATTTAGAGCCGGCAGAAACAAGGGAGGAATTTAAAAGAAGAGGCTGGGAAACAGTTGTTGGCTTCCAGACTAGAAACCCTGTTCACCGTGCTCATGAATATATTCAAAAAACAGCCCTTGAAACAGTAGACGGTTTATTCTTGAATCCGTTAGTTGGAGCAACCAAAGCCGGAGATATTCCTGCTGATGTACGGATGGAGAGCTATGAGGTAATCCTGGAAAATTACTACCCTCAAGATCGTACCTTCTTGGCCGTATTCCCTGCTGCAATGAGATACGCAGGTCCACGTGAAGCAATTTTCCATGCAATGGTAAGAAAGAACTACGGTTGTACTCATTTTATTGTCGGACGTGACCATGCTGGGGTAGGCGACTATTACGGCACTTATGACGCCCAGTTGATATTCCGTAATTTTGATATTGATGAGCTGGGAATTACTCCACTTTTCTTTGAGCATAGTTTTTACTGCAAGAAGTGTGAAAATATGGCTTCTGCCAAAACATGTCCTCACGATAAGGAACATCATGTAATTCTTTCAGGAACAAAGGTTAGAGAAATGCTTAAGAACGGTGAAATGCCTCCTGCAGAATTCAGCCGGCCGGAAGTTGTAAAAGTCCTTATAGCTGGAGTAAAGGAAACGGTTTAAGGGCGTAGGAAGGTGAAAAAATGGATTGGACCATTGTAGCTTATATTATAGCTTTCTTTTTCGCCATGAATATTGGGGCAAGCGGAACTGCTGCTGCAATGGGACCAGCATATGGCAGCGGCGCAGTGAGCAGCAAAAAGACTGCTATGCTGTTAGTCGCTGTCAGTGCTTTTTTGGGAGCTTTAGCTGGCGGAGAAGTAGTGAAGACCATCGGGGGAGGAATTATCTCCGAATCCCTGATAAATGTTGAGATAGCAGTTATTATATTAACCGGAGCATGCTTAACCTTATTTATCGCAAACCTAATAGGAATCCCTTTATCGACAAGCGAGGTGGTCGTTGGGGCCATTGTCGGTGTAGGAATTGCTTTTCAGGCCTTGCTTGTTAATAACCTCTTGTATATCATATCCTTTTGGATCATTGTGCCATTTGTTTCATTTTTTCTTGCTTTAGCAGCGGGTGTTCTTATTCTCAAGGCAGAGAAGAAATGGCCTCACTTGAAAGGGACTGGCAAATGGCGTAAAGGATTAGCAATTTTACTTATTCTAGCCGGGATGATGGAAGCTTTCGCTGCCGGTATGAACAATGTAGCAAATGCGGTAGGGCCGCTGGTAGGTGCCGGGTTGATTTCGATCCCATCTGCTGTTTTGATTGGCGGATTCTTTTTAGCGGCAGGCTGTGTTTTATTGGGCGGAAAAGTTTTAGAAACAAACGGGAAGAAAATTACGAGACTGTCTTTACTACAGGGGACTGCTGTGTCTACAACAGGAGGAACACTTGTAATTATAGCTTCCTTACTAGGGATTCCTGTTCCCCTTACCCAGGTTACTACATCTGCCATTGTAGGAATTGGAACAGCTGAGCACGGATTTCGGCTGTGGCAGAAATCTATCTTAAAGCAAATTGCTAATGTGTGGATATTATCGCCGATAGTGGCTCTTGTCGTTTCATATTCCCTTATGATGCTTTTTATTCACAGAGATATCTATACATTTATTATTATTGTAAGTGTATTTTTAGCTACGATAGGTTCAATTCATTTAATGCAAACGATAAAAAAAGAAAAGAGAAGCTTTCATGATGAAGGAAGCGGAATATAACACGTTAATTGATACGCGTATAAAATAGTGGAGGGATAAACATGGCTTCTGATCGAAACATTGTCTGGCATGACGCCTCAGTAAGCAAAGAAGAGCAACAGGAAAGAAATGGCCATAAGAGTTTTGTCCTTTGGTTTACAGGGTTGTCTGGTTCAGGGAAATCTACGTTAGCAAATGCTCTTACACGTAAACTGTTTGAAAACGATAAAAAGGTCTATGTGCTGGACGGAGACAACATCCGTCATGGTTTAAATAAAGATCTCGGCTTTAATGACGATGACCGTAAGGAGAACATCCGCCGAATCGGCGAGGTTGCCAAGTTATTTGTAGATGCAGGCCATGTTGTAAGTACAGCATTTATTTCTCCTTTTCGTGAGGATCGTGATACGGTCAGAGAGCTTTTAGGAGAAAGCGAGTTTCTGGAAGTTTACGTAAAGTGTAACTTGGATACTTGTGAACAACGTGACCCTAAGGGGCTTTACAAAAAAGCAAGAAAAGGCGAAATTCCTAATTTCACTGGAATTGATTCTCCTTACGAAGAACCGGAAAATCCGGAAATTGTAGTAGAAAGTGACTCACAGAATGTGGAAGAGTCTGTTGAACAACTATTACGTGAGTTGAAAAAAAGAGACCTCATTTAAGAGCTGATGAGCACCGATTACAGTGTAAATGATTAAACGGCACGATCAAGGGGATTCTTGGCGGAGTCCGGCAAAAAGACTTGGCATTAGCCAAGTCTTTTTTTTTAGAAAGGTTTCGTTAAAAATACAGGTTGATTATTAATAGTCATGCGATTGTAGATAAAAGAGCAAGATCTTATCGGCGAAGAGCCCTCATAACAGGGGGGGTTCCCGAGGAAGGACCAAGGCATGAATGCCGTGAATGTGAATGAAGGGAAACATGAGTGAACGCCGCACTTGTAACTTGAGGTGTAAGAGAGCGTATTTAAAAAAGTCATAAATCCTTTAGAAAAAAGCGAAATCGAGTGGGCAGCAAAGGAGGAAAAAAGATGAAGGAGTGGCTGAAGGAAGTAGCAAGAGGTGAAAAAGGTTCCAGAAACTTAACGTATGATGAAGCATATCAAGCGGCAACAGCTATTACTTCTAATCAAGCTACAGATGCACAAATTGGTGCTTTCCTTGCTTCAAAACGGTTGAATGGAGAGTCTTGGGAAGAGATGAAGGCTTTTGTGGACGCAATCAGGGAAAAATCACAATTGGGCGGGTCAATGAAAGGCGAGTCACCATCCATTGATTCTGCCGGTCCTTATGACGGCAGAAAAACGTTTCCGGCTACTATCCCTGTTGCATTTATTTTAGCAGAAGCTGGCATCAAAACTTACATACACGGCGGAAGGTCTCTGCCCCCTAAGTATGGAACAAGCATGCCAGAGCTATTTTCTCAATTTATTGGGAACCCTTGCAAAGCAGTTTCCGCTGTACGTGAAAAAGATATTGAACGGGGAGTAGTTTTTTCAGATACATACCAACGTTCGGAAGCTTTAGACCGTTTATATCGCATACGTGATGAAATTGGAATCAGAACATTTATTAATACAGTAGAGAAACTCCTTCATTTAATTGAAACAGACATCCTTTTTTTCGGAGTATTTCATAAAAAAGCAGCAGAGACCATCATTCCTTTGATACAAAACCTTCCATATGAAGAAGCTTTTGTGGTGCAAGGAATCGAAGGATCAGAGGATGTACCGGTATTCAGGAATTCTACCTTTGTGTACCATGTGCAAAAAGATTCAGTTGAAACCTTAACGTTCCGACCAGCTGATTACGGGCTCAACAGATCTAAAGAATTGTTTCCTGAATACCCGTCTGTTCATGAACAAGCAGGATGGATAAATAACATTCTGCAAAACAATATTGACGATGTAACAGAACCTCTTTATGCTCAAGTTCTTTTTAACGCAGCACTTAGGTTATACTTAGTAAAACAAGCATCCTCCTTAGAAGAAGGAATTGAAACAGCTGAGACGATATTGAAGAGTGGCGGTCCATGGAAAAGAGCGGAAAGATGGCGAACTCAGGAAGAAAGGGAGAGATAAGTATGGGAGTTGGAACGGTCTACCTTGTAGGTGCAGGGCCTGGTGATTCAAAGTTAATTACAGTACGAGGATTTGAATATCTGCGGACTGCAGATGTAGTCCTGTATGATCGTCTGGTAAACCCCCTGCTTTTGGACGAAGCAAAACCAAAAGCCGAGCTGATCTATTGTGGGAAACTTCCTGACCGTCATCACTTGCGTCAAGAAGCCATTCAGGAAGTTATGATAGAAAAAGCAAAAGAAGGTCTTCATGTCATTCGTTTAAAAGGTGGAGATCCTGGTGTTTTTGGAAGAGTAGGCGAGGAGGCAGCTGCATTGGCAGAAGCCGAAGTACCCTATGAAATCATTCCTGGCATAACAGCTGGCATCGCAGCTCCGGCGTATGCAGGAGTGCCAGTCACTCATAGAGAGCATGCGAGCAGCTTTGCTATTGTGACAGGTCATGCCCAGACAGGAGAACCCTCTCCGAACTGGGAAGGTCTTGCAACCAGCATCGATACCATCGCTTTTTATATGGGAGTGAAAAACTTGTCTTTCATCGCTGAAAACTTAATAAAGCATGGAAAAAGCAAAGATACTCCTATTATGCTTGTAGAATGGGCAACGACCAGCAGACAAAGAACGGTAGAGGGGACACTTGAGAATATTACGGAAGTCGTAGAAAGAGAAAATATAAAAAACCCAGCGCTTACTTTGGTTGGTGACGTAGTAGGACTTCGGAAAAGTCTGCACTGGTTTGAAAAGAAAAAACTCACAGACCAAACTATTCTTGTAGGACAAACAAATAGTAAAAAAAGCTCCATTGCTGCAAAGCTTCGAGAAAACGGGGCAGAAGCGTTTGAATTTCCTTCATTTCGAGAGACTCCGGAATCAGAATCTTTTCCTGAAAATCTAAAATCTTTTTCTAAGATCGTTTTCCTTGCTTCTGAAAGCGTAACTCCGTTTTTTAAAGAAATTAAAAGACGAAGAATAGACGTAAGGAGCTTACCCTCTGAAATCACGGCAACGACTAAAAGGGGAGCTGTGTATTTAGAAGAGCATGGAATTTTTTCTGAAATAGACTCGTTTATACAGGAAGAAGAAGGAGTACTTTATATCGGAAAGGAAGATCAGATAGCTCCTCTTAGTGAGGATGGCTGGATCAGCCACAGGGCCGTGACTAATGAAAAAAGCAATATTACGCTTGTAAGGCTGCATCAGGATAAGAGGTTAACAACCGTTGTCTTTCCTTGTGCTGAAGCAGTAGAAACAGTAACAAGGGAAGTAGAAGAGGCCGGCATCTCCTTTAAAGAGTGGAAAGAAGATAAGCTGTTTATATGTTACGGCCCAAAGAGCCGCATGAAGGCAGAAGAAACAGGTTATGAGAACTGTATAGAGTTAGAACAGCCTGATGTCGATCATTTAATAGCTTCTTTAGCTGCCACACAAATTACGTACAGTTAGCAGGTGATAAATATGCAAGGTGTATTATATATTGGACATGGAAGCCGTGTTCAAGAAGGGAACAGGCAGTTTGAAAACTTTGTAAAAGACACCATGTCAATGATCGATATTCCAGTACAGGAAACGTGTTTCTTGGAGCTGGCTGACCCTGGTATTTCTGAAGGCGTCCGTCGCTGTAAAGAGAAAGGTGTAACAAAGCTTCTTGTCATTCCGGTTCTTCTTTTGACTGCAGGCCACGCAAAGCAGGATATACCAGAGGAGCTAAGAAAAGCCTTAGTACCATATCCTGAACTAGAGGTATCCTATGGCCGGCCATTTGGAATTGAGGAAAAGATTTTTAATGTATTAGAAGAACGGTTGCGAAGAGAAGGCTGGAAGCCGGGAGACGAGGCTGACGTGCTTCTTGTCGGACGGGGAAGCAGTGACCCGGAGGCTATTGAGGACTTTCATACCATCTGTCATAAATTCAAAGAATTTGCCGGGCTTTCACGAGTAAAGGCATCATTTTTGGCAGCAGCTTCTCCTAGCTTTCCGGAAGGATTAGAGGTCATGAAAAAGACGGAAGCAAAAACGGTGTATGTACTTCCTTATTTATTGTTTACTGGCGTATTAATACAAGAAATGGAAGAGGCAATCTCCTCATTGGAAACCAATGTTCCATTTCGCCTTTGCTCCTTTTTGGGCTATGACCACGAACTGGCTGATATATTAAAGGAAAGGGTTCTTGAGTGTAAAAAAGCTCAAGAAGGGAAACTTGAATCTCATGCGGTTATTGCCTCTTTCACTTGATATTTCTCAGAAGACAGTGGTAGTTGTGGGAGGGGGACCCATAGCAGCAAGAAAGACAGAAAAAGTCCTGTCTGCCGGAGGAATTGTGACTGTAGTAGCTCCACAGATTACGGAAAAATTGGAGCATTTATCAAATGAAGGAAAAATTAAGTGGGTTAAAGACGTTTGCAGGCCGGCATACCTGGTGCACGCATTCATGATTATCTCTGCTTCTGGATCAAAGGAAGCTCAAAGCATTATCCAGCGATCAGCGCAGCCTGGACAGCTGATCAACGGAGCCGATAATCCGGCTATCGGCAATGTGGCATTTACAGCAACCATTGAACATGAAGATTGTATGATCTCAATTTCTACATTAGGAAAAGACCCGTCTTTAGCCAAGAGAATGAAACACAAGCTGCAAAAGATGCTTAATAAAGAGGAAAAATAAAACCAAGAGGCTGTCTTCAAGGAACTATCTAGAAGACAGCCTTTGGCGTGTTATCCTTGTTTTGTACGTGGCCTGCAGTCCTTATCACACTTTACACATCACAACATAATGTAAGTAACTGTAACAGAGGCTTTTAAAAAGAAGGTAGAGAAAGGAACGGGTCGTTTATGGGAAATACCAAAGAGAATACTTGTAAAGATCCAAAGCAGCTTTTAGATTCCATTTCTAATAAGCCGCTTGCTGAAAAAATTGAACTCATAACAAGACAGTTAATGAGACTGCCTAGTGTGACCGACACGAAAGGGGAAAGGGAAATTGCTGATTTTCTGTTTGAATTTTTAAAAGAATTTCCTTACTTTAAAGAGAATCCTGAGCAAGCATGGGTGCAGCCCCTTAGTAATGATAATTTAGGAAGAAAGAATATATTTGCTTTTGTCCAAGGTTCAGGTACATCATCTGATACGGTGATCTTTCACGCCCATATCGACACAGTAGGTATACATGACTTTGGATCTTTAAAAGAGCACGCTTATGACCCTGATCGATTGGAAGAATACTACTCTGCTCACCACGATCCAGAGATAAGAGAGGCAGCCCAAAGCGGGAAATGGCTTTTTGGAAGAGGTTCAGTAGATATGAAAAGCGGGGCAGCGATACATCTTGTTAACCTTCTTTATTTTACTGAACACCTGGAAAAATTAAATGGTAACATTCTTTTACTTTTGAATCCGGCTGAGGAAAATGATCATGCCGGTATCATTGAAGCATCCAAGGAGTTTTCACGTTTGAAAAGTGAGGGATTAAATTTTTCGGTGGCAATAAACAATGATTATACAACATCACTGTATGAGGGAGACAGTCACCGGTATATCTATACCGGGTCAGCCGGAAAGATTCTACCCTGTTTTTCAATTCATGGCAGAGAGTCCCATGTTGGAGAAATATTGAGAGGGATTGACCCAACATTTATTTCCTCTGAAATTAATAGGAGAATAAGCTGTAACATGGATTTAACAGAACAAATTGAAGGGGAATTGGTTCTTCCTCCTACATGTTTATATCAAAGAGATAATAAAGACACTTATAATGTACAGACACCCCCGTCAAGCCGGATGTACTTTAATTATTTTATGTATGAAACGACACCTAAAGATGTGATGAAACTGTTGATAAGAGAAACAAGGGAAGCTTGCCGTGTGGTGGAGAAGCACATGGAAAAGCAGCATCATGTATTTTTGTCCACAACCCAAATGCCTTTTTCGCAGCATCTCGAGTGGAAAGTTGATGTCTTGTCTTTTGAAGAGTACAAAGAGAACCTGGTTCAAAAAGGAATTTCAGTTGATGATATCGTCAAGAAGACAGTTGACACTTATAGTGATCTAGATAAGCGTGAGCTATGTTTTAAAATTACGGAAATGCTGGTTGAAAAAGACCCGGATGACCGTGCAAAGGTAATTATTTTCTTTGCTCCCCCATTTCTTCCATGTAATTATTTGCAAGAAAACAGTGGAAAGATGATAAATAAACAATTGCTGGATATCGTAAGCGAAGAAGAGAACAAAAATGGAGAAAAGTTTCTTGTTAAGAAGTTTTTCCCTTTTTTATCAGATAGCAGCTTTTTGTCATTTCCTGGTAACACAGACGACGTAAATCACCTGAGAAGTAATTTTCCTGCTATGGATGAAATATTTCCCTTGCCTATTGATCACATTCGGTCGTTAAATATTCCTGCTATAAACATAGGGACCTATGGAAAAGATGCTCACAAAAGAACAGAGAGGGTTTACAAACCTTATACTTTCGAACAACTGCCCAGGATTATCCGGGATTTCACCATAAGGTCTCTCAGTTTATAAGCTTTGTAAACAAAATGTAAAATTCCAAGGTAATATGTTTTTGTTTAATAGGGTAACAGTGAAGAAGGCAGGGCATTTTCAGTTAGGGGTGTAGATTATGTTTAAAAGACAACCTTCTTTAATAAAATGGGGGAATGTTATTGCCTTGTTTATCGTCGTAATTATGAACGCATTGGCAAACTCACTTCCGCTGAATAATCAGACAACCGGAGAAATTGCTGAAGCGCTGAACATTCTTTTCACCCCGGCAGGTTATGTCTTTTCTATCTGGACTGTAATTTACATTCTGCTGGCGATTTGGGTCTTTAAGCAGTTTTTTTCAAAGCCTAAAGAAGAGGAAGTATACGAAAACATTGGGTACTGGTTTGTTTTAAGCTGCGTGTTTAATGTGGCCTGGCTTCTATTCTTTCATTATAATTTCTTTAACTTAACCATGGCTGCTATGGGCGGGCTTTTAATAAGCTTGATTATGATCTACACGAAAATAGGTTCTTTTACAAAAGAAAATGCTGTACACACGATACCATTTTCCCTCTACTTAGGCTGGATTTCTGTTGCAACCATTGTGAATGTTGGTATTTTATTTACTGTAAATGATGCGAACCAATTGCTGTTTTCAGATGTCTTTTGGACAAATACAGCTTTGGTTCTTGCTTTAGGGATTGCACTTGCTATGGTCCTAATAAAGCAAAATCCTGTGTATCCTTTGGTATTTGTCTGGGCTTTTTTTGGGATAGGAATTGAAAGAATTGATGAATTTATTTCTATTACGTATACTGCCTGGTTCGCGGCCATGGTTCTGCTTATCCTTACAGTGGTGAATATTGCCCGGCATGGTTTCTTTAACAGAAAAACTTACGATTAATTTTTCTTGCTACCGGGTAGTGAAAAACAAGGTCATTAATAGGAAACACCATTAGGAGGGAACGGAAATGGCTGTAACAAAAGAAGAAGTCCGTCAGCTTATAGATCATCTGTCACCTGATCAATTAGAAGAGGTATATACACTTATCCGTGAAATGAAAGAAGTAGAAGAGCAGGATGAAATGTCGATGAAGGAAGCAGACGGTTTAAGAGACCAGGAAGTATATTTTGAAAGCGAAAATAGTGTAAATGATGAAATAGCTGGAAAAGATCTGTCAAGAAGAGATCCGTTATAAACTGTAATGCCACTGCCTTCCCTGCTGAAGGCAGTTTTATTTTTATCCTTAGAAAATTATCAAACTATTAAAGCTTTTTAAATTGAATTGAACTCCTTACAGGCAGCTTGTATACTTTACTTTGGTAGAGAGCTAAATAGATGAAGAGGAGTTTAGTATAAATGAATGCTGTAATTATCTCTGTTCTAGTGATGATAGTTTTGAGTCTATTAAAAGTAAATGTCGTTTTGGCCATCTTATTTGCTGGATTAACAGCGGGTCTGGTTGCCGGCTTAAATTTAAATGAAACTTTGGAGCTCCTCATCTCTGGCATGGGAGGCCAGGCAGAAACAGCACTTAGCTATATTCTGCTTGGGGTATTTGCCATGATGATTGCTTACTCTGGAATTACAGGGGTACTAGTTAAAAGGCTGATTAAAGTCTTAAAAGGCAAAAGAGGCTTCTTGCTAATGACAATAGCGGGGATTGCTTGTTTGTCCCAAAATGCAGTGCCCGTGCATATTGCTTTTATTCCAATTTTAATTCCTCCTCTCCTTCAGTTATTTGACCGAATGAGGGTTGACAGAAGGGGAGTTGCAGCAGCATTGACCTTCGGGTTAAAAGCACCATACGTAATGCTTCCCCTTGGATACGGATTTATTTTCCATAACATCATTTCAACTGAAATGAGTGCTAATGGCATGGAGCTTGCTGTCGGGGAAATATGGAGAGCTATGCTTGCTCCGGGAATCGGCATGATTGTTGGGTTGCTTATCGCTGTCTTTATTACTTATCGAAAGCCAAAGGACAGCAAGGTCACAAATCAAGAAAATCAAGAAAATGCTGCTGTCTCCAACGAGGAAGCACAATTTAAGAGAAAGCATATCTTTACTTTGTTTGCCATTGTAATAGCGTTGGTCGTACAGCTGCTAACAGAATCTTTAATTTTTGGAGCGTTAACAGGAATAATAATCATGTTTATGCTGACAGTTATTCCGTTCACCAAAGGTGATGAAATGGTAAATGACGGGATTAAAATGATGGGTATGATTGCTTTTGTTATGCTCATAGCTTCTGGCTTTTCAACCGTCCTGCAAGAAACAGGTGCGGTAGATGCTCTCGTTACTTCTGCTATAGCAACTGGCGGAGAAGCTAACCTTCTTACTGCTGCGATTATGCTGTTGGTAGGCCTGTTAATTACTATGGGGATTGGGACTTCCTTTGGTACGATACCTATTCTGGCTGCACTGTTTGTGCCATTTGCTTTAACGATTGGTTTTTCTCCTCTGGCGACTGCTGCCTTAATAGGAACAGCAGGAGCAATGGGGGATGCAGGTTCCCCTGCTTCAGACAGCACACTTGGACCAACTTCGGGTCTTAATGCTGACGGCGGCCACCATCATATATGGGACACTTGTGTGCCTACGTTCCTACATTACAATATACCTTTGTTTATTTTTGGTCTGCTTGCGGTAATGATATTTTAAAAGCTGGCTCTGTAAAAGGATAATGGTGAATTCTATAAGTAATTTGATTGAGCTTCGTCTTTTAACGAAAATCATCTGTAGCATATCGTAAAATTATAGCGAGACGTAAATGATAGAAAAAGCACTGTTTTTTCATTAGGAAAACAGTGCTTTTTTGTATAAAATAATAACCGGTAACTGGTCTGGTTTGATTGATAAGCGGTTCGATGCGGCAAGCTTATTGAAACATCCGAAAACCTGTCTTATGAAGGGTTATATTGGGGAATAGGTCTGTTCATATCCTGTAAAAAAATAAAGATGAAATATATACAAGGCGGTGGCATAAGAATGGATGCTGGTAAGTTATATGACGTAATTGGAATAGGTATAGGTCCCTCTAATTTGGGTTTGGCAGCCCTTCTGGATCCATTAGAAGAAATAGATGGCTTGTTCTTTGAACAGAATACTTCGTTTGAGTGGCATCCTGGTATGCTCATAGACAAATCTGTTCTCAATTCAAGCTTTTTATCCGATCTTGTTACTTTTGCAGATCCAACAAATCCCTATTCATTTCTGAACTACTTACATAAGCATAATCGAATGTACCAATTCTTTTTTTATCAAAAATTTAACATTCCAAGAAAAGAGTATAACAGTTATGCAAAGTGGGTTGCTTCCCAACTCGGTGATTGTAAATTCGGGAGACAGGTCACAAATGTAGAAGATGGTACTGGTGACTGGTATGATGTGACTGTTTTTAATATTGAAACAGGAGAAAATCACTCATACAGGGCCAGGCATGTGGTTATCGGTACAGGAAGCACTCCGATGATTCCTGAAGACATTAAAGATGAAATGAATGAAGATATTTGTCACACCAGCTCTTATCTTTACAATGAAAAAAATATTAAAAGAGGAAGCCATGTATCGGTGATAGGCTCTGGTCAAAGTGCGGCAGAGGTCTTTTATGATCTGCTACAGGACCAAAAGCATTATGGTTATAAGCTTTCCTGGCTTACTAGATCACCCCAGTTTTTTCAAACCGAGGATGCGAAAGTAGGGAGAGAAATCTTTTCCCCTGATTTTGTTGATTATTTTCAGTCCTTAAGCTTCGATAGCAGGACAAGTGCTCTTCCCTATCTTGACCAGGCAAGAAAGCAAATAGAGCCTGGGGTGTTAGAGAACATCTATAATGAGCTGTATCATCGCTCCATTGAACGAAAGGATCCTGACGTCCTTCTTCAGCCTATGACTGAGCTTAGAGGGATTCGCTCACTTTCTGGAGGGAATTATGAGCTCACTATGCATCAATGGCAAAAAAACATGTCCTATTCCCACATTACAAGCAAAGTGATTGTCGCAACAGGATATAAACCAAATGTGCCAAAATGGTTAAAAAAGTATAAGGATAAAATTTACTGGGAAGATGAAAACACCATGGTGGTTGGAAAGGATTATGAATTTCTGTTTAAAAAAGAGCGGCCTAATCATTTGTTTACTCTTACTAATTTGGACCAATCCCACGGAACCGGAGCGACAAATCTCGCTTTATCAGTTTATAGAAATCAGCGGATCATAAATAAAATTGCAGGTTATGAAAGGTATGCTATTCAAGAAGATACTATTTTTCAGCAGTTTATGCCTGATGAAAAATAATATGTGTGAGTTTGGCAGAAGTTTGTGAAAACATGTGAATTTTATTTTATTCGTTTTATTTCGTGCCATTGTGGAAAAACACTCCTTAGACAACGTTGTAAGGAGGAATATAACAATGAATAAAAAAGTATTATACTCAGCACTTTCTGGAATGTTAGCAGTAGGGATGCTAGGAGCATGCGGCGAAGACGATGGCGGTGACAATGGCGGAATGGAAGACGATCCAGGCATGGAAGATGATGGCGGAGTGGAAGACGACGGCATGGATGACGATGGCATGGACGATGACGACGATGATGATATGCTAGGCGACGATGATGACGACGATGACGATGATGCTTTTGACGACGATGATGACGACGATGACGATGATGCTTTTGACGACGATGATGATGATGACGATGATATGCTAGGTGACGACGATGACGACGATGATGACGATGATGCTTTTGACGACGATGACGATGACGACGATGATGATATGCTAGGCGACGATGATGACGATGATGACGATGATGACGATGATGATATGCTAGGCGACGATGATGACGATGATGACGATGATGTTTTAGACGATGACGATGACGATGATGATGCTTAATAGAATGACAATTTAATTTTTAAATAAAGAGGGCTATCAATAGATCGCCCTCTTTTTATCAGAATAATGATTTTGAACTTATTTATTATATTTTATATTTTCATAAACTAGAAACTCCTCAGGAGGGGACATGATGAATAAAAGATTATTATATTCAGCATTGTCTGGTATGGTTGCGATAGGTGTTTTAGGAGCATGCGGTGAAGATGGAGGAGAAGATGCTGACAATGGTATAGATGATGATCCAGGGATGGAAGAGGACGAAGGTACCCTGGAGGAAAATGGTATGGATGAAAATGGAGATTTGGAAGATGATGAAGGGTTAGATGGAGATGGAATGCAAGAAACTGACGATCATGGGATGCAAGAAGATGAAGGTGAAGGAGACGCCTTGGACGAGGACGCAGAATATGACGGTGATGATGCGGGATTAGGCGAAGAAGAGGAAGATGAGGAACCTGAAATTTTAGATGATGATGAATAGAGGGTTCAAAGGAAGAATCATTGTTTACGAGATTTAAAAAATAGATTTTTAAAAGGAGGAATATATTATGAATAAGAAAGTTTTATATTCTGCTTTATCTGGTGCGTTAGCAGTAAGTATGCTGGGAGCATGTGGTGAAGATGACGGAGGAGACAATGGCGGAATGGAAGAGGATCCAGGAGTAGAAGATAACGGAGATGCAGACGAAAATGGTTTGGATGACGGTGGTCTAGACGATGACGACGATGCTGATCTAGACGAGGATGACGACGCTGAGCTAGATGAAGAAGACGAAGATGAGGATGACGACCTTCTAGATGGTGATGAAGAGGACGAAGAAGATGATGAAGACTTTCTAGATGGTGAAGAAGGCGACGACGGCTTTGATGTTGACCAGGAAGATGAGGGTACAGAAGAAGGCTTAGAAGAAGATGAAGATGGTTTTGATGTTGATCAAGATGGTGAAGGCACAGAAGAAGGCTTAGATGAAGAAGACGAAGAGGACGAGGAAGAATAATATTTGAATAGTAGTATGAGAGCTCTCAATTTCTGAGAGCTCTTTTTCGTTGAAAATAATATAAAAATAGAAAACATGTATTAAAGAAACAAAGGTATGCTTTTTACTAAAGAAGAATTATATATAATGAGAGTCCACTAACTTTTTAATGGCGGGTGGCTTCTTCTATAATTAGAGCAACGATAATAGGGTGGTGGGTAGGATCATGGGAAACTTGCTTTTTCTTATTTTACTGCCATTTTCAGGAGCTTTGATTACAATGGTTATTGCTTTAAAAATGAAATGGATGCTAGAGAGAGAGGTAAATAATAAACAGCCTGTTTTTGCTTTTCATCTGTTTAATGTTATATTTACCCTTATGACATTTGGAACGATTTCTCTTTCTATAAGCGGCGTGGTCAGGGGAGGGATCAGCGAAAATGGCTGGGGAACTGCTTTTCTCTATGCATACGTGTTCCCACTCCCATTTCTTATTATTACGTACATGCTGATAGCTCCAATGTTTGAAAAGTATATGCGACCTTATATTGAAAGTGAAGATAGTAACATTGTTTACCTGAAGAAAAGACTATATAAAGGTAACAGGACAGACAAGGGATGAAAGGAGTTTTACCAGTGGCAAAGAAAAAATATTATGTAGTTTGGGAAGGGCGGAAGCCAGGGATTTATGAGTCCTGGGCTGATTGCCAAAAACAAGTACAAGGGTTTTCGGGTGCCAGATTTAAGTCCTATCCTTCAAAGGGAGAAGCACAAAAAGCATTTGGGGAAGAAAAAAGCAGTACCGGTAATAGAGCTGTAATCTCGGAAAAGGGGAATACCTCCCATCCCTATATAGAAGATAGTATATCAGTAGATGTCGGATCCCATGGGAACCCTGGTTTAGTAGAATACAAAGGGGTACATACAAAAACTGGTGAGGTAGTTTTCATTCATGAAGGAATTGAAAAAGGAACAAACAACATGGGGGAATTCTTGGCTATTGTTCATGCCCTTGCTTTTTTAAAGGATAAAGAGAGCAATATCCCTGTTTATTCTGATTCCCAAACGGCCATGAAGTGGGTGAAAGAAAAAAAGGTAAAATCTACATTAAAAAGAGAGAAGGAAACGGAAGAAATGTGGTCCCTGGTCGAAAGAGCAGAATCATGGTTGAAACAAAATACGTATACAAACCCTATTTTAAAATGGAACACAAAAGAATGGGGCGAGATTAAAGCAGATTATGGAAGGAAATCTTAAGACGGATAGGTAAGAAAAATGCTGCAAACGTCTCATCAGACAGTTTGTATAAGGCAGTGGATCATTCGAAAGAAGGTTTAAAAATGATAACTCAAAGGGTACACATACGATGTAATATACTTACATTTCTTTAAAGGAGTGTTTCTCTTATGAGTAAGAAAGTTGCTGTCCTAATGACAAGTATGTTTGAAGACGTGGAGTACACTGACCCTAAAAAGGAGTTTGAAAAAGAAGGTCACGAACTCACAGTTATAGAAAAGGAAAAAGGAAAAACCCTTGAAGGAAAGCAGGGAGAGGCAAAAGTAACCGTTGATGCAGCTGTTGATGAAGTAAGCCCTTCTGATTTTGATGCTTTGTTTATCCCAGGAGGATTTTCACCAGATTTACTTCGTGCTGACGAACGGTTTGTTACGTTTTCAAAACACTTTATCGATGAAAACAAACCGGTTTTTGCTATATGCCATGGACCTCAGTTATTGATAACCGCTAAAGCACTAGAAGGCCGCAATGTGACAGGTTTTAAATCTATCCAGGTAGACCTTGAATACGCCAAAGCGAAAGTTCATGATGAAGAGGTAGTTGTTTGCCATAACCTTGTAACAAGCCGGGAACCAGATGACCTACCGGCGTTTAATAGAGAATCCTTAAAGCAGCTTCAATCGTAGTTTACAACGAAAAAAGTGCTCCCGAAATCGGGAGCCTTTTCTATATCTTCACTTAACAATAAGCAAAATCAATGAAAAAAGTCATTATTCGTGGTACATATTATATAAAGATACTTTATGAGAATCGAAGAAAAAAGGAGAGAATAGAATGGCACTAGCAACTTTTGCGGGAGGATGCTTTTGGTGTATGGTCGGACCATTTGCAGAAAGAGAAGGCGTAATTACCGTGACATCTGGCTATACAGGCGGTGAAACAGAAAATCCTAGCTATGAAGAGGTATGCTCCAATACAACAGGCCACGTAGAAGCCGTTCAAATAGAGTACGACTCTGAAATAATCTCCTATAAAGAATTACTGGATATTTTTTGGAGACAAATTGATCCCACTGATCCGGGAGGACAGTTTAATGACCGGGGAGAGTCTTATCAAACTGCAATCTTTGTGCATAATGATTACCAGCTTGAAGTAGCAAAAGAATCAAGGAGGGACCTGAACGCTCACGGACCGTTTAACGCTCCTATTGTTACAAAGATTTTACGGGCAAAGCCATTCTATAAAGCTGAAGAGCATCATCAGGACTATCATGAAAAGAATCGTTTTCACTATCTTTTATATAAAAAAGGATCAGGAAGAGAAGATTTTATTAAAGCACACTGGGGGGACGGAAATGAAAAATAAAGAAGAGTTAAAAAAAAAGCTCACTCCTATACAATTTGAAGTGACACAAAACAATGGAACAGAGCGGCCATTTGACAATGAATATTGGGACCATAAAGAAGAGGGTTTATATGTTGACATTGTTTCAGGAACGCCGCTTTTTAGCTCTCATGATAAATTCGATTCTAATTGTGGCTGGCCTAGTTTTACAAAACCTCTAAATGAGGAACAGATAGTAGAAAAAGCGGATTTTAGTTTTGGTATGAGAAGAGTGGAGGTAAGAAGCAAAGACGCCGATTCTCATTTGGGTCACGTTTTTACTGACGGTCCAAAACCGACAGGGCTTCGTTATTGTATTAATTCTGCGGCAATTAATTTTATTCCAAAGGATCAATTGGAAGAGTATGGCTATGAAGAATATAAGAATCTGTTTAATTGATGGAGGAAAGGGAAAAGTTTAAGTGGAGCAGAAAAATGGGTAAAATAATAATGACACTACAACAAGATCCCTAGCAGAAAATAGCTTAAAATCATGTTGATCGTTTAAGGAGGAGATTATATGGATCCGAAGCTACAGGAATTAATTGACGGTTTGAATGAGGATTTGGCTAACGAGTATGCAGCTTCTATTATGTACTCTAACTATGCAGCAGTGGTTTCAGGTTTATACCGCCAAGTGTTGAAGCCGTTTTTTGAAAGTGAAATATCAGATGAACAAGGTCATGCTCTTTATCTGGCAGAAAAAATCAAAACTTTGGGCGGTACCCCAACTACGAGAGCTGCAGAAGTAAAACAAACAACTGACGTTTATGAAATGCTCCAACATGCACGTCAGTCTGAGATTGATACTATTGAACGATATAAGAAAAGAGTTAAGCTGGCAGAAGAGCTTGGATTTGTAGAACTGCAAATTAAACTGGAAGATTTAATTGCTGATGAAACAGGCCATATGGAAGAACTAGACCGCCTGTTAGACGATCCTCGGCTTCAGTAACAGTAGATAAACCACTAAAAGCTCCCTGTCAATGTGACAGGGAGCTTTTAAGACTATCCCTAAAGCAGATAATGAATGAGCTATGGTTTATGATTTGATCAGGTTTGCCAATGCTGGACTTCGGAAATTAAATGATCCAGCTCTTGACTACAGGAGAGAGTTTCTTCAGAACTAAGCCCAAATTTTTCAGCAGTCTCTAACATTTCTGTGCGCTTTTCCTCAATATTTTCTAATAAGGACATAGTTTTCCCTTCCTTATAATATAGTTATCAAAAAGTATAACAACAATTGGATTTTTCTCTACCCTTTTGACAGAAGAAGTCATAAACTTACATAAAAAGCCTTTAGAATAAGCGTTTTCAAGGACTGGAGGACATAGGACATGGGCAAGTTTCGCAAAGATAAACTAAAAGCTAAAATTAAAAAGTACCATGGAATATATAACTTTCCTGGAGAAAAAGAACGGGTAAAAGCAGATTATGAATTCTTGCCTGTAAATAATGATTTTCTTTTTTTTCAATGCTTTACTCCGGAATCTTACCAATATAATATACTGATTTTGCATGGATATTTCGACCATGCAGGAATGCTTTCAGAATTTATTCGTTACCTGACAGAAAATAAAGGGCGCGTGTTTATTATTGACCTGCCGGGACACGGGTTGTCAACCGGGGAGCAATACGTGATTGAGGATTTTACATATTACCAAAAGGTCCTGTATGTGATGGATCAGCAAATGAAACAATACGGTGCAGAAAAATACCATGTTATCGGCCATAGTACGGGAGGCGGGATCAGTGTCCAGCATGTACTCACCAAACCAGATCATCAGTTTGAAAGTCTTACTCTTATTGCTCCACTGGCACGGTCCAGTAAATGGCATTTATCGAAAGCAGGGCATTCGTTAATATCTCCTTTAGTCAAAGAGGTGCCAAGGAAAATACGGACCGATAAAGAAAATCCAGAGCTATCTGAAAGGATTAAAGAGGACCCCTTGCATGGCCCTTCCATTCCTCTATGCTGGCTCGAAGCAATGTTTGAGTGGGAAAAAGAAATGAGGGCTCTAGAGCCAAGTCAATTTCCTGTTCATATTATTCAGGGTAATATGGACAAAACGGTGGATTGGAAATACAACCTTAGGTTTTTAGAAAAAAAATTTCCTAATGCTTTTTTTTACTTAGTGGACCAGGGAGGACACCACTTGCTAAATGAAAGAGGCAGTATTAAGCATATGGTTTTTTCACTTATAACAAAAAAAATAATCTGCAAAGCAGAGGATTTAACAAACAACATGTCAAATAAATAAAAGGAGAACAGCAGGGCTGCATACCTCTTTGCAGGTAAAAAAGAAATAAAAGGAGAAGACAGTTATGAGAGTGATGGAGGAATTGGAAAACCTATCCAGAAAAATGAATGAAGATCCGAAAGAAATTGAAGGGGTTGAAAAAACATATCAATTTGATATAACGGGGGAAGAAGAAGGGGTTTTTCAGATTCAATTTACCGATGGGCAGGTCCATTATCAAAAGGGAAAGCTTCATGCCCCAGATTGCACGCTAAAAATGAAAGACAATAATTTTCTGAAACTGGTTCAGGGAGAGTTGAATCCTGCGACAGCATTTATGACAGGGAAGTTGAAGATTGAGGGCGGGATGGGAAATGCACTGAAGCTGCAAAAAATTCTTGAGACCTACAATTGAATGAGTGGTCATTCATTTACTCTATCTTTTAAGAGATACACAGCTGTGGCTAGACCATCTAACAGTGAGCGAAGTAGTGGCCGGCTGTGTGTAGTTTGCAAGTCAAATTGTCAACATGGGTTGCCGTTGTACAAGAGACTTAAAAGGCAATACACTGAACAGGGTATAAAGAAAATCGCCTTCCTCGCCATATGGTGAGGAAGGCGATTTTCTTTAACGTAAGCATCAAAAAGAATATAAGAAAGAGACTCCCATGTTTTTGAAAAATAAGGGAGTCCTGCAATCTTAAAGGGCAACGTTCTTTTTTCCCTTTTTATTAATTCTGTGCTTGCTTCTCCCGAGGATTAATTTTTACTTGCACTTCTCTGGACTGCCGTTCTTCCAAACGCTCTTCAATTTTGTCTAATGCAGACATATCTTCCAGCAGTTCACGTTTGTTTTCAGCAACAAGTTCTTCGAATGTGTGTCTAAGAGGTTTTCTCACAGATAATCATCCTTTATTTAAAATTGTCAATGACAGGAACATGTATATACAGTTATGTACCCTTATTTTACCGCATAAATGCAATAAAGTATAAGAAAAATGTTAATTTTTTTTGAATATTGTCAAATTATTTTATAATGAAAAAAGGATTTACAAAGGTGTATTAAATTGATAGAATATTTACAACTTTAAATTGATAAAGTTAAAGAGTTAGTGAATACATTTATATATAAATTAATTTTATTAGGAGGAGAGAGGAATGACTGTATCAGAAAAGAAAGCTATGGAAGATATGCAAAGGAAAATTGAGGAATTAACTGTAGAGTTAAGAGAGCTGAAGTATCACAACAGAAATGATTTTGAGAATCTAGATACTGACAGCTTTTTAACTGAAGTATATAACTAATATACATTCGTTTGTTTTTGAAATTCCAGATAAATCAATCGGTAATGAAGAAAGGTTTTATTTTTTTTCTCAAAAGTGAACAAGTGCTCAGACAGCAATGCGACTCTTTATAAAAGAGGGGAGATTGGTATGGTTAAACTTGCTTCTGAAAAAGGGATCTACAGGATCACATTACCAACCCCATTTCTTGTCGGCCCTGTTAACGTGTATATTATTAAAGGCGACACACTGACTTTGGTGGATACGGGCCCGGGCACTGATGAAGCCTGGGCCGTCCTGAAAAAAGAGCTAACCAGCCTTGGTATAGATCCGGAAGATATCGAACAGGTAATCATCACTCATCACCATCCTGATCATACTGGAATGGTCCACAAATTCTTTCGGAAGGCAAGAATTCTCGGTCACTGGAAAAATGAACCCTGGCTGCAAAAAGATCAGCATTTTTTGGCAGAGGTGAGAAGTTTCTTTCAATCTTTATCCCGGACAGCTGGAGTGCCGGATGTATTGACTGAAAAGATCATTCAAAATCAGGCAGCTTACCAAAAATATATAAGCACGGCATCTCTTACTTACCGTCTAAATAATGGAGACAGTGTTCCTGGATTGCCAGGGTGGAGATCCTATGAAGTACCAGGACATGCTCAGAGTCATATTATTCTGTATGAAGAACAGACTGGTATAATAATTGGTGGGGATCATTTGTTGGCTCACATCTCTTCAAACGCTATTATAGAAGCCCCTTACAATAATAAAGATTCAAGACCAAGAACCTTGCTTCAGTACCGGGAGTCTTTATTGCTTTGTACTGAACTCCCTGTTTCGATGGTATATCCCGGCCACGGGGACTCTTTTGATAAACCACATGCTTTGATAGAGAAACGACTAAACGAACAAAACAACAGAGCTGAGTATATATACCATATGATTAAGGACAACCCCGGAAAAACTGCTTTTGCTGTTTCAAAAGAGCTTTTTCCAAGGGTATACCAAAAGCAGCCTGACCTTACGCTATCTGAGGTTATTGGACATCTTGACCTGCTTCTTGTGCATGGAAGAATCAAAGAAGATTGTTTTGGAGATCAAATTATTTATTCTAATTATGAATGAGTATTCACTCATAATTAGAAGCCTTGCTGAAGGATATTTTCAGGTTAAAAAAACCTCTTTAGATGGGTATAGAGTACATTACAGTGCAGACGTTATGGTAAGATGATAACAAGCAAACTGTCTATACTCTGAAAGGAAGGCGGATAATTATGGAACCTCAAGAAAAGAAGGGGAAATCGGGTCTTCAAATTGGTATGGCTCTCGGTGGAATCATTGGTATTGGACTCGTAGTGGCAAATAAAAAAACCAGAGAAAATGTGTTTAGTGCAACTAAACAAACCGTTAGTACTGTAAACGAGGCTACGCGTTTTGTCTCTCAAAATCGAGATGAAATTATGCAGCAGTTGAAAAATACATCCCAGAGATTTTCAGAATTAATGAAAAAAGCCAGTGAAGATTTACAGTATATTTCTGATAAGGCGTTGGATTTAAAAGAAACAACAGTTGAATTTAAAGAAGTGACAAAGGAATCAGCCCAAGAAATCCGTGAGCTCAAAAGTGAAGTGGAAAAAGAATTTGAGCAAAACAAAATAGCAGGAACAATTCCTGGTGACGTAGAAGCGGTAGAAAAGCTTCCTGAAGAAGGAGAAGAACCACTGGACCGAACACATTAATCCAGACAATGTTAAGAGGCTGGTACAAAACTCAGCTATTGAGAAGAGCCCTCACCACCGGTGAGAGCTCTCTTTTTTACGTCTCAAAAGCGCTGTCGATTCCTGTTCTGTTACAGTGGAGGATTTTATATGTTTACTGCTAAAGCGTAAAGGCAATATATCCTATAACGAAACAGTTAGGTTATCGTCACTTAGAAAGGAGAATTGCACATGGCACTAGCAGAAGAATTACTAAAATATAAAGAAAAGAAAGATGATCATGGAGTTCTTTCAGTTTATCTGAATACCGATTTTGGTGAAGGGACACAGCACAATGGAGAGTGGAAAATCCGTCTGAAAAACGGGATGAAGAGGCTTCAGGAATATGTTGAAAAAAGCGGTTCTGACGAAGAACTAAAAGCATTTAAAAATATCAGCAAAAAGGTTCACGAGCACATCCTGTCACAGCAGACAGATATGCAAAAAGGCATTGTTGTTTTCGCTTCTGCTGATGGCGGTTTTTGGGAAGAAACAAAGGTGCAGGTATCCCTTGAGAGCGAGTTTCATTGGGAGAAATCCCCGGTGGTCGAGCCCTTAGAAAAACTGGAGTCTACCTATCCTCCAGCAGGGCTTCTTCTTATCCAACAAAGAGATGTTATCTTGATCGACTCTGCAATGGGTGAGATAAGAGATGAAGTGAAATACAGCTGGGAATTTGAGACAGAAGACTGGAGAGAATATAAAGGGAATGCATCAAGTGACAGGCTGGCATCTGGCTCAACCCAGGTGGATGAGTTCCAGCATAGATTTGAAGAAAATCGTCTACGGTGGTATAAACAGCTTGGACCAATCATTGATAAGCAAGTGAAAAATAGAAATTTAAAAGGGGTTTATTTAATAGGAAATAAAGAATACGTCAAAGACCTAGAACAACACTTGAATAAAGAAATATTAGATGTTATTCCAAAAAACCTGTACTCCAAGCCAGCACATGAGATCTTAAATGAGGTGTACGGCGAATCAGTTCGATAAATATAGACAAGCTCCCAATCTGTTGGGAGCTTGTTTCATCGTTTTTTCAGATTCAAGGGATCTTTCCTTCTTTTTCTTTCTTGATACTCAGACATTTGCATTCTGTCTGTAAAAAGTCCCTCTCCCTGCCTGGCTTCTTTACGTGAAGAGAAGGAAGAATCCAACCATTCGACTTTCCTTATATCACGCTTTACAATAAGTAAGAAATACAGTCAAAAAAGGAGAGGGCAAGAGTGAAATTTATTATGCAGGAGCAGGGTTTTAGCACAGAGACTGAGTTTGGTTCTTTACAAATTTCAGGAAACGAAAAATATGGTTTCCGTCCGTATCAGCTGCTCGTTTCTTCGATTGCGGTCTGCAGCGGCGGCGTACTAAGAAAGGTACTTGAAAAAAAACGTATAGAAGTAAGAGATATTACAGTCGATGCTGACGTTACGCGTAATAATGAAGGGGCTCAAGAGATTCAAAAAGTACACCTGCATTTCGTCATTAATGCTCCTAATGCAAACGATGAGCAAATAAAGAAAAGCCTGGAAGTGACAAGAAAGAATTGTTCTATGGTCCAATCTGTTCAAGAAAGTATACATATTACAGAATCATTTGAACTAGTATGAAATCTCTCCTTGTCACAGCTTTATGGCTGACAGGAGGGGCAGTTTTGCAGGGGACAGCCATGGCTTTATTTTTGTTTCCCTATGATATTCCGTCAGGAGGAGCAGCGGGCGTGACAATACTATTTCACCACTGGTTTTCTTTTCCTCATGAATATACGTTATGGGGATTGAATGCGGTTATGCTGGCTGGTGCTTGTCGCTGGATAGGTGTAAAAAGTGCTCTTAAAACTTTGTATACCGTCTCAGCTGCTTCCTTCTCTATATTTCTTTTATCTTCCTATGTAAGGTTTGACTCTTACCCGGGAATGATCTCTATTCCGGCTGGAGCTTTACTTTTTGGCTTAGGAGTAGGCTTATTGTATTGCAAAGGAGCTTCTTCCGGTGGGTTCGCAATACTGGCTCATATCATTTATCGTCTTAGCGGCGTGCTGCCGGGACGTCCATTGTTCTGGATGAATATGTCTATATTTTTACTATTAGCTATTGTGATCGATGTATGGGTGTTTTTCGTAGCTTTGCTTACCCAGTGGATTAGCACCTCTTTAATAAATGTGACTGTAAGAACTTATGAGAAGTCAAGTAAGGAAAAGTATAATAATGATTACCTTCCAACATAGGATATGAGAGAGCGGGCTCTGGCAAGAAATGAGGGTGAAGAGGTTGAAGGAGAAGCAAAAAACACATGAACTGGATTTTACCGAAGGAAGCATTATGAAGAAAATGATTTTTTTCTCATGGCCTATTTTCTTCGGTAATTTACTACAAAGCTCGTATCAGATCATAGACAGCTTATGGGTAGGAAACTTGCTTGGTGCTGAAGCACTTGGAGCCATCGCCATATCCAGTACCGTAATTTTTACGGTCCTTTCTTTTATTATTGGAATTAATGGCGCTACGTTAACAGTGCTTTCTCAGCGAAAAGGTCAAAAAGACGAAGAAGGACTTAAGGCTTCATTAAACACCTTTGTCTTTGTATTAGGAAGTCTCGCGATAATTATGGGTATTGTTGGTTTTTTCTTAGCACCCTATATTTTACGTTTTATGGGTACCCCAGACACCATTATGCCGATGGCTCTATCTTATTTGCAAATCAATTTGATCGGCATTGTTCTCTTGTTTGGATACAATTTTATCGGAACGGTTTTAAGAGCTCTGGGCGATAGTAAAACCCCCCTTCGTTTTATCATGATGGCGGTCGCTTTAAATGCTGTATTGGATCCTTTGTTTATTTATGTCCTGGATTTAGGGATCAATGGTGCTGCGTATGCAACGATTGTTTCTCAGGGATCTGCTTTCATATTTGGCCTCCTGTATTCCATTCTTAAAAGAGGAGTGCCCTTTTCAATACCCTTCTTGCCCCCTTTGGAAGAGTTTAAACGAGTCTTTAAGCTCGGCCTTCCATCCGGTCTTTCAATGATGGCCATTTCCGCAGGGGTTCTTGCAATTATGACGGTAGTGACAGCATTTGGTGATACCGTCGTAGCGGGATATGGTGCAGCCCAGCGAATAGACAGCCTTATTATGCTTCCAGCTTTAACTCTTGGATCGGCCATTAACAGCATGGCAGGACAGAACATTGGTGCAAGGAAGTGGGAGCGTGTAGGAGACATTGCAAAAAGCGGAATGATTCTAATTCTTGTAGTAACCATCACGATAAGCTTGTTTGTCTTTCTATCGGCAGAATACTTAATGAGAATGTTTGTGGATGATCAGGCAACCATAGAATTTGGTACGGTTTATCTACAGTGGGTTGCTTTTTTCTATCCATTTCTAGGCATAAACTTTGTTCTGAACGGTATTGTAAGAGCGGCTGGAGCAATGTTTCAAGTACTGGTGTTAAATATCCTTTCCTTTTGGATCCTGCGTTTTCCCCTGGCCTGGTTTTTTTCATCCTGGCTTGGAGCAGAAGGGATTGCGTTAGGAATAGGCGTAAGCTTTATTATAAGCAGCCTCTTCGCCGTTGGGTATTACAGGTTTGGTAAATGGAGAAAAATAGATCTCTTTGAACAAAGATCATAATTAGTGAAAAAAAGAGTCCTTCCAAAAGTCTTAAGGCGGGAAGTAAGCCATATATGACTTAAGGAGGGGCTCTTTTCTATGAAATATTCATTTCTAGAATATTTCTCTAATTGTCGGATATTTTTCCTACTCCCTGAAAACAATAGAAAAAAACAAAGAAGGAGGATATCTCCGATGAAAATATGGGTGCTGCGATTAATCGTCGTTTTGCTAATACTAATACTTCCGGTTTCTGGAGCAGCGTTAGCTGAAGAAAGTGAAAAAGCAGACGATAAACCAGATTATGTCTTTGATATTTCAAAAGAGAATACATTTTCAAGCAGTACAAAAGATGAGCCGTTTCTGCATCCAAGCTCTCTTTCCAAGGAGTTAATTGAAACATCAAATGTTCCTGTAATGAACCCGGAGTTAATACGAATTTTAAATGAAACAACCATTGATGGTTCAAAGTTTGCTTTTGGCTTTAAAGCCTCCATATTCCTTGGCGAGTGGGCGTTATGCTACGAAGGGGAAAGCTCTGAAGCAAATTGGGAGTATGAAAAGGTAAACACGAATTCCTTTGATAATCGGGGCGGGAACGAAACCTTTGCTTTAAAGTATAAACAAGACCAGGCAAAACGAGTAAAAGGGGAAATTACAGCGGACATTCCTGATGGAGATGAAGTAAAAAAAATGATGGTCCTCCATGCGGCTAAAGAAACAAAGCTTCCTGTCGCAATGGAGACAACAATTGGGAATGGAACAGAGCTTGATCATGCTTACCGTGTAAACGGGGGGCAGTCAGGGTCATTGCATGGGTATGTTCCAGCTGTAAAAGAAAAAGGAAGCGTCACCTATGGGGAAGTATATTTAGTCCTAAGAGGCGGAAAGCAAATGATTGAAGTTAAAAATGTGACGCAGCAGGATGTGCAGGCCTGGCTCCCTGTCCAAAACCATCTTTCATTAAAGTTTATCCCAGGAAATTAAAAAAGGTGCCCCCATCAGCGTAAAAGAGCAGCACGGTGTTGGAGGCACCTTAATTTTGTTACAAGGTAATATTAGAGGACAGCTTTGTGAAATCTTTGTTTTTGTAATAGGCGTTTTTTACAAGAACATTGGGGCCTAGGCATTTCACTGCAGGGCAATGACAATTTAAAGAGCGAGCAAGGTTACTATTTAACCAGGAATTATAAGCATCAGGTAAGCTGGTGTGCTTAATATTGCCTAAAGAAGGCTCATCCCCAAAGTCAGTAACAATAATTTCACCGTCAAATATGTTAACGTTTAGGCGTGACCGCCCGTCAGGATCGTTTCTTACCGTTACACATTCTTCATTGTATAAACGTGTAAGTAATTCCAAATCTTCATCACTAGAGCTGCAGGCGTAAAATGGAAGTGTACCAAAAAGCATCCATGTATCCTTATTTCGGTGGTCAAGCAAACGATGAATTCCTTCACGAATCTCTTGCAAGGAAGCAGGCTTGAGGGAGCTCGCAAAATCACTTGGGTACATTGGGTGAACTTCATGGCGTCCGCATCCCATCGAAATAATTTGATCATGAATGTCCTCGAGATGAGGAAGAGTTCGTTTATTGAGCATGGTTTCAGCAGAGACCATCACACCTTGAGATGAGAGAATTTTAGCATTTTCAACCATCCGGTCAAAATAAGCTTCAGCTTGCTTTTGAGATGGTTTTTTGTTCATCATGGAAAATCCGATGTCAACAAAGTCATCTTTACTTCCATAATTATGCGAAATATGAAGGACATCCAAATAAGGGATGATCAGTTCATAACGATTAATATCAAGCGTGAGATTTGAATTTATCTGTGTCTTGACCCCTCGCTCATGGGCATATTTCAGCAAAGGCACTACATAATCTTTTACAGATTTCATAGATAGCATAGGCTCCCCGCCTGTAATGCTGAAAGCTCTCAAATTTGGAATTTCGTCCAGGCGTTTGATGAGTATATCCAGCGGCAGGGGTTCAGGGTCTTTGGGCTGGAGCATATAGCCTACAGCACAATGCTCACATCGCATGTTACATAAAGTGGTTGTCGTAAATTCTATATTAGATAGCTGGAGAGAACCAAACTCTTCTATATCCTTATAGGCTTCCCATGCATCCGTTGCTGGGGCCTGTGGTTCATAAGTATTTGTACGCATCAAAGATGCTCCTTTTCTTCATAGTTCCGTTCTTTCCAAATGGTCATTCCTGAATAAGACAACCCTTATCTTACCTTAAAACAAGGAAAAGAGAAAGACGTAATAAGGCTCCTCTCTTGTTCTTTCGTTTGGCCTTTGGTATGGTAACTCCAAAAAGAAGGATTGTTGTGTATGGGAAGTCCTGTTTACGACAAAGTAAGGCAATTGGAATATTTGCAGAAAAGAGTTGAGTTAATGAGTCATATGCTTGAGGCGCTGGATCCAGCTGAAGCTGATATTAATGACTTAAACAGGTTTCAAGAAATGCTTGATCAGGTTAAAATTAAGACCAACCAATTTCAAAAGAACTGGGAGTAGAGAGACATGGATTTATTTTTAATACGACACGGAGAATCAGAAGGGAACAGAGCGGGGAAATTACAAGGATGCCAGGACTTCCCCCTGTCGGTTGAAGGGAAAAAGCAAGCTTTGCTGCTTGGACAGTTTCTTAAGTCAACAAAACTTGATGCTTTATACAGCAGTGACCTGTCAAGGGCTTATGAAACAGCAAAAGCAATTGAAAAGTATCAGCACGTACCGCTTATAGCTTCAGAAGCCTACCGGGAAATTCACCTGGGACCTTTTGAAGGAAAAACAAGAGAAGAAATTTACAAGGAATTTCCTGATATGAGAAACAAAAACCTTCTGACATCAGGAATAGAAGGAACAGAACAGGTAGGAGTAATAACTGAAAGATGTAAGCAGCTCATAAACGGGCTGAGTGAAAAGCACCAGGAGAAAACAATTGCACTTGTTTCTCACGGAGGGTTTCTTTCCATCTTTTTAATGTTTCTGATGCTTGGTGATGACTGGTACCAATTCCACAGACCTTTTCGTCTTGGAAACACTGGTGTAACAAAGATCACAGTAAAACAAGAAGGGAATCCAGTGATTCATTATATTAATCGGGATACGCACCTGGCTTCTAAATACTGATTCCAGGGGCACTATATTCCACAAAAGACAAACACCCCACATGTTAGAATTTTGCTCTAACATGTGGGGTGTTTTTTTAAGACTGATTGGTTTCAGTCTATTAGTTATTAGTCAGCTGGTGCATACTCGATAGGAGATCCTGGTCCAAGGTCAATTCCAAAGAGCATCCATACGATCAGCATAATGGTCCAAACAATCGTAAATATGATGGAATATGGAAGCATAACTGAAACAAGGGTTCCGATTCCCATTTTCTTATCATATTTTTGAGCAAACGCAATAATAATTGCAAAGTACGTCATTAATGGCGTAATGATGTTAGTTGTTGAATCAGCAATACGATAGGCCATTTGTGTGAGCTCTGGAGAATAGCCTAGCTGCATCATGATTGGGACAAAGACAGGAGCCATAATTGCCCATTTTGCAGAGGCGCTTCCTATAAATAAGTTGATAAAGCCCGCTACAATAATGAAGGCTATTACCAGAGGGATTCCCGTAAAGTTTACACTTTGAAGGAACTCAGCGCCGTACACTCCCAGGACTAGCCCCATGTTTGTTTCATTAAAGTAAGCAACAAATTGACCGGCTGTAAAGGCAAGGACAATGAACATTCCCATTGCAGCCATTGTGTCAGACATTTGATTTGCTACGTCTTTATCATTTTTAATGGTTCTTGTTACCATGCCATACACAAGACCTGGAACAAGGAACAGAATAAGAATAACAGGTACTAACGACTGCATAAATGGCGACTGGATAATAGGCTGAGGATCTTCTCCGCGCATAGGTCCCCACTCAGGTACAATTAGAAGTGCCATTAGGATACTAGTGATGACAAAGGAAATGACAGCCCATAAGAGTCCTTTCTTTTCTGAAGCTTCAAGGCCATTAAGTGATTCTCTGTATTCCCCTTTGTATTCTCCTAAACGTGGTTCTACGACTTTTTCAGTAACTATACTTCCTACTATAGAAAGAACAAATACTGAGGCAAAAATAAAGTAGTAGTTCATTGCAATATTCATAGTCTCTGCGTAAGCAGGGTCTATGGTTGCAGCAGCCTGAATAGTTAATTCACCGAGCATTGGATCTGTTGCAGACAAGAACAAGTTCGCACTGAACCCTGCAGAAACACCAGCAAATGCAGCAGCCAGCCCAGCTAATGGGTGACGTCCTAATGCCGCAAATATTACTGCTCCTAATGGAGGAAGAACTACGTATCCAGCATCTGATGCTACGCTGGACATAATACCGGCAAACACGAGGCCGAAAGTGATCAGACTTTTTGGAACCGAAAGTACGAAGCCCCTAAGAGCCGCACTAATTAGTCCTGACCTTTCAGCAACCCCAATCCCGATCATCGTGGCAAGTACCACGCCGAGAGGAGCAAACCCAATAAAGTTATCAACCATGCTGGTAAATAAATACTCGATGCCGTCAGCTGATAACAGGTTAGTGACTTCTACTGTCTCCCCCGGCTCAGCAGGATCATCTACAGTGATACCTACTGCAGAAAGAATGGCTGATACAAAGATAACGACAACAGCTAAAATAGCGAAGAGTGTTATAGGATGAGGGAGTTTGTTCCCGACAACCTCAACCCTGTCGAGAGCTGCTTGTGTAAATTTTCTGTTTTTAGCCATAAGTAGACTCCTTTCTAAATAATGTAAAAATTTATACCACAGGCTTTTACGGCAGACATCAATTCGAACAAAGTAACATTATAAGTATAGGATAAGATTTTTAAAAGAGTTTTAGGCAAAGTCTTAATCTTGGTAAAATATCAATAAATCAAACAAATGATTATACCCCTTGGATCTGTTAGTTAAACACCTTTTTATGTGCTTCTTTCTAAATGTTGTGAAAACGCTTATAATGAAAGGGAAAAGATAATAAAGGAGAGGGAGATTGTGAACAAATTCAAAGAAAGTATGTACCAGTTAATTGTAGAAACTTCTACGAACCTGCCGTATGATGTGCGGAAAGCGATAAAGCAGGCAAAGGCACAGGAAAATGCAGGAACCAGAGCAGCTTTGTCATTGTCAACGATTACGGAAAACATATCAATGGCTGATGAAGAAGTTTCTCCAATCTGTCAGGATACCGGCATGCCGACATTTAAGATTAAAGTTCCTATAGGAGCAAACCAAATTGAAATAAAAAGGGAAATTGAAGAGGCTCTTGTACAGGCCACGGAAGATGGTAAGCTTCGTCCTAACTCCGTTGATTCATTGACTGGAAAAAACAGTGGAGATAATCTTGGCCCTGGTACTCCTGCCATGTACTTTGAACAGTGGGAAAAAGATTACATAGATGTAAGGTTAGTCTTAAAAGGCGGCGGCTGTGAAAACAAAAATATTCAATACAGTCTGCCCGCTGAGCTTGAAGGACTGGGAAGAGCGGGACGTGATTTGGACGGCATAAGAAAGTGTATTATGCATTCAGTCTACCAAGCGCAAGGACAAGGCTGCAGTGCAGGTTTTATTGGTGTCGGCATCGGCGGTGACCGTACGTCCAGTTATTCATTGGCAAAAGATCAGCTGTTTCGTTCAGTAGACGATGTAAATCCAAATCAGGAATTAAAGAAGCTTGAAGAGTATGTCCTTGAAAATGCGAACAAGCTTGGGATTGGAACAATGGGATTTGGAGGGGAAGCCACTCTTCTTGGCTGTAAAGTGGGTACTATGAACCGTTTACCTGCAAGCTTTTTCGTTTCTGTAGCCTATAACTGCTGGGCTTTCCGCCGTCTTGGAGTAGCCATTGATCCTCAAAATGGTGAAATTACTGACTGGTACTACCAGGAGGGTGAAAAAATTGATTTCGCCGAAGAGGCGAAAAAAGAAGCACAGGAAGCTACTGGAGAAGAGGAAGTAAAGCAAGTAGTATTGCAAGCTCCTGTAACTGAAGAACAAATTCGCGAGCTTAAGGTAGGAGACGTTGTCGTTATTAACGGAGATCTTCATACCGGAAGAGATGCTATTCACCACCATTTGATGAGCCATGATGCTCCAATAGACCTTAATGGCCAAATCATCTATCATTGCGGCCCGGTTATGCTAAACGATAAAGAAAAGGGCTGGCAGGTCAAAGCAGCGGGCCCGACCACGAGTATCCGGGAAGAACCATACCAAGGTGACATTATGAAGAAATTCGGTATTCGTGCAGTAATTGGTAAAGGCGGCATGGGACCAAAAACGTTGAAAGCTCTTGAAGAACATGGAGGTGTGTACCTCAATGCCATCGGAGGTGCTGCTCAGTACTATGCTGACTGTATTAAAGATGTAAAAGGAGTAGATTTAATGGAATTCGGCATACCTGAAGCAATGTGGCATTTGGAAGTGGAAGGCTTTGCTGCAATTGTTACGATGGACTCTCATGGAAACAGTCTTCATGCCGATGTGGACAAGTCTTCTCTTGAAAAACTTGGCCAATTTAAAGAACCTGTGTTCAGCTAAAATAGATTTAATAAATGTAAAATGAGGGTATCCCAATTGCAGACTTGGGATACCCTCATTTCTGTTATACTTTTTCTTCCCACGTTTCCTGTTCAAAGCTTTTCATATTATTTTCCGTTTCTTGTGGGAAGGCAGTACGGAAGTGGTGAGAATCTGCCTCTATGACTTCAACCATTTTTGCAATCATATCTTCCGGATCGTACTGCTCTTCAAGTACTTTTTCCGTTTCTGCGATAGAATCTCTGCTGGTGAAATATTCATTTTGATGAGACCATTTCCATTTTTCTTCAAACATGCGGTCATTAAAGCCTGTTTCAAAAGGTCCTGGGTTTATTGTTGCCACCTGTACGTTAAACTCCTCAAGCTCTGCTTTCATGGTTTCGGCTAAAACTGAATTCCTAATCATTTCCTTTTTGTGGAGGCGGGATAATTTATACGTACTGAGCCACACTAAGGTAAAAAAAGGGGCCATGGGCTTATGAGGCATTGGGCAGTATGGGTTATGGCAGTAGTGCTGCTAGGAACAGGATTGTTTTTTATTCAACACTCAGTGACAGATGCAAAACAAATCAGCAGTGAAGTATTAAACTGGAATTTCAAACCGGCAAAAGATCAGCAGCCAGCTGATGCTGATCCTCATTATAAAGAATTATTAAAGGAATACGATGGGGTATTTATGGGGTGTCCTCAGGATAAAAGCTTGTACCTTACTTTTGATAACGGGTATGAAAATGGGTATACAAAGCAGGTGTTAGACGTACTCAAAGAGAAAGAAGTGCCTGCAGCCTTTTTTATTACGGGACATTACTTAACGACAGAAACAGACTTAATTAATAGAATGATTAAAGAAGGGCATATTGTTGGCAATCATTCATACCATCATCCCAGTTTGCCGGAAGTAAGTGAAGAAAGAGTAAAGAGAGAGCTGACGAAACTAAAAGAAGAATACAAAGAAATAACTGGTGAGGAATACATGCCTTACTTGCGTCCCCCGCAAGGTAAGTTCAGTGAAGAGAGCCTTTCGTTAAGCAGGGACTTAGGATATATAAACGTGTTCTGGTCACTTGCTTATAAAGATTGGGAAACAGATAACCAAAAAGGGGCAGATTATGCCTATGAACAAATTATGAATCGTATCCACCCAGGGTCTATTATGCTGCTTCATTCCGTTTCCAAAGACAATGCGGAAGCCTTAGGACGTGTCATTGATGAATGCAGAAAGCAGGGCTATGAATTTAAGAGTCTGGACGATTTAATGATGAAAAAAACAATGAGGAAGTTTCACCCCTAATCCATGATAAAGCTGTTTCTGCCTCCCTTTGGGCTGCTGAGACAGCTTTTTTACTATTTCTACATATAGGAAAGAGAATGAGCATAAATATGCAATGAAGAGAAGGGAGTGGGTTGTTATAGGGGTTAAGCTGATTAAAATATCTGTTATTTATTTCTTTGCCGCAGTATTGTTTGGTCTATTTATGTCAATGACTTATGAATTTCAGTACACCGGAGTTCATGCCCATTTAGCGCTGCTGGGATGGACTTCAATGACGCTTGCCGGTCTTATTTACCACCTTTTTCCGCGGGCAGAAAAGAGTAATCTGGGAAAATGGCATTTCTGGCTGCATAATATTTCCCTCCCTATTATGCTTGGTTCTTTATTTATGGTCATCCGCGGATATGAAGCATTTGGCCCGATTATAGGTATTGGGGGAATTACATTAGCCATAGGGGTCGTGTTGTTTGTCATTAATGTGTTTCGAAATGTAAAGTGAAAAAAGGAGCTCACTCTGGTTATTGGATAACCAGAATGAGCTCCTTCTGTTAATTCATAGTGATTTGCTGGCTTAAAGCGTCCGCAACCGTCTCCAGGGTAGAAACGTCAGTCACATCAAAGGCGATTGGTTCTTTGCTTTTTACTACAAGTATACCTACTTCTTTTCCGTTCAGATCTTTAAGCGAAAAGCTGAGCTGTCCGTTATGCTCCCAGCTGTTATTATTTTCCTCTGAAGCACTGGCCATCAGTCGCCATTGTTCGTTCTCTCCTACATAAACCCCGCACCAGTCAATGTAAGGCACATGTTCTACGAGACGTTCAACGGTTTCTTTAAAGATTTCGGCCGGTTTGTCTTTTTTGTACACAGCCGCCATAATATGTATGGAAGCAACATCCGTGGCAATTGACAAATCAATGATCCCCCTTTTAAATTGGCAGCTCTGTTAATTTTTTTTATTTATCTTCACATGCAGCCGGCATTCGTTTCACCTTCAAAGGGCCAGCTGTATTGTAAGAGTTTGCCAGAGCTGAATAAATAAAACAAAAAAAGCCATAGCTGCTTTTTGTTTAGTCACATCCATTTTAGCAAAGGACAAGCCGTTACTGTTCTAGAAAGTTTAGGAAGTGGAAGAAAACATGGTAAGATAAGTTGTTATAGAATTCCCTTTTCTGGAAAGAGAGGAGAAACCATGTGGAAAGAAGAAATCATGCTTCCTGCTCCTATTAGTGTACCTGTAATGCTTAAACGGCTGCACGTAGATCCCGTGCATTCAGTTGATGAAGAAAAAAGAACAGTAAGGGTCCCCATAGAAAAAGGTCACGCTAAAGAGAGTCTTCTCGTTCACTTTGTCAGCGATGACAAAGTTGCTGTTAAAGGGAGCCAGATAGAAAAAGAAGTTGCGCTGCCACATCTTAACAATATATTTTTATGGCATAGGGATGCTGGTGAAATATCAGCTTTTTTGAAATCAACAATGCTGGATCCCATTGTAGAGCGCTTCAAAGGTGTCCCGCTTGTGTGTGATTTTGATTTATATGGATGTTTAATAAAAACCATTATTCACCAGCAATTAAATATGACATTTGCCTATCAGCTTTCATCTCGATTTGTTTTCCAGTTCGGTGAGAAAGTAAATGGGGCCTGGTTTTATCCTTCTCCGGAGATGATTGCAGAACTAGAGACAGAGGACTTAACATGCCTTCAGTTTAGCAGAAGAAAAGCAGAGTATGTGATTGATACCTCACGATTAATAGCGGATGGAAAGCTTGACTTAGAAGGTTTGCGGGCAAAGGAAGATAACGAGATCATTAGTATATTAACCGCCATTCGGGGAGTAGGGCCCTGGACAGCTGAGTGCTTTCTCCTTTTCGGTTTAGGGAGAGCGGACCTCCTCCCTGCTGCAGACATCGGAATTCAAAATGCGTTAAAAAAATTGCTGGAACTTCCTAATAAGCCATCCAAAGAAGAAGTGATTGAATGGAGTGCAGCATGGTCTCCATATAAAAGCTACGCGGCATTATACCTGTGGTTAAGCATTGAAAATGAAAGTAGAGTGAAAATCAATGAATAAACAAAAATCAGCCTCTCAAATCAGCATTAAAAAAGGCCAGCGTTTTCCACTTACTATAAAACGGTTAGGGATAAACGGAGAGGGTGTCGGATTCTTTAAAAGACAAGTAGTATTTGTTGAAGGAGCACTGCCTGGTGAAGAGGTAGTATGTGAAGTGAAAAAGGTTCATCGCAACCACGCAGAAGCTGTTGTCCGTTCAATCCGCAAGGCCTCTCCACACCGAACGGACGCACCCTGTCCTGTTTTCGAAAAATGTGGGGGATGCCAAATACAGCACCTTGCTTATGAAAGGCAGTTAACAGAGAAGAAGGACCTTGTTGTTCAAGCATTCGAAAAATATAATAAAGGACTGGACATCAAGGTGAAAGATACGTTAGGCATGGATGACCCCTGGCATTACCGAAATAAAAGTCAATGGCAGCTGGGCACTGAAAAGGGCGAGGTTATTGCAGGACTATATGCTATGGATTCCCATCGTTTGATCGATTTAACAAAGCCGGGATGCATGGTGCAGCATCCTGTGTTAAATAAAGTTAGTATTGAAATAACACGTATCTTCAGGGACTTTAATGTGCCAATTTACAATGAGAAAAAGAAAACCGGCGTGGTACGTACTATCGTTGTTCGCACAGGGTTTTCAAGCGGTGAGGTGCAAGTAACGCTTATTACAGCAAAGCCTGAGCTTCCTAGGGAAAAAATTATAATAAATGAAATAAATAGAAGGCTCCCAGAAGTGAATTCTGTATACCAAAATATCCAGCCAACCTCTTCTTCAGCCGTTTTTGGAAAGAAAACTATCCACTTATGGGGGAAAGAAACACTGCTTGAAGAGCTTAAAGGAAAGTCGTTTCATTTATCACCGCAAGCTTTTTTTCAGCTTAATCCTATTCAGGCAGCTGTTCTTTATGATGAAGCAAAAAAGGCAGCACATTTAACAGGGAAAGAAAAAGTAGTAGATGCTTATTGCGGGACAGGAACGATTGGACTTTGGATGGCTGATCATGCCCAAGAGGTTCGAGGTATGGATACAATCAAGGCAAGTGTAGAGGATGCAAACCAAAATGCAGCTGATCATGGATACAGTCATGCAAGTTTTGAAACAGGAAAAGCAGAAGAGGTTCTTCCCCGGTGGGTAAAGGAAGGATGGGGGCCGGATGTGATCATAGTGGACCCGCCGAGAAGCGGATGTGATCAGGCTCTCCTTCATACAATAAAGAAAATCTCTCCCCGCAGATTCGTATATGTTTCCTGCAACCCTTCTACTTTGGCAAAGGATTCATCCTTTCTTTTGAGAAATGGCTATGACATTGAATATGTACAGCCGGTTGATATGTTTCCTCAAACAGCCCAGGTAGAGGCAGTCGCAAGCTTTGTGAAAAAGCAGAGGGGTTCTAAATGAGAGATGTGGCTTATTACCCTTTAAGCGAGGACAAAGAACTGGTCATAGCAGCCGATTGCAGCGGAGGAGTTGGTGAGAAAGCATCTGATGAGGTAGAGGCGTCTTATGAACTCGTAGGGAAGTATAGCGCCAGAGTAGCAGTCATGGAAGCGTTGAGTGTCGGAGCTTCTCTAACAGGGATCTCTCTTCACAATTTTTGCGGACAAGAGGAATGGCCGAGGCTGGTAAAGGGCGTACAAGAAGTTTTGACTGAGACAGGGTATCCTCACCTTCCCTTAACAGGAAGTACTGAGAGCAACATGAATATGGTCCAGTCTGCCTTTGGCGTGACCGCAATCGGCACCGTTTCACCTGAAGCAAAGAAGACAGAAAAAACTCCCGAAAATGCCGGGTTTGCTGTCGTAGGCACACCACTGTGGGGGGACAGTGTGTTAGCGAAAAAGGATAAAGTTCTTCCTCTTTCTCTTTTTCGTTCTCTAGTCGACCACCCAGGGGTTTATGAAATAGTACCTGTAGGTTCCAAGGGAATTAAATTTGAACTAGACACCTTATGTCAAATGAACTCTTTGAAGCCTTTATCAGTTTCTGACAGCCCATTTGACCAGTTTTCGTCAGCAGGACCCGCCACCTGTGTAATAATCTCCTTTGACATGAAGATAAAAGAAGAGTTAAAGCAAATGAGCAGTCCTTATATTACATTTTTTAGTAGACAATAAACTTGGCAGCAGGTGATAAATAAATCCTGCTGCTTTTTTATTTGGGATAAGCAGGAGTCAAAGTACAGGCAATATAATAATAATGATAAAATATATATTAAAAAGCAGGTGGCCGCTACATTGGCAGAAATATGCAAAAGGAAGGGGCGATAGGGATGAATTCATTAAATAAAGCGAACCCTTTTCAAAGAAAGTTTGATAACTTAGAACAGTTTGCTGATTTTTTGAGTGAGATTATTCACTGTCCGGTAACAATAGAGGATGCAAATCATCGTTTGCTTGCGTACAGTTCCCATGACAATAAAACAGACGCTGCACGGGTAGCTACCATCATTGGCAGAAGAGTTCCAGAAAAAGTGATTAACAGACTTTGGAAAGATGGAGTCATCCCTGCGTTAAATAAGCAGGACGAGCCGGTTATTATACCTGAAATCGACGATATTGGATTGGGAGATAGAGTAGCTGTGGCCATACGCAAGGGGTCTGAGGTCCTTGGGTACATTTGGATTGTGGAAGCAGCACACAAGGGGGATCAGGTCGATCGTAACTTGCTTACTTTGGCTTCTGAAAAAGCTAAGAAACTCCTCCTTCATGTGAGCAGACAAAAAGTTAAACGGGAAAAGGATTACCAAGAACTTTTTTGGGAACTGCTTACTGGAAATATTCATTCCCATGATGAAGCAGTTGACAGGCTCAGCAGCATAACCCCCAGTGTACCCCCATGTTTTTCGGTGATGGCTTTTCAAATCCAAGGAAAGCTGGATGACTCTATACATAAAAAAATTACGTATTTAATAAATACTCAGCAGCAAGTAAAGGTCCTGCTCCACACACTAGATGACCGCTTGCTCCTTCTTTTGGCATCGACTTCTGAGGAAAGCAATTCCCTCTCTTCAATAAATAACTTTGCCTTACTATTTTTAAAGCAGCTCAAAGAACGATTTAGGATAGAGAACGTGAGAGCTGCCTGTAGTTCCATACAAGAAGGAGATTTGACGAAAACCGCTTTTGCCTATCAGGAAGCTCTTTCCGCATTAAGTATAAAACAGCAATTTCCCGAAGAAACTAATGATATAGTTTTTTACCATGATTTAGGGGTATTTAGGTATTTAAATGGTCTTTTAGAACAAAGAAGAGATGAAAACCATACGCATCCCGGTTTAAGGAAACTGAGGGAATATGATTCTAAAAACAATACTGAACTCTACGATACGTTAGAAACGTATTTAAATAGAGATGGAAATATAAATGAAGCAGCCAAGGATCTTCATGTGCACGTGAATACCTTAAACTATAGGGTGAAACGAATTTGTGAGATAGCCCAAATTGATGTGAAAAATCCTCATTATAAGCTTTCTTTATATCTGGAAATAAAACTGGAGAGACTGGACCCAAAGCATAACTTGTGAAATTCTACAAATCACTAATGGTTATTTGTTTTTCTTCCACGAAGCTTTCATTATGATTGGTGATTTATAATGAAAATACCTTATAAAAGAGCGCAGGAGGGAAAAGTCATGAAAATTGGAATCCCGACAGAAGTGAAAAATAATGAGAATCGTGTAGCCATCACTCCAGCTGGCGTCCTTTCCTTAACAAAAGCAGGACATGAAGTGATTGTGGAAAGTAATGCTGGCGTAGGAAGCGGATTTGAAGATGAAGCCTATAAAGAAGCCGGGGCCGAAATTTTTCCTAGTGCGGAAGAAGTGTGGAACTCAGCTGAAATGGTAATGAAAGTAAAGGAGCCACTGGAAAGTGAGTATAAATACTTTCGGGAAGGGTTAATTTTATTTACGTATCTTCATTTGGCTGCCGAGCCTGAATTGGCTAAGGCTTTGACTGAGAAAGGTGTAACAGCGCTTGCCTATGAAACAGTAGAAGTGAATGGGGCTCTTCCTTTGTTGACACCAATGAGCGAGGTAGCAGGCAGAATGGCTTCTCAGATTGGTGCACAGTTCCTTGAAAAACCGAAGGAAGGGAAAGGAATTCTCCTCTCAGGGGTTCCAGGGGTTAAGCGTGGAAAAGTAACAATTATAGGAGGCGGTGTAGTAGGGACCAATGCTGCAAAAATAGCTATTGGACTCGGCGCAGATGTCACTATTATCGATTTAAGCCCAGACAGGCTAAGACAGTTAGATGATATCTTTGGGAGTGAGATTAATACTCTCATGTCAAACCCGATGAATATATCTGAAGCCGTAAAAGAGTCAGACCTTGTGATAGGGGCTGTTCTTATACCGGGCGCAAGAGCTCCTAAGCTTGTCACAGAAGAAATGATCGAAGGGATGTCACCGGGTTCAGTAGTAGTTGATGTAGCGGTTGATCAGGGTGGTATAATTGCTACGGCAGATAGGATTACGACTCACGACCAGCCGACGTATATTAAGCATGATGTCGTTCACTATGCAGTTGCGAACATGCCAGGCGCAGTCCCTCGGACATCAACGATTGCTTTAACAAATGTGACGATTCCATTTGCTCTGCAAATTGCAAATAAGGGTGTGAAAACAGCCCTTAGCGAAAACATGTCATTACAAAAGGGGTTAAACGCTGCGGGGGGGAAGGTTACCTATGAAGCTGTAGCAAGAGATCTCGGTTACGATTATGTACCGGCCCAAAAAGTATTAGCATCCATTTAAATACACAGAAACCGCTGTCTGTCTGCAGCGGTTTTTATTTGCCTGAAAAACGTAAAAAAGCCGTCACTAAGCAAACACTATGGTTTAGAAAAGAAATAGTGTAAACTGTAATATGGTGAAGAGAAACTTATACAGAAAGGAGGAGCGGACAGTTATGGCTATGATCGCCCTATCCATATTTTTTGTAGCTGGTGTGTTGTCAGTTATTTCGACTTTTTTACTCCTGATCACATGGCGACAGCAGAAAGAAAACGGCTACAAACAGGCTAAAGTTACAGGAGCAGCCATAATAGTTACTGTTTGCTCATTCCTGTTTTTTCTAGCAGTAGGAGAGCCGGCAGGGAGTGATTTAGAAACAGCGGATCGTCCAACATTTGCGACAGCAGAGGAAGAGGCTGAATGGGTCATCCATACTGTGGCAGGGGAAAGAAGCTCTTTTTATGATGAAGTGATAAGGGAGCTCTCTATAGAGGAAGGCATCCTGGAGACAAGCTTAAATGCAAGTGATAATATTACTACAAGTTTAATCCAAACAGGTATTCTTACTGATTCAGCTAAATTATTTAATGAACTTTTAAAAGGTGATGAGATCAGAGAAGTAAACATGCATTGGTATTTTCCCATAGAAGAAGATGCTGCTGAAGAAGATTTCGAGCAGGTCTATCACATTATAATGGATGAAGAAACAGCAGCTTCAGTGAACTGGGAAGAATTTGAAGTAGAAGATTTCGAGGACATAGCTGATTATTTCTGGGAACATGAAATTTTCAGGTCTGAGTAGGACGGCATTATGCATTTCGTATAAGAAGATAAACGAGAAGGCCAATGACAGGGAAGAAAAGCGTTCCTATTAGAACAAGCAAAGCATATTCCTTGCTGTTCCCTTTACGGACAGCATCACGATAAGCCCATACGCTTGTTAAAATATTAAGTAAAAAAACGCCGACAGTAAAAAACAAGAATACTAGAAAGACAGCACTGAAAGCACCTATAATTTCCATAGTAAGTGTACTCCTTTTTATATATCATCATTGAAACTTTATTATCTATATTATTCTATAGGAAGATCACTGTATAGAGTTTCGCATAAAAAAGCTTCCACATTTTATAAATGTGGAAGCTTTTTTATTTGGTTTATTAATCTGCGTAATCTACAGTATCAATATCAGCAGGATATACACCATTTTCGTCGTGTACTTCTCTGCCGCTGATTGGCGGATTAAACACGCAAACCATTCTCATGTCCTGCTCGGCACGAAGAAGGTGCTCATCGTGCTTGTCAAGAACGTATACACTGCCTGCTTCTATTGGCCAGATTTTATTATCAGCTAATGTTTCCACTTCACCTTTTCCTTCAATACAATATACAGTTTCAAGGTGATTTTTATAGTGGATATGAGTTTCTGTACCAGCACGAATAATTGTATCATGCACAGAATAACCCATATTGTCTTTCTTTAAAACAAGACGGCGGCTAACCCAGTTCCCGTTATCAACCTCTTGTTCTGTTCCAATGATGTCTTCAAGTTTCACAACTTTCATAGTAGTAATCCTCCATATCAGTATGTTGTAGTATTTTATAACAAAAAGGGGTGTCCCAATTGGTGTCGGTCACCATTAGTTTGGGACACCCCAAAGAATATTATTTAGGAAGTAACTAGTTCTTTTGCTTCAAGAACCTGTGTTACTGATTTCTCAATAATGGAAAGTCCTTTCTCTAACCCCTCGTCATCAATAGTAATAGGAGGGAAGAGCTTAAATACTTCATCGTCTGGACCGGCTGTTTCCATAATCAAGCCATTTTCGAAACATTTTCCGGCAATTTCATCAGCTAAACCTTCGATTTCTGAAGAAATACCTTGCATGAAGCCGCGGCCTCGCAGGCTTCCTTTAAGTTCAGGAAACTTTTTTAATAAATCTTCAAGAAAACTAGTGATTTTTTTAGATTTTTCTTGTACACTCTTCTCAAGAGCGTCGTCTGTCCAATAATTTAATGCTTCAGTAGCAGTGACAAATGCATGGTTATTTCCACGGAATGTACCATTATGTTCCCCAGGAGCAAAGGTGTCGTACTTAGGAGCGATCAACGTAAGTGCTAATGGAGAACCGTATCCGCCAATTGATTTAGAAAGGCAAACGATATCTGGTTTAATACCAGCCGGCTCAAAGCTAAAGAATGTGCCAGTACGACCAACGCCAGCTTGAACGTCATCAACGATAAGCAGGATTCCACGGTCACGACAGATTTTTTCAATGCCTTTTAGCCATTCCATACGGGCAGCATTCAATCCGCCCTCACCTTGAACTGTTTCAAGAATAAAGGCAGCTGGGGTATCGACTCCGCTTCCGTTATTATCAAGGAAACGCTCAATGTATTCAAGGTCACTTGAAGTATTGTCAAGGAAGTTATCAAAAGGCATAGTAACGGTATTTGTCAGTGGCATGCCGGCCCCTTTACGTTTGAATGCGTTCCCCGTTACGGCTAGAGCACCAATTGTCATACCATGAAAGCCATTTGTAAAGCTTACTACGTTTGTTCTTCCAGTTACTTTACGGGCAAGTTTCAGGGCACTTTCTACTGTGTTTGTTCCAGTCGGTCCTGGGAACATCACTTTGTAGTCAAGGTTTCGTGGTTTTAGAATAACTTCATGAAACTTTTCAAGAAATTCACCTTTAGCTTTAGTTGCTTTATCTAGAGAGTGGGTAATCCCATCTTCAGTTATATAATCAATAAGCTTTTGCTTCATTTTTTCATCATTGTGACCATAATTCAAAGCACCGGCCCCTGCGAAGAAGTCGATATATTCTTTACCATCGAGATCCCAGATCTTATGGCCTTTTGCTTTATGAAAAACGGTAGGGAAGCCCCGGACATAACTCCGAACTTCTGATTCATGTTGGTCAAATACCTTTAAGTCGTTTTGCATGCTTTAAATAGCTCCTCCTTAAGTAACAATCCTTTTTAATTTTTAATTAATAATTTCGCTTTTAAATTATTATTTTTTAAATGGTCCAATTCGGAAAGTAAGTTCAGCTTCATGCCCTTCACCAGGGAAGAGATCTTCAGCAAAACACTCAGACACAGTGCACTCAGTATCATGTGAACGTGCAATTTTGCGGAATAGTGCCTGGGATGCTTCATTTGAAGGGGTAACTGTAGCCTCCAAATAACGTACATCTTTACAAGCTTCTCTTTCCATCAGGTTGTTTAATATTCTGGAAGCAAGACCTTTCCCGCGCTGGGATGGATCCACTCCAATTTGCCACACGAAAACAGTGTCCTGTTTTTCCGGCGGAATGAACGCAGTGACAAATCCGACGACTTTCTCATCTTCTTTAACTACAATACATGTCTCCGCAAAAAACTCGCACATCATTATATATTTGTAAGATGAATTTAAATCCAAGGTTGAGTTTTTTACTAGCTCATACATAGCTGCTCCATCTTCAACTGATGGCTTCTCGAACGTTAAAGTGTCGACTGATTGCGCCTTTGTTGCCGTAGTGTCAGGGTTCATGCTTACATCACCTTCATTTTTTTTTATAAGGGTCTTAATAACCTATTCCTCCCCATTTCCAAACTTAAACCACAATTTAAATGAATTTCTGCTTTCTGCTCTCCTGAAGTTGTTACCAGATGATCATAAGATTATCATACGGTGCGCCTGTATAAAGATCAAATGTGCTTTTTACTGATTAATTCCAGTTAATAGTTCTTAATAAGGATAGTCTCCACTAACGAACGCCCCACTTACAGAATGCTTCCAAATAGTGACGAATGCAAAGGATTTGAAAAAAACAGTGAAAACTAAATAGACTAAAAAGTCTGATAAACTGCTTGGTGACAAGGTTTTTGTAAGGTGAAGAAAAAAAGAGGCTGGAAGAGAAAAAAGGGTGATTTAATTTTAGGAATATTCCGTAAGAGTATCCAGGCGCCTATAGGTGCTTTTTTTTTGCCTAAGGGGGATGCTGATTTTTTATAAGTCATTTGATTGAACGTGCTTGGAGAATCACCTGAGGCAAAGGGAAAAACAGCAGGAAAGCACTAAAGAAAGCTGAGAACAGGCAGTGACATAGAAGACCTCGTAAATACGAACAAAAGCGAAGATGAATGGATGTCGCATCAGCATCTTCAGGTGGTAGCGATCACTTATTAATGAAAACCCAACAACAAAAGGTAATGAGTCTTTTCATTTATTAAACGATAAGAAACGATAGCATAGCTGTAGGAAAGCAAGGTTATTACTTTCATTGAAAAAGCAGGATTTACTAAATAGTATGCCTAAACGTTAAGGAAGCAGGGAACAGGCAGAATAGATACTATAAAAATCTATGAAAATGATAAAGGAGGCTACTATGGGCAGTAAGCATACAAAACAATTGATAGCAGAAGTTTTTCAGGAGCTGGTTAAAGACAATACGTTCCTGCCTGATGAACAAAGCGAGCGGACAAAAATACTTCAATCGTCAGAGGAAATACTAAAAACAACTGATAAGATTATTAAAAGCTATATCCGAGTATCCACTGAAAGAAATGGTATTAAAAGAATTCCAGCATACCGGATTCAGCATAATAACATCAGTGGTGTCTATAAGGGCGGGATTAGATTTAGTGAAGATGTTAGTGAAGAAGAAGTGGAGAATCTGGCAATATTAATGAGTATTAAAAATGCGCTTCACGAGCTCCCTTTTGGAGGGGCAAAGGGCGGAGTTCACATTAACCCTAAAGACTTCACGGACAGGGAACTCAATTTAATCAGCAAAAAATATGTTCAAAGGTTTTCACCTGATCTGGGTCCAACTCATGATGTGCCGGCTCCTGATTTAGGGACAGACGCACGTATCATAGATTGGATGGTAGGGGAATACAAAACGATTAACCCTGGAAAGTCCTACCTTGGTTCTTTCACTGGAAAAAGCAAGGAAAACGGGGGAGCAGAAGGCAGGAGAGAGTCAACAGGTGTGGGGACTTTTCTGAGCTATTATTACTTGCTGGATGAATGGTATCCGGCCGAAGACAATCGAAAGGAAACAGGGGAAGTATCAACAAGAGGTGCTCAGTGGAAGACACTGCAGAAGTTATATGAAAAACACAAGAATGCGGATCCCATTGAAGTAAGTGTACAAGGCTTTGGAAATGTAGGCGGAGTGGCAGCATTAGAAGCATATAATCAAAGAGACATGAAGCATATTGTAACTGCTGTCTCTGATCAGCATGTCATGCTGGAAAACAAACACGGCCTGAATATTGATAAGCTCATAGAATATGTAAAAAAGCACAGAGAGCTTCCGCAAAAAGAAAAAGAATTGAAAGACTTAAAAGTTGAAGCCGCTATTCATCCTCCAGAAGACATTTTACATTATGAAACAAATGTATTAATTTTTGCGGCGATAGGAAATCAGATTACAAAGGAAAATATGAAGAAAGTGAAAGCAGATGTACTCGTCGAAGGGGCGAATGCTCCAGTAACAGCGGAAGCAGATTATTTTCTTCAGGATAAAGGAGTCATAATTATCCCGGATATACTGGCCAATGCGGGCGGGGTTCTTGTGTCCTACCTTGAATGGAAGCAAAGCCAAATTACAGAAGTGTTTACGAAGGAAGAGATACTGGCAGAGATGGCCGGACAAATGAAACAAACCTTCCAAAAAGTGTATGACACATATTTCACCTCAGAGCAAAATACCATGCGTTTTTCCTGTTATATGCTTGCTGTACAAAGAATGACTTTACTTTTATACAGGCATGGAAAGCTATTTTAAGATGATAAAATTGATTCATCTAATAGAGCCCCCACCGTTCTTGATACCGGAGGGGGCTCGAATGTGAGAGTGAAAGGAACTGTATTGAGATTCAGGTTATTTTCCTACTATATCCTCGAGGGCAGGGCGAAGTTCAGGGTACGAAAAGGAATAGCCCCATGCTTCAGCTTGCTTTGGGAGTACCTTTTGCCCTTCTAAAATCAAAACACTCATTTCTCCTAATGCAGTTTTTAAGGCAAAAGCAGGAGCCGGGGCCCAGTGGGGACGGTTCATTACTTTGCCAAGCTCTTTTCCGAAATCTTTCATGCGATAAGGATGGGGGGCTGTCACGTTCATAGGACCCGACGCATGATTGTTTTCAAGAGCAAACTCAATCATGTTAATAACATCCTTTACGTGTATCCAGGAGAACCATTGTTTCCCTGAACCAACGGGACCACCGGCAAAAAGTTTATAGGGAAGCATCATCCGAGGAAGAGCTCCTTCTTCTGTTGATAGAATAATCCCGAATCGAGCCCTGACGGTTCTAACCCCTAAATCCTCTGCTTTTATTGCTTCTTGTTCCCAGCGGTCACATACTTTCTGTAAAAAATTTTGCTCTGCAGGACCGTTCTCTTCTGTGAAAACCTCAGTTTTTGAGGTGCCATAATAGCCAACGGCTGATGCATTTATCAAGACAGAAGGCGTTGGATCCAGGGCTTTCATTATACGGTATGTTTCCTGAGTAGCCTCAATTCTGCTTTGAAGAATCTTTCTTTTTGCAGAGGGCGTCCACCTTTGGTTGATCGATGCACCGGCTAAGTTTATAAATGCGTCTATATTTTGAAGTTCTTTTTCAGGATGAGCATTTTCCGTCAGCCATTCAACATGCTCAAGCCGATCTTTATTCTGTCTGCCTTCACTATTTCTTGTTAAAATATATACATAATGCCCTTTACTTAATAAATGCTCTGTTAATAATGATCCTAAAAAACCAGTACCGCCAGTGATGGCTATATTCACATCTATCGCTCCTTTCTAGCTTTTGAAGGGTGGAAGCTTATTATAGTTTTTGTTACATGATTACTCATGTTTCTAACATATGAAAACGAAACCCAAAGTAGTGTTATTCCGCTTTACCCTGTAAGAGAGGGAAATAATCACGCCTTGAATGGCAAATAAATATAAATTATGGTGAACCCTATGAAAATAACTAAGATTACTGTACAGAAAAAAAGAAAAGATAGATATAACATTTTTCTCGACCGAGGGAATGGGGAAGAATATGCTTTTAGTGTAGATGAAGGGGTTCTAATAGAATGGCAGCTAAAAAAAGGGATGTTTCTTACTCAGGAGCAGGAAGAAGAAATTAAAGCTAGTGATTTTAAAAAGGACGCTTTAAATAAGGGACTTCAGTACTTAGCACATGGAATGAAGACAGAGTACCAGATTAAAGACTATTTATTTCAAAAGGACTTTCCAGAAGATGCGATTCATGATGCTGTAGAAAAAATCAGGTCGTTTGGATACATTAATGATAAAGAGTTTGCTGATGCCTTTGTAAGAACTAAAATGAACACCTCCGACAAAGGCCCGGCAGTCATTAAAGAGGAATTAAAAAATAAAGGAGTTCATCTTTCTATTGCCGATCTGGCTCTTCAGCAGTATAGCGAGGATAAGCAACTGGCTCAGGCTATACGTATTATTGAAAAGAAGGGAAAAAGAAAGAAAAATGAATCTGCTTCTTTAGTGAAAAAAAGACTGACAGAAGGACTTCTCCGCAAAGGCTACTCTCTTTCTATCATCGACACAGCTTTGAAGGAAGCTGACCTGAGCCACAATGAGGAAGATGAATGGCTGGCATTATGCAGCCAAGGTGAAAAGGCAAGGAGGAAGCTGAATAAAAAGTATGAAGGCAGTACTTTCCGGATGAAGCTGAAGGAAAACTTATATCGAAAGGGATTTTCTCTTTCTTTAATTGAGCAGTATATAAAGAATACGGAAGAAGAGAAATAGTAGTCTAACTATTACCAGACAGGGTGGGAAAAATATGGAAAGACGATTCAGTGAAATGAGCGAACATGAGATCAGACAAGAGATTGCAAATTTAAATGAAAAAGCAAAAAAGGCAGAACAAATGGGTATGGTCAGTGAGTTTGCAGTGTATGAAAGAAAGAAGGTTATGGCAGAGGCCTATTTATTAAACCCACAGGATTACAAGCCTGAAGAAAGATACAATATCAAAGGTGAAGGCGGTGTGTTTGTCATTTCTTATATGAATGGAGTCTTTGCCTGGGGATACAGAGATGGCAATGATGAGTTGGAAGCGCTGCCTATTTCTTTATTAAAAACAACTGACTAATAGCCTCGAGATTGGAAAGAAGAAGAGAAGCGGATCACTTCTCTTCTTCTGCAGTTAAGCTCTCTTCCTAGCCTGTATTTCTAATACTTTGTTATGAAGACTTTGTTCAGTTTCTCCATTAACCTGGTTAAAAGCGTGCTTTGGATTTGACCGTGGAGATTGAAATGGGCTTTGATAATGAGTCTGCATGTTTTTATGCTTCATTCTCACTGGCTCCTTTCTAGCGGTCCCGATCCTGGTTGCTTTTAAACATTCTTTCTTGTGGGTGGTCTTTGATTGTGCCGTCAGCTCTCTTGGAAGAATACTCAGGTTTTGCTCTTGGTTCTCCGTCTAAGGATATCCGCGGCGGGAAACCTTTTTCTTTATTTCTCATGAAAAAGCACTCCTTCCGGAAAGCAAAGCCGCCCCTTTATTAACAATGAAAGAGACGAGGCCGGAAACTGAATTGTCAGTCCAGCTCTTTACTATTTTGTGTTAAAGAAGCGTCAATATGCTGAGATAAAAGTGGTAAAGGAGGAAAGGATTATGAATGAGACATATGAACGATTAACGAATTATTTGCTGGAAAAAAATGAGAACATTTCTTCTGCACAGGCAAGAACATGGGTGGAACACTTGTGGGAGGATTTTGAAACGACTAGAGCAAGAGCGGGTCGGAAATATCAGGGAAAAGAAATGACGGAGCAGATTGTTATGAAATGGCTTGATCAATACGGAGCCTATCTTCATAAATACGAAGCGACAAATCAGAAATTTAATCATTTAACAGAAGATGATCATCTAAAACACTAAAAGGGTTCCCACTTTTAGGTGGAAACCCTTCCTTGTTTTAATTTTTTTTCCAAGGTTTCATCGCTGTAGATCCAGCCAGTATACGAGGTGAGAATTTCTAAGTCCTGATTCAGTCGTACCACAGCCACAAAAGGATAATAACCTTTGGTGCGGTATCTTAAATCAATGAATTTCACTTCGTATCCGTCCTCCGTTTTCCTCATGATCCACCGATAGGTAGGAGAAAAGGATAGAAAAGCCGATAAATTATCGTCTTTTATGGCAGCCTGAGTTATCTCGTCGCCAGGTATAGGTTCAAATTCGTAGCTTTCAAAATAACGAATTTGATGATCTTTGGATTCAGCTACGTGAAGCATTTCTGGTGTCCGGATAACCAGGTGCCATTTGTTCCATTGGAAGGTCGGAGAAATAAAAACGTGCGTTGTTGAAGGATGGAGCCTCCGGGCATGCGTTACCACTTTGTTTCTCGCTCTAATCCTCCACACATAGTAAAAGATCAGAAGGATATAAAGAATCAAGAAGGTCCAGCCTGGGTGAGCTCCGTATCTCCATAGTATGAATGCAGCGATATGGCTTAGGAAAATTAGCGGGTCAAATATGTTAATAACCCCCAGGGCGATCCACCGTTTGTTAAAAGGGGAAAGCGCCTGTGTCCCATAAGCGTTGAATATATCGACAAACACATGGAGAAAAACTGCCAAAAAAGTCCACAGCCAAAGGTGGAGTAAGTTAATATCCGGTACAAATCCGTATATGACAGCTGAAATTAAAATAGGCCACATTAACACTGCTGGTATGGAATGGGTGGGTCCCCGGTGGTTCCGGATATAAACGGCGTTATTTTTAAATTTTAGGACTGTATCAAAGTCTGGAGCCTGGGAGCCAACGATAGTAGCTATCATCACAGCCTGCATCATGACAGGGTCCTGTGTGACATTTGGGTCCAATGTGGCTAAACCGCCAAGACCGACTCCCATTACTACGTGGGTACCGGTATCCATACTGCTTGTCCTCCTTCAAACGATAGGTCTGCCTAATGTTTTCATCCAGCTCACCTGTTATAGAGGGAGCCTTATATAATAAGAAAAAGACTGTTTTCACAGACAAAGTCCTGTATGTATATTTTAGTTATACCCGATAAAGGAAAGATTAAAAAGGGGGAAAATAATATGGAAGCAACTCTTCATATTTTTATTGAATATCGGATTAAAGAGGAGCACGTTCAAGAATATGAAGCTTTAATTGAAGATATTGCCGCTTCCCTATCAGAATATGGAGCTGAGAAGTTTCAGTGGTATGCTGCTGAAGACCAGCCCAATTTATATGTAGAGCTTTTTAAAGTGCCAACTAAATCTCATTATCATACATTAAAAAAATGGCGGAAATCTAAAGAACACCCTTTGTTTGGAAAGTTGGATCCTGTCATTGATGGAGGGCTGGAAAAGCTTAATTGCTGGGCCTTTCAAGCACGTACAGATGAGCTGAAGGAGTAAGCGTTTGACATGAGAAGAAAGGAGGTGCAGGTGTGAGTTATTACCATGAGGGCGTTGATGAGAATGCATTTCAAGATAACCTGCTTGCCTGGTATAGGGAAAATCAAAGAGAGCTGCCTTGGCGGATAAACCAGGATCCTTACCGGGTTTGGGTTTCAGAGGTCATGCTCCAGCAAACAAGAGTAGAAACGGTCATTCCCTACTATGAGCGCTTTATGGAATGGTTTCCTACGCCGGAGGATTTTGCAAAGGCAGAAGAAGAAAAAGTGATGAAAGCATGGGAAGGTCTTGGGTATTATTCTCGTGTAAGAAATTTACATACTGCAGTAAAAGAAGTAGTAGAAAGCTATGGCGGAAAGGTGCCAGATAACAAAAAAGATTTTTCTTCATTAAAAGGAGTAGGACCCTATACAGCTGGTGCAGTACTCAGCATAGCCTATGAACAGCCGGAGCCAGCTGTTGATGGAAACGTAATGAGAGTGCTTTCCCGAGTGCTGCTTGTGACAGATGACATTTCTAAAGGAAAGACACGAAAGCAGTTTGAGGAAGTGATACCTACTTTAATGGGAGGCACTCCCCCTTCGGAATTTAATCAAGCATTGATGGAATTAGGAGCCCTTGTCTGTACTCCTAAATCCCCGGGTTGTTTGTTGTGTCCGGTCCAAAGTCAATGTGAGGCGAGAAAACAGGGAGTGCAGCAGGAACTTCCCGTTAAAGGTAAAAAGAAGGCCCCCGCTTTAAAAGAAATGGCAGCTATTATTATTAAAGACTCAAAGGGGAAATTTCTCATACACCAACGGGGCAGCAAAGGCCTGCTGGCCAGGTTATGGGAGTTTCCAAACACAGAAGCTGAAGCGACTTCCAGCCAGAAAGTTGATTTAGAAACTTTCTTAAAGGAAGAATATGGCGTGGAAGCGGCAGCAGGAGATTCTGTTCAAAACGTGCAGCATGTCTTTTCCCACCTCGTCTGGGATATTACAGTATACGAAGGCACATTAAAAAATGCAGACGAAATAAAAGGTAACTGCAAGTGGGTTACTATGGAGGAAGCAAGGAAGCTGGCTTTTCCTGTATCACATCAAAAAATACTAAAAACAATAGAGGAGGAAGAGGCATGAACCTTGGGCTTGAAAATAATAAAGTGTTAATAACCGGCGGTTCCAAAGGGATTGGAAAAGGGATTGCCAAAGCTTTTCTTGAAGAAGGTGCAGAAGTAGGGATTGTTGGAAGAGGCATAGAGGCGTTAGATCAGGCTAAAAGAGAACTGGGGAATGTGTTTATTTACCAGGGGGATGTGTCAAAGGAAGAAGACAGAAGAAGAATATTCCAAGAATTTATTAGTGACCATAAACGAATAGACGTATTAGTTAATAATGCAGGAGGCTCCCAAGGTTCAACCACTGCTGAAACTGAAATAGCCGAATTTGAGCAGGCAATGCAGCTGAACCATTTTTCAGCGGTCCATTTATCCAAGCTTGCCCATGCAGAAATGAAAAAAAATTACTCAGGCAGTATTATTAATATTTCTTCCATTTTTGGCCGGGAAAGTGGGGGTAAGGTTACATATAACAATGCTAAGGCGGCCATGATCTCTTTTACAAAATCGTTTGCCAACGAGGCCATTAAAGATGGTATACGTGTAAACAGTGTAGCCCCAGGATCCATTTTGCATCCTACAGGAAACTGGCAAAAAAGACTTGAAGAAAACCCGGATAAAATCAACAAGTTTATAAAGGATGAAATTCCAGGAGGCCGCTTTGGGAATGTGGAGGAAGTAGCTAATGTGGTTGTCTTTTTAGCCAGTGACAAAGCGTCATGGGTGGTAGGAGCCAGTTTAAATGTAGATGGCGGACAATCGAGAATGAATATGTAGCATATGTAAATGAAAATTTTTAAGTACGTCTTTTCTTATAACTTAGAAAACAACATTGGAGGATTGTTATTATGTTATCATTTGACCCTCATTTTTACCCTTACCAATCCCAAAGGATGACGACATACGCTAAAAAGGGAGTGGTTGCAACTTCTCAGCCTCTGGCTGCCCAAGCTGGCCTTGAGATATTGAAAAAAGGGGGGAATGCCGTTGATGCAGCGATTGCAACGGCTGCGTGTCTGACTGTGGTAGAACCGACATCAAATGGTATAGGCGGTGACGCTTTTGCCCTTGTGTGGGTGAAGGATAAGCTCCATGGCTTAAACGCTAGCGGTCCTTCACCGGCTTCTATTTCTATTGAAAAAGTAAAGGAGCAAGGCCATGAGGAGATCCCGAAGTTTGGTTTTATTCCTGTTACCGTTCCCGGCGTTCCGGCAGCATGGGCGGAACTATCTGAAAGGTTTGGGAAGCTTCCTTTTAAAGAATTAATGGAACCAGCAATCAAGTATGCAGAAGAGGGCTACCCCCTTTCTCCAGTGCTTGCTTACTTTTGGGAACGAGGGGCGTCTGTCTATCAAAGTTCATTAAAGGGTGAGGAATTTACCGCATGGTTTGACACGTTTACCCCTGGAGGCCGCGTGCCAAAGGCAGGCGATGTATGGAAGTCACAGAACCATGCAGATACTCTCAGAAGAATTGCAGAAACGAAATCAAAGGATTTTTATGAAGGAGAACTGGCAGATAAAATGGATGCCTTCGCCAAAAAGTATGGAGGCTTTCTTCGAAAAGAGGATTTACAAGACTTTACACCAGAGTGGGTAGAACCTATAAGTGTCAATTATAAAGGCTATGACGTATGGGAAATACCACCCAATGGACAAGGATTGATTGCTCTTGAAGCTCTGAATATCGCCAAGAATTTACCTTCTGTTCATCGGGAGGAAGAAAAAGGGCTTCATAACCAGATTGAAGCAATGAAGCTCGCTTTTTCAGACGGCCTTCAGTACATTACAGAAGAGAGTGAGATGAAAGCATCTGCTAAGGACTTATTAAGTGAGAATTATGCAAAGGAAAGAAGTCAATTGATAGGAGAGAAAGCCCTTACTCCGGCAGCAGGGGAGCCTCCAAAAGGAGGAACGGTGTATTTGGCTGCCGCCGATGAAGAGGGAAATATGGTGTCTTTCATTCAAAGTAATTATATGGGATTTGGTTCTGGACTGGTCGTTCCTGATACAGGAATTGCTCTTCAAAACAGAGGTCATAACTTCTCAATGGATCCAGCACATGATAATTCACTTGCAGGAGGAAAAAGAACGTTCCACACCATTATTCCAGGGTTTATGACCAAGGATGGACAAGCAGTAGGACCATTTGGTGTGATGGGAGCATTTATGCAGCCTCAAGGTCATTTGCAGGTAGTCTTAAACACAATAGATCTCGGTTTAAATCCACAGGCAGCTCTGGATGCTCCGAGGTGGCAGTGGATGTCCGGGAAAAAAATAGTGTTAGAGCATTCTTTTCCTAATCATCTGGTTCAGGCGCTTGCAAGAAGAGGTCATGAGGTGCAGGTCGCTTCTCATCCTGGTGTATTTGGAAGAGGACAGATTATATGGAGAAACCAGAAAACAGGAGTATACTCAGCAGGAACCGAAGCAAGAACTGACGGCTCTGTTGCAGCCTGGTAAAAATATAAAAAATAACAGCCCAGAATGTTGGGCTGTTATTTTTGTTGAAATTGAGTCTTGGTTCCATGGCGCATGTTTCGTTTAGGCTCATCGTTTACAAGGTGGATTTCCTCAATCTGCTGCCTCGTAATTGGTGATCCATATTGATAAATCACTTCAAATACTTTATCCAGGTCATGTTGAAATTCCTTCCGGTCACTTTCAGGTATCTTTTCGTTTAAACTGCGGTTAGGCATTAAATTCTTCGTATCAAAATCATGAGACTGGGTTTCTGATAACAGCTTTTGCAAATCTTGTAATTCATCAGGCGTACATTCCACTTCATATTGTATTAAATCAGAATCCTCAATTTTAACAGGGCTGATATCATCCATACTGATAGGGTTTAGATTTACATAATACTTTTGCTTTTCCATATTTCTCAACTCCATACTGTAATACGTCCTAGCCATAGCTTGTGTATGAAGCGAAGAGTGTATACAAAAAAAGTAAAGAGCAATTTTATGCTCTTTACTTTTTAATAATGTCCTCTCGAAGTTCTCCGATAACCTGTTTGGTTTCCTCTGTACCATAATCGTAAATCTTTTGATAAAGCTTGGCGTCTCTTTCTTGAAATTCCTTTTTCTCATTGTCTGCTTTTGTTTCATGAAAGGGCTGACCGATTTGGTGAGGCTCGACATCATGGTCTTTTAACGTAGAAAGGAGGTCTTCCAGTTCTTTTCTTTCATCAGGCGTCACTCTTACCTCATATTGAATTGTATTTTCATCGGTTTTAACGTTGTAAAGGCCGAGCATGGCCTGGTCAAGTGCAACATAATAAGTTTCTTTTTCCATGAGATCCTCTCCTTTGACTGGCTTCTTTTATTGAGTGATATACCCTTAGGAGAAGATCTTCACACATATAAAAAGGAAGAAGGGGTTAAAGAGTAAGAACAATGTTCCCCATGACTTTATTTTCTTCAAGCTCCTGATGGGCTTTGCTCGCTTCTGAAAGGGGAAAAGTCTTTCCTAAGTGTGGAACTAACGTTTCTTCTTTAAGCATTTTAGTTACTTCCTGTCCGGCTTTTTGTATGGACTCAACAGGCGTTGTGAAGAGAAGAATGCCAAGAAGAGATGCCTGTTTTTGGTTTAGGAGACGCCAGGGAAGCTCAGGTGTATTGTTTTTTGGTGAACCGATTGTTACAATTCTGCCTCCAACTTTTATGATTTCTAAATCATTTTCTATGTTTTCACTCAAGGAAACATCCAGGATCACGTCGACACCCTGATTATCTGTCATTTCTTTAATCTTTTCTGGAAAAGCTGGATCTTTATAATTCACTACATGGTCTGCACCGATCTGCCTTACGAATTGTTCCTTTTCTTCATTTCCGGCTGTAGCAATGACCTTTGCATTTTTTAAGCGAGCCATTTGGACAGCCGCGTGCCCTACGGCTCCGGAAGCTCCGTAAATCAGCACGGTTTCTCCCTCTTTAAGCCCGGCACGGTGAAACAGGGACAAGTGTGCTGTTAACACCGGGATACCTAGTGAAGCCCCTTCTTCAAAACTGATGTTATCCGGAAGTGGGAAAATGTGGTCCTCACTGGCAACAGCATATTCTGCAGCCGTCCCAGATACATTTGTACCCCACACACGGTCTCCTTTCTTAAAAGAAGAAACCCCTTCTCCTGTTTCCTCAATGGTTCCGGCCAGATCAAAATGAGGAATGTGAGGAAACTGTGGGACTTCGCGAATGCCTGCTCTAAAATAGGTGTCCACAGGATTTACGCCACTTGCTTCTACTTTGATCAGTATTTCGTTATCTTCCTTTATTTCAGGACGGTTCAGATCTTCCAGCTTTAATACTTCAGGTCCTCCGTATTCTCTAAAAGCTGCTGCTTTCATGGTTATTCCTCCTTAGAATGCTTAGTGAAAAAGCGAATTTTTATATAAGCGAATTTTATATAAGAGAAGTTAAGCGCAAGCCTGCCTCTCGTAAACGTTCATCTGATTGTACTAGAGCGATGCGGACATATCCTTCTCCTCCCATTCCAAAAGCATTTCCTGGCGTAACTACTACCCCCTGCTCAATAGCCTCTAATGAAAAGGACAAAGAGGTGTAATGAGGTGGGATCCTTGCCCAGATAAACATGCCGCCATCAGGCTTTCGTACATTCCAGCCATTTTCAGTGAGTGAGTCAAACAATACATCTCTTCTTGCCTGGTATGTTTCTTTGTGTTCTTGCAAAAAAGAGTAGTCACTTGTTAAAGCTTTTACAGCAGCGTTTTGGATCGGAAGGAACACTCCGTAATCTATGTGAGATTTCAATGAAGCCAATGGCTTAAGTAGTGATGGATAGCCAATGAGGTAGCCAATTCTTGCTCCCGCCATGTTAAAGCTCTTAGAAAGAGAATTAAACTCCACTGCTATTTTCTTGGCATCAGGGATGTGAAAGATACTGATGGGTTCATTGTTGGCAAAGATAAGTTCAGAATAAGCAAAGTCATGGACAATTAGTATGTTGTGCTTTAAGCCGAAGGAAATCATTTCTTTAAAATATTCTTTAGTAGCTAAGGCTGCTGTAGGGTTACCAGGGTAGTTAAAAATCATCATTTTAGCTCTTCGCAATATATCAAGAGGTATCAAGGATAAATCAGGCATAAAATTATTATCTTCATTGACAGGCACAGTGTATAAGTCAGCACCGGCGAGTCGGGCACATGCTGAATAGATTGGATACCCAGGATCAGGAGCAATAATAATGTCACCAGGGTCTAAATAAGCCAGTGCCAAGTGAGCCAATCCATCCTGGGACCCCATTAACTGAAGCACTTCATCAGGGAGAATAGACACGCCGAATCTCTCTTTGTAATAGTGGCAGACAGCTTCTTGGAAATCAGATGTTCCTTTTAAGGTATAGCCGTACTGGCCTTCCTCCCTGGCGTTTTCTGCAAGGCTGTCACGAATTTCCTGGGGAGGAGGAAGATCCGGGCTTCCTATACTTAAGTCAATAATGTCATGACCCTGGGCTGCTTTTTCAGCCTTCTTGGCTGCTAATTCACTAAATACACTGGCAGTAAGGTCATTCATCCTGGTTGCAGGCTGTATCAAGTGGGTTCATCCTTTCTCAGAAAATAATGGGTATGTATTATAACAAAGGCAATCTTTCTTTTACCTTATCACTATCCATAAAGAGAGGTAAAGAAGAAAGCGGCCGTCCCAGTGGGGGACAGCCGCCATCCTAGTTTAATCATAGTTAATTCGTGTTCCGTGCTCCCAGCTCGCTTCATTCCTTTTGATATCATCCCTGTTACCTATTTCCTCTAATATTTCGCGGTAAATAGTTGCGCCTTCCGGATTTAAGTAAGGCATGATTTGCTGGAAGCTGTGATGAAAGTGAAGAAGTTCTTTGTTACTCCACTTTGTTTTAGGAGTCATGGAAAGTTCAGTGAAATCTCTGCCTACATACATGCTCTCACCTCACCTTTAGTTTTTCTGTGAAGGAGACTTTCTATACGTTATAATGAGACGAGACGTATTACGATGGAGGGAATACATATGAATGAAAAGGTTGCTCTGGTCACTGGAAGCAGCAGAGGGATTGGCAAAAATATTGCCCTTAAATTAGCTGATCAAGGTTATCATGTAGTCATTAATTATGCTCGGAGCAAAAAAGCTGCAGAACAAACAGCTGCGGAGATAGAAGAAAGAGGGGTTAAGGCTCTTACCATTAAGGCTAATGTTGGAAAGCCTGAAAAAATCAAAGAAATGTTCCAGGAAATTAATGACACATTTGGACGCCTGGATGTTTTTGTGAACAACGCCGCTTCAGGCGTCCTGCGTCCAGCCATGGAACTTGAAGAAAGCCATTGGAACTGGACGATGGACATCAACAGCAAGGCCTTGTTATTTTGTGCTCAAGAAGCAGCAAAGCTCATGGAGAAGAACGATGGAGGAAAAATAGTCAGTTTGAGCTCACTTGGCTCCCAGCGTGTTCTTCCAAACTATACAGCCGTCGGGGTTTCAAAAGCCGCCGTTGAGGCGCTTACTCGTTATTTAGCTGTTGAATTGGCCTCTAAGAATATTGTGGTTAACGCTGTTTCAGGAGGAGCAGTAGACACGGATGCACTGACCCATTTCCCTAACAGGGAGGAATTACTGGAGGATGCAGCAAACAGAACTCCGGCTGGAAGAATGGTGGAAACAGAAGACCTTGCAAATGGCGTGATGTTTTTATTGTCAGAAGAAGCGTATATGGTCAGGGGACAAACGCTAATTATTGATGGTGGTATTTCCCTTCTAACCTAACAAAATTAGGCAGTGTATCTGTCGAATAACCTCTACCCTTCACGGGCATCTTAAGCCATGTGGAGGTGAAATAAGATGAAAAACCAACAACAAAACCAAGCGTCTAAAACTAACGCTCAGCAAGTAAGAAAACAAAATGCTCAAGCTGCCCAAAACCAAGGTTTTAAAACTGAATTTGCGAGTGAAACAAACGCTCAAGAAGTACGTCAGCAAAACCAGCAGTCTCAGCAGCGCAAGCAGCAAAACCAACAGCAATAACCGCCCTTCACAGAGGAACCTCTCCAGTCAGAGGTTCCTCTTTTCTATGAGCTCCCAAAGTTGATTTATTACAAGTTAGGTTGTAGAGAAACGTGGGAGACACCATATTGGCACGAGTCTAATGGCATGGCCTAAGGTAAGACCCGAGACTGAAAAAGGGACATTGAATGCGACTGTAATGAAGCAAAAATGGGTGAAGAACTTGAACCTTTAAATGCAAACAGGCCTCTTTTATCGCTGTAAAGAGAAAGGTGTATTTCTCAGTTTAAAGACAGTCCTTATGAAGCATTCGAATGGTAAAGGTCAACCGTCAGTTCTTTTCATCTATGTACATATTTCCATAACCTTATGTATGTTTATCCGAAAGTCCATTCTCCTTCGTTTCAAAATAAACACACAAGTTGTATAATAGAAGAGAGAAGATAAAAAGGAATAAGAAAGGTTGATCATTATGGACAACCTCTCAGGGAAGTTGCAGAAGCTTTTTAAGGGAAACAAGGAGAATAAAGTGGAGGAGGAATATCCAGTTCGGCCTGTGTCTGTAGAGGAAGTCCGCCGGGGAATACAGAACCTGGCAAACAGTCTTCCAATGGGAGTCAGTATCCGATCCTTTATTAAACATGATCATTCTGTTGACTTTGAGTTGTTAAAGCCAGTATTAAAGGCTGTTCCAGACAGAAAGTTCTACATGTCCAAAGAAACATTTGAAGTATTTGAGGATGCTGAAACACCAAAGACAATGGATCAAGTACAACTGGCAGTGGACCAATATATTAAGGCAAATGGAGAGTTGCCTGTGGTTCAGGGAGATCCAACCCACAAAGTCTCCTACTTTCTCATTAAAGATTACCTGCGGGTGAAACCATCCTTTGATTTATACCTTGATGAAAAGGATCACCTGGTAATGTTAGAGCCAAATGGTGAAAAGTAGGAAGGAGTCAGTTATGGAATTTCCGCAGACAGGCAGCACGATTGAAGTGCAAAGTTATAAGCACAACGGAACACTTCATCGAGTGTGGGAAGAAACACTAGTTTTAAAAGGCACGTCTAAAGAAATTATCGGTGGAAATGACCGCATTCTTGTTCAAGAAGCAGACGGAAGAAAATGGAGAACGAGAGAACCCGCCATTTGCTATTTTCACGGTGATAAGTGGTTCAATGTTATTGGCATGGTAAGAGCAGACGGGATCTATTATTATTGTAACCTGGGCACTCCTTTTCTATGGGATGAAGAAGCATTGAAATATATTGACTACGACTTGGATATTAAGATCTTTCCTGATATGACCTATACACTGTTAGATGAGGATGAATATCTCCAGCACAAAAGGGAAATGGAATACCCCAGAAAAGTTGACCGGAAAATAAGGCACGGGGTCAAAGAACTGCAGAGCTGGATTCATCAACGTAAAGGGCCTTTTGCCCCACAATTCGTTGAACAGTGGTATGAGAGGTATTTATCATATCGATAATGTCTTCGTGTGAGAAATTAAGGGAGAAACAACATGTCCTGATGTAGCGGAATGGAGTTTCCCAAGTTCAAAAAAGTCAGTGAGAAGGACCTGGAGGGTGGTTACCTTATAGGTCCTTGTCTTTTTCTTTTTGGCTTCAGGTTTCTGTTAAAGGGTAATATTGTTATATAAAAGTCTTCCGGCTACATGATAAATGTGCGGTTTCGGTGATCGCAAGAAAGAAGATCCCGCAGGGTGGTACTCCTGACTTTCATATAGAACATAAATAACGGCTTCTTGTTTGAACATAAACAAAATATGTATTGAAAAAGGGGGGAGAAATCTGGACAGTATAAAGAGATACCTGAAATTTGTAATGCCATACAAAAAGATAATTTTCTTTACGATTTTAATAGGATTGCTCAAATTCGGAATACCATTGCTTACACCGCTCATTCTGGCTTATGTAATTGATGATATTATATTGGCTGAAGGAATTCCCACTTCTGAGAGGGTGAGCACGTTATTTTGGCTGTTAGGAATCGCGATTGCTGCATTTCTTGTTATCAGGCCGCCCGTGGAGTATTATAGACAATATTTTGCCCAGTGGACGGGAAGCAAAGTATTGTATGACATCCGCGACCAATTGTTTAGCCACATCCAAAAACTGAGTCTGCGCTTTTATTCAAATAGAAAAGCAGGGGAGATTATATCCCGGGTTATTCATGATGTTGAACAGACAAAGAATTTTGTGATCACTGGATTGATGAATATATGGCTGGATATGTTTACGATACTTATTGTTCTTGTCATTATGCTCACCATGAATGCCTGGCTGACTTTAGTGGCTATAGCGTTATTCCCTCTTTACGTTATATCAATTAAGTACTTTTACAGCAGGCTTCGTATGCTTACTCGTGTGCGGTCGCAAGCACTCGCAGAAGTACAGGGTCACCTTCATGAAAGGGTTCAGGGAATGAGCGTTATTCGAAGTTTTGCTTTGGAGGAATATGAACAGAAGCAGTTTGACAGAAGAAACAGCCATTTTTTAAATAAAGCAATTGACCATACGAAATGGAATGCCAAAACATTTGCAGTTGTTAACACCATTACTGATATAGCTCCTTTAATAGTGATATTAGCCGCTGGATATTTTGTTTTAACGGCAGGGCTGCAGGTTGGGGAAATGGTAGCCTTTGTTGCATACATGGAACGGCTTTATAATCCTTTACGGCGGTTAATTAATTCTTCAACCACTTTAACTCAGTCTATTGCTTCTATGGACAGGGTGTTTGAATTTGTAGATGAGAAATATGATATTGAGGATCAAAAGGGAGCAGTCCCTGTAAAAAATGCTCAAGGCTCTGTTTACTTTGACCATGTCAGCTTTCAATATTCTGACGAGAATGAATGGGTCCTGAATGATATTAACCTTGATGTGCGGCCGGGAGAAACGGTAGCACTTGTGGGAATGAGCGGCGGGGGGAAAAGTACACTTGTAAGCTTAATCCCAAGATTTTATGACGTGACCCATGGCAGAATACTGCTCGATGGGAGAGATATTAGAGAGTATCAGGTCAGAAGTCTGCGTGATAATATTGGCATGGTTTTGCAGGATAATATTTTGTTTAGTGATTCGGTTCGGTTGAACATCTTGATGGGAAATCCTGAAGCTAGTGAAGAGGAAGTCATTCGAGCTGCCAAAGCAGCAAATGCTCACGATTTTATCCTGAACCTGCCGGATGGGTATGATACAGAGGTAGGAGAAAGAGGAGTGAAACTTTCAGGAGGACAAAAGCAGCGTATTGCAATTGCAAGAGTCTTTTTAAAGAACCCTCCTTTGCTTATTTTTGATGAAGCTACGTCAGCCTTGGATTTAGAAAGTGAGCATTTAATTCAAGAAGCGATGCAAGAACTGGCCAAGGACCGTACTACTTTTATAGTGGCGCATCGTCTTTCTACCATCACTCACTCTGACCGGATCGTAGTCATAGAAAATGGAAAAGTAATTGAAAGCGGGAGCCATCATGAGCTCATCCAAAAGAAGGGCGCTTATCAAAAACTGTTTAATGTGCAGCAGCTTTCCTGAATGAATAAAAAGAACCTTGCTCCGTCGAGCGAGGTTCTTTTTATGGAGACAGATTTATCCTTAAGCTGCAGTAAAGACAAGGAGAATCAATGCTTGACCAGACGGCCAGTTTCCCCCTGTCTTACTCTCAATCCTCATCCCTTATTTCGACTTGGTTCACATTGGTGTGATAGTTAAAGAAGCTTTCGACAAGGCGATCTAAATGCTCCAGCTGCTCGTTGTATTCAACAATATGCGAGACGATAGGGAGAATGTGGAGCCACTCATCACGATTAATCTCATGGTGATCATATAAATCCATAAATAAATCAGTAAGTGACTCTTTTCCTTCGTCTACTTCCTCAGCCATCTCATCAGTGAGCTTTGTATTGACTTTGCCGACATACCGCAAAAGAATCCGGTCGTGGTAATTTGTTAAGTGGTCGAGCTGGTCTCTTACCAGTTTTTGAAGCCGATCGGGCATGTGTTGAAGGTCATTTCCATATTTATCGAGTGTCCGAAGAATCATAAATGATTTTTTCAAGGTGAAAAGCATTTGTTTAAAAAGCACAATCTTTCTTGCTTTTCCGAGCTTGCTTTTGGTAAAGTATGTTCTTTCTTCTTTGTATAAAAGATAGAGGTTATCCATTTTAATGATATTTTCGTTAATTCTTGGGATGTCTTTCTTTAACGACTGCTGGTTGGTTTCATGTCTTGTAACCAGGCGGATCCAGCGAATAACTTCTTCTGTGTTGTACACAAGCTTTCGATAAAGGCGTGTTTCATACTTAGGCGGAATAAACAATAAATTTACTATAAAGGCAGCAAAAACCCCTACCATAATAAGGAAGAATCTAGAAGCGGCAAAGGCAATAAAATCATCTGTCGGATTCCCCATAATAATAATAATTGTGACAAGTGCAAGAGGGATAGTTGATTCATCCAGTTTTAGCTTAATCAGGATAGCAATCGCAACTACAACAGTGACACCGATAATCACTGGTTCATGGCCAAAGGTCATGGCAAAAGCCACAGCAAGAACGGCACCAATTATATTTCCTTGCACCTGATCGAGAATTGTTTGATACGTCCTGTAAATAGAAGGCTGAATCGCAAATGTGGCAGCAAGTGCTCCGTACATTGCCGGCTCAAGCCCCAGCCAGGAGGCTGTATATAGAGCGAGAACAATGGCCAGACCTGTCTTGAAAATTCTTGCCCCTAGTTTCATCTAGTGTAACGAGTCCTTTCTTGGTGGTTTAAAAACCATATTGTAGATAAAGATTTCTTTGCAGCAGTTATGTCCAATTCGGTACTATACACCTTTTGGAAGGTTTCATCAAGAACAAAAAAGGAGGGAAAGAAGACAAAGAGCCACTAACAAAGGGCTCCGCTAACATTATTAACGAAACCCTCCTTTTACATTTATTGTTCTTCAGCTATATCTTGCTCATTGTCTTCCTCAAGTCCATGATAATCAATTTCTTCCTCGGCCATTTCGTTTTCAATGTTTTCATCGATTTGTTCCTTTACAGCTTCTGCATTTCCTTGTTCGTAAATTTCTTTGGCTTCTTCTGCACTTTTGTTTTCAATAAAGTAAGCTATTGAAGCCTGGCAAAGACCCCACGTTGCGGTAGCAGCAATGGTCCCGGAAATAGCATGTCCTACAGCAGGAAAGACGTATTTACTCAGGGAGCGGGCCATTTGACGGAGTGCTAAAGCTGAACCGATATTTACACCGATTGCTGTCAGGAATTCAACAATTGTTTTTCTGCTTAAATCCCTTCCAGAAACATAAGCGATTGCAGAAATCATAGATATCTGAATGCTGGTTATGATAGGGAGGTCCCCCCAGGGGATAGGCTGTGCTCCTATTCCACCAGTCAGTGCAGAGGCACTTTTGCCTATAGAACGAGCAATTTTTTTTTGGATTTCAGCTGCCTGGGTAATTTTTGCCCAGGACATCCAAGTGCTGTCAGGTAAATGATCCAATAAAAAATCAAGCAGCAGATCTATATTCCATCGCCGGTCATATACTATCTCTTCATCCTTAAAGGCAAGATAGGCGCATACCGGAATGGTGCCCGCAATCTGTGGAAGGGAGTTTTTTAGATGATTGTCTAAATGAGTTACAGCCTCTTGGATATGTTCTTCCTTTTCTTCACCGAAAGGAGGTTCAGCATCATATATAGGGTCTAATTCATCGACCTGAGTTACAATCCCAATAATAGGGGGAGAGTAATCATGATGGGCATGGACAAAGTTTCTTAGCTCTTCCAGCTGGGCAATATCCTCTTGGATTCTTGCGTCTACTTCTTTTGCTTTTACTAAAAAGAGAAAGGCATCTGGATATTTTTCTAAAAGAGAGTATTTGACTTCTTCGAGTGCATCTTCCTCCTGCACGCCTTCCACAGGGGCAGATCCTTCCCCAAGCCCTCTTGTATCGAGGACCTCCATTTCTGAATCCTTCTCTTCATGATGGTACATATGCCAGCTTCCTTGGCCTGTCTGAGCTTTAACGGATCCGATCTCTGCTACTGGGGAACTGAATACCGCATTTAGCAGCGTCGATTTTCCTGACCCTCTCCGGCCTACAACTGCAAACCTGGGAGGGCGTGAGCGCAGAAAAAGCTCTTCCAGCCGATATACTTCTTCGTCTACTTTATTACGTAAAGGCCCGGGAAGCCTGGGCATTAATTTTTCTTTAATCAGCTCAATGGGCTGTTCTAAATTTTCTCTTTCAATAGAGGGCATATTTCTCCTCCTTTTTAGAATGCTCCTTACCCTTTCCCTTTTTAGGTAAGAAATATGTATTGTTCTATTAGGAAAAAAGAGGATGAGGGGCAACCAACCCTAAAAGGATACTTGAAAGCATATTTAAAGGACTTTCATTTACGTTACAAAAAAAACTGCTCTGCTTAGGAGGGCAGAGCAGCAAAGATTAAAGAATAGATTGCTCTCATAGGGCAGAGAGTTTTTCAAAAGCTTGATCTACCGCTGCTATTGTTTCTTCTATATCCTCTTTTGTATGTTCTGTTGTCAGGAACCATGCTTCATACTTTGATGGTGCAAGGTTTATGCCCTGGTTGAGTAATGCTTTGAAGAAGGAAGCAAACAATTCCCCGTCGCTGTTTTCTGCACCTTCATAGTTTGTTACTTTTTTGTCTGTGAAATACACCGTTAAGGCGCCCTTTAACCGGTTAATTTGTATAGATATATTGTGCTTTTCAGCCGCCTTTAGAATCCCTTCTTCCAACAGGGAGCCAAGCTTGTCGAGCCGCTCGTAAATTCCCTCCTCGCGGAGTACCTCTAAGCAGGCAATACCAGCGCTCATAGAAGCCGGGTTTCCAGACATGGTCCCAGCCTGATAAGCCGGTCCAAGTGGTGCTACTTCCTCCATAATATCAACACGACCGCCGTATGCCCCGATAGGAAGCCCGCCGCCGATAATTTTGCCCATAGCTGTCATGTCCGGTTCTATTCCAAGATAATTTTGAGCTCCCCCGTACATGAAACGGAAGGCGGTTATAACTTCATCATAGATAACGAGCCCCCCTGCTTCGTGAGTGAGGTCATTTACCTGTTGAAGAAAGCCTTCTTTCGGTTCAACAATTCCAAAGTTGCCGACGATTGGCTCTACAAGCACAGCCGCGATCTCGTCTCCCCAGTGCTGTAAAGCCTCTTTGTAAGCTTCGATATCGTTAAAAGGAACTGTGATCACTTCTTCTGCAATGTTCTTTGTCACACCCGCCGAATCAGGTGAACCCAGAGTAGAAGGACCGGAGCCGGCAGCAACAAGCACCAGGTCAGAATGCCCGTGGTAGCATCCTGCAAACTTAATAATCTTATCTCTTCCTGTATAGGCTCTGGCAACCCTTATCGTGGTCATGACTGCCTCTGTTCCCGAATTTACAAAACGTACTTTTTCAAGAGAAGGAATCGCCTCTTTAAGCATTTTGGCAAACTGGTTTTCAAGCTTTGTAGGTGTCCCGTATAAAGTCCCGTTTTCGGCGGCCTTTGTGATGGCTTGCGTGATGTGAGGGTGAGCGTGTCCGGTAATAATAGGTCCGTAGGCGCCTAAATAATCTATGTACCGGTTTCCGTCCACATCATAAAAATAAGCTCCTTTTCCTTTTTCCATAAATACAGGTATGCCGCCGCCAACACCTTTAAAAGAACGAGAGGGGCTGTTTACCCCGCCGACAATATGTTCGCAGGCTTCTTTATATAGGTTTTCTGAGTTAGTGAAATTCATTTATGTCACTCCTTATGTATACTCTTTGTACATTCTAGCATAAAAGGCAGGGGGCCTTTTAAGTTGTGAAATTTCCTTGCTTTGGTTACTCTAATACGTAAGAAAATGAAACAGGGGGAATGTGATCATGACTGTAAAAGAAGGGCAGCAGGCACCGGATTTTTCTCTTCCGGCAAGTAATGGAGAAACCGTTTCTCTTTCAGAATTTCAAGGGAAGAATGTAGTGTTATATTTTTACCCTAAAGACATGACACCGGGATGCACCACACAAGCCTGTGACTTTAGAGACTTCAGTGAAGAATTTGACAAGACAGATACTGTAGTCCTTGGAATTAGTCCGGATCCTATGGAGAGGCACAAGAAATTTATTGAAAAGCACGGACTATCCTTTTTACTTTTAGCTGATGAAGACAAAAAGGCCGCGGAAGCATATGAAGTCTGGAAGTTAAAAAAGAATTTTGGTAAAGAATACATGGGAATTGAACGTTCAACCTTTGTGATTGATAAACAAGGGAAAATAGTGAAAGAATGGCGAAAGGTGAGAGTCAAGGAGCATGTTGAGGAAGTGCTGAATTACGTTAAAGAAAATCTGGCGTGAGATTGAATGAAAAATTCTCATCTAGTTTAAGATAAAAATCGGCAAGGAGGATTTTCATCGTGAGAATCGTTTCTTCAGCAAAGATAAAAACAGCATTGCGGGAGGATCTTGAAGAGTCCTTTCAACATGCAGAATTTCGTTTTTTCGGTAATATAGATGAAGCCAGGTCTTCATTGCCGGAAGCAGATGTACTCATAACCTATGGGGAAGATCTTACTGCCAGGGAAATTAAAGAAGCAAAGAATCTTAAATGGATTATGGTGATTTCAGCAGGAATGGACCTCATGCCTTTTGAAGCGATTCAGGATAAAGGTATTATGGTTACAAATGCCAGGGGGATACATAAAAAGCCTATGGCAGAATACACGATGGCTATGATTCTTCAATACGCACGACAAGCCTCTATTGTAAGGGAAAATGAAGAAAGAAGAAGATGGGATCGAAAAGTTACAATGACCGAGATCAACCAGCAGTCTATTGGTATCCTGGGTCCCGGAGCAATCGGCGGAGAAATAGCCAGGCTTGCGAAAGCGTTTGGTATGAAAACTATGGGATATAACCGCAGCGGACGTCCTGTAGAACATGTGGATCATATCTATTCAGATCACCAGTTGGACCAGCTTTTAAGGGTGTCGGATTACGTTGTTTCTGTTCTGCCGGCTACAGAGGAAACACATAACATGGCAGACCGTTCATTCTTTCAAAAAATGAAAGAAACAGGCGTTTTTATTAATATTGGACGAGGCAGTACAGTGAAGGAAGAGGAATTAATTCATGCGCTTGATAATGGAGAGCTTGCACATGCTATCCTTGACGTTTTTAAGGAAGAACCTCTTCCTGAAGATCATCCGTTTTGGGAGATGGAAAAGGTTACAGTGACGCCGCATCTTTCGGGAATTTCGCCTCAATACCATCCCCGGGCTCTGGAAATTTTTAAAAGAAATCTTGAAGTCTTTCTTGCCGGAGGAGAAGAATATATTAACAGTGTAGATACGTCTAAAGGGTATTAAACTGCCTTACGAACAGCGCCTCTTCCTTATATAATAATTATAACAATGTAGGAAAACATCTAATTAGAAATGTTATAATATAGACGTAGTTATTGTGAAATGAGGAGTGTAAGCTTTAGGGGGGATGCTTGTTGAAACTGTTTATTTGTATTGTGGAAAGTTTTTACCGGGATGAGATTGAAACAAAAATGAAGGAAAAAGGATACCGAATGACAGAATTATCAAGCAGCGGGGGATTTTTAAAACGTGGCAACACAACCTTTCTCTTTGGAGTAAGAGACAGCGGAGTTGAAGAGCTGAAATCTTCCTTGAAGAATATATGCACAGCTTATGAACAGAAAAAAGGCAGGAGTTCTCCGGATTCCCACCGCTTTACCTCCTTTTTGCTCGATGCTTCAGAAGGTGCACATTTCCTTGCTTCATTGCATGGGAAATAGAAGAAAAGGGGAGCGTACTTGTTGACAATAAATGTCTATCTCTTATACAATAAATTATAACCATTATTAAGAAAGAATTGCTTTATGGAAGTGAGGTGCATGACGATGGCAACTGAACGCATTCAACAAGCGGTTAATGCATTAAAGACTACCAGGGTTCGCATGACCCCGCAACGTCATGCCATATTGGAATATTTATTTGAATCTATGAGTCACCCAACAGCTGACGAAATATATAAAGCTCTTGAAGGTAAATTTCCAAATATGAGCGTAGCTACAGTGTATAATAACCTTCGTGTCTTTAAAGATGTAGGAATCGTAAAGGAATTAACTTATGGAGACTCTTCCAGCCGGTTTGACTGTGTAACCACTGAACATTACCATGTTATTTGTGAAGAGTGCGAAAAAATAGTTGATTTTCATTATCCAGGGCTGGATGAAGTGGAAACTCTGGCTGAGCATGTAACAGGATTCCAGATTGAAAGCCATAGAATGGAGATTTATGGTACATGTGATGAATGTTTGGAGAAAAAGAAGCATTAAAAAAGCTGGGCGCTTGTAGGAAGCGCTCAGCTTTTTTTTCTGTTATATTTTAAATCGAATTCTTTGCCTTCAAGCTCTGCGTCCAGGGTTAATGGTTCGTTACAAGACATACAGGCATCTACGCGCCCTAGAATTTTTGTGGTCTTTCCGCAATTAGGGCATTGGACTGTTACAGTTTTGGTGGACATCATGCCAATCCAAAAGTACACCCCGCTGCTTGCAAGGATAAAAATAAAACCAAGGATCATTGTTACAGACATAATAACGGGTGAGGTACGAAAGAAGATGCCAATATACATCACAAGTATACCTACAAAGACAAGAACAAGAGCGAATGTCCTTATCTTATTAATCTTACTGGTTGTTTTTGCTGCCATATTTATACCCTCCTGAAAAGTTAGTATACCATAATCAGGGAAAGGGAGAAATGACAAGAACATGACAGATCAGCAAACATTCCTTTATAACGAAAAAGGGATTAATGAATTGGTGTCGAACTTTTGTTTTAGAAGTACATGAAGAGTATTATGTACAAAGTAATGGCAGAAGAAAGAAGGAGAGGGGAAAAGGGAGGGAGCAAAGATGGAAGAAAAGTTTCAACATATATATAAAGAATTTGAAAACAGCCCGGATACCCTCGGGATCTTGTCAGTAAGAAAAAAAGAAACACAAGAATCTTTTACAGACTTCTTTGATGTAATAGTGGTTGTCATTGTGAAAATGGAAACCCAGACAAATGTAAAGCACTATGATTGTGATGGCCGATCAGTCGCACTTCATCTCGTTACGGAAAAGGAAATCTTTCATTGGATGATTACCGGAGCAAATAGAAAAGTCATTGAATGGGTTTTTAAAGGAAGAATACTTTTCAATAGAAATGAAGCAGTTACTTCCTTAAGAGAAAGGTTAAATAATTTCCATGCTGTTGATCAGGAGCAGAAAATAGGTGTGGAATTTGCTAAGCTTATCCGATACTTCGAGGATGGGAAATCTCTATATAACGGCTTGAATTTCCTTGATGCTTTTCATCATTTCCTGCGGGCTCTGCAGCATTTAGCGCGTCTGAATATTATAGAACAAGGGAGATATCCGGAAATTACTGTCTGGGAACAGGTGAGGGATATTGAGCCGGAAACGTATAAATTGTATCAGGAATTAGTGCTGGGTGAAGAGCCTCTTGAAAAAAGACTGGAATTATTAATGATCGCTATTGAGTTTGCGATACGATCTAACCTGAAAATAGGAAGCGTACATTTATTGACTGTTATGGAAAAGCGGACAGGTTCATGGACTTTTGAAGAATTAGCCGGGCAAAGAGAAGTACAGGAGTATATTATCGATTTGGAAGTGGTGATTGCTTACCTGGCTGACCATGGGGTAATCGAGAAGTTTGAGAAAGATTCCAGCACACCAGGTGTCTCTTACTTAAACTATCATTTGCAAGAAAGATAATAATTTATGATTGACGCTAGGTTACATAGGTGATATATTATTAAACGTCGCTGATTCGCAGCGGCGATTTCTTTTCAAAAATAATAAAAAAACTTGTTGACTGTTTCGTGTCAGCATGTTACATTATTATTCCGCGCTTAAAAGCAAGCGAGTCAGCAAAATCCTTTTACAAAAGGGTGTTGACAGCTAAGCGAGCGCATGATAAATTGTTAATTGTCGCTTAAGAACAGCGAGTTACCGAAAATGAATTAAAAAAACTTGTTGACTTGGTGTTGGCGATATGTTACCATGAATAAGTCGCCAAAAAACGGCGAAGAAGTTGTCCTTTGAAAATCGAATGAAAGTCAAACGTCAGTTAATTTCTATTAAAGTAAGTTAAGTTAGT